>DASZAX010000013.1:0-785106 GCA_035944705.1 Mesorhizobium sp. | reverse complement strand
CACCCTTTTTGACCTGCTGGTTTTCCTCGACGGCAACGGTACGCACGATACCCGAAAGCTCCGAGGAAATGTCGACCTGGGTCAGGGGCTGCAAGGTGCCGGTTGCTGAAACCTGGACGGTGAGATCGGCGCGCGCGGCGGGCTGCGTGGTATAGTCGATGCGGGCGGGTGTGCCTGCATACCAGCGCCAGCCGCCAAAGGCCGCCGCGATGACAAGCAAGGCCAAAACCGCATAAAGCCAGCCTCTCCGGCGCTGCCTTGCAGCACCCGGCATATCGAGGTTGAGGGACGCCCTGATGGCGGAAGCCTCCTCCGCCCCTGGCCGCTTGACAGTCTGGTCCACCTTGGACCCCTATGCTGCTCGAATGTCCCTATAGCGACACATCAGGTTTTGTGCGGGCAATAGCAAATTAATTTTCAGTCATGTTGGCTGGCAGTCGAGCAGGAATTCAGCAATGGCGGCACGTAACTATCTGATTTATGACGTATTTACCGACGAGGGGCTGGCCGGTAATCCTCTGGCCGTTGTGCTGGACTGCGAAGGGCTGGACCTCGATGCCATGCAGCGGATCGCCCGCGAGTTCAACCTGTCCGAATCGGTCTTCGTGCTGCCACCGGAGAACCCACGGCACCGCGCCCGTATCCGCATTTTCACGCCGGACTACGAGATGCCCTTCGCCGGCCACCCCACCGTCGGCAGCGCCGTGGCGCTGACCGAGCACGCAGGCGGCAAGGAAGACGCCATCTTCGTGCTTGAGGAGAATATCGGGCCGGTGCGGTGTGCCGTAAGTCGCGGTGAGGGCGCTACCTTCGCCGAGTTCGACCTTGCCAAACTGCCGGAGCAGCTCAAGCTCACGGCCGAGCCTGAGGCGATCGGTGCGGCGCTGGGTTTAGGGCCGCACGAGATCGGTTTCGAGAACCACCGCGTCGCCTTCTTCAGCGCCGGCGTGCCCTATGTGACCATCCCGGTCGCGAACCTGGCGGCCGCGGCCAAGGCGCGGCTCAACAACGACATGTGGGCTCAGCTGGCGCCAAAGAAGAGCGAATGGGCTTTTGCCAGCCCCTATGTCTACTGCCGCGAGACGGTGAACAAGGAGAGCGCCTTCCACGTGCGCATGATCGTGCCCGGCAATCCGTCCTACGAAGATCCGGCGACCGGTTCGGCGGCGGCAGCCTTTGCCGGCGCAATCATGCAATTCGACCAGCCAAGCGATGGCATGACACGCTGCTGGATCGAACAGGGTCTGGAAATGGGGCGTCCATCGCGAATCCGTCTTGAGCTCGACGTCGCGGGCGGCAAGTTGGCATCCGCCCGCATCGGTGGCCAGGCAGTGAAGGTTGGCGAGGGCAAGCTGTTCGTGTGATCCGGCAGGCAAAAACCGGGCTCCAGACAGGTGCGGCAAAAAGAACCGTATCGATTTGTCGGGAAATGAAGCGACAGGGGCTGGACAGGAGGGGGAGTGGCGGCTATATGCCCGCCCAAGCTGGTTTTCACCAGCCCCGTGGGTGATTAGCTCAGTTGGTAGAGCAGCTGACTCTTAATCAGCGGGTCGTAGGTTCGATCCCTACATCACCCACCATTTCAATTACTTAGCATCTATTCTAAGAGTGCCTATCTTACAGGATTCCCGCGATTTCGCGGAGATCCGCGCCGGTTCTGTTCCGGCACGGATCGTTTTTGAGGATATTGCTGCTGACCAGACAGAAGCTGTGGCAGCGGATCAGTTCCGATAGACTTCGACATCGATGAAGTCGGGATGGACCTCGACCCTGATCATCGGCGTCCCGTTCAGAATCGCCTGCCGTGAGGCCTTGCTGGCCGTCCCCCGGTTCAACATGTTTTCGAGCTTGGCGCGGTTGCCCTTGTCGGAGAAGAACGAATCCGTCTCATCCTCAGGGTCCCCCTTTGCGTAGACATACAGATTTGCCCTGTCCTGGCGGATGATCGCGGCGACGTTGGTGAGGCGTTCGCCATTCGAGTTGAAATGATCGGCGGCGCTCAATCTGGCGACATAGGATTCAATCTGCTGTGCGAAAGCAGCAGATGGCGACATGGCCAGCAAAAGACCAACGGACAGGAACAGTGATTTCATGATGCCCTCTTTTCTCGCGGACCCTTACCTGGTCGGGCCGCGACTGTCATCCGTAGCGAGTCATGAGGGCAGGGTGATCGGGCTCGCCTCCCTCCAGACCGACCATGTTGCCTGAGCCCGCCGAGAACTGCTGTCAGGCGACCCCGATCAGCTGCGAAACTATCCATCGCAGCAGAGGCGACAAGTGCGACGATCGTCGTAGGGACGGTTTGGAAGCTTGACTGTCACCTCATCGCCCCGACGCCCAAGCGCAGGCATACGATTTCTAATGCTTCGACCGTCAAGCTGCGCGATGGAAATCGTCGAGACAGAAATTGCTTCGCAAAGCGAATGTCGTGATCGTCAGGCTGTCAGGATCTTTGCTTCCTTGGCTGCGACCAGAAACGCCTGTCTGGCGATTTCAGGCTCGCTGCCTCCGCCAAGCACTCTCATGCAGGCCATGCGAGCCATTATGCGTTGCCCCGTCTCTCCGATCGGCCAATCGTAAAGCAGGAGTTCTGCCGCTTCTCGCGTGCTCTTCACCAGCCTCCGTCCAGAAGCAAGCCGCACGGTCACCGGTTTTTCAAACGTTCCTGTTTCGCCGTGGTTCATCTAGCAGTCTCCAACGAGGCCCCACGGAAAACCATACGGCGGAATACCCGTTTTGGTTTCTTCACTTTCTGGCGCACACGCTCACGTTGCGTGATGAATGGCAGAGCTCCAAAGCGAAGCCAAGGCCTCAACAGGCATGCGACCTGTTGAGGAGGGATATGGTGATACCAACTGGATGAAAGAAGGAGGTTTCGACGGGCGGGATTTGTTGAACCCGATTGGGTGGGTCACCCCGTTCACTCGCGGTCAGGAGTATGAACAGTATTTTCGCTACACGCCGCTACTTCCCGCAGTAGTGGTCGTTGATGTCGTTGACCGCATTGGCGTCCGGGCCGATGCGGTGATAGGCGCAGGGGCCAACGGCTGTCGTGAACATCTGTTTGTCGTAGTAGCGCGGGCCGCCGAACAGCATTTCAACAAGGGTACGCCCGGCCGGCACGTAACGCTCCTCGTGATGGACGCGCTGCTTCCTGTGGTGATGTCTCTTCTCGCCGGCGAAGGTTGGTGCGCCGAGGCCAATCGCCAGCACTGCCGTGAGGGCGCAGGTTGCGAAGTGCTTCATCGCCATCGAAAATCTCCATGCCGTTGGTCAGAAAGCAGCGGCTACGGTGTAAGTTCCCTGAGCATTGGAGATTCTCTGAAAAGCCGCGTGTTGGCAATGCCAGGCCACCGGCTTGTCTTAGCCTTTGGGGAGGTCGGTCGCCAGCCGGCTGGCTATTTGTCCGAAACACCGGCTTCCGCGAAGCTTGCCATGCCCGCGTGGCAGGCAAGCGCCGAGCGGACGAGATTGACGGCGAGGCAAGCGCCGGATCCCTCACCGAGGCGCATGCCGAGATCGAGCAGTGGGCTGAGGCCAAGCGCCTGCAACAGACCGCGATGGCCGGCCTCCGCCGACACATGGGCCGCGATGGTGTGGGCAAGGCCTGCGGGATGCAGCTTGGCCAAGGGGGCTGCGGCTGCTGTGCAGACGAAGCCATCGAGCAACACCGGCACGTTGCGGTGACGCGCGGCAAGGGTCGCACCGAAGATGGCGGCGAGTTCGCGCCCCCCGAGTGCCGCGGCCGCCTTGAGCGGGTCGGACAAGGCAGCGGCATGACGATCCAGTCCGGCTTCGATGGCAACAATCTTGCGCCTCAGGCCGGCATCGTCGACGCCGGTGCCGCGACCGGTCCATTTTTCGGCACCGCCGCCGAACAAGGCAGCGGAGATCGCGGCAGCCGGCGTCGTGTTGCCGATGCCCATTTCGCCGAGGCAGACCAGATCGAGATCCGCGTCGACGGCATCATAGCCGGCAGAGACGGCAGCGAGGAAAGCCGCTTCATCCATGGCGACACCTTGGGTGAAGTCTCTGGTCGAGTGGTCGAGGTCGAGCGGGATGACATCGAGCTCCGCACCGGTGGTGCGGGCAAGCTGGTTGATGGCTGCGCCGCCATGGGCGAAGTTGGCCACCATCTGCACGGTAACCTCGGAAGGGTAGGCCGATACGCCCTGGGCGGTGACGCCATGGTTGCCGGCGAAGACAAATACCTTCACACGGTCGAGCCTGGGCATGTCGCGACCCTGCCAGCGCGCCAGCCAGGCGGCAATGGCTTCCAGTCGTCCCAGGCTGCCTTGTGGCTTCGTCAATGTGTCCTGGCGGCGGGCGACAGCCGCCGCAGCCGCCTCGCTGCCAGTGGGCAGGTTGCGGCAGGCGGCGCGCAGTTCATCGAAGGATTTGAAAGACATGACGGGTTCGTCTCCGAAACAGAATCAGGTGAGCGCGACGGACGCGACGATGAGGACGGCGATTTCACAAAGCTGCTGCAGGGCACCGGCGGCGTCTCCGGTATGGCCGCCGATCTGGTTGAGGCAGAGCCTGCGGAAAAAAATGAAGATCATGGCGAGGAGGATGGCAGCGGCAAGAGCGCCATCAAGACCCAGAACCAGCAGGGCGACAGCACCCAGGACGATGCCCGCCTGCGCAGTGCCCAGCGACACGGTGCCGATGCGGGTGGAAAGGCCCTCGGCGGTTGCCGATGGCAGCCAGTGCAGGAAGGCACCGAGCAGGCCACGCGAGGCGGCATGGGCAGCGACCAGCGCAAGCAAAGCCGACCAACCGCTGGAAAACTCCGCCAATGCGCTCCAGCGGATGAGGATGCTCAAGCCGAGCGCGGAGGCGCCATAGGCGCCGATGCGGCTGTCATGCATGATCTCCAGCTTGCGTTCCGGGGTCCGGCCGCCGCCGAAGCCGTCGGCGACGTCGGAAAAGCCGTCTTCATGCAGGGAACCGGTGGTCAGCATCATCGCGGCCAGCGTCAGCGCGGCGGCCGGGCCGGATGCTACGCCGAAGCTCGCTGCCAGCGTGAAAGTGGCCGCGCCGATAACCGCCACGACCACACCGGCGATCGGCGCTGCCCAGATCGCATCGGCCAGCTTGCGGTCGCCGAAATCGAGAACCGGCAACGGCAGTCGTGTGAAGAAGACCAGTGACAGCGCAATGTCGTTGGCGATCCTGGCCGAGGCTGAACTGCTGCTCATGCGTTCACCGCGATGGCGTGGAAAAACGTGCCGCTGACAAGGCCGCGCCGCGCACCGGAAGCACCAAGCGGATTGCCCAACCCGTCGGCAAGCTCGGCCAGCGGTTCATCCGAACCAGCGTCCGTCACCTGTGCATAGTGGAATTCGTGACCGCGCACGACCGTGCCGGCTGGCCCGAGGGCGCAATCGTTGTTCAGCCGGGCTTCGCGGTAGCCGAGATTCATCTTGCGCCTGGCAAAGGATGTCGAATGACCGAGCAGACCAAGCATCGGATGGGTGACGCCGTCGGCGTCTTCGATTGCTGTCCCCAGTGTCATGAAACCACCGCACTCGCCATGAACCGGTTTTGTCGTGGCGAAGTGCTGCATACCGGTGCGGAAGTTCGCAGCGGCAGCGAGCTTGCCGGCATGCAGTTCAGGATAACCACCCGGTAGCCAGCAGACATCGCAGCCGGCATCTGGCGCCTCGTCGGCCAGCGGCGAGAAAGGCATGATCTCGGCGCCAGCATTGCGCCAATGTGCGGCGACGTGCGGATAGACGAAGGTGAAGGCAGCATCCTCGGCCAGCGCGATGCGCTGACCGGGTGGAGGCAACGCCGCGCTGAAATCGCCTGCTGCTGGTCGCAGCGTCGCAGACAGCGCCATGATCGCATCGAGGTTGAGCGAGGTTTCGGCCATGTCGGCCAGCCGGTCGAGATGCGATATCAGCCCGGCATGTTCGCTGGCCTGGACAAGGCCGAGATGGCGCTCGGGCAGTGCCAGGGCAGAATCGCGCTGGATGGCACCCACCACCGGCAGGCCGAGAGCCTCGATGGCATCGGCGCACAGCTTGCGGTGGCGTTCACTGCCGAGACGATTGAGCACGACGCCGGCGATGCGCACATTGGGGTCGTAGCAGGAAAAGCCCTTGGCGATCGCGGCCGCTGTCGTCGATTGACCGGAGACGTCGAGCACCAGAAGCACCGGCAGCCGGTAGAGGCGGGCAAGGTCGGCTGCCGAGCCGGTGCGGCCGTCCGGCGAGGGAATGCCGTCGAAAAGCCCCATGGCGCTTTCCAGCACCACCAGTTCGGCATCGCCGGCGGCGCGTGCCGCGAGGCCATTGAGCAGGGAAGGCGGCATCGCCCAACTGTCCAGATTGACGCCAGGAAGACCGGTGGCGGCAGCATGGAAGCCGGGATCGATGTAGTCCGGGCCGGACTTCGCGCCACGTACACGCACGCCGCGTCTTGCCAGCGCGCGCAGAATGCCGATGGTGACGCTGGTCTTGCCGGAGCCTGAACGCGGTGCACCGACGATAATGGCGCTGGCGTTCATGATCTGGATGCCAATCGTTCGCGCATGGCAACGATGCCGCCGACGACGATGAGTGCCGGTGAAACGATCGCTTCGCGTGCGGCCGCATCCACCAGTGTGCCCAGGGTGGCAACGACGGTGCGCTCCTGCGGCAATGTAGCGTTTTCGATCAGCGCTGCCGGCGTAGCAGGTGCCAGCCCGCCGGCCAGAAGATCGGCGACAGTCGCTCCCATGTGGGTCAGGCCCATATAGATGACGATCGGTTGGCCGGTGCGTGCGAGCGCCTGCCAGTCCGGGCGATCGTCGGAGACCGCGGCAAAGCCGGTGGCCAGGATGATTGCGCCGTTGATGCCGCGCATGGTCGCCGGAATGCCGGCCGAAGTCAGCCCGCCGAAAGCGGAGGTTACGCCTGGCAGGACACGATAAGGAATGCCGCTTTCGGTCAACGCCAGCGTTTCCTCGCCACCGCGTCCGAAGACATAGGGGTGGCCACCTTTCAGCCGAACCACCTTGCGGCCCTCCCTGGCCAGCTTCACCAGAAGGGAGTTGATGTCACCTTGCGGGATGGACAGCCTGCCGCCGCGCTTGCCGACATAGAATTTTTCAGCCTGTTCGGCGACGTCGATGATCTCCTGGGAGACCAGCGCGTCATGCACCAGCGCATCGGCCTGGTTGAGCGCGGAGAGCACTTCCAGTGTCAGTAGGCTGGGGTCGCCCGGGCCGGAACCGGCCAGCCAGACATGGCCGGGTTCGAGCTGCGGCTTGTGTATGGTGAGCTTTTCGAGCGCAGCGGAAAGCGTCATAGCCGGTTCCTGAAACGGCGCTGGTAATAGGCGTCGTATAGCGAGCTCTCGGTGAAGTCCTCGGCGGCCAGCGAACGCCCGACGAAGATCAGCGCGGTGCGCTCGATCGGATCGGCTGCCAGTGCGGCTGTAACGGTCTCCAAAGTCGCGCGAATGACGCGCTCGTCCGGCCAGCTGGCACGAAAGACGATGGCGACGGGGCAATCGCTGCCATAATGCGGGGTCAGTTCCATCACGACCTGCTCGATGGCATGAATGGCGAGGTGGATCGCCAGCGTCGCGCCCGTTCGTCCAAAGGCCGACAGGGTTTCGCCGGGCGGCATCTTGGAGGCGCGGCCCGAAACGCGGGTCAGCACCAGGCTTTGTGCCACTTCCGGGATGGTCAGTTCACGTTTGAGCGCCGCAGCCGCGGCGGCGAAGGAAGGCACGCCGGGGGTCAGCGTATAGGCAATGCCGTTGCGTTCGAGCCGACGGATCTGCTCGGCGACGGCGCTCCACACCGAAAGATCGCCGGAGTGCAGCCTCGCCACGTCCTGCCCGGCCTTGTCTGCCGCGACATATTCAGCCTCGATCTCATCCAGCGACATCGGCGCGGTGTCGACCAGTCGCGTGCCTGGCGCGCAATGATCCAGCAGTTCCGGCGCAACGATGGAGCCGGCATAGAGGCAGACTGGGCATGCGGCTAGCAGCCTGGCGCCGCGCAAGGTGATGAGATCGGCGGCGCCAGGACCAGCGCCGATGAAATGCACGGTCATGCCGAGGCTCCGTTGACAGCGATGGCGCAGGTGACCGCGCCCGTGATGAGGCGCGGTCCAAGCAGTCGCGCGTTTTTGCCAGCCGCCGCAAGTGCCGCGCTTTCCGAAACGGATGGCGAACCGGCAATCGCGAGGGAAATATCGGAGCGGGTAAGGGCGGCGTGGGTCTCGTCCGCGCCGTCGACGATGATCACGTCGAGGCCGAGCTGTTCTGCGGCGGTAAAGATGGCCGCCTCATCCCGCTTGAAGGTGGTGGTAGCAAGCGCGGAAAGCGCGGAGCGATCGAGGTCATGGCTGAGAAGGGCTGCGTCCACCGCCGCCAGAATGCTGGCCGCGTCCACGCCTTTGCGACAGCCGATGCCCGCGACGATCATGGCTTGATCCAGCTCCATTGCGTCACAGGCAGGGCCGGGCGCCAGGCCTGCATGGTGCCGACGGGCGCTGCGCGCGAAATGGCGATGCGGGTGAGCGTGCCGCCCAGTTCTGCCTGACGGGCGACCAGCAGCGCCTCCATCTCCAGGGTCACGGCATTAGCCACGCAGCGACCACCAGACGGCAGCGCCTTCAGTGCTGCGTCGAAAACACCCGCATCAGTGCCGCCGCCGCCGATGAAGATGACATCCGGCGCGGGCAGGCCAGCCAGTGCTTTCGGTGCTTCGCCTTCGATCACCGTCAATCCCGGCACGCCGAAGGTAGAGGCGTTGCGCCGGATACGCTCGGCGCGCCCGGTATCGGCCTCAATGGCGACGGCACGCAACGACGGGTGCGACAGCATCCATTCGATGGCGATGGAACCCGAGCCGGCGCCGATGTCCCACAAAACCTCACCGCGGCGTGGCGCCAGCGCGGACAGCGTCATGGCGCGGACTTCGCGCTTGGTGATCTGGCCGTCGGTCTCGAACAGGTCGTCGGAAAGACCGGAGGCCAGAGGCAGGATCCGCGCTTGCGCTTCCGATTCAATTTCGAAGGCCAGCACATTGAGTGGATTGATGTTTTTGAGATTGAAGTCGCCGGCCCGCGCGCTGCGGACGACCTCGTCCGAGCCACCCAGTGCTTCCAGCACAGTCAGCCTGGACGGGCCGAAGCCAAGCTCGGCAAGCAGCGCGGCAAGCCTGGACGGTGCTGCCCCGTCGGAGGTCAATGCCAGGATCCGGGTGCCGGGCTGCAGCAACGGCCGGATCAGGTCGAGCGGGCGGCCATGCAGGGAAATCATCTCGACGTCCTGCAATGCCCAGCCAAGCCGGGAGGCTGCGAGCGAGATGGAAGAAGGCGCAGGCACCACCACCATGTCAGCGGCGGCAACCTTGCGTGCCAGCGTCACGCCAACGCCGTGGAAAAAGGGATCCCCGGAAGCAAGCACGCAGACACGACGACCGGCGCGGTCGAGAACGGCTTCCATTCGCGGATCGAAAGGTATCGGCCACAGGTGCATCTCGCCGGTGACAAGGGAACCCGCGAGATCGAAATGGCGCTTACCGCCGAAGACGAACTCGGCCTCCGCAATCAGGCGCTTGGCCTCGTCGCCCAGACCCGCTACACCGTCCTCGCCAATGCCGACAATGGCAAGCCAGGCCGGCACGGCGCGCGTTTCTTTCTCAGCAGGCATGATGCCCCACCGCATTCTCATCCTGGGCGGAACCATAGAGGCCAGGCAACTGGCCGGTCGGTTGGCGGCAAGACCCGACGTCGACTTGACCCTTTCGCTGGCAGGGCGCACGGAAAACCCGGTTGCCCAACAGGTGCCGACGCGGGTCGGCGGCTTCGGCGGCGCCGAAGGCCTTGCAGCCTACCTGGAGGGTATAAAGGCCGATCTTCTGATCGATGCGACGCATCCCTATGCGGCGCGCATTTCCGACAATGCCGCCGAAGCCGCGCGGCTTACCGGTGTGCCTATCCTGGCTTTGCGCCGCCCCGGCTGGGAACGGCAGCAAGGTGACCGCTGGACGGAAGTGAACGATGCTGCAAATGCTGCCGTTGCGCTCGGTCGCACCGCTCGGCGTGTTTTCCTGGCGCTTGGGCGCCAGGACGTTGGTGTTTTCGAAGCGGCTGCCCAGCACCACTATCTCCTGCGCAGCGTCGACCCGGTCGAGCCGCCGCTCGGCGTTCCCCATGTCGACTATCTGCTGGCTCGCGGGCCCTTCGACGAGGCGGATGAGCGTCGTCTGCTGATCGAGCACGGTATCGACGTCATCGTTTCCAAGAACAGCGGTGGCGAGGCGACCTACGGCAAGATCGCCGCGGCACGAGCGCTTGGTATCGAGGTGGTGATGATCCGCAGGCCGGTTCTGCCGGCAGTGCCTTCGGCGGCAGGCATCCTGGAACTGCTTGCCATGGTCGATCATTCTCTACGTCCTGTCGCCGAGCGCGGTGTGTAGACCAGCGCCGGTTTACCGTTGCGCTTGATGATACGGGTCTCGGGCGATCCGATGATCACGCAGGTTGCCATGTCCGCCATGTCGGCCCGGGCGAAGGCCAGCGAAGCGATTTCGATACGCTCGTCCGGCCGGCCGGCGGCACGGCCAAAAATCACCGGTGTCGTACCCGGCAATATCGCGGCGAGGGCTTCGAAGGCACGGCCAAGCTGCCAGGGGCGGGCCTTGCTGATCGGGTTGTAGAGGGCGATCACGAAGCCGGCGCCTGCTGCCGCCAGCAATCTGAGTTCGATCAGATCCCAGGGTTTCAGATTGTCGGACAGCGAAATGGCGCAGAAATCATGGCCGAGCGGTGCGCCGGCGCGGGCTGCCACGGCGAGCATGGCAGTGACTCCCGGCACGATCTGCAGATCGATGTCGCGCCATTCAACGGGGCCATCCTCGATCGCCTCGCACACCGCGGCCGCCATGGCAAAGACGCCCGGATCGCCACCGGAGACGACAGCCACCGCATGGCCTTCCGCCGCCTTGACGATCGCTTCCTTGGCGCGCGCCAGTTCTTCGCGGTTGTCGGACGCGATCCGGGTCTGGTGCGGCTTCAACTCAAGCCGGTCGACATAGGGTTTGTAGCCGTAGAAGAATTCGGCCTCTGCGACCGCGAGGTTCGCTTCCGGTGTGACCTGGTCGGCATTGCCGGGGCCGAGGCCGATGACGAAGAGACGGCCCCTCATAGGTTTGCCTCCGGGCGTCCGGACCAGCCTGCGACCAGCACCACGGCGAAGTAGGGTGCCTTGTCGTCCGGCTTGTCCTGCAACCGCATCGAGACCGAGCCTGGCATGGTGCCGCGTTCGACATAGACGGCGCGCGCGAGCTTGCCGGTGGCATCCAGTGCGCGGCGGATCTTCGGCAGGTTGCGGCCGACCTTCATGATGACGGCGGCATCGGTGTCGGCCAGCCGCCGGGTCAGTTCGAACTCGTTCATCGTGCCGGGCAGGACAGTCAGCACATCGTCACCCTGCACGATCGGCAGGCCGTTGGCCGACCAGCAGCCGGACATGGCCGTCACGCCGGGGATGACCTCGGTGGGGTAGCGATGTGCAAGGCGTACATGCAGATGCATGTATGAGCCGTAAAACAGCGGATCGCCCTCAGAGAGGATGGCGACGGTACGACCCTGGTCGAGATGCTCGGCGACCCGGGTCGCGGATTCTTCGTAAAAACCGGCAATCGCCGCTTTGTAGTCGTCGCTGTCCTTGTCGATCTCGATGGTCACGGGATAGACCAGCGGCAGTTCGATCCAGTCGGCCCGATAATGCGCGCCGACGATGGTGCGGGCATTGCCGTTGGCACCGCGCTTGGAAAAATGCGCCACGACATCGGCCTCAGCCAGCGCGCGCACGGCCTTCAGCGTCATCAGTTCGGGATCGCCGGGGCCGGTGCCGACACCGATGAGGCGGCCTTTTGCCAGCGCGCTCATAGGCCAGGCCTCGCCAGTGAATTCAATGCGGCAGCGGTCATGGCGCTGCCACCCAGCCGGCCGCGCACGATCGCGAACGGAACGCCATAGGAATTCTCGGCCAGGGCATCCTTGGATTCGGCGGCGCCGACAAATCCCACCGGCATGCCGATGATCGCGGCCGGTTTGGGTGCGCCGTCGCGCAGCTTCTCCAGCAGGTAGAACAGCGCCGTCGGCGCATTGCCGATGGCGACCACAGCCCCTGCGAGACGGTCGGTCCAGAGGTCGATGGCCGCAGCCGAACGCGTGTTGCCGATCGCTTTGGCTATGTCGGCGGTACGGGGATCACGCAGGGTGCAGATCACGTCGTTGCCGGCCGGCAGGCGAGCGCGGGTGACACCATGCGACACCATTTCGGCGTCGCACAGGATCGGCGCGCCTGCCTTGAGCGCATCGCGCGCGGCGATGGCGAAATCCGGTGAGAAGACAAAATGCCGTGCCGCCTCGACCTGGCCGCAGGCATGGATCATGCGGATGGCAATATCGGCCTCGGCCTCCGAGAAACGCGACAGGTCGGCCTCAGCGCGAATGATGGCAAAGGAACGCTCGTAGATGGCGTTGCCGTCATGGATGTAGTCATAGGCGGCCATACTCAATCCGTACCCAATCTCGCGAAGGCGTCGGTGATCGCCGCTTCTCCCAGCCGGGCAAGGCAGGCGGCGACGGTTTCGTTGCCGCGCCTGGCATTGCCGGCCAGCGCGGCGACGCGGCCAATGCCGCGCGCGGCTTCATATCGCGGGCTGTATCGGGGCGGAAGAGCCTTCGCCGTCCCGTCCACGACAAGTCCGGCTCCGTTTTCGCCGCCGACCAGGGTGAGTGCTGCCATGGCAGGGTGCGCGCAGCCTTTGGCACAGCCGGAAACATGCAGGGTGAAGGAGCCGTCGAACAAGCCAGGATGGCTGGCGGCAACCGTTTCGGCGATTACGCGCGTCGCCATCCGGCCGGAAGCGCAGGCAGGCTCGCCCGGGCAGGCCGCGATGTGCAAACGGGGGTCGGTTGGTCCGGTTACGAAACCCAGCGTAGTGGCCGCCTGTTGCAGGTCGATACAGGCTTCCTGGAGCAGGCCAAGAAACAGCAGGATGCGTTGCGGAGCCGGGCGGATTTCAACGGCGCCGCGTTTGGCTGCTTCCAGGCAGAGTCTTGCGATCCTTTCCGCTGACATCGAACCGAAGGGCAGGGCGATGCCCACAGCATGGGCTTGGTTGGCCAGGGAAAGAATTCCAATGGGAATAGAATCGGTTGGGCGACGTTGCTCAGATATCGGTGCGGCTGTGTCGGAAGTCGTTGGCAGGGGCGATGTGCTCAAGTCACGCGCTCGACCTTCGTGTCCCATCGCGGCGATGGTTTGAAGGATCGCCAATGTCGCTTCGCATGCGCCTTCTTCGTCCAGCAAAGCCATTGGCCGCGCGGTAATCGCTGTCCCGCCAGTGGCAAGATGCCATCCTGCATTGCCGCCACCCTGAACCGCCACGAGCCGGATGTCGGCCAGGATCGCATCCAGGCTGAAGGCGCCGCCACCGTCGACGACGACAGAAACTTTCGGTCCGAGCCTGCCGGCCAGGTCGGCTTTTTCGATCGCTCTGCTGATCGCTCCGGCCAGCGGGCGGGAGTCGGCAATTTCTTGTGCATCCAGCCCGGCCAAGGGGCCGGTTTCGACCGGAACGCCGGTTCGCACCGCAATGCCAAGTGCGTTCACTTCCGCCGCCAGCTGAACGGCGCTTGCAGAGGTCAGGCCGCGAATCTGGATCGAACCGCGGGCGGTAACCTCCATGATGCCGTTGCCATGCCGCGCGGCGGATTCCGACAACCCGATCAGGGTCTTGGGAGAAAGTCCGCCAGCAACCGGATTGAGCCGCACCAAAAGCCCGTCGCCGGTCTGCATCGGCGTCGACAAAGCGGGGCAGGCACCGCGGCGCTGGAAGGCGTTCATTCCGCCGCCTCCGTTCCTTTTGCCGCATGATCCTGGGCTTCAGCGATCAGGGCGGCAAGATCGTCATCGACCGAGTTGCGAAGCGGGTGCCACAGGCCACGCCGTCTGGCCGACTGAAAGCGCTCGGCGATGAACTGGGCAGCCCGCGGGTTCTCGGCCAGCAGAAACGCGCGCACCGCATCGTCACCGAGATAGGCATCGTGCACGGCGCCGATCAGATTGCCGGCAATGGCATGGGTGGTCTCGGCAAAGCCGATCAGGCGGTCAACCGTCTCGGCGAATTCCGAGGCTCCACGCGGGCCGTGCCGCATCTGGCCCTCGATGAAGCGGCGGTTGATGGCACGGGCCCGCACGACGCGTGTGACCGCATCCGATACCGAGCGTGGCCTGGGTTTTGCGGGATCCGTCGTGTCGAGCACGATGACGTCAGCGCTTTTGCCGAGCGCGGCAACCGCCGCGGAGAAGCCGCCGATAAAAGCCACATCGGCCGAACCTTCGAGGATGTCGCGGCCTGGGTCGTCGCCGGTGTGGACAAGCAGATCGGCCTCGGCGATGCGCCCCGCAAAGGCGCCGGGCGCTGCGGAGCCTTCACCCTCAACCCCGCCATAGGCATGCGAGGCGGCTTCGAGATAAGCACGGCCAAGCTCCTCACGCCGACCCCATTCGCCGCTGGCAAGCATCGCCTCCAGCCCGGCGCCATAGGTGCCTGGTGAGGAGCCGAAGATGCGCGGTTCGACCCGGCCCGCTGCGCGCGTTGCCGCCGCAAGCGGGTTTTCGCTGTCGTCCTCGTCACGCTGGGCGACAGCGTGTGCCGCCGCATCGATCAGGGCGATCTGGGTAGGGAACATGTCGCGAAACAGGCCGGATATGCGCCAGGTGACATCGACACGCGGCCGCCCGAGCGCGGCAGGCGGCAACACTTCGATACCAGTTACACGACCGGTGGCGGCATCCCATTGCGGTCGGCATCCCATCAGCGCCAGTCCCTGCGCGATTTCTTCGCCGCCTGTGCGCAAGGACGCCGACCCCCAGAGATCGATGACCAGAGCGCGCGGCCAGTCGCCATGGCCCTGCATGTAGCTGACCACGATCTCGTCGGCTGCCGCCTTGCCGAGATCGAAGGCGGTCGGCGTCGGCATGGTGCGCGGATCGGCGGTGAACAGGTTGCGACCGGTCGGCAGGACATCGGTGCGGCCGCGAGCAGGCGCTCCTGCCGGACCGGCGGTGATATGACGGCCATCGAGGGCTGCAAGCAGCGCCGTCCTTTCACTCGCTGCGCTTTGCAGACGCAACTGGTCGGCTTCGCCCTCCGGGGCACGGCCATAGATGTGCAGCCCGTCCTTGACCGCGAAATCCTTCAGATCGCAGAGCCAGGCGTCGATGCGGCGAAGCGCTTCGTCGGGCGCGTCGGTCCTGGCGACACCGGCTTCCGAGGCAAGCCCGGTTTTCGCAGCCGTTTCGACAATCAGCCTGGCCAGCCGGTCGCGCCGTCGGCGGTCGAGCCCATCGGCCTGGGCATATTCATCGACCAGTCGCTCCAGTTCCTGCTGGTGTTCGTCGAGGCCGGCGCCGGTCAATGGCGGCGGCAGATGGCCGAGGGTGATTGCCGCGATGCGGCGCTTGGCCTGTGCCGCTTCACCAGGATTGGAGACGATGAAAGGATAGATCACCGGCAGTGCGCCGGTGACGATTTCCGGGAAACAGGTCGGGCCGAGGGCGACCGTCTTGCCGGGCAGCCATTCCAGCGTGCCATGCGCGCCGACATGGACGATCGCATGCACGCCGAGCGACTTCTGCAGCCAAAGACCGAAGGCGACCAGTTCGTGGCGCGGCGGCAGCGTTGGATCGTGATAGTCGGCGCGGCGGTCGGCAGAGCGCCCACGGTCCGGTGCCAGAGCAACGGTAACATTGCCGAAGGTGGCGGCACGGAAAGGAAAATGGGGCGCGGGTTCGCCCCAGGCATCTTGCACCGTCCGGCGGGCGCCTGCCGGCAGGCTGCTGGAAAGCGTAGCGTAGTCGTCTGCCGTAAGCTGTTCGCCACTCTGTTCCAAAAGGTCGAGCAGCCGGCGCGGAGATTCGGGAATCTTCTCAACCGCGTAACCGGAATCCTTAAGGTCGTGCAGCATGGCGAGCACCGAAGAGGGCACGTCGAGGCCGACAGCGTAACCGGTGCGGCCGGGGGCGCTCGGATAGTCGGGTATCAGGATGACAAGGCGTCGCTTGGCGGGTGCCGCCTGCTGGAGCCGGATATGCGCGGCGATGCGGTTGGCGACACGCTCGACGCGATCGGGTTCCGGCCTGTTGGCGAAAGCGCGGAAGGCCAGCGCCGTATCGGCCTCCATCTCGGCCTTGAAGGAAACGGCGCCAGCCAGGATGCGGCCGTCCAGTTCCGGCAGGACGACATGCATGGCAAGATCGGCCGGCGCCAGGCCGCGCTGGTTGGTTTCCCAGGCGTCGCGGCGCGTCGTGGCGACGATGACCTGGAACACCGGCACTCTGGCGCGGTCGAACAGGGTTTCTGCTCCCGGTTCTGCGCCGGAAGCAAAGGCGGTGGCGGTAACGATGGCGGCGGGGTTCAGAGCGCCGAGTGCCTTTTCGACGAAAGCCAGCGAGGCCAAGTCCTTCAGGCTGGGCACGAAGATGGGCACGGCCGTGATGCCGCTCACTTCCAGGGCTGCGGCCAAAGCATCGATGGGGGCAGCATCGGCCGCGAGCAGCATTGAACGATAAAAGAGGATGGGGACGGCGGGTTTGCCGGCGAAAGTGAGAGGAAGCGCGTCCACGACCCCGACGCCCGGCTGATAAAACCCTGCCTTGGGCAGTTCGACCGGTTGGGCAACAGCCCGGTCGTGGCCGCAAAGTCGAGCCAGCCGATTGACCAGTGCGGACATGTTGGCTGGTCCGCCCTGGCGAAAATAAGCGAGCAGGGCAGCAAGCTCGTCCGCGGGCAACGTGGCCGCTTCCGAGAGGCGCGGATCTTCGTCATGGGATTCGCCAGGCAGCAGCGCCAGCTTGATGCCCCTGGCGCGGGCTGTCGCCGCCAGTTGGTCGCAACCATAGCGCCACCAGTCATAGCCGCCGAGGATGCGCACAAGGATCACCTTGGCGTGCTGTGCCACACTGTCGATCCACAGATCGACGGACATCGGGTGGCGAAGGTCGCGTAACGCCGCCAGCCGCATCGAGGGCAGGGTGGCGGCATCCGCCTGCCAGGCGGATGCCAATCCGGCCAGATCGCTGTCGGTGAAAGACAACGCAACCATCTCCGCCGGTTGCTGGCGCAGGTCGACCGGCTCGGCGATATCGTCGAGCGAGGCGGAGGTGGTGGTCAGGATATGCATGGCCTGAACACCTTACAGCTTTGCCCGCTGCCTTTCATCGTATCGTTTCGCTGTCGCCCGGACAGGGACCGGGATTCGAAAGCGACTGGCTTTCCGTCCACAGTGGTTCGGTTCTCAGCCCATCAGAATGCGTTCGATCGCCGGGCGGTCGAGGCCCTTGAGGCCGATCACCACCAGACGCGAGCGGCGATCGTCCTCTCCCGTCCAGGCGCGGTCGTAATAATGGTTCACGCGTGGCCCGACCGCCTGCAGCAGCAGCCGCATCGGCTTGGCGTCAACTTCGACGAAGCCCTTCACGCGCAATACGTTTTCCTTGTCCGCGGCTTCGGCGACACGGCGCGCGAGGTCTTCCGGATTGGCGACAGCGGGGATCTCGACCACGAAGGTGTCGAAGTCGTCATGTTCATGGTCGCCCATGCCGTCATGATGGCTCTTGCGGTTTTCGATGTCGTCCTCGACGGCGAGACCGAGCCCGAGCAGCACGGACGGGTCGACCTTGCCCTGTGCGGTCGGTACCACCTTGACGGCGCGCGCGACATGCTCGCTGAGCACGGCGTTGGCACGCGCTGCACCGGCCTCGTCCAGTAGGTCGTTCTTGGAGAGGATGATCAGGTCGGCACAGGCGACCTGATCTTCAAACACTTCCTCGACCGGATCGTCATGGTCGAGCGTACCGTCTGCAGCCCGCTGAGCGGCAAGCGCTTCCATGTCCGAGGCGACACGGCCTTCGGCAAGGGCCGGTCCATCAACCACGGCGATGACGCCGTCGACGGTGACGCGGTTCTTCACAGTCGGCCACTGGAAAGCCTGCACCAGCGGCTTCGGCAATGCCAGGCCGGAGGTTTCGATCAGGATGTGGTCGACCTTCGGCGTGCGTGCCAGGATCTGGTCGAGTGCCGGCACGAAATCGTCGGCGACCGTACAGCAGATACAGCCATTGGCGAGTTCGACGATGTTTTCCTCCGGGCAGGTATCGACGCCGCAACCTTTGAGGATCTCGCCATCGACGCCGACGTCACCGAATTCGTTGACGATGAGGGCCAGCCGCTTGCCCTTCGCGTTTTCGAGGATGTTGCGGATCAGTGTCGTCTTGCCGGCGCCGAGGAAGCCGGTGACGACGGTGCAAGGCACACGGGAAACGGAAGCGGTCATGTCTGGTCCTTCAACACAGCGAGGGGAGGGATGCGCGCGACGAGGCCGCGCTTGAGGGAATCGGGACGGCCACGCCATGGGATGAGGCCGTCCTGCGAGGTTGCGAACAGCTCCGCGCCAGCAACGAGATCGGAACCCGATTCGATGGTCAGGTCGCCGAAGACGTAACTCCAGCAGTCATCGCGCAGCAGGGCAGCCGAAAGCCGGCGCTTGCAGTTACCCAAGCACTCGACGGTGCGAACTTCGATAGCCTGGTTGTCTCGAGCGGCTGTATGAGTGGCTTCTGCCAAGACTGCGCCGGCACGCGGGTGGGCATCCGAGCCGTTCTCGTCACGGCAGGATGAGCAGACGATGATGGTGACCGGCGCGATCTCCGCATCCGCTGTCACAATCGCTGTCCCAGCCGAGAAATTATTGTTGCGATCCAAGTCAGGCTCCTTGCCCGGGTCACCCGCCAGGCGTGGGAATTCTGGTCAGACGGCAGGTCTCCTGGCTCGCGGGTCGGTGCCTTGGTGCCGCCTTCCCGGGAAATCCCAGTGGCTTTCGGCCTTGGCTCGCCGCTTACAGTTGCGGGGACAGCCGCGGAATTGAAGCTGTCGCCTCGCACCGCATTCCCTCTTCGCTTCTCCCGGTGAAGGGAGAAGACCGTCTTTTCCGGATTTAGGCTCTGGCAGGTCGTGCTGTCAACGCGCCGTAACGGCGGTTCGCGTCGCAAGCGTGATGGTGCGCCTCGGCCACCGAGCCGACATCAAACCACGACGCAATCCCGTTCACGCGTTTGAATGTGCAGATTGGCTGCCAGGAAGTCGATGAAAAGCCGTGTTTTGGCGAGCGGCAGGCGGGCCGCCGGCCAGACGATGTGGACCGGAACCGCCGGCTGTTCGAAGTCCTCCAGAATCACCTCGACGGTGCTGCTGTCGACGAGATCCTGAATCTGCCAGAGCGGCACGCGGCCGATGCCGAGACCAACGGCAACCGCTGCGTGACTGGCGGCCGCGTTGTCGAGATGCAGCCGCCCGCCGACTTTCACGGTCAGTGGCTTGCCGCCTTCCTGGAATTGCCAGGCACCGGCATCGCGATCGGTGTTGCGGAAAACACAATGATGTCCGGCAAGGTCTCGCGGGTGTGCGGGTCGGCCGCGTTTTTCGAAATAAGACGGTGCGCCGAAAACGACCCGGCGCATGATGCCGAGCCGGCGTGCCTTCAAATCCGAATCCGGCAGGTCGCCAATGCGGATGGCGAGGTCTAGCCCTTCCTCGACAAGGTTGACGAAGCGGTTCGACAGGCTGAGTTCGACCTCCAGCCTGGGGTGCATTTCCATGAAACGCGTGACGATCGGAACAAGATAGCGAGGTCCGAACAGTTCCGGTGCTCCGATCCTGAGCAGCCCGGAAGGTTCGGCGCTGCGCTTCCCGGCTTCGATCCTGGCCTCGGCAATTTCCAGGAACGCCGGTTTCACCCGGCGGTAGAAGTCATGCCCGGCCTCCGTGGGCTGCGCCTTGTGGGTGGTGCGGCGAACAAGCTCCACGCCGACACTCCTTTCAAGGGTGGCCAGCGAACGGCTGACCGCTTGCAGTGAACGGCTCAGATGGCGGGCGGCGGCAGACAGATTGCCACGTTCGACGATCGCCAGGAATGCTTCGACGTCGTCAAACCGATCCATTCTTGTTTCTCCGATTTTCGAGAGACCGTATCACAGATAGTCGAACTACCAATCGGCAAGTGAGAGACCGATCTTCGGAGGCATGTGGTTCCAATATGTGAGGAAAACCGATGTCTGATCCGAACAGGAAAACCGTACTCGTGGTGGGCGCTTCGGGCCGGAGCGGTGGTTATGTCGCTGCGGAGCTTGCCCGGCGCGACATCATTGTGCGGGCGCTGGTGCGCAACGAGGCTGCCGCGCGAGCAGCAAGAAAAAACGGCGCATTGGAAATCGTGGATGGGGACCTGCGCGATGCCGGAAGCCTCGACGGCGCGCTCATGGGGGTTCATGGGGTCTACCATGTCGGCCCGCCTTTCGTGGCGGACGAGCCGGCACTCGGCATTGCCATGGTTGATGCGGCGAAGCGGGCGGGGATCGGCAAATTCGTGTTTTCGTCCGTCATCCATCCGGCCAACGGGCTGGCCAATCATGCCAGCAAACTGCCAGTGGAAGAGGCGTTGCTGCGTTCCGGACTGGATTACACCATCCTTTATCCGGCGACGCTGTTCCAGAACATTGCCCCGGCCTGGCAGGCCGTGGTCCGTAACGGCATCTTCGCTGAACCTTTTTCGAACACGGTGCGGCTGGCGCGCGTCGACTATCGCGACGTCGCCGAAGTGGCGGCCGAGGCGTTGACAGGGGACCGGCTCGCCTATGGTTCTTTTGAGCTTGCCGCCGACGGCATGCACAATCGCATCGAGATTGCCGCCTTGATGAGCGCCTTGCTTGGGCGGGCGATAGAGCCGGTGGAACTCAGCTTCGAGGCGTGGGCGGCCATTGCCAAGCCGCCTTTCGAAGGCGATGCGCTGGCTCAGCTGGCACGTGTATTTGAGTCCTATACGGAATTCGGCTCTGCCGGAAACAGCCTGACCCTGCGCGCCATCCTCGGACAAGAGCCACGGACGCTGCGGCAATATTTCGAAGAACTCGCGGCCATCGATCCAGAGCTTTTACCGCAAGCCTGATCCAGATTGCGCGAGCCAGTGACTCGTCCGGTAGAACCATGGGGTTGCTAGGCCAGCTCAAGGATCCGGTCGGCGGTCCTTGCGACCGGCCCTCTCGAGTCGATTTCGTGGTCGGCGGACTCGCGAAGCAACGGCTCGACCGTGGCGATCAGCTCGGCAATCTTGCACCGCTCCTCCTCGGCATGACCGTAGCCGTCGGGAGTTCTTGCCGACAACCTTTGCATGACCGTCTCGATCGGTACGGAGAGCAGGATTATGGTATCGATCAGCGGGAAAAGCTCGTCCATGTTCTCGGCACAGCCACTGACGAAGAGTGTCTCTTCACGAGGTTCGCAAAGTAGTGTGCGAACCTTTTCCAGCTGCCAGACCCAATCCTTGCCGTCTGCGGGCGTCAGCGTGTCGCCACGGGCGGCTTCGATCCAGTGTGACCACTCCGGTGTGTCGAGGTCGTACGCTGCATGGCCACGCGCGGCCAGCTCCCGAATCGTTGCTGATTTGCCGGTGCCGGACATCCCGGTGATCAAGACGCGTTGCATGCGAGAGCTCGGATGGCTGACCGGTTCAGAGGTGAAGTGCGAGACGCTTGCGCATATAGACAGTGATGCCTTCCATGTATGACTCGCGTTCGGTGATGACATAGCCAAGGCGCTCGTAAAGCGCGATATTGGCTTCGAACGCGGCATTAGTCAGCAGCCGTGTTTCGTTGTGACCAGCCTGGCGAGCCAACTGTTCGGCGTGATCAAGCAGTATCCTGCCGAGCCCCTTTCCCTGCTGGGCGGGTAGCACACAGACATTCTCGATCCAGAGATGATCGCTTTCCTGGATGGTCTCGATCAGGCCGGCGATCTCGGTGCCCAGATAGAGCAGGGTGAAGTGGTGCTTTTGCAGCGCCTCGTCATAGTCGGCCTTCATCGGGCTCGGTTCGCGTCCGATTACCGGGATCCACTTCGAATAGGCCGCGCGCACAACGTCGCGGACCAACGCCACATCTGTTGTGGTAGCGGTCCGAAATTGCGCGACGGGTTCATGCGGCATGGAGGTGGTCTTTCGGTTGGCGTCCCGGTCAGGCCGAGGATTCGGAAAGATGGCGAGAGTGCCACCGCGTCGTCGTTAGTCGCCAGCCGCCAGAAGAAAATTTTGTCTGGCCATGTCGGAATGTGAAACGCTGCTTCGTCTTACAGGCAGCGTTATCGAAAACGCATGAGACAACAACGGAGAGCCTCATGTTCCGCGCATTGCTAGTTGCCGCTGCTTTTCTCCTCGTCAGTCCGGTGTTTGCCGGAGCCGAACCCGTAGGCGGGCGTGTCGAGGTCAACGGCATGAAGATGTATTACGAGGTGTCGGGCGAGGGTGAGCCACTGGTCGTCCTGCACGGTGCTTATATGAACATCCCTTCGATGGGCGAGATCATCCCGACCTTGGCCAAGACCCACAAGGTTTATGCGCTGGAGTTCCAGGGGCATGGGCGCACCACCGACATCGACCGGCCGATCACCTATCCCAATCTCGCTGACGATGTCGCCGACTTCATGGACAAGGTGGGTCTGAAGAAGGCGGACGTGTTCGGCTACTCGATGGGCGCAGCCGCGGGCCTGCAGCTCGCCATCCGTCATCCCGAAAAGGTCAACAAGCTGGTTGCCGCATCGGTCGCCTACGATTCCAAGGGTTGGCAGCCCGAATTCACCGCCTTCATCCCGCAGATGAATGTCGAGATGTTCGTCAACATGCCTTTCGCCGCGGAATACAAGAAGCTCGCCGCCAATCCGGACGGGTTCCCCGCTCTTGTTGCCAAGCTGATCCAGCTCGAAAAGGAGCCGATGGCCTGGGAGACTGACGTTAAGGCGCTGAAGATGCCGGTGCTGATCGTCAGCGGTGATGCTGACGTGGCTACGCTCGAGCATTCGGTTGCGCTGTTCCGGTTGCTTGGCGGCGGCGCCATGGGCGACATGGGCAAGCCGCTTGCTGCTTCCCGCCTCGCCGTCCTGCCCGCCACCTCGCACACGGCAGTCATCACCCAGCCGGCATTGCTGCTAGCCTTCACGGAACCCTTCCTGAAGGGCGAAACACCCAAGGGCATGTTCCAGTAAACGGGACAGAGCCTGACGGAGAAGGAGGCGCTAGTAGCGCCTCCTTTGCGTTTGTAGCATTTGTCAGGCGGCTCTCGCGGTGGCGGCGAGAGTGACGAGCGCCGGACCGAGATCGCCAGCAGGCGTTATTTCGATGCGTTCGAGACCGAGCCAAGCCTGCATCAATTTCAGCTCTTCGAACAGCTCGGTCGCAGTTTCGGGCGGCGCGCTCGGTTCGGCATAGGCGGCATGCACGCGCAGCACACCGGCTGGCCGATCGGCCTTGAGATCGATGCGCGCCACGATCTTTTCGTCATAAAGGAAGGGCAGCACATAGTAGCCGTACTGTCGCTTGTCGGCAGGCGTGTAGATCTCGATGCGGTAGCGGAAGTCGAACAGGTTCTCGGCGCGGCTGCGTTCGAACACCAGGGGATCGAAGGGGGCGAGCAGGGCGCGCGCTTCGACCTTGCGCGGCTGGCGCGCGTCCTTATGCAGATAGGCCGGCTTGTCCCACCCCTCGACGCGGACAGGGATCAGTTCGCCGTCCTCGACCAGTTCCTCAAGCCGACCCTTGGTGTCGTGCGGCGCGAGCCGGAAGTAATCACGAAGACAGGAATAGGTCGCCACGCCATGCGCACGCGCCGACAGGCGCAGCAGTTCGCGATGTGCGTCTTCGGGAGAGGGAACAGGCATGTCACGCACGGCCTGCGGCAGCACGCGTTCCGGCAGGTCGTAAAGGCGCTCGAAGCCGCGGCGCGAATGCGTGGTGATACGCCCGGCCCAGAACAGCCATTCGAATGCGTGCTTGGCGGCACTCCAACCCCACCAGCCGCCATTGCCCTTGTGGCCCTCGATCTCGGAAGCAGCGATAGGGCCGCGCGCTTCCACTTCGCGATAGATCTCCTCGATCATGGACGTGTTCTGGCAGCCCCATTTGGCGAGGCCCAGATACATCTCCTCGCCACGCCCGGCGCGTTCCATGCGCCAGCGCATCAAAGGATAGGTCTCGACCGGGAGCAGCGAGGCCTCATGCGCCCAGTACTCGAACAGCAGGCGCTTCCGGCCTGGTGCCATGGCGTCGTCGAGCAGGGACATCGGGTAAGAACCGAGGCGTGAATAGAGCGGCATGTAGTGCGCACGCACTACCGCACTGACGGAATCGATCTGCAAAAGGCCTATGCGTGAAAGCACGCGGCCGAGGTGGCGGCGGTCGGGTGTGCCAACTGGTCGCGGGTCGGCGAAGCCTTGTGCTGCAAGTGCGATACGGCGGGCCGTTCTGAGCGAGATCCTGTCTTTCATCCTGACGACATTTTGACCGTTGGAGCGAGCCGGGGCTGCCGGCGATTCTCCGCATGCTAGCAGGGTTTGGCCTCCAATCCTGTCAGGAGAGAAAAGTGGAGTAAAAAGTGAAGGAAATCAAATAGGAGCTGATCGGACCAGTTTTGCTGGAAGAGGCGTCCACAGTCGCATTTTGGACAAGGTTTGACTTGCTTCGCCGAATGCGCTGCGCTAACCGTCGCCGCATTGCAGCATGGGCCCGTAAACGGTCCGGCGGTTGAACCCACATGCTTCCGCCCTAAGGTCTTGTGCTGTATCAGGTGGATCAGCCACCAATGGAAAGTCGCAGCATGAACGCACTCCTCAGTTCGTACCTGCCCATCGTTCTCTTCATCGGTGTGGCGCTGGCCGTCGGCATTGCCCTTATCGTGGCGCCGTTCCTGGTCGCCTACCGCAATCCGGACCCGGAAAAGCTGTCGGCCTACGAGTGCGGTTTCAACTCCTTCGACGACGCCCGCATGAAATTCGACATCCGCTTTTACCTGGTGTCGATCCTCTTCATCATCTTCGATCTGGAAGTGGCATTCCTGTTCCCTTGGGCGGTTTCCTTCGGCCAGATCGGCATGCTGGGCTTCTGGTCGATGATGGTTTTCCTCGGCGTGCTGACCATCGGCTTTGCCTATGAATGGAAAAAAGGAGCGCTGGAATGGGATTGAACGACAGTTCCGGCACACTCGTCGCGCCGAAGCCGAAAGGCATTCTCGATCCGAACACCGGCAAGCCGATCGGTTCGGACGATCCGTTCTTCCTGGACATCAACAACGAGCTCGCCGACAAGGGCTTCCTTGTCACTTCAAGCGAGGCGTTGATCACCTGGGCGCGCACCGGCTCGCTGATGTACATGACCTTCGGTCTGGCTTGCTGCGCGGTGGAAATGATCCATAGCGCCATGCCGCGCTACGACAGCGAGCGCTTCGGCATCGCGCCGCGCGCTTCGCCGCGCCAGTCGGACGTTATGATCGTCGCCGGGACGCTGACCAACAAGATGGCGCCTGCGCTGCGCAAGGTCTACGACCAGATGCCGGAGCCACGCTACGTCATCTCGATGGGCTCCTGCGCCAATGGCGGCGGTTATTACCACTATTCGTATTCGGTGGTTCGCGGCTGTGACCGTGTCGTGCCGGTCGACATCTATGTTCCTGGCTGTCCGCCGACTGCTGAAGCGCTGCTCTACGGGCTGCTTCTTCTGCAGAAGAAGATACGCCGTACCGGCACTATCGAACGGTGAGCGATCATGAGTGAAGCCCTCAACGACCTTGCAGCCCATATCAAGGACAAGCTAGGCGCCACGGTTGTCGACAGCGTTGTTGCCTATGGCGAGTTGACCGTGCTGGTCGATGCCGCTGACGTCGTCAAGGCGGCAACCTTCCTGCGCGACGACGCCAGGTGCCAGTTCATTTCGATCATCGACGTGTCCGGTGCCGACTATCCGTCACGGGCTTTGCGTTTTGACGTGGTCTATCATCTGCTGTCGCCGAAGCAGAATCTGCGCATCCGTCTCAAGACCCACGCAGACGAGGAGACCGTGGTTCCGTCGGTGACCGCCGTCTGGCCGGGTGCCGACTGGTTCGAGCGCGAGACCTACGATCTCTACGGTGTGCTTTTCTCCGGCCATCCGGACCTGCGCCGCATCCTGACCGACTATGGTTTCGACGGCCATCCGCTGCGCAAGGACTTCCCGCTCACCGGTTTCGTCGAGGTGCGTTACGACGACGAAGCCAAGCGCGTGATCTACGAGCCGGTGGAGCTGAAGCAGGAATTCCGCAGTTTTGATTTTCTCTCGCCCTGGGAAGGCACCGAATACGTGCTGCCGGGCGATGAAAAGGCGAAGCAATGACCGGCGGCAAAGCGGCTGGCGGCTCGATGGTGCGCAAGGTGCTCTGGCTGGTACTGGCCGGAGTCGCTGCGTATGTCGCGGCCCAGCTCGTGAAGGCGCTCTAGGCAGCAAGGTCAGTAAATCAAATGGCTGAGACCTCAGTTCGCAACTTCAATATCAACTTCGGCCCGCAGCATCCGGCCGCACACGGCGTTCTGCGTCTCGTGCTGGAGCTGGACGGCGAGGTGGTCGATCGTGTCGATCCGCATATCGGCCTGCTGCACCGCGGCACGGAGAAGCTGATCGAGCACAAGACCTACCTGCAGGCGGTGCCTTATCTCGACCGGCTCGACTATTGCGCGCCGATGAACCAGGAGCATGCTTTCGCGCTTGCCGCGGAGAAGCTGCTGGGCATCGAGGTGCCGAAGCGCGGTCAGCTGATCCGGGTGCTTTATTCCGAGATCGGCCGCATCATGTCGCACATCCTCAATGTGACGACGCAGGCCATGGACGTTGGCGCACTGACCCCACCGCTATGGGGCTTCATCGAGCGTGAAAAGCTGATGGTGTTCTACGAGCGGGCTTCCGGTTCGCGCATGCATGCCGCTTATTTCCGTCCGGGTGGCGTGCATCAGGACCTGCCGAAGCAACTGATCGAAGACATCGGCAGGTGGATCGATCCGTTCCTGAAGTCGATCGACGATCTCGATGCGCTGCTCACCCCCAACCGCATCTTCAAGCAGCGCAACGCCGATATCGGCGTCGTCTCGTTGGCAGATGCCTGGGCCTGGGGTTTCTCGGGCGTGATGGTGCGTGGTTCGGGCGCTGCCTGGGACCTGCGCAAGTCGCAGCCCTATGAATGCTATTCAGAGCTGGAATTCGACATCCCGATCGGCAAGAACGGCGATTGCTACGATCGCTATCTCATCCGCATGGAGGAGATGCGCCAGTCGGCCCGGATCATGCGCCAGTGCGTCGATCTCCTGCTCGGCAAGGAGAGCGCCGGCCCGGTGTCGAACATCGACGGCAAGGTGGTGCCGCCGAAGCGTGGCGAGATGAAGCGTTCGATGGAAGCGCTCATCCATCACTTCAAGCTCTACACCGAGGGTTATCGTGTGCCGGCCGGTGAAGTCTACGCTGCCGTTGAAGCGCCGAAGGGCGAATTCGGCGTCTTCCTGGTTTCCGACGGCACCAACAAGCCTTATCGCTGCAAGCTGCGCGCGCCCGGTTTTGCGCATTTGCAGGCCATGGATTTCCTGTGCCGCGGTCACATGCTGGCCGACGTCACCGCCATCCTCGGCTCCCTCGACATCGTGTTCGGAGAGGTTGACCGCTAAATGTCAGTCCGTCGTCTCGCAGATGCAAGCGTCCAGCCAGCTTCCTTCGCCTTCGACAAGGCGAATGCGGCATCGGCCAAGAAGTGGATCGCTAAATATCCGAAGGGCCGTGAACAGTCGGCCATCATCCCGCTTTTGATGCTGGCGCAGGAACAGGAAGGCTGGGTCACCAAGGCGGCGATCGAGTCGATCTGCGAAATGCTGGGCATGCCCTATATCCGCGGGCTGGAGGTCGCCACCTTCTATACGCAGTACCAGCTGAAGCCGGTCGGCACCCGCGCCCACATCCAGGTGTGCGGCACCACGCCCTGCATGTTGCGCGGCTCTGAAGAACTGATGGATGTCTGCCGTTCCAAGATCCATCACGATCAGTTCCACACCAACGAAGCCGGCACGCTGTCGTGGGAGGAGGTCGAGTGCCTTGGCGCCTGCGTGAACGCGCCGATGGTCATGATCTTCAAGGATACCTATGAGGATCTGACTCCAGAGCGGCTGGCCGAGATCATCGATGATTTCGAGGCGGGCAAGGGTCATTCCGTGCCGGTCGGCCCCCAGAACGGCCGTTATTTCTCTGCGCCGACCAGTGGCTTCACGTCATTGGCCGACGAGAAGGCGATCCTCAAAACCACGCGCGACAAGGAAACCAAGGCCGCCGCGAGAACCGCGAAGGAGGCGCCTGCCGTTGCCGCCGAGCCGGCCAAGGTTGCCGCCGTGCCGCCCTCCAACGCTGCCAAGCCTAAGACCGACGCCGTCGAAACCAGCCCGGCTGTGAAGACGCCATCCAAGGTCAAGGCTGCTCCGGCTGCTGAAAAAGCAGCGAGCGTCAAGGCTCCGCAGGCAAAGGCTGCAGCCAAACCGGCTGCAACTAAGGCTGAAACCGCTGCTGCGCCGAAGAACGCGCCGGCAAAGAAAGAGGCTGCACCCGCCAAGCCTTCGCTTGAGGACAAGAACCGTCCGAAAGGCATCTCGAAGCCGGCTGCCGTCGATGATCTCGAGTTGATCTCCGGCGTCGGCCCCAAGATCGCTGCCACGCTGCATGAACTCGGCATCTTCACCTATGCCCAGGTGGCATCGTGGAAGAAGGCCGAGCGCGAATGGGTCGACGGCTATCTTTCCTTCCATGGCCGTATCGAGCGCGAGGACTGGGTCAAGCAGGCCAAGGCGCTCGCCAAGGGTGGCGTCGAGGAATACATCCGCGTGTTCGGCAAGAAACCGGTCTGAGGGACGAAAAATGCTTCAGGACAAGGACCGCATCTTCACCAATATCTACGGCCGCTTCGACCAGTCGCTGCAAGGCGCCATGGCGCGCGGGCAGTGGGATGGCACCAAGGCGATCATCGACAAGGGCCGCGACTGGATCATCAACGAGATGAAGGCTTCGGGCCTGCGCGGCCGTGGCGGCGCCGGCTTCCCGACGGGCCTCAAATGGTCGTTCATGCCCAAGCAGAGCGACGGCCGTCCGAGCTATCTCGTCGTCAATGCCGACGAATCCGAACCAGGAACCTGCAAGGATCGCGATATCCTGCGCCATGATCCTCACACGCTGGTTGAGGGTTGCCTGCTCGCCGGCTTCGCCATGGGGGCAGTTGCCGCCTACATCTATGTGCGTGGCGAGTTCATCCGCGAACGCGAAGCGCTGCAGCGGGCCATCGATGAAGCCTACGAAGCCAAGCTGATCGGCAAGGGCAACAAGAACGGCTACGATTTCGACATCTACGTTCATCACGGTGCGGGCGCCTATATCTGCGGCGAAGAGACAGCGCTGCTGGAAAGCCTGGAAGGCAAGAAGGGCCAGCCGCGCCTGAAGCCGCCGTTCCCGGCCAATGTCGGCCTCTATGGCTGCCCGACCACGGTCAACAACGTCGAGTCGATCGCTGTGGCTCCGACCATCCTGCGCCGCGGCGCAGCGTGGTTCTCGTCGATCGGTCGTCCGAACAATGTCGGCACCAAGCTGTTCATGCTGGTTGGGCACGTCAACACGCCCTGCACGGTCGAAGAGGCCATGGGCATCACCTTCCGTGAACTCGTCGAGAAGCATGGCGGTGGCATTCGCGGCGGCTGGGACAACCTGCTCGCCGTCATCCCTGGCGGTGCGTCCTGCCCGGTCGTCAAGGCTGAGGACATTATCGATTGCCCCATGGACTTCGACGGTTTGCGCGAGAAGAAATCCTCGTTTGGTACGGCTGCCGTCATCGTCATGGACAAGTCGACGGATATCGTGAAGGCGATCGCCAGACTTGCCTATTTCTTCAAGCACGAAAGCTGCGGCCAGTGCACGCCATGCCGTGAAGGCACGGGCTGGATGTGGCGTGTGATGGAGCGTCTTGTGCGGGGCGAGGCGCAGAAGCGCGAGATCGACATGCTGCTCGACGTCACCAGGCAGATCGAAGGTCACACGATCTGCGCGCTCGGCGACGCCGCAGCATGGCCCATCCAGGGTCTGATCCGCAACTTCCGCCCGGAGATCGAGCGTCGCATCGATGAATTCACCCGCAACGCGCATCGTGCCGAGCCTGTGCTGGTGGCGGCTGAGTAAAGGCAAGAAACGGAAGCCGGGACAAACCCGGGTTTCAAGGAAACGGCTGAAAGCAGGGCATCAGGAACGAAACGGCTTAGGAGTGAGCCAATGTCGATGTTTCCCATACCCGACACAGTGCCTGACAGGAACGAATTCGAGAAGATGACCCAGGATCTGACCAGGATGATGCCGCAGGAGATGGCCAGTGCCGTCAACCTGTTCGCGCATCCGGTTGCCGGCGCCGCTGCATTCTCGGCGCTCGGCTTTGGCTTGGCCAGCCATGCTTTCGGCGTCTGGGTCGGCGCGCTGACTGGTGCCGCCGAGATGTCGCAGCGCCTGATGCAGCCGGTTCTGGACGATTTCCCTGGTTCCGGGACGAGTTTTGCTGACCGCGACGGAGCACCGGCCGCCAAGGCTCCGGCGGCGCGGGCACGCATTGCAACAAAAAAGCTGATCGCCGAGGTGCAGTCCGTGGCCGAGCAGGTCGCGGAACCGGTCGTTGAGATGACGGAAGACATTCAGCCCACCGAGACCGCCGTGGTCGAAGTGCCGGCTGCAGTTGTCGTGGCTGCCCTGCAGCCGGAGGATTTCCGCAAGCCTGCCAGCATCCACAAGCCCGTCGCCCCGGACGATCTCAAGGCTATCACCGGTGTTGGTCCCAAGCTTGAGAAAGTTCTCAACGACCTCGGCGTCTGGACCTATGCGCAGGTTGCTGCCTGGACGCCTGCCGAGGTTGCCTGGGTGGATGATTATCTTGGGTTCAAGGGCCGTGTCGAACGCGACGGCTGGTTGACACAAGCGGCGGCTTTCACCGCCAAGACGAAAAACTGAGCGAAGGAAAGGCGACGGCGATGCAGGTCCACGACACGCGCGGTGTGCTCGCCGTTCGCAACGCATACGTAGCGGCTCAGGCCGCCAGGAGCAATTGATGGCAAAGCTCAAGGTCGACGGGAAAGAGATCGAGGTACCCGACCACTATACGCTGCTGCAGGCGGCGGAGGCGGCGGGGGCGGAAGTACCGCGCTTCTGCTTCCACGAGCGGCTGTCGATTGCTGGCAACTGCCGTATGTGCCTGGTAGAGGTGAAGGGCGGGCCGCCCAAGCCGCAGGCCTCCTGCGCCATGGGCGTGCGCGACCTGCGTCCCGGCCCGAACGGTGAACCGCCGGAAATGCTGACCAACTCGCCGATGGTCAAGAAGGCGCGCGAAGGCGTGATGGAGTTCCTGCTCATCAACCATCCGCTCGACTGCCCGATCTGCGACCAGGGCGGCGAGTGCGACCTGCAGGATCAGGCGATGGCCTTCGGCGTCGACTCCTCGCGCTTCCACGAGAACAAGCGTGCAGTCGAAGACAAGTATATCGGGCCGCTGGTGAAGACGGTGATGAACCGCTGTATCCACTGCACGCGTTGCGTCCGCTTCACGACTGAAGTCGCCGGCATTTCCGAGCTCGGCCTGATCGGTCGCGGCGAAGACGCCGAGATCACCACCTATCTCGAGCAGGCGATGACGTCGGAACTGCAGGGCAACGTCGTTGACCTGTGCCCGGTCGGCGCGCTGACTTCGAAGCCTTTCGCCTTCACGGCGCGTCCGTGGGAACTAACCAAGACGGAATCGATCGATGTCATGGACGCGGTCGGCTCGGCGATCCGCGTCGACTCCAGAGGCCGCGAAGTCATGCGCATTCTGCCGCGCGTCAACGAAGCGGTGAACGAGGAGTGGATCTCCGACAAGACCCGATACATCTGGGACGGCCTGCGCACGCAACGCCTCGATCGGCCTTATGTGCGCAAGAATGGCAAGCTGGCTCCGGCCACCTGGGCGGAAGCCTTCGAGGCCGTGAAGGGTGCAGTTGCCAAGGCGGCGCCGGAGAAGATCGGTGCCATCGCCGGCGATCTCGCTGCCGTCGAAGAAATGTATGCGCTGAAGCTGCTGGCGCAGTCACTCGGTTCGGCCAGCATCGACTGTCGCCAGGATGGCGCAGCACTCGATCCTTCGCTCGGTCGTGCCAGCTACATCTTCAACCCGACCATCGAGGGCATCGAGGAGGCTGACGCCGTATTGATCGTTGGCGCGAATCCGCGTTTTGAGGCTTCGGTGCTCAATGCCCGCATCCGCAAGCGCTGGCGCGTCGGCAATCTGCCGGTCGCCGTCATCGGCGAGGTCGGCGACACCCGTTACGACTATGAGACGCTCGGTGCCGGCGCAGACACGCTGAAGGACCTAGCCGAAGGCAATGGCAAGTTCTTCCAGACGCTGAAGAAGGCCGAACATCCGCTGATCATCGTCGGTCAGGGCGCACTGTCGCGTTCGGATGGCGCCGCTGTGCTCGGCCAGGTCGCAAAGCTTGCCCAGGCGGTTGGCGCGGTGAAGGACGGTTGGAACGGCTTCGCGGTATTGCATACTGCCGCTGCCCGCGTCGGCGGCCTCGACATCGGTTTCGTGCCGGGCGAGGGCGGCAAGGATACTGCCGGCATTCTGAGCGACAGCGAAGTGCTGTTCCTGCTCGGTGCCGACGAACTCGACATGGCCAAGGCTTCCGGCTTCGTCGTCTATATCGGAACGCATGGCGACGCCGGTGCACACCGCGCCGACGTCATCCTGCCGGCCGCAGCCTACACTGAAAAATCAGCCACCTACGTGAACACCGAAGGCCGCGTGCAGCAGACCAACCGTGCCGGCTTCGCTCCCGGCGATGCCCGCGAAGACTGGGCGATCCTGCGGGCGCTGTCGGATGTGCTTGGCAAGAAACTGCCCTTCGATTCGCTGGCGCAGCTGCGGCAGAAGCTCTATGGCGAGTACCCGCATCTTGCCCGCATCGACCAGATCGCGGCAGGGGCGGCCGATGATGTCGCCAAGGCGGCGAAGCTGGGCGGACGCCTCACCAAGGCGGCCTTCACTTCGGCGGTGGCGGACTTCTATTTGACGAACCCGATAGCGCGCGCTTCCGCGGTGATGGCCGAATGTTCGGCGCTCGCGAAGAACGGCTTCAGGCAGGCAGCGGAATAAACCATGGACAGCTTCTTCTCCTTCTACGTGCTGCCAGCGCTGATCATACTGTTGAAGTCGGTCGCGCTGATCGTGCCGCTGCTCGTCATCATCGCTTTCCTTCTTTATGCGGACCGCAAGGTATGGGCGGCTGTCCAGTTGCGGCGCGGCCCGAACGTGGTTGGCCCCTTCGGCCTGCTGCAGTCCTTCGCCGATCTGCTGAAGTTCGTGTTCAAGGAGCCTGTCATTCCGTCCGGCGCCAACAAGGGGGTGTTCCTGCTCGCCCCGCTGGTTTCGGCAGTGCTGGCGATTTCGGCCTGGGCCGTCATCCCGGTCAACGCCGGCTGGGCCATCGCCAACATCAATGTCGGCATCCTCTACGTCTTCGCCATCTCCTCACTGGAGGTCTACGGCGTGATCATGGGTGGCTGGGCCTCGAATTCGAAATATCCATTCCTCGGCGCGCTGCGCTCGGCGGCCCAGATGGTGTCCTACGAAGTCTCGATCGGCTTCGTCATCGTTACCGTGCTGCTTTGTGTCGGTTCGCTGAACCTCACCGACATCGTGCTGTCGCAGCAGGACGGCCTGGGTACCAAGCTCGGCATGCCCAATACCTTCCTCGACTGGCATTGGCTCAGCCTGTTCCCGATGTTCGTCATCTTCTTCATCTCGGCCCTGGCCGAGACGAACAGGCCGCCTTTCGATCTGGTCGAGGCTGAATCCGAGCTCGTCGCCGGCCACATGGTCGAATATTCGTCGACGCCGTTCCTGCTGTTCTTCCTCGGGGAATATGTGGCGATCGTGCTGATGTGCGCACTCGCCACAATCCTGTTCCTCGGTGGATGGCTGCCGCCGTTCGACTTCGCACCCTTCACCTGGGTGCCAGGCGTGATCTGGTTCATCCTCAAGGTCTGCCTGATGTTCTTCTTCTTCTCGATAGTGAAGGCATTCGTGCCGCGTTACCGCTACGACCAGCTGATGCGGCTGGGCTGGAAGGTATTCCTGCCGATCTCGCTGTTCATGGTCGTCGCAACCGCGGCATTCCTCAAGATTACGGGATGGGCATGATGGGTGCTCTCGCTCAAGCCGCCAAGGCGCTGTTGCTGAAAGACTTCGTCGGGGCGTTTTTCCTGTCGATGCGGCAGTTCATGGCTCCGAAGGAGACGATCAACTACCCATACGAGAAGGGGCCGCTCAGCCCGCGCTTCCGCGGCGAACACGCGCTGCGCCGTTATCCCAACGGTGAAGAACGCTGCATCGCCTGCAAGTTGTGCGAGGCAATCTGCCCGGCTCAGGCCATCACCATCGAGGCCGGTCCCCGCCGGAACGACGGCACGCGCCGCACTGTGCGCTACGACATCGACATGGTGAAGTGCATCTATTGCGGCTTCTGCCAGGAAGCCTGCCCGGTGGACGCGATTGTCGAAGGGCCGAATTTTGAGTTCGCGACGGAGACGCGCGAAGAGCTCTACTACGACAAGGAAAAGCTGCTGGCCAACGGCGATCGGTGGGAGCGCGAGATTGCGCGCAACATCTCTCTGGACGCGCCGTACCGGTGAGTTTTGAAAAGTGGACGCGTCGCAACGGCTCGTCTAAGGACAACGCGGTTTCGCGACCGGAGGCGGAGCGAAACCGAACTGAATGGGGCAGGGCGTCAGCCAGGCCCAACAGGAACCCGGGGGAACCCCAATGTTGAACGGACTAGAGGCGGCTTTCTTCTACCTCTTCGCCTTTATCGCTGTGGCGTCGGCCTTCATGGTCATTTCGTCGCGCAATCCCGTGCATTCGGTGCTGTACCTGATCCTGACCTTCTTCAATGCGGCCGGGCTGTTCCTGCTTACCGGCGCCGAATTCCTGGCGATGATCCTGCTCGTCGTCTATGTCGGCGCGGTCATGGTGTTGTTCCTGTTCGTCGTCATGATGCTGGATGTCGATTTCGCGGAACTGAAGAGCGGCGCCTTGCAGTATGCGCCGATCGGCGCGCTGGTCGGATTGATCCTGGCGGCCGAGCTCATCGTCGTGCTCGGTGGCTACACTTTCGCACCGCAGCTAGCCACGACGGTTGCGCAGAAGACGCCCGACATCGCTACCCGCACCAATACGGCGGCGCTCGGCGACATCCTCTATACGGATTACCTCTATTACTTCCAGATATCGGGCCTGGTGCTTCTGGTCGCCATGATAGGCGCGATCGTACTGACGCTGCGCCACAAGCCGGGCGTCAAGCGCCAGTCGATCGCCGAGCAGGTCGGTCGCACGCCGGCGACGGCCATCGAAATCAAGAAAGTCGAGACGGGGAAGGGCATCTGAGATGACCGTCGGTATCGCGCACTACCTCACGCTTTCGGCGATCCTGTTCACGCTCGGCGTGTTCGGCATCTTTCTGAACCGCAAGAACGTCATCGTCATCCTGATGTCGGTGGAACTGATCCTGCTTGCGGTGAACATCAATTTCGTCGCCTTCTCGGCGGCGCTGGGCGATCTCGTCGGCCAGGTCTTCGCGCTGTTCGTGCTGACCGTGGCGGCGGCCGAAGCGGCGATTGGTCTTGCCATCCTGGTCGTCTTCTTCCGTAACCGCGGTTCGATCGCGGTCGAAGACGTGAACATGATGAAGGGTTGAGCGAAGCTATCATGTATCAGGCAATCGTCTTTCTCCCTCTCATCGGCTTCCTGATCGTCGGGTTGTTCGGCAATTCGCTGGGCGCCAAGGCATCGGAATACATCACCTCAGGTTTCCTGGTGATCGCGGCGGCCCTGTCCTGGGTGGCCTTCTTCACGGTCGCGCTAGGATCAGGCGAAGCGTTCACCGTGCCGGTTTTGCGCTGGATCCAGTCGGGCGCAGTCGATGCCTCGTGGGCTCTGCGCATCGACACGCTGACCGCCGTCATGCTGGTGGTGGTCAACACAGTCTCGGCCTTGGTGCATATCTACTCGATCGGCTACATGCACCATGATCCGAACCGGCCGCGTTTCTTTGCCTATCTGTCGCTGTTCACCTTCGCCATGCTGATGCTGGTGACGTCGGACAATCTGATCCAGATGTTCTTCGGCTGGGAAGGCGTCGGCCTGGCGTCCTATCTGCTGATCGGTTTCTGGTACAAGAAGCCGTCCGCCAACGCCGCTGCCATCAAGGCTTTCGTCGTCAATCGCGTCGGTGACTTCGGCTTCGCGCTGGGCATCTTCGGCGTCTATATGCTGTTCGGTTCGGTCAACCTGTCGACGATCTTCGCCAACGCCGCTTCGTTCGCACCGGCCGGCCATGATGCTGCCGCCGCCGCGACGGCACATGGCGAGACCGTGCTGACCTTCCTCGGCTATGCACTGGACAAGGGCGCGGCTCTGACCGTCGTCTGCCTGCTCCTGTTCATGGGCGCGATGGGCAAGTCGGCGCAGGTGCCGCTTCACACCTGGCTGCCGGACGCCATGGAAGGCCCAACGCCGGTTTCAGCCCTGATCCACGCAGCGACCATGGTCACCGCAGGTGTGTTCATGCTGGCGCGCCTGTCACCGCTGTTCGAGCTGTCGCACACGGCACTGACAGTGGTTACCTTCATCGGCGCCATCACCGCCTTCTTCGCGGCCACCGTCGGTCTGGTGCAGAACGACATCAAGCGCGTGATCGCTTATTCGACCTGCTCGCAGCTCGGCTACATGTTCGTGGCGCTGGGCGTCGGCGCCTATGGCGCGGCGATCTTCCATCTCTTCACGCACGCCTTCTTCAAGGCGCTGCTGTTCCTGGGCTCGGGCTCGGTCATCCACGCGATGTCGGACGAGCAGGACATGCGCAACATGGGCGGCATCCGCAAGCTGATCCCGACCACCTATTGGATGATGGTGATAGGCACGTTGGCGCTGACCGGCGTCGGTATCCCGGCAACGGTTATCGGCACCGCCGGGTTCTTCTCGAAGGACGCCATCATCGAAAGCGCTTTTGTCGGGCATAACTCGGTTGCGATCTTCGCCTTCACGCTGCTCGTCATCGCTGCCTGCTTCACCTCGTTCTACTCGTGGCGGCTGATCTTCATGACCTTCCACGGCAAGCCGCGCGCCAGCCATGACGTGATGCATCATGTGCATGAATCGCCGCCGGTAATGCTGGTGCCGCTGTTCATCCTGGCGGTTGGCGCGATTGCCGCAGGCTTCCTGTTCCATGACTACTTCATCGGCGAAGCCTATGCCGAATTCTGGAAGGGCTCGCTGTTCACGCTGCCGGACAACCACATCCTGCACGACATGCATGGCGTGCCGATGTGGGTGAAGCTGTCGCCGTTCGTTGCCATGGTGGTCGGCTTCCTGGTCTCGTGGAAGTTCTACATCTCCTCGCCGCAGATGCCGGTGGCGCTGGCGCAACGCCATCGCGGTCTCTACGCCTTCCTGCTCAACAAGTGGTACTTCGACGAGCTGTATGACTTCCTGTTCGTGCGGCCGGCCAAGCGTCTCGGCTACTTCCTGTGGAAGAAGGGCGACGGTGCGGTTATCGACGGCCTGGGACCTGACGGCGTCTCGGCGCGCGTGGTCGATGTCACCAACCGCGTGGTCAAGCTGCAGACCGGTTATCTCTATCACTATGCCTTCGCCATGCTGATCGGCGTGGCGGCACTCGTCACCTGGATGATGCTCTGATGACCGACTGGCCAATTCTCTCCACGGTCACCTTCCTGCCGCTCGTTGGCGCGCTGCTGATCCTGTTCATTCGCGACGACAGCGAAGCAGGCCGCCGCAACGTGCGTGCGATCGCGCTGTGGACCACCATCGTCACCTTCCTGGTGTCGCTGCCGATCTGGATCTATTTCGACAATTCCAGCGCCGGCTTCCAGTTCGTCGAGAAGGCGGCCTGGCTGGATAGCGGCATCTCCTACCACATGGGTGTCGACGGCATCTCGATGCTGTTCGTCATCCTGACGACCTTCCTGATGCCGCTCTGCATCCTGGCGTCGTGGAATTCGGTGGAGAAGCGCGTCAAGGAATACATGATCGCGTTCCTGATCCTGGAAACGCTGATGATCGGTGTGTTCTGCGCGCTCGACATCGTGCTGTTCTACGTCTTCTTCGAAGCCGGCCTGATCCCGATGTTCATCATCATCGGCGTCTGGGGTGGCAAGCGGCGCGTCTATGCCTCGTTCAAGTTCTTCCTCTATACGCTGCTCGGCTCGGTGCTGATGCTGCTGGCCATCATGGCCATGTTCTGGCAGGCCGGCACCACCGACATCCCGACGCTGCTGTCGCACAATTTCCCCGCCAACATGCAGACATGGCTATGGTTGGCCTTCTTTGCCTCCTTCGCGGTGAAGATGCCGATGTGGCCGGTGCACACCTGGTTGCCGGATGCGCACGTCGAGGCGCCGACGGCCGGTTCGGTCATCCTGGCTGGCATCCTGCTGAAGATGGGCGGGTATGGTTTCCTGCGTTTCTCGCTGCCGATGTTCCCGCTGGCCTCCGAGTTCTTCGCGCCGATGGTGTTCACGCTCTCAGTGGTAGCCATCATCTACACCTCTCTGGTGGCGCTGATGCAGGAGGACATCAAGAAGCTGATCGCCTATTCGTCGGTCGCCCATATGGGCTTCGTCACCATGGGCATCTTCACGATCAATCAGGAAGGCGTGCAAGGCGCGATCTTCCAGATGCTCAGCCACGGCCTGGTGTCGGGCGCACTGTTCCTGTGCGTGGGCGTCATCTACGATCGTTTGCACACCCGCGAGATCGCTGCCTATGGCGGCCTGGTCAACAACATGCCGAAATACGCTACGGTGTTCCTGATCTTCACCATGGCCAATGTCGGCTTGCCAGGCACCAGCGGCTTCGTCGGCGAGTTCCTGACCATGCTTGGCGCCTTCAAGGTCAACACCTGGGTGGCATTCTTCGCTGCTACGGGCGTCGTCCTCTCGGCAGCCTATGCGCTGTGGCTCTATCGCCGCGTCATTTTCGGGGCACTGACCAAGGACAGCCTGAAGGGCATGCTGGACCTGTCGCTACGTGAAAAGGTAGTGATCTATCCGCTGGTGGTCCTGGTCATCTTCTTCGGCGTCTATCCGGCACCGGTGTTCGACGCCACGGCCGCCTCGGTCAAGTCCCTCGTCACCAACGTCACCGCATCCATCGGCTCCGCGCAGACCGCGGCGGCGCACTGAGTAGAGCATCATGACCTCGGATCTTATCTCCAGCCTTTCGCTCACCACGCCGGAGCTGATCATCGCCATCGGCGCGCTGGTCCTCCTGATGGTTGGCGCCTATTCGCGCGAAGCTTCGAGCGGGGCCATCACCGGGCTTGCGGTGGCGATCCTGATCGTTGCCGGTGGCTGGATGCTGTTCGTCTCGGGCGAAGGCAATGCCTTTGGCAGCGCCTTTGTGCAGGACCCGTTCGCCCGCTTCATGAAACTGCTCTCGCTGGTCGGCTCGGCGGTGACGCTGATCATGTCGGTGCGCTTCGCCAAGGCCGAGCGTTTCGACAAGTTTGAATATCCCGTGCTGATCCTGCTCTGCACGCTCGGCATGATGCTGATGATCTCGGCGAACGGCATGATCGCGCTCTATCTCGGGCTCGAGCTCCAGTCGCTGGCGATCTATGTGCTCGCCGCCATCAACCGCGACAATGTCCGCTCGACGGAGGCCGGCCTGAAGTACTTCGTGCTCGGCGCGCTGTCGTCGGGCATGCTGCTCTACGGTATCAGCCTGGTCTACGGCTACACCGGCAATGTCTCCTTCGAGGCGATCGCCTCGGCACTGGGGCAAGGTGAACGTCAGCTTGGCCTGGTGTTCGGTCTGGTCTTCGTGCTGGCTGGTCTTGCCTTCAAGATTTCCGCCGTGCCGTTCCATATGTGGACGCCCGACGTCTATGAAGGCGCCCCGACACCGATCACGGCTTTCCTGGCCGCTGCTCCGAAGATGGCGGCGATGGCGCTCATCGTGCGCGTGACGATGGGAGCCTTCGAGCCGATCGCCAAGGACTGGCAGCAGATCATCGTCTTCATCTCGATCGCGTCGATGGCGCTTGGTGCCTTCGCTGCCATCGGCCAGACCAACATCAAGCGCCTGATGGCGTATTCCTCGATTGGCCATATGGGCTATGCGCTGGTCGGTCTCGCAGCCAATTCTGAGGCTGGCGTGCGCGGCGTCGTCATCTATATGCTGATCTATCTGGTGATGACGCTGGGCACCTTTGCCTTTATCCTGGCCATGCGCCGCAACAACGAGAATGTCGAAAAGATCAGCGATCTGGCCGGCCTCTCCTCCACAAACCCGGTGATGGCAACCATCCTCACCATCCTGATGTTCTCGCTGGCCGGCATTCCGCCGCTCGCGGGCTTCTGGGGAAAGTGGTACGTGTTCCTCGCCGCGATCAACGCCAATCTCTACGCACTGGCGATCATTGGTGTCCTGGCTTCGGTGGTGGGCGCGTTCTACTACCTGCGTATCATCAAGCTCATGTGGTTCGATGAGCCTGTCGGCGGCTTCCAGCCGATGGCCGGCGAACTGCGCCTGGTGCTTGGCGTTTCCGGTGCCTTCGTGCTGTTCTACGTGCTGATTGGCGGCCCGATCAGCACCTATGCGCAAGCCGCTGCGAAGACGTTCTTTTGATGGGCTTCACACTGGCGCCGACTGCGGCTTCCCAGGGCTTTCGCCTCGAAGCGCATGACAGCGTCGGCTCCACCAACGTGGTGGCACTCGAGCATGCCCGCGCCGGTGACCCTGGCAAGTTGTGGGTCGTTTCCAAGAAGCAGGAAAGCGGGCGCGGCCGACGCGGCCGTGCTTGGGCTACGCTTGAAGGCAATCTTGCCGCTACGCTGCTTGTGGTCGTCGAAGGTGAGTTGCGCACGGCTGCAACGCTCGGCTTTGTCGCCGGGCTGTCGCTGGCGGATGCGCTCGATGCAGTCGTGCCCAAGGGACGCGTCGCTGTCGGGCTCGACGGTGCGAGTGCCGGTCGTAACCGTTTCGAACTGAAGTGGCCCAACGACGTGCTGGCTTCCGGCGCCAAGCTTTCGGGCATCCTGTTGGAATCGGCTTTGCTGGATGGTGGCCGGTTTGCGGTGGCGATCGGCATCGGCGTCAATGTTGCTACGCATCCCGAGGGGCTGCCTTATCCGGCCACGTCGCTGAAAGCTCTGGGGGCGACCTGCGATGCCGAGATGCTGTTCTTGGCACTGTCCGATGCCTGGGCTGAGAATGCGCGGTTGTGGGCCGATGGGCAGGGGCTGAATGCCATCCGCGATCGCTGGCTGAAACGTGCGGCCGGACTGGGCAGCGAAGTAGCGGTCAGAATCGATGGCGATGTCGTGCGGGGCACTTTCGAGACCATTGACGAAGATTGTCGTTTCGTGATCCGCGAAAGCGGAGGGCGCCTGATAACGGTTGCTGCCGGCGATGTGCATTTCGGCGCCGTTGCTTCGACTGAAGCGCAATAGAGCGGAATGCGGTGAACGGCAGTCCGCTCTATCTATTTGTTTTATCGCATGATCCTTTTCCGAAAAGTCTGCAACTTTTCGGGATCATGCTCTAGGCTTCCACGGCGCCGTCTGTGCGCATGGTGGGACGAAAAGGAGAGACTGGATGGCGAAAGCGGACAACGCCGAACTCGTGTTCGTGCCGCTGGGCGGCGTCGGCGAAATCGGCATGAACTTCGCCCTCTATGGCTACGGCCCAGCCAACAATCGGGAATGGATCGTCATCGATGTCGGCGTGACCTTTCCAGATCCTGCCCATCCAGGCGTCGACCTGATCTTGCCGGACACCCGCTTCATCGAAGACAAGCTCGCCAACCTGCGCGGCATCGTCATCACGCATGCGCATGAGGATCACTATGGCGCATTGCACGACATCTGGCCGAAGCTGAAGGTGCCTGTCTGGATGACGCCATTCGGCGCCGGTCTTCTGGAGGCCAAGCGTCAGGGGGAGGCGGATGCGCCGAAGATCCCGGTGACGATCTATCGGGCAGGCGAGAAATTCACCGTGGGACCATTCGAGATCGAGGCGATCCCGGTCGCGCATTCGATTCCGGAGCCGATGTCGCTGGCGATCACCACGCCGGTCGGCACGGTGATCCACACCGGCGACTGGAAGATCGATCCGGCGCCGTCGATCGGTCCAAAGACCGACGAAGCACGTTTCCGTGCCTATGGCGACAAGGGCGTGCTGGCGCTGGTGTGTGATTCCACCAATGCGCTGCGGGACGGGGATTCGCCTTCCGAGCAGGAAGTGGGCGCGAGCCTGAAAAAGCTGATCGAGGAGGCGAAGGGCCGTGTCGCCATTTCCACCTTCTCGTCCAATGTCGGGCGCGTCGTGGCGATCGCTCGCGCTGCGCGCGACGCGGGCCGCCAGGTGCTGGTGCTCGGCCGTTCGCTGAAGCGCGTCATCGATGTGTCGAGCGAGCTGGGCTACATGGATGGGCTGCCGGAGTTCATCGGCGAGGAGGACTACGGCTTCATCCCGCGTGAGAACCTTGTCATCATCTGCACCGGCAGCCAGGGCGAGCCGCTGGCGGCTCTTGCCAAGCTGTCACGTGACGAGATGAAGTCGGTGGCGCTGACGGCCGGCGATACGGTCATCTTCTCGTCGCGCACTATCCCAGGCAACGAGAAGGCGATCCTGGAGATCAAGAACCGCCTTATCGATCTCGGCATGAAGATCATCGAGGACGGCGATGCGCTGGTTCATGTGTCCGGCCATCCGCGCCGCAGCGAACTGAAGCGCATGTATGAGTGGGTGCGGCCTGAAATCGGCGTGCCGGTGCATGGCGAGGCCGCGCATCTGGTGGCGCAGGGATCGCTGATGTCGATGTCGGGCATCCGCCAGGTCGCGCAGGTGCGCGACGGCGACATGCTGAGGCTCTACCCGGGAGCTGCCGAGGTTGTCGACCAGGTGCCGTATGGCCGCGTCTACAAGGACGGCAAGCTGGTCGGCAGCGACGAGGCGATGGGTATCCGCGAGCGTCGCAAGTTGTCCTTTGCCGGCCATGTCGCGGTCAACGTCGTGCTGGACGACAAGTATGAACTCGCCGGCGATCCCGACCTCGTTGCCATCGGTGTGGCCGAGGCCGACGCTGCGGGCGAACTTCTGGAAGACATCATGCTCGACGCCGCCGTCGGTGCGGTCGACTCGATCCCTCGCCAGCGCCGAAAAGACCTCGACCTGGTGCAGGAGTCCGTACGGCGTGCCGTGCGTGCCGCCGCCAACGAGACCTGGGGCAAGAAGCCGCTGGTGACGGTGTTTGTGACACGGTGAAAAGGGAGTAGGCAATCGGCAGTCGATGTCTGCTAGTCGTTTGCTGAACTGCCTGGAGTTTTGATGCTCGGACGATTGAACCATGTCGCGATTGCAGTACCGGATCTGGCTGCGGCCAGTGCGGTCTATCGCGACACGCTGGGTGCCAAGGTAACCCTGCCGCAGGCGCTACCGGAACATGGCGTGACCGTCGTTTTCATCGACCTCGGCAACACCAAGGTCGAGCTGCTCGAACCGCTCGGCGAGAATTCACCGATTGCGGCCTTCCTGGAAAAGAACCCGTCCGGCGGCATGCACCACGTCTGCTACGAGGTGGACGACATCCTTGCTGCCCGCGACCGGCTGAAGGCCGGAGGCGCGCGCGTTCTGGGTGACGGCAATCCGAAGATCGGCGCACATGGCAAGCCGGTGTTGTTCCTGCATCCGAAGGACTTCGCCGGCACGTTGGTGGAGCTTGAGCAGGCATGACTGGAGGCACCATCACCCCTTGGGACTGGATCTCGATGGTCGCAGTCTACTTCGTGGTATGGTGGATCACGCTGTTCGCCATCCTGCCGTTCAGCTTCCGCCGGCAAGATGAAGAAAACGAAGTCGTGCTGGGCACTACTGCCAGTGCGCCCAAGAAACCCCGGTTCCTTTACGTCATCATCTGGACAACGATCTGGGCCTTCATCGTCCTGGGTGCCTATTACGCCGTGACGGTCGGTCTCGGCTGGACCGTCGACGACATTCCGCAAATCCTGCCCAGGTTCGACGAACCGGCTCAGCCGCAAAACTGAATCGCTCTCGCGCAGCCGTTTCAGAGCAGGAGCGCTTCTCGTTCCGCGCGTGAGCCAGCCATGCCGGCGCGCGCGGCTGCGACGACCGATGCCGACGAAATCTCGGGCAGACCTGCACCGAACGGTGGTTCAGGAGCGTACTCCAGCGCAAGCTGGATCGTTTCGGCTTGTTCCTGGCCGATCAGTTCAGCAATGACCGCCAGACCGAAGTCGATGCCGGAGGTCACGCCGCCTGCCGTGATCAGTGATCCGTCTTTAACGACGCGCGCCTTGGTGGGGATTGCTCCGAAACCTGGCAGAAAGTCGACGGCGTTCCAATGGGTCGTTGCGCGACGTCCTGACAGGAGACCGGCTCGACCGAGAAGGAGCGCTCCGGTGCAGACCGATGTCACGAACCGTGCAGCGGCGGCCTTGCCGCGAATGAACGCGAGCGTTTCCTCGTCGGTCAAGAGCGCGTTCACGCCAGCACCGCCGGGAATGCAAAGAACATCGAAATCTGGAGCATCGGCGAAGGTGGTATCCGGCTTCAACCAGAGGCCGGTTGCGGAGCGCAGAGGCTGCAAATCCTTCCAGACGAGATGAACTTCCGCATCCCTTGCAGAAGCGAAGACCTCGTAGGGGCCGGTCAGGTCGAGTTGCTGGACTTTGGGAAAGCACAATATGCCGAAGCGAAATGTCATGTGATCCTCCTGGCGCTTTTCACCGTTTTTCGGAACCGGCGATCAGCTTTGTCCCGTTGCTCGGAGGCAATTCCGGGTGAAAACCGCCGCGCTTTTCGCGGAATTGCCTTGGGTTGACGAGTTGATCGTAGTTCGGGAAAATTGGCGCATGTGCCAATCATCGCTCGTTTCATGCCAAACCCATCTGTCCATCGTGTAGAAATCCTGGCCTTCCCGAACGCCCAGATACTGGATGTGACGGGACCGGCGCAGGTTTTCGCCACCGCGAATGATCTGACGGGTTCGGCTATGCCCAAACCCTATGAGATCGTGGTTGTGGCGGAGGAGCCGGAGATCACCACAAGTTCCGGTATCGCGCTGCGGGCCGCCGCGTTATCGGAGGAGCCGCCTTATCCTGCGACTTTGATTGTTGCAGGCGGCTATGGGGTCAACGAAGCGAGCCGAAATGCCGTTCTCGTCGATTGGGTCAAACAACGTTCCTTGTTGACGAAGCGAACCGCCTCGGTGTGCAGTGGTGCCTTTCTGCTCGCCGAAACCGGACTCCTCGACGGTCGCCGGGCCGTAACGCATTGGCGGCGTTGTGACGAGTTTGCAGCACGTTTCCCTGCCGTCAGGCTCGACCGCGATCCGATTTTCGTATGCGACGGTTCGGTGTGGACTTCCGCGGGGATCACGGCAGGCATCGATCTGGCACTCGCGATGGTCGAACACGATCATGGGCGTCCACTGGCATTGGAGGTCGCACGGCAACTGGTTGTCTTCCTGAAGCGCCCGGGAGGTCAGACCCAGTTCAGCACGGTGCTTGCGTTTCAGGCGGCGGACGAAATGTTCGAAAGCCTGCATGCATGGATCGCTGCCAATCTTCATCGCGATCTGTCGCTGGCGTCACTGGCCGATCAGGCGGGCATGAGCCTTCGTTCATTCTCCCGACACTATCGGCAACGCACGGGGCACACACCAGCACGCGCGGTGGAAACGATCCGGTTCGAGACTGCGCGCCGGCTCTTGGAAGATGGACTGAGTGTTGCCCGCACTGTCAGGCGATGCGGTTTCGGCTCCCCGGAGACAATGCGGCGCGCGTTCCTGCGTTATCTTGGCATCGGCCCGAACGCCTATCGCGAACGCTTTCATGGATAGGAGAGGCATAGCGCGTGGGGCGAAGGTATGTTGCGTCGCAGCATCGAATTTTCCGCTGATAGTTTTTTGACAGGCGCTTGTTGCATCGGCAGCCGTGAAACTGACAAGAATGACACCGTGGTGACAGTTGCGTGACAGCGTTTTGATGGAGGCCGAAGGCAGCGCCGACAGGTGGTTTTGCTTCGCAGCGCGGTAAATGAACTTGAGTAAATCTGGAAAGAAAAAGCGAGGCGTTTTGCCGCCAAAAGCATGAAGCCGGGTCTGAACTGGCTTAATGCTTGATCTCACAGGAAAACTGCAATTGCTTGATTGCTCAAAAAAAATGCAAGGCACGAAGCCTTGCAATTTAAACGCGTCCGATCTGCTTTCCGTTTCCGGCGGCTGCGAGTTACCGCGCCTAGATCGCATCCTCCCAAGACTTTGACCGCGCAGGAGAACAGGTCTTTAACCCGTCCTCTCGGTTATCTGTGCACACTAGAACAGCGCGCATGAAAATGTCACGTTAAATTTTGCTTCGAAATGGGCATTCTTGTGCTGCATTGCACAATAAAACAGCTTGGCTTGCATAACAAAGCGACACGCATTACCGGCACGCACTTGCCACGGACGCGCGGGTTTCCATTCCGCCATGAAATGGCTATGAAGCCCTTGCATTGAAGCCTGCTAAGCGCCGATTCCGGCGCGGCCTTCCTCATTTACGGACCAGCCCATGCGTTTGTCGCGCTACTTCCTGCCTATCCTGAAAGAGAACCCCCGCGAGGCCGAGATCGTCTCGCATCGCTTGATGCTGCGTGCCGGCATGATCCGCCAGCAGGGGCAAGGTTCCTTCACGATGCTGCCACTGGGCAAACGCGTGCTCGACAAGGTCTGCGCCATCATCCGGGAAGAACAGAACCGCGCCGGCGCTCTGGAAATCCTGATGCCGACCATCCAGTCGGCAGAGCTGTGGCGCGAAAGTGGCCGCTACGATGCCTACGGCAAGGAGATGCTGCGCATCAAGGACCGGCAGGATCGTGAATTGCTCTACGGTCCGACCAATGAGGAGATGGTCACGGAAGTCTTCCGTTCCTATGTCAAATCCTACAAGGACCTGCCGCTCAACCTCTACCATATCCAGTGGAAGTTCCGTGACGAGGTGCGCCCGCGCTTCGGCGTCATGCGTGGCCGTGAGTTCCTGATGAAGGACGCCTACACGTTCGACCTCAATTATGAGGGTGCCAAGGCTGCTTACTACCGCATGTTCGTGTCGTATCTGCGCACTTTCACCCGCATGGGCCTGAAAGCCATCCCGATGCGTGCCGACACCGGCCCGATCGGCGGTGACCTTTCGCACGAATTCATCATTCTGGCCGAGACGGGCGAAAGCCAGGTGTTCTGTCACAAGGACTTCCTGTCGCTGCCTGTGCCCGGCGAAAACGTCAACTACGAGAACGATGCCGAAATCGCCGGTATCGTTCAGGAATGGACGACGCCTTACGCGGCGACAGATGAGATGCATGACGAAGCCGCCTGGGACAAGATCGCTGACGGCGAGCGTCTCTCCGCACGTGGCATCGAAGTCGGCCACATCTTCCATTTCGGCGATAAGTACTCGAAGCCGATGGGTGCCAAGGTGCAGGGGCCGGACGGCAAGGAACATAACGTTTCAATGGGTTCCTACGGCATCGGCCCGACGCGCCTGATCGCTGCTATCATCGAGGCGAGCCACGATGACGCCGGTATCATCTGGCCGGAGAGCGTAGCACCGTTCGACATCGCCCTGATCAACATGAAGGCCGGCGATGCCGATTGCGACCGCACCTGCGACGAGCTCTATGCCGCGCTTACGGCGGCCGGAAAAGACGTGCTCTACGACGACACCGACCAGCGTCCTGGCGGCAAGTTCGCGACCGCGGACCTGATTGGACTGCCTTGGCAGGTCATCGTCGGACCGCGTGGTGTTGCAGCAGGTGAGGTCGAGATCAAGAACCGCAAGAGCGGTGAGCGCGAAACGGTGCCGCTGGCGGCTGCTCTCGAGCGTCTGGGTGCCGCTGCATGAGCCAGACGGCGGCAGCCAAGCCGGCAGGCGCCGGACCTTTTTCGGGTTTCGAGCGCATGGTGGCCTGGCGCTATCTGCGTTCGCGCCGCAAGGAAACGGTCATCTCGGTCATCGCCTCGATCTCCTTCCTCGGCATCATGCTGGGTGTCGCGACGCTGATCGTCGTGATGGCGGTGATGAACGGGTTCCGCGCCGAGCTGCTGTCGCGCATCCTCGGCATCAACGGCCATCTCATCGTGACGCCGGTCGATCTGCCGCTGGAAGACTATGCCGAGCTTGCCAAGCGCATCAACGGCGTGCCCGGTGTGAAGTATGCCATTCCGCTCGTTGAAGGTCAGGTTCTGGCGCAAGGCAATGTCGGATCGGGTGGAGGCGCATTGGTGCGCGGCATCCGAGGCGAAGATCTTGGCAAGATCACCCTGGTTGCCAACAACATCAAGCAGGGCTCGATCGTCGGTTTCGACACGGCCGGCGGCGTCGCCATCGGCCGCCGCATGGCAGAGAATCTCGGCCTGGTGCTGGGCGACACCATCACGCTGATCTCGCCTGATGGCGATGTCAGCCCGCTGGGTACGACGCCACGTCTCAAGGGCTATCCGGTAACAGCGATCTTCGAGGTCGGTATGTCGGAGTACGACACCTCGATCATCTACATGCCGTTCTCCGAAGCGCAGATGTACTTCAATTCGGAGGGCAAGGCGCAGAGCCTCGAGGTTTATCTCGACAATCCCGACGATGTCGAAGCGATCAAACCCAAGGTGGAAGAGGCGGCGCAGCGGCAGATCTACCTGACCGACTGGCGCCAGCGCAACCAGACCTTCTTCTCGGCGTTGCAGGTCGAGCGCAACGTGATGTTCATGATCCTGACGCTGATCGTGCTGGTGGCAGCGCTGAACATCATCTCAGGCCTGGTCATGCTGGTGAAGGACAAAGGGCACGACATCGCCATCCTGCGCACCATGGGCGCGACGCGTGGCGCTGTGCTGCGCATCTTCCTGATGACCGGAGCTGCGATCGGCGTGGTCGGTACCGTCGCCGGCGTGCTGCTGGGCGTTCTCATCTGCCTCAATGTGGAACGCATCCGCGAGTTCTTCTCCTGGCTGTCGGGCACGGTGCTGTTCAATCCCGAGCTCTATTTCCTCAGCCAGCTGCCGGCGAAGATGGATGCCGGCGAGACATTTTCGGTCATCGTCATGGCCCTTGTCCTCTCCTTCATCGCAACGCTGTTCCCGGCCTGGCGGGCGGCGCGGCTCGATCCTGTCGAAGCGCTGAGGTACGAATGATGGCTGAGGCGGTATTGGAGCTGAAAAGTGTAGAACGGCACTATGTGCAGGGACCGCGCAAGCTCACCATCCTGAATGGCGCCGACTTCACGCTGCACCGGGGCGAGATGGTGGCGATGGTGGCGCCATCCGGCACGGGCAAGTCGACGCTTCTGCACACGGCCGGCCTGCTTGAGCGACCCGATGGTGGCGATGTCATACTGTCCGGCAGGGCATGCGGACGATTGTCGGACGATGAGCGCACGGCGATCCGCCGCAACGACATTGGCTTCGTCTATCAGTTCCATCATCTGCTGCCGGAATTCTCGGCGCTCGAAAACATCATGATGCCGCAACTGATACGCGGTCTGTCGAAGCCGGAGGCCGGCAAGCGCGCGGCGCAACTGCTTGACTACATGCAGATCGGCAAACGCGCGCAGCATCGGCCGGCAGAGCTGTCGGGCGGCGAGCAACAGCGCGTTGCGATTGCACGCGCCGTGGCCAATGCCCCCTTGGTGCTTCTGGCCGACGAGCCGACCGGCAATCTCGATCCGGCGACAGCGTCTTATGTCTTCGATGCGCTGGAGGCGTTGGTCCGGCAGTCTGGGTTGGCCGCCATGATCGCCACGCACAACCACGAACTTGCCGCCCGCATGGACCGCCGCGTGACACTGGCCGAAGGCAAGGTCGTACCGCTGTAATGAAGGCGCACTTCGTTTCCATGGGTTCCTATGGTTTCGGTCCGACCCGCCTGATCGCTCAGCAGTGCCAGGGCACTGTCGCATGAGCCAGACGGGGGCAACCAAGCCGGCAGGCGCCGGGCCTTTTTCGGGTTTCGAGCGCATGGTGGCCTGGCGTTATCTGCGTTCGCGCCGCAAGGAAACGGTGATCTCGGTCATCGCCTCGATCTCTTTCGTCGGCATCATGCTGGGCGTTGCGACGCTGATCGTAGTGATGGCGGTGATGAACGGTTTCCGCGCCGAGCTGCTGTCGCGAATCCTCGGCACCAACGGACATCTCATCATCTCGCCGGTCGATCTGCCGCTGGAAGACTATGCCGAGCTTGCCAAGCGCATCAACGGCGTGCCCGGCGTCAAATATGCCGTTCCACTGGTTGAGGGCCAGGTGTTGGCGAAGGGCAATGTCGGCTCAGGCGGCGGAGCGCTGGTGCGCGGCATCCGCGGCGAGGACCTCGACAAGGTCGCACTGGTTGCCAACAACATCAAGCAGGGCTCGATCGCCGGTTTCGACACCGCCGGCGGCGTTGCCATCGGTCGCCGCATGGCAGAGAATCTCGGCCTGGTGCTGGGCGACACCATCACGCTGATCTCGCCTGACGGCGATGTCAGCCCGCTTGGCACCACGCCACGCGTGAAAGGCTATCCGGTGACGGCAATCTTCGAGGTCGGCATGTCGCAATACGATGCCTCGATCGTCTACATGCCGTTCTCCGAAGCACAGATGTACTTCAATTCGGAGGGCAAGGCGCAGAGCCTCGAGGTTTATCTCGACAGTCCCGATGACGTTGAAGCAATCAAGCCCAAGGTCGAGGAGGCCGCGCAGCGGCAGATCTACCTGACCGACTGGCGCCAGCGCAACGAAACCTTTTTCTCCGCGCTGCAGGTCCAGCGCAACGTCATGTTCATGATCGTGACGATGATCGTGCTGGTGGCGGCGCTCAACATCATCTCCGGCCTGATCATGCTGGTACAGGACAAGGGGCAGGATATCGCCATCCTGCGCACCATGGGCGCGACGCGTGGTGCTGTGCTGCGCATCTTCCTGATGACGGGTTCCGCGATCGGCGTGACCGGCACCATTGCCGGCGTGCTGCTCGGCGTTCTCATCTGCTTCAATGTCGAGCGCATCCGTCAGTTCTTCTCGTGGCTGTCAGGTACGGTGCTGTTCAATCCAGAGCTTTATTTCCTCAACCAGTTGCCGGCCAAGATGGAAGCAGGCGAGACGCTCTCTGTCGTCGTCATGGCGCTTGTGCTTTCGTTCCTGGCAACGCTGCTCCCGGCCTGGCGGGCGGCGCGGCTCGATCCCGTCGAAGCGCTGAGATACGAGTGACGGTCGACCCGGTGCCGGAACTGAAAAGCACCGAGCGGCACTATGGGTAGGGAACGCAAGCTCACCGCGATTGTCCCTCGCTGCCGTATGGACCGCCGTAACCTTGGCTGAAGGTCAGGTCTTGCTACCGTAAAATTGGCAGACATCGGCTTAGTGTCTCACCGCCCGTGGCTTTGTCATAAGGACTGGGCAGGGGGCTGTGAATTGCTGGCACAACCGGTTGTCTCTTCGACATTATCAACCTTTCTTTAACCTTGGCTCCAGGCACCACCCGGAATCGTCCGATGGTGCTATTTTGTTCCGTTGACTTTAGAACAAAGTTAGAACAAATTACGTACATATTAACAACAGGAGCCAGCTATGACCGATCTGATCCAGGACGTCGCCTCTCTTGTCTGCATGAGCGCTTTCCTTGTCTCAATGGCAATGTGGATCGGCGCAATGTGAGGAAATCGTCGCGGCCAGCAGGCCGTGACCATGTGGCCGACGCTTCAGTCGGCCATCAAGAACAGACCATCAGTTCGGCCAGTTCGGCTCTTTACGGGCCTTCGGGCAAATTCCGTCAGAACCAGCATTGATGGAGTCTCGGCGCGGCGTATCAATCGTACGCTTGCGATGGTCGCAACGCGCCTTTCCTTCGGTGTTTTTCGCGTCTTGCTGCTTCCAGGACGGCGAGGGGACCTCGTGAGGTCGTGGGGGCGGAGCTTGCAGCACGTGGCCTTGGCCTTCGTCTCTACAGGCTTCAGCTTGCCTTGCGCTGTCGCTCGACTTCGGGTGCCTCTGCGGGTCCGAATACGGTCTCGAAGCCTGCCTTCAGGGCGACATCGAGATCAGCCATTGTCACGGGCAAGCCAAGATCGACCAACGAGGTGACGCCATGATCAGTGACGCCACAAGGAACAATGCCGCCGAAGTGCGACAGGTCTGGTTCGACATTGATGGCGATGCCGTGGAACGAGACCCATTTGCGCAGGCGGATGCCGATCGCCGCGATCTTGTCTTCAGCCGGGGCGCCGTCGAGTGATATTGGCCGGTCGGGCCTCACCACCCAGACGCCAACGCGGTCTTCCCGCCGCTCTCCCTTGACGTTGAAGGCGGCGAGAGTTGCAATGATCCACTGTTCGAGTGCAGCCACAAAGGCGCGTACGTCTTCGCGCCGGCGCTTCAAATCCAGCATGACATAAGCGACCCGCTGGCCAGGGCCATGATAGGTGTATTCGCCACCCCGGCCGGCTTTGAACACCGGAAAGCGATCCGGGTCGATCAGATCGCCTGACTGCGCACTGGTGCCGGCAGTGTAGAGCGGGGGATGTTCGACCAGCCAGATCATCTCGCCTGCGGTGCCTGCGCGAATCGCCTCGGCGCGTGCTTCCATGACGTCGAGCGCGTGTGTGTAGTCGACAAGACCGGGCTCGATGCGCCACTCCACGGGCGCGGAGCCGGCAAACGGCAGGAACGTCGTGGCTATCTGGCTGCGTTCGGTCATGGTGCTCACGGAAAGGCTGGACATCATATGGCGTCAATCCACGCCGACGTCCAGTTCCGGCGATTGCCCCAGCAGGTTGGATCACTTCCATCTCGGGAAAGAGGCGATCTGCGCGGATTTCCAAATGAGAGCAGCATTTCTCGTGGAGCGGCTTCGCTTCGCCGACGCCGCTCAGCTTTCTGGAACGATAGCAGAGACCTTTCGTTGGTTCAGGAGATCGCGGTTCAGAGATCTCAAAAACCAGGAGGAAGAATCATGACTAAATTGCTTTGTGCGAGTGCAATCGTGCTTGCGATTATGACCGGTGCAACTTTAGCCGCCGGAGAAAAGGGAACTTCTGCACTTGATAATCCCGAGAAGATGGCACCTTTCTACACTGACAAGGACATGAAGACGCTGAAATCCGATGCCGACTTCAAAGCGGCCTGGATGGCGTTGACCGATGATGACAGGGCCGGAATGAACAAGGAATGCGGCGATGAAGCTATCGCCAAGGAGCATGACAATTTCTGCAAGATGACCAAGGAACTCGGCGGAGCTAACTAGGCTGAAACGAGCCTAGACCTACGCCTTCAGACACCTGTTGCAGCGCTGCGGTCGGCTGGCATATCTCGGATTTTGGGGACAGCCGGTCGATCGCTACGCCCAAACGACCTGGCGGTCGGCTGGAAGTGCAGGAATGCTGGATTCTCGGAGAGAGAATGGTGCGGTCGAGAAGACTCGAACTTCCACGGGTTGCCCCACAGCGACCTCAACGCTGCGCGTCTACCAATTCCGCCACGACCGCACGTGGTAGGAGCCGGAGTGGACCGGCCCGCGGCGTGTAGCAAATCGTTTCCGGTGAAACAAGGCCATCTCAAGCAATAATCGCACGTTCCGGCAAAGAGTTTTTGCGAGGCGGACCTGGCCGCGTGCACGAGCCTGGATTGGCGCACTTTTCCGGCCGCCATACGGCTTCTATCCGGCGTCGTCTTGTTCTAAACCGGCACTGACCCTTCCCTTCAAACCGGTCGCGGGGAAATCATGCAAGGTGAGGAGCACAACGAGGCCGAACCAGTCCACGCCGAAATCTACGGCGAGGATGGCGTCATCCGTGCGCCCTTCGTTGCCCATATCGGTGCAGCCATCGCCGATCGCGACATCCTCGCTCTCAAGCGGGAAGTGGGAGACCTACACCAGTCTGAACTGGGTGATCTGCTGGAAGCGTTGCTGCCCGAACAGCGTCGGGCACTGGTCGAGCTCCTAGGTTCCGATTTCGACTTTTCGTCACTGACTGAGGTCGATGAGGCGATCCGCCTCGACATCGTCGACAACCTGCCCAATGCGCAGATCGCGCAGGCTGTGCAGGAGCTCGATTCGGACGACGCCGTCTATATCCTGGAGGACCTCGACCAGGAGGATCAGGACGAGATCCTGTCGCAACTGCCGTTCACCGAGCGCATCCGGCTGCGGCGTGCGCTCGACTATCCGGAAGAAAGCGCCGGCCGGCGCATGCAGACCGAGTTCGTCGCGGTGCCGCCGTTCTGGACGGTGGGGCAGACCATCGACTACATGCGTGAAGACAAGGATCTGCCAGACCGCTTTTCCGAAATCTTCGTCATCGACGCGACGTTCAAGCTGCTCGGCGCTGTCGGGCTCGACCAGGTGCTGCGCGCCAAGCGCGCAGTGAAGGTCGAAGAGATCATGCACGAGACCCGCCACGCCATTCCGGCAACGATGGACCAGGAAGAGGCGGCACGCGAGTTCGAACAATATGACCTTCTGTCTGCCGCGGTCGTCGACGAAAACGAACGGCTGGTCGGCGTGCTGACCATCGACGATGTCGTCGATGTCATCCAGCAGGAGGCCGAGGAAGACCTGCTGCGTATGGGTGGTGTCGGCGATGAGGAACTGTCCGACACGGTGGCGGCGACCTCGCGTTCACGCGTTCCGTGGCTACTGGTCAATCTCTGCACCGCTTTCCTTTCGGCATCGGTCATCAGCATGTTCGGTGCCACCATCGAGGAGATGGTGGCGCTGGCCGCGCTGATGCCCATCGTTGCTTCCCTTGGTGGCAATGCCGGTACACAGACCATGACTGTGACAGTGCGGGCGCTGGCGACCCGTGATCTCGATATCTACAATGCCGGTCGCGTCATTCGCCGCGAAGTGCTGGTCGGGCTGATCAACGGCGCCATCATCGCGACCCTGCTCGGGCTGGTCGCGGGCACCTGGTTCCAGAATGTGGATCTCGGCCTCGTCATTGCTGCGGCGATGATCGTCAATATGCTGGCTGCATCGCTCGGCGGCATCCTGATCCCGCTTTTTCTCGACAAGTTCGGAGCGGACCCCGCAATCTCGTCATCGATTTTCACCACGATGATCACCGACGTGATCGGTTTCCTGGCTTTTCTGAGCTTCGCCAGTTGGTGGCTCCATCTGGGGTGAACGGCATTTCCGGGCGCGGGCGGCACTGGCCAGGCTCTCGCGTTTCGAACACGGCCGTCTGGATGAGCGGGCGAAGTGGTGGAGAACGTAGAAGCTGGACTACGGAAACAATTGAGGATTTTTGCCTGCAATTGACTTTTACGTAAATGCCGTGCGAAGCTTCCATGGAACCCGCATGCTGTTCGATTCTCGCATCATTCATCTGTGAGGAGTGGCACGACGGACAACGGCGTAAGCGCCCGGAGTGACTATGCGGGAATACTACACGATTACCGAACTCACGCGCGAATTCGATGTTTCGACGCGCACGCTGCGGTTTTACGAAGACGAAGGGCTGGTCGCTCCGGTGCGGCGCGGGCGCACGCGCCTGTTTCGCCCCTCCGACCGTCATCTCATCCGTCAGATCCTGCGCGGCAAGCGGCTAGGGTTCGCCATCGCCGAGATTCGCGAAATCATCCAGATGTACAAGGAGCCGCCCGGCGAAGTCGGACAGCTAAAGCTGATGATCAAGCGCATCGAGGAAAAGCGCGACTCACTACGCCAAAAGCGCCGAGACCTTGAAGAGACGCTGGCTGAACTTGACCAGGCGGAGGAGTCCTGCGTGGAGCGGCTTGTGGAGCTCGGCGTCAGCACCTGAGCCCAGCCGCGTCTCATCCTTTGGTACTCCCCGGAACAGACGCCAAGCTTTTCCGTTGTACTCCCATCAGCGTCTCTGCAATGATCTAAGGATGGTGCGAGCTGGGGGGCTCGGGATTTGAATATGGACCTCAAGGGGCTCGACCTTGCCCTCGACAAGGTTGTGGAAGCAACGCTCAATCCGTCGCTTTGGCAGGAGGTGGTCGATGGTATCGCCCAGGCGACAGGTTCGCACGGTGTCAATATCATTCCGGTGGCAGAGCGAGCACCTGGGCTGATCGTATCGACCGAAAGCCTCGGAGGAGCCTTCGAGGACTATTTCAACAACGGCTGGTATGCGAACGAATGGCGGCTGCGCGGCGTACCCTTCCTGCTGCGGCAAGGCACCGCCTGTGATCCGGAATACACGTCGCGTGATGATTTCGAAAATCATCCTTATTACCGCTTCCACGCCAAGCACGGAATCGGGCGCTCGTGCATGGTGGCCTTTTCGCGACCTGAGGACATGCTGGTCATGACGCTGCATCGCAAACTCACCGATGACTTCTTCAGCGATGAGGAGGTGGCGGTGCTGCGTGCAATGCGTGATCGTCTTACCATGGCATCGACGCTGATGCGCAGCGCCATGCAGCATCGAATCGCCGGCATGATGGACGCTTTCGAGATGGCGGATGTGGCGGCCATCTTTTTCGACCGCTTCGGCAAGGTGACGAGTGCAAACGACACCGCCAGCCGGTTGCTGGGCGCCGAGCTACAGGTCAGCAAAGGAGAACTGCGTTCGCGTCGTTCCGAGGAGACGAAGCGTATCCGGGAACGGATGCGCTCCGTACTCTCCGAATCGTGGTTGCGTCCCGACGGTGCCGACGGCCCGATCCTGATAGCGCGTGAGGGAAAGCGACCGCTGGCGATGCGCATCCAGCGGCTGGGCGGCAGCCTGCCGGACTTTTTCTCGCCATCCGTCGGGGTTTGCCTTCTAGAGGACCCGGATCGGCGCAACACCGCCGAGCCGCGACTTTTGCGCCAGACCTTTGGATTGACACGTACCGAAGCCGAAGTCGCCGCGCTGCTCGGACAAGGCTTGCGGCTGCGGCAGATTGCCGAACAGAAGTCGATTTCCTACGAAACGGCACGCGCACATCTGCGTTCGATCTTTGCCAAGACAGGCGCTAGCCGACAAGCGGACCTCATCGTGCTGGCGGGCAATCTCGGAAGCGTCGGCTAACTGCCGCCGGCTCTTCTTGTTGTCGATACGGGGCGCTATCGCCGGCCAGCGGCCTTGAAGATATCGCCGCCTATCGTGCGATCTCCGCGCGCGCTAGTTCAGGGCGGGCAGCAACCATTCCAGCACCGCTGTTACTGCAGCCCCTGCCGAAAACACGATCAAGGCAAATCTGTAGAAAGGCGAGGGTGACGGGTCATACCCCCGGATTTGGTGCCCTAGGTTACTCACAGTGATACTCCCCAACATCACTCAGCGTCCGTAAGCTAACACTGATGCGTTACCAGAAGGTACCAGTGGCAATCCGTCCGAAATCCAACGCAAGCAAGACCGCTCAGCTTCGATACTCTGGGCTATCCAGCGAGATCTGAAGTCTGTGTGTCGGCAGTCGTATCGGGTTGATGGAAAAGCGCATCCGCTTGTTCGACGGACGCTCGCTGTGTGCCGGCGACATATCGCCAAGTGCTTGGAGAAAACTGGTACGCCCAAGGGGAATCGAACCCCTGTTACCGCCGTGAAAGGGCGGTGTCCTGACCGCTAGACGATGGGCGCAGCCAAGGCCGGCTTATAGTGTCGTTGTGCGCGGCGGGCAACCCGTCAAAATCGGGTTTTTGCATTTTTTTCCAACCTTTTCGAAGCAGACCCGAAAGAGCTGGATTCTCAGGGTTTCACGGCCCGATCTGCAGAGATGCCCGCGATATTGATCTGGCGCAGCAAAGGTCGGATCGCTGGCATGGTTGGCGCCGTATTGTTGCCGCCTTGTCCAATGCAGCCAGAGGAGGTTTTTTGCGCGACCGTGAATCCGCCCTGGCGTGTGTGGCGAAGTTCGATGAAGCGCTAGGGGAGTGTAATTTATGCCATTGTTTTCGCAGGATATTACAGATTTCTGGCGAACTCTTTTCGCTGATGGCGATGTGCTCCATGACGACGATGCTTTTCTGCTCGCCGTCAATCCTGCTCTTGAGGAGGATGAAAGCGTGACGGTGCTGGAAATGCCTGCAGGCAAGATTCTGGCGGCGGTGGCGCCATCGTTGGCCGACAAGGCTGGCCTCGATCGATCTCGGTGCCCCTCCGGGCTGGTTTTCCACCAGAAGCTGGACGAGGTGGGAATCAGCCTGCATAGCGCCGACTATCTTTTCTATTTCGGCGAACCGGAGCGGGCCGAGCTTGCACTGGAAAGCGGGGATGCTGCTCGGCAGCTGTCGCAACGAGACGAAGCTGTCTTCTCAACCTTTCAGGCGGCTGCCTCTGACCAGGACCTCGACGACGCCTTTGTTGAACTCGATCATTGGGCGGTGTTCGGTTCCTTCCAGCAGGATCGACTGGTCAGTGCCGCCAGCGCTTATCCCTGGCAAGCCTATGGCTGGAGTGATGCGCGGCTGGCGGACATCGGCGTTTTGACGCTGCCGGAATTTCGCGGGCTGGGCCATGCGCGCAAGGCGGTGCGCACTCTTGCCCGCTATATCTATGAACAGGGCTACCATCCGCAATATCGTTGCCAGACAGACAATGCGGCCTCCGTCGCGCTGGCCAGGGCCGCAGGTCTGACGCTGCTTGGCAAATGGCGTCTGATTTCTCCAGACAGCGTGACCTGAGCGTTTCCTTGTGGCCGTGTTATCCTTTCGAGCGAGAGAGAGGATGACATGGCGTTCGCGATCAAGGCCGAGATTGCCGATCCGCAAGCAGAGCATTTCGTGTTCAGCGCGCAGAAGACGATGTATGGCGGCAAGGCCATCGCCGCCGGCGACACCATCTTTCTGTTCGCAAGCGAGAACGAGGGCGGAAATGGCCTCGTCGCGCGCGGCATCGTGCTGTCGGCCGAAACGGTCGCGAGGCAGCCAGACATCGAACGACAGACGCCGCGCGTCAGCATAACCGTCAGGCGTACCGCGCTAGCCAGGCGGCCGCTGGGCCGCGGCGAGCTCAGGCATCTGACCGACTGGCAGGATGGACGGCCAGGGACCGAACTCAATTTCAAGTTCTACCGCCAGGCCACGAACAAGATCGTTGGCCTTTCGGAGGGAACGGCGGCGTTTCTGAAAAAATTCTTCTAGAGCAATTCAAGCGAAGTCGCCCAGCGACTAGCCGCGGCGGCGGCAGCGCCAGTTCCAGTCGCGCTCGGGACCAACGTCGACATGCACGGATTCGGTGTGGCAGTAGGTGCCGACACCGCCGCGTCCGGGCAGCGAACGCACATAGGTTGCCAGATCCCACTTGCTGACGCCGGCGATCTGGATATCGGCTGCCGCGCAGTACATGTGCAGCGAGTTCTTGGCGCCGCGCGCACGCACGTTGCGGGCCTGGTCACGATAGCCGGACGTCACGATCAGCTTCTTGCGATAATGTCCTTCGATCTGCTTCAGCACGCGTACCAGCGATGGCTTGAGGCAGGCAACATCCACACTTTCGGTCTGTTTCAGCAGGCCGTTGGGCGCAAGGCGTGCCATGCCGGCTGCGGAAGCCACCTGATATGGGCCGTCATCATCCTCATTCAGGTCGACGTCGCTGTCATCGTAGGTGCCCGAACGGCGGGTGATCTCGAACAGTGCGGTCTTGCGCACACCAGGCAGGTTGTTGAAGGCGGATGAGCCGTCCACGGAGGCGAGCATCGCCTGCTTCTGGCCTGCTTCGGCCGAAGCCAGCGTGATGATGGGTTTGGCTGGCTTGTCTTCAGGAATGATCGCCTGCCTGGCTTCGGCTTGCTCGGTAGGCACGATCGGTTTCGGCTTCTCAGCGACCGGCGCTGCCTTGGCGGGCGAGGAGCCGAACAGCGAGGCGAGGAAGCCCTTCTTTTCGGGTTTGGCAGGTGCTGCCGGCATTTCGCCCGCGGTCACATAGACCGGGTGGTTCATTTCAGATGTTGCCGCGCCGGCCGTTTGCGTTGCTGCGGCTGCCGGGTCGGCGGCGCGCTGGCTTGCCGCGATGCCTTGCTGCGGCAGGACGGTGGTGGTTCCGGCCGCAACTTGTTGCGCCGCAGCTGCGGTCTCCTGAGGGCTCTGCTCCGGCGCGACCAGCTGCTGCGGAGTGTTGCCGGCGATCGCCTGCGCGTCTGCAGGAGCCGTCAGCGGGAATGCCGGCGTGCCGGGCTTTGCAGTGGGCAGGTAGGCGATCTGCTCGGGCAGGGCGGTGTCGCCTTCGGCAGTCATCAGGGTTTGCGGTGTCGTTGTGCCCGCAAGGGCCGGATCGGTCGTGTTTTGCGCGATTGGCGCGGCTGAATTTGCTCCGGCCTGGGAAGCAGCATAATTCGGATCGGCAACGCCGAGGTCGGGTGCGCCGGTCGAGGTGCAGGAAGCCAGCAGCAACGCGCACAACGCGGCCATGACGGCGCGGCGTTCTCCTTTCGCGAAGCGCGAGCTGTTTGCCCTCAAATCCAAATTCCCCCTCGCTAGCCGATACGAACCGTCATCTCAGGCGCCGGGGCGCCGCCGAATGATCGAGTTTCCGCAATCGGAAACGAGACCTGTGACAAATCCGCAAGCTTCCTTCTGAAATCGTGCGAGCCTGCGTGATTTGCGTCAAAATGATGATTGACGCGACCATTTCGCCCGCTTTGGCGAACAGGTCAACTCACCGCATATTACAGATTGTTACACTCGTACCTTCACGTAGTCGCCAGGAGCGTCGCCCAGCGTTTCCATGGTGTTGCCCGGAATTCGAGGGGGCACGCGCATGCCGTCCTTCGCCTCGATCCAGCGTTGCCAGTGTGGCCACCACGAGCCTGGGTTCTCGGTGGCAGCAGCGATCCAGTCCTCGAATCGTCCAATCGGCTTGCCGCCGGTCCAATGCTGGTATTTGCCGAGGGCGGGCGGATTGACGACGCCTGCGATATGGCCGGAACCCGCCATCACATAGTCGACCTCGCCGCCGAAATACTGGCAGCCGAGAAAAACCGAACGTGCCGGCGCGATGTGGTCTTCCTTGGAGGCCAGATTGTAGACAGGAATTGTGATGTCGGAGAGCGAGACCGTGCGTCCGGCCAACTCCATCTGACCACGCGAAAGGTTGTTCTCGAGATAGCAATTGCGCAGGTAGAAGGAGTGGTTGGCGGCGGCCATGCGCGTGGAATCGGCGTTCCAGTAAAGCAGGTCGAAAGGAAGAGGCTCCTTGCCGCGCATGTAGTTGTTGACGACATAGGGCCAGATCAGGTCGCCCGAGCGAAGCATGTTGAATGCAGTCGCCATCTTGGTGCCATCGAGGAAGCCTTTGCCACGCATGGCTATTTCGAGTGCCGCGATCTGTTCCTCGTCGACGAAGACCTTCAGATCCCCGGCATAGGTAAAGTCGACCTGCGTGGTGAAGAAGGTGACGGATTTGACTCGATCGTCGCCTTCCTGCGCCAGGAGGGCGAGCGCCGCAGCCAGCAACGTGCCGCCGACGCAATAGCCGATGGCATTGACGCCGCGTTCGCCTGTCGCCTGCTCAACGACGTCGAGGCCGTACTGCAGCCCTTCACGGATATAAGCTTCCCAGTTCTTGGTGCCGTGGCGTTCGTCCGGGTTGATCCAGGAAATGACGAAGACGGTGTGGCCCTGTTCCACCGCCCAGCGGATGAAAGACTTCTCCGGATTGAGATCGAGGATGTAGAACTTGTTGATCCATGGCGGGCAGATCAGCAAGGGCCGTTTCAGCACGGTTTCGGTTGCCGGGCTGTACTGGATGATCTCGGCGACGTCAGAACGGCCCACGACCTTGCCTGGTGTGACCGCGATGTTGCGGCCGATCTCGAATTTCGAATAGTCCGCCTGACGCAGTTTCAAGTCGCCTTTGCCGGCAGCCATATCCTCTGCGAACATCTTCATGCCGCGCACCAGGTTTTCGCCGTGCGACGAGACGGTCTCACGGAACAATTCCGGGTTGGTGAGAATGAAGTTGGATGGCGAGATCGCGTTCGAGACCTGCTTTACATAGAAACCGGCCTTGTGCCGCGTGTGCTCGTCCAGGCCTTCGGCATGTTCGACCAGGTCGGCCGCCCAGCGCGAGGTGACCAGATAGGCCTGCTTGAGAAAATCGAAGAAGGCGTTCTTGCCCCATTCCGGGTCCTGGAAGCGCTTGTCGCCACGTTCGGGCCTGACACCGGTGGCCTCGTCCTCAACGCCGCCGATGCGATGGATGGCGCTGGCCCAGACATTCATGTACCCCGCGAACAGCCTGGTCTGTGCCTCCAGCGCCCGCTTGGGGTCGGCCAGCCAATATTCGGTGAGCTTGGAGAAGGTCTTGACCATGTCGGCCATCGGCTCGGCAACGCTGTCGCGCACCTCGCCGCGTTCGCGCGGTTCAGCCCAGGCCGAGGCGGCTTTGCCCGCCTGCTCAACCACGCGCGCGAGATTGAGCGCGAAACGCTCTGGATCCTTTACCAGATACTGCTCGACGGATGGCGGTTCATGGGTGTCCGTCTTGCCTGCATCGGGTCTGTCGGCCATGGTTTGCGCGGTTCCTCCCTAGGCATTTCTTGACATAGTATCATGCAAGGTCGAATAGGAGCCAAGATGCTTTTGCTCTCCCGTGACGGGAAAGTGAGCTTTAATGGCCATTGCGGGAAAGTAGTATGACAATTCGTTTTGGTCAGCTTCTGGTTGTCGGCGCAGAACGGTTGTCGCTGGCGCTCGTTGTCGCAGGCGGCCTTGCCATGGCTGGCTGTGCGAGTTCGAGCAGCGGCCCCTCGATGGAAGTACAGTCCGGTGGTTCCGTGACCGGCCCGAAAGATACCGGCACATTTCCCAATCTGAACATCAAGCCGCGAAATGCGGCGACGCAATTCACCGAAGACGAGAAGAACGCCAAGCTCGCGCAGCTGTCGGCGGCCAAGTCCAATGTGCAGGCGCATCCTGGCGATCCAGCCGCTGCGGCCGATGCCGCCGAGCTGGACAAGCTCAAGGCAAGTCACGCCAAGAATGCCCTGAAGCAGATCGGGGCCAAGTGTGACCCCGCTCTCGACCCGAATTGCAAATAAGGCTATAGCGCGCCGCCAAAGCGCCTCTCGATCGGAACGAACATGGAAGAGTTTCACAAAGTCCGCCGTCTTCCACCCTACGTCTTCGAGCAGGTCAATCGCCTGAAGGCCAGCGCGCGGTCACGCGGCGCCGATATCATCGATCTCGGCATGGGCAATCCCGATCTCCCGACCCCTCAGGCCATCGTCGACAAGCTCTGCGAAGTGGTGCGCGATCCGCGCACGCATCGCTACTCGTCGTCGCGCGGCATTCCTGGCCTGCGGCGCGCCCAGGCCAATTATTATGCACGCCGTTTTGGCGTGAAGCTCAATCCCGATACCCAGGTGGTGGCGACGCTCGGCTCCAAGGAAGGCTTCGCCAACATGGCGCAGGCCATCACCGCCCCGGGCGATGTGGTGCTGTGCCCGGATCCGACCTATCCAATCCACGCTTTCGGCTTCATCATGTCGGGGGGCGTCATCCGTTCGCTGCAGGCCGAACCGAATGACGGCTTCATTCCGGCGCTGGAGCGTGGCGTGCGCCATTCGATCCCGAAGCCGCTGGCATTGATCCTGAATTATCCATCCAACCCGACGGCCTATGTCGCGACGCTCGACTTCTATAAGGATGTCGTCGCCTTCGCGAAGAAGAACGACATCATCATCCTGTCGGATCTGGCTTATTCGGAGATCTATTTCGACGGCAACCCGCCTCCATCGGTGCTGCAGGTGCCGGGTGCGATCGACGTCACCGTCGAGTTCACCTCGATGTCGAAGACCTTTTCCATGCCGGGCTGGCGCATGGGTTTTGCCGTTGGCAATGAACGGCTGATCGCTGCACTGACGCGTGTGAAGTCCTATCTCGATTACGGCGCGTTCACGCCGATCCAGGTCGCGGCGACCGCCGCGCTCAATGGTGACGGCTCCGACATCGAGGAAGTACGCGATATCTATCACAAGCGCCGCGACGTGATGGTCGACGCTTTCAGCCGTGCCGGCTGGGACATCCCGGCGCCGGCGGCGACGATGTTCGCCTGGGCGCCGATTCCCGAGCCGTTCAAGCATCTCGGTTCGCTCGAATTCTCCAAGCTTCTGATCGAGCACGCCGACGTGGCGGTGGCGCCGGGCATCGGTTTCGGCGAGCACGGCGACGATTATGTGCGCCTGGCTCTGGTCGAGAACGAGCACCGCATCCGGCAGGCGGCCCGCAACATCAAGAAGTTTCTGGCGACCACCGCCAAGCAACCCAACAATGTGGTGCCACTGGCGGCGCATCGCTGAGCCGCCTGCCACGAATCATCCTGAATGACCGAGAAAGAGGGGCCGTCCATCATGGCTGAATCCTTGCGTGTTGGAATTGCCGGCCTCGGCACCGTTGGTGCGTCGGTTGTGCGCGTGCTCACCGAAAAGGCGGCGGAACTCACCCGCCAGTGCGGTCGCACCATCACGGTGACCGCCGTGTCGGCACGCAACCGCGACAAGGATCGCGGCGTTGACCTCTCCAAAGTGTCCTGGTTCGAAAACCCGGTCGATCTTGCCCGCTCGAACGAGATCGACATGTTCATCGAACTGATCGGCGGCGATGAGGGGCCGGCACGTGACAGCGTCAGGGCCGCGCTCGAGGCCGGCCGCCATGTGGTGACCGCCAACAAGGCGCTGCTTGCCAAGCATGGTGTGGCGCTGGCCGAGATCGCCGAGAAGAAAGGCGTGCTGCTGAATTATGAAGCGGCCGTGGCCGGCGGCATTCCCGTGATCAAGACGATGCGCGAGGCGATGGCCGGCAATTCGGTCAACCGTGTCTTCGGCATCCTGAACGGCACCTGCAACTATATCCTGACCCGCATGGAGGCCGAGGGCCTGTCCTTCGAGGCATGCCTGAAGGATGCGCAGCGTCTTGGCTATGCCGAGGCTGACCCGACTTTCGATATCGAGGGCAACGACACGGCACACAAGCTCGCCATCCTCACCAGTCTTGCCTTCGGTCACAAGATCGCTGCCGACGACATCTACCTGGAAGGCATCTCCAACATCACCCAGGCCGATATCCGCGCCGCAGCCGAACTCGGCTATCGCATCAAGTTGCTCGGTGTTGCCCAGCGCACCGAAAGCGGCATCGAACAGCGCGTGCACCCGACCATGGTGCCGACCGCCTCGGTGATCGCGCAGGTGCACGGTGTCATCAACGCCGTGGCGATCGAGACCGACATCCTGGGCGAGTTGTTGTTGTCCGGCCCCGGTGCCGGCGGCAATGCCACGGCCTCGGCGGTCGTCGGCGACATCGCCGACATTGCCAAGAGCCGGCCCGGATTCCAGCACGGGCCGGTGTTCGGTCGTCCGGCCAAGGAACTGAAACCCTACAAGAAGGCGCAGATGCGCAGCCATGCCGGTGGCTATTTCATCCGGCTTACCGTGCATGACCGCGTCGGTGTGTTCGCTTCGGTTGCCAAGCGCATGGCCGACAACGACATCTCACTGGAATCGATCGTCCAGCACGCGGTCGGGCCGGAGGCGGTCGACAAGAAGACCGTTATCCTGGTCACGCATGAAACTACGGAAGCGGCGGTACGCAAGGCGGTCGAAGCCATCACCAAGGACGGTCACCTGACCGACAAGGCGCAGGTGATCCGCATCGAACGTGCCGGTTAAGAGTGCGCTTCAGCGACTCTCTGACGGCGCTTGGCTGAGCGCTGCTTGGCTCTAGATCCAGCGCCGCACGCGCTTGGCGTAGTCGTGATATTTCTTGCCGAACTTGCCGGCGAGGGTCTTTTCCTCTCGCTTGATCACCAGTTTGCTGGTTAGCAGCCCCGCAACGAAGGCAAGCGGAATAAGCCAGACATTACCGGTGATCAGCCCGATGCCGACGACCAGTGTCGCCAGCGCCAGATAGATCGGGTTGCGGCTGATGCCGAATGGACCCTTGGTCAACAGATGCGCCGGCGTGGCGACCGGGTTCAGCGGCGTCTTCGCCTTGAACATCATGCGGATGGCCGTGAACCACAAGGCCACCGCGCCCAGCGCAGCCAGCCATCCGAAGCCGAACAGGATGTCGCCGAGGACGTCGCCAAACCAGGGCAGAGGGTAGAGGATGCCCAAGCCAATTCCAACGATCAGCGCAATCAGGAAGATGATGGGCGGCAGCGGAAACGGCAGGCGTGCGGCATCGGTCATTGTGGCTCCCCAGGGCTCATGGCGTCCTCGGTCTGAACCGTGCATGTGCTGGCGAGGTCACTGATGCGCGTCCTGGCTGAAGCCGGCTGGTCACCCTTCATGATACCCGTCAGCAGGCCGTCCTTTTCGACCGCGGCGAGCATGCAGGCACAATAGCGCACACAGAAGGCGGCGTCGCGGCTGTCCTGGCACGATGCCTGGCAGGCATTGGTGAAGCCGAGCTTCGGATCCTGCGCGGGCGCAGGCCAGACCTGCGCGAACAGCCATACACAGCCGATCAGCACCGGCTGGTGGATGAGGTAGAAAGCCAGGCTGTGGCGACCGATGAATGTGAGGGGGCGCTCAAACGTCTGGCCGAGCGAGACGTTTGCCAGCCGTTCGAACAAGCCGGCTGCCTTGGCGATCTTGGCCAGGCCGATGCCGATCAGCACCGCGCCGAACCAGGGGAATAGCGGCACATAGTCGTTCGAGCGCGGATCGACTGATGAAAGGCCAACCCACAGAAGAGCCGGATGGTCGAAAACAGGCGAGCGCAGATAGTACGGAGCCGCAATGACCAGCGCGGCGACAACGAGCGTCAGCAATGCCGGCACGCGCAGGAACAGCAGGCCGAGCAAGCTGGCCAGGGCGATCTGATGCAGGATGCCGAAGAAGATGAAGCTGCCGGGCGTGGCTAGATACGTCGCCAGGGAGATCGCAGCGGCCGCCGCCACCACCATGGCGAACCGTTTCCAGAAGCCCGGCCAACGGATGCGGTCGCCGTGCGCAAGCACGAGCGAGACGCCGACCAGGAAAAGGAAACTGGAGGCAATGCAGCGTGCGTAGAGCTTCCAGGGGCCATGCGCGGTCAACCCGGCGCTCGCATAGCCGAAGAACTCAAGGTCCCAGGTGAAGTGGTAGCTGGCCATCGCCAGCAGCGCGATGCCACGAAGGGCATCGATCAGCGTTATACGCCGGGAGGAGATGGTCTGCTGTTCGAGGTTCATGCGGCGGGATTCGAAATTTCAACTGCGCAATGCCTAGCATGGATGCGGGCGGAGCGAGAGTGGTGTGTCAGCGCACCGTTGACCGGATCGCAGCGTCCGTCTAGCAATGAGACCATGAACCTTGGAATGATCGCTATCGTGGTAGGAAGGCGCATGGGCAGGATGGTGTAACCATCCGGCGAAAGCACCCATGCGCGGTAAACAGGCTCCTGACGGGGCCTTTTTTATTGCCCTCGGGCCAAGTCGGCCATGTCCGATTGGCCGAACTCCTCCGATTTCCAAGGAAGCGGTCATGAAGGGAGATCCTCGCCCCCGCAATTCGACGAAGCCCCGCGCGAAGACAGGTAAGGCGGATGAAGCAGCGCAAGCCCGCTTTGTCATCCTTGTTCTGCTGTCCGCACTCTCTGTGCTGCCGGTCAATGTCATCTCGCCCTCATTGCCTAAGATCGCGCTCGAGTTGCAGGTTGACGTTACACTCATCAGCCTTGCAGTCGCGGGCTACGCGATCGGGACGGCGCTGGTGGGGCTTGCCGCAGGCGCCATGTCGGATCGGTACGGTCGCAGGCCTGTTGCGCTTGTCTCGCTCACAGTCTTCATTCTTGCGTCGATAGGTTGTGCACTTGCTTCCAACATTCTGGCATTCCTGGTGTTTCGCGCGATGCAAGCCTCGATTGCGGCCTGTTTTTCGGTGGCGCTTGTCGCAATCAAGGAAACCTCGAAGGAGCATGAGGGAACGAGCAGGATGGGTTATGCCGCTATGGCATGGGCCTTGGCGCCGATGCTCGGTCCCACCTTCGGCGGGACACTGGATGAACTCTTCGGGTGGCGGACCATCTTCGTGGTTCTCGCGGTCTTCGGCACGATCCTCCTATTTCTATCGAAACGAGAATTGAATGAGACTGCCTTTCCAGTCGAAAAGGCAGGGTCCTACCTTGGCTCATACGCGCAACTGCTGAGTTCTGTCAGATTCTGGACTTACATCCTCGTAATGGCCTGTTCATCCGGGATACTTTACGTCTTCCTGGCTGGGGCGCCTCTGGTGGTTGGTGGATCGAGCGCGATGCTCGGCCTGTTTATGGGAATGGTTCCTGCTGGCTTTATCTGCGGCAGTTTCTTGACGGGGCGCTATGGCTCGAGGGTGCCTCGTGTCACATTGCTTGTCGTCGCCCGCGTGCTAACCTGTGGCGGGCTCTCGTCTGGCCTGGTGCTGTCGGCCATGGGTATGACGCATCCGTTGGCGTTCTTCGGTCCCTGCATCTTCATCGGCGTCGGCAATGGCCTGACCCTGCCTGTCGCCAACATGGGGGCGATGGCAGTGCGCGATGGCATGACAGGCACTGCTGCCGGGCTTGCTGCCGCCATGTCGATCGGTGGCGGAGCGTTGATTGTTGCCGTTGCCGGGCGGTTTCTTGCCGGAGCAGTAACGGCCCATGCCCTGTTGGCTGTTCTGCTGGTCGTGGCGGCGGCAGGTTTGGCCGCGGCGGCTCTCGTGGCTGTGGTCGATCCGAAATCTCGAAAAAGGGATTGATCGCCATCGTTTCTTCCGGTCGCGACAAGGGTGCGTATGGTTGTGCCAGCCGAAGCAAGTGGTTGGCCGGCTTCGCATTCCGGCGCGAGTGCGTCGGTTTCCTGCTACCGGTCCGGCCGTCGGTGACGCAAATTTCTTTTGCGAGTCGTTAGTTTGGGAATTCATGTCCACGCATGTCCGCCATCCGATCTGGCTACCGGCGGTTCCGCCGGCGGATGCGCGCACCTTTGCCTCGCTTTACGCCATCGAATCCGCGGCGCGAGCCACGGTCGCCTCGGTCATTCCGATCCAGGCTTATGAAATCCTGAAGAACGAGCAGACGGTCTCGATCCTCTATACCATCGTGTCGCTGCTGGGGCTGTCGGTCACGCTGTTCATGCCGATGCTGATCCACCGCTTCGCACGCAGGTGGGTCTACACGGCCGGCGCGCTGCTGCTTGGGATCGGCTCGCTGTTCTTCGTCACCCATTCGCTGCCGGGCCAGATCATCGGCATGCTCTGCAGGGTGATGGGTGCGAGCGCGCTGTCGATCACGCTCAACCTCTATATCATGGACCATATCCGCAAGACCGATCTCATGCAGGCCGAGTCCCTGCGCATGGCCTGGTCGATGATCGCCTGGACGAGCGGCCCCACGCTCGGCATCTTCCTGTACACACGCTACGGCATCTATGCTGCGCATGGAGCGGTAGCGATCTTCGCGCTCTGCCTGCTTGCGCTCTTCTGGTACTACCGGCTTGGAGACAATCCGATGATCGTGCCGGGCAAGAGCCGCCCCATCAATCCATTCGCCAATATCGGACGCTTTGTCAGCCAGCCAAGATTGCGGCTCGCCTGGCTCATCGCGTTCGGCCGTTCCTGCTACTGGACCACGTTCTTTGTCTATGGTCCGCTGTTCATGGTCATCACCGACCAGGGTGAACTCGCCGGCGGCTTGCTGGTTTCGGCCGGCAACGCCCTCCTGTTCTCAGCCATCTTCTGGGGCAGGGCAGGCAGGCTTTACGGCGCGCGCAACGTGATGACGCTCGCCTTTGTCGGGATGGCGGTGTCACTGTGGCTTGCCGGCGCCATCGGCGAACTGATTCCGCTTGCCACCGCCGGCCTGCTCCTGGTCGGCGCCCTGTTCACCATCGCACTCGACGCCATCGGCTCCACCGCCTTCATGCGCTCGGTGCGCGCCTATGAGCGGCCGCAAATGGCAGCCGTCTACCGCACCTATCTCGATTTCTCGGAGCTGACCCCACCCCTGGTCTACTCGCTTGTGCTGGCCTTTTTCGGCCTGGGCTCGGTTTTTGCCACGCTTGGCTGCCTTGCAGCTGCCTGTGCCGTTGTTACCTGGCGGTATCTGCCGAAATCGATGTAGGGACGACAGCCGGGCGCCAATGACGCTGATGCGTCTGGCAATGGCGGAATTTGGTTTGCCGGGCGCCAGAATTCTTTCTATAGTTCCTGCCGTCGTCGGTCCCTTCGGGACCAAGAGGGAATACGGTGGGGAGGGGGAAAACCATCCGAAGCCGTGGCTGCCCCCGCAACTGTGAGCGGTAGTCCTCTCCAATGCCACTGAGGCTTGCCTCGGGAAGGTGGGGAAGGGCGCTGATCCGCAAGCCAGGAGACCTGCCGGCGACGGCAATGACGGTAATGCCCTCGGGTGGAGGGCGAAAGGACAGACTATGAATACCGCTTCCGTTTCTCTCGGCGCCTCGACCTCTTCGCAGTCGCGCTTCCTGCAGCTGGCAATGGCTGGCCTGCTCGGCATCTTCGTCATCGGCTTCACCGGCTTCTCGCATATCGAGGCCGTGCACAACGCCGCCCACGACGCACGCCACTCGATGGCATTCCCCTGCCACTAACCCAGGGGGAACCCACCATGTCTGTTTTTCGCAACGTCGTGTTCGTCGCGGCGATCGCGGGCCTGTTGGCCGGCATCGTTCTCGCCTGCCTGCAGGCCTACGCCACCGTTCCGCTTATCCTGAAAGCGGAAGTCTATGAACAGGCCGCCGGCGGCCATGAACATGCGGCGGCACCTGTCGCTCCCGCCGCCGATGCCGGTACCAACGCGATGAGTTCGGCCGCGCCAGCTGCGACGGCCGCTCCGGCGGAGGAAGAGGAAGGCTGGGCGCCCGCCGACGGCGTTGAACGGTTCTCGTTCAACGTGCTGTCCAATGTCGTCACCGGTATCGGCTTCGCGCTGATCCTTGTCGCCTTCTCGGAATTCGCGGGCGGCATCGGCAACTGGCGCCAGGGTGTGTTCTGGGGGCTTGCCGGTTTTGCTGTCTTTACACTGGCGCCGGGCCTCGGGTTGCCGCCGGAACTGCCGGCGATGCCTGCGGCTGATCTGCTCCCCAGGCAGGTCTGGTGGATTTCAACCGTCGTCGCGACGGCCATTGGCCTTGCGCTGATCGCTTTCCGTCGGTCGTTGCCGCTCACGGTGCTGGCCATCGTGCTGATCGTCGCGCCGCATGTCGTTGGCGCTCCTCAGCCGGCAAGCTATGACACGCCGATCCCGGAAGGCCTGCATCACCAGTTCGTGGTGGCGGTCACGCTGACCAACTTGGTGTTCTGGGTCGTGCTGGGCGCGGTTATCGGCGTGGTGCGCGGTCGCTTCACCGGGCAGTCGTCGAGCCTTCGCGACAGCTTTGCCTGATCGCCTGACCTTCATCATCGGTGGTGCGTGCTCCGGCAAGAGCGCGCACGCCGAAAAGCTGGTTACCGCGCTGCCGGCGCCTTGGACCTATATCGCGACTGCTCAAGCTTATGACGATGAAATGCGCGAACGTATCGCACATCATCGTGCTCGTCGCGGCGAAGGCTGGGAAACGGCGGACGCGCCACTCGACCTTGTCACATTGCTGTCGTTCCTGCCCGCCGGGCAACCGGTGCTGCTCGATTGCCTTACGCTCTGGCTCACCAATCACATGCTGGCCGAGCATGATGTCGAAGCCGAATGCGCCAGGCTGACCGCAACGCTGTCGAAACCGCGCGGTCCGTGGTTCGTGGTGTCCAATGAAGTCGGGCTTGGCATCGTGCCGGACAATGCGCTGGCACGTCGCTTCCGCGACGCTGCCGGACGTCTCAACCAGCAGGTTGCGGCTGTCGCCGACGAGGTCGTGTTGACCGTTGCCGGCTTGCCGCTCAAGGTGAAATGATATGGCCGAGATCGATGACAGCGAAGCCCAGCGCCATCGCGCCAAGATGGCAAAGCGTAAGGCGGTGCAGGACGCCGAGGTGGCACAAAAGACCATCGAGAAGGGCCTGCTCATCGTCAACACAGGTCCTGGCAAGGGCAAGACCACGGCTGCCTTCGGGCTGGCGCTGCGCATGCTGGGCTACGGCCGGCGCGTTGGTGTGGTGCAGTTCATCAAGGGCAAGTGGCACACCGGTGAGAAGGATGCTTTCAAGGCCTTCGGCGATCAGTTGGTCTGGTATTCGATGGGCGAGGGCTTCACCTGGGAAACGCAGGATCTGAAGCGGGATGTCGCCGCCGCGGAAGCCGCCTGGGTGAAGGTGGAGGAGCTGATGGCCGATCCGTCCATCAGCCTGCTCGTGCTGGACGAACTCAACATCGCACTGCGCTACGACTATCTGGATGTCGATCGTGTCGTGGCAGCGCTGAAGGCCCGGCGCGAGGACCTGCATGTTGTCGTTACCGGGCGCAATGCCAAGCCGACGCTCGTCGAAGCTGCCGATCTCGTCACCGAGATGGGCGCGACGAAGCACCATTTTTCCGCTGGCGTGAAAGCCCAGCAGGGCATCGAGTTTTAACGCAATTCCAGGAAAAGTGTGTAACGGTTTTCCGTCCGGAATTGTGTAAAACAAATGGTTGGAGCGCTTCCGCGTTTCCGTAACCGGAAACGCTCTAATCCTACCACATCAGCAGGGCCAGCGCGCCAAACAGCGCGATGAGCAGCATGTCGGCGGTCCAGTAGAGCCTGAGTGCCTGGCGGATATCGGCGCTGGTGACGGCGGCGCGACCACCTTCTCCCATATGGCGGCCTTCCACCAGAACGCCGCCATAGGAGCGCGGACCGGCAAGTGCCAGACCCAAGGCGCCAGCCATAGCAGCTTCGGGCCAACCGGCATTGGGGGAGCGGTGGTGGCGAGCATCGCGCCACATGGCGCGCCAGGCTTCGGCCGGATCGGCGCCCTTGATGAGAAATGCGGCGGCGACGATCAGCAGGCCTGTCAGGCGCGAGGCGGGCAGGTTGATGAGATCGTCGAAGCGCGCCGCGGCCCAGCCGAAAGCCTCGTGGCGCTCGGTGCGGTGACCGATCATCGAATCGGCGGTGTTGGCGGCCTTGTAGGCAACACCGCCGAGCAGGCCGCCGACGCAAAGCCAGAAGGCGGGAGCAACAATGCCATCGGAAAAATTCTCTGCCAGGCTCTCAATCGCAGCCCGTCCGACCGCGGCTTCGTCGAGCTTTTCAGGGTCTCGGCCGACGATCATCGACACTGCTTTTCGCCCAGCCGTCAGACCGCCGCTGTCGAGTGCATCGGCCACTGCTTCGACGTGGCTGGCGAGGCTTTTCTGCGACAGGAGCGAGCTTCCCAGCAGCGCGACCGCGACAATGCCGAATGGCAGGGCAAGCAGGGCAGACTCCGCTACCCGGGCGATCGTGGCCGGTACGGCAACGATGAGCAGCAGCGCAAACAGGCCGGCCATGCGACGCGCGGCGTCGCTGTCGGCGGCGCTGTTGAGCCTGCGATCGAGACAGGATATCAGGGCGCCGATCCACGTCACCGGATGACCGATGGCGCGAAATAGTCGGTCCGGATAGCCGAGCCGAGTTTCGATCAGCAACGACAGAAAGGCGGTCAGGGCGGACATGAGGCTTCCAGGCGAGGCAATTGCGGCAGTTGATCACGGCGGAAGCCTCGGCCGGGCGCGGGCGCTGTTTCCTGATGCACCGGAGCCTTTTGTCGATCTCTCGACCGGGATCAATCCGCACTCCTATCCGCTTTTCGATCCGCCCGCCACAGCGTTCACCCGATTGCCGGAAGCAGGGCGGCTTGCCGAATTGCTGGCGGTTGCGGCAACGACCTATGGTGCGCCTTCGGCAGCCAATGTCGTCGCTGGCCCTGGCACACAGATCCTGTTGCCGCGTGTCGCTTCGCTGGTAAAAGCAGGGCGCGCATTGGTGCTGTCGCCGACTTATGCCGAGCACGCGCGGGCAGCTGCCATCGCCGGCCATGTTGTTGCTGAAACCACTGATTTCGATGCTCTGGCCGAGGCGGACGTCGCCATCCTGGTCAATCCCAACAATCCGGACGGGCGTGTCGTTTCGCGCGAACGACTGCTCAAGCTCGCCGACGCCATGAAAGCAAAGGCTGGCCTGCTCGTGGTCGACGAGGCTTTCATGGACGTGGGTCCGCGCGCTGCAAGTCTTGCTGCCGACGCCGGACATGGCGGACTGGTGGTCCTGCGCTCCTTCGGCAAGTTCTTCGGGCTTGCCGGCATGCGTCTTGGGTTTGCGCTCACGGAGCAGGCGACTGCTGCGCAGATCGACAGCGAGCTGGGGCCGTGGGCGGTGGCAGGGCCGACACTAGAATATGGAATTCGCGCACTCGGTGATATCGCCTGGCAGGAGCGGATGCGGCAGCAATTGAACGCTGACGCCGCACGGCTCGATGCGTTATTCGTGCGCCACGGCGTGCCGGTCGCTGGTGGAACGTCGTTGTTCCGCTATCTCGACTTCGGCGGTGCGCCAGGCCTGTTCAGCGCACTGGGCCGAGAGGGCATCCTGCTGCGCCATTTCAGGGAACGACCGCATACGCTGCGTTCCGGCCTGCCGGGTTCGGAAGACGAATGGCAACGGCTCGACGTCGCCCTTGCCGGTTGGGCCGCAAAGGATGATGGTTCGCAAAACAGGATACGCGCATGATCATTGTCTGTCCGCTCTCCAAGGTCGAGACTACGGTCAACCGTGCCGGTGCCGAGCGGCTGTTGTCGCTGCTGGCGGCTGGCACGGACATGGTGCGTCCGGCGGCAATCCAGCCGGAAAACCACCTGCATCTCGTCATGCATGACATCGCCGAGGCGCAGGAAGGCATGACGCTGCCCGGCGAAGAGCATGTGCGTGCACTGCTTGGTTTCGCGCAGGGCTGGGATAGGTCGCGGCCGCTGGTAATCAACTGCTATGCCGGCATCAGCCGCTCGACGGCATCAGCCTACATCATCGCGGCTGCTCTCGCGCCGGGACGCGACGAGATGGAACTGGCCAGGACGCTGCGCTGGCTATCGCCTTCGGCCACGCCAAATCCGCGCCTTGTCGCCGTGGCAGATCACATCCTTGGCCGCGATGGCCGCATGGTCGCCGCTATCTCTTCGATCGGCCGTGGTGCCGATGCCTATGAAGGCGTGCCGTTTGAGCTCGAGATCGAGGGCTAGCATTTGGTGCGTCCTTCGAGGCTCGCCCGCCTATGGTTTTGACAGTCTTTTCAAGGTTTTGCGGGCTCGCACCTCAGGATGAGGGAGGCTGGTATGGCCCTCTAACGCTCTTGCGTTTCAGCATAAGGAGGCGTTGCACAACCGTCCTCATCCTGAGGTGCGAGCGAAGCGAGCCTCGAAGGACGCACCCTACAGCACCCAATCGCTCAACTTGGCAGCACGAACATCCTTCAACAAGGCGACGAACCCATCAGCCTGATATTCGGCGGTCAGCCGGCCTTTTTCGGCGGAGGCGATCGAAGCATCTCCCACCACGCCATGGGGGTTAAGGTCGCGCGCGATCCAGGCATAGGCATGCGTGCCGGTCTGGCGCAGCAGCGAAAATGCCTTCTCCGCCTTGGCGACATTGGAGACAAAGTTCTCGGCCTTTCCCATGTCGACCAGGTCCGGGCGGAAATGCAGCATCAGGGAAGTCTCGACATCGCCGCCATGAATGCCGTGGCGATCTTCAAGTTCGGTATACATGCCGGCGGGACGGCCGAAACGTTGCCAACTCGTCTTCACGGCAAGCATGTTTTCGCGCACGCGCAGCTCGCGCGTGACGATGCCCATGATCTCCTCATTGCCGCCATGCGAGTTGACGATGATGAGTTTCTTCACCCCGACGCGCGCGATGGAAAGGCCGAGTTCGGTCCAGGCGTCGATCAGCGTTGCCGGTGGCAAGGTGAGCGTTCCATGCGCATGCACATGTTCGTTGGATTTGCCCACCGCCTGCACGGGCAGGATACGGATGTCGAGATCCGCTGGCAGCCGCTCGATCACCGTTTCCAGCATGCCGTTCATGATGCTGGTGTCCGTCGACACCGGCAGATGCGGACCATGCTGCTCGATCGCCGCCACCGGCAGAACCGCGATCGTCGTTTCCGGGTCTATCGAAGCATATTCAGTGGTGCGGAAATCGCCCCACCAGACGCGTCTTTTCGTCGTCACATCAGTCTCCGGATCATAGGCCGCATTCGGGTTCCCTTATCATAGGGAAGGGGCTGGTTGCTCATCCCGCCGCGATCACTTCCACCTCGACCTTGAATTCCGGCCGGGCGAAGCCGCCGACGATCATCAGGGTCGAGGCCGGCGCCGGATCGGCAAAGGTGCGATCCCGCACCGCCATGTAAGGCTTGAGATAGGCGCGATCGGTGACATAGGCGTTGATGCGCACGACATCCTTCAGGCCAAGGCCTGCTTCGGCCAGGACGGCTGCGATATTCTTGAAGCACAGCTCCGCCTGTTCCTCGACCTCTTCGGGTATGTAATCGTCAGCGGTGATCGCTACCTGGCCGGCGCACAGAACGAGCCGCTTGCCTGCAGGGACCTCGACGCCGTGACTGTAGCGGGCAAAAGGCGTCTTGATCGACTTCGGCATCAAATATCGGAACATCACGATCTCCATTCGAGGCAGGGAAACTAGGCCGGTATGCAGTCACGATTCAAGCGCTGCTTGTGCGATGACAGTATTACTTTCACCATGAACTATTCATGGACAGTTGCCCTGAAAGTGGGCACGATGACGCCTGAAGTCGCAGGGCAGGGAACACCCAACACAATGCTCTTCCGGAATTGCGCGGTGGGCGTTGTGGCACGGCCTTTGCTTGGTCGGTCGATATGACGCTGTGTCGCGTGCGAACGAAGGGGAGAGGAAATCGATGAAGAAGATCCTGGCCAAGGCCACCGTGGCGGCCGCCGCATTGCTCGGCGGCTGGATGTCCACTGCGATGGCCAACGAGAAGGTGACGTTCGCTACCAACTGGCTCGCCCAGGCCGAGCATGGCGGCTACTACCAGGCAGTCGCCGACGGTTCCTATGCTGCATGCGGCCTGGATGTCACCATCCAGCAGGGCGGTCCACAGGGCAGCGGACGGCCGCTCCTGATGGCCGGCAAGATCGATTTCTACATGGGCGGTAACATGCTGCAGGCATTCGATGCCGTGCATCAGGGCATTCCTCTGCGCGTCGTCGCGGCCACCTTCCAGAAGGAGCCGCAGGTCATCATGGCGCATCCGGGCGAGGGCCTGGACAAGTGGGAGGACCTGCCCAAGGCCGACCAATACATCATCGGCGACGAGGGAGCGCAGAGCTTCTTCCTCTGGATGGTGTCTGAATTCGGCTTCGACGCGGCCAAGCGCGTGCCTTACACCTTCAACCCGGCTGCGTTCATCGCCAACAAGAAGTCGATCCAGCAGGGCTATGTCACCTCCGAACCGCACGCCGTGGCCAAGGAGGGCGGCTTCCAGCCCAACCTGTTCCTGCTCGCCGACTATGGCTTCAACACCTACGCCACCACGATCGAGGCGATGCAGACCACGATCGACAAGCGGCCGGAAGTGGTTCAGTGTTTCGTCGATGGTTCGGCCAAGGGCTGGTACAACTATCTCTACGGCGACAACAAGGCCGCCAACGAAGCGATCAAGAAGGACAATCCCGACATCAACGACGAACAGATCGCCTTCTCCATCGAGATGATGAAGAAGTACGGCATCGTCGATTCCGGCGACACCGAGAAGCTGGGTATCGGTGCCATGACGGATGAGCGCATGCAGAGCTTCTACGACAAGATGGTCAAGGCAAAGGTGCTGCCGGCCGGTATCGACATCAAGAAGGGCTACACGCTGCAGTTCGTGAACAAGGGCGTCGGTCTCGACCTGAAGAAGTGAGCGGTATTCCGGCAAATCGCGTGGCAGGCGTATGCCCGTCCTGCTCCCGCAAGGGGAGCAGGGAAGACGGCTGCTTATCCGCGGAAAGGCACTGATGTTGCAGAAGGTGACCGACAGGGACGATAGCTGGCTGCGTGGAACCGCGCCGCTGCTTTCGTTCAAAGGCGTGGGCAAGGTGTTCTCCAATGGCGTGGCCGCCTTGGACAACGTCAATCTTGCCATCCGCGAAGGTGATTTCGTCAGTCTGCTCGGTCCTTCGGGTTGCGGCAAGTCGACGGCACTCAGGCTGATTGCCAGGCTTTCCACGCCGACCTCCGGTCATCTGGAATGGCGCAAGGCGCTGGGGGACGACTGCGTCGGCTTCGTTTTCCAGGAGCCGACACTGCTGCCCTGGGCAAGCGTGTTCGACAATGTCTGGCTGCCACTGCGCCTGCGCGGCGTCTCGCGTCTCAAAGCCACGCCGGCAATTATGGAGATGCTGGCGCGTGTCCATCTGGAGAACTTCGCCGATGCCGTGCCAAGGGAGCTTTCCGGCGGCATGAAGATGCGCGTTTCCATCGCGCGCGCCATGGTCACCAAGCCGCGCGTGCTGCTGATGGACGAACCGTTTGCGGCGTTGGACGAGATTACCCGTTTCAAGCTCAACAACGACCTGCTGGAACTCTGGCAACAGGAGCGTTTTACTGCCGTCTTCGTCACCCATAGCGTCTTTGAAAGCGTCTTCCTGTCCAGCCGCATCGTGGTGATGGCCGCGAAGCCGGGGCGGGTGTTCCGCGACTTGACCGTCGATGCTCCCTATCCGCGCGACGAGGCGTTCCGCACGTCATCAACCTATGCGGAGCTTTGCCGGCGGACGTCGGACGAGTTGAGTGCGGCCATGGATGCGAAGGTGGAGGCGCGACCATGACCGCCGTCGAGAACCGGTCGGTCGTTCTCGACCCGGAAGAGGCGCGGCGCGTTCGCCAGCAACGCCTGGAAAAGATCGGTTCCTGGGTGCTGCCACTTGCCATCATGGTGCTCGCGGTCTGGTTCTGGGACCGCATCTGCGTCTGGAACGACATTCCGAAATACATCCTGCCGAGGCCAGGCGTGGTTGTGCAGACACTTCAGGATGACGCGCCTCTGCTGTTTTCCTCGCTGCTGGTTACCCTCAAGATCACATTCCTCAGCCTTGCGCTGGCGATTGTCGGCGGGGTAGGGCTGGCTGTGCTGTTTGCCCAGTCGAAATGGGTCGAGATGTCGTTCTTTCCTTTCGCCGTCATCCTGCAGGTGACGCCGATCGTGGCGATCTTCCCGCTGATCAACATCTATGTCGACAACCAGACTGCCAAGCTTCTGTTGTGCGCCTGGATCGTCGCCTTCTTCCCGATCCTTTCCAACACGACGCTGGGGCTGAATTCAGTCGACCGCAACCTGCGCGACCTGTTCCGGCTGAACGGCGCGACGCGCTGGCAGGAACTGTGGCACCTGCGCCTGCCGGCGGCCATGCCTTACTTCCTCGGCGGCCTGAAGATCGCCGGCGGCCTGTCGCTGATCGGTGCCGTGGTGGCCGAGTTTGTCGCCGGCACGTCCGGCCAGGCTTCGGGGCTGGCTTCGCGCATCATTGAAGCGGGCTATCGGCTGAACGCACCACGGCTGTTTGCTGCGCTGATCCTGATTTCGTTGACCGGCATCGTCATCTTTCTTGCGCTGTCCTTGCTGTCGCATCTTGTCCTGCGCCGCTGGCATGAGAGCGCGCTGAAGCAGGAGACGTGATGGCTGCCATTTCATCCAATTGCCGAGGCTGCGCCCCGTTCACGCTGCGTGACCGGGCTGTGGCGGACGCGGAGGCGCATTGAACACACTGCCACTCCCGCCATCCGAAGCCTATATACTTGAAAATGCTCGCCTTCATGCCTCGCTGACCGTCGGGTTCGACGGTGCTGCCGACGCCGACGGCTTTGTGAACGCGGATGTCGCCATCGATGGCGGTCGTATCGTCACAATGGTCCCACGTCGCTTGGGATCGTCGTCTGCGCCAGCGGCGATCGACCTCAGGGGGCGCATCGTCCTGCCCTGTTTCGTCGACTGCCATACCCATCTCGACAAGGGCCATATCTGGCCGCGCAGCCCCAATCCAGACGGTTCGTTTGCCGGTGCCTTGCACGCGACGCATGCGGACAGGACCGCACGCTGGAATGCAGACGATGTCACCCGGCGCATGGACTTTGCTTTGCGTACGGCTTTCGCGCATGGGACCAAGGCTATCCGTACACATCTCGACAGTGCCGCACCGCAGGATGGAATTTCCTGGCCCGTGTTCGAGGACATGCGGAAAAAATGGCAAGGGCGTATCGACTTGCAGGCGGCTTGTCTTGTCGGCATCGAAGAAACCCGTGACGAGGCCTGGTTCGCAGGACTGGTGCGCCGCGTGGCCGCGGCGGGAGGTGTTCTGGGTGCAGTCACCTATATGGTTCCTGACCTCGATGCCCTGCTGGACAGGATGTTTGCTCTCGCCATCGAGCATGATCTCGATCTGGATTTTCATGCCGACGAGACCGATGCCGCCGACGCTGTTTCCTTGAAAAAGATAGCTGAAGCGGCGCTGCGCCATCGCTTTGAGGGTAAAATCCTCGTCGGCCACTGTTGTTCCCTGGCGCGCCAGCCCGAGAGCGATGTGCTGGATACGCTGGACAAGGTGGCGCGGGCAAAAATGGCCGTCGTGTCGCTGCCGATGTGCAATCTCTATCTGCAGGACCGCAGGCATGACGGGACCACGCCGCGCTGGCGCGGCGTGACATTGCTGCATGAAATGAAGGCGCGTAGTATTCCCGTCGCGGTGGCTTCGGACAACACGCGCGATCCGTTCTATGCCTATGGCGATCTCGACATGCTCGAGGTCTACAGGATGGCCACCCGCATCCTGCATCTCGACCATCCGGTTGGTGATTGGCCACGCGCGGTCGCGCAGACCCCGGCAGACGTGATGCGGCTGGCCGACACGGGAGTGTTGCAGCCGGGCGGACCGGCCGATCTGGTTGTTTTCAAGGGGCGAAACTGGACCGAATTGTTGTCGCGTCCGGAAGCCGATCGCATCGTTGTTCGTGGCGGCAGGCAAATCGATACCAGCCTGCCGGATTATGCCGAGCTCGATGAACGGATGGGGGCATGATGGATATCGCGGCACTGAAACGAGATCTCGAAGGACTGAAGATCGAGGACAACGAGAAGATCATCCAGCAGAAAAGCCGCGACTTCTACTGGTACAGCCCGGTGCTCAAACGCCAGCTGGAACATGTCACCGGCGATCTCGTCATCTCGCCGAAATCCGAGGCGGAAGTCGTGCGCATCCTCGCGGCCTGTTTTGCGCATCGCGTACCGGTGACGCCTCGCGGCACCGGGACCGGCAATTACGGGCAGGCGATGCCGCTTTCCGGCGGTGTGGTGCTCAACCTGGCCGACATGAATGAAATCGTTGCGATTTCCCCCGGCCGCGTGGTGTGTCAGCCCGGTGCCATCCTGGCCGATATCGACAGGGCGACGCGCGCGCATTCGGTGCAGGAACTGCGTCTCCACCCATCCACCTACAACACCGCCTCCATCGGTGGTTTCATTGCCGGCGGCTCCGGCGGGGTTGGCTCGATCAATTTCGGTGGCCTGCGCGACTTCGGCAACATCATCCGGTTGCGGGTGGTGACCATGGAGGCCGAGCCGAGGGTGCTGGAATTGACCGGCGAAGATCTGCACAAGGTCACCCACGCCTATGGTACCAACGGCATCATCACGGAAGTCGAGATGCCGTTGACCGCCGCCTATGACTGGGTCGATGTGCTGGTCGGCTTCGACAGCTTCATGGGCGCTGCCCGCTATGGTAACGCATTGGCCTGTCAGGACGGGCTGCTGACCAAGCTGATCACCCCGATCGCTGCTCCGGTGCCTCAGCTTTATTTCAAGCGGCACCAGAAGTTCCTGCGTGATGGACAAAGCATCTGCGCGGTCATGGTCGCTCCGCATTCGCTCGATGCATTTCTTGCCTTCACGCGACGCGAGGGCGGCGAGGTGATCTTCAACGCCGCCGCTCTGGGCGACGACGAGAAGAAAGGCCTGCCGCCAGCCTTCGAACTGGCGTGGAACCACACGACGCTGCGGGCGCTGCGTGTCGATCCGGCGATCACCTACCTGCAATCGCTCTATCCGTTTCCCAATCACCTGGCCTTGGTCGAGAAGATCGACGCGATGTTTCAAGGTGAGGTGTTCTCGCATCTGGAGTTCGTGCGGCTGGATGGAAACATCACCTGCTTCGGCCTGAATCTGGTGCGCTTCACCACGGAGGAGCGGCTGGACGAGATCGTACGGCTGTTCGAGGCGAATGGCTGTCCGATCTTCAATCCGCACCGCTATACGCTTGAGGAGGGCGGCATGAAGCAGACGGATGCCATCCAGCTCGCTTTCAAGCGTGAAGCCGATCCGTCAGGCCTGCTCAATCCTGGCAAGATGATCGCCTGGGAAAACCCCGATTATGACTACCGTTCGGGGCGGACGTTCCTCTTCAAGGGCCTGGCAAAAGCGGGTTGAGCGCGGCGATGCGTGTCCTGGTCCTCCATGCGCATCCGGTCGAAACAAGCTTCAACGCTGCGCTGCACACACTGATCGTCGAGCGTCTTAAGGCCAAAGGACATGAGGTCGACGATTGTGATCTCTACGCCGAAGACTTTGACCCGCGGCTGACCCGTGCCGAGCGCATGGCCTATCACGATGTGCCGGGCAATATCGAGCCGGTGAGAGGCTATGTCGAACGACTGCGCAAGGCGGAAGGGCTGGTTCTGTGTTTTCCGGTGTGGAATTACGGTTATCCCGCTATTCTGAAAGGTTTTTTTGACCGCGTCTTCCTGCCGGGCGTGTCGTTTCGGCTGGTCGAAGGCAAGGTGAAGCCTACACTCGACAACATCCGCAAGGTCGTCGCGGTGACCAGTTATGGCGGTTCCCGGCTGCGTGCTTTCCTGGTCGGAGACCCGCCGCGCAAGCTGATCGGGCGGCTATTGCGCGCGTCCGTCAAGCCGGGTGCTTCCGTTTCCTATCTGGCGCACTATTTGATGAATCAATCGACACCGCAGTCCCGAGATCGCTTCCTGACCAAGGTGGCGCACAGGATGGATACGTTCTGATGCGGGTGCTGGTCGTCTATTGCCATCCTGTGCCGGAAAGCTTCTGCGCGGCGGTGCGCGATGCCGCGCTCGACGCCATCGCTGCAAAAGGCTGCGAGGCACGGCTCGTCGATCTCTATGCCGAAAATTTCGACCCGGTGATGCGAGATGGCGAACGGCGCGAGTACAATGAACGCGCGCCGGCCGATCCGGCGCTGGCCGAACACATCGCGCATCTGAAATGGGCCGAGGCGATCGTCTTTGTCTATCCGACCTGGTGGTACGGGTTGCCGGCGATGCTGAAGGGTTGGCTGGATCGTGTCTGGGTCAAGGACGTTGCCTTCGCTCTCGATCCCGGGGGGCGAATTACCCCGCTGATGGGACACATCCGGAAGATCGCCGTGGTGACGACATGCGGCGCGCCGCGCTGGTGGTCGCATATCGTCGGCCATCCGGGACGGAAGACAATCCTTCGCGGTATCCGCGCCTTGTGTGCCAAACGCTGCAAGACATTGTTTGTAGCGCATTATCTGATGGATGCTTCGACGCCACAAAGCCGTGAGGCTTTCCTGGGACAGGTGCGGCACAAGCTGAAGGCGTTTTAGCTGCTTTCCTTCTCTCTGTGACAGACGAGAGCTAGGCTCTCACCCTCTCAGCCTTCGGATCATACATCGGCTTCAGCGAGGCTTCGGCAGCGAAACGTTCACCGGCGATCTCGATCTCGTAGCGGGAACCGAGGATATCGGCTTCGCTCTGGTCCTTGGCCGGCACATAACCCATGCCGACGGCGCCGCCGAGATGGTGGCCGTAGTTGCCCGACGTAATGGTTCCGACGATCCTGCCATCGCGTACGATCGCTTCGTTGTGGAACAGCAGCGGGTCCGGATCGATCAGGCGAAACTGCACCAGGCGACGCTCCAGTCCGGCTTCCTTCTTTGCCAGCACGGCGTCACGGCCGGTGAAGTCGCCCTTTGTCGTCTTGACCGCGAAGCCGAGGCCGGCTTCCAGCACATGATCTTCGTCGGTGATGTCGTGGCCGAAATGACGGAAGGCCTTTTCGATGCGGCAGGAATCCAGCGTGTGGAGGCCGCAGAGTTTCAAGCCGAAGTCTTTGCCGGCTTCCTCGATCGTCTCGAACACATGCGCTGTCTGGTCGGTCGGCACATAGAGTTCCCAGCCAAGTTCGCCAACATAGGTGACACGGTGAGCACGGGCGAGACCCATGCCGATCTCCACTTCCTGAAACGTGCCGAACGGATTGTTTTCGTTCGAGAAGTCGTTCGGGCTGACTTTTTGAATCAACGCGCGTGAACGCGGACCCATAAGGCAAAGCACCGATTCTGCAGCTGTCACATCGGTGATGACGACGAACTCATCCTTCACGTGTCTGCGCATCCAGGCGAGATCGCGCTGCAGCGTGGCGCCCGGAACAACCGCGAAGAAGGCGGTTTCGGAGAGCCGGGAGACGGTCAGGTCACTCTCTATGCCGCCGCGCCGGTTGAGCATCTGCGTGTAGACGATCCTGCCTGGCGCAACGTCGAGGTCGTTGGCGCAGAGCCGCTGCAGGAAGGCGAGGGCGTCGCGTCCTTCGATCCGGATCTTGCCGAACGAGGTCATGTCGAACAGGCCGACATTGCTGCGCACGGTCAGATGTTCTTCGCGCTGGTTGTCGAACCAGTTCTGGCGTTTCCATGAATAGCGATATTCGCGTTCCTGTCCGTCCCGGGCGAACCAGTTGGCGCGTTCCCAGCCAGCGACCTCGCCGAACACTGCGCCGCGTGCCTTCAGATGTTCGTGGATGGGCGAACGGCGCACGCCGCGCGACGTCACCACCTGCCGGTAGGGGAAGTGGTCGGCGTAAAGCAGGCCGAGCGTCTCGGAGACGCGCTCCCTCAGATAGGCACGGTTCTTCTGGAATGGCTGGGCGCGGCGGATGTCGACTTCCCAGAGGTCGAATGGCGCTTCGCCGTCGTTGATCCACTGCGCCAGCGCCATGCCGGCACCGCCCGAGGAAACGATGCCGATCGAATTGTAGCCGGCTGCAACCCAGTAGCCGTCGAGCTCCGGCGCTTCGCCGAGATAGTAGCGGTCGTCCGGCGTGAAGCTTTCAGGGCCGTTGAAGAAGGTGTGGATGCCCGCGGTGCCCAGCATCGGCATGCGGTTCACGCCCATTTCCAGGATGGGCTCGAAATGTTCGAAATCCTCGGGCAACTGATCGAAGCAGAAGTCTTCCCGGATGCCTTCCATGCCCCAGGGTTTCGCCCTCGGTTCGAAGGCACCGAGCATCATCTTGCCGGCATCCTCCTTGTAGTAGGCGCATTCGTCCGGCACGCGCAGCACTGGCAGGCGGGTAAGTCCGGCGATTGGCTCCGTGACCAGATAGAAGTGCTCGCAGGCATGAAGGGGGATGGTGACGCCGTTCTGTGCGCCCAGTTCACGCGCCCACATGCCGGCGCAGTTGACGACGACGTCGGTCTCGATCGTGCCCTGGTCTTCGCCCTGTGCCCAGGAGACGCCAGATACGCGTCCGTTTCTGGTGTGGACCTTGGTGACCTTGACGTTTTCGGCGATCCGGGCGCCACGCTGGCGTGCGCCTTTCGCCAGAGCCATGGCGATGTTGGCCGGATCGCACTGGCCGTCGAGCGGCAGGTGCACTGCGCCGACAACGTCCGACACGTTGAGATGCGGATACATCTCCTTGACTTCGCTGGGAGAAATCTCGCGCACATCGACGTCGAACGCACGGGCGAGCGATGCCTGCCTGTAGATCTCGTGCTTGCGTTCCTCGGTCAGGGCAACTGTGATGGAGCCGACCTGGCGCATGCCTGTGCCGACTTCGGTCTCTTCCTCAAGTCTGACGTAGAGGTCGGCGGAATACTTCGCCAACCTCGTCATGTTCTGCGAGGCGCGCAACTGGCCGATCAGGCCGGCGGCGTGCCAGGTCGTGCCCGACGTCAGCTGCTTTCGCTCCAGAAGCACGATGTCGGTCCAGCCGAGCTTGGCCAGGTGATAGGCAACCGAGCAACCGGACACGCCGCCGCCGATGATGACGGCTCGGGCTTTTTGGGGAAGGGCAGTCATGCGGCCTCGCGTCGATAGGTGGAGACGAAGCGGCGCAGCCGTTCGGCTGCTTCGAGAAGGATGGGTTCTGGCTGGCACAGGCTGATGCGGATATGGCCGGCTGCGGCATCGCCGAAGGAGGAACCCGGCATGACACCGACATTCTCGCGATCCAGGAAAGCCCAGGCGAACTTCTCGTCGTCCGGTTCGACCGCGCTGACGTCGAGCATGGCATACATGCCGCCTTCTGAGCCGCGAACGATCACGTTGTTCATGCCGCGTACCGCATCGAGGAAGAGTTTCCGCCGTCCGGCATAGAGCGCGGCGATCTGCTCGACGCCGTAATCATTGTTCAGCGCTTCGATGGCCGCGCGGCTGACGAAATCGGTCAGGCCATAAGTGGTGACAAGATTGAGGCTGATCAGCAGCGTTATCAGTTCCTGGGGGCCGGTCAGCCAGCCCAGGCGCCAGCCGGTCATGCCGTGGCTCTTCGACATCGAATTGATGACCAGCGTGCGCTCGTCCATGCCCGGCAGGGCGCGGGGCGACAGATGTTCGCTGTCTCCCAGCGTCCAGTAGACCTCGTCACTCAGCAGCCACAGATCGTGGCGACGGCAGATATCGGCGATGCCTTCCAGCGATTCCCTTGCGTAGACCGCCCCGGTCGGGTTGTTGGGCGTGTTGATCAGCATAGCCCGCGTGTTCGGCCGCACCGCGGCCTCGATCGCCCTGGCGTCCGGCTGGAAGCCGTCGGTGGCACGGGTCTCGACGACCGTGAAATCGGCGCCGGCGGCGCGGAACGTGCCGGGGTAGGTGGCATAGTAGGGCGCCACGACAATGGCGTGGTCGCCGGGATCGAGCACACCTTGCACCGCGGCGTAAAGCGATGCCTGGCCGCCGGGCGTGGCGATCACCTGTTCGGGGCTCGTCTCGACGCCGGTGCAGCGCGTGGAGATACGCGCCATGGCCTCACGCAGTGCCGGAATGCCGGGTAGCTGGGTGTAGTGGTGATGGCCGGCACGCAATGCGGCGATGCCGGCTTCAACTGTCTCGGTAGGCGTATGGAAATCATGGTCGCCGACCGAGAGCATGATGATGTCTTCGCCGGCCTCCAGGCGCTGCCAGGCGGCGAAATGCACCTCCCAGCCGTCCTTGCCGGAAGGCGTGATGCCGGAAATGCGGGAAGAGGGTTTTGGCATGTCAGGCTCCTGCTGTCGCAGAGGTCGTCGAACCGGATTTGGTGAGCACCAGCCTGCTGCCCCCGTTGAGCAAGGGTACCAGCGAGCCATATCCGGCAATGGTTGGATGCGGCGTTTCAATCGCGTGCTTGTGCGTGGCGGTGATGACCACGATCTTCGTGCCGGCGGCTTCCGCAGCCTGGATGCCTGCCGGCGCGTCCTCGAAGACCAGGCAGTCCTGCGGTTTCAGGCCAAGTCTGTTGGCGGCAAGCAGAAAGCAGTCCGGCGCCGGCTTGCCGTTGGTCACGTCTTCTCCGGTGATCATCAGCTGCGGTATCGGCAGGCCCGTGGCTTCCAGCCTGCGGATCGCCAGCCGACGCGGCGACGAGGTGACGATCGCCCAGCGCTGTGGCGGCAGTGCCTTGAGGAACGCAGCAGCGCCTGGAATGGCCTCGATGCCTTCGACATCTTCGAATTCGGCCTGGGTCAATGCTTCGACCTCTGCCATGACGTCGACGCCCGGCAGGTTCAGCCGACGTATCGTCTCCACGGCCCGCACGCCATGGATGGTGGGCAGAAATGTCTCGACATCAAGTCCATGCTTTTGCGCCCACGCCGCCCACACCCGCTCGGCAGCAGCGATCGAGCTCAGGATGGTACCGTCCATGTCGAACAGGAAAGCGCCGAAGGCGTGGTCAGGGAAGGGAAGGGTCATTATGCGCGCAGCCTTTGATTTTCGGGGTCCCACAAGGGTTTGTCGTCCTGGACCGTCGCCTTGAAGCGTTCGCCGAAAATCTCGACTTCGATTTCGGTGCCCGGCACGGCCAGATCGGCGCGCACCATGCCGAGTGCAATGGATTTGTCCACTCTGTAGCCCCAGCCTCCGGACGTGGTTTCGCCAACGATCGCATCGTCATGCCAGAGCGTGGACATATAAGGCGCGTCACATTCGCCGGGTGCCTGGACGACCAGTGTCGCAAAGCGCTTCTTCACGCCTTGCTGCTTTTCGTTGAGCAGTGCAGCCTTGCCGCGGAAATCCGGCTTGTCCCATTTCACGAAACGTTCGAGGCCACCCTGCAGGATGGTATAGTCGGTCGAGAGGTCACCCTTCCAGGCGCGGTAGCCCTTTTCGAGGCGCAGGCTGTCGAGGGCGAACATGCCGAACGGTTTCAGGCCATGCTTCTGCCCGGCAGTCCAGACTGCGTCGAAGACGGCGGCCGTATCCTCGACCTTGGTATGCAATTCCCAGCCGAGTTCACCGGCGAAGGAGACGCGCACCAGTTGCAACCAGCGGCCGGCAATCTGGCAAGATTGATGTGACAGCCAGGGTTGGCTCAGATCGGCGTCCGTTACATCGGCCAGTATTGCACGCGAATTCGGACCGGACAGGATCTGGCACGAGAAGCCCTCAGTCATGTCCTGCAGCGTGATTTCGGTGCCCTGGGGCAAATGTTTCGACAGCCACTCGAAGTCGTGCAACTGCGCTACCGCGGCGGTGATCAGGAAGAAGAAATCTTCTTCCAGCGCCATGATCGACATCTCGGTGACGATGCGACCCTTGTCGTCGGCGAAGTAGCCGAGGCCGATGCGGCCGGGTTTCGGCACCACGCCGGTGATGAGGGTGGAAAGCCATTCGCGGGCACCTTGGCCTTTGAGGCGGAAACGGCTGAAACCAGGCAGATCCAGAATGCCAGCGGTGTCGCGTACGGCCAGGCATTCCTCGCGAATGCGTGGCTCCCAAGGTCCTGAGCGAGCGAAGGTCTGTGTCGACTGTTCCGAGATGTCGTCGCCGGGCCTCGCGTACCAGGTCGCGCGCTCCCAGCCGTTGTAGGCGCTGAACTGCGCTCCCATGGCCTTCAGGCGTTCATGCAATGGCGAAAGTTTGCGGTCGCGTACCGCAGGCCAGGCATGACGCGGGAACTGGATGGCATATTCGTGGCCATAGACTTCCATGCCTTTGGCGACGGCATAGTCCGGTGCCGATCCGAACGCGGTGAAGCGGCGCGGGTCGCATGACCACATGTCCCATTCGGTCTGGCCTTCGGTGACCCATTCTGCCAACACCTTGCCGGCGCCGCCAGCCTGGGCGATGCCGAAGGTGAAGACGCAGGCTTCGAAGGCGTTGGGCACGCCCGGCATCGGCCCAAGCAGCGGATTGCCATCCGGAGCATAGGGGATCGGGCCGTTGATGACTTTGGAGAGGCCGGCGGTGCCGAGGATCGGGACCCGCTCGATGGCATCGTTCAGGTACCATTCCAGCCGGTCGAGATCGTCCGGGAACAGCTGGAACGAGAAATCAGGTGGCATGGTATCGCCGGGCGTGGCCCAGTGCGCGTGGCAATTGCGCTCATAAGGACCAAGATTCATGCCGTTCTTCTCTTGGCGCAGATAGTAGGAAGAATCGACATCGCGCAGCAGCGGCAGCTTGTGGCCTGCTTCTTTCGACCAGGCGGCGAGCTCGGGGATTTCGTCAAAAAGGATGTATTGATGGCTCATCACCATCATTGGCACTTCGCGGCCGAACATCCTGCCCACTTCGGCGGCACGATAGCCGGCCGCGTTGACGACGTATTCGCAACGGATTTCACCTTGCTCGGTGACCACGACCCATTCGTCGCGTTCGCGGCGCACGCCGGTGACCGGACAGAAGCGGATGATCCTGGCGCCCTTGTCGCGCGCACCCTTGGCCAAGGCCTGGGTGAGCTGGGCGGGATCGATGTCGCCGTCGTTCGGATCATAGAGAGCACCCTGAAGGTCATGCGTCTCGATGAAAGGGTAGCGCGCCTTGATCTCGTCGGTGCCGATGACTTCGATTGCCATGCCTTGATAGCGGCCCATGCCTTTGGCACGCTGGAATTCCTGCATGCGCTCCGTGCTATGGGCCAGCCGGATCGAGCCGGTGACATGATAATTCATCGGGTAGTCGACTTCCGTCGCCAGCCCCCGATAAAGCTCGGTCGAATAGCGCTGCATGTTCATCAGCGACCAGGACGACGAAAATGTCGGCACATTGCCGGCCGCGTGCCAGGTCGAGCCGGAGGTCAGCTCGTTCTTTTCGAGCAGGACACAATCAGTCCATCCGGCCTTGGCCAGATGGTAGAGGGCCGATACGCCCACCGCGCCACCGCCAATGATGACCACACGCGCCGTCGTTGGAATTCCGGCCATTTTGTCCTCCCCGATTTCCAAGACAGAACGCGATCAAGAAGGATCGGCATTCCACCCTATCTCTTTGTTTTGGCGCATGATCTTTGAAGAGGCCACGGCTTCGCCGGCCTCCGGTCCGGGATCATGTCGCTAGTAGACGGGTGGCGAGACGACCCAGATCACCACCGCCGGCACTGCTCCCGGGTTCCTCCAGCGAAAGGGCTTGCCGGCGAAACGAAAGCTGTCGCCCTCGCCAAGTGTGTGCCAGACGCCATCGATCTCGATCTCGAATGTGCCGGACGTGACATAGCCGGCTTCTTCCGTCGGTCTTGTTGCGGCCTTCTTCAATTCCGCGCCCGGCGCGAATTCCGAACGCAGCATCTCGAAACTGCCGCCAAGATCGGGTGACAGAAGCTCTTCCACCAGTCCCGATTCGCTGGTACCCAGCGCTCGCCGCCGGCCGGCGCGGACCACGACACCTCGCTCGTTTTCTTCCGGCACGTCATGGCTGAAGAACAGGCTGATCGGTACTTCGAACAAGTCCGCCAGAGCTCGCAGGTCGCCTAGCGAAGGTACGGAGAGGCCGCGTTCGACCTGACTGACCCAGCCGACGGAGCGGCCGAGTTTCAAGGCGATTTCCGCTAGCGTCAGGCCTCGCGTCTTGCGCAGCGCGCGAATGTCTGCGGCGAGAAAGCGTTCGCCGGTCTGCGCATCCGGTTGGGCAGCAGGTGATGTCACTTTTCAACCGCTCGTGAAAAAATCATTCAGAATTTCATGAGACGCCAACTGCGTGAAAAGATCAAGCGCGATCTTGGGCGTGTCTGAAAAATCCATAGAATGGCTGCTTTACGCTTGCAGTGAGACCAACATGCCCCGGTAGCTCAGACAAAATTGCTTGCGGTATTTTAGCGCTTCATGCAAAGGCACCGCGACCGCGCGTTGGGGGGACGTGCTTCTTGAAATCCTGCGTTGAAGAGATTGCCATGCTGGCACCGGAAAGCAGAGCCCAGAAGTCGGACGAAACGACGATGGTGGACGAAGCAATCATTTCGCGCCGCTCCGTACGCGCCTTCCTGCCCGACCTGGTCGATGATGCAACGATCCGTGACATTCTCACGGTCGCCTCGCGTGCACCGTCCGGCACGAACATGCAGCCGTGGAAAGTGTATGTCGTGAAAGGCGAGGTGAAGCAGACGCTGAGCGATGCCATCCTGAATTCCGGCATTCGCGCCGAGAAGGCGGAATGGGACGAATATCGTTACTACCCCGATCAGTTCTTCGAGCCTTATCTTACGCGGCGTCGCGCCAACGGATTCGGTCTCTACGGAGCGCTCGGAATTGGCCGGCGCGAAGTCGACAAGATGCGTGCGCAGCACGACCGCAACTTCATCTTCTTCGATGCCCCGGTCGGCATGATCTTTACCATTGACCGGCGGCTGAACCAGGGTTCGTGGATCGACTATGGCATGTTCCTCGAGAACATCATGATCGCAGCGCGGGCCAGGGGGCTGCATACCTGCCCGCAGGCGGCTTTTGCGCCCTACCACAGGCAGATCCGCCCGGTTCTCGGCATTTCCGAGGAAGAAATCGTCGTGTGCGGCATGGCACTCGGCCATGAAGACACGTCAAAGCCGGAAAGCACTTTCCGTACCGACCGCGCGCCGCTGGAGGAGTGGGTGAGGTTTGTGGAGTGAGTAGCAAACAGTGAGTAGTCAATAGGGTTGTCACACCAGGCGAGGCAAAACCCTCACTACTCACTACTGACTACCGCATTCCCGCTGACATTCTGGCCGTCCTGTGGCGTCAGCCGGCGGTAGGCGAACAGCGCGCAGAGCGTGATCAAGGCTTCAATCAAGAACAGTATGCGGAAGTCTGTCACAGAGACATGGCCTCCAGGACCCGCCAGGAACGACAGAACCGCTGCCGCAATGCCGACGCCGATGGCGACGCCCAGCTGCCACAGGATGTAATAGAGTGCGCTGAAACGGGCGAGTTGCTCGGGCTCGATATCGGCATAAGCAAGATTGCCGGTCGAGGCCCATTGCACCGAGCGGAATACCCCGAACATGAAGATATAGGTCAGCACGATCCACACAGGCGTCGTTGCCTGGATCAAGGCAAAACCGGCGACAAGGGCCGCGACGATGGGCGTGTTGGTGACCAGCACACGGCGGAAGCCGTAGCGCTTCAGCATGGCGGGCATCACAAAGCGCGTGAGCAATGAACCGACCGCCGCCATGAATGTCAGCGATCCCGCGTGGACGGCACTCATGCCGAATCCGAGCTGGAACATCAGCGGCAAAATGAAGACGACGGAGCTCAGGCCGATCGTGTCGAGGCCGCCCCCGGTGAGGAAAGCGACGCGGAAGGTGCGGATGCGCAGGAGCCTAAGATCGAGGACAGGATTGCGTGCCCGCAGCAGATAGAAGATGGCGAAGCCGAGCAGGAGGATGGCGAGCGCAACTTGCGCGGCAATCAAGCCTCCCGCCATGTCCTTGGCGGCGAGTGAATCCATGCCGAGCACCAGAAGCACCATGCCGACGCCGACAAGGGCAAAGCCGGGAAAGTCGAAAGGGGTACGGATCGGTTTCCTGGCTGCCGGAAACAGGGCTGCGGCAAGCAAAAGCGCGGCAAGCGCCAGCGGTACGTTGATGAAGAAGATCCATCGCCACGAAATGTAGGTCGTCAGCGCGCCGCCGACGAGCGGACCGACCAGCGGTCCCGACTGGCCGGCCAGAGAGATGTACATGTTGATTTTCAGCGTGCGATTGCGCGGAAAGCTCTGCAGCACCACGATCTGGCCGAGCGTGCCCATCAGCGCACCGCCAAACCCTTGCAAAGCACGGGCTCCGACAAGCGTCCACATGTCGTTGGCGATGCCACACAGCGCCGACGCGATGCCGAAAACGATCAGCGCGAAGCAATAGGCGTTGCGCAGGCCGAAGCGATCGGCAGCCCAGCCGCCCAGAGGCATCATGATGATCAGGCTGGCGACATAGGCGGTGACCAGCAGGCCAAGTTGGCTTGGCGGACGCGCCAGTGTCTCGCCGATGCCGGGAAGGGCGGTGACGACCACGTTCTGGTCGAGGCTGGTCATGAAGACGCCACAGGCAACAGTGACCGGGATGAGCAGCGAAACGCTGTCCGGTGGCGCGACGCGACCGGTTATGGTCGCGGAATTCTGTGTATCCATGGGTGACGAAGTCGAAGTGCCGGCCTTTTGGTCAATCGACGGCGGCCGAAACCGTCGATTCTTTCAGTCAACTATCGAACCGGCGCTCGTTTCCCTCTAGCGTCAGGACGCGCTCTTCGTAAGGCCAGTGCGCAGTGACGGATGCGACTTCCCTGGTCAGCGTGGCGGCATGTAGGCCATGCATTCGAGCTCGAGCTGGGCACCCAATGCGAGGCCGTTCGCACCAAAGGCTGAACGGGCCGGCAGCCGTTCCGGATTGAAATATTCGAGATAGATTCGGTTGAAATAGCCCCATTTCGACATGTCGGCCAGCATGACCGTACATCTGAAGATATCGGCGAAGCCAAGTCCGTTTTCCCGCAGTACGGTGCCGATGTTCTCCATCGTCTGGCGCGTCTCGGCCTCGATGCCGCCCGGTACCAGTTCCAGCTTGCCTGGCAAGTTGCCGAGGGCGCCCGACAGATAGAGGATGTCGCCGACGCGCACTGCCTGGCTGAAGGGTAGCTTTGCTGCCTTGGCCGCCGGCGAATTGATGAATTCCATGGCGCGGCTTCCTCGCTCCCGTTTTCAGGCGACCTCGTACCCGACTTCTTCCGCCGCATGCCCGAGTGCTTTCCAGAAGGAACGTGCAAAGGAACGGAAGACGTAGATGTCGAAACGGTCGCCGCCCGTTCTCTGGATTTGTGCGAAGACGTCGTGATGGGTGGTCGAGCGTGCCGCGCCCACAGGAAAGGCGGACAGGGTGAAGTCGATGGCGAAGAATTTCGCTAGGACCCATTCAGCCTCCGGGCCCTCGATGCGGATCGCGGTGCGGCCATGCGACAGATCCGTCACGGTGCCAATCGCCGCAGTGATCGCCTTGGCGAGCAGAGTGGCAATGCCTTCTGCTTCGTCGACTATGGTGAATTTGCCGGGCGCAAAGCCGAACGCGGCCTTTTCTCCGTCAACGGCACCACCGCCGGCGCCATCCGGCAAGCCGAGGCCGGTCACCTTGCGGATGGCGGCGATCACGCGTGCTTCCTCACCTGGCCAGGCTGCAACCTGGATGATGGAACCGGGGCGTGTTTCGGACAGGATCACGCCAACGCCGTCCTCGAAGCGGCCGTGCGAGCCCGAGCGATAGACGGGTTCCAGTGGCGAAAGGCGCTCAACCATGCATGCGGCTCCCTTCCGGATCGAAGAAGTGGTGGCTGACGATTTCGACGGGGCCGAAACGCTTGCGCAGTGGATCGGAAACATAGGCGCGCGTACCGCGACGGCCCTTGCCGCCTTGGATGAGCGCGAGAGCGATGTATTTGCCGAGTGCCGGTGCATAACAGCAGGCTGTGATATGGCCAATCGAGCCGTGCGGATTTTCCTCGTCGAGTTCCTCGACGATATGCGCGCCGCCGTTGAGCGGCCTGTTGTCGAGAGCGACAATGCCGACGAGCTGCAGCCTGTCGGTGGCAGCCAAACCCTCACGATCCATCATGGCCGAGCCAATGAAGGGCTTCTTCTTTGACAACATCCAGTCGAGATGCAGGTCGCGCGCTGTGGTGCGGCCGTCGATCTCGGCGCCGGTGACGTGGCCCTTCTCGATGCGCAGCGTACCAAGCGCTTCCAGCCCGTAAGGCACAAGGTCGAACGGCTTGCCTGCCTCGATCAGCGCTTGCCAGACATGGGTGCCGTATCCTGCACCGCAGTAGACCTCGAAGGCCATCTCGCCGGAGAAGGACAGGCGGCAGATCATCACCGGAACGCCGGCAATCTCGCCATGGACGATGCCCATGAAAGGCATAGCGGCATTGTCGACGGCCGTGCCTTCGACGCAGGCGGCGAGGATTTCCCGCGCCTTGGGTCCGCCGATCGCGGCACCTGCCCATTCATCGGTGACGGACGTGACGGTGACCTTCAATTCCGGCCAGATCACATCGAGGAAATATTCCAGATGCTGCATCACCTTGCCGGCATTGGCCGTCGTGGTGGTCATCAGAAAATCGTCCTGGCCGAGACGCCAGGTGGTGCCGTCGTCGAAGGCCAACCCGTCCTCGCGCAACATCAAGCCATAACGCGCCTTGCCGACCGGCAGGCTCGAGAAGACGTTTGTGTAGGCGCGGTCCAGCAGTTCCGCTGCGTCCGGACCTTGAATTGCTATCTTGCCGAGCGTCGAGACGTCGACGATGCCGGCGGTTTCTCGCACGGCCCTGGCTTCGCGCACATAGGCCTGCTCGACCGTTTCGCCTGCGTGCCCGTAGATCATGGGGCGGAACCACAGGCCTGCGGAATACATCGTGGCGCCTCGAGAGAGGTGCCAGTCGTGCATCGGCGTCAGCCGCTCAGGCTTGAGATCGCCATATCGTTCCGCGGCCAGCGAACCGATGGAAACTGCGGTATAGGGTGGCCGAAAGCGGGTCGTGCCCACCTCGGGGATAGGCTTGCCAAGCGCCTCGGCCATGATCGCGAGGCCTGGAACATTCGAGCTCTTGCCTTGGTCCGTCGCCATGCCGAGCGTGGTGTAGCGCTTCAGGTGCTCGACCGAGACAAAGCCTTCGCGATGGGCCAGCCGCACATCATCCGCTGTAACGTCGTGCTGGAAGTCGACGAAACTCTTGCCGTCGGCCTTGATCTCGAATACCGGCGCCGGTTCGGGGTTTACCGAGGCCGGCTCGATTTCAGGCTGCTCGATGACCCGCGCCTTGCCCCCTGACGCGGTGAGGCCGGCCGCGTAGCCGTCGACAATCGCATCGGCGGTGGCGAGCCGCCCGGTGAAGGCGCCGGCCCCGCTCCAGCTCTGCGTCGGCTGCGGCGGCAGGAAAGCCTGCAGTTTCTCATCCCATTCGGGTTTCGCGCCAGCCTGGCTGGCCAGATGCAACACCGGAGACCATCCACCGGACATCAGCAGGCAGTCGGTCTGGATACCGCGCTGCTCGCCGGTCAGGAGCCCGCCGGTACCATCCAGCCGCTGGATCCTGATGCCGCTCAATGTCTTGCCGCCATCGGTCGCCGATACTGCATGCCCTGCGATCAATTCCGCGCCAGCCGACACAGCCAGCGCGCGCGCCTGATCGGAAATGTCGGTGCGGACATCGACGATCGTGGCGATATTGGCTCCGGCCTTCTTCAGGCTCGCAGCCGCCTGGTAGGCCGTGTCGTTGTTGGTGAAGAGCGTGATCTTATCGCCTGGAAGCACGCCGAACTGGTTGGTGTAGCGCTGCGCTGCGCTGGCAAGCATGACGCCAGGGCGATCATTGCCCGGGAAAACCAGGGGTCGTTCCAAGGCACCGGTGGCCAGCACGACTGACTTGGCGCGAATGGTCCAATGGCGATGGCGCGGTTCGCCGCGCGCTGCGGTTTCCTTGTGGTCCGAGACGCGTTCCAGTGCGGCCAGCGTGTTGCCGTCGTAGTAGCCCCAGACTGTGGTTCGGCGCAGCAGTCGGACATTGTTGCGGCCCTTGAGGCCGTTGACGATTTCGCTTGCCCAATCTGCAGCACGCGCACCGTCGACGGTCTCGCCCGACCAATTGGCGGAACCGCCGAAACCAGGATCAAGTTCCGTCAGGATGACGCGCGCGCCACTTTCGGCAGCGGCCTTGGCCGCCATCAGGCCTGCAGGGCCCGAACCGACCACCAGCACGTCGCAGAAGGCATTCATGCGTTCATAGCGGGAATCGTCGGCAACGGTGCCGGCGCGGCCGAGGCCGGCGGCGCGACGGATGAAATGCTCGCAGAACATCCAGAAACGGGTGCCCTTGAGCGGCCCGATCACCGGGCCCATGAATGTCTTGTAGTAGAAACCGGCACCGATGACCTTGCTTCCGAGCTGGTTGACGGCGCCAACATCCCACTTCAGCGACGGAAACCGGTTCTGGCTCTCGGCCCGCAAGCCGTCATAAATCTCGACGGCGGTTGCCGGAATGTTGGGCTCGCGCGCGGTGCCGTGCAGGATGGTGACCAGCGCATTCGGCTCGTCCACGCCGGCACTCAGAACGCCACGCGGCCGATGGTACTTGAACGAGCGCCCCATCAGTGTGACGCCGCTGGCAAGCAAGGCAGACGCCAGTGTGTCGCCGGCATGACCGGTGAACGGCACACCGTCGAAGGTGAAGCGGATGGTCCTAAGCCGGTCGATCTGACCGCCGGTTTCGTTGCGACGCGGGCTCATGCCTTGGCTCCGGGCTTGCGCCGCTCGGTTGCGCGATGATGGGTGTTGCCGCGCACGGGCGCGGAGCTTGAAACGACATGGGTTACAGTGTTGCGCAGCACGCGGATATGGCTGCGGCAGCCGCCGGAGTGCTGCCATATCTCGTTATGGTCGCCGGCAGGATTTTGCCGGTCGTAGACATATTCGTTCCAGGCCTGAAGATCCTGCGAACTGGGGGCAGGGCGCTGGCGATTGCCGTCGCCCTGATAGGTGAATTCGGACACGTCTCGTGGACCGCAATAAGGGCAGGTGAGCAGCATGGTCAGTCCTAATGCAGGCGAGGCGTGGCGCCCTGGCCCTTCTCGTCGATGACAGTGCCGCGATGGAAGCGGTCGAGCGTGAAGGCGGCGTTGAGGTCGTGCGGTTCGTCACGCGCGATGGTGTGGGCGAAGCAGAAACCCGAGGCAGGTGTCGCCTTGAAGCCGCCGTAGCACCAGCCGCAATTCAGATACATGCCCGGCAACGGCCCCGTCGTGATGATGGGGGAGCCATCCATCGACATGTCGCAGACACCAGCCCAGGAACGCAGCATGCGCACGCTGGCTAGGCTGGGGAACAGCGCCAGCATTTCCGCCATCACCTCTTCCACGATCGGCAGGTTTCCGCGCTGGGCATAAGAATTGTAGCCATCGAGATCGCCGCCATAGATCAGGCCGCCCTTGTCGGATTGACCCATATAGAAATGGCCCATGCCGAAGGTGACGACGGTGTCGAGGAACGGCTTCAGCGATTCCGAGACGAAGGCTTGCAACACATGGCTTTCGATTGGCAGCCGGTCGATTCCTGCAAGCTGCATGACGCGGCCGGTGCTGCCGGCAGCAGCGACTGCCACCTTCCTGGCGCGGATTTCGCCGCGGGTGGTGACAACGCCGGTGACGCGATCTCCGTCGCGCAGGAAACCGGTGACTTCGCAGTTTTCAAGAATGTCGACGCCGCGCCGGTCGGCACCGCGCGCATACCCCCAGGCGACGGCATCGTGACGAGCGGTGCCTGCGCGCGGCTGCATCATGCCGCCAATAATCGGAAAACGCGCGCTGGCCGAAACATCGATCGCCGGCATCAGCCGCTTGATCTCGGCAACCGACATCAGTTCGGCATCGACACCCTGGTGGCGCATGGAGTTGCCGCGGCGGGCATAGTCGTCGAACTGGGCCGGGGTGTGCGCGAGGTTGAGCACGCCGCGTTGTGAGAACATGACATTGTAGTTGAGGTCATGGGAGAGGTTCTCCCACAGCTTCATCGAATGTTCGTAGAAGCGGGTGTTTGGCGGCAGCAGATAGTTGGAGCGCACGGCCGTCGTGTTGCGGCCGACATTGCCCGAGCCGAGATAGCCCTTCTCGACCACCGCAACATTGGTAATGCCATATTCCTTGGCGAGATAGTAGGCGGTCGAAAGGCCGTGGCCGCCGCCGCCGATGATCACGACGTCATAAGAGGCCTTGGGGTCGGGCTTGCGCCAGGCGGGTTTCCAATCCTTGTTGCCTGACAGCGCATTGCGCAGCAGCGAGAGAGCCGAATATTCCGCCATGCCAACTCCATCCCGAATCCGCATGCGGCTCGGATAACCCATTTCCAAGGGAGACTATAGAGCCAGCCCTGGCGCCAAAGCCAGAATTGCGCCACGGCTTTTCGACTGGCCGACCAGCGTGTTCAGGTAGGAAGCAGCTTGCTCCGCCCCAATGCCGTCTCTATCAAGGGCAAGATTTCGCAGCCTTGAAGGTTGCTTTACGGGTTGCCGGTCTATGTTTTTTCGATTTGTCCGCCTTTTGCTGATCCTGGTTCTCACCGCTGCGATGCCATCGCTGGTGCTGGCGCAGACTGGAATTCCGCTGCTCGGCGAAACCGCCCAGCCAGCCGCTCCTCAGCCGACCCAACAGGCGGCGCCGCAGCCGACCGCGCCGAATGGAAGCGCTCAATCGGCACCGCCGCCTGTGCAGGCTGCACCACCGGCCGCCCAAGCAGCACCACCGGCTGCTCAGGCCGCACCCGTTCAGGCACCGTCATCCGACGATCTCGTCGCGGAACAGCAAAAGGCGCTCAAGGTTCTGGTGGCGAAGACGGACAATTTTGCCAAACAGATCGACGACAACCAGGAAGACGATGGTGCGCTGGTCGACATCAGGACCCAGCTGGAGGAGCTTTCCAGGCAGGCACTCGGCACGGCGACTGTCTTTCGACCGCGGCTGACCGAAATCAATGCCCGGCTCGAGCAGCTCGGGCCGCCGCCTGCGCAGGGCCAACCGGCGGAACCGGACATCGTCGCCACAGAACGCAAGGCACTGACAACGGAGAAGGCCGAGATCAATGCCGTTATCGCGGGTGCCCAGACGCTCTCGGTCCGCATTGCGACGATGGGCGACAAGATCTCCACCTTGCGCAGCGAACTTTTCCGCAAAACGCTGACCAAACGCTACGCGCTGAACGACCTCCTGAGCACCAAGCTTGCCGTCGACGCCAATACCGAGTTCTCCAATCTGTCCAGCGCCGTCAGTTCCTGGTTCTCGTTCGTCCTCAAGTTCAAGTACCAGGCCGCACTGGCTGCCACGCTCATGGCGCTGGTGGCGGCGCTGGTCCTGCATATCGTGGTGCGGCGCATCTTCGGTCGTATCTTCGAGCCGGATCCGACCGTCGAGGAGCCGACCTATCTCAGCCGCCTGTCGGCGGCTTTCTGGTCTACCTTGCTGCCAACGCTCGGCCTGGGCGTCTTCCTGAGCCTGGCCTATTTCTTTTTCGACTATTACGGGGTGCTGAGGGGCGACATAGGCATCTTCCTGAGCTCGATCATGGGCATCATCCTGATCGTGTTCTGCGTCCATCGGCTGACCAACGCCGCGCTTTCGCCGAACGTGCCCAACTGGCGGCTGATTCCGGTCGAATCCGGTCCGGCGCGCTGGCTGGTGGTACTGTCCACCGCGATGGCGGTGGTGCTGGGCGTGAACGGCTTCCTGTCCGTGGTGAACGAGCAGATGGGCTCGCCGCTGTCGCTCACGGTCGGACGCAGCTTTGTCGCTACAATCATCGTCGGCCTGATCCTGATCATGATGGGCCTGGTGCGGCCGTTCCGGGCCAAATCCGGCGAATGGAGGCCTTGGCCAGCCTGGCTGCGGTTCCTCGCCTATGCGCTCGGGACCATAACGATCGTCGCTGCTTTGCTGGGCTACATCGGTTTCGCCAATTTCCTGGCAGGCCAGATCGTGATCACGAGCACGCTCCTGATCACGGCCTATATCGGCTTCCTGTCCGCCCGTGCCATCGGCGCCGAGGGCGGCTTCGCGGAGACGTCCGTGGGACGCTGGATTGCAGGTCGGACAAGCTTGGAGGAAGGTACGCTCGACCAGCTGGGGCTGGCGACAAGCATTGCCCTCAACCTGTTGATCGTCATCGTCTTCCTGCCCATGCTGCTCCTGATGTGGGGCTTCCAGTTCGCCGATATCCAGGCATGGACCTACAGAATTGCGATGGGGGTCACGGTCGGGTCCGTCACCATTTCGCTGTTCGGCATCCTGACGGGTGTCCTCGTCTTCATCCTTGGTTACTTCCTGACGCGCTGGTTCCAGTCCTGGCTCGACGATTCCGTGATGGCGCGCGGCAAGGTCGATACCGGCGTGCGCAACTCGATCCGGCTTGTGGTCGGCTATGCCGGCTTCGCCCTGGCCGCAGTCGTCGGCATCTCATCGGCAGGCATCAACCTGTCCAACCTTGCGCTCATCGCCGGTGGTCTTTCCCTCGGTCTCGGTTTCGGCTTGCAGAACGTCGTCTCCAACTTCGTCTCCGGCCTGATCCTGCTTGCCGAGCGGCCGTTCAAGGTGGGGGACTGGATCGTTGCGGGCGACGTCAGCGGTACGGTGAAAAAGATCAGCGTGCGCGCTACGGAGATCGAAACCTTCCAGCGCCAGTCGGTTATCCTGCCGAATTCGAACCTCATCAACAGCGCGGTCGGGAATTGGACACACCGCAACAAGCTCGGCCGCGTCGAGATCAATGTCGGGGTTGCCTATGGCTCGGATGTCCGGCACGTGCACGAAGTTCTGACCGAGATCGCGCGGGGGCATCAGCTGGTGCTGAAGAACCCGGAGCCTTTCGTGCAATTCGCCAATTTCGGCCTGAACGCGCTGGAGTTCCAGGTCCGCATTTTCCTGGCCGATATCACGAATGGCGGTTCGGTGCAGAACGACATCCGTTTCGCCATCATAGATGCTTTCGAGAAGGAAGGCATCGAGATCCCGTCAGCGCCACGTCAGCAGATGCCCCATACGAACAAGGAACCCTGGCCGAGCGACGACGACAAGACCGAAGCGTTGCATGCCGAGGAGAAGGCGGCGAAGGAGGCGGAACGCAACCAGCCGAAGGGTCGCCGCAAGCCGCGCCGGCCCGATCCGGGCTAGCTGTATGGGCCGGTTACCCAATTGCGGCATGAATGAGGCATTCAGTTGCGGTTCAGCTTGTTTGTCCTATAAGCTTGATTGCGAAGGGCGAAAATGCCTCGCGAACGCAACAGAGGCGGTGGAAACACCGGAATAGCAATGTGGAAGATCCTCATCGCCGCCGTCGCTCTCATAGCCGCGAGCGAGGTTGGCAACACGGCCAGCGCGGTCAACAAGGACAATGAAACGCGCACGCTGATCGTGACGGAAGGCGGCGGCAAGAGCGAGTTGACGCTTGCGGGCGGCGAGACCGTCGAGTTCTGCGCGAGCGGCTGCTTTGTCACCCTGCCGAATGGCGACCTCGAAGCGCTGACCGGTTCCGAGACCGTCGTGATCTCCGGCGGCAACGCTACCGTGAAGTAAGCGCAAGCTGCTTGCTGCGAAGAGACAAGGCCGGACATCTGTCCGGCCTTTGATTTATGTAGAACCGCCAGGCCGCAACATGCTTCGCGCATCCCCGAATGCCTGTCGGGCGACGATCAGTTCGGTGCGATGACGTCCGGGCCAAGCGCCGTATCGAACCTGGGGTGCACAAACGCGTCATAGCATTGGTTGAGCTTCAAACGCCGGTGCCTGGTAAGAGCCGGCTCATAGAGCGTGTAGAGGATCTTGTTGTTCGCTGTTGGCGGACAGGTTGGCAGCAGGACGAGATCCGTGCTGGCAACGGCCTGTTCTTCGGCTGAACCAGGCAATGGCACGGTACGGCCGGGATCGGCGCCGATCGTGACGTGCAACGGTGCGGAGCGTTCCATCAGCCAGGGAAACGGATTGACGAAGTTCAGGGACATGATCGTGTCGAAGCGGACACCGGTCCTGGTCTCGATGCCCCGAATGGCATCGATCGCCATATCGGCCGTTTTCAAATAGGCGATCTGGAACTCGAAATCGGAATAGAACAGCGGGTTCGGCAATTCATTGACGTCTGCCAGGTCTTGGTAGAGTCCGTTGTGCTCGGAATAGAAACGCAGCATGTTGTCGGTGCGTGCCTGCACCTCCGGCCGCATGGTGAGCGCGCCAAGTGTCTTGAGGTTGTGTTCCTGCAGCGGCACGTTCCTGATGGCACCGATATAGGTGCGCGCGGCACGTTCCATGACCCGAACGACCAGCGGCAGAGCAGCCGCAGCAACGAGTGCGCTGACGGTCAGCACCAGGGCAGGACGGTTGGCGACCCTGCTGGTCCTGAGCAGAATTGCCAGCAATATCGGCCACAGGAAGAAGAAGGCCTGGCTGCCCGTATTCTGTGTTTCGAAGAGAATACCAGCCAGCAACACCGCTGCCAGCCAAAGGCTGTCACAGCCGAGCAGCGAGCTTTTTTCGCCCGGTAGGGCGGCAAGTTTGCGCCAATCCACCCACAGCAGCACTGTCACCAGCGCTGTCGTTGCAAGCACGACGCCGAAATTCTGGGACAGGGCGCGCAAGAGGCGTGGCACGAGCGTGCCGCTGTTCAAGCCGACCAGCACGATAATGTCGTTGACGTAACCGCCGACCAGTCCCGACGATATCTCCATGCCTGCAAGGATTGCCATGAAGGCGACTGCGGCTATCAATGCCTCGCGCAAGGCAACGCGACCAGCAATCAGGGCCCAGACGCAGATCAGCCCCGCAGCAAGAAAGCCGGTGATCTTCACGAAGAAAAGAGAACCCATGCAAACGGCGATGAGACCCGCAAGCAATCGCCTGTCGCGAACGAAAGTGAAGGCGGCGACCAATACGTAAAGTATCTGGCAGACCTGGCGGTTATAAACTCCGAAGCCGTCAGAGCCTGGATAGGCATACATGTCGCGCGTGTCGAATGGCAGAAGCGCAAAGATCAGGAACGGAATGAGCAGAGCAAAGGCCGTGAAGCGCGATCGTTTGTCGACGTGCCAGACGATGGCTGCCATAGCGGGGGCGGTGATGGCCAGTAGCGACCAGTGCGCGAGCAGAACAGGGTGTCCGTTGGGGAAGAGCGTCAGCCAGCCGACAAAGAGATAGTAGCATAGCGGCCCGACCGGGATGAAAAAGTCACGCACCGGTATCTGGCCATCTAAGATGCGGTTGGCTGCATCGTAATAGATGTAGATGTCCCAATACATCGGCCCGACCGGCAGCCGCAGCGGGACCAGCAACAGCACGAAGACGAGGAGCAACGCTGCCGCCAGCAACGTCAAAGGGCTGGTCAAAACCGACAACACATGCCGGCTGCCGGCCTTGGAAGCCTGTTCGAAGGCCACGTTCACCTCCGGTCTCCGCGGCGCTCCAGACGAGAACATCCGATCATCTTTCTCATCTATCAGCAAATCCGAAAGTAACGGTTAAGTTCACCTGATTGAGGAGAGCTGAATCGGTTGCCGCTGCGCACGTCGCGCCGCCTTTTTGCAATGTCGCAAACAGGCTGCAATCGCATCGCGGCGGCCTATAGTGTGCGCGCAAGTATCATCTCGGAGTGGCATGCAATGGCAGGGTTCCCGAAAAAGGCGAAGGTCGTCATCATCGGGTTGGGGGGGATCGTCGGGGCGTCGGTGGCGCACCATCTGATCGAGCGCGGCTGGGACGATATCGTCGGCATCGACAAGTCGGGGATTCCGACCGACGTCGGCTCGACCGCACACGCCTCCGACTTCTGCTACATGACCAGCCACGATTTCCTGTCCTGCTGGACTTCGCTCTATTCCCTCGAATTCTATGAGAAGATGGGGCACTACGCCCGCATCGGCGGTCTCGAAGTTGCGCGGGTCGGCGACGATACCCGCATGGACGAGATCAAGCGCAAGGTGGCTTCCGCCAAGGCCTTCGGCACGCGTGCGCGGCTGATCGAACCGGCCGAGATCAAGGAGAAATTCCCGCTCATCGAAGAAAGCCTGGTCCAGGGCGGCCTGTGGGATCCTGACGCCGGTCTCGTCATTCCACGGTCGCAGACGGTGGCGGGCAAGCTGGTCGACCAGGGCGTCACTGCCGGCAAACTGCAGGCCTTCGCCAACACCGCAGCGAAATCCCTGGTCATCGAAAATGGCCGCATCAGGGGCGTGGTCACCGATCGCGGAACGATCGAGGCCGACCATGTCGTGGTCTGTGCTGGTCTGTGGGGCAGGCTGATCGCCGAGATGGCGGGCGAGGACCTTCCGGTGATGCCGGTCGACCATCCGCTCACTTTCTTCGGCCCGTACAATGAATTCGCCGGTACGAGCAAGGAGATCGGCTGGCCGCTGCTGCGCGATCAAGGCAATTCGGCCTATATGCGCGACACCGGCGACCCGAAGACAACCGAAGGTGGCCAGATCGAGTGGGGTTACTACGAGGAAAAGAACCCGCGCCTGTGCCACCCGCGCGAGCTGCTCGAAAAGCATGAAGCCCGGCTGTCGCCATCGCAGCGCGATCTGGAAATGGAGCAGATCCTCGAGCCGCTTGAGCGCGCGATCGAGCTGACGCCGATCCTTGGAGAGATTGGCTACAATGAAGGTCATTCCTTCAATGGCCTGCTTCAGGTGTCTGCCGCCGGCGGCGCATCCTGCGGCGAGAGCCAGAAGGTGCGCGGCCTGTGGTATGCCGTCGCCATCTGGGTCAAGGACGGCCCCGGTTACGGCAAGCTGATCGCCGACTGGATGACCGACGGGCGCACCCATGTCGATCATGCTTCGATCGACTACAGCCGCTTCTATCCGCATCAGCTCGAAGAAGGCTTCATCGAAGGCCGCTGCGGCGAAGCTGCGCAGAAGATCTATACGCCGGCGGTCCATCCGCGCGAGCCCTACGCAACGGGCCGCAACGTCAAGCACTCGCCCTTCTATGAGCGCGAGAAGGAACTTGGCGGCTATTTCATGGAACTCGGCGGCTGGGAGCGTGCGCACGGCTATGCCGCCAACGAGCACCTGCTCGAGAAATACGGCAACCGCGTGCCGGTGCGCGAGAACGAATGGGACAACCGCCATTTCTGGCGCGTGTCGAATGCCGAGCATCTCGCCATGAGTGAGGATTGCGGCATCGTCAACCTGTCGCATTTCTACATGTTCGACGTCGAAGGTCCCGATCATGTCGAGCTGATGGAATGGCTGTGTGCGGCCAAGATTGGCGGCGACAACAACATCGGCAAGGGCATCTACACCCACTTCCTTGACGACGAAGGCATGGTTCGCGCCGACCTCACCGTCATCCGCATGGCCGATCGTTGCCGGGTCATCGACGGAGCCGATGCCGGACCGCGTGATTTCCATTATGTGAAACGGGTGGCTGAAGACAAAGGTTTCAACGTCACCGTCACCGATGTTGCGGAAAAATTCGTGACCATCGGCATCTGGGGACCGAATGCCCGTACAACCTTGCAGAAGGTTGTCGAAGATCCGGCCAGCCTTGCGCCGGAGAATTTCCCCTTCGCTGCGATCAAGCCGATCAGGATCGCAGGCAAGGATGTGACGGCGTTCCGCATCTCCTATGTCGGTGAGCAGGGCTGGGAGCTGCATATGCGCTACGAGGACGGGCTTGCCGTCTGGGATGCGCTGCGCGCCACCGGGGTCATGGCCTTCGGCGTCGAGACCTACGCCAATTCGCGTCGCATGGAAAAGAGCCTGCGTCTGCAGAACGCCGATCTGCTGACGGAATACAATCTCCTGGAAAGCGACCTGCAGCGCCCGAAGGTCAAGGAAGCCGATTTTCGCGGCAAGCCGAAACATCAGGAGCACAGGGCGCGCGCGCACCAGCCAGCAATGCTGTGCACGCTGGTGATGACCGACAACATCGATTCCAACGGTGTTGCCCGCTATCCGGTCGGCGCCATGCCGGTGATGGACCCGGCAACCGGCGAAACGTTGGTCGACGAGCTTGGCCGCCGCTCGTTCACCACCTCGGTGGCCTATGGTCCGACGATCGGCAAGAACATCGCATTGGCCTATCTGCCGTCGGCCTACGCCAAGGAAGGGCAGAAGCTGCAGGTCGAATACTTCGCCGACACCTATCCTGTCGAAGTGGTTGGCGTCGGCTACAAGCCACTCTACGATCCGGAGAACCTTAAGCCGCGCAGCTGATAAGAGGGCGTTTCCGTTTTAGCGGAAACGCGTAAGCACTCTGCCTTTTTGTCTTCGTGCAATTCCGGACGGAAGATCGCTCATAGTTTTCCTGGAATTGCTTAGGCGCGTTGTCACAAACCTCGCGAAATCGTGAGGGATAAAGCCCGGCAGCTGCCGGGCTTGGTCTTTGTGGGAAGCCGAATCTCGCTTACCTTCGGTTCATGTCGGCATCCGCAGCCAGTTTCCTGATTGCCGGCGCCGTCTCGGCGCTGACAGTTGGTTTGACACCCGCATCCCAGGCCGCCGAACAGGTCGATGTCGAACTGGTACTGGCCGTCGACGTTTCGCTTTCCATGTCGCCCGACGAATTGGAGATCCAGCGACGTGGCTATGCCACGGCGCTCACCGACGAAGCGGTACTGCGTGCCATTGCCGACGGTATCCACGGCAAGATCGCAATCACCTATGTCGAATGGGCCGGTACCAATTCACAGGTCGTGGTCGTTCCGTGGACACTGGTCGCCACCCGGGCAGATGCCGAAAACGTGGTGGCGCGGTTGACGGCACGACCACCCAACAGCGCGCGCCGGACATCGATCTCGGCGGCGCTTGAATTCGGGGCCGATCTGTTCGCCGAGAGTGGTTTCGAGGGGACCAAACGCGTCATCGACATTTCAGGCGATGGACCGAACAATCAGGGCGCTCCCGTGCCGCTGGTGCGTGATGCCGTGATCAAGCAGGGTATCGTCATCAACGGCTTGCCGCTGATGACCAACGGCGGCATGGAGACGTCCTACGACATCCGCGATCTCGATCAATACTACCGGGATTGCGTGATCGGTGGGCCGGGCGCATTCATGATCCCGGTCAACGGCTGGGAACAGTTTCCCGAAGCGGTCCGCCGCAAACTGGTGCTGGAACTGGCAGGTGCTGCCTCGCCGCAATGGGCAATCGAGGAGGCAGCACATCCGCCGATCGTGCTGGCTGAGGCCGGACCGACGATCGACTGCCTTGCGGGGGAAAAGAAATGGCGTGATCGCAGCCTGATGTTCGACAGCCGGTGAGATGGCTCTCCCCGTTATGCGGGGAGAATTATCGGGCTCAGGCGGCCAGCAACTGCTTGCGATCGACCCGTTCCTGCTGCGGCGAGCGGGCATAAAGTTCGCGGTAGCATTTCGAGAAGTGCGAAGCGGAAACGAAACCACAGGCCACGGCCACCTCGACCACCGGCAGCGAAGACTGGATCAGCAGATGGCGGGCGCGGTCGAGCCTGATCTCGAGATAGTAGCGGGCAGGGGAGCGACCCATCTCTGTGCGGAACAGGCGCTCGATCTGGCGCCGCGACAGGTCGACATGATCGGCAATCTCGATCAGTGACAGCGGTTCAGCGAGGTTGGCTTCCATCAACTCGATGATGGTCAGCACCTTCGAGTTCTGCACGCCGAGGCGCGCCCGCAAAGGCAAGCGCTGACGGTCGGTCGGGCTTCTGACGCGATCGGTCAATACCTGCTCACAGACGCGATTGACGAGGCTCTCGTCGAAATCATCGCCGATCAGCTTCAGCATCATGTCGAGCGCGGCTGTGCCGCCGGCGCATGTGTAGACGTTCTGGTCGACTTCGAAGAGATCGGCAAAGACATTTGCCTTCGGGAAGGCTTCCTGGAAACCAGGCAGGTTTTCCCAATGGATGGCGCAGCGTTTGTTGGACAGAAGACCCGCAGCGGCGAGCACATAGGCGCCGGTGCACAGGCCGCCGACGGCGACGCCGCGGTTATACTCCTCCCGCAGCCAGGCAAAGACCGACTTGTTGTGATACTTCTCCACGTCCATGCCGGTGCAGATGATGGCCATCGACGGACGATCCGGTCCGGCCATCTTGCGACGTTCCTCGTCGAGGGAGGTGTTGACCGCACACAGCACGCCGTTGGAGGCAGGCACCGGCTTGCCGTCCGCACTGGCGAGGCGCCAGCGATATGCCTCGTAGCCAAGCATGCGGTTGGCGATGCGCAGCGGTTCGAGCGCTGTCGCAAATGCGACCATGGTGAAATCAGGAACCAGGAAAAAGACCAGCGATCGTTTGATCGGATGCTTAACAGCGTTCACGAAAATTCTTCCTCCCATGACGCGAACAGAATGTCGCGATCAGCATAGCGTCATCAGGAAACTTATTTTCTGTCAATCGTCTAGAATGGTTCTAAAAGATAAAATTTGCGACATGGGTCGCAAATCGGCTACCGAAAGCGCTTTGAATCCGTCGATGCCTGTCCGGCGCTCCGGGCGATGCCGCAAAAATGCCAGCCTTTCGAAGTTATGTCTGATCGCCCTGCAGTGAGGCTGGTCACTGGACGGCGTTGCAGTTGTGCGCTCGACTTGACATTCTTGTGAATGGAACGAAGCGTTAACCGTGTTAACCGACATACTGCGTTTTGATCCGCAGCTACCGCTCATAAGCCCGTGTTCGCAAAACTCGCCAAACTCAGTTCCGCAATCCTGTTGGCCGCTCTCGCTGCCGGATGTGTTTCGTCCGCGCTCGACGTTGGTGCGAAAGGCGTACAGCCCATTGCGGCCAAGCTGGTGGCCGAGATGAAGCGCAAGGGTATGGCGCCTTCGTCGCCCATCCTGGTGCGTATCTTCAAGGAAGAGAGCGAGCTCGAGATCTGGAAACGGGACGGCAACGGCAGATATGCCTTGCTCAAGACCTACCCGATGTGTCGCTGGTCCGGTCAGCTCGGACCCAAGAAAAGGATCGGTGATCGCCAGGCGCCGGAAGGGTTCTACCATGTCAGCGCCGACAGGCTGAACCCCAATTCGCAGTACTACCTCTCCTTCAATCTGGGTTACCCCAACAAGCTGGAGTCCGCGCTCGGCTATTCCGGTGAAGCCTTGATGGTGCATGGCGCCTGTTCGTCGTCGGGCTGTTACGCACTGACCGATGAGGGCGTGTCCGAAATCTATGCGGTGGCCCGCGAAGCCTTGAAAGGCGGCCAGACGTCCTTCCAGGTTCAGGCCTTTCCGTTCCGCATGACCGCCCAGAAGATGGCGCGCAATCGCAGCAACCCGAACTACGGCTTCTGGACCGATCTGAAGAAAGGTTACGACAGCTTCGAGGTAACGCGTCGCCAGCCCAAGGTGGCCTATTGCGACAAACGTTATGTCTTCGACACCGAATTTGCAGGCGGTGACCCGGTCGACCCGCTCGCGGCATGCCCGCCCGCCATATCCGGCACCGATCCGCTGGTGGCTGCACGGACCGAGCGGGATCTTTCAACCGCTGAGACGATGGCGTCGACGATGACCGGCACGACGGTCCATGCCTATGCGGATGGCGGCATGCATCCCACTTTCCGCAAGCTGCTTGCAGCGAGCGGGGACAAGGCCCTGTCGAAAAGGACGTCGCTGACGAAAGTCCCGATCAGCCGGCCGGACGCAGCGTTGGCTGATCCTTACAGCGCTTCCGAATAACGGGCCCGCAGCGATTTGGCGCGTGACGGCCGCCAGCCGCAACGAAAACGCCGCCGCGGCGAAGCCGAGGCGGCGTTGAGCAAAAGCGGCAGTCGTGCCGCAGTGAATTCTATGCCTTAGGCGACGAAACCGAGACGGGCGGCTGCGACCGCGCCGGTCTGGCCAGGCATGGTCTTGGCAAGGCGCTGACGCTCGAGAGCGGTGGTCAGGTTGATTTCGCGGCGGGCGAACAGGCGGGCGAAGAGCTTCATCGTTTTCTCCAATCAGTTGCCTTAGAGCGCCGCGCATCCCAGGATGCGCAAAGGACGCTCTAACACTTTTAATCTGCGCATCGTGCCTACCGAAAATCGGTTTTCGATTTTCGGGCCGATGCGCGGCCGGGTCGCCTTCGCGTGATGGAGTGGGGCAGCTCGTTTGCTGCAGTGCATATAGGCCTGTCCAAACGAAAACAAAATCGCAAAAGCGAAGCGTTTCGCACGAAAAAGCGACATCGGTGTTGTCACGATTTCGGTTAAAAATCGATATTATGCAGTTTTTACAATGCGTTGACCCGATTTTGAGCCGCTATGCGGCTTGTTCATATGCGTCATGCAGCCATTGCATGGCAAGTTAACGACACTGATCGACGCGAAAAAGCCCGCCGGAGGGATCGCGGCGGGCTTCAGATACAACAGCGCGCTTTCATTTTGCGCCGGCCCAGCTTCCGACGCCGGGAGCAACCATTTTCGAACTGACCGGCCAGCCGATATCCTTCTGCACTTCGGCGGGAAGGGAATTGATGGCGCGTTCGGTGAGGTAGCGGCTGCGAGCCGCACCGAGTTCGGTCGCGATCCGACCGATGGTCGACAGAATGGTCATGCACTTCTCCTTCCACGGTTGGCTGGAAACTCTGCTCGCAGGCCAGTCGACGCGGCTGCTGTTCCAGCGATTGTCAGCAGTGACCGATCAGGCCTTCTCGATGCTGTTGACTATGAACTTTCCGTGATATTCAATCAAACGAAATGGGATGATCTTTTGCATCAGAAAATTTGAAGGTGATGCCATGAATGCGCCACTTAACCATCCGCTTCCCCTGCTCGATCTGGATGTACTTCGCACTTTTGTGGCGATCGCCGAGACGGGCAGCTTCACCACTGCGGCCACAGCGGTCTTCCGCACGCCGTCGGCGGTTTCCATGCAGATCAAGAAACTCGAGGATGTGCTCGGTCGCTCGGTCTTCGCGCGCGATGCGCGTTCAGTGGCGTTGACCACCGACGGCGAAATGCTGCTTGGCTATGCGCGCCGGCTGCTTGCCATCAATCGCGAGGCAGTTTCCAAGTTCATCGTGCCAGACATTGTCGGCATCGTGCGACTGGGCTCTCCGGACGACTATGGCGAACGCATCCTGCCGCATGTTCTGAAGCGCTTTGCGAAGTCGCATCCCTCGATTGCGGTCGATGTGACCATCGACCAGTCGATCAACCTGCGCCGGCGCATGGACGACCGTGCGCTCGACCTGACGCTGCTCACCAATTCCTACAAGACCAGCGCGATCGGTGCCGAGGTGCTGCTGACCGAGCCCATCGTCTGGGCCGGCGCAAAGGGTGGCTGCGCGCATCTGCGCGAGCCGCTCCCGGTGTCGATCTGGGAGGAGGGCTGCGTGTGGCGCGCCGGCGCTTTGGAAGCGCTCGGGCGCGAGGGACGCAACTATCGTGTCGCTTACATGAGTGCTCATACAGCCGGTCAGCGGGCGGCAATCCAGGCCGATCTTGCGGTGGCGCCGCTGCCAAAATCCTTCCTCGGCAACGACATGGTCGAGCTTGGCCCGAAAGACGGCATGCCGCATATCGGCAATTACAATCTGGCGATGATCGTCACGCCTGATGCCAGCGCTCCGGTCAAGGCAGTGGCCGACCATATCCGCGCGACCTTCGACGTGTTCCGGGAAACCGGGCGGTTCTGAGGGCTGCCGGTTATTCGGCGGCGAGGGGCATCCTGGTCCGGCGTTCCTGGCTGCTCAGGAATGCCACGATACGATCACGGGCGCGGCGTGCCTCCGGCATGTTGATCAGCGGCCAGACGTGGAACATGCCGTCCTCGTGAACCAGCTCGACCTCGACACCTGCCGCACGCGCCTTTTCGGCGAAGATAAGGTTGTCTGGCGTCAGGAGGTCGTGGGAACCGGTGAGGAGCAGGGTCGGCGGCAAAACAGTAAGGTCGCCATAAAGCGGGCTGATGTGCCAGTCGTTCCGTTCCATGCCGGCGCCATAGAGACGTACCGCTTCCAGGCCACCGGGAATACCCAGCCAGGGATCACGCTGCTCGGCTTCGAACACTGCGGGATTGGCCAGCGACATATCGAGGCCCGGCGAGATCAGAACATGGCTGCCGGGCGTCGGCAGGCCTTCCTCAGCCATCATCATGGTCAGCACGACGGCCATGTTGCCGCCGGCTGAATCACCCATGAAAATGATGTCTTCCGCAGCCGTCTCTTCGAGCATTTCGCGGTAGACCGAGCCGACCATGCCAAACATGTCGTGGAAGTCGTGTTCGGGCGCGATCGGGTAGATCGGCACGGTCATGCCAAAGCCGAGGCGTTCGGCCATTTCGGCAACCAGAGCCCAGTGATAGGTGGTGATTTCAAAGACATAGGCGCCGCCGTGCAGGTAAAGAATCCGCCTGCTGCTGCCGTTCTTCGGCGCGATGTCGTAAACGGGGAAGCCCGCAACGCTGCGCGTGGTGACGTCGAAACGCTGCGTCACCACGGGCGGTGGCTGATGGCACTGCTTCTTGCGCGCATGCTGGATCCAGCGGTGCATATTCTCCGGGCTGGAGAACGCCTTCTTGCGTGTATGCTTCAAGACAAACGAGACGAGTTGGCTACGGATGCTGGCCATGGAACACGACGGACCGATGCTGCGCCGGCTGGCCGGCTATGACTGCCCCCAAGAACCAGAAATTTTGGGCTTCGGGGGCGAAAGTCAAGGATGACGTGGCGTCACCGATTGTGCCAGCGGCCGATCGGATGCCGATCCGACATCACGCCGCAGGCGCGTTGTCCTGCTGCAGCACGACGACGCGGGTGCCGCTCTGGACACGCCGGTGCAGGTCGATGATGTCCTGGTTGAGCAGGCGAATGCAGCCAGACGAGATCGAGCGGCCGATGGACCAGTCCTCGTTGGTGCCGTGGATGCGGTAGAGCGTGTCGACGCCGTTCTTGAACAGATAAAGTGCGCGGGCGCCGAGTGGGTTTGTCGGTCCCGGTTCCATGCCGCCGGCAAGCGGGCCGTACCGTTCCGGCTCGCGCGTGATCATGTCCTGAGTTGGTGTCCAGCGTGGCCATTCACGCTTGTACTGGATCACGCCGCTGCCCTCGAAGGCGAGGCCGGCCTTGCCGACACCGACGCCGTAGCGCAGTGCCCGGCCTTCGCCGAGCACCAGATAGAGGAAGCGGTTCGGCGTATCGATGACAATGGTGCCCGATGGCTCCGGGCCCTGATAGGCAACTTCCTGGCGATAATATTTCGGTTCGATCTTGCTCAGGTCCGGGGCTGGAATAGGGAAGGCGTCGTCGGACACGGCCGCATACATATCGCGATAGTATTGCGGGACCTCACGCTTGCCGGGCTTTATCGCGCCGACCTTCTGCGTCGTGGTGCAGCCAGCCGCAACGAACGGGATGGCAAGAACGAATAGACGGCGGCTGATGGAAACGGGCATGATGGAACCTGAACTTGTTTGCGTCTTTTGGACCGGTCGTCGCAGAAAAGTCTGAACGCTTCCAATCACCCAAAATCACGCTTTGGTGAAAGGCGCGGATCGGTTGGGAGTTTTTCAGCGCTTCGAACAGGCGTCGAAACGGCGGTTGCCGACCATGTCCCTATCGAAGGGGGCGAGAAAAAGGCGCCTGGAGAGAAGCGGGGCCATGCAGCGGGGGCTTTGACATCACCCTGTGTCGTGACAGCCACACCGGGTATTGCGAGCCGCTAGTCGTGATGGCGCAGATCCAGATGTGCCGAGAGCGCAGGAAAATCGGCGGCGACGATATCCCAGTGGCTGGTCGCTCGGAGATCGGTCACCTGGCCTAGGCCGTGTTCCTGCGGGCGTGCCACGAATGCGGTCTTCAGTCCGCATGCGCGTGCTGCAGACAGGTCGTTGTTGTGCGCGGCCACCATCATGACCTGTGCAGGTTCAAGTCTCAGCGCTTCGCAACTTGCGAGATAGGCACGCGGGTCGGGCTTGTAGGCACGCGCAATGCCGGCACCGAGAATGCAGTCCCAGGGCAGGGCGCCATATCTCGCCAGCCGGGTCATCAATGCGATCGAGCCATTGGAGCATGGTGCGATGATCCGGTTGGCCTTCAACCGTATCAGGCCCGGAACAACATCCGGCCAGGGCGGCAGCTTCTCCCAGGCGTGATTGAGCGCCGCACGCTCATCTTCGCTGAAATGCCCTGCGATGCCGAAACCATCGAGCGTTGCGTCGAGGTTCTCGCGATGGAGCACGTCCAGATCGATATAGGATCGGCGGCCGGAGCGTATTTCCTCCATCCTCGGCTGGTAGAGGTCACGCCAGGCATCCGCGAAAGCGACGCTGTCGACCTGCAGTCCCTTCGCGGCTGTCGCCGCGGCCACCTCGCGGGCGACGCCGGTACGCCAGTCAACACAAGTGCCGAAAACGTCGAAGATGAGGGCTTCAACCGTCATTACCCAGTTCCATTCCGGCATCTCCACTGTGGTTGCCGGTTTGGTGAGCAACCTATTCGCGATTGCGCCGGGCGGCACGCTCCTCACGGGAGCGCCGTCGGGGCGTTGCCTCTCCGGCAGCGGCGTCATCGCTTGCCATCTTGCGTGGCGGCAGTTTGACCTGTTCGGAAAGCTTGGGGAAGGGGTCGACCTTGTTCGGCAAGGCCATGGCGTCGATGAACAACTGCTGGAAATTTGGCTCGAGCGCGGTTTCGATCTTTTCGATCTTCGCCACCTGCTTTTCGATTTCGCGGCGATGGTCGCGGTTGAGCAGTGCCATCAAGGCGCCGGTGCCCGCGGCGTTGCCGACAGCCTTAACCTCCGACAGGTCGCAATCGGGGATGAGCCCCAGTACCATGGCGTATTTCGGATCGATGAAGGAGCCGAAAGCACCGGCGAAACGGATGGTGTCGACGGTTTCGACGCCCTGCTTTTCCATCAGCAGCTTGACGCCGGCGTAAAGGGCGGCCTTGGCAAGCTGGATCGCGCGGATGTCGTTCTGGGTGACGGTGATGCGCGGCTCGCCCTGGCGGCCTTCGCGCAACAGGTAGGAGAAGGTGCGGCCGTTCTGGATGATACGAGGGCTTTTCGCCATCAGGGAGCCATCGACGACGCCGTCTTCCGAAATGATGCCGGAGAGATACATCTCTGCCACCACCTCGATGATGGCAGAACCGCAGATGCCGGTGACTCCGGTGGTCCAGGACGCTTCCTCGAAGCCTTCCTCATCGGACCATTTGTCGGTGCCGATGACGCGATAGCGCGGCTCCAGCGTTTCGGGGTCGATGCGCACGCGCTCGATAGCGCCAGGCGCGGCGCGCTGGCCGGACGAGATTTCCGCGCCTTCGAAAGCCGGACCCGTTGGCGAGGAGGCGGCAACAACGCGGTTGCGGTTGCCGAGCACGATCTCGGCATTGGTGCCGACATCGACCAGCAGCATCATGCTGTCCTGTCGATATGGTCCTTCAGACAGTGTCGCGCCGGCCGCATCCGCGCCGACATGGCCGGCAATGCAAGGCAGCGTGTAGAAGCGCGCACCGCGGTTGACGTCGATGCCGATGTCGTTGGTCCAGCCTTGCACGGCACCGGATACGGCGAGTGCGAAAGGTGCCTGTCCGAGTTCGGTCGGATCGATGCCCAGGAAAAGATGGTGCATGATCGGGTTGGCGACAAAGACGCTATCGAAGATGTCGTGACGGTCGACGCCGCCTTCCTCGCAGACCTTGCCGATCAGCGTGTTAACGGCCTCGCGTACGGCCTTGGTCATGGCTTCGCGGCCATCGGGATTCATCATCACGTAGGAGACGCGGCTCATCAGATCTTCGCCGAAGCGGATCTGCGGGTTCGACGTACCGGAAGAGGCGACCACCCGGCCCGACAGCAGCGACACCAGATGCATGGCAATCGTGGTGGAGCCGATGTCGCAGGCAATGCCATAGGCTTCGTTCTTGAGGCCTGGATAAAGCGCAATCACCGTTGCACGGGAGAATTCCATGTCCTTGTGGATTGCCGCCGTAACCGCCCAATTCTCCTTGCGCAGGATCTTCTGGACCTCGGGGATGAGATGCGGCGCGACGCGCAGGTCCTTCCAGCCCCAGTCATTCTGGAGCACCGCCTTGAGGCGTTCCAGGTCGCCGGTCGGCTTGTGCATGTCGGGCTGTTCGACCTCGACGTAGCACATCTGTACCGCCGAATTGCGCTCGATGACGCGGTCGGTGGCGGCCTTGCGCACCACCTGGGCGTTGATGACCGTATCTTGCGGCACGTCGATGACAAGGTCGCCCTGGATGGTGGCCGAACAGGACAGTCGCCTGCCGTCGGGCAGGCCGCGGACGCGTTCGTAGCGCTCTTCCTTGGGACCTTTCGGCGAGATGTGGTCAAGCGAGGAAACGATCTTGTGCTTGGCGAAATTGCCTTCCTGCACTTCGATCTGGCAGCGTCCGCAGGTGGCGCGCCCCCCGCAGACCGATTCGACATAGACGCCGAGCTGGCGTGCCGCATCGAGCACCGGCGTGCCGACGGGGAAGCGCCCGCGCTTGCCGGACGGCATGAACAGGACCAGAGGATCGGTCGGATTGAGAGGGGCGTTCATCGCTTCGACACCACCAATGTTAACGCTGCCTTGGCGAAAGTGCGATAAAGGCAAGGCCTGTGAGAGAGGCACGCTTGCCGATGAAGCCCGACTTTTCGCTGGTTGCCCTGTTTCCGTCCGCCCTGTCGGCGATCTCCACCGGCTTGCTTGCGGTGCGCATCACCAAAGGCAGCTGGACCCGGTATCCGCATTATCTTGCGGCTGCGATCATCGCTTCGACGGCGACCATTGTTTATCTGTTTCCGTCTCGCCCTGCGGATGCAGCCAGCATTGCCTCGATGATGCTCTGCGGCATCGTGGGCGGCTGCGTCGGCGTGTTCGCCTTCAGTCTGGTGCTCGGGAGCACCAGGACCGAGGACTAGGCGCCGAACGCCTGCGGGCGCAGGGAAGGTCACGGCTTAACCGGCTGCTCTTCTGGCTTCGCGGCCGCCACGGCGACGTCCGCCTGCGGCAGCATCGCCAGGGGCATTGACTGCCACCGGTGCAGGGGCGGCATGTTCGCCCGGCTTGAAGTCTTTGTAGGTCCTGATCCAGTTCGTGCAGTCCTTGTCGGTGCCGTTGAGCACGTTGGCGGCGCGAACCGCCTCCATTTCCTGCGGCCGGACCGGATTCATGATTGCCGAAGTCATGCCGGCACCGATCACCATTGGAATGAAGCCGGCGTTGATGCCGTGGCGGTGCGGCAGGCCGAAGGAGATGTTGGAGAGGCCGCAGGTCGTATTCACCTTCAGCTCTTCGCGAAGGCGGCGCAGCAGCGCGAAGACCTGCCGGCCGGCGTCGCCCAGTGCACCGATCGGCATGACCAGCGGGTCGACGACGACGTCTTCCGGCTTGATGCCGTGGTCCATGGCGCGCTCGACGATCTTCTTGGCAACGGCGAAGCGCACGTCCGGATCCATCGAAATGCCGGTCTCGTCATTGGAGATGGCAACCACCGGCACATTGTACTTCTTCACCAGCGGCAGGATGGCTTCCAGCTTCTCTTCCTCGCCGGTGACCGAATTCACCAGAGGGCGGCCCTTGGCGACCCTGAGGCCAGCTTCGATCGCGGCGGTGACGGAGGAGTCGATCGAGAGCGGCAGGTCAACCAAACCCTGTACGATTTCCAGGGTCTGAACCAGAAGACCGGGCTCCGTCGCATTGGGATCGACTGATGTCACGCCCGCGTTGACATCCAGCATGGTGGCACCGCAGGCGGCCTGTTCCAGAGCATCCTTGATGACGGTGTCGAAATTGCCGGCCTGCATCTCCGCGGCCAGCTTCTTGCGGCCCGTCGGGTTGATGCGTTCACCAATGACGCAGAACGGCTGGTCGAAACCGATGACGATTTCGCGAGTCGCCGAAGCGACGATGGTGCGGGTCATTTCAAACTCCCTCCGGATATAAAGACTTCTTTATATCGTTTCTGATGTGGATCAAGCGAATGATGTCAGCAGCGCCTGTTCAATGCGCGGTCTTCACCATGTCGACCTGGGTTTCTGTGACGTCGTCATGCAGGATGTGACCAAGGCGCTCGGCGACCAGCGCGTCGTCGGGCCGGGTTTCGCGCTTCCATGGCTTGCGACCCTTGAGCACGCCCGATTCATCGACGATCTCGGCGACATATTCTTCCTGACGATAGGCCATCACGTGGACGCCAGACACGCCCGGAATTTCCTTCACCTCGTTGATGATGTCGATGCAGAGCTTCTTGCCTTCCTTCTTCTGGTCCTCGGCGCCTTCGAGGCGCTTGATGACGGAATCGGGGATATGGATGCCGGGCACATTGGAGCGGATCCATTTGGCGGTCTTGGCCGAAGCCAGCGGGCCGACGCCGACCATAACGAAGACCTTTTCGGTCAGGCCGAGATCACTCGCCTTCTGCATGAAGGTTTTGAACATCGGGACGTCGAAACAGTACTGGCTTTGAACGAACTGCGCGCCGGCGGCGATCTTCTTGCCAAGATGGATAGGGCGGAAATCATAGGGCGGTGCAAATGGATTGATCGCTGCGCCGAGGAAGACCTGCGGCGGCGTCGTCAGCTTGCGGCCCGACAGAAACTTGCCATTGTCGCGCATGATGCGGACGGTTTCGAGCAGCGACATGGAGTCGAGATCGAACACCGGCTTGGCGCCGGGCTGATCACCTGCCTGCACGCCGTCGCCGGTGAGGCAAAGGATATTGGCCACGCCCATGGCCGCACCGCCCAGAACGTCACCCTGGATGGCGATGCGGTTCTTGTCGCGGCAAGCGATCTGCATGACCGGGGCATAACCCATGCGGGTCAGCAACGCGCAGATTCCGACCGAGGACATGTGGCAGTTGGCACCGGACGCATCGACGGCATTGATCGCATCGACCCAGCCGTCGAACACCTTGGCGCGGTTGTAGACGTCTTCCGGATCGGCACTGTCGGGCGGATTCAACTCGGTGGTCACCGCGAACTCGCCGCGGCGCAGAACGCGCTCCAGGCGGCCGCGCGAGGAATGGCCGGGCAGGGGTTCCAGCGGCAGATGGATGCCAGCCGGATTTTCGTCGCGCTGGGGCGGGCGCAGGCTCATGCGGACGCTCCGGTGTTTGCAGCGTCGCGCGCCGTTGCTGCCTGGGCGGTCACACGCAGCCAGGCTGAGGTTTCCCGCAACGACTGGTCGACCGGTTTCTGCACGTTGAGGATGGCATCGCCATTGACCATGTTGCGCGACCCTTCCCAGGCCTTGACCCAGACGCAGGGCATGTCGGGTTCGACCTCGCAGTTGCCGTTGGCCCGTACACCGCCGCAAGGACCGTTGCGCAATTGCTTGGGGCAGTTCATCGGGCAGGACATGCCGGTGGAGGAAAGGATGCACTGGCCGCACATGCGGCAGTCGAACATGAAGCCCTTCACGCGCTTTTCGACGAATTTGACGGGCGCTTCGACGCGCCCGTAGCCGAGGCCTTTCCAGACCGGATGCAGCAGCAGGAACGCATCCGCGAAACGCCGGTAGAACCACTCCAGCAGCTTCGAATGGCGAATCGCCCAGAGCCGTACCGAATAGGACCTTTGCACGCGCCGCTGCGGTGAAACATCAGCAGGCTTGTAGTCGCTCTTTGCTGCCGCCTTGCGGACCAAAGTCGCCTGGGTCACGCCGGCCGTAGCTCCCGCTGCGGTGTTAACAGTGCCCGTATTCGGTGTCGGCTGGGTTTCAGACATTTTCCTTGCCGCCTGCCTTGGCGAGAGCGACCAATCGCTCCCGGCTGTAGTCCGCGTCGATGGCCGCCGCCGCCTTTTCCACTTCCGCCTCGAGGTCGTCGCCGACCGGAACGGGGTCCGCCTTGCGCCATTCGGCCAGATAGGCGTCGGTTTCGGCCGCGCCTGAGCGCATCGCGGCCATGTCGATTGCTTCTGTGAAGCGCAGCGGCAGTTCGCGCTTGGCGTTCTGCCGGCCCTTTTTCACGATGACCTGGGCGGGAATGTCGCGCCAGTAAACGACGATCAGATCGGCCATTTCTCAGTCTTCCTTCAATGGTTGGAGCATTGCCGGAAGCGGGAATACCCCGCTTCTCATCAGACGACGCGCGCGCCTTCAAAAACGACGCGCTCGAATGTCGCAAAACGAAAGAGCGTAGCCGGGTTCAAGGCACCCCTTGCGTGCGGCTCTATTCGTCGTGTTTGCCGAGATCGTTCACCAGCTTGCGATGGAAGCGCACATAGCCGCGCTCCGTCGAGCGCAGATGCTCGGCGATGATCTCGTGGAACCGGGGCAGTCGATGGAAGGGCACTGCGGGATAGGAGTGATGCTCGGCGTGATAGGGCATGTTCCATGCCACGAAACGCACGACGCCCGTGGTGAAGGTGGTGCGGGTGTTTTCGAGCATGTTGGCGACATGTGGGCAGCGGGTATGTTCCGCCAGAAGGTAGGCCCGCAGGAAAGGCTGGCCCAGCAGTGCCGGTACGATCCATATCCATAGCAGTGCGGGCGATTGCAGGAGTGCCGAGCCCGCGGCAAGCAGTCCATAAATGACAAGGAACCAACGCGCCTCGGTGATCACCTTGGCGCGGCCCTTTTCCGGTACGAAGGAATCCTTGTTGCCACCGCGAGCATTGACGGCGACGATCTTGGCCATGCCGCTCCAGTAAGGCCAGCCGGACAGGTAGCGCAGATATTGCGCAATGGTCTCGGGTTTCGGGCTCATCAGCTCCGGATCGTTGTCGGGATCGTGGGTGTAACGATGATGCGCGAAGTGGAAATAACGGAACCAGGCCGGCGGCAGCAGGATCAGGAAACCGGAAATGACAGCGGCGAGACGGTTCACGCGTTCGGTGCGAAATGCCGTTTCATGGATCGTTTCGTGCAGCAGCGTGAACAGGAAGACGATGAGGATGCCCAGCGGCAACATCAGCAGCGGCCAGAACGGTGCCTTGAGCAGGATGAGGGCCGCAAGCAACACGATCGATCCGCCGTGAATGGCGAGCCGTATCACGCCTGGCCCATCCTGTTTTTCGGTCAGTTCGCGCCGGTCTTCCACCGAGAGGGACGCGATGATCTGCCGGTGGTCGAGCTCTGACATGCGAGAACCTTAATACCGGCATGCCGTTCCGTAAACGCAAGGTGGCTTCTGGCCTACCAGATGCCGCGACGTATCCCGGTCCACACATAGAACCAGACCGTCGGATGAAACCAGATCTGGGAAGGCAGGCCGGGATCGAAGGGTTCGATGCGGCCGGCCAGAACCTTTTCGATCACGTCGATGCAGGCGTCACGCGAAATAGCTGCCTGGCGAAGCGGGTAGGATGAAATGGTATCGCCGCGACCAGGTGTGCCACGTGTGTGGCGCAAGACGGCGCCGGTATCGATGCCGGTGTCGACGACGTGAACGGTCGTGCCAAAATTCCCGGCATCGTTGTTCACCAGCGCCCAATAGGCCCCGTTCATCCCACGATACTTCGGATTGACGCCGGCATGGTAGTTGATGACGGGGCAGTGTATCGCGGCAAGGGTGTCGCGCGTCAGCACACGGCATCCCGCAAGCAGCACGACACCCGGTTTGATGTCTGCTATCGCCTTGATCGTCTCCGGCGCGTTGGCCGAGGACACATGCACAATATCCTGGCCCGGCTTCGGCTCGGTCCTTAGATTATACTCGGCGGCGATCTCCTCGGCATGTGCAGCACCGAACCGTTTGCCAAAGCGCACCAGCACCATTGTGCCTATCTGGCCAAAAACGGAAATCCAGCCCTGACGCTTGGCGCGGCGCTTCAGCAACGACCACTTGGAAACCGGTGTTTCAAGGATGACGGTGACGCTGGCGAAATGCTCGGTTATGGCGTTGACGATTGCCCAGATGTGGCCGCCGCCTTCGGTGACGACGACGATGGGTGCCGTGTCTGCAGCCTCGTTCATCCTTGGAAGTCCAGCCTCTTAGAACCTGGTCGGGTGCGATAGCTGCACAGGTCGCAAGTTCAGTCCCCAGTCAATATTCTCGGCTGAGCCGGTTAATCCTTTATCTCAGCATGCGCTCATGGACTACAAGCGATCAGCGCTTGAATTCGATGATGTCGAGTTTTGATTCATAGTAGGGCGCCGGAAATTCGATGCGCCAGGCATTCAGGCCCGTGCGGAAGGCATAGCCGACCTGGTCGGTCTTGGGGCCAGCACCGTAGCGTTGTACCTTTTCACCGGCGACGAAACCCGAGCCCAGATAGATCGAGCGCTTCTCGCCGTCGTCATAGAAGCGGCCTTTGGTGCGCTGGGAACCGGTGGTTTTTTCCAGCATCCAGCCGGAGCCATCGTCGGTGACGCGGCATTTGAACCAGCCATAGATGACGAGCGGGCCAAGGCCGCCGGCCTTGATGGTGCGGCATTGCCAGTTGCCGGTAAGGTCCTTGTCCGAAAATGCGACCAGGGGACGAGCGAGCACCGTGTCGAGGTCTTTTACCTCGTTCGGTTGGCCTGCCTTGGCTTCAGTCAGTGCCGTCTTGCGGGTCTCGTCATACTTGGCAAGTCGCGCCTTGTCTGCCGGAGTGATCAATTTCTGCACCACGCCGTCCGCATGGGCATTTCCAGCGAACAGGACGGCAGCAGCCGTGAAAAGGAAGGCGCGCAGATGCATGTCGTGTCCCCTGTATCTCGACGACGGCGTTATAGCCCGCGAGAGCAACAGAAAACCAGTCCAACTATCGGGGAATGTTATCTAACGAGCAGCCAGGGGGCCGGGTCAGTGTTCGGCTGCCGCGAGAAGCGCATGCGCGAGATCACCATAGCCGGTGAAGCGGTATTCATAATCGAGCCCCAGATAGTCGGCGGCCCATTTCGCCTTGTCCTGCAGGACCTTGTCCTCGGTCTGCGCCAGGTAGACGATCTTGGTGTAGTTTCCGAACACCATTTCCTTCAGTTCGGGGTGCTTGTCGAGCTTGAGGGGCTCGATCACGAAAGCTTCGAACTGTCGCGTGATCAGATCGGTCAGGTAGAAGGCGGTGAACTCGTCTTCCGTGATTTTCGCGAATGCCTCGTTGCCGCTGAAGAAGGCGTAACAATGCGGTCCGCCGATGCGTTCGATGCGCTCTTCTTCACAGATCTTGTCGAGCTCGCCGCGCGTGCCGCATTCGGCATAGCCGATGAAGATACGGCTGTAGCCTTCCGCCCGTGCCTTGGCGATCGCTTCGCGCATCGCAGGCGCGATCTTGTCGGGATAGACATGCCAGATCGCCGGCAGGCAGATCAGATCGACATGGTCGAGATGGTTGGCTTTGCAGACCGCCAGCACCTCTCGGGCGATAGCACCGCAAGCAATGACCCGCACACGCTCAAGGAGGGGCGCGGTCGACGGGACCTCGCCATTCTTCATCACCACCGCATCGGCGAGTGCTGTCGGGTCGAGTTTCTGTCCTGTCGCCATGTGGATCACTCCAACATCGCCTTTTGCATCGTTTGGAACCGGTTCATCCCTTTGGCGTTGATGATTGTTACATCACCATAAGGGAGACACTGTCCATGAAACTGTCACGCGTCGCACCGCTCGCCGTCATTGCCGTGGCGCTCGTACTTTCCGGCTGTGCCAACACGGTTCGTGGCGTCGGCAAGGACGTCAAAGGCACTGCTCGCGCTGTCGAGCAGACGGTCAAAAACTGACCGACTCCCCAAATAACTGGCAACGACAAGGCCGCGTCGCAAGGCGCGGCCTTTCTACAATCAGGCAGAAGCGCGCACGTTGTGCTTGCGCTTCATGAAGTCCTTGGCGGTTTCCACCGCCACGGCGGCGTCGCGGCAATAGGCGTCGGCGCCGACGGCCTTGCCGAATTCCTCGTTGAGCGGCGCGCCGCCAACCAGCACGACGTAGTCGTCGCGAATGCCCTTTTCCTTCATCGTGTCGATGACGACCTTCATGTAGGGCATGGTGGTGGTGAGCAGCGCCGACATGCCGATGATGTCGGGCTGATGCTGTTCGATTGCCTCGAGATACTTCTCGACCGGGTTGTTGATGCCGAGGTCGACGACGTCGAAACCGGCGCCTTCCATCATCATGCCGACAAGGTTCTTGCCGATGTCGTGGATGTCGCCCTTGACGGTACCGATCACCATCTTGCCCTGCTTGGGCGCGCCGGTGGCGGCAAGCAGCGGGCGCAGGATGAACATGCCAGCCTTCATTGCATTGGCGGAAAGCAGCACCTCCGGCACGAACAGGATGCCGTCGCGGAAGTCTTCGCCGACGATGCGCATGCCTTCGACAAGCGCCTCGGTGAGGACCGCATAAGGTGCCCAGCCACGCTCCAGGAGGATGTTGGTGCCTTCCTCGATCTCTTCCTTCAGGCCGTCATAAAGATCGTCGTGCATCTGCTGCACGAGTTCCTCGTCGGAGAGTTCGGAAAGGATGATCTCGTCGTCGGACATTTTTGATCCATCTCCCTGCGGTCGTGCGATCTGTCGCAACGCACCAATCGTCGCTTCAATACCTACCGTGCAGCGACGCGCATCCATAGCTGATTTGCGACTTTCCGCAAAAGGAAAGCGACCGGGAATCTGTTGTTCTTCTTGTCGATTTTGCGACAGACCTTGGCGCTCGCTGGCCGTTTCGGATAGGGTGCATGGCTACGATCCGGAAAGCAGCCGCCGCGAGGTGGTCGAACGGATTTCAAGGAAGAACAAACATGAGCGAGAACGCGGCAGTCGATCAAGAAGCGGCGGCGGGCGGCAGGCGAGGGCGCGGTGACCGCGGCGGTGCTGCCGCGAGGCGGGCTGCGCGTACGGGCGGTGGTCCTGGTCAGCAGCTCACCTATATCCGGCGTCAGATCAAGGTCTATGAGGTGCTGGACGAGGAAGGCCTGGCGCTGATCGAAAAGAACGCCGACACAGTGCTCGAAGAGACCGGTATCGAGTTTCGCGACGATGCTGAGGCGCTTCAGTTGTGGAAGCAGGCCGGCGCCGATGTGAAGGGCGAACGCGTTCGCTTCCCGCGCGGGCTCTGCCGTTCGCTGCTCAAGACCGCGCCAAAGCAATACATCCAGCACGCACGCAATTCGGAGCGTTCGGTGCAGATCGGTGGAAACGCCACGGTTTTCGCGCCGGTCTACGGGCCGCCCTTCGTGCGCGACCTCGACGGCAATCGTCGTTATGCGACGATCGAGGATTTCCGGAATTTCGTGAAGCTCGCCTATATGGCGCCGTCGATCCACCATTCGGGCGGCACGGTATGCGAGCCGGTCGACGTGCCGGTGAACAAGCGCCACCTCGACATGATCTACTCGCACATCAAATACTCCGATAAGCCGTTCATGGGCTCGGTGACGGCGCCGGAACGTGCGGAAGACACCGTTGCGATGGCAAAGCTGGTGTTCGGCGACGACTTCGTCGAGAACAACACGGTGCTGACCTCGCTGATCAATGCGAATTCACCGATGGTCTTCGACGAGACGATGCTCGGGGCGCTCAAGGTCTATGCACGCCACAATCAGGCCTGCATTGTCACCCCGTTCATCCTGGCCGGCGCGATGAGCCCGGTGACGGTCGCCGGCACGCTAACGCAGGTCCTGGCCGAGGTTCTGGCCGGCGCTTCCTTTACCCAGCTCATCCGGCCCGGCGCTCCGGTGCTGTTCGGCACCTTTGCGTCCTCGATCTCGATGCAGTCGGGCGCGCCGACCTTCGGCACGCCGGAACCATCACTGGTTTCCTACGGGGCAGCACAACTTGCACGCCGGCTTGGCCTGCCGTTCCGTACCGGCGGTTCGCTGTGCGCCTCCAAGGTTCCGGATGCACAAGCAGCCTATGAGAGCGCCAACACGCTGAACTCGACCATCCTCGCCGGCACCAATTTCGTGCTGCATTCGGCCGGCTGGCTCGAGGGCGGACTGGCCTCCTGCTATGAGAAGTTCATGATGGACATCGACCAGCTCGGCATGCAGCAGAAATTTGCCGAGGGCGTCGATCTGTCGGAGAATGGCCAGGCGATGGATGCCATCCGCCAGGTTGGACCAGGCAGCCACTATCTCGGTTGCGACCACACCCAGGCCAACTTCCAGACGGCCTTCTATCGCTCGTCGATCGCGGACAACAACTCCTACGAGCAGTGGCTGGCGGAAGGCGAGAAGACGGCGCCGCAGCGCGCCAACGAACTCGCCCGGCGCTGGCTGGAAAGCTACGAGGCCCCGGATCTCGACCAAGGCATCGACGAGGCGCTGCAGGGCTTCATCGCCAAGAAGAAGGAGTCGATGCCTGACGCCTTCACTTGAAAGGAGCCCGATTCAGGCCGGGCTAAAGTGGCCAACATCATTCACAAGGAAGTCTGGCGGAGCGCGTTTTCCGACCCGGGCAAGAAGTGATTTTGGTCGATTGCCAATGAAGGTCGAGCCGCCGTGAGCAATCGTCGTCAGGCCAACAATCGACAGTTGCATACGATTTCGAACCAACTCGCCGCGCATGGGCTCATTCTGCGCGGCGGTTTTGTGTTTGGTGACGAAGAGGCGGCGCCGGTAGGCCCGGAAGGCAGGCCGGTGAAGTCCGCTCTTCTGATTGGCCAGGCTGGCGCGGCGCCCTGGCAGCATTTCATGAAATGGCGGCAACAGAAGCCGCAGGATTTGCCAAACCCGCTCGACACATGGTCACGGGAAATCATCGATGGGGTCGCGGCCCATTGGGGAGCGTCAGCCGTCTATCCGTCCGACAAACCTTACCAGCCGTTCCAGCAATGGGCGATGCGGGCGGAAGGATTGAAGCCGTCACCGCTCGGTATTCTCATGCACCCAGAATATGGCCTGTGGCACGCCTATCGTGGAGCATTGCTGTTTGCCGATGAGGTTCCTATTCAAGGCTTTCGCAATCTGAATCATCTTTGCGATCTATGTGTTGGAAAACCTTGCCTGAAATCCTGTCCGGTCGACGCCTATTCAGGCGAAGGTTTTGCTTATGAGGCCTGTCTCGGGCATGTCCGAGGTGCGGATGGCGGACCGTGCCGGACCGGTGGTTGCCTGGATCGAAACGCCTGCCCCTATGGGGTAGACTATCGTTATCCCGTCGAAGTGCAGGCTTTTCATATGGTGAGCTTTGCCAATCTCTAGCCGTTTCGCTTGAAAGGGCCGAGCGTCAGCGATCGTTGCTTTCGAGAGATGAATTTCGCGTAGCCTGGCCCAATCGTTTCGGCTGCTCAATCTTGCCTCCCTGGTTGACCGAGAGCAGAACCGCAATTACTCATCAAGTCATCTGATGATTTGATGAGTAGTCTCATGCAGCCGGCCAGCCGTACGAATCTAACCGATAGCGCCACAGAGAGCCTGCGCGCCGAAATCCTTGGCGGTCGCTGGTCGGTCGGTGCCCGCATTCCCAACGAGGCCGCCTTGTCCGACCAGCTTTCGGTCAGCCGAGGCACGGTACGAGAAGCCGTACGCGCGCTGGTTTCGCAGGGCCTGCTCGAAACGCGGCAAGGGTCCGGAACCTATGTGCGCTCGGCTATCGATCCGACCGCGGCGCTGGTACGGGTCAGGCGGGCCTGCCTGCGCGATCAGTGGGAAGCGCGCACAGCGCTTGATGTCGAGGCTGCACGGCTGGCGACACTGCGGCATGCACCGGCGGACATCGAAAGGCTCAACCGCCTGCTCGCAGAGCGCGGTACGGTCGCCGATGGCGGCCAAAACAATTTCGTCTGTCGCGATCTCGCTTTCCACAAGGCGATCGTGGCGATGTCGGGCAACCGCGCGATGGTGGAGCTCTACGATTTCTTCACTGCGGCGATTGCCGAAACCATCCAGGCGACGCTGGGTGGCGATCTGCCGGAGCCGGACGCTCCGATGCACGCGCAAATCGTCGAGGCGATCGCCTCGGGCGATCCGGATCGCGCTGGTGACGCCGTTCGCGCTTTCATGGCGCCCGTACTTTCGCAACTTGACCGGCATCTCGCGCAATGAACCAGACCTTCCGTCGAAGCGATACCGGGGCTGCTGTCATGAATGGTATTGACGATCAGCTTGTCGATGCCGAGGCCGACAGCCTGCCGCCACCGCAAGCTCCGCTGCTTGCAAGCCCGGCGGCGCGCATCCTGCTTGGCGCCAGCCTCGTGCTGATTGCCTTCAACCTGCGCCCGTTGTTTTCGAGCCTCTCGGTGCTGTTGCCGGAGATGATGCAGGCGACGGGCCTGTCCAGCGCCGGTGCTTCGCTGCTGACGACGTTGCCAGTAGTGTGTCTTGGCATCTTTGCTCCCTTTGCGCCCAGGCTGGCACAGCGCTATGGCGCCGAGCGCACGCTACTCGGCGTCATGGTTTTGGTCACGCTGGGTACGGCGCTGCGCGGTTTCGGGTCGGTGCCGATGCTGTTTGCCGCTACCTTCATCGCGGGCGCTGCCATTGCGGTCGGCAACGTGCTGCTGCCCGGCCTGGTCAAGCGTGATTTCCCCGACAGCATGGCCTTGATGACTGGTCTTTACACCATGGCTTTGTGCGCCGGCGCGGCGGCCGCATCCGGGCTGACGCTGCCGGTCGAACACTATATCGCGGGTTCCTGGTCGACCGCGCTTGCTGCCTGGGCGATACCAGCCTTCGCCGTGCTGTTGTTGTGGGCGCCGCAGGCATTCGCCAGCCGCCACCGGGCAAGTCATAGCGGGTTCCGTGTCACCGGACTGTGGCGTGACCGGCTGGCCTGGCAGGTCACGCTGTTCATGGGTCTGCAGTCGGCGCTGGCCTACAGCATCTTCGGCTGGCTGGCCCCGATCCTGCGCGAACGCGGCTTCGACGCGACGGCAGCGGGCGTGATCGTCTCTGTGTCGGTAATGGCCCAGGTCGTCGCTTGCCTGGCGGTACCACCGATCGCGGTCCGCTGCCGCAACCAGAGCCTCGTCAATGTCGTTCTTGTCACCGTCGCAGTCATTGCATTGCTGGGTATCCTGTTTGCGCCGACTTCGATGACACTGCCGCTGGCCATCGCGCAGGGGCTGGGGCAGGGCGGCTTGATTGCTGCCGCCATGACGCTGATTGTCCTGCGCTCACCCGACCCACACGTGGCCTCGCATCTTTCCGGCATGGCGCAGGGTGTCGGCTATGTGCTGGCGGCGATCGGCCCGCTGCTGGTCGGCTTGATTCATGGCTGGACAGGCAGCTTCGCTGCCTCCGCGATCCTTTTCGTGGCTCTCGGTCTCGGCGTCGCCGTAATGGGGTTCGGAGCGGGGCGCGCACTGCTGGTCGGCGCGCGCACGGTGCGCCTCGAGGGGTGAACAATCCGGGTTGCCTGCCGTGATACCTGCGCTATCTATCCGCTCCTATTCCAGACACGGAGACGGATGGTGCCATCAGCCAGCAAGCGCGACATCACGATCAAAACCCAGGACGGCGTAGCGCGGGCTTCCGTGTTCCGTAACGGCCAGGTGAAAGCCGGTGTCATCCTCTACATGGATGCCTTCGGCCCTCGTCCCGCGCTCTATGATATGGCAACGAGGCTCGCAGGGCACGGCTATGCCGTGCTGCTGCCGGATCTGTTCTACCGCAACACGCCTTATGGACCGTTCGACGCCAAGACGGGTTTTGTCGAAGAAAAGAGCAAGGCGGCGCTGACGGCATTGGTCGGCGGCACCACGCAGGACATGACCGCACGCGACAGCGGCGCCTTCATTGGCGCGCTTGAAGCCGAAGGTGTGCGTGGTCAGATCGGCGCCGTCGGCTATTGCATGGGCGGCGGCCGGGCGTTGAATGCGGCAGCGGCTTATCCGGACAGGATCGCCGCAGCCGCAAGTTTCCATGGCGGCCGGCTGGGCACGGAGGCGTCCGATAGCCCGGCTTCGAACGCATCCAAAATCAAGGCGCGCGTTTATGTCGGTTCGGCCGGCGTCGACGGCAGTTTTCCGCCGGAGCAGTCGGCCCGGCTGGCGCAGTCCCTGCGGCAAGCAGAGGTCGATCACGTCATCGAAAATTATGTCGGCATGCAGCATGGCTGGTGTGTGCCCGACCACAGCGTCTACGACATCGCCGGCGCCGAGCGCCATTGGAAGCGGCTGATCGACTTCTTCGGCGAAACCCTGGGCTGATCGCTTCACCTTTCCGCTTTGGCAGGTCCTTTCTCGGACATCTCTGGAAAAAATCTTCCCATCCGCCCAAGGATTGGCCAATAGGCGTCGTCCAACAGGCAAATGATGGCGATGATGCTCGACGACGAGGCATCCGACAGCGAGCTGATCGGACGAGCCAGGCAGGGAGACAGGGACGCGTTCGGCCAGCTGGTCGGGCGCCACTACGACTTTGTCTATCGCGTCGCCTATCGCTGGAGCGGCCGCAAGGCCGATGCCGAAGATATTGCCCAGGACGTGTGCGTGCGGCTCGGTCGCGCAATCCGCGACTATCGCGGCGGCGGCGCCTTCACTACCTGGCTCTATGCGATGACCCTCAACGCTGCGCGTGACGTTGCACGCAAGAGTGCGAGAGAGAGCGCCAAGACGGAAGCGTATGGTAGTCATGCGCTGATTGTCGGACAGGCGCAGGCCGCTGAACGGGACGATCCGGTGGAGGCACTCTGGGCGGCCGTGCGTCTCCTTCCTGACAAGCAGCGTGAAGCCGTCCTGCTGGTCTATGGCGAAGGGCTCAACCACGCGGCGGCAGCCGAAACGATGGCAATCTCGGAGGCGACGGTTTCGTGGCACATCCACGAAGCGAAGAAACGGCTGAAAATCCTGATGCGTTTAGCCGGGGAAGTATGACCATGGTCGATGACAACGAACTCAAAAAGTTGCGCGATGCGGCACTGCCGGGGCCGGATGCGGAGGCACGCGCGCGCGCGCTTTCTGCTGCCATGATGGCCTTCGACGAAAAAGATGAAGTGGCAACCCAAGGAACGGCGGCAAGGCCGCGTCTCACTTCACGAGCACTCATGCTCTGGAGAGAGATCATGCAGAAGAAACTCATCGCCACACCGGCCATTGCCGGTCTCGTGGCACTGCCGATTGCCGGCTACGCGGCATTTCATCTGATGCAGGATGGCGGTCCGGCGCTCGACACAGGCGGAACGGTCGCTGAAACGCTCGCCGACAAGGCGGCATCGGCGAAACCGGACGCGCAGGCGCGACCGCCGGTGGTTGCAGCCCCGTCAACTGAAGACCTTAAGCAACAGGTCGCTCCTTTTGCCTCCGCCGCAAAACCCGAGGCTGCCGCACCCGCCGGCAACGTGCAGGCCGCCCCGCGCAAAGAGTTTGCGCGGATGAAGAGCGCCGAGATGAACCAGGCCATGCCGATGGCGGAGGCTGAAGCGGCGCAGAGGCTGGGGGCTAGCTCGGCCGACGTCATGCCGATGGCGGAACCGACGATTGCCCCCGCACCAATGCCTGCCGACACCATGCGGCCGCCTGAGGAAAATCGTGACCGCATCCAGGATTTCAAGACCAATCCAGTGCGCTCGGCAAAGGAAGATCCGGTCTCGACCTTCTCCATCGACGTCGATACCGCATCCTATTCCTTCGTGCGCCGCTCGCTGAAGGATGGGCTGTTGCCGCAACCGGATACGGTGCGTGTCGAGGAGATGGTCAACTACTTCCCCTATGACTGGAAGGGACCGAGCAACGCCGAAACGCCGTTCAACACAACGGTCAGTGTCCTGCCGGCGCCTTGGAATGGCGAACACAAACTGATGCATGTCGCCATCAAGGGCTACGACATGCAGCCCGCGATACAGCCGAAGGCCAATCTGGTCTTCCTGATCGATGTGTCCGGTTCGATGGACGAGCCGGACAAGCTGCCGCTATTGAAATCCGCTTTCCGCCTGCTGGTAAACAAGCTCAAGGCCGACGATACCGTTTCCATCGTCACTTATGCGGGCAATGCCGGAACCGTGCTCGAACCAACCAATGCGGGAGAGAAGGACAAAATCCTGCGGGCCATCGACAATCTGGCGCCGGGGGGCTCCACTGCCGGTGAAGCCGGTATCCGCGAAGCCTACCGGCTGGCGCAGAAATCCTTCGTCAAGGGCGGCATCAATCGGGTCATGCTTGCGACAGATGGCGATTTCAACGTCGGCCAGACTGACGATGACGATCTCAAGCGTCTGATCGAGAAGCAGCGCGGGACCGGTGTTTTCCTTTCGGTTTTCGGTTTCGGCCGTGGCAATCTCAATGACCAGATGATGCAGACCATCGCCCAGAACGGCAATGGCACCGCTGCCTATATCGACACGCTGGCCGAAGCGGAGAAGGTGCTGGTGGAAGGGGCATCCTCGACACTGTTCCCGATTGCAAAGGATGTGAAGATCCAGGTCGAATTCAATCCAGCAAAGGTCTCGGAATATCGATTGATCGGCTACGAGACACGAGCGCTCAACCGCGAGGACTTCAACAACGATCGTGTCGATGCGGGTGAGATCGGCTCAGGCCATTCGGTGACGGCGATCTACGAGCTGACGCCGAAAGGCGCCACGCAACAGGTCGACAACCTGCGTTACGGTGAAGCGACGACCGGCAATGGCGGAGTTTCCAATGCGGACGAATATGCCTTTGTGAAGGTCCGCTACAAATTGCCGGATGCGGATACGTCCAGACTGATCACCACCCCGGTGACGGCGGCCAATGAAGTGTCATCTTTCGATGCAGCCGGCACGGACCAGCGTTTCTCGGTTGCCGTCGCAGCTTTCGGGCAAAAATTGCGCAACGAGGATGCGACCGCCAAGTTCGGCTACGACCGCATCCAGGAGATCGCCAACGCGGCGCGCGGCGCCGATCCGTTCGGCTACCGGGCGGAGTTCCTGTCCCTGGTGCGACTGGCCGCGGCGATGAATTGATTGCTGCTGGGCTGCCTGGAGAAGGCATCGCCTGATCTGTCGGCGAGGGTTGCGGGCTTGCCGCAACCCTCATTGCATTCGGTGTCAGGCCGGCTTGATCGGCTGCTTATTTGCCGATCGTTAAAATGCCGAATAGTTTCGATACCGCACTGCAATGTAACGTCGGGTAAGGAGCTGTCGGGGACGCTCTTTAAGGGTTTGGACGTGCGCATAGACGGGATTTCGACTTCGGTTCTGATGGCGACAACACAGGTTGCCGAACCGAGCAGGGTATCGCAAACGACGATCAGCAGGGACGTGGAGACCGCGCGCAAGACGGCGCTGTCTGCCCTTACCAATGAGCGCTTTCGCGCTGCGCTGGAAAAACTCAGTGATCCGCGCGCATCGGAAACGATCGCACTGATGCGCAATGACGGGCCGTCGGCTGATTTCAGCTCGGCGCAGGCACGCTACGCCGATAACAGCAACTAGCGCATCCAGGAAAAGCGTGTGGCGCTTTCCGTCCGGAATTGCATAGAAACAAGTAAAACAAAGAGTTGTAGCGTTTCCGAGAAAACGGAAACGCTACAAGCGAGCGAAGAGGTCAGGCGCGCGAACGGCGACGCTCGCGACGGCCTTCAGCGGTCTCGCTGACGTTGGCGCTGGCAGCCTTGTTGCGCAGCGGTCCGATGCGCTCGATGATGGTTTCTACCGTCGGGCGCACATCCCTCTTGTGCACATCCAGAGCTTTGCGCATCGCTGCCAGATGGGCGAAGGAAGTGCCGCAGCAGCCACCGACGATCCTGGCACCGGCATCGATGGCCAGGCGCACATAGTCGGACATCAGTTCCGGTGTACCCGAATAGTGGATTTCCGTACCGCGGAATTCCGGGATGCCGCAATTGCCTTTGACGATGACGGTAGCGTCAGGCTTCGCTTCGGTCATGTCGAGCAGGGACGCCAGGATGTCGGATGCACCGACACCGCAATTGGCGCCGACGCCGAGCGGGGCTACGGCAAGGCCATCGGCGACCGCATGTATATCCTTCGGCAGCAGGCCCATCATGGTACGGCCGGCGGTGTCAAAGGAGCCGGTATAGGTATAGGGCAGGCCGACACGGATGGCTGCCTCCGCGGCGGCGCGAATTTCATCGGGCGCCGACATGGTCTCGATCCAGGCAACCTCGGCGCCGCCGGCCTTCAGGCCTTCGATCTGCTCGGCGAAGGCTTCGACGGCATCGTCGTAGCTGAGGGCGCCAAGCGGGATGAGAAGTTCCCCGGTCGGACCGACGGAGCCGGCGACGATGACCTTGCGGCCAGCTTTGTCGGCAACGGAGCGCGCGATTTCGGCAGCCGTCTTGTTCAGCGCGAAGACGCGGTCCTGCGCATGGTGCAGCTTCAGCCGGTGACGGGTGCCGCCGAAGGAATTGGTGAGGATGATGTCGGCGCCGGCGTCGACAAAGCCCTGATGCAGTTTTGCGATGGTCTCGGGCGCGGTCTCATTGAGGATTTCCGGCGCTTCGCCTGCCGGCAGTCCCATGGCGAACAGGTTGGTGCCGGTGGCGCCGTCGGCCAGCAGCACACCCTTTTCTGCGATCAGGGCATCGATCGGATTGATGGTCGTCATGGCGCGCGCTTTCAAACTGGAGTTTGAATAAGGATATAAAGAAGTCTTTATGTCCAGTCAATGGAAGGGCGCTTTGCCTTCTGCCGCGCGGGGAAGGCAAAGCGCGTCGTTGGTGGCGCGAAATCACGCGGCTGGCAGCAGCTCGACCTCGATTTCGGTGCAGACATCGCCATTGGTCGGGTGGTGGTCGACCGAGCAGGCCGTGACGACGATCAGGAGATCACGTTCGGCGCGCAGCGTCACCGACCCGCCCGGCGGATTGATCGAGGCATCGACCAGCAGCGTGCCGTCCGCTGTCGGCAGCGAATTCTGGAAGAAGTCGACCGGATCCGGGGTGAAGGGAAGCGTGATGCCCTCGGCGGCGAGTGCCTTGTGCAGATTGTCCTGGCAGCTTGGATGCTCGTCGAAGCCGGCGCGGCGGTAAAGTGCCGCGTTGCAGGCTGGAAAGAGCATGTCGTGCGGCCCGGGGGAATCGTTGGCCACCAGCGTCAGCAATGGCTCGCCGGTGGTGCCGTAGAAGTGTTCGCCGATCGCCGGAAACAACCGCTCGATGATATCGCGGGTGTTCGACGTGCTCAGCCAGTCCAGCGTGTCTCCCGTCACGAAAGCCCACAGATCGGCGACCTGTTGGCCTTTGGGATCGATGATGCGGATGAGTTCACCCTTCCTGATACGGAAGGCGCGGCCGGACTGTGGAGGCACGACGATAGGACGACCCAATGATGGCTCCTGTTTTGATGATCGAGGCCCGGGCATGATCCCGAAAAAGTTGCAGACTTTTCCGATAAGATCCCGCGAAAAACGGAGAATTGCAGTCAGGCGCGCGAAACCGCAAGAGGCAGGTCGGCCAGACGCTGGGCGAAAGCAGCGGCCTCATGCGCGTTGATTTCGGCCGCACGGATGAGATTGTCGAAATGACCGGTCAGCGTGCGGATCGGTTGCGTGGCGTTGAGAACCAGATACATGTCGCCGACATAGATTGCCGCGCGGTAAGGCCCGAAGATCGTGTAGGGAATCGAGTAGCGCATGCGCCCGTCATAGAGGTAGAGGCGGAAAGTCGGGTAAAGATCGTCCAGCAGGGCAGCCATGTGCAACAGTTGCTCGCGGCGCTCTTCGGCCGGGAAGGTATCCCAGACTCCCAGGCCGCGCGCGAAGATCTCCAGCGTATGGCGCGGCATGCAGACTTCCATATCTGTCTCCGGTCGCCGGCTGTAGTCGATGCGGTATTGCGTTTCCCCCGCCTGCGCCTGCCGGCTCTTGTTGGAGATGCCGGCCTCATAATCCACCAGCGCCTCGGTGCGAAGCAGGTCCGGTATGCCGGCCGGCACGTAGCGGATCTTGGTGCCGGCTGCCTCCGCGTGCCATTTCGCGATCAGCGTGCGCTCGAAGCCTCCTGAGGCTTCTTCGATCTCCAGACTTTCGCGGATCTCGCCGGTCACGCCTTCATCCTGCGAAAGCCCGAGCAGCCAGTCTAGCGAGACCTTGAATTCGGCGGCAATGTTGAGAAGCGTTTCTGCGCGCGGCAGCCGCACCGATGCACCTGAAAGCAACTGCGAGAGTGCCGATCGATCGATGCCGACAGCAGAAGCGAAGGCCGACTGGTTGAGGTCGGACCGTGTCAAGAGCATTTTAAGCCGCTCCCGAAACACGGTTGAGAGGTCGCGCTTGTCCATTGCGTTGTTCCTCTAAAAGCTAGCAAAAAGTTCTACATAGCGGTGTCATTCACGCAAAATGGCGTAAATGAATCTCCTGGTTTGTTTACTAAGCGCATCATATGCTTGCAAGTGTGCGCAATGGCAACATTTTGTGCGCTTTGTCGCGTTGAGACAGCGCATGACTGCTGACACAATGCTGTCAGGAATCGCAGACCGGTTCCGACGACTGAAAGGCAGTGGTCGATAGCATGGCAAGCAAGCGCAAGAAGACGAGCAGCAAACCGACGGTGGAGTGGCCGACCGTTTTTCTCGCCATCGGCTGTTACGGGACATGGCTCGTCGCCGGCATTCTGATCTGGCCATCCTATCCGCTGGTCGCCCTTGGTTTGCTGACGCTGATGGTTGCGCTGCAGTCGTCGCTGATCCATGAAGTTTTGCATGGCCACCCAACCCGCAATGGCTTGGTCAACGAGGCCTTTGTCTTTCTGCCGATCGGGCTGATATGGCCGTTCCGCCGTTTCAAGACGTTGCATCTGCGCCACCACGCCGATGAACGCCTGACCGATCCGCTCGACGATCCGGAGAGCTATTACAAAGCGCTGTGGCATCACGAAGATCTGCCGGCTGTGGTGAAGCTGCTGCTCAGGCTGAACAACACCATGGTTGGCCGCTTTTTCCTTGGCCCGTGGATGTCGATGATCGGCTTCTTCATCGACGACACCAAGCAGATGCTTGCCGGCGACAAGGTGATCCGCAAAGCCTGGCTGCTGCACATCATCGGGCTTGCGGTGGCCCTGTCGATCATCCAGTTCGGTTTCGGCATGCCGCTGTGGCTCTACATCCTGGTGCCGATGTGGTTCGGCCAGTCACTCATCGCGATCCGCACCTATGCCGAGCACCAGTGGTCGGAACATCCCGAAGGTCGCACGGTGATCGTGGAACGCTCGCCGCTGTCCTTCCTGTTCCTGAACAACAACCTGCATTTCGTGCATCACAGCAAGCCGACGGTGGCCTGGTACAAGCTGCCGAAGCTGTTCCGGGATGATCGCGAAAAGTGGTTAAAAGCCAACAATGGCTATTCCTATCCGAACTACTTCGCGCTGCTGAAGGCCTACGCCTTCAAGGCGAAGGAGCCGATCGTGCACCCCGTGCTGCGGCGCGTGCCGGAAAAGGGCAGGGCGTTTGCGCCGCGTGTACGGGCTCATAATGTCAACGGCCTCGGCAGCGTGCCAGTTCCGGCCGAACCGTCGAAGGAATGAGGCACTCCGGCGAGGGCTTCCGTTTCTTGGCTTGAAACCGACAACCAGCAGCAGCCATATCACCACCATGAGCGAATTTGTTGCGGCTCTGCCGATGTATGATTGGCCCGAGGCGCGCGCCGAGGTCGATGTCCAGTGGGCGCGGATCAGCGCTGCCTTGCGGCGCGCCGGGGTCGATGCCCCTGAAATGCTGGCGCGGCGCAACGCCGATCTGCCCGCTGTTCCCGGTGGCATTCGCGATGCCTCGGGCGAGGTCGTCGTTCGTGATCCCGCGACGCTGCCAGCGGACGAACTCGATTTTCAAGCTCTCTGGCTGCATCCGGTACTGTTGTTCACGCAGACCTGCTGGGGGCCGATGGAACTCGGACTGGAGCCTCATGTGCAGGTGGTCGGCCAGCCCAACTACAACGGCATCGAGGGCGGTCGGGACGGAGATTACTCCAGTGCGATCATCATGCGGCAGCCGGGACGACACGTCGCGGCACCTGACGACGGCCGGGCCGTAATCCCGCTGGACCCGATCCGCGGCAAGCGTTTTGCCTTCAATGGCCTGGATTCGATGTCGGGTATCATCGCCATCACACGCGACCTGCAGGCGAAGGGCGAAAACCTCGATATCTTTGTGGGTCGCCTGGAAAGCGGCGGTCACCGAAATTCCATCATAGCGGTCGCGGAAGGCCGTGCTGATGTTGCCACCATCGATTGCCAGAGCTGGGCCTTGGCGCAGCGCTTCGAGCCGAAGGCGAAGGATGTCGCCGTCATCGGCTGGACGGCGCGCCGCAAGGGACTGCCCTTCATCACCGCACGAACCACGGCACCGGCGTTGCTGGCGAAATTGCGCGAGGCCCTTGCAGGCGAAACTGAACTGGTTGCCGGCTGATCCGGTGTCAGCCGGCTTGCCTGGCCACTTCGCGCCGGTTGGCCTTATTGTGCCGGTACGCCTTTTTGCCAATCGGCCCATGCGCCGATGACGGTATCGGTGAATTTCGAGCCGACGCGATAGGCATTGGCGGTTGCCGGGCCGAAGCCGCCTGAGTTGGCGCTGAGCGATTCGATGGCTGTCTTGCCTTCCGGTTCGCGATCGAAGTTCGACGCCGTGCGCAGAAGCGCGATGCGATCGAATTGCAGCAGGCCGGCATCGGCGCCACGCTGAAGCGCTGTCAGAGAGGCGTTGTCTTCCATCTGGGTCGTACAGTAGTTGCCGGCGCCGTCGGTCAGCAGAGACACCCATTTGCCCATGCTCTCTGCCGTCTTCGAGCCGTGCCAGTAGGTGTCGGTCGAAAGCGTGTCGCAAATGCTGATGGCCGGCGCTGCGTTGCCGGGCGCTGTTTTGTAGGTGGCCCGATAGGCCTTGGCCTCATCGCTGTCGGCAAGTTCGACATTGCGGGTCAGGGCGAGCGCCTTGTCCGCCAGCTTCTCGTTGAGTTTGTAGACCTCCGTGCCCGAGCCCCATTTGGGCTTCTCGCCCGGCTTCTGGGCGCCGAGTGCGATAACGCCATCCGGCCAGTCGGCCGGGATCTGGCGCGGGTCGATCTCGTGGCGAAGGCCAGCATCGACGGCAAAGCGTGCCCAATGCGCGGAACCCAGCGTGCCGTCGCTCGGATCGACGCCGGCAATGCCGGCGATCAGGATGTAGCTCTGCCTGAAGTCGAACAGGCCACTGTAGATCACTGCCGAAACAGAACTTGCAGCGTTGGCGTAGCCCATCGCCGTCGTCATCACGCAGAGGCCCTCTGCATCGCAGGCGATCTCCGGATATTCCTTCGAAAGGCCCGGAACCTTCACTTTGGTATCGAGTTTGCGCCCTTCCAGCCAGGGTTTCGCTTCGCCGCTGAACATGGTGATGACCAGGACTTTCGGCGCGATGGAGGCAGCCTTGGCCGCAGGAGCGGCCGAGACGAGGCTGGCAGCAAGGGCTGCGCTGAGAATGCCGGAGCGGAAAGGAGAGGGCATGGAGCTTGATCCCAGGATTGAGAGCGACATGCCACTATCCGTGCCGGCGTCGTTCACAGCCATGCCAAAGCCCGCGCTTTCCACACCAAAATGGATGGCCAGCGATCACCCGGCCAACAGGCGTTCGTCGAGAGGATAGACTGACAGTTTCTGGTGGCCGGTTTCAGTGATCAGGATCTGCTCTTCAAGCTTGACGCCTTCGTGTCCGCCCAGCCTGCCGATATAGCTTTCCACACACAGAACCATGCCTGGCTCAAGAACGCCGTCCGGCGTATCGGCAGTCCAGTCGGTTGCATGCGGCAGGGTCGGGTATTCGTCAGCGAGGCCGACGCCGTGATAGAGCACGCCGTAGCGGGTGGGGAAACAATCGGGCGGCGGTACGGCCGAGCGCTCGACCAGTTGTTTGAACGAGATACCCGGCTGCATCAGGTCAGTATTGTGGGCGATCTGGTCGGCGGCAATACGATAGAGATCACGTTGCTCGTTGCTGGGGTGGCCGTCGCCGCACAGCCAGGTGCGCGAGAGGTCGGCGCAGAAGCCATAGGGACCGATAAGATCGGTATCGAACGCGACGAGATCACCGGCGCCGATGACGCGCGACGAGCATTCCTGGAACCAGGGGTTGGTGCGCGGGCCGGAGGAGAGCAGCCGCGTCTCGATCCATTCGCCACCGCGTGCGATGTTGCCGCGGTGCAGTTCCGCCCACAACTCATTCTCCGAAATACCGGGCCTCAACGCAGTCTGCATCTCGCCCATGGCGGCCTCGCAGGCGACAATGGCACGGCGCATGGCCAGGATTTCGTCGGGCGATTTGATGAGGCGGGCATTCTCCATCACGGCTTCGCCATTGCCGATCGTGATGCCCAGCCGCGCGAGCGCTTCGACGCCCTCGAAGTCGAGGTGATCCACAGCGATGCGGTTGTTGCCGCCGCCATGTTCGCGCACCAGCTCGGCGATGCCGAAAGCCCATCGGCGCACCTTCATCTCAGTGAGCTCGCCGCCATAAAGATACATCCAGGATATGGCCGGCCGAACCTCGTCGACAACGCCGGAATGGTCGGAGAGGTGTTCGCAGGAGAAGTAGTCGAACAGCACGACCGGGCCTTCCGTCGCTACGAAGCAATGGCGGGTCGGGTTGTGTGCGACCCAGAGCTGCATGTTGGTGCTGTCGGTGGCGTAGCGGATGTTGACGGGATCGTAGAGCAGCGCACCGGCATAGCCGCGCCGCTTCAGTTCGGCGCGGATGCGCTCGAGACGATACCTCCGCATCGTCGGCAGATCGGGAGCCGGGATGCCGGCTGCAGCCCACTCACGCTCGGCGGTTTCGCCGTAGCCAAGGACATGCTGGTTGAGCGAAGCCGCCTTTTCGCGTGAGGCGGTGCGCAATTCTTCGATGGAGCCGGGCTGCGAGGTGCTGCCCGGCTCGAAGGGCATGATCTTGCGATGGCGGCCGAAACTCCCTGAACTACGACCAGCCGTCGACATGGCTCACCCGCGCATCTTTTCGCCGCTCGGATCGAAGGGCGGTTCGATGTTGATGCGAGCAGGGCGGCGGTGGCCGAGGATTTCGATCTCGAACAGGCCGGTGCTTTCGTCCTCGGCCAATGCCGCCGGAACGTAACCCTGCGCCATCGACTTCTGCACATAGTGTGCGTAGCCGCCCGACGTGATCCAGCCGACAACGCGCCATTCGCCGTCGACGATGCCGCGCACGCCTGAGGCGCCTTGTGCGGCGGTGGAACCGCGCACTTCCTTGCCGAATTCGTCAAAACGCGGCGCACCGTAGCCGTGCGGCTTCTCGATCGTGCCGTAGTCGGTGGGAACCCTGGCCCAGATTGGCTCGTCGCCCATCACATCGGCATCGGCTGCGTCCACGAGGAAGGAGACACGACGCAGCTTGGAACCCTTGCCGTTGGCCATTTCAGCCTGTTCGCCCGCTGCGGCTTCGCGGCCGATGAAGTCGTTCTTCTCCATCTTGATGAAGCGGTCCATCGCTCCTTCGAACGGGCCATAGATCGGCCTGAGCTCGCGGAACCATGTCGGGAAGTTCTTCTCCAGGCGCATGGCAAGCAGTGCGCGCATGCCGAAGTCGACGATGCCGAATTCCGCCCCGGCTTCGTTGATGGCGGCGTAAACAAGCCGCTGATAGGTCGGCTGCATCCAGATTTCATAACCGAGATCACCGGTATAGGTGATGCGGTTGACCAGGCATGGCGCGCCGCCAACGGCCATCTCGCGGAAATCCATGAACCGGAAGGCCTTGGACGACACGTCGATGTCGGTCAGTCTTTGCAGCAGCTCCTGGCTTTTCGGTCCGGCAATGGAGAGACCGACAAGGGTCTGGTCGAAGCGGTGGATGCGAACCGAGCCGTCCTCCGGAAGATGCTTCTCGAACCAGCGCATGTGGTACTTTTGCGCCGCGGACGAACCCCAGATCATGAACTTGTCGTCACCGGTCTTGGCGATGGTGAAGTCACCGATCAGCTTGCCGAATTCGTTCAGCATCGGGGTCAAGACGATGCGGCCCTTTTTCGGCATGCGGTTGGTCATCAGGCGATTCAGGAAATCCTCGGAAGCCGTTCCGCTGACTTCGTATTTCGCGAAATTGGCGATTTCGGTGACGCCGACGCGCTCGCGTACGGCGCGCACTTCATTGCCGATGTGCTCGAAGTCGTTGGAGCGGTGGAAAGACACGACGTCTTTTGGCTCCGTTCCCTTCGGTGCAAACCAGAGCGGAGTCTCCAGACCCCAGCTGTCACCCATGACGGCATTGTTCGCCACCATCGTGTCGTAGAGCGGGGTGGTCTGCGCCGGGCGAGCCGCGGGCAGCTCTTCGTTCGGGAAGCGGATGGAGAAGCGGCGCGAGTAGTTTTCGCGCACCTTGGCGTTGGTGTAGCGCAGGCTCGCCCACTCGCCGAAGCGGGCAACATCCATGCCCCAGACGTCGAAACCGGGATCGCCGTTCACCATCCAGTTGGACAGGGCGAGGCCGACGCCGCCGCCCTGGCTGAAGCCGGCCATGACCGCGCAGGCACACCAGAAGTTGGTCAGGCCTTGTACTGGGCCCACCAGCGGATTGCCGTCGGGCGCGAAGGTGAACGGGCCGTTGATGATCTGCTTGATGCCGGCATTGGCGATGCCCGGGAAGTGCTTGAAGCCGATTTCCAGCGAGGGCGTGATGCGGTCGATGTCGGGCTGGAGTAGCTCGTGGCCGAAGTCCCAGGGCGTGTTCACCGGCGACCACGGCTTGCAGGCCTTTTCATAGGTGCCGAGCAGGATGCCGTTGCGCTCCTGGCGCGTGTAGATCTCGCCCTTGAAGTCGAGCACGCCGACCATCTCTCGGCCGGTCGACTTGTTGAATTCCTCGACCTCCTTCATCGGTTCGGTAAGCAGATACATGTGCTCCATGGCCAGTAGCGGCAGTTCGACGCCGACCATGCGGCCGACTTCGCGTGCCCACAGGCCACCGCAGTTGACGACGTGCTCCGCCTTCACCGTGCCCTGTTCGGTGATGACGTTCCAGGTGCCGTCGACTTCCTGCGTCAATTCGATGACGCGGTTGCGCAGCACGATTTCGGCGCCCAGCTTCTTGGCTGCCTTGGCATAGGCGTGCGTGGTGCCGGATGGATCGAGATGGCCTTCGACGGGATCCCACATGGCGCCGACGAAATTCGTCTCGTCCATCAGCGGGAACATTGCCTTGGCTTCCGAAGGGGTGATCAGCTCGGTGTCCATGCCGAGATAGCGGCCCTTGGCGTGGGCGAGCCTTAGGAAGTCCATCCGCTCCGGGGTGTCGGCCATCATGATGCCGCCGGTCAGGTGGAGCGAGCAGGACTGTCCGGAAAGCTCCTCGAGCTCCTTGTAGAGCTGCACGGTGTAGGCCTGCAGCTTGGCGACGTTGGGATCGCCATTCAGCGTGTGGAAGCCGCCGGCGGCGTGCCAGGACGAGCCTGAGGTGAGCTCCGAGCGTTCGATCAGCATGACATCGGTCCAGCCGGCTTTTGCCAGGTGGTAGAGGACCGAACAGCCGACGACGCCGCCGCCGATCACAACCGCTTTAACGTGGGATTTCATAAGGATATGTCTCTACTTGAACAGTTTGATTCAGGGAGCGGTCGAGCCTTGGCACGTGATTGAACATCACGTGCGCTTTCATCGAGCCGTATTCAGAAATCAGTCGGGGCGCCGCCCTCGGCGATGCGCCGGTCGACAAAGGCGTTGAGTTCCTCTCGAATGGCCGGATCCATGTAAGGCTCCTCGTAGCTCGCCAGGCGCTCCTTCCAGACGCGGTTGGCTTTCTCCATGGCTGTGGGGGAGCCTGCCTCGGCCCAGGTCTCGAAATTGCGCCAGTCGGACAGGATCGGCGAATAGAAGGCGGTCTTGTAACGCGACTGGGTATGCGGCGTGCCGAAGAAATGGCCGCCGGGACCGACGTCGCGGATGGCATCGATGGCCAATGCGTCTTCTGAGAGATCCAGCGGCGTCAGGAATTCCGCCACCATCTGCAGGAGGTCGATGTCGAGAATCATCTTTTCGTAAGAGCAGCGCAGGCCGCCTTCCAGCCAGCCGGCGCCGTGCATCATGAAATTGCCGCCACCTTGGATGACGCCCCACAACGAAAACACGCTTTCATAGGCAGCCTGTGCATCCACCGTGTTGGCGGCGCAGGTGTTAGAGGTGCGATAGGGCAGGTTGTAGCGGCGCGCCAGCTGGCCGCCGACCAGCTGCGCCTTCATGTATTCCGGCGTGCCGAAAGCCGGCGCGCCGGACTTCATGTCGACATTGGAGGTGAAACCGCCATAGCCCACCGGTGCGCCCTTGCGGACCATCTGGGTGAAGGCAATGCCGGCAAGCGCCTCGGCATTCTGCAGGACGAGGGCGCCGGCGATCGTAACGGGTGCCATGGCGCCTGAAAGCGTGAAGGGCGTCACCACGACGATCTGGCCCATAGAAGACATCTGGATGATGCCTTCCATCATCGGCACGTCGAGCTTGAGCGGCGAGTTGGTGTTGATGATGGTGTAGAGCGACGGCTCTTCCATCATCTGCTCGCGCGAGATGCCGCGCGCGATACGGGCGATCTCGATGCCGTCGACATTGCGTTCCTTGCCGAGGGAATAGGCATGGAAGGCCTTGTCGGTCAGGATGGCGAGGTCGCGGATGCATTCGAGATGCCGAACCGACGGGTGGATATCGATCGGCTCGACCGGATAACCACCGGTCATCTGCAGGATGTTGTGCATCTGCGCGAGTTTGAGGAAATTGCGATAGTCGCGCTGGTTGCCGGGCCGGCGGCCGCTGTCGAGATCGGAACAGTTGGGCGCCGAGGCCATCTGCGCAAAGATGGTGTTGTTGCCGCCAAAGCGCAGATTGTGCGCCGGATTGCGGGCATGAATGGTGAATTCGCTGGGCGCATGGGCGATCAGCTCAAGGATCATGTCCGCGTCGAAACGGACGCGGAACTCGCCTTCGCGCACATCGGCACCATGCGCTTTCATGATGCGGCGGGCTTCATCGTGCAACACGTCGACGCCGATTTCCTTGAGCACGCGCAACGAGGCGAGGTGGATCGATTCCAGCTCGTCGTCGGAGATCAGCCTGGTCGGCGCGAAGGGAATCTTGAGCTGCCGGAAGGCAGGCTGATCAAAGGCAGCAGCGCCAGCGGCGCGCTTGCCGGCGCGTCCGCCACGACGGGCGCGATCGGTGGCCAGGGCCGGTTCGGCGGGTTGCAGCGCGGCGGTCATGGTAATCCTCATGCGATTTTGTCGCCGCATAATGGACCGCCGGCCGATCCGCCATTGCGGAGGCGGCGACCACTAGAGCAAGCAAAGCGACATGGCGTCTGTCATGTCAGTAGTGTTCGGCAGGTAGTCGAAACTCGACTCAGGCAAATGTGAACGGCGTTACAGTCGCGCCATGAGAGCGGTCTAGAGTGTCCGCGCGCCGGAGGCTTCCAGGCTGATTGCGTGGCCGCGCCCACGCTTCATGAGCCTGGCTTTCCCGTGCCAGCCTGGGGAGGATGTCATGGCCGATGTGGTGAGAGTGCGGGCAGCGACCAACAACGAGGTCGCCTTCATCGCCTGGGATGTCGACGGCATGATCCCGGGCTGCCTCGGTTTCGAGCTCGTGCGGCTCTATCCTGACACGGGTGAAGAGCGCTGCCTGGCTTCCTGGGTGCCTTTCAAGGGGCAGCGCAACAAGGACTGGATTCCGCAGGACACCGGCGTGTGGCCGGTGCAGAAGACCTTCTGGCGCGACCTCACGGTGCGGCGGCGGCGCGACAGCCTGACCATGCGGCCCGACGGGGAAATGATTGCCTACCGTGTGCGTCCCGTGGGCGCCATGAAGGCCGGGCTGGAGCCGGTGCCGGCCAGGCCGCCCGAGGTCGATGGAAGGCCCACCTATACCGGCGCGCAGCGGCCGCTCGGCTATCTGGGGCAGGGCGCCGTCAGCCCGACCATCTTCCTCGGCTCGATGTTCGGCAAGGCGCGCGTGGCTTTCACCAATGGCGTGCTGTCGACGCAATGGATGTCGCGTGCACTGGCCGAGGCCGGCATCAAGGTCGGCCAGCGCGACAAGATCCGCGAAGAGCTGCAGGACCGCAACAGCAAGATCCGCGCCTATCTGCATGGCGATGTGCCCGACGTCTTGACCAGCCTGATGGCGCGGGCAAAAGCCGAAGGTGGCTCGGTGCGTCTGGCGCTCTATGAACTGGGCGACGATGCGCTGCGCGATGCCATCATTGCGGCCAAGGACCGCGTCGAGGTGATCCTCTCGAATTCCGGCAAGGACACGCAGACCAAGAAATGGGACTTCGGCAATGCGCCCTACCGGAAGGCATTGCGCGATGCCGGCGTGACCGTGACCGACCGGCTCTTCAACAACAACCATATCGGCCATAACAAGTTTGCCGTCTATCGCGACAAGCATGGTGTGCCACAGGCTGTGATGACCGGCTCGACCAACTGGACGACGACCGGCATCTGCGGCCAGTCCAACAATGCCTTCATTCGTGATGATCCCGAAATGGCGAGCATTTTCAACGATTACTGGGAGCGGATGAAGGCTGACGTGTTCCCAGCGCCGCAACGCGAGGATGCACCGGGTCACGCTGTCCAGACGCAGGGCGCCACATTTCGCAAGGACAATCACATCGCCAATCCGCTGAACGGCCAAAGTGCACCCGTCGACGGCATGACAATATGGTTCTCGCCGAACGATCCGGACCGCAACAAGAAGACGTTGTCGGTTCGGCCGGTCGATCTGGAGGATGTGTTCAACCGCATCCGAGCGGCCCGCAAGGCCGTACTGTTCCTGGTGTTCAATCCCTCGCGCCGTGGCGACAATTCGATCGTTGCCGAAGCTGTTGCCGCCGCCAGGGCAAATCGTGACCTGATCGTGCAGGGTGCAATCAGCGATCAGGCGGCGATGCCCAACTATGTGCCGTCGACGCGGGACCCGGTCACGCGCAAATCCAACAATGACGGCAAGTCGCCTTTCGTGTTCCCAGAGAAGGTATGGGAGATGCCGAATGTTTCCATCGTACGCGCCGCGAACCTGACCGGAGCCTCGATCGCGACGGATTTCCAGGCCGAGGTGCTGACCATCGGCCATGCCATCGTGCACGACAAGATCGTCATCATCGACCCGATGGAAGACAACGCCACCGTCATCACCGGCAGCCATAACTTGGGCTACAAGGCCTCCTACGAAAACGACGAGAACCTCGTCATCGTCGAGGGCGACAAGACTTTCGCTGCCGCCTATGCCGTACATTGTCTGGATGTGTTCGATCACTACAAGTTCCGCGCCTGGCGGCGCACACTGGGCAAAGGACCGTCCGCCGACGACGGTCTGCGCATCGACGACAGCTGGCTGAAGCCGTACGCCCAGGGCAGGAAAGGAGCACTGGCGCGATACTTCCCCTGAAGCACAGTGGTTTTGGGGTGGAGCAAGCGATCTTGACCATACGGCCCTTTCCTCCATTGCGATGAACGGCTAGCACCCGAAAGCCGTTGACCCCGAAGATGGGCGCGGTCGGGAGGGATGATGGCCGCTGCAGAGCGCTGCGAGAATGAGTTGACGACCAACTGGGCTGCGATCGCGGGCGTGATCGCGACCGTGTCGGTGTTCGCCATCGCGCAGGGGCTTACCTATCCGCTGCTGTCTTTCATCCTGCAGCGGCAAGGCGTGTCGCCGGCGATGATCGGCCTTTCCGCTGCGATGACGCCGATCGGCTTCATCGTGTCCTCACCATTGATCCCGTCATTGGCACGGCGGTTCGGGGCTGGGCGTACAGCGCTGACCTGTGCCGCGCTCTCGGCGCTGACGCTGGCGCTCATCGGCCTGACCTACGATGTCTATGCCTGGTTTCCGCTGCGCTTCATGATCGGTGTCGTCACCAATCCGCTCTATGTGCTGAGCGAAGTGTGGATGATCGCGCTGGCACCGCCGGCGAGGCGAGGGCGCATCATGGGCGTCTATTCCACCTTGATCTCGGCAGGCTTTGCCACAGGGCCATTGTGCCTGCTGTTGGTCGGCACCGAAGGCTGGGCACCGTTTCTGGTCGGCATCGTTGCCTTCATCCTATGCGGCAGTTGTCTTGCGGCGGTCCTGCCCAAATTGCCCAGGGTCGACCAGACCGGTCACCATGTCTCGGTTTTGGGCTTCATGCCCTTGGCTGTGCTCCTGCTCATCGCGGTGGTCGTGGCTGCAGGGTTCGAGCAGGCGGTGCTGGCGCTTCTGCCGGTTTACGGCACGCATTTCGGCATCACCGAGGCGCGCATGTCGGCGCTGCTGACTGTCATGATCGCTGGCAACATCGCCATGCAGGTGCCGCTCGCCCTGCTGGCAGAACGGCTTTCGGCGCAGGTTGTGCGGTTGGGCTGTGTCGTGGCAACAGCAGCCGGCTGTGCACTGCTGCCTCTGATGATCACTACGCCACTGGTGTGGCCGTTCCTGTTCGTTCTTGGTGCGCTATCCTACGGCATATACACCATGACCATCATTGAACTCGGCGAGCGTTTCACGGGTCAGGCGCTCATTGCCGGCAACGCAGCCTTTTCACTGATGTGGGGTGTTGGCGGGATTGCCATGCCGCCGCTTGCCGGCGGTGCCATGACCTTGTTCGGCGCGCCTGGTTTGCCGGTGACTTTGGGAGTGATCTGCCTCATTCTCATGGTTGCCAGTGTGGTGGCGCTACGCGGTGGGTTGAACAGCCGTTACAGGGTCGGCTAGAGTGTGCCCATGCGTGCTGTAGTGGCCCATCCTCGCAAGCTCGATATCGCCGTGACGCCTTCACCGCGCACGCGCCATGCCGAGCTTTTGCGACTGTGTGCCCGCATCGGTTATTCGCCGCCTTCCGTCCCTTGAGAATCCGTCTCCGGCTGTTGCCGGGTTGATTCAAAAGGAAAGGCTAACTCAATGACTTATCAGAATTTTTCGCTGAAGCAGCTTCAGCAGATCGATGCTGCGCACCATCTGCACCCCTTTACCGACCACAAGGAATTGCGTGGTGCCGGTTCGCGTATAATCACCCACGCCAAGGGGCCATTCATCTATGATTCCGAAGGCGTCGAAATCCTCGACGGCATGGCCGGCCTCTGGTGCGTCAATGTCGGCTATGGTCGCGACGAACTGGCAGATGCCGCCTACGCCCAAATGAAGGAGCTGCCTTATTACAACTCCTTCTTCAAGTGCTCGACGCCGACGCCGGTGCTGCTTTCCAAGCGGCTGGCCGAGATTGCTCCGAAGGGCGTGAGCCAGGTCTTCTACGGCTCGTCGGGTTCGGAAGCCAACGACACCGCGCTTCGGCTGGTGCGCCATTTCTGGACGCTGGAAGGCAAGCCGGAAAAGAACCGCATCATTTCGCGCAAGAATGCCTATCATGGCTCGACGGTAGCCGGCACCTCGCTCGGTGGCATGGAGGGCATGCACAGCCAGCTCGGCGGCGCCGTACCCAACATCGTCCATGTGATGATGCCTTACGCCTACGAACTGGCACTTCCCGGCGAGAGCGACCATGATTTCGGCCTGCGTGCCGCCAAGGCCGTCGAGGATGCGATCCTCGAGGCTGGTGCCGAAAACGTCGCCGCCTTCATCGGCGAGCCGATCATGGGCGCCGGTGGCGTCAAGATTCCACCCGCAAGCTATTGGCCGGAAGTCCAGCGTATTTGCCGCAAGCACGACGTGCTTCTGATGCTGGATGAGGTGATCACCGGTTACGGCCGCACTGGCGAGTGGTTTGCCGCCGACTACTACGGCATCCAGCCGGATACCATCACCACCGCCAAGGCACTGACCTCCGGCTACCAGCCGCTTTCGGCGCTGCTGGTCGGCGATCGTATTGCTGCGACGCTGGTCGAAGGTGGCGAGTTCTACCACGGCTATACCTATTCCGGTCATCCGGTGGCTTGTGCCGTAGCAATCGCCAACCTGGATATCATCGCCAACGAGGGGCTGGTCGAGCGGGTGAAGAACGAGACCGGGCCTTATTTTGCCAAGGCCCTGCAGGAACGCATCGCCGGCCATGATCTGGTTGGCGAGGTCCGTTCGGTCGGTCTGATGGGCGGCATTGAAATCGTCAAGGACAAGGCGGCCAAGGAGCGGTACTCGCCAGCTGGAAGCGCTGCTGTCACCGTTCGCGACCATGCCATCGCCAACGGCCTGATGCTACGCGCCACCGGGGACACGATGATCCTGTCGCCGCCGCTGATCTGGACCCGCGATACGATCGACATGTGCTGCGAGCGTCTTGGCAAGGCGCTCGACCTTGCCAAGAAAGACCTGCGCAAGGCATAGTCGGAGCTGACAGTTTGTCGCAGGAAGCCGGCGGAACGATCCGCCGGCTTTTGCATTCGCCATTTCAGGCAAGTCCCTTCAACCTGGATCATCCTGTGAAAAGCAATTCTCGAAAGAGAGCCCGCCAGCCGGCGGGTGCCAAGGCTGTTGCCGACCTGATGCTTGCGCCCGCGGTCGTGATGCTGCGGCTGCCGCTGATGGCTGCGGAGGCTGGAGGTATGGGCTGGCGCGACGAGAGCGTGCGTGCGGTTTCCGAGAAAGTGGCCGCGGTGGCCGAAGGCGTTGCAGCTGCGCAATTGTCGATGATCGACTCGTGGAGCCGTTTCTGGCCCGAAGTGATGACCGGCCAGGCGCCGTCGATGCTGAACGGTGTCGCGCTTGAGAGATCGGTGCACGCCGCCCTCAAGCCGGCGAGCCGGCGGGTGAAGGCAAATTTCAAACGATTGGCGCGATGATCACGCGCAGCTTCCACAGGTGAAGCTGCTCTCTAACGGCAAAAACCGCGCCCTCGAGGGAACGCGGCTTTGCCAGATACGCATGGCGTTTCGCTACTAAGAACCTGCGAAACTAACGGCTCCGGTACGCGAGACCTGATCCGGAGCGCGGGGCAGAGCGTTTCGTCCGCCTTGAGCTTCGTTCTACAGGCACATCGTTACCGCGTGGTTAGCGAGAGCTTAAGCAAATCTAAATTTGCCGATTTTTTGAGACGCATTTTAGGAAAATTGAATGGATAGAACGGCTTATCCGTTCGATCCACGCAGGAAATTGATGATGCCGGAAAAGTCGGTGCCGCCACCGTCCTGTGCGTTGAACAGCGCGTAAAGCTGTGCGGCCTCGGCCCCGAGCGGGGTCGCGGCACCTGCGGTCTGGGCGGCTTCCTGGCTGAGCTTCAGGTCTTTCAGCATCAGAGCCGCCGCAAATCCCGGTTTGTAGTCACGGTTCGCAGGAGAGGCGGGAACCGGGCCGGGCACAGGGCAATAGGTGGTCAAGGACCAGCACTGCCCGGACGACGTCGAGGCAACATCGAAAAGCGCCTGGTGCGACAGGCCGAGTTTTTCACCCAGCACGAAGGCTTCGGCCACGCCGATCATCGAGATGCCGAGGATCATGTTGTTGCAGATCTTGGCGGCCTGGCCCGCGCCGTCCTCGCCGCAATGGACGATACGCCCAGCCATCGGCTGCAACACCGGCTCGGCGCGCTCGAAAGCCTCCTTCGAACCACCAGCCATGAACGTCAGCGTGCCAGCGGCAGCACCGCCGGTGCCCCCGGAAACCGGTGCATCAATGGAGAGGAGGCCGTTTTCGCGCGCAATCGCATGCGCCTTGCGTGCGGACTCCACATCGATGGTGGAAGAATCGATGAACAGGGCACCCTTCGGGGCCCAGGGCGTGATTTCGCCATAGACCGACAGCACGTGCCTGCCCGCCGGCAGCATGGTGATGGCGACCTCGGCTTCCTTGACCGCACTCTGGCCATCCTCGGCAATCGTCAGGCCGTGCTCCTTCGCCAGGGCGAGATTTTCGGGAACAAGGTCGAAGCCAATGACCTTGTGGCCCGCCTTGACGAGATTGGCGGCCATGGGATTGCCCATGTTGCCGAGGCCGATAAAGGCGATGGTGGTCATTGGGGAGTTCCTCCGGAATTGTGATTAGGCAGTAGGCAACCGGCAGGCGTTGCGCAGAGGCAGTACAAAGTGGATGGCGACATCCGTTTCGACTGCCTGCTGCCGATCGCCTACTGCCTTCCAATTAAATGCCGCGCCACGATCACGCGCATGATCTCGTTGGTGCCTTCGAGGATCTGGTGGACGCGCAGGTCGCGCACCAGCTTCTCGACGCCATAGTCCTGCAGATAGCCATAACCGCCGAACAGCTGCAGCGCCTGGTTGGCGACCTCGAAGCCGGTGTCGGTGACGAAGCGCTTGGCCATGGCCGACCATTTCGAGGCGTCGTGTGTCTTGGCATCCAGTTTCGAGGCTGCTGCATAAAGGAAGACGCGCGCGGCCTGCAGTTCGGTTTCCATGTCGGCCAGCCGGAACTGCAATGCCTGGAACTGATTGATGGCGGAGCCGAAAGCCTTGCGTTCGCTCGTGTAGGTCAACGCCTTGTCGAGCGCCGACTGGGCGCCGCCCAACGAGCACGCGGCGATGTTCAGCCGGCCGCCATCGAGGCCGGCCATGGCGATCTTGAAACCCATGCCTTCGTCGGACAGCAGGTTTTCCGCCGGCACCTTGCAGTCCTCGAAGATCACCGTGCGGGTCGACTGCATGTGCCAGCCCATCTTGTGCTCGTTGGCGCCGAAGGAAAGGCCGGGGGCGTCCTTCGGGACCACCAGCGTCGAGATGCCCTTGGGGCCATCCTCGCCGGTGCGTACCATGGCGACATAGACGTCGGAATCACCCGCGCCCGAAATGAACTGCTTGGTGCCGTTGACGACATAGTCGGAGCCATTGCCGCCCGAACGGCTTGCCCTGGTCTTCAAGGCTGCGGCATCGGAACCCGAGCCCGGCTCGGTCAGGCAGTAGCTGGCCAGCCATTCCATCGACGTCAGTTTTGGCAGGAAGCGCTGGCGCTGTTCGTCGTTGCCAAAGCGGTCGATCATTGACGCCGCCATGTTGTGGATCGAGATGAAGGAGGAGAACGCCGGGCAGGCCCGTGACAGCGCTTCGAAGATCAATACGGCGTCGAGCCGGCCGAGTGCCGAACCGCCGACATCGTCGCGGACATAAATGCCGCCCAGCCCGAGCGGGCCGGTCTCGCGGATAACATCGGCCGGGAAATGCTTGGCCCGATCCCATTCGAGCGCGTTCGGGGCGACGCGCTCGTCGGCAAAGGCTTCCGCCATGGTCTGGATGGCGCGCTGGTCTTCGTTGAGTTCGAACTGGCCGCTGGCCGCCGTCGTGACGGTATCCATGGCGTCCTCCCGGATATGTCGTTTTTGGCTATGCGTGGACTGCAATCTAGACCAATGATGCGCCCGCGCAACCCGACCTTAGGGATCAATCCGGTGAAGGAGGAAGGCAAAGCGGCTGTGCACATATGCGAGAGCGGAGTGTGAGGTGACGACAAATTTTGCAGAACTGCTGCAGGCGTTCCACGCCTTTCTGCAGCTTGAAGATGCTTCCATTGCGCACGACGCGGCAACTGCCATCAACTGGTCGATGTCCTTGCGCCCGCTCGAACCGAAGACAGTGCCGTGCATCCGCCATCTCGACCGCATCCGTGAAATTGCACCGGGCATAGCGCAGCCGCTCGTTCGGCTGCTTGCGGACAACCGACGGCAGCTCCGCTGGGGCCAGACCTATACACAGGAGGATTTCGGTCCTGATTTCCTCGAGAATTACGGTTGGGTGGAAGTGTTCGGCACGCGCGGTCATTTTGCCAATGACAAAGTGGCCGGCGGTTTCCTGATCCTCGGGCCGGAGGTCGTGTATCCGGACCACCATCATCAGGCCGAGGAGATCTATATTCCATTGACTGACGGCACGGGCTGGCGCAAAGGCGAGGGCGCCTTCCAGGTGCGCGGTGCCGGCGAGATCATCCATCACCCTTCCAGCATCAACCACGCCATGAAAACCGGCGTCGAGCCGCTTCTTGCGCTTTATCTCTGGCGTGGCGGACCGTTGGCCGCGAAGTCGACCATTATCGGCGGAGAGGGGTGATCATGGCGCGCGCGATCATGCTTCAGGGCACGGGCTCGGATGTCGGCAAGACCGTGCTGGTCGCCGGGCTTTGCCGCGCGGCGCGCAAGCGTGGCCTGAAGGTGCGTCCCTTCAAACCGCAGAACATGTCGAACAACGCGGCGGTGGCCGAAATCCCCGGCGAAGCCGGCGGCGGCGAAATCGGACGAGGACAGTGGCTGCAGGCTCTGGCTTGCGGCGTCGTGCCCACCGTGCACATGAACCCTGTGCTGCTGAAACCACAAACCGATATCGGTTCGCAGGTGATCGTGCAGGGCAGGATGTTCGGCGAGGCACGCGCAAGGGACTACCAGACGATGAAGGGCCGCCTGCTGGCGGCGGTGCTGGACTCCTGGGAAAAGGTGAAGGACGGCGCCGATCTGGTCATTGTCGAAGGCGCCGGTTCGCCTGCGGAAATCAACCTGCGGCCCCGCGACATTGCCAATATGGGTTTCGCCACGCGCGCCAATGTGCCGGTGGTGCTGGTCGGCGACATTGACCGGGGAGGAGTGATCGCCTCGGTGGCGGGCACACATCTGATCCTGCCGGAGGAAGACCGGCGCATGATCGCTGGCTACCTCATCAACAAGTTCCGCGGCGATGTCACGCTGTTCGATGATGGTATCAAGGCTATCGAAGGTTTCACGAGTTGGCGTTGCTTCGGCGTAGTGCCCTGGCTGAAGGCTGCGTCACGATTGCCGTCTGAAGATTCGGTAGTGCTCGAGCGGCTGGCGGCAGGCGAGAAGCGCGCACTGAAGGTCGCCGTGCCGATGTTGTCGCGCATTGCCAATTTTGACGACCTTGACCCGTTGAAGGCCGAACCGCAGGTCGAAGTGGTGTTCGTGCCACCTGGAAAGCCGCTGCCGGCCGATGCCGGGCTCGTCGTCATCCCCGGTTCAAAGTCGACCATCGGCGATCTCCTGCATCTGCGCGAACAAGGCTGGCATCGCGACCTTGCCGCGCATGTCAGGCGCGGCGGTCATGTCGTCGGCATCTGCGGAGGGTTCCAGATGCTCGGTCGTGTCGTTCGCGATCCGCAAGGTCTCGAGGGCAGCGTGCAAGAAACCGAGGGTTTGGGCCTGCTCGATGTCGAGACCGTGATGGAGCCGGAAAAGACCGTGCGCACCAGCAATGCGCGTTCTGCGGTGTTCGACCTGCCGCTGGAAGGCTATGAAATCCATCTCGGTCGCACCACTGGGCCGGATTGCCGGCGCCCGGCAACGATCATCAAAAATGTCCCGGACGGCGCCGTTTCCGCCGATGGCAAGGTGTTCGGCACCTATCTGCACGGGCTGTTCGGCGCGGATGCCTTCCGCGCTCGCTTTCTGGAAAGCCTCGGGATCGCCGGCGGCGGCATCGACTACAGGGCAAATGTCGAGGCGGCATTGGATGAAATCGCAGCTGCGCTGGAGACACATCTCGACTGCGACGCGCTGTTCTCCCTGGCGCGGTAGAGCCCTTCAGCGCAACGGTCTCGCGTCCGGAAGTGTTTTCGAGACGGCGGAAATACTCCAGGTTGGAGATGGCATGGTGGATTTCGCGCCGGCAAGCGAGTTGCCCAGCGCGAAATCCGGGCGCGCCACGCCCTTTCTGGGAACAGATGCCAAAGTGTCAGTTCGGCCTGTCGCCGCTCTTTGGCCAGTAGGTGCCGAGCGACCAGACATTGCCCTCGGGGTCGCGGCAGATGAATTCGCGGCTGCCATAGCCGCGATCCGTCAGGCCCTCCAGGATCTCGGCACCTGCGGCTTCGGCGCGCAGAAACGCGGCATCTGCATCATCGACGGCAATGTAAATGGAACGTCCGTTGGGGCCGGGTTCGCCGACGATCTCGCCGAAGCGGTCGCAGCGCGAGGAACCAAGCATGATCATGGCCGAACCGAGCGCGAGTTCGGCATGCTGGATGATCTCGCCTTCGCCATAGCGGGCGTGCACGGTGAAGCCAAAAGCCTTGTCCAGCCAGTCGATCATGGCAGGCGCGTCGCGAAAGCGCATGACGGGGTAGAGGCGGGGTGGTTCGACGGACATTGAATTCTCCTGTCAGGTTGGTCGATGAGCCATCCTGGCAAGGACGCAACGGAGCGTCTTGAACAAATGTTACCTGGAATGAGGCTCATGCATCTGGAGGCTGCAGGTCATGCCGTAAGCGTGCTCGGCGTGGTGCCCGCGAAGTCTCGGAATTCACGGGCCAGATGCGCCTGGTCAGCATAACCGCAATCGGCGGCTATGCCGGCCCAGTTGCTGTCGCCTCGGCGCGACAGTTCGAGAGCACGGTTGAAGCGCACCATGCGCGCCAGTGTCTTGGGCGCCATGCCAGTTGCGTCGCGGAAGCGGTCAGCAAGGTGTTTGCGGCTCCAGTCAAGTTCGCTGGCGATCGCGCCGATGCGGGCTTGACCACTGCTTTCCAGGACTTGGTCCACCGCCCAGGCGACCTGTGGTCCCTGTACCGGCGCGGCAGCCAATCTGCGGATGATGAAGGCCTCAACCAGATCAAAGCGGCGGTGCCAGTCGGGTTCGTTGCCAAGCATTTCGCGCAAGGCATGACCTTCCGGTCCCAGGACGTCGTCCAACGGCACCATGCGGTCTGTCAGTTCACTGAGCGGCATCCGAAAAAAGCGGCGTGCGCCCGCAAGCGTGAAATTCACCTGCAGGCAGCAGCAATGGCCGAACGAATCGATCAACACAGGCCCGGCATAAAGGCCTGCGGCGAAACTGTCATGACGGTCGTCTTCGTTCGGTGTACGGCCGAGCGCGATCATAAAAGGCGCTTCGAAATTGATGACCAGCGGCACGGCAAGCGGAGCGTATTCAATCTGACGATAGCGTCCGCCGGCTGTTTCGCGATAGCCGCAGATATCGGTGACGAAGGGCTGCAGCGCGGGCACCGGAGACCGGCGCAGCACGACAAATTGCTGCGCAAGCGCTTCTTCGTCTTTGTTCCTGGTTTCGGCGGCCATCGCCATCTCCTGACCGCAGAAGCATAGCGGTTGCCCGCCGAAACCGAAAGAACCGCTCGTCTGCCTGCGTCAGGCGCCGCGCAGCAGGCAGGCGACCGCCAGGATAACGTAGGCGAGCGTCATAACCCAGAAGGCCGAGATCGCGCCAAGGCTGAACACGCCAAGGCCCATCAAAAGAGCGATGACGGCGATGACGACGGTGATGATGAAGACGATTTGGGTAGGTGCGCTGAGATTCATGTCTGGACCCTCTCCACATGATTCGTGCAGCCCAATTCTATCAGCGGTTGCGTCAGATCCCAATCAGGACGCGCAGCGGGTTAGCCGGGTCGGTCAGGAGTTTCGCGGCGAGCGCGACACAGGTCAGCACCAGCAGCGGCTTGATGAGTTTGGAGCCGACGCGGACCGCAAGACTTGCTCCGAGCCTTGCTCCCAGAAACTGAGCGATGCCCATCACGATGCCAACCTTCCAAAAGATCACGCCGACCGTGGCGAAAACTGCGAAGGCGCCGATGTTGGAGGCGAAGTTGAGCAACTTGGTGTGCGCCGTGGCTTTCAGCACGCCGTAGCCGGCGAGTGCCACAAAGGCCATCATGAAGAAGGAACCGGCACCTGGACCAAACAGTCCGTCATAGAAGCCGATCGCCGGGACGACGGTGAAGCCGAGCAGGAAAGGTGACAACCGCTTGGTACGGTCGACGTCGTTCATGTTGGGCTTGAGCGCGAAATAAAGCGCTATGGCGATCAGGATGAGGGGCAGGGCGGCACGCAGGATATCGCCCGGCACGACGGTCGCCGCGAGCGCGCCGAGCACGCTGCCGGCCAGCGACATCAGCGCCGAAGGCCATTGCTTCAACGGGTCGACCTGGCCCTTGGCTGCATAGGCCAGTGTTGCCGAACCCGAACCGAACAGTCCTTGCAGTTTGTTGGTGCCGAGTGCCTCGATTGGCGAGAAACCGGCCAGAAGCAGTGCTGGAATGGTGATCAGTCCGCCGCCACCGGCGATGGAATCGATGATACCGGCCACGAAAGCGGCGAGGCCGAGCATGGCGATGGTTTGAATGGAAAGGTCGATCATCGGCGGGAAGACGCCAGGGAAAGGGAACAATCAGGCGGACTGCGGCGTTCGATCATAGCAGGCTCGTTTGCGCAAGGGCCAAACCACGCTGGAGCGCCGCGCGTCCTCTAGGACGCGCAAAGGTCGCTTTAGCACTTTGATTTGGCGCATGACGGGTGGCGTACGCCACCCCGGGTGGTGCCGGCCGCCCCCCTTTCCGAAAATCGATTCCGATTTTCGGGGTCATGCGCTACGAATGAACATCGATTCGGGAGGACTGCGATGGCGACTGCGCTGCTGGACAGGATTCGTTCGATCTTCGAAGGGGACCCTGGTGTGCGCAAGGTCGCGGACGATCCTGTGCTTTCGGCCGAGCTCCTGATGCTGTTTCGCATGATCCTCGCCGATGGCTCGGTCTCGGAAAGCGAAATGGAAGCGTTCCGGGGCATCTGTTCCGGTTCTTTCGGCATCCCGGAAGACAGTATCGATGCAGTGATCGAATACCTCAACGAATATGGCTATGAGACCAACGGTTCGCAGGCGATCGCGATGTTCCGCGATCTCGATATCGAGCGCCGACGTCTGCTCGCGCAGCATATGGCCGAAATCGCCAAGGCCGATCATCACCTTGCCGACAACGAGGTGAAGCTGCTGCGCCGCACGCTCGAACTGCTCGACATCAGTCCGGTCGACGTGGTGAAGTCGTAAGGTCGGTCAAGGGCGATGAGGGCTGCTGCTTGAGTTTTGCCGACAGCTATCTCGGACGGTTGCGGCAACTGGTCGGCAATCGCCTGGTTCTGGTGCCCGGCGCACGTATCGTCATCGAGCGCGACGACGGTCGCATCCTTCTGCACAAACGAACCGACTTCAATATCTGGGGATTGCCGGGCGGCAATGCGGAAGAAGGCGAGAACATCGAAACGATCATCGTTCGCGAGGTCGCCGAGGAAACCGGGCTGACGGTCCGGGGTGTCAAACCTTTCGCCTTCGCCAGCGATCCTCGCCACGAGACCTTTGAGTTTCCAAACGGGGACCAGACCCAGTTCTTCGCGCTGATCTTCTACACGCGCTCATTCGGCGGCGAGGCGGCTGTCATGGACGACGAGAGCAGCGCCGTCGGCTGGTTCGCGCCTGAAGCGCTGCCTGACCTGCTGCCCAACATGGCACGCAGCATCGAGGCTTATGTCCGGTTCAACAAGACCGGCGAGTTCCAGATGATCTAGCCGGGCTCGCTGACGCAGGAGCCTCAGCCCTGTTCCCGCATTTTTCTGGCGATTGCGCGATGGAGGTCGGGTGCCGCGGCGACCAGCGCCTGCGCCGCTTCCGATTGCGGGCGATCGAGGATATCCCGTGTCGCGCCGCGTTCAACGATCCGCCCCTCGTGCATGACCAGCACCTCGTCGGTGATCGCACGCGCCACGGTAAGATCATGCGTGATGAAGAGATAGGCGATACCCAGGCGACCATTCAGGTCGGCGAAAAGATCCAGGATCTGGGCCCGGATCGATACATCGAGGGCAGATACCGGCTCGTCGGCAACGATCAGTTTTGGCCGCGTGATGATGGCGCGGGCAATCGACAGACGCTGGCGCTGGCCGCCCGAGAATTCGTGCGGATATTTGTCGAGATCGGCGGGTCCAAGCCCCACCTCGTTCAAGGCATGCGCCACCATGTCACGGCGTTCGGCCGGCGTCGGCTTCTTCTCCAGCAGATGCAGCGGCTCGGCGACGAGTTTCTCGACCTTCTGGCGCGGATCGAAGGAACCATAAGGATCCTGGAACACCACCTGCATGTCACGCCGGGCTCGCTTCAACTGCGCCTCGTCGCGATGTGAGATCGTCTCGCCACGGAAATGGATCGAACCGGCGTTGGGGTTGTCCAGCGCCAGGATCATGCGTGCCAGCGTGGACTTTCCGCAGCCCGAGCGGCCGACCAGTGCGACCGATTGCGCCGGCGCGATGCTCAGCGACACATCATCGACCGCATGGACCGGGGCGCCACGTCCAAAGAAGGATGTGCGGCGGCCCTGATAGAGACGCGAGACGTTTTCGACGGAAACGAGGGGGACGGCCCCGGTGTCACTCGACCGGGAGGGGGAGCGTTTCGGCACATGCATCGAAGCCAGGGCCAGTTGCCGCGTATAAGGGTGTACCTGTCCGGACAAGGTCCGGGCGGTCTCGCCTGCTTCCATGACCTCGCCATGGCGCATGATGGTGATGCGATCCGCCATCTCGGTGACGACTGCGAGGTCGTGCGAGATGAGCAGCAGGCCCATGTTGTTCTCGTGTACGAGATCGCGCAGCAGGTCGAGGATCTGTGCCTGCAGCACGACATCGAGTGCCGTGGTCGGTTCGTCGGCGATGAGCAGCTTCGGCTTCAGCGCACAGGCGATGGCAATGACGACGCGCTGGCGTTGGCCGCCGGAGAGTTCGTGCGGGTAGCGCGTCAGCGGGAACCTGGCTTCCGGCAGTCCAACCCGGTCGAGGATTTTTCGGGCGCGGTCCTCCGCTTCGGTGCGACCTGCCTTGGTGTGCCAGCGGATGCCTTCCGCGACCTGCTCGCCGATGGTCTTGACCGGGTTGAGCGCGGTCATCGGTTCCTGGAACACCATGCCAATGTCATCGCCGCGCAGGGCACACATCTGGTCTTCGGTCGCGGTGAGGATATCGATCCCGTCGAAGCGCACGCTGCCGGTCGCCTCGGCCGTAAAAGGCAGTAGCTGCATGACGGTCATTGCCGTCATTGATTTGCCGGAGCCGGATTCTCCGACCAGCCCGACGACCTCGCCGGGCGCAACGGCAAGGTCGACATCCTTCAGGATCGGCGTGTTGCCGATGGCAAGCGACAGATTTTCGATCTCAAGTAGGCTCATCGGCGCCGCCGCGATTTCGGATCGAGGATATCGGCGGCGCCGTCACCCAGCAGGTTTAGCGCCAGAACGGTGATGACGATGGCCATGCCGGGGAAGATCGCCATCCAGGGGGCTTGCACCATGCGTGTCTGCGCCTCGAACAACATGCGGCCCCAACTCGGCATCGGCGGCTGGGCGCCCAGCCCGACATAGGACAGGCTGGCTTCGGCCAGGATGCCCAGCGCGAACTGGATCGTGCCCTGAACCAGAAGCAGGGTCGCGATGTTGGGCAGGATGTGCTCGAGTGTGATCAGGACCTTGCTTTTGCCTGCGGCGCGGGCGGCGAGGATGTATTCGCGCGGCCAGATGGCGAGCGCCCCGGCGCGGGCGACGCGGGCAAAAACCGGGATGTTGAAGATGCCGATCGCAATGATGGCGTTGATCGCGCCGGGACCGAAGATCGCAGTGATCATGATGGCGGACAACAACGCCGGGAAGGCAAAGACGAGATCGTTCAGCCGCATCAGGGCTTCATCGACGAGCCCTCCGCGCGCCGCGGCCCAGCAGCCCAGCGGTACGCCGAGACCCAGGCCGATGCCGACGGCAACCAGGGCGACGGCAATGGAGTTGCGCGCACCGATCATGATCATCGACAGCACGTCACGGCCGAAATGGTCGGTGCCGAACCAGTGTAGCGTAGATGGGGCCTGCAGCTTGTCGGAGATCACCAGCCTGGTGACATCATAGGGCGTCCACAGGAAGGACAGGGAGGCCATTCCCGCCACCAGCAAGGTGACGAGGAAGCCCGCGATGAAGGACTTGTGGCGCAGGGCCTTGCTGGCCAGCGAAGCCAGATTCGCGCGCGGGATCTCCGTCTGCAGCGTCACGAACGCCCTCGCAGACGTGGGTCGACCACCGCGTAGGAGAAGTCGACGAGGAGATTGACGAGGATCACGGTCGCGACCAGCAGCATGACCACGCTTTCCACCACGATCAGGTCGCGTTGCGTGATAGCCTGGAAGATGAGCCTGCCGAGACCCGGCAGGTAAAAGACGTTTTCGATGATGATGGTACCGGCAAGCAGGAAAGCGAACTGCAGGCCGAGAATGGTCAGTACCGGGATCATGGCATTGCGCAACGCGTGTCGCCAGAGCACAGCGCGATAGGGCATGCCCTTGGCGCGGGCCGTGCGGATGTAGTCCTCCGACAGGACCTCTATCAGCGCCTGGCGGGTGACGCGGGCAAGGATCGCCGCCTGCGGCAATGCCAGGGCTATAGCGGGCAGGATCAGCGCCTTCAATGCGGGCCACACGCCGGCGTTCCAGCCGGGAAAACCGCCTGCCGGCACCCATTTCAGCCATACTGCGAAGAGGTAGATCAGAAGCAGCGCAAACCAGAAATTGGGTATGGCGACGCCGATCTGCGAGACACCCATCGAGACGGTGTCGCCAAAGCGGCCCTGACGTGAAGCGGCATACAGGCCAACCGGAATGGCAATCAGCGTCGACAGTGCAAGCGCGATCAGCGCCAGAGGCAGCGAAACGGCGACGCGCTCGCGTACGAGGTCGATCACCGGCACCGAATAGGTGTAGGAGCGGCCGAAATCGAGCACGACGAGATTACCGATCCAGTGCAGGTAGCGCAGCAGCAGCGGATCGTTCAGGCCCATCTGCGTGCGCACCTGCTCAACCTGCTCGGCACTGGCATTCATGCCGAGCATCAGGCGCGCCGGATCGCCAGGCAGGACCTCCAGCACCGCAAAGACGACGATGGAGGCCAGCACCAGCGTGGCGAAGGCGATGGCGATGCGCTTGAGGAGATAGGCGGTCATCGGATGCCGATGTCGTCACGTCACCTTGTTCAGTCGTTCCACTTCACCTTGGTGAGGTCGTTGGCCGGCACCGGCTGGTTCTGCCACAGACCTTCGATCTTGGCGTCCCAGACACCGACCTTCGGCAGTTCGAACAAGAAACCCACGACGGCGTCATCGGCAAGGATCTTCTGCGCCTTGCCGAGCAATTCTTTGCGCTTGGCTTCGTCTGCAGTGAGATCGAGTTCCTCGATGACCTTGTTGAACTCGGGGTTCTGGTAGTTGAAATAGTAGTCCTTGCGCGCGTAGATGCCGATGTCGTTGGGCTCGACATGCGAAACGATGGTGAGGTCGTAGTCTTTCTTGGTGAAGACCTGGTCCAGCCACTGCGCCCACTCCACCGGGACGATCTCGGCTTCGATGCCGACGTCGCGCAGCTGCGATGCGATGATTTCGCCACCGAGGCGCGCATAGGGCGGCGGCGGCAGCTTCAGCGTCACCTTGGTGCCGCTCGCCAGCCCGGCTTCCCTGAGAAGTTCCTTCGCCTTGGCCGGATCATGCGGATAGGTGCCGGTGAGATCGATGTAATCCTTGCTGGACGGAGACATGTGCGAGCCTATCGGCTGGCCGAGACCCTCCGAAGCGCCATCGATGATGGCCTTGCGGTCGAGCGCGTAGGAGATTGCCTGGCGGACCTTGAGCTGGTCGAATGGCGGCTTGCCATTGTTCATTGCGAGAATGGTCTCGCCCTCGGTCGAACCGACCACGACCTTGAAGCGTGGATCTGACTGGAACTGGGACAGGCTGTCGCTGGTCGGCATGTTGGGGAAAGCCTGCACGTCGCCGGACAGCATGGCGGGAACCGCGGCGGAGGCATCTGGAATGAAACGGAATTCGGCCTTGTCGAGAGCAACCGGAGCGCCCCAGTAACTGTCCGATTTCACCAGCGTGACCGAGGATCCCTTTGCCCAGTTCTGGAACTTGAAGGGGCCGGTGCCGATCGGCTTCTCCTTGTTGGTGTCGGCGCTTTCCGGCGCCACGATCACCGCATCGCCCCAGCCCATATTGTAGAGGAAGGAGCCCTGCGGCTGTTTCAGCGTCACCTTGACGGTCGCAGGATCAACGACATCGACGGTGTCGATGGCTGCGAAGAGCTGTTTTTGGGCGTTCTGGGAGTTTTCCGCGCGGGCGCGGTCCAGCGAGAATTTGACGTCGGAGGCGTCGAAATCGGTGCCGTCGTGGAATTTAACGCCCGTGTGCAACTTGAAAGTATAGACCTTGCCGTCTTCGGAAATCGTCCAGCTTTCGGCGAGATCGGGCAAGACCTCGCCATTGGGGCCGATGCGGGTCAGTCCCTCGAAGATGTTGGCATAAGTAACCTCGCGGATGGCGGCGGCTGCGCCTGCGGTCGGATCGAGATGCGGCGGCTCCAGCACCATGCCAAGCACCAGGTCGGTGCGGGCGGCGAAGGCTGCCGTGCTGCAGCCAAGCGCCACGGCGGTGGCCGCTAAAACCGTCTTCCAGAGCCTCATCGCAATTCCCCTCATTATTCCGCTTGTTTAGCTCGGGCGGGATAGAAGCGTGAAATTCCAACGGAGTAAATCACGTTTGTTTTCTTCGATGATGTCGATGAGGAAATGTTGTGCCAATATACAGGCTATATCTGGTGCGCCACGGCAACGGTGACTTGCGCGGGCGGAGGGTGTGACGATGGATGCCGCAACACTCAGGAATCTGCAGGCTCCCCTCAAGGAAGCCTATCGCGAGACACCGGAAAGAGCGCTCATCACCTTGCGCGCCAAAGGTTCGATCGATGACCAGTCGATCGCTTGCAAGGTGGAAACCGGTCGGGCCTTGGCAGTAGCAGGTCTCCACCCGGCAACCGGTGGCAGCGGGTTGGAACTGTGCTCCGGCGACATGCTGCTCGAGGCCCTGGTTGCCTGCGCCGGCGTGACACTGAAGGCCGTCGCGACTGCGCTCGAATTCAGACTGGACGGCGCCACGGTAACCGCGGAGGGCGATCTCGATTTTCGTGGCACTTTGGGCGTCGCCAAGGAAGCGCCGGTCGGATTCAGGACGATAAGACTGGAGATCGAATTGCAGACTGACGAACCGCAGGAGCGCATCGATTCGCTGGTGAAACTTACCGAACGCTACTGCGTGGTGTTCCAGACGATCAACCAGCGACCGCAGCTGTCGGTCACGTCACTGCGGCATTAGCTTCGTCCGCCCCGCAACAGCACATTCAACCCGATCGCCATGACCTTGGCCGATTGCACCATATCCTCGATGCCGACCCATTCGTCGGGTCGGTGGGCGAGGTCGAGAATGCCCGGCCCGTAGGCGATGCAATCAAACAGGTGGCCGATGCGGGCAACGTGTTTCTGGTCGTAGGTGCCGGGGGAAATCACATAGTCGGGTTCGCGCTCGAACACCTGCATGATGCCTTCGGCCACCGCCTTGACGACAGGTGCGTCGCGCTCGGTCATGGTCGGCTGCACCTCCATGACGTCGCGGATGCGATAGTCGAATTTCGCCCGCTCACGCTTCAGCCGATCGAGGATATCGATCACTTCGCGCTTCACCTCATTGAGCTTTTCTTCGAGCAGGAAGCGACGATCGATGGTGAGGCGGCAGGAATCCGGCACGTTGGGAGAGGGGAGCCCTGGCCGGAAGTCCTCGGTTTGGCCGCCATGGATCGAATTGATGTTCATCGTGGAGCGCCGCGCGCCCTCGGGCACCACCGGCATCGACGTCTGCTTGAGGTCGAGCGCGGGAAAGAGATCGGCCTCGAAAGCCGCCAGAACAGCGCCCATATGGCGCACTGCGTTGTCCCCGAGGAACGGCATCGAGCCGTGAGCGATCTCACCGAGCGTCTCGATCTCGGCCCACCAGACGCCGCGATGGCCAAGGCAGATGCGATCCTTGTTGAGCGGTTCGGGGATGATGACGTGATCGACCTTGGGCTTTGAGAAATAACCCTTGCTGGCCAGGTAGGCGACGCCGCCGAAACCGCCGGATTCTTCGTCCACCGTGCCCGAGATCTCGATGGCGCCGGGAAAATCCGGATAGGCCTGCATGAAGGCTTCGACCGCGATGATGGAGGCAGCAAGGCCACCCTTCATATCGCAGGCGCCGCGTCCATAGACGCGGCCATCCTTCACCACGCCGGCAAAGGGATCGACCGTCCAGCCTTCTCCGGCTTCGACCACGTCGATATGAGAGTTGAAATGCACGGTGGGGCCGGGGGAGCGGCCGTCGAAGCGCGCAACCACATTGACACGTGGATAGCGGTCGTTGTCGCCCGGCGTGCCCTCGCCACGGATCAGTTCAACCCCGAAACCACGCTTCTTCAAACGGTCGGCAATGAATTCCGCACAGGGGCGATACGCCTCGCCGGGCGGGTTCACGGTTGGGAAGCGGATCAGGTCGGCTGTCAGCGCGACGAGGTCGTCGGTGCGTGCTTCGACGCGTTGCAGGAGTCGATCGGTCATGTTGGAAATTGAGCAGGGAAAGGCCATGGCTTGCAAGAGCCTGCGCGTTGATCCAGCGGCCCGGCGCCGTTTACGCCGGCAATCCCTTCAAATCTGCGTCAACAGATGGTCGCAAGGTCTGCTGTGTAATGCAGATCACTGTTCTTTTAACCTTTGAAAGATAAAGTGAGGGATCGGAATTCTGGGGAAGCAATGCAAGGAGAGGGGCTAGACTCATGAAGAAGTCTGTTCTCATGGGAGGTATTTTAGGGGCAGTGTTGCTGGTGAGTACGGTCGAAAGCCGTGCCGACGGCCTCATTGCTAGGGTCAACATTTCGACGCAGACGATGACTGTCAGCCGCTATGGCGAGGTGCTGTATCGCTGGAATGTTTCAACGGCTCGAAAGGGTTACGTTACTCCGAGCGGCAGTTGGAAACCCAAGCGGCTGCACAAGATGTGGTACTCCAAGAAATACGACAATTCGCCGATGCCCTGGTCCGTCTTTTACAATGGCGGCTATGCCGTGCATGGCACCAATGCTGTGCGGCAACTTGGGCGCCCGGCCTCGCATGGCTGCGTGCGCCTCGCCACCGCCAACGCCGCGACCTTCTATTCATTGGTCCGGGAAGTCGGCATCAATGACACGCGGATCGTCGTCACATACTAGGCGCTGGAGCCGACATTCGTCATCGGCAATGAAAAAGGGCTGCCTCACGGCAGCCCTTGCTGAGTTCGGATCGGCTTACGGCCTTACCGCGGTCACTTCGATCTCGACGAGGAAGCCGGGTGCGGCAAGACCGGCGACCTGGAAGACCGAGCGTGTCGGGAGGTTCGGCTGTTCCTTGGTGCCGAAGAACTGCGTGTAGCCTTCCATGAAGCCGCCGAAATCCATCTTGCCGCCTTTGCTGGGATCCCCGACCAGGAAGACCTGCATCTTGACGACGTCCCCCATCTTGAGGTCGAGGCCGGCGAGCGTTTTTTCGATAGACTTCAATACCGAAACGGTCTGGGTCTTGGTGTCACCATAAGCGGCAAGCGAGCCTTTTTCCGCTTTCTCGTCCACCACCGAGGGTACTGCCCCGCTGACATAGACGGTGGTCTTGCCTGCCGGAACTTCGACCGCCTGGGAGATCGGGAAGTCCGAATTCGGGATCTTGTGGCGCACGACGTCCTGCGCCATCGCGCCGCCGGTCATCGCCATCAGTGCCGCAACCAAAGCAGCGCCTGTCCGTGCTTTCATAGCCGGTGTTCTCCTTTTTGCTGAAAATATCGGGGGAGGCGATCCTCGAGGGTCCGCCTCCTGTCGTTTGTTAGCGGGCGTCCTTCACATCCTGCGCGGTTGCGGCGTCCTTGTAGTCGTTGCCGAAATGCGTGCGGACATAGTTCACCACGGCCGCGACCTGTTCGTCGTCGAGCATCTGACCGACAGGCGGCATGCCCTTCTGGCCATGCAGGATGACAAAGATCGGATAGCCGGACGATTCCAGGTTGGTGTTCTTGGCAAGCGCCGGATATTTGCCTGCGCCGGCGGCTCCTTCACCTTTCTCCATATGACAGGCCTGGCAAAGGTTGGCGTAGATGTCTTCGCCGGTCTTCTGAGAGAACTTGTCGCCGGTCGAAAAGGTGGCACCGGCCGAGTCGGCGAAAGCTGCTGAGTTGGAGAGGGTGAGAATTGCCGCGGCAGCGGCGAGGCCAAATGGCCGGTTTGTCTTGGTAGTCATGATGACGTGCCTTGCAAAATTGGGGGAAAGAGGGATGGGCCGTACGGGCGTCACCCCTGCAGAACGCGTTTGTGCAGGCGCTCGATGGCGTTGAGGGCCGACAGGATCGCTCCTTCCTGCCAGGCAGGAATGTAGGAAGCGTGCTCGCCGGCCAGCATGATGCGTCCGTCAAGCTGGCAAAGGTTGTCGTAATGCTCCTGGCGGGCTTCTTCGGTCCAGTCACCTGCACAGCCCAGCGTGTAGGGAGAGCGATGCCAGGCCCAGGAGACCCCGTTCTCGAATTCATCCTTGTATTGCGGATGGATCTGGCTGCCATATTCGACTGCGCGCTTGACCCGGTCCTGTGGCGACAGCGCCGTGAACTCGTAGGAGTTCGGGCCATTCCAGGTATAGCAGCCGAGCAGCACACCCTTGCCGGTCGTGTTGAAGCCGGTGCTGGGGTAGGAGATCTGGGTGATCGGGAGGTCGGTGTAAGATACGCCACCGAAGATGAGGTCGTCCTCTTCCCAGAACCGGCGCTTGAACTGCAAGCCGACCTTGACGGACGAGGCGTAGGGCACGGCCGCGATCGCTGCCTGCATGGCGCCGCTGACCTTGACTTCGATCTGGCTCAGGATGGTCAGCGGGATGGTGCAGATGCACCAGTCGGCGCTGGCTTCCTGCATGGCGCCGGGCTTTGTCGTGTCCTCGTAGGTGACGGTGACGCCTTTCTCGTCCTGATCGATCTTGGTCACTTTGGCGTTGAAGGTGATCAGGTCACCGACTTCCTTTGCGAAGGCCTCGCCGACCTTGCCCATGCCGCCGACCGGCTGGAACATGGTGGTCTGGAATTCATACAATGCGAAATTGGCGAGGCTGCCCCAGAGTTTGGACTTCAGGATGTCGGAAAGCCCGATCGGGTCGCCGGGGACCGGTGCTGCGCCCAGGCCGCCGCCAGGATCTTTTTCGTAACCGCGATATTCCGCGGAAGTCAGGCCCTTGGCATAGGCATAGTCCTTGTCGAGAGCGCCCCAGGATTTGAGCGCTGCCAGCAGCATCTCCTGGTCTTCCTTGGTGACATCGCCTTCCAGTTTGCCTTTCTGAGTGACCTTGGCCAGCAACTCGGAAGTATGACCCTGGAAGTCGGTCTTGATGTCGCGCACGCGCTGCGGCTTGCCGCCGAACGCGGTCGAAGAATGCAGGAAGGCGTTATGGTTGATCTGCTGGAATGGCTCGAGCTTGACGCCCAGACGTTTGCAATAGTCGAGCAGGCCGTTGTGGTGATAGGGGATGCGCCAGGGGCCGAGATTGACGTAGAGACCTTCTTCGAATTCGCAGGTCTGCTTGCCGCCGCCAAGCTCGCTGAACGTGTCGCCGCCGCGTACGGTCCAGTTACGGCCGCCGGCACGGTTGTTGTATTCCAGAATCTTCACCTTGTAGCCAGCCTGACGCAGTTCCAGCGCTGCCGTCATGCCGGCAAGGCCGGCCCCGAGGATCAGCACGGTGCTGCCTTTCGGATCGCCTTCCAGCTTGATGCGCCCCTTGTAGCCGGACTCGGCCGCGAGGCCCATCGTGGTCATTGCCTGATACATGGCAGCAGACCCCGCCGTCATGCCAATGAGCGTGAGCAGCTTACGCCGACTCAATCCGTTAAGTGTATGATTCTGTAACACGTTTAGTCCTTTCTGGCCGCCATTGGCGGCGTCCGCCCCAGCCGGAAGCACCCCCGTTCCATCCGGCTGCGCGATCGAAGCTAGGACGATGCCGTGGCAAGTCAACGCAGCCGCAGGCGATGGTTCAACGGATGTAAGAGAGTTGGCGCAACCAGCCATGCGGACAGGTTGGGTGCCCGATAGGTTATTTTCCCGGATTATCAGGACGATGGGAGATCATGCTCGGCTGTGATCTGTTCATGAACGAAATTACTGTCGGGAACGTCCTTCGCGCATTTCCTTTCCTTGCCCGGGTCGGTACGCTCCAAGCCGGAGGAACCCGATTGATGAATCAAACCGAAAGGGTGGCGCTGTCGAAGCCGGTTGCCGACGAGGTTCGCAAGACAACCTGCTACATGTGCGCATGCCGGTGCGGCATCAACGTGCACATCAAGGACGGCAAGATCCGCTACATCGAGGGTAACCGCGACCATCCGGTCAACAAGGGTGTGCTTTGCGCCAAGGGCTCGGCCGGCATCATGCAGCACTACGCGCCAGCCAGGTTGCGCGCGCCCTTGAAACGGGTAGGGCCGCGCGGCTCGGGCAAGTTCGAGGAAATCAGCTGGGACGAGGCGCTTCAGATCGCTACCAGCTGGCTGGATGGCGTTCGCCAGGACGACCCCAAGAAGCTTGCCTTCTTCACCGGCCGGGACCAGTCGCAATCGCTGACCGGTTTCTGGGCTCAGCAGTTCGGCACGCCGAACTATGCCGCGCATGGCGGCTTTTGCTCGGTCAACATGGCGGCTGCCGGGATCATGACCATCGGTGGCGCTTTCTGGGAGTTCGGGGCACCGGACTGGGATCGGACCAAGCTGTTCGTGCTGTTCGGCGTCGCCGAGGATCATGATTCCAACCCGATCAAGATGGGCATAGCCAAGCTGAAGCAGAATGGTGCTCGCTTCGTGTCGGTCAACCCGGTGCGTACCGGCTATTCGGCGGTCGCAGACAACTGGATCGGTATTCGTCCAGGTACGGATGGGCTGCTGATCCTCGCGATCGTGCATGAACTGCTCAAGGCGCGCCGGATCGATGTCGACTATCTGGTGCGTTACTCAAACGCCGCCTGGCTGGTCATCGATGCTCCGGGCACTGCCGGGCATGGCCTGTTCGCGCGCGATGGCGAGGGCAGGCCACTGGTCTTCGAGAGCGTGACCGAGCAGGTCGTCGCGATCGGAGCCAAAGGAGCAAGGGCTGCGCTCTCCGGTCGTGTGCGACTCGCCGATGGCCGCTTCGCGGTGCCGTCCTTTCAACTGCTGGCGGAAAAATACCTCGACCCGAAATACGCCCCGGAAGCCGTGGCGGATGAAACCGGCATCGCGGCAGACACGATCCGCGGGCTCGCAGCGGAAATCGCGCGCGTGGCCTTCGACGAGGCGATTACGATCGACCAGCCGTGGACGGATGTGCACGGGCAACAGCACGAAGGCTTTGTCGGGCGGCCGGTGTCGTTCCATGCCATGCGCGGACTGTCTGCCCACTCCAACGGCTTCCAGACAGCGCGGGGACTGCACATGCTGCAGGTGCTGATCGGAGCCGTCGATTGTCCCGGCGGCTTCCGTTTCGAGCCGCCATATCCAAAACCGGTGTCGGCGCATCCGACGCCGCATGGCAGGGCTGAGCATTTCGGTTCCAACAAGCCGCTTTCGGGGCCGCATCTCGGCTTTCCGCGCGGCCCCGAGGACCTCCTCGTCGATGCCGAAGGGCGACCGGCGCGCATCGACAAGGCGTTCTCCTGGGATTCGCCGTTCTCGGTGCACGGGCTGATGCACATGGTGATCGCCAACGCCCATGCCGGCGATCCGTACCCGGTCGATGTGCTGTTCCTCTACATGGCCAACATGGCCTGGAATTCCTCAATGAACACGGCAGGCGTGATCCGTATGCTGGAGGACAAGGACCCGGCGACCGGCGAATACAAGATCCCGAAGATCATCTACTCCGACGCCTATGCTTCCGAGATGGTCGCCTATGCCGACCTCGTCCTGCCCGACACGACCTATCTCGAACGCCACGACTGCATCTCGCTGCTCGATCGGCCGATTTCGGAACCCGATGCCGTGCAGGATGCCATCCGCTGGCCAGTGATCGAGCCGGACCGCAATGTGCGCGGTTTCCAGAGCGTGCTGATCGATCTCGGCGCGCGGCTGCGCCTGCCCGGCTTCGCCGACAATCACGGCAAGCCGTTGTACACGGATTATGCCGACTACATCGTCCGCCACGAGCGTCGGCCGGGCATTGGTCCTTTGGCGGGATTCCGCGGCCTGAAAGGTGATCGCGTCGGGCGCGGTGCGACAAATCCCGAGCAATTGCAACGCTATATCGAAAATGGCTCGTTCTTCTCAGCGCATATTCCGCTGGAAGCGCAGTTCTTCAAACATGCCAACCAAGCCTATCAGGACTTTGCTGTACGCATGGGCTTTTTCGATACGCCGCAACCGGTGACATTCCAGCTTTACCAGGAAGCGCTGCAGAAGTTCCGACTGTCCGCGGAAGGCGTGCGCGAGCCGTTGGCACCGGAAACGCATCGGCAGCGTATTCTCGATGTGTTCGATCCGTTGCCCGATTGGTATCGGCCACTCGGTGAGGCGATGGTGGACAGCACGGAATTTCCCTACCACGCCATCACCCAGCGCCCGGCTGCGATGTATCATTCCTGGGGTTCGATGAATGCGTGGCTGAGGCAGATCCACACCGCCAACGCACTTTACGTTCCGGGGGCGATCTGCGAGCGACTGGGGCTCGTTGATGGCGACTGGGTCTGGCTGATCTCGCACCACAGCCGCATCAAGGTGCCGGTGGCGCGGATGGAGGCGGTGAATTCCTCGACGGTGTGGACCTGGAACGCCATCGGCAAGCGGGAAGGGGCGTGGGGGCTGCAACGCAACGTTCCGGAGGCGCAAAAATCCTTCCTGATGAATCACCTGATCCACGAACTTCTACCGCCAAGGCAAGGCGGGCACCGCTGGTCGAATTCCGATCCGATCACCGGGCAGGCAGCCTGGTACGATCTCAGAGTTCGTATCGAGAAAGCCGACAAGGGCGCCGTGAGCGAACCGCATTTTCCGGGCATCGCCGAGCCGGATGGCGAGTCGCCGAGTCCGAAGGAACTGCGCTACGGGCAGGAGTGGGCGCAATGACCAGCCTGCCCGCACTGCCAGCTGCCAAGAAGCTCGGCCTCGTCATTGACCTCGATGTCTGCGTCGGCTGCCATGCCTGCGTGGTGAACTGCAAGGAATGGAATACCGGAGGGTATGGCGCCGCGTTGTCGGACCAACAGCCCTATGGGGCCGATGTTTCGGGTGCCTGGCTGAACCGTGTGCATTCCTTCGAGGTGGTGCCGGAGGGCGGCGAGATCGTCGGGGAGGCAGGTGAGGCGCGTATCGTGCACTTCCCGAAATCCTGCCTGCATTGCGAAGACGCGCCCTGCGTGACCGTGTGCCCGACCGGCGCTTCCTACAAGCGCGCCGAGGACGGGATCGTGCTGGTCGATGAGGAAAAATGCATCGGCTGCGGTCTCTGCGCTTGGTCGTGTCCTTATGGTGCGCGCGAGATGGATCTGGCCGCCGGTGTGATGAAGAAATGCACGCTGTGCATCGACCGCATCTATAACGAGACCATGGAGGAAGTGGACCGGCAGCCGGCCTGCGTGCGAACCTGCCCGGCCAATGCCCGCCACTTCGGCGATCTCGGAGATTCGTCCTCTGCCGTTTCGATCATGGTTGCCGAGCGGGGTGGCATCGACCTGATGCCGGAGCAGGGGACGCGCCCGGTGAACAAATATCTGCCACCCCGGCCAAGGAAGCCGCTGGCTGCGAGCGCCGGCCAGATGACAACAGGCGAGGACACCAGCGGTGCTACCGGTTTCTTTGCCTGGCTCGACGGCATGTTGGACCGTATCTGATCCAATGCATCCGGCAGCCTCCATCATTGCCTTCACCGTGCTGTCCGGCCTCGGCTACGGGCTGGCAGTGGTTCTGGGGTTCGGATTGCTCGATCCGGCAGCAATTGCCACCAAGGTCGCCCACATTTCCGCGCTGGGCCTCATCGCGGGCGGACTGCTGTCCTCGACACTGCATCTCGGCAACCCGCAGCGCGCCTGGCGGGCATTCTCGCAGTGGCGCTCGAGTTGGCTCTCGCGCGAAGGCGTGCTGTCGGTTCTGGCGTTCGTGCCATTGACCGTGTCCGCATGGCTCTGTGTTATCGAGGGGCGCTATTCTGCGCCACTTGGCCTTGCCGGGTCTGTACTGTCGCTTGCTACGGTCTTCTGCACCTCGATGATCTATGCTTCGCTGAAATCGGTGCAAGCTTGGCACACCCGGCTGACGACAGGCAGCTATCTGCTGTTCGCCTTGGCTGGGGGGGCGTTGCTGGGCAGCGCCTTTGGCATTGCGGGAGGCGGATCGGCGAGCCTGCTGTTGCTTCTGGCACTGGTTTTGCTGATTGCGGCCTGGGCGATGAAGATCACCTGGTTGCGCCATCTCGACAGCCATCAACCCTTGTCGACACCAGGAAGTGCAACCGGCCTGGACGCTATCGGTCGCGTTCGGCTGTTCGAGCGGCCGCATGTCACCGAGAACTACCTGACCACCGAGATGGGCTTCCGTGTCGTCCGCAAACACGCCGCCAAGCTGCGCATGCTCGCCCTCCTATTGGGTGGATTGCTGCCGGGAGCACTGATTTTCCTGGTGCTGGCCGCGTTTATGGCCGGAGCTGAAGCTGGTGGCGTGGCGCTCGTAGCCCTGGTGGTGGCTGTGCTCAGCCATATCGGCGGGATGCTGACCGAACGCTGGCTGTTTTTTGCTGAAGCGCGTCATACGGTGATGAACTATTACGGCGGCTAGGGTCTCGGCGCGCAATTCCCATGCCGTAACAGTCGACCCGCGGTGGGTTGGCCTAGCTGCCGGCGACCGCCGGTTTTGCCAGCTTTTTCTTGCGCACGCTGCGCAGACGTTTTGCCAACCGCCGCAAAGCTGCGAATTTCTCACCTGGCTTTGCCGGTTGCTGGCTACCCCACGGCGTCCATAACGCCGGGTCTTTCTTCCTTGTCTGTTCGTCCGTCATCGCCCTGCCGCCCTGCTATGACCGCACTGTCGATTACAAAGATTAATGATCAAGTGTGGCAGAAGTTGCGAGTTTAAGCGATCCCTGTCCGAAATGCTCGTCACATTCGCGCGAGGATTTCGATGCTAGCGCGTGCGGCCCCTGATCTGCCAGCGTTTGTGGAACCACATCCACTGCCCGGGATCCTGCCGCACCCAGCCCTCGACAGTGTCGTTCATCAGCTGGACCATCGCGGCCACGTCCAACTGACCAGCGGCATTGCGTGGCAATTCGAGCTTGTCACACAGCGTCAGCCTAAAGCGGTTGCCGGGCAGGCGCACCGAGAAGACGGGATAGACGTCGCAGTCGAACTGACGGGCCAGTTTCGGCACCAGCGGACTGGTCTGACATGGCTGGTCGAAAAAGGTGGACAGAACGCCGTTGGTGAATTTCTGGTCGACGAGGGCGCCGACATTGCCGCCGCGTTCCAGCACCTGCGCCATGGCAAAGGAGACGCCGTTCTTGGAGGCAAGCAGTTCACCCATCGTCGCTGCGCGCGTGCGGAAGATATATTCAGCAAGGTAAGGGTTGTTCGGAGCCCGGAACAGCGCCGAAACCGAGAGATCGAACGTGGCAGCCGCGACCGGCAGCAGCTCGAAATTGCCCATATGCGCGGTGAAGAAGATGTGCGGCTTCTTCTCATCACGGATCTTCAGGAACAGTTCCTTGCCGATGACCTCTACACGGCCGGGCGTCTCGGCATCGGGATCGTAGTCGAACAGCTGTTCGAGGAAGACATATTCACCCGCCAGCCGCCCCATATTGCCCCACATGTCCGAGGCGATCTTTTCGATCTCGGCGTCGCTCTTGTCGGGGTAGGCATTTTTGAGGTTGGTAATGGCGACGCGGTGACGTCCCACCTTTCGGCCGATCGTGCGAGCCGCGCGATCGATGAAGTTGAGGGCGCGGTCCGGCGGCAGCATGCGCATGACCGCCAGGATCGCCATCGCGACGCGCGCGGTGAGCCAGTATTCCGCAACCTTCAGCCCGCGCAGCGTCTTGTAGACGAGGGGACGCAGCATGGGTTCGCGCGCGTCGGCCATCAGCCCACGCGCAGGATGATCTTGCCGAAAACGTCGCGACCTTCCATGCGCTTCAATGCAGCGTCGATACCGTCGAAGTCGACCTCGGTGTCGATGACAGGCGAGACGAGGCCTGCAGCCATCTTCTGCATGGCGTTCGCCATGTTTTCCATGCGGCAGCCAAAAGAACCGAGTAGTTTCAACTGCTGCTGGAACAGCATCATCAGGTTCATTTCGGTCGAAACACCGGAGGTGGAGCCGCAGGTGACGAGGCGGCCGCCGCGCTTCAGGGAAAACATCGAGCCGGCCCAGGTGTCCTTGCCGACATGTTCGAAGACGACGTCGACGCCCTTCTTCCTGGTGATCTTGCGCACCACGCCCTCGAAACGATCTTCGCGGTAGTTGATGACGTGATCGGCACCGAGCGCCTTGGCCTTTTCGATCTTGTCGTTGGAGCCGACGGTGGTGATGACGGTGCAGCCGATCTTCTTGGCAAGCTGGATCGCAGCCGAGCCGATGCCGGAGCCGCCGGCATGGACCAGGATCGTTTCGCCGGGTTCCAGCCTGGCGTTGTCGAACAGCATGTGCTCGACCGTGCCGAAGGTAACCGGCGCAACGGCAGCCCCGATGGCATCAACGCCGGGAGGGGCTGGAACCAGGAGGCGAGCCGGCAGGTTGATCTTTTCCTGCGCGAAACCATCGAGGTGGAATCCGTGCACGCCCCCGACATGCTCACACAGATTGTCGCGCTTCTCACGGCAGGCGCGGCATAGCCCGCAGGTACGGGCGCCATAGATCGAGACAAGCTGGCCGGGAACCAGGTTGGACACGCCAGGGCCGATCGCTTCGACTTCCCCGGAAGCCTCAGCGCCGACGGTCAGCGGCAGCTTGCGCTTGGCGAACGCCATGCCGCGCCAGCCCCATACATCGATATGATTCAATGCAACGGCCTTGATGCGCAGCGTCACCTCGCCGACAGCGGGAGGTGGAGGAGGAGCGACGTCGACCAGTTCGAGCCGGCGATCCTCGATGAGTTGCAGTGCGCGCATATGATCTCGCGTCCAGTTCGTCTTAAACAGGGCAATAAGGGAGTTGGGCAGCAGGGCAACAAAATGCCCTATTCCCTATTGCCCTATTCCCTTGCTGAGAGGCGCCTTAAACGGGTTCCCTTGCCATGACAAGGCAGGTGTTCTGGCCGCCGAAGCCGAAGGAGTTGGACAGAACCGTGCCAACCTTGGCCTCGCGCTTCTTGTTCGGCACGACATCGAGCGCAATCGCCGGGTCGGGATTGTCGTAGTTGATGGTGGGCGGGATGACGCCTTCGCGCATGGTCATCAGCGAGAAGGCGGCCTCGATGGCACCGGCAGCAGACAATGTATGGCCGATCATCGACTTGTTGGACGAGATCGGGATCTGGCTGATCCGCTCACCGAACACCGTGGATAGCGACAGATGTTCCATCTTGTCGTTCTCCGGCGTCGAGGTGCCGTGCGCATTGATGTAGTCGATCTCATCTTCGGAAAGGCCGGCATCGGCGAGTGCTGCCTTGACCGCGGCAATCGCCGGCGAGCCGTCCGGCTTGGACCGGGTGCGGTGGAAGTCGTCGGCTTTTTCGCCGCATCCGCGCAGGATTCCGAGCACAGTGGCGCCGCGCGCCAGCGCACTTTCCAGCGATTCCAGCACGAGCGCGGCCGAGCCTTCGGCCAGGACGAAGCCGTCACGGTCCTTGGAGAAAGGCTTCGAGGCCTTTTCCGGCACGTCGTTGGAGGTGGAGAGCGCGGAAAGCAGCGAGAAGCGGATCAACGCCTCGGCGGTGGCCGAGCCATCAGCGCCAACAGATAGTGCCCGATCACACTCGCCGCGGCGGATCGCTTCGACGCCAAGCTGGATGGCGGTTGCGCCGGAAGCGCAGGCGGTGGACAGCGTGATCGGAAGGCCTGTGGTGCCGAAAGCATCCGACAGGCGGTCGGCGATGGTGCCGAACTGCGCCGAATCGAACATGTCCGACGAATTCAGCCCGCGCGCCACTTCGAGAATGCGATAGGAAGCGTCCGGCTGGTCGCCGCCCTTGTAGAGGGCCAACCGGTCGTGCCAGTCGAGTTCGACGGGTGGTGAGGCCAGGAAGAGCGGACCGCCAAAATTCTCAGGGTCGAGGCCGGCTTCAGCGACCGCTTCATGTGCAGCGGTTTCTGCCAGTTCATAGGTGAGGGCGCTTGCGCCCTTGCTGCTCGACGGCAGGAAATCGACCATGCCCGAGATGCGGGTGTTCAACTGGTCGATGGGAAAGCGGGTGATCGGATGGATGCCGGACTTTCCGGCAGTCAGCGCTGCCCAATTGTCGGCCTTGCCGATGCCCAATGATGTGACGACGCCAATTCCGGTGACCGCAACGACCGGCCTGCCCAGATGATCCTTCAGCTTTGCCATGCCTCAATCCTTGACCCTAGAGCAATTCCAGCAAAAGTGCGTAGCGGTTTTGCGTCCGGGATTGCGTAAAACAAAGAGATAGAGCGTTTCCGCGCTTCCGTTAAGAACGGAAACGCTCTCGTTGCCTTGCGGCGGCGACACACCATGCCGTCTTCCGGCCGGCGCATTCCGCTCAAGCGGCGCTGACCAGCGCCAGGCCCTCGAATTGGTGATAGCCGACCGCCGTTGCCAGTACCTGCTCGGGGATTCCGTCGAAATTGCGCTCAGATGCCGCATCGAAGACAGGATAGGGCGCCCTGTTGTGGACGGCCATGGCAGCAAGCGCTACCGCAAACGGGAATTGCGCTTCCTTCATGTGGCCGGTCAGCGTGCCGAAGCCGCGTGCGGTCAGGCCGGCATGCGCATCGATCGCTGCCTTCTCAGCCAACGTGGCGGCATGACCTCCGGACGCGCCGGAAAGCGCCAAGACCTGGCCCTGTGGCAGGTTGGCTGCCTTGAGCAGGGTTTCGATGGTCGAGCCGAGTTCACCGCGCTTGCGGCGCGCGCGCCCAGAGCGGACCGGACCAAGCTCTGCATAGATGCGGGCGCCGCGCTTCTCGGCATGCTCGCGATTTTCCAAAACGAGGAACGCGCCGCCCGAGCCTGAAACCACGCCTCCGCCTTCGGAACCGGAACGCTGCCAGACCGGCTTCCAGCTACCCCTGTGCAGATAGGCGCCAAGCTCATAGCCGAGCAGCATGTCGGGATGTTCGGTCTGGAACGCACCGCCGACCAGCATGTGTGTCGACTGGCCGGACCGAACGCGGGCGGCGGCCGTTTCGACAGCGGCGACGCCAGCACCTTCCTCTCCCATGAATGTGCGCGAAGAACCGGTGACCTTGTGCACGATCGAGATGTTGCCGGCGAGCAGGTTGGACAACTGTGCCAGGAACAGCGTTGGCCTGAGTTCGGTGGTCAGCTTCTCGTTGAGCAGGATATCGAAATCACTTCGGCTCTCGGAAGCGGCCAGGATGTCGTTGTCGACCGCCACGTCACGCTCGCCGCCACCAGCAGCCACCACCATGTCCATGGTGGAACACAAAGCTTCGTCGGTCTTGATGCCGGCATCGTCGAGTGCAAGGCCGGCCACATAGGTGCCCAGTCGCTGCCAGGTTTCCATCTGGCGCTGGTCGCCGCGCTTGACGATCTGCAGGTTCCAGTCGATCTCGGGCAGGGGATGGACGGTGTAGGGAGCGAAGCGCTCCGCATCGAGCACGGGCTTGGTGCCCGCGGCCGTCAGTTTCTGCCAGTGCGCATCCGGGCCTTCCCCGAGGGAGGAAACGAGGCCGATGCCGGTGATGACGACGTCGTGGGATTTCATGGGCGGTTTGTGGGTCAGCGCGCGGCGCCCGTCAAGGGCAGCCATCGCGCCGGCCCGCCGATTGTCAGGCAGCGCTCTTGGCGGCGACCAGCGCGTCGATCTTCGCGCACAGGTTCTTCATGACGAAATATTCGTCGGTCGATGCCTTGCCGTCGTTGACTTCCTGGGTCCACTTCTCGAGCGGAACCTTGATGCCGAATTCCTTGTCGATGGCGAAAACGATATCGAGGAAATCGAGGCTGTCGATGCCGAGATCGTCGATGGTATGGCTCTCAGGCGTGATGGTGTCGATGTCGATTTCGCTCGTGTCGGCAATGATTTTGGCAACTTTTTCAAATGTCGTGGACACGGGCAATTCCTTCGAGCGGAGCGGATTCAGTGTTGGAGGTTGTCGCGCTCTCTAATCCGTTTTGCATGGCAGGAAAAGGGCGAATGTGCCACGCGGATGTCAAGAAACGTATTTGCACAAGCATATTATCGCCGCGTGTCGCAAGGGAAGGCAAGCAGGTCCAAGGTAACTGAAAGGCAGGGAGGGGTCTTCTCGGTGTCCGAACCTGGTCTTGCGACAGCCAGACATTGATTGTTGCAGTTTTGGCAAAGTCACAGCAGCTTTGCTGGAAAGTATCTACTGCTCAAGCCTTCAGAAGATGATGCGGCCGAGCACCCGCAGCTTCTCGCCGTCGATGCCGACGATCACTGCTTCTCCTTCGCGAGCGCCTGCGCCAGTCAGCGCCTGGATATTCTCCAGATGCGTGATCATCACCAGGTTACCGTCGCCCGTGAAACTCTCCACTTCCTTTACCACGGCGGCGTTCTGCGTCGCTGCTGCCGCCGAATCCTTCGACAGGAGATCGAGCGGTTCGAATTTCTCGGCCTTGTTGTCCTCGAAGGCGATGCCGGCCGTGTCGAGTGCGCGGCAATAGCGGCTGGACAGCACTTGGTCGATGGGCGCGGCGCGCGCTGCAAACAGCGCGCCAATCTTGCGCGCCTGCTGCTTGCCCCGTTCAGAGAGCTTCTGCTGGGTTGCGCAACTGTCGATATCAAAACCGGCTGGGTCGCCATTGCCGGTCACCATGGCGTGGCGGAGCAAAACGACGTGTCCGCCGGCCCTGAGCAGTGCCCAACCGGCATCCGTCGCTGAGGCGGAGACGGGAGTCAGGAACAGCAACAGGACAAGGAAAAAGCGAAGCATCAGGACCCTTTCCGGCGTCCCATCGACGCCGGTATGGGGCATATAGGGATCGCAAAGCTCGCAGGAAGGCAAGCAGGCACAGGTTTTGACGGCTGCGACAATAGGCATGCGCCAGAGATGCCTGGGGCGTGGCTGTTGCAGTGCTGGGAACGCTCTCCTATCAGTCGACTGTCGGGGGAAATGATGTCGCCGCTTACTGAAACAGTCCTGTTCGTCTTCGGCCTTGTGGCGCTGGGCTATATCGCCGGGCTCACAGGGTATCTCAAGGCACAAAGCGCGGAAGGGGTGGCTGAGTTCGCCGTCGGCGTCGCGATGCCGCTGCTGTTGTTCGAAACCATGGTCAAGTCCGATTTTCACGGCTCGGCACCATGGATATTGTGGGGAACCTATTTTTCCGCCGTCGCGCTGACCTGGGTGGCCGGCCATCTGGTCACCACACGCCTGTTCGGTCGAGACAGTCGTATTGGCATTGTTGGCGGCGTTTCGGCGGCTTACTCCAACGTCGTGCTGCTTGGCGTGCCATTCATCCTTGGTGTTTACGGAAAACAGGGGTTCGAGGTGCTGTCACTGCTGGTGTCAGTGCACTTGCCGATCATGATGATGGCCTCGATCGTGCTGTTCGAACTGTTCGGCGACGGCAAGACCACGGGGCTGCATCCATTGCGAGTGCTGCGTCGTTTCCTGCACAAGCTGCTGATCAATCCGCTCATCATCGGCATCCTGGCGGGGCTCATCTGGCGATTGACCGGAATTCCGCTGCCTGGACTGGTGTCGCGGTTGGCTGAGGCGCTGGGTGGAACGGCGGCTCCAGTGGCGCTGTTCGCCATGGGGCTTGGACTCAATCGCTTCGGCATTACCGGGCATATCGGCCCGGCTGTTGCCCTTTCGGTGCTGAAGTTGTTCATGATGCCAGCGATCACACTGTTTCTGGTGTGGCTGGCCGATCTGCCACCTTTGACCGCCCAGGTCGCCGTTCTCGTGGCTGCACTGCCGTCAGGCATCAACTCCTATCTGATTGCCGTGCAATTCGAGACCGGGCAAGGGCTTGCGTCCAACCAGATGACGCTTGCTACCGCCTGTGCGGTCGTCACGACTTCGTTCTGGCTGGCAGTTACCGCCCATCTGTTTGGCTAGGGCTGGATTTGTGCTGGCCCAGTGCTTAGTTTGAGCTATGGCGATTGATCGTTGGGCCGGCTCTGGAGTAAGAGCGGTGGTCCAGTTGCGGCAGTGACGCCGAAAACACCCATCGACCTATTCATGACCGGTCCGCGCGCGGCCGAAGGGAGGCTAGACCATGCTTCAGAAAACCAGCCATTTCATGCGGCAGGCCAATCTCATCAACGGCGAATGGGTACAGGCCGATTCCGGCCAGACCATCGACGTGACCAACCCGGCCAACGGCCTGAAGATCGGTACCGTGCCGAAGGCCGGTGCCACCGAGACCCGCCGCGCCATCGAATCCGCGCACGCTGCTTTCCTCACCTGGCGCAAGACATCGGCGCTCGAGCGTTCGAAGCTGCTGCGCAAGCTGCACGACGCCATCATGGACAATCAGGACGCGCTGGCCGAACTGCTGACCACCGAGCAGGGCAAGTCGCTGTTCGAGGCCCGCGGCGAGGTCGGCTCATCGGCAGCCTATGTGCTGTGGTTCGCTGAGGAAGGCCGCCGCACCTATGGCGATGTCGTGCCGTCGCCCTGGGCCGATCGCCGCATCATCGTCACCAAGGAACCGGTCGGGGTCGTTGCCGCCATCACGCCCTGGAACTTCCCGTCCTCCATGCTGGCCCGCAAGCTGGGACCGGCACTGGCCGCAGGCTGTACCGCCGTCGTCAAGCCCGCCACGCAGACGCCTTACTCGGCGCTGGCCTGGGGCGCGCTGGCAGAGGAAGTCGGCTTCCCGAAGGGCGTGGTCAACATCGTCACAGGCGCTGCAGGCGAAATCGGCGACGAACTCTGCTTCAACCCGCTGGTCAAGAAGATCACCTTCACCGGCTCGACCCCTGTCGGCAAGATGCTGATCGAGAAGTCCGCCAAGACGGTCAAGAAGGTATCGATGGAACTCGGCGGCAATGCGCCTTTCATCGTGTTCGACGATGCCGATCTCGACCGCGCCGTCGAAGGCGCGATCACCGCGAAGTTCCGCAATTCCGGCCAGACCTGCGTCTGCACCAATCGCTTCTTCGTGCAGGCCGGCATCCATGACAAGTTCGTGGAGAGGCTGGCGGCTGCGACTGCCAAGCTGAAGGTCGGTTCCGGCCTCGAGGAGGGGGTGCAGCAGGGGCCGTTGATCGACGAGAAGGCAGCGCTGAAGACAGCTGAGTTCGTGGCCGACGCCAAGGCCAAGGGCGGCAAGGTCGAAACTGGTGGCAAACCGCATGCTCTTGGTGGATCGTTCTTCGAACCGACCGTCATCAGCGGCGCGACGCCCGACATGATGTTCATGAAGGAAGAGATCTTCGGGCCCGTTGCGCCGGTGTTCAAGTTCACGACCGAGGACGAAGCGGTTGCACTTGCCAACGACACCGAATTCGGACTGGCCTGCTATTTTTATACGGGCGATCTCGGCCGTGCCTTCCGGGTCATGGAAGGCCTGAAGTACGGCATGGTCGGTGTGAACGAAGGTCTGATCACGACGCCGGAAGCACCATTCGGTGGCGTCAAGGAATCCGGCCTCGGCAAGGAAGGCGGACATCAGGGCATCGAGGACTATCTCGATACCAAGTATGTCTGCATCGGCGGCCTCGGCCTCTGATCGGCAAGCGGGGCGGTTTGACTGGCCGACCCGCGTCAGCTGCATGAAAGACGGCGAACACTTCGGAACCACGCAAGCGGGGGAGGCGATCCGCCGCTTCATCATCCGCGGCGGCGGGCTTTCGGCCAACATCCTCAACTGGGGCGCAGTCATCCAGGATCTACGCCTTGCCGGCCACGACGCACCACTGGTGCTGGGTTTCGACAGGTTCGAGGCCTACGAAAAGGACACTCTTTATTTCGGCGCGGTCGTGGGCCGATTTGCCAATCGTATCCATGACGGCCGGTTCACGCTGGCCGGCCTGCGTCATCAGGCCGATCGCAATTTCCTGGGCAAGCATACGCTGCACGGCGGCACAGGCGGCTATGCGGGCCGTGCCTGGGAGGTTTCCCTGCACGGGCGGGACTTCGTCACATTGAGCCTGCACGATCCGGCAGAAACGATGGGTTTTCCCGGTGCGCTGGATGTGACCTGCACCTACCGGTTGAAGATTCCGGGCACGCTGTCGGTGGAGTTCACGGCTACGGCCGACGAAGCCACGGTGTGCAATCTAACCCAGCACTCCTATTTCAATCTGGACGACGGGGGTGCGGGCGACGTTCTGGATCATCGCATAATGATCCCGGCCGGAGCCTATCTGCCCGTCGATGCCGACATGATCCCCACCGGTGTCGTGCAGCCGGTTGACGGCACGCCGCTCGATTTTCGCCAGGCGCGCACGATGCGCAGCGAAGGCAAGCAGTTCGTCTACGACCACAACTTCTGTCTGGCCGCGGCACGCGGACCGATGCGGCAGGCGGCCTGGGTGCAAGGCGCTGCCTCCGGTGTCGAAATGGAAGTGTGGACGTCAGAGCCGGGCGTGCAGCTTTATGGGGGGGAATACATCGCACCAGCGGTGCCCGGGCTTGGTGGGTTGGACTATCACCGCTTTTCGGGCCTGTGCCTGGAGGCGCAGGTCTGGCCTGATGCGCCCAACCGGTCCTATTTTCCGCCGGCGACGCTTCTGCCTGGCGAAACCTATCATCACGTGACGGAATACCGGTTCCGCCTGGGGTAGAACCGCCCGCCGGTGGAAGCGGTTCACCGTTTCACCGAGACAGTGACGCCATCCATCTTTCTGTTGAGGCAAATCCGGACGGAAAACCGCTATACACTTTTCCTGGGATTGCTCTCATCGCCGAATGCCTCCCGCAGCATATCGAACGGGGCCAGCGCGCCGCGCACCTGTACCACCCTTGAGGCGACGCGGTGGGCCCGGCGAGCAGCGTCGGCAGGCGCCAAGCCGATGAGCCGGGCGGCGAGATAACCTCCGTTGAAGGAATCACCGGCACCAGTGGTGTCTACAGGCTTGGCGACATGGATGGCGGCAACCTCCTGCCACTCCGCACCGACGGAAACCAGGGCCGGCAGCTCGCCATTCTTGACGACTACTTCGCGTACCGATTTGCCGATCCGCTCGGCGGTCTCCCTGGGCGTGTGGTCACCATGCAGCATCCGTTCGTCGGGGAAGGTGGGCAAAGCGATATCGCTGACAGCAAGCGCATCGGCGATCGCAGCCTGCGCGGTTTCGCGATCCGGCCAAAGGCGCGGCCGATAGTTGGGGTCGAAGGCGATCCGGCTTCCGCTTGTCCGTGCGCTGGAAATGGCATCGAGCAAGGTCATGCGCGCGTCCGGATCCAGAATTGCCAAAGTGATTCCGGAAAAGTATATAAGAGATTGATTTTCCAGATTTTTCTTTAAGGAATCTGGGCTAGTGGCCAGTTGGCGTGCTGCCGAATCAGAGCGCCAGTAGGTGAAGGATCGCTCCGCGCCGTCGAGCGTGATCGCATAGAGGCCGGGCCGCGCACCCGTAATGACGGGGCTTGTGCCAACGCCGATGCCGTTCTCAGTGAAGAACTCGATCTGGCGATGGGAGAAGGGATCGTCGCCGAAGGCGGAGACATAGGTCGCTGAGCCGTCAGTGAGTGCGGCCAACGCCCACAGCGTGTTGAATGTGTCGCCGGCAAAACCCAGCCGCCAGTCAGGCCCGTCCTGGCCCGACAGTTCCAGCATGCATTCGCCGATCGCGGCGACACCCTTTGACATCACCTCATCTCCCTGAGCGATCCGCTGTAGCTTTTTGTCGAGGCGCGCGCCATGCCTGCTTCAAGCCGTTTGTGCCACCGACACACTTTCCCACAAGCGGACGGGATGCTAGGCGCAGTTGCTGACGTTCACAGGCATGATGTGGGGCTTCATTGGCACCTTTCTGGCGTTATCTGGTTGCGGGCATAGGACTTGTCGCAGTCGTGCTCGGCGTTCTGGCTGTGGTCTACATGACTGCGCCCAGCACGCCGCCCGCCGCCGCGCCGGAAACCGGACAGACTCGGGGCAGCGAGAAGGGCATGTTCGTCGCGACCTTCGTGCCGCAAGGCGGGGCAGCCAGGCAGAACGAATTGCAGGATTGGGTGCTGACGCTGAAGACTGGCGCAGGCCAGCCTGTGGAGAATGCGACGATCGAGATCGCCGGCGGTATGCCGCAGCATGCGCATGGCTTGCCGACCAGCCCACGGATGACGGACTATCTGGGCGAAGGCCGGTATCGGATTTCGGGTGTGAAGTTCTCGATGAGCGGTTGGTGGCAACTGAAACTGGGCATTTCGGCACCAGCCGGATCAGATACCGTGGTGTTCAACATCGTGTTGTGAGCATGAAGCGTTTTCCAGCGCAATTCCGGGAGAAGTTCGTAACGGTTTTCCGTTCGGAATTGCGTAAAAACAAAGGATTGGAGCGTCTCCGCGGTCCCGTGAAAAACGCCTTCGGCATAGCCCTTGTCCTGTCGCTGGCAGCTGTTGTTGCCGGTTGTGGCAGGCCGCAATTCTCGGAAGCCGAGAAAAGGACCATCGCCAGCCTGGCGCTGAGCGCCTTGCCGCCGCTGAAACCCGATACCACAAACCGTTATGCCGACAATCCCGGCGCGGCGGCGCTGGGTGCGACCCTGTTTTTCGACTTTTCGTTGAGTCCGACCGGTACGGTTGCCTGTTCGTCCTGCCACCAGATCGGCCAGCAGTTCCAGGATGGCCTTGCTCAGGGAATGGGGGTGGGGCGCACCAACCGGCGCACCCAGCCGCTTGCCGGCGTTGCCTACAGCCCCTGGCTGTTCTGGGACGGTCGTCGCGACAGCTTGTGGGCACAGGCGCTGGTGCCACTGGAAAATCCACTTGAACAGGCTGGTAACCGCGCCGCCTACGCGCGTTACGTCAAGGCGCGGTTCGGCGAACGCTACGAACGCATTTTCGGGCCGCTGCCCGATTTTGCCAACGTGCCTGCCAATGCCAGCCCCGTTGGATCCGCTGCGGAACAATCGGCCTGGAGCGGGATGAGTGACGGGCAGCGGGATGGCATCAACCGTGTCTTTGCCAATATCGGCAAGGCATTGGCCGCTTTTCAACGCTCCATCAATCCCAGGAAGGCGCGGTTCGACCGTTTTGCTGCAGCTCTTGCTGTGGGGCAGGAGCCGAAGGATGACGCTGTCTTTTCGCCCGAGGAAATCCAGGGGCTGAAACTGTTCATCGGCAAAGCGAGCTGTTCGACCTGCCACAATGGTCCGCTGTTCACCGATCACGCCTTCCACAACACCGGGGTGCCACCGGTGGTGGACCTGCCGCCCGATCGCGGCCGTGTCGATGCGGTAGCCCAAGTCGAAGCCGATCCGTTCAACTGCCTTGGCACCTACCGCGATGGTAGCCCGGAAGCCTGTGGCGAACTGAAGTTTATGGTACGCGACAAGCCGGAACTGGTCCGGGCCTACAAGACGCCATCCCTGCGTGCCGTCGCGGGCCGGCCACCGTACATGCATGCCGGCCAGTTCGGCACGCTCGAAGAGGTGGTGGCACACTATGCAAAGGCACCGCTCAGCGTCGAAGGTGTTTCGGAGGTACACCCTCTGCAACTGTCCGAGCGGGAGCGGGCGGCACTCGTGGCATTCCTGAAAACGCTTTCGCCATGATTCCCCAGGGCGCCTAGCGGTCCTTGACCGTCTCCATCGCCACGAAGGTCGAGGTCTGTGCGACATGCGGCAATGCAGAGATGCGTTCGCCCAGAACGCGCCGGTAGGCGGCAATATCGCGGGTCCGCACCTTGAGGAGATAATCGAAGCTCGCGGCTATCATGTGGCATTGTTCGATCTCGGGAACGGCCTGCACGGCGCGGTTGAAGGCGTCCAGTGCGCTGGAACGGGTGTCCGACAGCTTCACCTGGACGAAGGCGACATGGCCTTCGCCCATGCGCTCGCGATCGATGATTGCCGCATAGCCTTTGATGAAGCCGTCCTTCTCCAGCCGTTTGACGCGCGCCTGTACCGGTGTCTTGGACAGCCCGACCTTTGCGGCCAGTTCCGACATCGACTGGCGGCCGCTTCTGGCCAAGGCGGAAAGAATGTTGCGGTCAAGGCGGTCTAATTGGTCTTCTGTGGTCAATTTTATAGCCCAAAATGTCGCTAATGATGCCATTCATAGTTCGTATAGACTGCCATTGCCAGCTATTTGGACCGATGGAAACGCGGCGCCGTGCTAGTTTTCACCATCCGGTCCGGTGACCCGTCAGCGGACCCTCAAACCTGCGCTTTCAAAGGACCGCCATGCCCGCGCTCGCCACCATCCGCCAGCAGATCCGTGCCAACTATCTCCCAGATGAAGGCGAGGCCGTGAAGCGGCTGGCCGCGGCCACTGGGCTGTCGGTGGATGAGCGCAAGGCGATCTCCAGGCGTGCTGCCGACCTGGTGCGTGCGGTGCGCGGGTCGTCCGATCCACGGCTGATGGAGGTTTTCCTCTCGGCTTACGGACTCTCGACCAAGGAAGGCGTGGCGCTGATGTGTCTGGCGGAAGCGCTGCTGCGCGTCCCGGATGCCGAGACGATGGACGACCTGATCGCCGACAAGATCGCGCCGCATGACTGGTCGTCGCATTCCGGCTCGTCGTCCTCGATCTTCGTCAACGCGTCGACCTGGGCGCTGATGCTGACTGGCCGTGTGCTCGACGAAGGCGAAGGCGGCATCGAAGGTACGCTGCGTTCCATGGTGCGGCGGCTGGGCGAGCCGGTGATCCGCAAGGCCGTCGCGGCGGCAATGCGCGAAATGGGCGAACAATTCGTTCTCGGCCGCACCATCGCCGAGGCGGTCAAGCGTGGCAAGTCTATGACGCAGAAGGGGTATCTCTATTCCTTCGACATGCTGGGCGAGGCCGCACGCACCGAACACGACGCGCTGCGCTACCTGAAGGCCTATGCCGACGCCATCGCTTCACTGGCCCCTGGCGCCAAGGGTGACGACATCCGCCTGAACCACGGCATCTCGGTGAAGCTCTCGGCGCTGCATCCACGCTATGAGGTCGCGCAGAAGGAGACGATGCTGCCGGTGATGGCCGACCGGCTGCTGTCGCTGGCGCGTGCCGCGCGCAAGGCGCGCATGGGCTTGAACATCGATGCCGAAGAGGCCGACCGGCTTGATCTTTCGCTGGATGTCATCGAGCGCGTTCTCGGCGGTCCGGAACTCGCCGACTGGAACGGTTTCGGTGTCGTGGTGCAGGCCTATGGTCCGCGCGCTGCTTTCACCATCGACTGGCTGCATGCGCTGGCTACCAAGCTCGACCGCAAGATCATGGTGCGGCTGGTCAAGGGCGCCTACTGGGACACCGAGATCAAGCGCGCACAGACACTCGGTCTCACCGGCTATCCGGTTTTCACGCGCAAGGTGAACACCGACGTCTCGTATCTCGCCTGTGCACGCAAGCTGCTTGGCATGACCGATCGGATCTATCCGCAGTTTGCCACACACAACGCGCATACGGCGGCGGCAATCCTGTCGATGGCGTCAGATCGCGACAGTTTCGAATTCCAGCGTCTGCATGGCATGGGCGAGCAACTGCATGAAGCGATCCGCAAGGCCGAAGGGACGCGCTGCCGTATCTACGCACCCGTCGGCGCGCATTCTGACCTGCTTGCCTATCTCGTGCGACGCCTTCTGGAGAACGGCGCCAACTCCTCGTTCGTGCACCAGCTGACCGACGAAGACGTCGCGCCGGAAGAGATCGCACGCGATCCGCTTGAAGCCGTCGAGACGCAGGAATCTGCCGCCAACCCTAACATCGCGAAACCCGCGGCGATCTTTGGCGCCGGCAGACGCAACGCCAAGGGCTGGGACATCACCGATATCGTGACGCTGACCGAGATCGACAAAGCCAGGGCGGCTTTTTCCAGCGCCAACCATTGGACCGCGAAGCCGATCACACGCGCGGCCGGTTATGGTCAGGAACGGCCGGTGGTCAACCCTGCGCGGCCATCCGAAATCGTCGGCACGGTCGTCGAGGCCGCAGCCAAGCAGGTGCCGACGGCCGTGCGTTTCGCGGTCGAGGCGCAGCCGGCCTGGGCGAAGCGGCCGGTCGGCGAACGGGCAGCCATCCTTGCCCGTGCTGCCGATCTCTACGAGAAACACGCCGTCGAATTCTTCGCGCTTGCCACCCGCGAGGCTGGCAAGACGCTGGCCGATGGCGTCGCGGAAGTGCGCGAAGCCGTGGATTTCCTGCGTTATTATGCAACACAGGCCGCCCAGGCAGAAACCGGCACGCAGGCGCGGGGCGCCATCGTCTGCATCTCGCCGTGGAATTTTCCACTTGCCATCTTCACTGGCCAGATCGCTGCCGCCCTTGTCACCGGCAACACCGTGATCGCCAAACCGGCCGAGCAGACACCGCTGATCGCCTTTCGCGCAGTCGAGCTGCTGCGTGAGGCAGGGGTGCCGGAAGATGTGATCCAGCTGCTGCCGGGGGACGGCCCGAACGTCGGTGGGCCGCTGACCGCCGACCCGCGCATTGCGGGCGTCTGCTTCACCGGCTCGACCGACGTGGCCAAGCTGATCGAACGCCAATTGGCCAGGACGGCGGCGCCCGATGCCATGCTGATTGCCGAGACTGGCGGGCTGAACGCCATGATCGTCGATTCCACCGCGTTGCCGGAGCAGGCGATCCGCGACGTGCTGGCTTCTTCCTTCCAGAGTGCCGGTCAGCGTTGCTCTGCCTTGCGCGTGCTCTACGTGCAGAAGGACGTCGAGGCCAAGATGCTGGAAATGCTGAAGGGTGCGATGGATGCGCTCAGCATTGGCGATCCGTGGCAGATCTCGACCGATGTCGGCCCGGTCATCGACGACGAGGCACAGAAGTCGATCAGGGACTATAGCGCCAAGATGGCTGGCGAGGGGCGCACGATCGCACAACTCGGCATCCCGACGGACGGCCGGTTCGTGGCGCCCGCGGTGTTCCGTGTCAAAGGCATCGAGGAGATGGAACGCGAGGTGTTCGGCCCGGTGCTGCACGTTGCCACCTTCGACTCCAACCAGATCGAGGCCGTGATCGCGGCCATCAACCGCAAGGGCTATGGGCTGACCTTCGGCCTGCACACCCGCATCGACGCCCGGGCACAGCATTTCGTCGACGGCATCCATGCCGGCAACATTTATGTCAACCGCAACCAGATCGGTGCCGTGGTCGGCTCGCAGCCGTTTGGTGGCGAGGGCCTGTCGGGGACCGGACCCAAAGCGGGAGGTCCGCACTACCTGCGGCGTTTCCGCAAGGGCCCGGAGGCCGGCACGACGCTGAGCGATGCGCGTCCGGCGTCGGCCAGGGAACTTGCCGACAACATGCCCGATCCGGCGCTTGGCGGGTGGTCAGTGCGACCGGACCGTATCGCCATCCTGCGCAAGCATCTGCGCGGCAAGGCAGCTGACGCCATCGGCGCTGCCGCCGGGCTTGAATTCGGCCAAGTCGATCTGCCGGGACCGACGGGCGAGGCGAATACGCTGTCGCTGACGCCGCGCGGCCGTGTGCTGGCACTTGGACCGGATGCCGAGACGCTGCTGGCGCAGGCAGTGCAGGCGCTTGCTGCTGGCAATGCCGTCCTGGCGGTGGCGCCTGGCGCGCCGGCCGCGTTGTCGGTGCTGACTGGCAAAGGGCTGCCGGTCGCTGCCATCGACGCGCGCATGGATGCTGGTGCCATCGATACGCTGCCAGTCGACGTGGTCGCCTTTTCCGGTGCGCCCGAGGACACCCGTAGCCTGCGTCAGGCCGTTGCAAGCCGGAGCGGACCTATCGTGCCACTGGTGAGCGAGGTGATTTATCCTGCGGCCTATGCGCATGAGCGCGCAGTCTGCGTCGATACCACCGCCGCGGGTGGCAATGCCAGTCTGCTCGCGGCTGCCTGAGGAGGATAGGCTGTACCCTGAACTGGGCAAGGATCAATGACCGCACATTTCCAGGTGGTAACCGGAGACATCACAAAATTGGCGGTCGATGCGATCGTCAACGCCGCCAATACGTCGTTGCTTGGCGGCGGCGGCGTTGATGGTGCGATCCACCGTGCGGCTGGCCCGGAACTGGCACTGGAGTGCCGGATGCTCAACGGCTGCAAGATCGGACAGGCGAAGATCACAAAGGGTTATCGGCTTCCAGCCAGACATGTGATTCACACGGTCGGTCCTGTTTGGCAGGGCGGCGGCAAGGGCGAGGCCGACCTGCTGGCGTCGTGCTATCGCAAGTCGCTCGAGCTTGCCGTGGCAAACAGTTGCCGGACAATCGCTTTTCCTGCGATCTCAACCGGCATCTATCGCTACCCCAGGGAGGATGCTGCACGGATTGCGGTCAGCACCGTGGCTGATTTTCTTCAGCAAGATGTACCGGTGGCGGAAATCATATTCGCCTGTTTTGATGAGGACATGGCGGCGTTGTATCGCGCCGCCATTGCTGATCTGCGGCGAGGCTGATCAGGCGCCTTCGACGACTGAAAAGCCTTCGAATTGCGGATGACCGAGATAGTGGACCTTGCTGCTGCCGGCATTCTTGTGCGCGGCACGGAAGTTCTCCGACTTCGTCCAGGCTATAAAATCGTCATGGCTTGCCCAGACCGTATGCGATGCGAACAGCGTGTAGCCTTCGGTCTCGTTGACCGGGCCGCGCAGCAGGTGAAACTCCTTGAAGCCGGCCATTTCCGACAGCGACGAATCGCGGTTTTTCCAGACATCCTCGAAGGCCTCTTCCGAGCCGTTCTGCACCTTGAAGCGATTCATGGCGATGTACATGGGTGATTCCTTTCAGGAGTGGAGTTGAAATGAGGGAGCGAGTTCAGAACGGCCCGACTTCGATAGGCACCAGCCAGAGTTTACGCCCAGTCTCCGGCGGGATCGGCGGGAAGGGAGCGGTTCCCTTCACCATGGTGACCGCGAAGTTGTCGAGCGCTTGCGATCCGGAGCTTCTATCCAGCTTAATGTCTGTGACGCTGCCGTCCTCGTTGATGACAAAGCTTACCCAGGCATTGCGGGTGGCTGCCGCCTGGGTCACCTGAGAAATTTGTCGATTGGCGCGAGCCAGCTTTCTTTGAATGAATGCCTCATACTTGGATGTGATTGCGTCACCCGTTTCCGTTTGCTGGTGCCGCTTTCCCGTGGATGTTGCCTCGCCGTCTGCACGGCCGTCACTCGCGCCGCGCATCGCGTCCGACTGGGCCTGACCATCCCCGCCCTGTATGGATTTTGGCCGTAGTGGCCTTTGTGCCGCAGTGGCCTGCTGCTGCATGAGTTCTCGCTCTGCCTCACTCGGTTCCGGCATTACCGGTCGCAAGATTTCCAATGTCGCCTTCGGCGCCATTTCCTGTGGTGCGACAGCGCCCTTGTCGGGCTGCACCTGCCGGTCGTGAAGGATTTCCGGGGCAGGTTCGGCGGGTTTTGGCTGCTCAGGTCCCTGCGGTGGTTTTGCCACGTCCTTGGGAAGTTTGGTTGGTTGAGCGGCTGAGTCCTGCTTCGGTCGGGATTCTCCAGGGGGCTGCAGCTCGCTTTCCGGAACGACAGTGACGTCGGTGACGTCAGGCTGCTGCCGGCCACCGGAAATGGATGGGGCTTCGCTGTTGCCGATCCGGGCGGTGTCCTGCCCGTCACCACCTTGCGTCGAACTCAGCAGGGAACGTGGCGGCAGGATGCTCTCTGGCGCCAGGATCAGCATTGCGGCAACCGCCGCGTGGAAGAGGAGCGAAAGAAGAAACGCCAGCGACCATTTGCGCTTTGCACCGGCGGCTTCGCTGGCGTGATCTGGCTCTGCAGAAGCTGGCTGGACCTCGGCATCCGCACTTTCATCGAGGCTGATGGTTTCGGGCCGGTCCGGCTGCAGCACGCCATTCGGAATGCTGATCCGGGGATCGTCCGCTTCCGGGGTATCCGGTCCGGCAGACGGCTGGAACGGTACTCTGTTCAGAAAAGCCGGCTGCGGGTCCAAAGTCCAAGTTCCTGTTCATGACGGAAACTCAGACCCCGAAGGTGATGCCCGCCTTGCTGCTGGTCTTGAGGTCGCGCATGCAGGCGGCAGGTTCGACGCCCTGGCCGACGCATTCCGTAGCGCTGTTGACCAGCACGCGGCTGATCTTCGTACAAGTCGTACCCGAAAGATCGAAACGCGTCACCTTTGTCTTGCCGGCTGACAGTTCCTTGAAGTCGAGCACGGTCATGCGGTCGACGACGCCGGCTTCGTTGAACAAGGCGATCTCGAAGGCGGCCTTGCTAAGATCGGCGCTGAGGTTGTTGGTGACCACGAAGGTCAGGCGGCAGCCCTTGTCGGATGGCTGCGCACCATTCAGCTCCAGGGAAAGCGAAGCCGCCTGCTGGGCAAATGCAGGACCCGCGCCGGCAGGGAAGGCGGCGAGGGCGGCAAACAGGGCAAGCGACTTCGCTTTCATGGTCAACCTCCGAAGCGCATCGTCGCGCCAAGCTTGAAAGTCACGCCGGGCTCATAGATCGTCGAGGTGGTCGTAGCATTGAGCGGGTTGGCGTATTTGACGTCGAAGATGTTGTCGACGCGGAAGTCGACCTTGAGATTGTCGTTGGCCTTGTAGGAAGCGAAGGCGTTGACCAGTGTGTAGTCGCGGGCTGCCGCGTTGCCTTCAGGCTTGCCATTGTATTGGACTTCGCCGCCGATTGTCAGCCTGTCTTCGAAGAAGCGGAAGCCGAGCTGTGCGGCCACCTGCGCGGATGGCACCGTGGTCAGGTCGGCACGTACGCCCTTGTAGGAGACGGTGTGACCATCGATGACAGACGCCGAAAGACCAGCAAAGCCCCAGGCCGCGTCATAGACGCTTTCGAACTCTAAGCCGTTGATCTTGGCCTTGGCGAAGTTCTGGTACTGGTAACAGATCGGGATCGAACCGCCGCGGCGGCAACCGCTGCGAGGATCGAAAGCCGAAAGGGTTACGCCGCCGATGTAGTCGGTTACGTCGTTGTTGAAATAAGCGGCCTTGATGCGCAGGGCGTCGTCCGGCTGGAAGATGCCGTCAGCCGTGTAGTTCAGGCCGGCTTCCCAGGTCTTTCCGGTCTCAGGCTTGAGGTTCGGGTTGGGCAGGAACGGGAAGGAGACACCGGCAGGATGCAGGCCGCTGATGAAGGTCTCGGTAAGCGACGGCGAACGGTAGCCTTCGGCATAGGTCGTGTAGAGCTGCAGGCCGTTCAGGCCTGGCGCCTCGAAAGGCGACACACCCACCGTGATGCGTGGCGACACACGATCGCCAGAGGTCTCCGAGCTCGAACCTTTCAGGCTGTAGCTGTCGTAGCGCAGTCCGGCGATGACTTCGAGCCATTCCCAGGTCAGCTTGTCCTGGATGTGCGCGCCGCCGATATTGCGTTTGCCGCCCGGTGTGTAGAAGGCGTCGCCTGCCGCAAGGCCGGTGGTCTTGACGTCGTCCGAGACCCAGTCGCCACCATAGGTCAGTTCGTGGTTGATGCCGGAGGTCTCGAAGCGCGAGGTGTTCCAAACGTCGATGCCGAAGGTGCCGATGTCATAGGTGGTCTTGGAACCGGCAGGCAGCGTGACCGGGCGACCCGTCACAGGATCGAACCGCCCGCCGAGGGGGATCAGGCTGGTCTGGTCGAGCGTCGCCTTGTTGTAGGAAAGGTTGACGTTGAGGTCGAGCCAGCTCTTTTCCTCGTCGGTCAGGTTGTAGCGACCGGTGAAGGTGTTCTGCTTCATGTCGAGGTCGTAGGCCGGCTTGCCACCGCTGACCTCATTCCAGCTTTCGCTGTTGCCGATCCAGCCGAGCTTCAATGTCGAGTTGTCGGTCGGGCGGATAGTGCTCTTCAGCATGCCGCTCAACACCTCGAAGCCGCTGCCGCCGACCTTGTTGCCGCCGCCGTCCTTGTAGTCGCTGTAGTCGCGATAGACGATGTTGCCGAGCACGTCGAAGTTGTCGTTGAATTTGTAGGCGCCGGTGGCGCTGGTGGTCCAGCCCTTGCCGTTGCTCTCGTAGCGGCCGGACAGCGACGTTGCCCAGGTCTCACCGGGCTTCAGGAAGTCTTCGGCGTCCTTGGTGTCGAACATGACAACGCCGCCGATCGCACCTGAACCATAGGTGTTGGCGACAGGACCGCGGATGACGTCGACCGACTTGATCAGTTCGGGGTCGATGTAGAAGGTCGATTGCGTGCCGTGGTCGGAGCGCTGGAAGTTCTGGCGGGCACCATCGACGATGACGGCAACGCGGCCGAAATCCTGCAAGCCGCGGATGTTGATGGAAGAGGCGGTACGGCGAGCGTCTGCCTGCACGGTGACGCCCGGCACGCCGCGCAGCAGTTCATTGGGGGTCGCCGCCATGCGGCGCTCGATCTGCTCCTGATCAACATGGCTGACCGAAGCGAGCGCCTTGATCGCGCTTTCACCGGTGCGGCTGATCAACATGATCTTGTCGAGCAGAGTGCTGCCCTGGGTGTCAGTCTTGCCTGCCTCCGCGGGCTGGCCGTTCTGCGCCGCGGCCTGGGTAGCCGGCTTGGCTGCTTCCTGGGCCAGCGATGCGCCTGAAAGCAGTGCTGTAACAGCAGCGCCTGCTGTCAACGCAGTCAATGTCCTGGCGACAGTTCCGCCTGCGCCACAAAAATTCGCGGCCTGCCCAGACCGCCCAGTCGTCCCCACGCCCATCTCCAACTCCAAATTCCTGTCTGCATGCTGGCTCGCCGTGGGGCTGGCTCGCATCTTTTTCGTTCGGCCGGCATGTTAAATGTTGACTCATCTAGTCCGGTATTGCACTGACTAATAAACATGAGTATTCAAGTCAACAAATGAATCGGCCTTTTGCAGGAAGCCGGGCGCGACCCGGCAAGATCAGGAGTGGACCACGATGAACACGCACAACCCTGACGACTTCCGTTTCCGCTACCGCCGGCCTGAAGCGCAGGCGCAATTGCGTGTCGAACGGATGCCGCTTTCGGTCAGGACGCTCACCAGCAATTCGCTTTTCCAAGGTGAACACGAGATCGGCATCGAGCACCATGGCGCGCTCTACCGGCTCAAGATCACCCGCCAGGGCAAGCTCATCCTCAACAAGTAAGGTAGCAAGGGTAGGGACGGAAATGGACCAGCGCGTAAAGCCAGCCCCGCACGAAATTCGGCGGACGCGAGCGGAAAACCCCAAAATGCGCGAGCGTGATCTCGCAGCACAGCTCGGCATTTCGGAAGCCGAACTGGTGGCCGCGCATTGCGGCGAAGGGGTGACGCGCGTCGAGCCACGCGTCAATGATCTGCTGACCGGCCTTGAGCCAGTCGGCGAGGTCATGGCGCTGACCCGCAACGAAAGCGCGGTCCATGAAAAGATCGGTGTCTACGACAAGGTCGTCACCGGCGAGCACACGGCGATGGCCCTGGGTGAAAACATCGACCTGCGCATCTTCCCGAAGGCGTGGGCACATGGTTTTGCCGTCGAGAAGCGTGATGGCGATGACATCCGTCGCAGCCTGCAGTTCTTCGATGCTGCCGGTGAAGCTGTGCACAAGGTGCATCTGAGGCCGGCGTCCAATCTCTATGCGTATCAGAAGCTGGTCGACCAGCTTGTATCGCCAAACCAGGAACCGACGGTTGCTCTAGGCACCGTCGCCGAGGACGATGCTCCGGGCGAGCTGACACCGCAGACGGTCGATGACTTGCGCGATCGTTGGAGCAAGCTGACGGACACGCATCAGTTCTTCGGCATGCTGCGCACGCTGAAACTAAGCCGCCAGCAGGCAGTGCGGATGATCGGCAAGGATTATGCCTGGAAGCTCGATCCATCCGCTGTGATGGCCATGTTCCAGGGGGCTTCCGCAAGCGGCCAGCCGATCATGTGCTTTGTCGGCAACCGCGGCTGCATCCAGATCCACTCCGGTCCGGTCAAGTCGGTTAGCCCGATGGGCCCATGGATCAATATATTCGACGAGACCTTCCACCTGCATCTGCGCGCGGATCACATCGCCGAGGCCTGGGCCGTGCGCAAGCCGACCAAGGACGGCCACGTCACGTCGCTGGAAGCCTATGATGCCGACGGCAAGATGATCATCCAATTCTTCGGCAAACGCCACGAAGGCGAGGTCGAGCGCGCCGACTGGCGTTCGCTGGCGGAAAGCCTGCCGCGTGTAGCAGAGCAGAGCGCCGCGTGATGTGTGCCGTCATGAAGAAGCTGGTGCGGGTGGCCGTTTTCGGCACCGCGCTGGCGACCATGCCGCTTGCCGCAGCTGTGGCCAGCGAGAGCGGTGCTGTGTTCTCGGATACCAAGCGCATCGTTGCCGTTGGTGGGGCTGTCACAGAGATCGTCTATGCGCTGGGCGAAGAAGGCAAGCTCGTTGCCCGCGATTCCACCAGCGTCTATCCCGAAGCGGCACTCAAGCTGCCGGATGTCGGCTATATGCGTGCACTGTCGCCGGAAGGCGTGCTTTCGGTCAACCCGACCGGGATCCTGGCGCTCAAGGGCAGCGGCCCCAAGGACGCGGTCGATGTCCTGAAAAAGAGCAGCGTGCCCTTCATCGAAGTGCCCGAAACCTACGATCACGCTGGTGTGCTGGAAAAGATCCGCATCGTCGGCAAGGCGCTGGGCGCCGATGCCAAGGCCGAGAAACTTGCGGCAGATCTCGATACCAAGCTGAAGGCGGCGGAAAAGCAGACGGCGGACGTCAAGGACCGCAAGCGGGTTCTGTTCGTTTTGTCGATGCAGAATGGCAAGATTCTTGCCGCCGGATCCAACACGGCAGCCGATGGCATCATCAAGATGGCGGGTGCCATCAACGTGGCCGCCGAAGTGCCCGGCTACAAGCAGCTTGCCGATGAGGCGGTGGTGACCGCTGCACCGGATGTCATCTTGATGATGACGCATGCCGGTCCGCCGGTTTCGGACGAGGCGCTGTTCGGCAATCCGGCGATCGCCGAGACCCCGGCCGGCAAGGAAAAGAAGGTGATCCGCATGAACGGCGCCTATCTTCTCGGCTTCGGCCCACGTACCGCCTACGCCATCCATGATCTCGCCGCAGCTTTCTACGGCAACAAGATCGCCGATTGAGCGGCGTGTGCCATGGTTGATCATTCCATTGCCGGTCCATCCGGCTTGATGGCGCGCAAGGCAGCCGGCGATCGTTCGGCTCGTGCGCGCCTTACCATCGTTCTGCTGGCGATGCTGCTGGTGGCCGTCGCGCTGTTCAGCCTTACTGCGGGCGCTTCCGACGCGTCCGCGGTCGACGCGCTGCGTGACTGGTTCTCCGGTCCGGACGCTGCCGATCGCGTGTTGAGTGCCCGCGACCGCATCATCATCTATGATATCCGCCTGCCGCGTGTCGTCCTCGGTGCGCTGATTGGTGCGGCTCTGGCGGTGTCCGGTGCCGTCATGCAAGGCCTGTTCCGCAATCCGCTGGCCGACCCCGGCATCGTCGGTGTCTCGGCTGGCGCGGGGCTCGGTGCGGTTTCGGTCATCGTGCTGGGCGGCACGGCGCTTGCGCCCTTCACCTCACTCCTGGGGGCGATGGCGCTGCCGTTCGCGGCTTTCATCGGTGGTCTGGTTACGACACTGATCCTTTATCAGGTGGCGACGCGCCAGGGTCGAACCTCCGTTGCAACCATGCTTTTGGCTGGTATCGCGCTGTCGGCGCTCGCCATGGCTCTCACCGGGGTGCTGATTTACATGGCCGACGATCGCCAGTTGCGCGATCTCACCTTCTGGCAGCTCGGCTCGCTGGCTGGTGCTACGTGGACCAAGATCGGTACCGCCGGTCCCGTCATGCTCGTCGCGCTGGTGGCGATGCCGTTCTTTGCGCGCGGGCTGAATGCGCTGTCACTCGGCGAGGCGACGGCGAACCATCTCGGCGTTCAGGTGCAGAAGCTGAAATATATCGCCATCGCCGGCGTTTCGGCGGCTGTTGGCGCCTCGGTCGCAGTCAGTGGCGGTATCGGCTTTGTCGGCATTGTGGTGCCGCATCTGCTGCGCCTGACCATCGGTCCGGACAACCGTTACCTGTTGCCGGCCTCGGCGTTGCTTGGTGCCTCGCTGCTCATTCTGGCCGATACCGTCTCCCGTACCATCGTTGCGCCGGCGGAACTGCCGATCGGCATCATCACCGCAACGGTTGGTGGTCCGTTTTTCCTGTGGATCCTGCTGCGCAAGCGCGGCGTCATTGACCTGTGAGATCAGCCATGATCGAAGCCCGTGATGTCTCAGTGAAACTTGCCGGAAAGCGCATCGTCTCCGGCATCGCTTTCGAAGCTCGTCCAGGCGAAATCGCGGCTATCGTCGGCCCCAACGGTTCTGGCAAGACGACCTTCCTCAAGGCTCTGTCAGGGGATCTCGGCTACGACGGCTCGATCACCATCAACGGCCGTGAAGTATCGGCGACGCGCCCGGTGGAGGCGGCGGGGATGCGCGCCGTACTGCCCCAGGCAACGTCACTCGCCTTTCCGTTCACGGTGCACGAAATCGTTCGGCTTGGTCTGATCGGTGGTCGATCAGGCGCGCTGGCCGGCGAGAACCAGCGCCTGCCCGAGCGGGCGCTGGCCAAGGTCGACCTGGACGGTTTTGCCGGGCGTTTCTACCAGGAACTATCCGGCGGCGAGCAGCAGCGCGTGCAGCTGGCCCGTGTTCTGTGCCAGGTGTGGGCGCCGGTGCTGGATGGCAAGCCGCGCTATCTGTTCCTCGACGAGCCGGTGTCGAGCCTGGACGTCAAGCATCAGCTCATCATCATGGACATCGCGCGCGACTTCGCGAAACGGGGAGGCGGCGTCGTCACCATCCTGCACGACCTCAACCTGACGGCGATGTACGCCGATCGCATCTTCGTCATGCATCGCGGTTCACTGGCTGCAGCAGGAACGCCGTCTGCGGTGCTCAGCGATAGCCTGATCGAAAAGGTCTTCGACTGCCGCCTGCGCGTCGGCGTGCTGCCGACAGGCGACGTGCCGTTCGTGCTGCCGCAATCGGTGGCGATGTAAAGCGAGCCCCAGGCTCAGGCAGCAGGGGCACGGCGCTCCAGAAGATCGATCCCGAGCAGCGCGCGCACGTTCGGACGCGCGGCAACCATATCAGCGATGGTGTGGCGGGCGAGCACCTCGAAGAACGCGTTGAGCGCCTCGCGCAATGCGGAATTCAGGGCGCAGCTGTCGATCAACGGGCAGTCGGCATCGGCCTCGAAGCATTCCGCCATCGCGAAATTTTCCTCGGTGATGCGCACGACATCGAACAGGCTGATCTCGGCGGCGGGCTTGCCGAGCCTGACGCCACCATTGCGCCCGCGCACGGTCTCGACCAGCCCATGTTCGACCAGCGGCTGCAGGATCTTGAACAGGAACAGTTCCGACACCGTATAGGCGGCGGCGATTTCGGGAATGCGGCTGAGGCGGTCGTCATTGGCCGCACAATACATCAGGATCCGCATAGCATAGTTGGTTTGACGCGTGAGCCGCATGGTCGCTCCTTCGCAAAGCACGTGTTCGGGCGAATATGGCGCATAGTCTGGAATAATTCTAGACTGGACTTCCGTATATATGACATTTTTCGTCAACTTTTTGAAGGAAAACATCGAGCAACCTTCCTTTCCGCAGCGTCATCGGTTCAACGGGAAGCCAGAAGCTCCACATCCTTGCGTTTCAGCTGAAACTCACGATTATCCCGGTAGGGAACAGAACCGGATGCAAGTCTGAGGGAGGGCGTGCATGGCGCAGGACACCGGATTCGGCAGGATCCCAGGTCCGCCCAAAAGGCCGATCGTCGGTAATATGCTGACGGTGGATACCGAAACGCCTCTCCAAAGCCTGATGCAGCTTGCGCGCGAGCTTGGGCCTATCTTCCGCCTCGATATGATGGGCACACCGATGGTGGTGGTGTCGGGTGCCACTCTGGTCGAGGAAATCTGCGACGAAAGCCGCTTCGACAAAGCAGTGCGCGGCTCGCTGCGGCGCGTGCGATCCGCGGCAGGCGATGGGCTGTTCACGGCCTACACGCAGGAAGACAATTGGACAAAGGCCCATAACATCCTGCTCCCGACCTTCGCCCAGCGTGCCATGGCCGGTTATCTGCCGCTGATGCAGGACATTGCCGGCCAACTCTGCATGAAATGGGAGCGCCTCAACGTCGATGACGACATCGATGTCGTACATGACATGACAGCACTGGCACTCGACACCATCGGGGTCTGCGGCTTCGACTACCGTTTCAATTCCTTCTATCGGCGAGATTATCATCCCTTCATCGACGCGCTGACGCGCACGCTCGAAACGTGCATGGTGCAGCGCGGACTGCCGTTCGAAAAGGTGATCCTGCGCAGGCGGCTGGAGCAGTTGAAGACCGATGTTGCCTTCATGTCCAAGCTGGTCGACGACATCGTGCGCGAACGCCGTCGCGGCGGCGGCGACCAGGCACAGAAGGATCTGCTCAACTTCATGCTGGCCGGCGTCGACAAGACAACCGGCGAAAGCCTGTCCGACGAAAACATCCGTTACCAGATCATCACCTTCCTGATCGCCGGTCACGAGACGACATCGGGGCTGATGTCTTTCACGCTCTATTTCCTGCTCAACAACCCGGATGTGCTGGAAAAGGCCTACGAAGAGGTCGATCGCGTGCTCGGCAACGACATTGGCGTCATGCCGACGATCAGCCAGGTCAATCATCTCACCTACGTGCAGCAGGTGCTCAACGAGTCGTTGAGACTGTGGCCGACAGCGCCAGCGATCGGCCTCTATCCCTACAATGACGAGATGCTCGGCGGCCAATACAAGGTGAAGAAAAACACCTTCACCACACTTCTGACGCTGATGCTGCACCGTGATCCCTCGATCTGGGGAGCCGAACCCGAGCGTTTTAATCCCGATCATTTCACGCGCGAAGCCGAGGCATCGCGGCCTGCACATGCCTTCAAGCCATGGGGCAATGGCCAGCGCGCCTGCATCGGCCGTCAGTTCGCCATGCAGGAGGCGACTCTCGTGATCGGCATGATCCTGCAGCGCTTCCAGCTGTTCGATCACCAGAAATACCAGTTGCGCATCAAAGAAACGATGTCGATCAAGCCGGACGGTTTCCGCATGAGGGTGAAACCTCGCCCCGGTCGAACGCGCGGAGCGATGGTTCCAGGTGCCGCATCGGGCGATCAAGCCACGCAATCGTCGGCACCGCAGGTGGCCAGACGACCGAAACACGGCACACCGCTCACCGTGCTTTACGGCTCCAACCTCGGCACGACGGAAGATCTTGCCCGGGCAATCGCCCAGGCCGGTGAACTGAACGGGTTCGACGTCGTCATGGATGAGCTCGACGCCCGGGTCGACAGCCTGCCGACGCAAGGTGCGGTGGTGATCGCCAGCGCCTCCTACAATGGCGCCCCACCGGACAACGCGACGCGATTCATGGAATGGCTGGAGAAAGCAGAGCCGAACGCGGCCAAGGGCGTCAACTATCTGGTGTTCGGCTGTGGCAACCGTGACTGGGCCTCAACCTTCCAGGCAACGCCGCGGCGTATCGACGAGCGTCTTGAGGCTCTAGGTGCCCAGCGCATCACACAGCGCGGTGAGGGTGACGCGCGCGAGGACCTCGATGGCCAGTTCCAGGACTGGTTCAAGGGGCTGTTTCCATCACTCGGAGAAGCGCTGGGACTCGATATCGATTTTTCGGAGCAGGCGGAGGCAGAACCTCTCTACCAGGTCGAGGTTGTCTCCGGGCAACCAGTCAACCCCGTCTTACACCAGTCTGGCGCGGTAGCTATGACAGTTATCGGCAATCGCGAGCTGCAATCGTCCGGGTCTGGCCGTTCCACCCGCCACGTCGAGGTGGCGCTGCCGGATGGTGTCGGCTATCGCGCCGGCGATCATCTGTGTGTCGTTCCGGTCAACGACCCGGCCCTGGTTGAAAGGGTGGAAAAGCGTTTCGGGTTCGCCGCCGATGCGCAGGTGCGGCTGAAAACCACGGGTGGACGGCAGGCGCCGTTTCCGGCAGACGGTCCGGTCTCCATACGTCGCATTCTCTCCGACTACGTGGAATTGCAGGCCGTCGCCACGCGCAAGCAGATCCAGGCAATGGCGGCGGCAACCCGTTGTCCCTTCACGAAGCCACAGCTCGAGGCACTGGTCAGCGAAGCCAAGGACGGTGTCGATCCCTACAAGACCGAAGTGTTCGCCAGGCGGCGGTCCGTACTGGATCTGCTCGAACAGTTCCCGGCCTGTGAACTTTCCTTCGGGCAATATCTGGAAATGCTGCCACTGCTGGCGCCGCGCTATTATTCCATCTCGTCATCTCCGTCTTCACAGGCGGGGCGCTGCTCGATCACCGTTGGCGTGGTCGATGGTCCGGCGCGGTCGGGCAACGGCATTTATCGCGGCGCCTGTTCCAACCATCTGGCGCAGGCGGGCGAGGGGGCTGTCATTCACGCCACCACGCGCGAGACCAAGGCGGGTTTCCGCCTTCCTGACGACCCGGCGCGGCCTCTGATCATGATTGGGCCCGGCACCGGATTGGCGCCATTCCGTGCCTTCCTGCAGGAGCGGGCGGCCATGGCGGGAGCCGGCGAGGTACTGGCGCCGGCGATGTTGTTCTTCGGCTGTCGTCATCCGGAACAGGACTTTCTCTACCGCGACGAGCTTGAAACGATGGCTTCGGCCGGTCTTGTCGACCTGCATGTCGCTTTCTCGCGCCATGCTGGCGAACGGACTTACGTGCAGGACCTTATCCGCAAGAACGGTGCTGCCGTCTGGAGGCTGATCGAGAATGGAGCACATATCTATGTCTGCGGCGACGGTAGCCGGATGGAACCGGATGTAAAACGTGCGCTGACGCGTCTCTATGCGGAGGAGACTGACGCCGATCCGCAGGAGGCCGATGCCTGGATCGAACGCCTCGCCAAGGAAAACCGCTATGTGCTGGATGTCTGGGCAGGGAACTGATCCGTTGCGTTTACCTTGACGTAAACGTTACGTTGGGTGATCTTGCAAGCAATGGTGCGCTGCACAATATATGCAGCGTCGAGCACCGACTCGGGGAGGAACCCGCGAAGAGTGCGACATGGAAAGACAGATTACAAACACCGTTCCCCTGACGGGAACCATACGCCAGCTCAGACCCTCCGAATTGCCGCGGTTCCGCGATCATTTGCTGAGGCTGGACGCCGAAAGCCGGCGAGATCGCTTCAACGGTCTGACTGACGACGCCTTCATAGCCTCCTATGCCGAGCGCAGTTTTGCGGACGGCACCACGGTCATCGGCTATGTCGAGGACGATATGGTGCTGGGCGCCGCCGAGCTGCATGAGCGGCCGGAGGATGTCGAGCCAACTGCCGAGATCGCCTTCAGCGTCGAGCGTCACCTGCAGCACCGCGGCATTGGCGGCCACCTGTTCGAGCGTCTGATCGCGCAGGCGCGTGGACTGGGCTATACGCGACTGCGAGTCACCACCCACCCACAGAACCAGGCGATGAAGACGCTGGCCAGGCGCTATCGCGCTGCTCTGAATTTCGTGGATGGCGAGACGGTCGGCACGATCGACCTCGAGCCAGTCGACGACGATGTGCTGGCGGCGCTTCTGCCGGTTCGTCCCCACACGGACGTAGCCTTGAGCAGGGCCTAGGGTAGTCAGTCCTGCCCAGTACACTTCGAAAGAAAAAAGGCCGCCCTGGGCGGCCTTTTTTTGCTTTCCGGCGGATGCCTCAGTTGCCGTTGGCGGTGACGGTCACGCCGAGCGTCTTGGTGAGATCGGCGGGGCTTGCCATTGCGCCTGCAGCGATCAGCGCAAACGGAACCGGGCTGGCCGGCTTGGCCGCGATCACCAGGTTTTGAGGGTTGTCGAGGTAATCGCTGACAGCCTTGGTCACCTGCGCGGTCAGCTCGGGGTTGTTGATCTGCGCCATGCCGAACGGCACGATGGCCTTGGCCTGGTTGGCGATGTCCTTCGCCTGCATGTTCTGCTTCTTGGCGACGAACTCCAGCACCTTGTTGGTCAGCGAGTTGTCAGCGAAGCGGATCGAGGCGCTGTTGAAGGTCAGCTGCTGCATCAGGCCGAGCACGGCCATGCCCTCAGCCGACTTGTCGGCCCCTTCCGGCGACGCGGCCATCTTCTTCTGGAGCTGCTGCAGCGACTTGATGAAGTCTGTCGTATAGCCACCAAGGGAGAAGGCCATGCCAAGTGTCCCGGCATTGTCGACGGTGACGTCATACTTCGACAGATCCATCTTGCCGTCCTTCGGTTCCCAGGAACCGACCATGTCGAGCTTACCGGAAATGTTCTGGTAGCCGAGGCCATCGATCATCGCCTTGGTGTCGGCATCCTGCACCAGCGACAGATCGCCGGTGAATTTCTCGGCGCCGCCGGTGAAGGTCATCGGCTGGCCGTCAGCTGGCGGAACGATGTTGACGTTGGTATTCGCGACCGAGAACGCGGTCTTGTCGCCGATTTTGACGGAAAGGCTGTCAAGGTGTGCCGACTTGTACATCAGCAGTGAGGCGACGGGATCGGTGTTGCCTTCTCCGGGAATGGTCATGCCGTTGATGATAAAGGGGCTGATCTCGAACTTGGCACCGTCCTTCTCCTGGGCGAAAGCCTCAGTCGAGACGGTGTCGACCAGATAGCCGCCATTGGCATCGCTCACGTTCTTGAAGGTGACGTTGCCGATCTTCAGCGGTTCCTTGTCGCCGGCAGGAGCGATCGTTACGCCTTCCAGCACCATGTTGGAGGTGTCGCCGGAAACGCCGGTCCAGGCGAGGGTCACGCCCTGGTTCTCGAAAGAAGCCTTCAGGCGCTCGGCCACAGCCTTGGTGTCGGCCGCAAAAGCCGGGTTGAGCGGCAGGGCAAGGAGAAGCGCCGAATAGGCAAACTTGCGAAGGGTTGAGCGGTGGATGGTCATCGCGTGCTCCAAAAGGGACAGGGTCTGTCTAGAAAAATCTGTTGTATTTGCACCTTCACCCGTCCGCAACGAACTGGGCCGGAAGAAGGCATTCCCGCCAGAAAGGCCGACATTCACGGAAAAAGACAAATCCGGCAAGTCGCGCAGCGGCAAGGCGCGGTCCTTACGTTATGGCGGCTGTCCGTGCAACATCCCGCACCGACGGTCGCGCTTAAACGGCTCATGTTACAGTTTCATGGCAACTGCCGGCCGAGGAAATGGGGCGTAGGTGCCTATCAGCCGCTTCGCCAGACTGGTCTCGGTAGAGCTTGACCCGCGCGCCTCTTGTCGCGAATCACCCTCTCGGCTAGTCCAAATCCATGGGAAAGAGCCTTTTGCCGCCTGACAATGGTGGCCACGACAATATCGAATCGGTCGACCTGAAGAAGGCGCTGGAAGATCGTTATCTTTCATACGCGCTTTCGACGATCATGAACCGAGCCCTGCCGGACGTGCGCGACGGGCTGAAACCGGTGCACCGGCGCATCATGCACGCCATGCGGTTGCTGCGCCTCAACCCCGACCAAGGTTTTGCCAAATGCGCCCGCATCGTCGGCGAGGTGATGGGTAAATTCCATCCGCATGGTGACCAGTCGATCTACGACGCGCTGGTGCGTCTCGCGCAGGATTTCTCCATGCGCTACCCGTTGGTCGACGGACAGGGTAATTTCGGCAATATCGATGGCGATAATGCTGCTGCCATGCGCTACACCGAAGCGCGCATGACGGATGTGGCGACGGAACTGCTTGCCGGCATCACCGAGGATGCGGTCGACTACCGCCCGACCTACAATGAAGAAGACGAGGAACCGATCGTCCTGCCGGGCGCGTTCCCGAATCTGCTTGCCAACGGTTCATCCGGCATTGCCGTCGGCATGGCGACATCGGTGCCACCGCATAACCTGGCAGAGCTATGCGATGCAGCGCTCCATCTGATCGATCATCCCGACGCTTCCGTTGCCAAGCTCGTGGAGTTCGTACAAGGACCCGACTTCCCGACCGGTGGTATCATCGTCGACAGCCGCCAATCCATTCTCGATGCGTACGAAACGGGCCGGGGGGGCTTCCGCGTCCGCTCGAAATGGACCCAGGAAGACCAGGGCAGGGGCACCTGGGTTATCGCGGTTACCGAGATCCCCTATGGCGTCCAGAAGTCGCGGTTGATCGAAAAGATCGCCGAACTGCTGATGGCCAGGAAATTGCCGCTTCTGGAGGACATCCGCGACGAAAGCGCTGAGGACATCCGCGTCGTTCTGGTGCCGAAGAGCCGCACCGTCGATCCGGGCCTTCTGATGGAATCGCTGTTCAAGCTGACCGAGCTTGAAAGCCGGTTCCCGCTCAACATGAACGTGCTGTCACGCGGCAAGGTGCCGAATGTGCTCTCGCTCAAGGGCGTGCTGCAGGAATGGCTGGATCATCGCCGGGAAGTGCTCGTTCGTCGTTCGAAGCACCGGTTGGGCGAAATCGAGAAGCGCCTCGAGATCCTGGCAGGCTACCTGATCGCCTATCTCAATATTGACGAGGTGATCCGTATCATTCGCGAAGAGGATGAGCCCAAGCAGGTGATGATGGCACGCTGGTCGCTGACCGACGTGCAGGCCGAAGCCATTCTCAACATGCGGCTGCGCGCGTTGCGCAAGCTCGAGGAATTCGAAATCCGCAAGGAGTTCGACGGGCTTTCGGAGGAGAAGAAGCAGATCGAATCGCTGCTCGCGTCCGTCGAAAAGCAGTGGAAGACCATCGCCTGGGAAATCCAGAAGATCCGCCGCGATTTCGGACCCGAGGAAAACAAGGAACTCGGCCCGCGTCGTACCCAGTTCGCCGATGCACCTGAGCATGACCTGACCGATATCGCGCATGCGATGATCGAGAAGGAGCCGGTGACCGTGGTTGTATCGGAAAAGGGCTGGCTGCGCGCGATGAAGGGCCACCTGACGGATCATTCGCTGTTCAGCTTCAAGGAAGGCGACGGGCTGAAGCTTGCCTTCCATGCCCAGACCACCGACAAGATCCTCATCTTCACCACCGGCGGCAAGTTCTACACCATTGGCGCCGACCGGTTGCCCGGCGGTCGCGGTCATGGCGAGCCCATCCGCATCATCGTCGACATGGAGAATGACCAGGACATCGTCACGGCCTTTGTCCACGATCCGAAGCGGAAACTGCTTTTGGTCTCGCATCAGGGCAACGGTTTCGTGGTTTCCGAGGAGGAGGTCGTCGCCAACACCCGCAAGGGCAAGCAGGTGATGAACGTCAAGTCTCCTGACGAGGCCAAGCGATGCCTGCCGGCGACGGGTGATCACGTCGCCATCGTCGGGGATAACCGCAAGATGCTGGTGTTTGCGCTGTCTGAAGTTCCTGAAATGGCGCGCGGCAAGGGTGTTCGCCTGCAGAAGTACAAGGACGGCGGTGTTCTCGATGTGAAGACATTCGTCATGGAAAGCGGCCTTTCCTGGCAAGATTCCGCTGATCGCACTTTTAACCGACTGCGCGAGGAACTTGCCGAATGGATCGGTAATCGCGCCGCCGCCGGCCGCATGGTGCCGAAGGGTTTTCCACGTACCGGAAAGTTTGGATAATTTTTGCGGAGCGCGAATCCTTTTGCCGGATTCGCGCCTCTTGTCCCTGAAGCCGGTATTATGCCGGACGGGAGAGACAAGACATGGCCTTCTATCGCAAGAACATCGGCAGCCTGCATCAAGTGGTGCGGATCGTCATCGGAGCCGTGGCTGCGTTCGCGGCGTTGGTATGGCTCGCAGCGCCCGTCAGCTATCTGGGGGGCATTGCCGGCGTAGGCCTGGCGCTGTCGGGATTGCTCGGCTATTGCCCAATGTGCGCCGCGACGGGACTGGGGCGGCGGCGGTAGGTTCCAGATGAACGGCGTTCCTTCCGATATTTTCGATGCTGCGCGGTTGGGAGACCGCGAAGCGATCGTCAAGGTTCTCAAGATCGCTCAACCCGACATTCGCCGTTATGCCCGGTCAACCTGCCGCGGTTCCGCCGATGCCGAGGACGCAGTGCAGGAGGCTCTGTGGCAGCTCTCGCGCCGGATCGGGGCGATCCGTTCGCTGACGGCGATCTCTGCCTGGCTTTTCACGGTGGTGAGGCGGGAATGCGCGCGGTTGGCGCGCACTCTGCGGTTGCATGCGCCGCTGTCCCTGGCGGAGCTCGACCTCGAACGCTCCTTCGGTGCGCGCCCGCAAGCCGAACTGGCCCTGGATATTGCCGCCGCGATTGAAGCGCTGCCGCCGCATTATCGTGACGTCGTGCTTTTGCGCGATCTGCGCGAGATGACGATCGACGAGATCGCGGCGAGCCTTGGCGAGACACGCCAGGGTATCAAGGCCAAACTTCATCGCGGTCGGCTGCTGGTGCGGGAATATCTTTCCGACTGAGGCAATCGTTGGCTGCTACGCAGTGCAGGCGCATCCTGAATTTCAAAGGCCATAGGCGCAGTGACTTCTTGACGCTTGTGCCCGGCTCTCTACCTTGGTCCGCTCAAATTCGAGGGGTGGAGCGTTTCGATGCCGGCAGTTCTGCGTGCGGCGCTGTTCCTGGTGCTTGCCGCGTGCACGCCGGCTGGCGCCGGCGAGCGCACCATCTTCCTGACCTTCGACGACGGCCCGCTCAATGGCACCGCCAACGTGCTCGATGTCCTGGAGGCCGAGCAGGTGCCCGCAGCGATGTTCATGGTCGGGCAGCATGTCCTGGCGAGCCCGGAGCGAGGAGCTCTGCTGAAGCGTGTCAAGTCGCTGCCGCTGGTGACACTCGGCAACCATAGTTTCAGCCATGCCAACAACCGCTATGAGCGTTTCTACGCCGACACCGAGGCGGTGGTCGCCGATATGCTGAAGGCCAATACGGTGCTTGGGCTCAGCGCGCCGCCTCCCATTCCGGCCCGGTTGCCGGGGCGCGACGTGTTCAGGTTGCGCTACATGTCCCGTGACGACTTCGGGCTCAGTCTGGAGGAAGCGCAGCGCGAACAGGTGGACTTCGAGTTTGTCGCCGCGTCAGGCTTTCACCTCTACGGCTGGGACTTCGAATGGGTGCACGAGGATAGTGGCAAGCCGGTCCAGTCGGTCGATCGGCTGATCGACGAGATCGGTCACCTATTTGCCGCGGGCCGGACGGTCGGCAAGAACAAGCTCATCCTGCTCATGCATGACGAGATGTTCCAGGATGTCTTCCGGGGCAGGGACAAGCTGACAGCATTGGTCACCGGGCTGCGCGCCAAGGGGTACGTCTTCGGCCATATCGCCGATTACGACACCAAGACGAGTCCCTAGCGGTTCTCGGGTTTTACGGCGCTTCAGGCCGCGATATCAGGCAAGGCGCGAACGACTGCATCAGCTTCGCGTTGTTTGGCGAGTGGGCCATATTGCTCGGACCACTCGACGAGTGCCCTGAAAGCTGGTTTCAGGTGCTGGGCACCCTCACTGACCTCATATTCCACCCTGAGCACATTCTCGGGATAGACGGTGCGGCTGATCAACCCGTCGGCCTCCATCTCACGCAAGCGCAACGTCAACATGTGCTGGGTGATGCCAGGCAAACTGCGCCGCAACTCTCCAAAACGGTGACGGCGTTGAGCAAGGATCCAGAGGATCTCGATCTTCCATTTACCGGCGAGGGGGCGCATCGCCTCGATGAGCTTCAGATAGGGGGCGTCGCCATTCGCGATCGGGTGAGAGGCCTGATCGGTGGATGGGTACATCGGTCTAGTCCTCGCTGCTATGGACGGAATGCAATAAGCGCTATGAACGAACTCGCGCGATTTTCGTTGCCTGACTTTGTCAGGAATGTTTCGCGCAGCCCAATGTTGACCGAGAATGATCGCTCGCATAAATTGAGAATGATCATTCGCATTTCGGAAATAGCAATGAAAACCGCGCTTGGCAATATCGAGATGCTGCTGGAAGCCGAGATTGATGAAGGGCGGGCGCTGTCACGGGCCGAGCGGCGCGAACTTCAGGTCCAGCGCATCCTGGACGCGGCCAAGACCTGTTTTGCGCGCGAAGGCTTTCAGGGTGCCTCGATGCAGCAGATCTGCGCGGAAGCCAGCATGAGCCCTGGCGCCCTGTACCGCTATTTCGTCTCCAAGGAAGCGATCATCGAGGAGATCTGCGCTGCGGCGCGGCGCGATGATGAAGAAAAGCTGGCGGAGATGCTGACAAAGCGCGATGTCGTCGAAGGCATGGTGTTTGGCGCGATGACCCATATCCGTTTCGTACATGAGACGGATGCCTGCGCGCTGATTGCGCAATTTCACGCCGAGGCAACGCGCAGCGAGAGCGTGCGTGCGATCTATTGCAACCATCTCGCCGAGGTGCGCGGCATCTTCCTCCAATATCTGGGTGCGGCACTCGATCGCGGCGAAATCGAACCGCTGTTCGAGCTCGAAACATTGGTACCGGCAATGATGTCGATCATCCAGGGCATCGCCAACAATGACCTGCCCGCCAACGGCGTTGCCTTGGACAAGGTCGAGACCGTCGTGCGCACGGTCATGGTTTCCATGCTGCGCCCCACCGGCAAGGCTGCCTGAACCTTCGTTTTCCACGTGCTGCGGCAACCATTGGCAGGAATCTGCTTGCAATTGGCTTATAGTCACGATTGCTGCACTATCGTGCGCCATAGTGGTGGAGGGGGCGCCATTTGTGGCGTCGCTGTCGATTCGGGGTAAGTGTTTGAAATCACCACAGACGAGACCGAAGGAACCGCGCCTTTTTGGGGTGCCTGCCCCGATGCGGGCCGCCGTCATTCCGCCATTGTCGGCCGCTCGCTGGCTTCTCGTCCTCGTGGTCGCGGCCGGTGTCTACTTCTTCTATGGGTTCCTGGTCCCGGTTCTGGCGGCTCTCGTCATTGCCTTCGCCAGCTGGCCGCTCTACCGACGCCTGCTTGCCGCAGTCAACGGTAACCGCACCATCGCCGCGACCATTGCGCTGCTGCTGATCCTAGCCTTCCTGGTCATTCCGATCTCCCTGGCCGGCACCTATGTCATCAACGAAGTGCGCGAATGGGTGACCTGGGCGATCGGGACCAACCGTCATGGTGCCCCGACGCCCCAATGGATCGCCAGTCTGCCTGTGGTCGGTGAATGGCTGAACGAGCAGTGGACGCGAAACATTGGCCATCCTGGCGGCATCGGCCAACTGATCCAACTGGTGAGCGGCGCCAACATCCGATCTATCTACCAGACCGTGCTGGCCGCCGGCGGCAGCGCGTTTTCGTTGCTTTTGACCCTCCTGTTCATGCTGATAGCATTGTTCTTCGCTTATCGAGACGGTGAAAGTTTCGCACGCCAGATCGACACGCTGGGCGAGCGCATTCTCCCGATGCGCTGGGAGCGCATCTCGCGGGTGGTACCGGCGACCATCTCTTCGACCGTCACCGGCCAGACCGTGATCGCGATCGGCGAGGGGGTGGTGCTGGGTATTGCCTACTGGCTTGCCGGTGTGCCGTCGCCGGTGACGCTCGGTGCGCTGACCGGCGTGATGGCATTGATCCCGGGTGGTGCGCCGCTCTCGTTCACGCTGGTCTCGCTTTATCTGGTCGGCTCGGGTTCGGTCGTGGCCGGCGTCGTGTTATTCGTCTGGGGGTCGGTGGAACTCTTCATTGTCGACAAGACGATCCGTCCCAAGCTGGTGGGTGGGCCGATCAAGCTGCCGTTCCTGCCGACCTTCTTCGGACTGATCGGCGGCGTGAAGACCATGGGCTTCCTTGGTCTGTTCATTGGCCCGGTGCTGATGGCGCTGCTTGTTGCCATCTGGCGCGAATGGCTGCACGAGGTGGAAGTGGTCGACAACCAGCCGCCGGAGACGCCTTCCGCCGAGCCCGAGGCCATCGCATCGACCGCGACGGAACCGGTGGTCCTGGAGCAGAGAAAAGTTCAGGCCGGGTGACGAACGGCCAGTGCCGCGCGGCGCTGGCGGCCGCGATGCAATTGCCATAGCGAATGCGCGATCAGGGCGACGATCAGGATCGCGCCGCCGATCAGCGTATCGCGTGACGGCACCTCATTGAACACCAGCCAGACCCACACCGGTGCCAGCACCGTTTCCAGAAGATAAAACATCGCCACTTCCGGGCCCGAAATGTATTTCGGGGCGGTTGCCAGGCAGAAGAACGAGATCGGGATGACAACACCGCCGTTGAAAAGGATCCACCACGGCGCGTTCACCTGAAACCCGGTGTTCCAGACCATGTAGACCGCCACAAGAAAGGGCAGAACGACACCGATAAGAGCGGGAAAGCCCATGTCCTTGCCGCTGCGGCGTGAAATCGTGATCGCGGAAGCGACACAGAATGCCGATGTGGCCGCGAGCACATCGCCGAACAAATGGCCGGAACCGATCGAGCCTCCGACGATAATACCCACGCCAACGATCATGGCCGCCATTGTCGCAAAAGTGGCCGGGCGAGGTCGTTCGCCGAGGAACAACCAGGACAGCAGCGCCGCGAACATGGTGTTGAACGCGAGGATGAAGACGAGATTGGCTGTCGTGGTGTTGAAGACAGCAGTGATGAAAGCGATCGAGCCGAGCCCGTAAAGTGTCGCGACGGCCAGGCCGGAACGACCGGGGATCAATTTGGGAGCGCTGGGCGTCCACCAACGCCACACAGCCCACACGATCAGACCGGCAAGCAGCGTGGTGCCGCTGCGCAGCATCAGAATGGTCCATGGTGCGCCATCGGCGAGGCGGATCAGTGGGATGTCCACGGTCAGCGCCATGCCGCCAAGCGCGGCAACGAGCAGACCTTTCGAGTGATCGTGGGAAACAGTCACGTGCGGGCCCCCCGTCAAAGCAACGGCAGCGTTAGGAGCCTTGGTGAGGCTGGACGGGCCGGATTGTCAGTTTCAGCCGCTGAAGCGTTCCCAGCCCTTGGGGCCGAGATGTTCTTGCGGCATGAAACGCATCTTATAATTCATCTTGCGCGAACCGTTGACCCAGTAGCCGAGATAGACATGGGGCAAGCCCATCGCCTTCGCGCGCTGGATATGGTCGAGGATCATGAAGGTACCCAGCGAGCGCTCATCCAGGTCGGGATCGAAGTAGGAATAAACCATTGACAGGCCATCGGCCATCTTGTCGGTCAGTGCCACCGCCACCAGCGCGCCTTGGCCCTTGCCGGTGATGAATGTGTCCGGTCCGCGCCGACGGTATTCGATGATCTTGGTGTCGACGTGAGTGTCCTCGACCATCATGGCGTAGTCGAGCACCGTCATGTCCGACATGCCGCCCTTGCGGTGACGCGCGTCGAGATAAGCGCGGAAGAGGGAATATTGCTCGGTAGACGGTTCGGCGTCGTGCATCACGCCGACGAGATCGGCATTGTGCTGCGTCACGCGGCGCATGTTCCGGCTGGGTTCGAACTCCTGCGCGAGGATACGCACGGAAACGCAGGCGCGGCAGTTTTCGCAGGCGGGGCGATAGGCGATGTTCTGCGAGCGACGAAAGCCCCCCTGGGTCAGGAGGTCATTCATCTCCGATGCCTTGTCACCGACCAGATGGGTGAACACCTTCCGCTCGAACTGACCTTCCAGATACGGGCATGGCGAAGGCGCGGTCAGGAAGAATTGCGGAGACTGGGTAGGATGCTGCGTCATCGCGCGTCGAAAAATGCTCCCACGAACTGCCCTAGCTTGGCGCGCGCGGCAAAAAATTCAACAGGATAATCGTGTCGGGGTGCCTTCTGGCCCATATATTCGGTGGTTGGGCAGGACAGTGTGGACAAGTCCCGCCTCAGCGGTCGGTACGGCTGACGACGGTACCGAGCAGCAGGTCGTGCAGGGTGCGCTTGCGGTCGGAAAACAGCGTGACCAGAAGCACTAGCGGAGTGAGAATCACGTTGCCTGCCCAAAACAGCACCGAATGAACGACGGCGGTCATGCCATCGATCGGGGTGCCGTCCAGCCTGTCGAGGCGGATACCCATCGCCTTCATGCCGAGCGTAGCCTGATCGCGACCGCCCAGCGTGTTCCAGATGTAGATCACGGCGACCGCGGGCACGAGCACTGAAAACAGCATCCAGCCCAACCCCAGCGTGATGATGCCGAAGAGGAACACCAATATAGCGAAAGGGATAGTCAGCAGGCCGACCACCAGATAGTCGATGATGCAGGCAAAGACGCGGCGCGAGCGGACGCCGTCATAGGCACGGACGTCATCCAGCCTGGAAGTGATAATCTCGCCATCAAGAACGCGCGCGTTCATTTCCTGAATATCCTCATGGTTGGCCGGTCAAGGAACAGCCTCGTTCATCAGATGGTGTGACCGCGGCCTTCGTTCAAGTTGAAGCGAAGGATCGCTGGCGGTCCAGCCATCCGCTGATGATATTGCCGTCCACTGCGCCGAATTCATGGCCGGCGGCTACCACGTGTGCGTCGACCTCGGCGTGATGTGCCCGCAGCAGTCCGGCAAGCGCCGGCGCGAAAGGCGAATAGGTGACGTCGTTGGCGCCGGTTATCATCAGCACATGCGCATCCGACAAGTCGGTATTCGGGACCTGATCCAGTACCGGCATGGCACGCAGCAGCACCGCGCGTCGGATGGCACCGGGGTGCAGCAGCATGGTGCTGGAAACCAGATTGGCGCCGTTGGAGTAGCCGATGAAGGTGGCATTCGCCGGTTCAAGGCTATGCAGCGTTATCAGCTCGTCGATGAAATGCGCAAATGCATGCGCTTCCGTCCGGATGCTGACCTGGTCGAATTGTGTCGGCGTGATCCGCCTGAACCAGCGCAAATCACCGTCCTGTATGATGCGGCCGCGCACCGCCGCCAGCCTTGCCCGGGGGGCGGCAGCCATCGCCAGAGGCATCAAGGTTGTCTCGTCCGCGGCCGAGCCGTGCAGCAGGATAAGCGTGTCGCTGCCAGCGTCCTGCGGGACATGGAGGCGATAGGAAAAGGACAGGTCGCGTCGTAATGCCGCGATCTCCGAGTTTTGTCGGCTATCAGTCCCAGCCGTTTGATTTTCCACCATTTTGTCTCTGTTTGCCGGCTTCAAAACGAAACATTATTGGATCGCCCCAAAAGTGATTGAACCTGCTCTGTTTTTGGTCGCTTTTGCCCTGATATGGAATGTCGGGCGGTTCCGTGACGGAGGCTTGGGGGCGAACCGCGCACAGTGTGAACCGTTGCGGAGTCCTAATCATGACCACACCGCTCTCTTCCGAACGTGATACCCGCATCGATGTTCTGCGTGCGCTCGCTCTGCTGATGATCTTCATCGATCATGTGCCTGGCACCAAGTTCGAGCTCTTCACCTACAAGAATTTCGGCTTCTCTGACGCAGCCGAAGCGTTCGTGCTGATTTCCGGCATTGCGGTGGCGCTAGCCTATGGCCGCAAATTCCAGCCTGGGGACCGATTGCTGGCGACGCTCAAGATGTGGCGCCGCGCCGGCGTGCTCTACGCGGCTCATATCGTCACCACCATGGCCTCGGTCGCCATCTTCTGCGCGGCGGCATTGCTCGCCCAGCGCCCGGACTTCCTGACGCAGATCAACATCGGCCCCCTGATCGAACGCACGCCGGAGGTGTTGCTCGGAATTGCCACGCTCGGTCACCAGATCGGCTATAACAACATCCTGCCGCTCTATGCAGTGTTGCTTCTCGCGGCACCCGCACTTCTGTTCTTTGGCGGTCGCTGGCCGCTGTCGACGCTGACGGTTTCGGGCATCATATGGTTGTGGGCCGGCCTCTGCCAGGTCGCGCCGCCCAACTATCCCGAACAGGGGTTCTGGTTCCTCAATCCACTCTCTTGGCAGTTTCTTTTCACCATTGGTGTCGTTGGCTCACTGCATGTGCGCCGTGGTGGCAGCATTCCAGTGAATGGCTGGCTGCTCGGTGCATCTGCCGCCTATGCGCTCGTCGCTCTGGTCTGGGTTCGTGGTCCCTGGTGGGGGCAGGACACCTGGTTTGGCCTGCCGGCAGTGCTTGCCGGTTTCGACAAGTCTTTCCTGTCGCTGTTCCGGCTGCTGCATGTGCTTTCAGTTGCCTATCTGATCGTGGCGCTGCCGGCAGTTTCGGCCTTCTTCCGTAAGCCGCTCGATCATCCGCTTGCCATTCTCGGCAAGCGATCGCTGCCGGTGTTCATTGCCGGCACCTTGCTTGCGATCTTGGCGCAGGTGCTGAAGCTGGTTCGGCCCGGCGGCTTTTCCTACGACGCCATGCTGATTGCCACCGGCATCGCTGCGCAATTCGCGTTCGCCTACTATCTGGAATGGCTGTCGCAGCTTGGATGGACGAGCAAGACGAAGGCGTTGCAGCAGAGCCGAGCTTTCGGTGCGCCGCTGGTCAGCGTTCGCTGACGGGGCCGGCCGATTCGCGCGCGACCAGTTCGATCGACATTTCCTGCCGGCGTTCGGCCTGGCCCGGGTCGAGGATGGCGCGGGCGGCGCGGCGGCCCATTTCCCGCATCGGCTGAGCGATCGTGGTGAGCGGCGGCCTGCATGTGGCTGCTTCCGGAACGCCGTCGAAGCCGACAATGGAAACATCGCCGGGTACCGACAGGCCGCGTTCTTTGAGCCAGTCGATCGCGATCATGGCAATCCCGTCGGACATGGCGAGCAGTGCCGTCGGTGGTTCTGGGAGGCTGAACATGTAGTCGAGGCTTGCATGTACGGTCGGCACATCGTTGCCGGTTTCGTAAATCGGAACGCTGGCTGTATCGATGCCGGCATCAGCGAGCGCTTCCAGATAGCCGTAGAGGCGGTCGCGTGTGCCGGAATAGGTGGCACCTTCAGCGCGCAGGGCAGTCACCGGCCCGCTGCTTCCTTCGTCGAAACTCAGCGCCAGAACGCCGAAGCGGCGGTGGCCGAATGCCAGAAGGTGATCTGCAGCCAGCTTCGCGCCGGCTTTGTTGTCGATTCCGATGGCCGAAAGTGCGCCCTCGTCATAACCGAAGTCGAGAACAACGAAGGGGAGTTTTCGCTCGCGGGTCAAATACACCGGCTGCCAGTTGCCTTCGACGCAGAAGACGATGAAGCCGTCGACCAGTGCGCTCTGAATGTTCCAGGCGAGATGTTCGCCGTTGATCGCCGATACCAGCGAGAGGCCGGCGCCCGTGGCATCGCAAATTTCGGAGATGCCGGACATGACCACGCGAGCAAAAGGATCGTCGAAGAAATAGGAGAGGGGTTCCGCGGTGGCAACGCCGATGGCGTTGACCTTGCCGGCCCTTAGCAGCCGCCCCTTGGGATCGGGGCCGGCGTAACCGAGTGCGTCCGCGGCTGCCTTGACGCGCTCGCGTACTTCTTCGCGCACGATTTCCGGGTGGCTGAAGACATTCGAGGCCGTGCCGTGCGAGACGCCGGCAGCCTTGGCGACATCCGCCAGTCTGACCGGTTTGATCGCGGTTGCCTGTCTTGCCATCAGTCATCCTTCTCATCGGTGGACGTAGCGATGTCCGAGCGTTTTCCAGGTGCCTGATGATCACCAGACCGCCGACCTTGTATCACAATTGTTGGATCGATCCATATTTGCCTTGACTTCGCGTCGAAGGAGAGGGAGGATTTGGATCGATCAAAAAATTTTTAGACCGATCTTGGATCGATCCAAGTCTAAAGTGATCCGGATCGGGGAAGTGAGGCAGCAATGCGTCCGATCGACTATCTGTTTGAAGATATCTATCGCAACTATTGGGGGATCTCGTTCAAGTCGCCCCCCAATGAGCGGCACAAGGCCAACCATTCAGGCTTCGTTCGGCGTTTCGTGAGCGGAATAGCCAGACTGCTGTTTGCAAAACAGGGCCGCCGCTCAGGCGGCGACCCTGTTGCTCACCTTCATGGTCAGCAGCGGAACGCAGACAAAGTAAAGGGCTGCGCCACCAATCCAGACCAGTCCGGGAAATGTCGACCGCGTGGCGAAATAGGTGGTCGAAATCGCCAGAGGCGCGACTATGGAAGCAAGACTGGTCAGGCCGGCAATCACACCTTGCAGCCGGCCTTGACTGTTGGCGTCCACTCCTGCGGTCATCATTGACTGCAGTGCCGGCGCACCGATGCCGCCAAGGCAGAGCATGGGCAGAAGGGCGAAGACCATCCAGCCGCGCGTTGCCAGCCCGATCAGGATATAGGCGGTGCTGTCGGCACCGATGGCGATCGCAAGCGCTTTCTTTTCACCCAGCCGTTCGCTGAGAGGCCCGGCCAGAAATGCCTGTGCCAGGGCGTGAAAGAGGCCGAACAAGGTCAGCGAAATGCCGACGGTGAGCGGATCCCAGCTGAATTTGTCCTCGACGTAGACGACCCAGATCGTGCCACCAACTTCACCGACCATGGCCAGCAGAATGGTTGTACCAAGCAACGGCAGCAGCAATGGAAAGCCGAATGCCCAGCGCAGGGGAGCGAAGGGATTGAGCGAAACGGTCGTCGCTTCGCTGCTCGCGCGCTTGGGCTCTTTCAGGACCAGCGTCGCGATGAGCAAGGTGGCCAGATTCAGGGCCGCGGCGGCGAGGAAGGGAGCGCGGGTCCAGACGCCGCCGAGCAGGCCGCCGATTGCCGGCCCGGCGATGAAGCCAACGCCAAAGGCTGCGCCGAGCTGCCCAAAACGCCTTGCACGCTGGTCCTCAGGCGTTACATCGGCAATGTAAGCCGATGCGACCGCTGAAACGGCACCGGTGACGCCGGCTATTGCTCGGCCGATAAACAACAGCCACAGCGTTGGGGCGAGGGTCATGAACAGATAGTCCACCACGGCACCCGCAAGCGAGATCAGCAGCAATGGCCTGCGCCCAAAACGATCCGATAGCGCGCCGAGAAGCGGCGAAAAGACGAACTGCATCAATGCATACAACGCGAGGAATGCGCCGTAGCGCCAGCCGAGATCGCCGGTGTGGCCTACCTCGCGCAGCAGCTCCGGAATGACCGGCATGGTGAGCCCGATGCCGGTTGCGGTAAGGGCGACCGTTGCCAGCATAATGGCGATGGAGCGGTTCATAACGTGTCCGAAATTTATCAGTGATAAATTCACTTATCATTGATAAATTCCGGATGCAATGCTGGTGGCATTCTTGATGGGAGACAGCAATGAAGGTCGACCGCGTGCGCATCGTCGACGAGGCGCTGCAACTGCTGAACGAAGTCGGAGTCGATGCGCTGTCGACGCGGCTTCTTGCCGAGCGGCTGCAGGTGCGTCAGCCAGCGTTGTACTGGCATTTCAAGAACAAGCGCGCGCTGCTGGATGCCATGAACAGGGAGATCCTGGAGCGCAGCCACACCAATCCGCTGCCCCAGGAGGGCAACGACTGGCGGCGATATCTAGCGGAGAATACGCGCAGCTTTCGAGCTGCGCTGCTCGCCTACCGCGATGCTGGAAGGGTTCATGCGGGCACCGAGGTCGAACCCGATGAATTGCAGGATATCGAGATGAAGACCGCGTTTCTGGTCGCGCAGGGGTTCGATGTCGGCGAGGCGATGATGCTGTTCATCGCGCTCGGTCGCTACACGCTCGGTTGCGTGATCGAAGAGCAGTCCGACTATCCGGAAGGGCCGGGCCGAGGCACAGAACTCGATCTTGCGGCACGCGATTACCCGCTGTTGTCAGCGGGACTGGTTCACTACCGGAACGGGGGACACACGGCCCTGTTCGAAACGGGGCTCGGTCTGATCCTGGATGGTGCTGCCATGCGGCTGGCAGGCAAGTTGGAAAAATCCGGCACCTAGGTTCTTGATCTGGCAAGTGCTGAAGCCGCAACCGTCAGCCAGCCCAGTATCAGCAGGGTGCCGCCCGTCGGAGCCATAAAGGGCAGGAGCCGTCCGCCCAGGAAGTCGCGCGCGAGCAGGTCGCCGCAGAACAGGATCAATCCTATCAGCAGCACCAGCCCGCCGAGGCGAAGTATCCTGTTGCCACCGACCAACCCGATCGCGAGCAGCGCGAGCGCGTGGGCAAGCAGGAACGATGCGACCGCTCCGGTAAAGGCGCCGCCGACATGCGCGGCCGCCGCCGAGAGCGCCACGCCCGCAGCACCGCAGAGCCCTCCAGCCATCACAAGAGGCGCATAAGGTTCAAAGGCAAAACGAGAAGAGCTCATCGTCCAAATTCCATCGGCAAGGGCAACAATCTGCGAAGCCAGGCGGGTTCTTTGAAGAAAAATGCCTGGAGATCGAGGCAGGATCGCACGGTTGGGCTTTACGCGGACTGCGGCTGTTCGTAGCGGCTGCGCATGATCCAGTTGAAGAGAGCGCCCAATGCCAGCAGCACTGCGGTGAACAGGAAAACCGTGCGCATGCCGAAATGACCGCCAATAAAGCCGCCAAGAACCGGTCCCGCGACCTGGCCGACATATTGCGCCGAGATCGAATAACCCAGGACATTGCCGCCGACACTGTCCGGTACATTGTGACGAATGACGCTGGTGACGGAGGGCAGCAGACCGCCCAGCGCCAGGCCCATCAGAAAGCGCAGCACGATCAGTTGCCAGCTTTCGCTGACGAATGCCTGCGGAATGAGCAATAGCGCCGCAACCAGCAGCGCGCCGACTATGACGCTCCAGTGGCCGACGCGGTCGGCGAGCTTGCCGAGCCTCGGGGCTGAGAGGATCGCCCCGAGCGCCGTTGCTGACATGACGAAGCCGGCAACCAGCGTCACTTTCGTAGAATCCGCCACCAATTCCGCGACATAGACGGTGATGATCGGTTCGATCGACATGGTGGCAAACATCAACAGCATGCCAGTGGCCAGCATCGCCACCACCGGTCGCTTGTCGGAGATGTGTGACCAACTGCCTGCCTGCTTCTTCCTTGTTCTGGGTGCAGCGGGTCGACGATTTTCCCGGATCAGGAAGGTCGTGGCGAGAAATGCCAGGAAGATGACGCCACCGGCAATCAGGAAGGTCGCGCGGATGCCGATCCTGGGTGGCAAGGCGCCACCAATCAGCGGTCCGACCAGATTGCCAGCCATGATGCCGGCTGAAAGTGTCCCCAGCGCCCAGCCGGACCGGTCCTTCGGCGTCTGCATGGCGACCAGAATGGTCGAGCCGGAGGAATAACCGCCGGCCAGGCCGATCAGAAGGCGCAGGGCCACCAACTGCCAGACGTCCTGGACCATACCCATCAGCGACATGCACACCGCCATGCCGAAGCTTGCGCGCACGAGCATCGACTTGCGGCCATAGCGGTCGCCCAGCCGGCCCCACAATGGCGCGACCAGGGCCGCCGCCAGGAAGGTGGCACCATAGGCGATGCCAGACCATTGAACGATTCCGGCATGATCGCTGACGCCCAGTTCTTCCACATAGAGCGGCAGGAAGGGCAAAAGCAGCGTCATTGCCACCAGCGTCGTGAAGGAGCCGACGAAGCACACGACGAGATTGCGGCGCCAGTGAACATTGTAGCCAGCTTCCCCGGAGGTGGTGCTTTCACTCGACATGGCGTTGCTCTTCGCTGCGTTGTCTTGTATCCCATGTTGGGATACCAATTTGGTATCCGTATCAGGCGCGGACATTGCGAAGTCAATGGGCCAGCGGCAAAGGGAAATGGGCGCGATGTCACAGATGCTGCAGGTCGAGCGTCAGCTTCGCGAAATGATCCTGGGGCTCGACATCGGTCCCGGTGAAAAGCTGACCGAGCGCTGGGTTGAAAGCCGTTTCGGGGCCTCGCGCACGCCGGTGCGCGCAGCGCTGCTCAGGTTGGAGACGGAAGGCCTTGTGTTGCGCGAAGGGCGGGGCTGGACGGTTTCACCGATCAACCTTGCCGAAATCGAGCAGATTGCGGTCTATCGCCAGGCTGTCGAAGTTGCTGCCGCGCGATTGACGGCGACGCTGGAAGACAGAAGCGGCCTCGATGCGATCGAGGTAATGCTTGACTCCTGCGGAGCGGATACGCCGAGGGACGAGTGGCATCGGGTCGGTACCGACTTCCACGTCGAGCTGGCGCGTCTGTCCGGCAATGAGTTCCTCTTTCGTGCCGTGCGGGATGCCATGACCCGGCTATCGCGGGCGCGATGGCTGGAGATTCGCGACGAGGCCGCATCGGTACGGGCCTGGCAGGAACATAGAACCATCCTGGCTGCTCTACGGGCAGGGGGGGCAGACGAGGCTGCGGACCTCCTGATCCGGCACATCGGCGGTAGCCGTGATCGCTTGGTTGGCTCATTGCACGCCGAGCGCCGCGGCCTGCGCGCCCGTGGTTTCGCTGTCGTTGCGGCCTAGAAAAAAGGGCGCTGGCCAAGCCGCCGGCTCGGCGTTGTTTCCTGATAATGTTTCGTCACATTCTTTGACTGTTTTCTCTCGGGATTGTCTGGCGCAGCGGGACCCGTGACGCTAAAAGCCTGCGCGGGCTTTTGCGTTGGAATTTCGATGCGTAATCTTCGTCGCAGGACAGGGAAGGTCTTTTATTACGCGCGCAACATTGTTCGCGACAGTGCGCCGCAATTGCTCTTCCGTCGTCGGCTGGACCAGGCGCTGGCGACTGCCTTACGCCGCGGTCCTGTGCTGCTCGATCGCCTCAACTATTACAACAAGTTGCGGGAGCCTTTCACACCGAGCCCGGCGGCAGTGACGATCGCGACACTGCCGCGTCGTCCGTCGATGTACTATTACGATCTCAAGGAGTTCGCCCGCTACTTCGATCCAAACCTGCGTCTGGACCTGGAATTCGGCGATGTCCGCGGACTTCCTGCTGTTCCTTCTATCGTCAAGAACCGTCCGATTGGCGCAAACAATGGTGATGCCGTGCTGTTCAAGATGGACAAGCTGCGACATTTCCAGATGCAGGACGATCGGCTGCGGTTTGCCGACAAGCAACCCAGGGTCGTTTGGCGCGGCGACATGAACAACCCTATGCGCCTGGTCTTTCTGGACGCTGCGCAGGGATTGCCATTCTGTGATGTCGGGTCGCCTGCCACTCATGCGCCGGAGCGTCACCACAAGCCTTTCATGAGCGTCGAAGACCAGAAGCGCTATCGCTACATCGTCTCGCTTGAAGGCTATGACGTTGCGACGAACCTCAAATGGATCATGAGTTCGAATTCGCTTTGCCTCATGCCAGAACCGACCAATGAGATCTGGTTCTGCGAGGGGCATCTGAAGCCCGATGAGCACTACGTGCAGCTCGCGTCCGATTTCTCGGATATCGCCGACAAGTTTGCATTCTTCGAGCGCCATCCCGAACAGGCGGAGCGCATCATCGCGTCGGCGCAGGCCTATTGCCGTCAGTTTCTGGACGAGCCGACCGAAAGAGCGCTGTGTTTCCTGGTGCTCTACAAATATTTCGTGCTGAGCGGACAGGTCGAGCCCGACGAAAAGGTCTGGCGCTTCATTTCAGCCTAGGCGCTTTTGGTTCCGCAATTGCAATAAAACCGTCATTGCCCGCGGATATTGGTCGGCTCACGGTGCGAACGCGGAGCGACATCATGACCGAACTGGAACGCAATTCCCCCGCTGCTGACTGGCTGGAGGCGGAGCTGGCAGACACGCTCGACGAGGACTATGAACTTGAGCTGTCGGAGCCGGCGCTCTCCGAGGAGATCGCCAAGATCTACAAGCGTTCGCATCCGCCATCTGTCGAAAGGCAGGTCTATTTCCGCGAATTGCTGACACTGCAGTCGGAGCTGATCAAGCTGCAGTCGTGGGTGGCCCACACCAAGGCCAAGGTGGTGGTGCTTTTCGAAGGCCGCGATTCGGCCGGCAAGGGCGGTGTCATCAAGCGTATCACCCAACGCCTCAACCCGCGCATCTGCCGGGTCGTCGCGCTGCCGGCGCCGACCGAGCGCGAGCGCTCGCAGTGGTATTTCCAGCGCTACGTGCCGCATCTACCGGCAGGTGGCGAGATCGTGCTGTTCGACCGCTCCTGGTACAACCGCGCCGGCGTCGAGCGTGTGATGGGTTTTGCCACGCCCGACCAGGTCGAGGAGTTCTTCCGCGACGTACCGGAATTCGAACGCATGCTGGTCCGTTCCGGTATCATCCTGGTAAAATACTGGTTCTCGATCACCGATGAGGAGCAGCAGATGCGCTTCCTCATGCGCATCCACGATCCGATGAAGCAGTGGAAGCTCTCGCCGATGGACCTGCAGTCACGCGTGCGCTGGGAGCAGTACACCAAGGCCAAGGAAGAAATGCTGACACGCACCAATATCCAGGAGGCACCCTGGTTCATCGTTGAGGGCAACGACAAGAAGCGCGCGCGACTGAACTGCATGGATCACCTGTTGCGCCAGGTTCCCTATGAAACCGTGCCGCATGACGAGATCACGCTGCCTGAGCGTGTCTTCAATCCCGAATACGAACGCACCGTGCTGCCACCGGAACTCTACGTGCCTCAGAAATATTGAGGTCGATCATTCGGCCTTGCGCTGAACGACAAAGAAGGCTTTCAGCGCTTCGACCTTCTCAGCCGTCCATCCGGGCGGCTGAGTGACGGCCATCCACGCATCGATATAGTGTTCAGGCGCGTAGACATGTCCGTAGCCCATCGGCGTGGTCGTGCCGAGCCCGATATCGACGGTCAGCTGCAGCAGCGTGACGATCGGGAACCAGCGGAAGCGCGGCGAGACATCCGGCCCGCGTTCGCCCTTCATCCAGTCCGGTTTGCGGTAGGCTGCATAGGGGTCGAAAAACACGATCGGGTCGCTGGCATATTGAAGATAGACGACCCGTATCGGGCCCCACGGCGCGCCGTCGAGATCGAGCGCATTGCGTTGGCTGGTGAAGCGGATGATCGAACCGTCGCGGAACCGCGGCAGCCACGCGGGCGAGCCGGCGACACGGCCCGCGGTGACAGTTTTCCAGGTCCGGCTGGGGAAGGGCGGACCTGCCCATACGGCGCCTTGGTATGGGTCGGCGACGACATCATAGATATCACTCGACAGATCGGAATTCATCGCGCCGAGACTGAGGCCGTACAGGTAAAGTTTCGGGCGCCGATCTTTCGGCAGTTTCTTCCAGTATCCATAGACCTGGGTGAACAGCGCGCGCGACGCTTCCGAGCCGTAACCCGGTTCGACAAGCAGCGAGAGCCAGCTCGGCAGGTAGGAATACTGGATGGCGACGCTCGCGATATCGCCATGATGCAGATATTCCACCGGATCGATTCCGGCGGGATCCACCCACCCCGTCCCCGTTGGCGTGATGATGATGAGCGTTGAGCGTTCGAAGCCACCAACCCGCACCAGTTCGTTAAGCGCCAGCCTTGCGCGGTCCTCTGCCGTTTTGGCGGAATTCAGGCCGGCGTAGACGCGAATGGGTTCCTTGGCGTCCAGGCTGGTCCGGGAGGCAATTTCATTGCCGGTCGGCGCGGAGGCGATGTAGCTGCGCCCCATTTTGCCAAGCCCCTGCCAGTTGATCAGCGAGGCCGAACTGCCGGTCTTCTGGGGGTCGGTTGGCGGCTTGATCTCGGCATCAATGATCTGGTCCAGTTCCCGATAGGATGAGTCCATGGCGCGGATCGCGAAACGTAGAAGCACGCCATCCGCCACGGACCAGAACAGAAGCGCGGTGACCACCAGTCCAATGACCCCGGCGACACGCCGTGGCACATGGGGGCGCAGGCGCTTTGCAACGGTACGAAAGACGTAGGCGAGAAACCGCGCGACCAGAATCACGACCGTGAAGGTTGCCAGTGCAATCGCCGCGACCTCGAAGGGGCCGACCTTATTTGCTGGTTCCATGCCCATCAGGACGCGGATGGAATCCTGCCAGCTGGACGCCTCGATCAGGAAAAAGACGGCAGCAACCACGCAGGCAAGAATGATGACGCGCGACGCGGAAACCAGCCGGCGCCGATCCATACGAGGCAATTCCATGTAGGTCCACAGCGCACGCAGGGCGACGCCGATGCCATAACCACAAGAGAAACTCAGACCAGACAGAATGCCTTGGGTTATGCTTTCACGCGGAATGAGGCTTGGCGTCAGCGAGGCACAGAAGAACAGCGTCGCGAGGGCCAGTCCGGTCAGCGAGAAGGCGTCGATCGTCCTGGCTGCCCAGCGGAACACCATGCTTCAGCGTCATCCTTTCAGGATTTCGGCCACCCTTGGCGCGAAATAGGTGAGGATGCCGTCGCAGCCGGCGCGCTTGAAGGCCAGCAGCGATTCCAGCATCACCTTTTCGCCGTCGATCCAGCCATTGGCGGCGGCTGCCTTGATCATCGCGTATTCGCCCGACACCTGATAGGCGAAGGTCGGCATGGCGAACTCGTCCTTCAGGCGGCGGATGATGTCGAGATAGGGCAGGCCAGGTTTGACCATCAGCATGTCGGCGCCTTCGGCAAGATCCTGTTCGGCTTCCCGTACCGCCTCGTCGCTGTTGGCGTGATCGATGTAATAGGTCTTCTTGTCGCCCTTAAGCAGTCCCTGCGTGCCGATCGCCTCGCGATAGGGACCGTAGAAGGCAGAGGCGAATTTGGTCGCATAGGACATGATGGCGATGTCCTGGAAGCCATTGGCATCGAGCGCGTCGCGGATTGCGCCGATACGGCCATCCATCATGTCGGATGGTGCGATGATGTCGGCGCCGGCGGCGGCCTGCAGCACGGCGGCCGCGGCGACCTGCTCGACCGTCTCGTCGTTGACGATGATGCCGTCACGCAGGATGCCGTCATGGCCATGGCTGGTGAAGGGGTCGAGCGCGACATCGGTGATGATGCCGATGTGTGGAACCGCGGCCTTGATCGCGCGTGTCGCGGCGTTGATCAGATTGTCGGGGTCGAGAATGTGCGAGCCGGCTTCGTCCTTGCGTCCGGCCTCGATGTTCGGGAAGGTCGCAATTGCCGGAATGCCGAGCCTGGCGGCGCGTTCGGCCTGGTCGACGGCCTGGTCGACACTGAGACGATATACGTCCGGCATCGCATCGATCGGCTCGCGCACATTCGTTCCGCCGGTCAGGAATATTGGCCAGATCAGATCGTCGACGGTCAGGCGATTTTCCTGCACCAGACGGCGCGACCAGTCTGCCTTGCGCATGCGACGCAAGCGGCGCGAGCCGGTGATCTCATCGACGTTGCGGGCGCCGGCTGGTTTTGTGGGGGTGAACTTGTTCATGGCCAAAACTCCGATTGCCGGTTTTTTAGCACGGGCTGGTCGGGGCGACCAATGCGGCATGGTTGTGCCAGCAGCGGCGGGGATGGTCGCGGCCCGTTCCGGGGCGGTTTGCGTCAGCCCCTGCCGAGAAAGGCGGCCGGCATTGACGCGCCGGAGGGGGGCGCTTAGCACTTCCACTGCATATGGATGAGGATTCTATGGCAATGGACTTTGGCGGCGGCGAGGAAATCCGCTTCGAAAGGAAGGGCCGGGCCGGCGTCGTGACCATGACCCGTCCGCAGGCGCTCAACGCCATTACGCACCGCATGATCAACGCGCTTTCACGAGCGCTGGACGCCTGGGAAGCCGATCCGGCGATCGATCTCGTGCTCTTGACGGGAGAGGGCAGGGCGTTTTCCGCTGGTGGCGACATCATGGCGGTCTATGAGGGCGGCAAGGCCGGCAGGCCACCCGTCGAGTTCTTTGCCGACGAGTACAGGCTGAACGCACGCATCCCTCGCTTCTCGAAGCCCTATGTCTCGCTGATCGACGGTATCGTCATGGGCGGTGGTGTCGGTCTCTCATTCCATGGCTCGCATCGGGTACTCACCGAAAACGCCCAATTCGCGATGCCGGAGGTCGGCATCGGTTTCTTTCCGGACGTTGGCGGCAGTCATCTGCTGCCGGGGCTCGAGGGCAGTTTCGGGGTATATCTCGCGCTGACGGGAGAGCGCATCCGTTGTGGCGACGCGCTGTGGTCGGGCCTGGCCACCCATGCGATCAAGGCGGCAGACCAGCCCGCAATCATCCAGCGTCTAAGCGAGACCGGAGATGTCGACGCGGCACTAAGCAGCCATACCGTGCACACGGCGGCCGAAACGGCGCAGCCGGTGCTCGATGCGATCGGACGGCATTTTTCCAAGGGTAGCTTGGCGGAGATCATCACCAGCCTGGAAAACGCCGGTGACGAATTCGCCTCCAAGACGCTGGCTACCCTCGTGCAGCGTTCGCCAACCAGCCTGAACGTTGCCTTTCGACAGATCCGCGCCGGTCGCTTCCTGTCGATGGATGACTGCATGCGCATGGAGTTCCGCATCCTGGTGCGCATGCTGCAGGGCCACGACTTCTACGAAGGCATCCGCGCGGCGATCGTCGACAAGGATCGTGAGCCAAAATGGCGACCCGAAGGGCTGGGTTCGGTCACGCCAGATGATGTCGAGCCCTATTTCGCGTCGCTAGGCGCGCAGGAACTGGCGCTGTGAACGACGCTGCGCAAAGCCGCCTGGTTCTGGAGCCTTCGACGACGGAACTCATCTTCGAGTGGTTCCAACGTATCGTTGCGGTCTATTGCCTGTTGTTCGGCGTGCTCTACTGGGTCCGCCTCATCGGCTTTTATCCGGGACCGTTATGGCGTTTTGACCTGATGCCGGTGCATTGGCAGCTCGCGGCCGCGACCCTGGCGGTTTTCTTTCCCTTTGCCGCCGCTGGCCTGTGGATGCTGGCCTCGTGGGGCCCAGTCATTTGGGTCATCTGTGCCCTGACCGAGACGATCATGTATGTGGGCTTCCCACAGCTCTTCGGTGAACGCTGGTCGATCGTTGCAGCACATGCCGCCGTGGCTCTGATCTATATAGCGCTGCGGCTTGTCGTGCATTTCCAGCGACGTCGCCAGCGCGTTTGATTTTCGGCGTTTGGCCGTTCGCTAAATCTTTAGGTTAATTTTCTTCCCTGGACGGGGTTTTTATTAACCCTCTCTCGAAACCTCTTACCGGTAAGCTCTTGTTAGCCCTGGCGTTTAAGTCGAATTTTATAGGTATTCGATAGTGTCGCGATCAAGGTGACAAAAAACAAAAAATCACCGGGCGACAAACGAGAGGCAAAGACAATGATCAATTCGCGTCCTGTGGCGAAGACCGCCAATGTTATCGATGAGCGCCGCGAGTCAATCCGCACGCTTTACATGGAATCCCTTCAGCTGGTCGAGCGTCTTCATCGGCGTTTGCTTGATGTGATCAAGGATGAGTTCGATCGCAACGGCCGTTCTGATATCAATGCTGTCCAGGCTCTGCTGCTGTTCAACATCGGCAACGCCGAATTGACCGCCGGTGAGCTGCGTTCTCGCGGTTATTATCTCGGCTCCAACGTATCCTACAACCTGAAGAAGCTTGTCGACCTCGGCTTCATCAACCACCAGCGTTCGCGCATCGACCGTCGTTCGGTTCGCGTCAGCCTGACGGACAAGGGCAATGAAGTGGCCGAGGTTGTTGCCGGTCTCTATGAACGCCACATCGGCTCGATCGAGCATGTCGGCGGCATCAACCAGGACGAGTTCAAGCAGATGAACCGTGCTCTGCAGCGTCTCGATCGCTTCTGGAACGACACAATCGCCTACCGCATGTAAGCGGCTGGTTCGTGCTCGCTAGCCGGACTACCGGCGGAGCGTGCGCTTCCGCGACCCCTTTGTCGCGGCGAGATACCACGCCGAAGAGCGGGGAGGAGGAGACCAAAATCTCCGGACTGGGCCGGTGCTGAAAAGGCACTGGCCCTTTCTTTCGTACGACATAGGTCTAAAGCGCGGGCGTCGCGCCCAATTGCCGCCATATTCCGGTGAAAGCGAGAAACAGGACGGTGCAGTCGATCTGGCTGGCTTGTCCGCTCTCGCGAATGTGCGTTTTCCGGCAGCGAGATGCGAGATATGGTTGGCTAAATGTTAAGGATGGCAACCATAGAGTGCGGGCCGCCAACCAGGCCCACTGGCCGATCGTTGAATTGTTGAACAAGTCTGGAACGCCCATGAACACCAGCCGCCGACTGTTTCTCACCGGAGCTTCCGCGCTTGCCGTGGCTTTTGCCGCCGGCGCTGCCAGTGCCCAGGACGCCGTGGATGGTATCCTGAAGGCTTCAGGGCAGGGAAGTTGGGACGACACCTTTGACGCCCGCGCCACGCAAGGTGGCAAGGTCGCCTCGACGTTGCCGATCTTCAGCCCGCAGACCGTGACCTACACCGAGCAGGCCATCGGCCAGTATCGTGACATCGTCGCTCAGGGCGGCTGGCCGCAAGTGCCTGCGACCAAGAAGCTGCAGCTTGGTGTGTCGGATGCCGACGTCGTGCCGTTGCGCAAGCGGTTGATGGTATCCGGTGACCTGCCGCAGAATGCCGGCCTGTCAGAATCCTTCGATTCCTATGTCGATTCAGCGTTGAAGCGTTTTCAGACCCGTCACGGCCTGCCGGCCGACGGCGTCACCGGCAAGTACACCTTCGCTGCGATGAACATCTCGGCACAGGTGCGGCTCGGCCAGCTTGAAACCAACTTGGTGCGTCTGCGCGCCATGGGCGGATTCCTTGGCAACCGCTATGTGATGGTCAACATCCCGGCCGCGCAGATCGAAGCGGTGGAGGGAGACCGTGTCGTGCTGCGCCACACGGCAATTGTCGGCAAGATCGACCGCCAGACGCCGATCGTCAATTCGAAGATCAACGAGATCATCGTCAATCCTTATTGGAACGCGCCGGTGTCGATCGTCCGCAAGGACATCATTCCGCTGATGCGCAAGAACCCGAACTACCTCAAGGACAGCCATATCCGCCTGCTGGCGCCGGATGGCTCCGAAGTTGATCCAACGACCGTCGACTGGTCGACGGAAGATGCCGTCAAGTACCGCTTCCGCCAGGATCCTGGCACCGGCAACGCCATGGCGTCGGTCAAGATCAACTTCCCGAGCCCGGACGGCGTCTACATGCACGACACGCCGCAGCAGAGCCTGTTCGGCAAGCTGATGCGCTTTGATTCCTCGGGCTGCGTGCGTGTGCAGAACGTGCGCGACCTTGTCACCTGGATCCTGCGCGATACGCAAGGCTGGAGCCGCCAGCATTTCGAGGAAACCATCAAGACGGGTAACAACACCCCGGTTGCGGTCACCAATCCGGTTCCGGTCTACTTCACCTATGTCTCGGCCTGGTCTACAGGCCCGGGCGTCGTGCAGTTCCGCGACGATATCTATCGGCGCGATGGCGTCGACGAACTGCAGATCACCTCTTCTCTCTAGGAAGCTGGCAAGTCAGATGTCATCAAAGCCACCGGCGGCAACGCCGGTGGCTTTGATGTTTTCGGCACAGACGTCGCGAACGCAACTGCGCAGCCAGCGATGGGCCGGATCCGCGTCGAGCCGCGGATGCCACAAGAGCGAGATGGTGATTTCCGGCAAGGCAAGCGGGAGCGCGAAGCGGAACAGGCCATCCCTCAGGTGGCCGGTGTAACGTTCGGGAACGCTGGCGATCAGGCCAGCTGCTCGCGCAAAGACCAGCGCTTCCAGGAAACCGCTGACGGTTGTCGCGATCTGTCGTCGCAATCCGAGGACTTCCAAGGCGTCGTCGACCGGTCCCTTGTCGAGATTTCGACGCGAGACGAGAACATGCTGCCCGGCGGCATAGCGCTCGGGCGTGACGACACCCTCACACAACGGGTGCCCAGCCCGCACGACGCCGACGAAATGGTCTCGAAACAGGGTCTGCGCCCGGATCTCTGGTCCCGTGGTGGTTCCGATCACGCCGGTTTCCAGGTCCACACTGCCGTCGCGCAGCGGTGTACTGTCCTTGTCGGGTTTCGGCACGAAGCGCATGCGCACACCGGGTGCCTCCCTGGCAATGCGTGCAAGCAGGGCCGGCCCGAAGTTTTCGACAAAACCGTCCGAGTTCCTCATCGTAAATGTCCGGGTGAGCCTTGTCAGGTCCAGCCTTTCAGCGGGGCGCAGCATCGCTTCGGCTTCCTCGACGATACGGCTGACGTGCTGGCGCAGTTCAAGGGCACGCGGTGTGGGGACAAGGCCGCGACCGGCTCGAACCAGCAGCGGATCGCCGGTGGTTTCGCGCAACCGCGCCAGCGCGCGGCTCATGGCCGAGGGGCTGAGCCGCAGCCTTCTGGCCGCGTGGGCAACGCTGCCTTCCGCAAGCAGCACATCGAGGGTGATCAGCAGGTTGAGGTCCGGGTGTTGCATTCGTCGAGCATAACGCATGTTCTTTGTTTTGATGAGGCGTCATATGCACGAATAGAGTGCAAATGGTGTGTCTTCCGCCATATGTTGTCCGGCACTACCTGTCTGTCCGAGTTTCAAATCGGGCAGAGGCAGACAGATCATGCAATCGAACGTCAGCCAGCGTAACACAACAACAGAACAGGCCCCTGACGGCGCCGGCCGCTGGGCGCTGATCAGTCTGGCGCTGTCGATGCTGCTTTCCTCACTTGGTATCAGCATCGCCAACGTCGCATTGCCATCACTGGCGGAGGCATTCGAGGCGTCGTTCCAGCGCGTGCAATGGGTTGTGCTGGCCTATCTGCTGGCGGTCACGATCACCATTGTCTCGGCAGGGCGGCTCGGTGATCTCGCAGGACATCGACGCATGTTGATCGGTGGCATCTCGCTGTTCGCGGTCGCCTCAGGCCTGTGCGGCGTCGTGTCTTCGCTGTGGTTGCTGATCGGTGCGCGCGCCCTGCAGGGACTTGGCGCTGCGGTCCTGATGGCCCTCAGCATCGCATTCGTCCGCGATACCGTCGGCAAGCACAGGACCGGAAGTGCCATGGGGTTGCTGGGCACGATGTCGGCAATCGGGACCGCACTTGGCCCTTCGCTGGGTGGGGTTCTGCTGACCGCGGCAAGCTGGCGGGCGATTTTTCTGGTGATGGTGCCGCTCGCTGCGCTGAATCTTTTCCTGGCCTGGCGTTTCCTGCCGGCCTCCAAGCCGGCTGGAAAGGGCAGCGGCTTTGATGCTCTCGGTACGCTGTTGCTTGGCCTTACGCTTGCCGCCTACGCACTCGCCGCCACGGTGGGTGGCGCGCATATGGGATGGCTGAATGTGACGTTGCTCGCCGCCGCCGTTCTCGGAGCGGGGCTGTTTGTGATGGTCGAGGCGAGCGTGGCTTCGCCGTTGATCCGACTGTCTGAATTCCGCGATGCCGCCCTGAGCGGCAGCCTGGTGATGAACGCGGTGGTTTCCACCGTCATGATGGTCACCTTCGTGGTTGGGCCGTTCTATCTTGCCCATGTTCTCGGATTGAATGCGGCTTTCGTCGGTGTGGTGATGTCGGTTGGTCCTGTGATCTCTGCCCTGACCGGCATTCCTGCCGGCCGGATTGTCGACCGGCTGAGTGCGTCGTTCGTGGTCACCGGCGGCCTCTCCTTGATGACAATCGGCGCGTTTGTCCTCGTCATGGTTCCGACCTCCTTCGGTGTCGCCGGCTATGTCGTGGGCATTGCCGTTCTGACTCCCGGCTATCAGCTGTTCCAGGCTGCCAACAACACGGCCGTCATGATGGATGTCGGCCCGGACCGGCGCGGCGTCGTCTCGGGCATGCTGAGCCTGTCGCGCAATCTCGGGCTGATCACCGGTGCATCGGTCATGGGCGCGTTGTTTGCCTTTGTCTCCGGCGCGGCCGACGGATCGGTCGCGCATCCTGAGACCATTGCCACCGGGATGCGGATCACGTTTGCTGTGGCAGGGGCTATGACCTTGGCTGCGATCGCCGTGGCATTTGTGACCCGTGGCCGGCCAATGAGCACAGCCACCGTCCAGGAGGAGTGATGATCTCGGACGTGTGATCTTCAATCAATGTGGGCTTGCCGTCGGCCGAATAATGATCTCGCTCACATCGACGTCGGCTGGCTGGCTGATCGCATAGGCGATTCCGTTGGCGACCGCTTCGGCACTGATGGTGATGGCACGCCAGGCTTTCATGGCTTCGCGTGCCTTGGCGTCCGTGATCGTGTCGGCCAGCTCCGAGGTGGTGGTGCCGGGCGAGATCACGGTGACGCGGATCCGGTCGGTTTCCTGCCGCAACCCGTCTGAAATGGCCGCAACGGCGAATTTCGTGGCGCAGTAGACGGCGGCTGTCGGCGAAACACTGTGCCCGCCGATCGACGACAGGTTGATGATCTGGCCATAACCCTGCGTGTTCATCAAGGGCAGGGCGGCCGCGATGCCGTAAAGCACGCCCTTGATGTTGACGTCCACCATCCTGTCCCACTCGTCCACCTTGAGTTCCGCGAGCGGTGATAAAGGCATGACGCCGGCGTTGTTGACGATGACGTCGAGCCTGCCGAATTCCTGTTGCGCATAGCGCGCGAAAGCTTCGACATCGGCACGCCTGGTAACGTCCAGGCGACGGGTGCGGACGGAACCACCGGCGGCGGTTATCTCGTCGCCGAGGATTTGCAACCGATCCATCCGGCGCGCGCCGGCTATGACGTGTGCGCCGCCCGCCGCGAGAACTCTTGCCGTTGCCTCCCCGATGCCGCTGCTGGCACCGGTTATGGCGACGACCTTTCCTTCAATTCCGTTCATGGTGTGTCTCCGTGGCTTGGGTAACTCGCCAGTTGGCGAGGGCGTCATTCGGGAAAATCAGCGCTGAGCGTCGTCTCGGCCCAGGCATCGAAATTCTGCCGCAGTGCGTCGAGCCGTTGACGTGCTATGGTCAGAGCTGCGGCACCGAGCAGCAGGCGTAGCGGTGGTTCCTGTGCTTCAAACGCTGAGATAATCGCCTTGGCTGCTCGCGCGGGGTCGCCCGGCTGGCGGCCGGATGCGGCACGGGTTGCCTCACGGCGCTTTCCGGCGGTTTCCGCATAGTCTTCGATAATGGTCTCGGATTCGACCATCGAACGACCGGCCCAATCGGTGCGGAAGGCGCCGGGTTCGATGATCGTCACCTTGATGCCGAGTGGCTTGACCTCGTGCGAGAGCGATTCCGAGAGCGCTTCGACGGCGAATTTCGTGGCGTGGTAGTAGCCGGTGGCGGCGAAGGCCACGAGACCGCCGAGCGACGAGACATTGAAGATATGTCCTCGGCGGCGGGCGCGCATGCCAGGCAGGACGCGCTTGGTGAGGGCGACGAGACCGAAGACGTTGGTTTCGAATTGATCGCGGATTTCACGATCGCCGCCTTCCTCGATTGCGGCCAGATAGCCATAGCCAGCATTGTTGACCAGCACGTCGATCGTGCCGAATTTTGCCTCTGCCGCCGCGATGGCGCGCTCGATGGACGTATTGTCGGTGACGTCGAGCTGCACGGCGAGCGCGCGTTCACCGTACCTGGAGGTCAAAGCGTTCAAGGCATTGGAATTGCGTGATGTTATGGCGGCACGCCAGCCGCGCTCCAGCACGGTCTCGGCGAGTGCTTGGCCGAGACCAGAGGAGGCTCCGGTGACGAACCATACAGGATCGGTCATCGTCATGGTGAGTTCCTTTCAATCGAGAGCGGGTGTCTCTCCGGTATTCATTGGCGGCGCAGGATCATGCCGCCGTGGTGGAGGGTGTTTTTGTCGACGAAGTCACCGTCAGCGGTGAAGCCGGTATCGTCCCAGTATTCGATGTGGGTGCCGGTCACTTCGTAGCGGCCCTGATAGGCGCTCTGCCTGCTGCCGCGCGCTTCGTCATAGCGGCCATCAGGCAAAAGTTCGTGGCGGACCCGGCCGTCATCGGTCGACCACATGCCGACGTAGGAATGCTGTGTCATCTGTCGCTCCTTGAGGATGTTGGGAACGGTAACGCTTTCCGACGCCGGAGCCGGCATTGCCGAAAGCACTGCCAGGATCAGGCCGGGCAGAACGTGTCTTTTGCTGCGTACCGTCATTGTTCGATCTCCAGTCCAGCCTTGCGACATGCGTTGCGCACGACCTGGCTGGCAGGAAACATAGGAGCATCCATTGGCGTGATCGACTTGCCAATCGAAGACAGTTTGGTTAGGAATTTTAACCAATGGCAGATGATTTCGAAGGCATTTCGGTGTTTCTGGCCGTGGCGGAAGCACGCAATTTCCGGCTCGCGGGAGAACGCCTTGGCGTTACCCGCTCAGCCGTGAGCCAGGCATTGCAACGGCTCGAGGACCGGATCGGCACCGCACTGGTCCAGCGGACCACGCGCAGCGTCAGCCTCACGGAAGCAGGCGAAATGTTCTACGACATGGTCAGGCCATCGGCGCTGGACATAACCGAGGCCGTGCAGGCGGTCCGTGAAACGCAGACGCGTCCTTCCGGTCTGCTCAAGGTTACGGTGTCCTCGATTGCCGAGCGCTTCATATCCGGGCCCCTGCTTGCAGGCTTCCTCGCGCAATACCCGGAGGTGAAGCTGGACATCACCATCACGGACGAGGAATTCGATATCGTCGCGGAAGGCTACGATGCCGGTGTCCGATTGGGCGAGGTGATCGAGCAGGACATGGTCGCAGTGCCGGTTTCGGGAGAACAGCGGCAGTGCGCGGTCGCTTCACCCGCCTACCTTTCCGGGCGCGGCACGCCGCTTCATCCGCGCGATCTGACGGATCATGTCTGCATCGGCTGGCGACCGCGGCCGGACACGGCGCCCTATCGCTGGGAATTCACTGAACACCACCGCGATTTCGAGCTGGCGGTCGATCCGGTGATGACCACCAACGACATGGGCATGATGATCCGCATGGCCTGCGCCGGTGCGGGCATCACCTTCGGTATGATGGAGACCTTCGAACCCTATGTCGCCCGGGGCGAACTGGTGCCGCTCCTGGAAGATTATTGCCCGCCTTTCCCCGGTTTCCATCTCTATTTCCCAAGGCGACATCGTCAGCCGCTGAAGCTGCGGGCACTGGTGGACCATGTCCGCACCTTCAGGAGAGGTGATGTCTGACGGCGCAGGCTGGAAGTTGAAAGATTGAATCATCATGTGGGTTCAAGGTTTTGGACGTAAAGGGAAAAACGACTTCGCGCCTGCGCTGAGAAGGTGAGAAAAATTGGCGTCGTTGTTGCCGGTGCTTTCCTCGCCACGCCAAACGGTCTAGGTCGGACCAGTCACTCTTGGAGAAATGCTTGGCGGTCGCGACCCTGATCCTGCTGCTTCTGGTGCTGGTGGCCGCATCCGGCGTGCTGGTGCGCTTCCTGCCACTGCCTCTGCCGATCATCCAGATCGGGTTGGGTGTCCTGTTGGCGTGGCCGATCGACGGCTTGCGCGTCGAACTCGAGCCGGAGCTGTTCCTTCTCGTCTTCGTGCCGCCGCTTCTGTTCATCGATGGTATCATGCTGCCGAAGCGCGAGTTCGCCGAGCTGGCACCGCGCATCTTCGGTCTCGCCTTCGGGCTCGTCTTCTTCACGGTCGTGGTATTCGGATACGCACTGAACTGGCTGCTGCCGCAGGTGCCGTTGCCGGTTGCCTTCGCGCTTGCTGCCGTGCTGTCGCCGACGGATGCGGTCGCGGTGTCTTCCATTGTCGGCCGCGATCTCGTTCCGGCCCGCGTCCGTCACATTCTTGAGGGCGAGTCGCTGCTCAACGATGCGTCCGGCCTGGTCGTGCTGCGATTTGCGGTAGCTGCCGCACTTACCGGCCAGTTCTCGCTGGGTGAAACGGCCGTGACCTTCGTGCTGGTCGCGGCCGGCGGCGCGCTGGCGGGATTTGCAACCCTTTGGGCGGTGGCCAAGGTGCTGCGCATCGTGGCCAAGATCGGCGATGTGCGGCCGGAGGTGGAAGTGGTCATTCTGATCCTCCTGCCTTTCGCAGCCTATCTGCTGGCCGAAAAGTTTCATCTTTCCGGAATTCTGGCGGCGGTGACGGCCGGTCTCTACATCGCTCGCGCCGGTTTGTTCGGCTCCCTGTCGTTCCCGGCACGCATGCAGAACATGGCGCTGATCGAGATGCTCTCGTTCACCTTCAACGGCGTCATCTTCCTGCTGCTTGGCCTGCAGCTACCGACGATCATCCGTAATGTTCCACCGGAATTGTCTCTCTACGGCAGCTTCTGGGAACCGGTGCTTGCCGTGATAACGCTGACGCTCATCCTGCTTGCCATACGCTTCGCCTGGATTGTCTTCGGGTCAACGGTGCGGGGCATCATCGAGCGCTGGCGAGGCCGCGAAACATTCAGGCTCACCACGCGGTTGAGGGTGGTCATGACACTGGCCGGCGTTCGCGGCGCGATCACGCTTGCCGGTATTCTGTCACTTCCGCTGGTCATCTCCGAGAATGGCCCTCCTTTTCCGGCACGCGACCTCGTCATCTTCATCGCCGCTGGCGTCATCATCTGCTCGCTCCTGCTGGCCAGCGTGGCACTGCCGATCGTGGCACGCGGCATTCCGTTGGACGAGGAGGAGGAGAGCGCCATCGAGGAGCGGCTGGCACGGCAGGTCGCGGCCGAAGCGGCGATTGCCCGCATTGAACAGATGGTGGATGAAGCGCGAGCCACGCCCGCACTCTATGAGGCGCGTCTGGCCGCCGCGCAGCAACTCATTCCAGCCTATCGGCAACGTATTGTTGCCGGGGAGGAAGAAGATACGACCGTCAAGGACATCCAACCGGCACTGCAGGCGATGCTGGATGCCGCTTTCGCTGCCGAGCAAGCTGCCTTGCTCGGTCTTTTGAGGGCGCGCAAGATCGACGACACCACCATGCGCGCGGTGATCGGAGAGGTCATGCTCAACCAGGCACTGAATTCGCGCAAGCAGGCGAACAAGCGCGCAAGCGCGAAAAAACCGGCGGCAAGGAAGGCAGGCGCCAGGAAATAAAGGCGCCCGCCATCAACTTCAGTCATCTCCGGAAACGGTTGCAAAGAAATGCTCCGGTCCGTCCACTTCGATCAGCTTGCGATTTTCGATCTGCCAGAAGCGGTTGCCAACCGTGCGCACGAAGCTGCGGTCATGCGAGACGAGCAGGCAGCTTGCCTCATGCGCCATCAGTTCGGTCTCCAGCGCTTCCTGGCCCTCAATGTCGAGGTGGTTGGTCGGTTCGTCGAGCAGATAGAAATTGGGATTGGTCAGCCTCAGCACCAGCATGGCCAGCCTGGCTTTCTGCCCGCCGGAAAGCCGGCCAATCGGCCGCTCCTGCATATCGATGCCGATGCCAGCACCCGCCAGCAACGATCGCAGCCGCTGATCGCCGAATTCAAAGCGGCGACCGATCGCAGCCATGGGCGTGTCTGCATTGCCGAGATCGGCAAGCGCCTGATCGACATGGCCAAGCGCCAGCGATGGCGTGGCGCGAATGCCGGACTGGCCGCCGTCGCTCCCAGAAACCGCGTCGCGCAGCATGCCGACCAGTCGTGATTTGCCCGAGCCATTGCGGCCGAGCAGCACGATGCGGTCGCCCTGGCATATCCAGCGCTTGCCGGTCTTGAACAACAGCGTCCCGTCGGGCGTTCTCACTTCGGCATCGTCCAGTGTCACCAGTTGCCTGGCATGCGTACCGCGGTTGGCCAGGCGGATGGCGCCGGCGGAGCGTTCCTGGTGCGCCGGGCGTGCCGCATCCTCCAGTCGTTCGGCGCGGTCTTTCAACTGCTTGGTCTTGATGACCAGCAGGTCGCTGCCGGAGTTGATGCCGATGTTGTTCAACTTTGCAGCCTGACGGCGAAGTTGCTGCGCTGCCTTGATGTCACGCTGATATTGCCGCTCCTGCGAGGCGTCGATCTCGTCCAGCGCCACCCGTGCCCTTGAATAGGGCAGGGCGAAGGTCTGGCTCTGGTCGGCGCGCAGGAACAGCGTGCGGTTGGTAACGGCATCGAGGAAGGCGCGGTCATGACTGGCCACGATCAGCGGGATGCTTTGGGGCAGGCTGTTCAGCCAGTCTTCCAGCCAGCGTATGCGGGCGAGGTCGAGGTGATTGGTCGGCTCGTCGAGCAGCAAGGCATCGGGGTCATTGACCCACACGCGCGCCAGCAGGGCAAGCCGCTGCCAGCCACCACTCAACGCGCCGAGCGCGCGTTCGCGCAGGTCATCCGGCACCTCGAAGGTTTCCAGCACCACGTCGGCACGCCAGCTTTCGCTTTCTGCCTGCTCCGCCGGCAAGGCCTGGCGCACGGCTTCGTGGAAGGGCAGGGCGAGCAGTGAGGGAGCTATGTCCTGTTCGACGTGGCCAATGGTGAGACCCCGCGCCTTGGTGATGTCACCGTCTGTCGGCTCGAACGTGCCCGCGATGGTGCGCAGCAGCGTCGACTTGCCTCTGCCGTTCGCGGCGACGATGCCGATACGGTCGCCGGCTTCCACGGAGAGGTCGAGATTGGAGAACAGGCGTGCGCCGAGTGTGACGCCGAGTGCCTTGAGATTGATCAGTGCCATGGTTTTTCTCTGGTCTGTCGCGAGCCTTGCCGGCGGCCGGGCACGTCCGATGCCTGGCGATGTGCCGGATTGCGTTGGCTCGTTGTTGCAACGATGAGCGGACAACCGGCATTTCGCCGACGTCGCGCTACCCCTTGGGGCAGACCAGATAGAGATGCTTGAGTGCGATCGTCTCGTTGGTCAGCCCTGCAAACGCATTTGCAGGGCCTGGATCGGGCCACGCTGACGGTGTTGATCATGTCTGAACACGCAGCCCTCCTTTCTTCTCGACGGTTGCGAGCCTTAAATAGACGCGGCTTTGTGCCGACGCAAGCGATGTGAACCGATCAAGCCGCTGCATAACGCAAAAGCACGACATCCTGCGGCAGGATCTGCTGTCCGACAAACCGGAGTTTCGGCGTCTTGCCGGCGAAGAACGGTCTGCCGCCGCCGAGCACCACAGGATTCACATAGAGATGGTACTCGTCTATCAGACCCAGCCCATCGAGGCTGGCCGCGATCTCGGCGCCGCCCACATCGATCATGCCATCGGTTTCGGCCTTGAGGCGCCTCAGTGTTCCGACAACATCTTCGTTGATCAGTGTCGCATTCGGCCCGACTTCACGCAGCGTCGTGGAACAGACGAACTTGGGTGTTGCCTGCCATGCCGCCGCGAACTCCCGCGCCTCGTCAGGCCAGTCGGCCTGATCCGTGTCCCAGTAGCGCATGGCTTGATAGAGCTTGCGACCACAGACGCTGATCCGGGTGTCCTGCATCAGCTGGTTGAAGTATCGATGCAGCGGCGCTTCCGGCACCGGCAATTCCGGGCCACCTTCCGGCCCGGTGATGTAGCCGTCCAGGGACGTCAGCATGCCGAAGATCATCGTGCCCATGTTTTTCTCCAATCTGATTGCAGATTGCAATCAGATTGTCGCGATGGCAAGAGGGAACGGTTGTGGTTGACCACCTGGTTTTGCCGAACCTTGTGGTTCAAGAAAACGGCGCGATCCGGCCAGAGGATTTCGCAGTGTAAACGTGGCAGCGCCCGGACAACTGTGTTAATGGCGCCGTGACTTTTCCGGACAGTGAGGATCCCAGTCCATGGCAACAGCAGCGGCCGTTTCGAACTCCCTCGAATCCTTCTTTGGAACACCGCTCGCGGAGGTCGATCCGGAGATCTTCGGCTCGATCCGCAACGAGCTTGGTCGTCAACGTCACGAGATCGAGCTGATCGCCTCCGAGAACATCGTCTCGCGCGCCGTTCTGGAGGCGCAGGGCTCGATCATGACCAACAAATATGCCGAGGGTTATCCGGGCAAGCGCTATTATGGCGGCTGCCAGTTCGTCGACGTGGCTGAAGAGCTTGCCATCGAGCGTGCGAAGAAGCTCTTCGACTGCAAGTTCGCCAACGTCCAGCCGAATTCAGGCAGCCAGATGAACCAGGCGGTGTTCCTGGCGTTGCTGCAGCCGGGCGATACTTTCATGGGCCTCGACCTCAATTCCGGCGGCCATCTCACCCACGGCTCGCCCGTCAACATGAGCGGCAAGTGGTTCAAGGTCGTTTCCTACGGCGTGCGCAAGGACGACCATCTGCTCGATATGGAGGAGATCGAAAAGCTTGCCCAGCAGCATAAACCCAAGCTGATCCTTGCTGGCGGCACCGCCTATTCGCGGGTCTGGGACTGGAAGCGGTTCCGTGAGATCGCCGATTCGATCGGCGCCTACCTGATGGTCGACATGGCCCATATCGCCGGCCTGGTTGCCGGCGGCGTGCATCCAAGCCCACTGCCGCATGCGCATGTGGTGACCACCACCACCCACAAGTCGCTGCGTGGCCCGCGCGGCGGCATGGTGCTGACCAACGACGAGGATATCGCCAAGAAGATCAATTCGGCTGTCTTCCCCGGCCTGCAGGGCGGCCCGCTGATGCATGTCATCGCCGCCAAGGCGGTGGCATTCGGCGAGGCGCTGAAGCCGGACTTCAAGATCTATGCCCAGAACGTCGTCGCCAACGCCAAAGCATTGGCTGAAAGCCTGAAGGAGACCGGGCTCGACATCGTTTCCAACGGTACCGACAACCATCTGATGCTGGTCGACCTGCGGCCGAAGAATGCCACCGGCAAGCGCGCAGAAGCCGCCCTTGGCCGCGCCAACATCACCTGTAACAAGAACGGCATTCCGTTCGATCCGGAAAAGCCGTTCGTCACGTCGGGTGTGCGTCTTGGCAGCCCGGCTGGCACGACACGCGGTTTCGGTCAGGCAGAATTCCGCGAAATCGGCAAGCTGATCGCCGAAGTGCTGGATGGCCTCAAGGTGGCCAATTCCGATGAGGGCAATGCGGCCGTCGAGGCTGCGGTCAAGGCCAAGGTGGTGTCGCTGACCGAGCGCTTCCCGCTCTATCCTTATCTCGGCTGATTGTTGAGCTGTGAAACCCGCCGGGTGTCCCTAGAGGCGCGCCCGGCGGGTTTGTCGTTTCCGGCAGACGGACGGGCTGAAGGTTCCGTTGGCCCCAAATTCGGCAAAAGATCGGAAATACCGATCCGGCCTTTCATTTTGCACATTCATCGCGACAATGGCGCGCAATTCGTTCGGAGGATTCGGTATGCGCCCTAACAGGCTGTCCCTCATTCTGTTTTCCGCCTTTGCGGCGCTGTCGCTTGCTTTTGCGCCCGGCAGCTCGCTGGCGCAGGAGAATGCGCAGCAGCCGCCGGCCAAGAGCGAGCCGGGCCTTTCCGATGTGCTGACGGATCTGCTGCACGGCGTCGAAGGCGAGAATTCGACCGGCGGTCCGGACAAGCGCGTACCGTTCGGTCGCGAGGAAGTGCAACTCTCCTTCGCGCCGCTGGTGAAGCAGACGGCGCCCGCCGTCGTCAACGTCTATGCCTCGCAAACCGCCAGGGTGCGGTCGCCCTTCGATGGCGATCCCTTCTTCGAGGAGTTCTTCGGCCGCTCCGTGCCGCGTGCGCAATCCTCGCTGGGCTCCGGCGTGCTGGTCGACCCGAGCGGTATCGTCGTCACCAACTTCCACGTCATCAAGAACGCCGACGAGGTCAAGGTCGCGACCTCGGACGGGCGCGAATTCACCTCCAAGGTGATGCTGAAGGACGAGACGCTCGATCTCGCGGTGCTGAAGATCTCCGCGGACAAGCCTTTCCCGGTCGTTCCGATCGGCGATTCCGATGCGCTTGAGGTCGGCGACCTCGTGCTGGCTATCGGCAACCCGTTCGGCGTTGGCCAGACCACGACGTCCGGTATCGTTTCGGCGCTGGCGCGCAGCCATATCGGCATCTCGGATTCCGGCTACTTCATCCAGACCGATGCCGCCATCAATCCCGGCAATTCGGGCGGTGCGCTGATCAACATGGGTGGCCAGCTGGTTGGCATCAACACCGCCATATACAGCCGCAGCGGCGGTTCCATCGGCATCGGTTTCGCCATTCCCGCCAACATGGTGCGCGCCTTCGCGGAAGCCGCCAAGGCCGGCAGCGACTTCTTCGAACGGCCCTATATCGGCGCCGAGTTCGAGGCTGTCACGCCGCAGATCGCTGAATCGCTGGGCATGGAAAAGGTGGGTGGTGCGCTCGTCTCTTCCGTGGCTGATGGTGGTCCGGCCGCCAAGGCTGGCCTGAAGCCTGGCGATGTCGTCCAGACGCTGAATGGTGCGACGATCGAAGGCATCGAGGCGCTCGACTATCGCATGGCGACGCTGACGATCGGCTCCAACGCCACGTTCGGCATCCTCACCAAGGGCCAGCAGCAGCAGATCGCGATCGCGCTCGAACGTGCGCCGGAAGGTCTCACCACGCAACAGATCCTCCTGCGTGGCCGCAGCCCGTTCGCGGGGGCGAGGGTGGCCGATCTGTCGCCGCGTCTGGCGCAGCGACTCGGCCTGCGCAGCGACATCAAGGGCGTGGTGCTGGTCGACATTGCCAGCGCTTCGCCGGCCTCGGATTTCGGCTTCCAGCCGGGCGATATCGTGCGCGAGGTGAACGGCATCACCATCGATTCCGCCAAACGCCTGGAAGAAGCTGCACTGCAAAGCACGCGCTGGTGGCGCTTTACGGTGGAGCGGGGTGGGCAGACACTGCGGCAAGTCCTACGTTATTAGGCCCAACGACCCCTCTGGGAGCGTGGAAACACGCCTGAAGCCGCACCATGGCCGACCTGTTCGGAAGCGATGAAGTCGAGAAGGCGCCACCTGGCCGGCCACTGGCCGATCGGTTGCGGCCGAAGACGCTTGCCGAGGTCGTCGGTCAGGAGCAACTGACCGGACCGGATGGTGCGCTGTCGCGCATGATCGCGTCGGGCTCGCTGGGCTCGATGATCTTCTGGGGACCGCCCGGCACCGGCAAGACGACGGTGGCAAGGTTGCTGGCCGGTGAAACCAGTCTGGCCTTCGAACAGATTTCGGCGATCTTCTCCGGCGTGGCGGACTTGAAGAAGGTGTTCGAGACCGCCCGCCTGCGCCGCTCCAATGGGCGCCAGACCCTGCTGTTCGTCGACGAGATCCATCGCTTCAATCGCGCCCAGCAGGACAGCTTCCTGCCGGTGATGGAGGACGGCACCGTCATTCTGGTCGGGGCCACCACCGAAAACCCGTCCTTCGAATTGAACGCGGCTCTTTTGTCCCGCGCACGCGTGCTGGTGTTCCAGTCGCTCGGTGAAGACAGCATCGCCAAGCTGCTGGAGCGGGCGGAGGAGACGGAAGGCAAGCCGCTGCCGCTCGATGAAGAGGCGAGAGAGGCGCTTGTGCGCATGGCCGACGGCGACGGCCGCGCTTCGCTGACGCTCGCCGAGGAAGTATGGCGCGCGGCCAAGCCGGGCGAGGTTTTCGATGCCGCCGGACTGCAAGGCGTGGTGCAGCGTCGCGCACCGATCTACGACAAGGGCCAGGACGGCCACTACAATCTGATCTCGGCGCTGCACAAATCCGTGCGGGGCTCCGATCCCGACGCCGCGCTCTATTACCTGTCACGCATGTTCGATGCAGGCGAGGATCCGCTGTATCTCGGACGCCGGCTGGTGCGCATGGCTGTCGAGGACATCGGCCTAGCTGACCCGCAGGCACTCGTCGTCGCCAACGCGGCTAAGGATGCCTATGACTATCTCGGCTCGCCGGAAGGCGAACTGGCCTTTGCGCAGGCCTGCGTCTATCTCGCCACCGCGCCGAAATCGAATGCCGTCTACAACGCTTTCAAGGCAGCGACGCGGGCAGCCAAGGAGAATGGTTCACTGCTGCCGCCCAAGCATATCCTGAACGCGCCGACCAAGCTGATGAAGGAAGAGAGCTACGGCGCCGGCTACCGGTATGACCATGACGAGCCGGATGCCTTTTCAGGCCAGAACTATTTCCCGGAAAAGATGGGGCGGCAGACCTTCTACGACCCGCCGGAGCGCGGCTTCGAACGCGAGATCAGGAAGCGCCTAGATTATTGGTCGAAGCTGAGGAAGGAGAGGGGCGAATAACCCCACTCCTGGAAGGCAAAGAGCGATCTAGGCTTTCCGTCCAGTTTCCCGTCTGTATCTTGCAACCCAATCGCTGCTTGTCGCATCGGCCAGCCTGGCTGTCCCGACCTTGACGGTACTGGCAAGTCCGGGATCCCTGCCGAGGGCAGACAGCACTTTCGACAAGGCAAGTTGCGGGTTGGCGGACATTGTCTCGTATGTCAGTGGCAGCGGTTCGATGGCGCGCGATCTGAAGAAATTTGCCCAAGATGCATCGTCTTCTTCCAGCTCCCTGACAGTCTGGGCGATCTGGCCGCCATCGTAGGCGACGGGCCGTGGCGTTTCTTCGCCCTCGAGCACCGAACCGTCGCTGTTCCTGTGCCACAGGCCGCTCTGCTGAGCGCGGATCAGCGAAACCGCCTGCGCAACCTTGTTCAGGCGCGAGAGATGGATGTAGAGCGTCGGTCCGAAGGTTTCCTCCAGCCTTGCCGCTATATCCACCTTGCAGCCGGCGATGTTGTCCAGTCGTCGTGAGGCGTCGGCGACACTGGCCCACATCAGGCGCAGCCCGAAAGTCCCGGTGTCGTTGGTGCCGACCCGCCGCATTGCCGTGACATAGGCCTTGTCGAATTGTACATCGTCCGGGCCTCGGGCCGGCTCGACACCCCATTCCTCGGCCCACTCCGCGATGTCTTCCTGGCGGAAATAGGAGTGTGGGCATCCTGCCACGCGGGTCTCGGTCAACATGCGGCAAAGCAGGGTGCTGCCGGAGCGCGGCGTGCCGCAGACGATGTAGGAGGAAAACTGCATTGTCGGCGATACCTGTGGCACGGTCGCTCAGCTCGCGCGAGCTGAGCGGCAAGGCATTACCGCGACGGTGCCGGCATGTCATGGGGCCAGGAGATGCTCGAAAAGTATCTTCGTGCCGAGGCCGATCAGGGCGATGCCACCGACGATTTCGGCATATCTGCCGAAGCGTGCGCCCAGATACCGCCCTGCCAGGACGCCGCCTGTCGACATCACCATGGTGGCCAGGCCGATCGCGGCCGCGATCACGACGATGTTGACGTTCAGAAAGGCCAGCGAGACGCCGACAGCCATGGCATCGAGGCTTGTTCCGACCGCGGTTGCCAGCAGGCCATACGCCGACGGGCTGTCTGTTTCCTCCTGAGCGGCATCTTTTCGTGAAAGGGCGTGGGTCGTCATCCTGCCACCAACGGCTGCCAGCAGGATGAAAGCGACCCAGTGGTCGACCGCCTGGATGTACTGGCTGGCGGCGACACCGAGCGCCCAGCCGATGAGGGGCGTCAGCATCTCGACGACGCCGAACACAAGTCCGGTCCGAAACGCCTGCGACAGGGTCGGGCGAACGGGAGAGGCGCCGCGCCCGAGCGCGGCAATCAAGGCGTCGACAGACATGCCGATCGCCAGCACGGCAATGGAAACGGGTGACATTGCTGATCCCGGAGTTAGGACGTTGGCCGGACGAGTGGAGCTTTCCTGTCCAGGAAAAGCTGTCGTCACGGTCTTGCCGAGCGCCAAAGCGCCGGCCGCACCACGCGAGAACGCGAGTATGTTGATGCGGCCCCGTTTCCGGTGGCTACTCCCCGATGACCGCTGACTATCAAACGACGGCGCCGTCGTCAATGTGATTTTGGTTTTAATTGATTATTTTCAATGGTTTAGCCTTGGCTATGTTTGCGCGATGGAGGCAAGAAACACTGCTTTGGCAAAGCCGAACGAAGCATGCCCAGGGCCGCGAATGCCGCAAAAAACCGCTTCGTTAAAACGGAGCGGTTTGCTTGTGCCTGATCCGGCGTCGGACTGCGCCTTCAGGCGTTTGCGGGAATGCGCGCGATCACCTTGATCTCGAAATCGAAACCGGCCAGCCAGTTGACGCCGATCGCGGTCCAGTTCGGGTAGGGCGCCTTGTCGAAGATCTGGTTCTTGACCGCCATCAGGGTCTCGAACTGGTTCTCAGGGTCCGTGTGGAAAGTGGTGACGTCGACGATGTCATCGAACGTGCAGCCACCGGCTTTCAGGGTTGCCCGCAGGTTTTCAAAGGCCAGCTCGACCTGGCGCTTGAAATCAGGCTCGGGGGAGCCGTCGGGGCGGCTGCCGACCTGACCCGAAACGAACAGCAGATCGCTGGAACGGATCGCGGCCGAATAGCCGTGGGCTTCGTAGAGAGCATGCCGGTCTGCCGGGAAAACCGGTTCGCGCTGTGCCATGTTGTGTCCTCTTCAGATTTCGCGCCGTGCCGATGCAGGGTGTGCGAGATTGACATACGCGGCGTATGTAATATCGCACGGCGATGTTTCAATACGCATACGTTGCGTATGTGAGCGGTGGTTCGCGATTGGCGTATCCGGGGCCGCGAAAGACCCCGGATATCCGGGGTCAGATCGTCAGCCCGCAGGCCTGGCGAATGGCACGCTGGACCGGCGAAGGCGGCAAAGCGGGGTCGAACTCGCCTCTCGGCAGGAGAGGGGGCTGCGCCAGGAAGCGTGGCTCCGTACCCCGATGCGGCTGGGCGGCATGCACCAGAAAAGGGTGGCACAGATAGACGGTGCCGGCCGGGCCGGTTGCCAGGTCGACCTCGCAGTCCTGCGTGGAAGCATAGCCATCGGCCGAGAGCTGCCGAAGTGTTGCGCCCGCTTCGCCATAGGGCAGTAGCTCGCGTGCAATGGCGGCATGGGAACCTCTGCGGATCCTCGTCGGGGCATCGTTCGGTCCGATATCCGAAAACAGGAACAGCATCAGCAAGGCGCGGCCACTGCTTTTCACATTGGCGCGCCACGCCATGAAGTCCGGATTGCTGGTGCCAAAGCTGACATCCACGTGCCAGCCATCGTCACCGGGAGCCTGCCTTGACGGAAAACGGATTGGAAACGTTCCCAGTGCGTTGGGCGCGAACCAGCGACCATCTCCGACGAGCTGGTCGTAGGCCCGGTGCAGGCGAGGGCCGTTGGCAGCCAGCACAAAAGGTGGTGACGACATCGAGCCGACGCGGATGACCGGCTTCATCCATGTCTCGGACTCATGCGGCGACAGCCCGATTTCAGTCCACAGCTCGTCCCGGCATTGTCGGGCAAGGCTGCTGCTGAAGGCGTTGTCTATCCTGACGAAACCATCGTCGGTGAACTGCTGGACCTGAGCGGGCGTCAGGCCGAATGGTTCTGGTGCGGGCATTGGCTGTTCTTCCTCGAGTGCCGCATTGGCAGCGGCGAAGCGGATCCGGCGGCGTGAAGACGCCGCATGTCGGGTCGTTCGGGAACGACCGTGCGGATCAGATCAGCGGGAAGAATGTCGACGTGAACATGATGCCGAGCTTATGGGATGCGCTACAGGAGTTCAAGCTTGTGGCGGGCAATGGCCTGCATTGCGGATCGCAGGCCAATCAGACAGGCAGGTCGGCGGCGATCGTGTCGCAGCGGGCCATCGCCCAGCGCAGGTCCGCCAAGTCTTCAGCCTCGGCGCACTCGAAGATCTGCTGCAGGCCGATGCGAAGTTGATAGCAGCGCAGCGTCTGAATGCTATCCGTCACGTCCGGACGATGCTGCTCGACATACCGCGTCTGCGCTTCCATGCAGGCGAGCCAGGGACGCCAGAAGAAGATGTTGGCGACGTCGTAGAGCGGATCGCCGAACAGCGCCTCGCTCCAGTCGATGACGCCGGTGATGGCGAGGCCATCGGTCAGCACATTGTTGGAGCCAAAATCGCCATGCACAAGGCGTCTGCTTTCCGGGCACGATGGCAGCAAATCAGTGAGCAGGCGCAGACGCGATTCGACCCAGCGCCGGTCGACCGCCGGTTCGTGTTTCGCCCAGTCGTAAAGACCAGGATCGGCGATGACGGCAAGAAAATCGTGCCAACTTCCGTGGCTACCGGTGCCGTTGGCATCGAAGGTGCCGAAGCCTGCGGTGCCTTCTAGCGACGTCGATGCAATGACGCGCATGACGTCGTCGACGCGGGAAACGACAGGCGGCAGTTCGGCCGGCGACAGATCCTGCAGGGTTCTGCCCGCAGCGCGCCGCGAAACACAATACGCGTGCCCGTCGACCTCGCCGATCGACAGGATGTGCGGGATCGGCAAGCTGGCAGAAGCGAAGTGCCGATAGCAAAAGGCGTCCTTGTGAAAGCTCTCGGCCTGCCGGTTGATGCGCAGGATGAAGTCTTCATTCGCAAGCCGGATGCCGAAGACCTGCGATTCCTCGCCTTCGGATACGGGGGTCCAGGCCGAGATTGGTCCCAGGTCGCGCTGCACGACCGACGTTATGGTTTGGTGGGACAGTTTTGGCTTCATGTTCCTTCCAGCGGCTCCCGTACTCGACTTCGAACCCACCAATGCGACGCAATTGTCTGGAGGAAAAGTGAAAGCAGCGATCGCGCCTTTTTAGTTGACATTGTGAACTAGAATAAGTTCACTTCATCAACTACAATTTGCCTGTCATTCATGCGGGCGTATCCCAAGGGTCGAGATATCAACCGTGCAAACATACGACTATATCGTCGTCGGCGCCGGATCGTCCGGCTGTGTGCTTGCGAACAGGCTGGTGTCCGCCGGCAAAAGCGTGCTCCTGCTCGAAGCCGGGCCCCGTGACAACACGCCCTTCATCCATGTTCCCGCCACCTTCGTGCGTGTGCTCGGAACGAAACGGACGTGGATGTATCAGACCGAACCCGAACCAGGCGCGAACGGCCGTGTGCTTACGGTTCCACAAGGCCGCACGCTGGGAGGCGGATCATCGGTCAATGCCATGATCTATATCCGCGGGCAGGCAGAGGACTACGACGGATGGCGCCAACTCGGCTGCCGCGGCTGGGGCTATGAAGACGTCTTGCCTGTCTTTCGTCGTTGCGAAGACAACGAAACCTATTCGAACGCGTTTCATGGCGTTGGCGGACCGCTGAAAGTCTCCGAACCGCGCCACAGGCACCCGATCAGCTCAGCTTTCGTGCGAGCCGCACAGGAGGTTGGACTGCCATTCAACGCGGATTTCAATGGCGCTGAGCAGGCCGGTGTCGGTTTCTACCAGACAACCACATTCGCCCAACGAAGAGGCTCGACCGCGGCGACCTATTTGAAAGCCGTGCAAAGGTCACCACTCCTGACCCTGCGAACTGACTGTACGGTCCTCGGACTGCAGCTCGAGAACGGCGCGGCGAGCGGGGTCCGGTATCGTGCGGACAATGACGATAGTGGTGCAGCGGCAGCCAGGGAGGAGGTCATCCTCTGTGCCGGGGCACTCGCCACGCCAAAGCTTCTGATGCTGTCCGGTATCGGTCCGGCATCAGAGCTGGCGGCTTTCGGGATTCCAATCGTACGCGACCTGCCAGGTGTCGGCGAGAATTTTCAGGATCATATCACCGCGTCGGTCTATGGCATCACCGACCGGCCGATCTCGCTCAAAGGGCAGGATCGCGGCTGGCGGGCAGCCTTGAATGCGCTGCAATATCTGTGTGGTCGTGGCGGCTTGCTCGCTTCGAACGTTGTCGAAACAGGCGGGTTTGTCGATACTTCGGGTTGCGGAAGGCCGGACGTGCAGTTCCATGTCACGCCTGCTTTGGTTGGTGATGCGACGCGTCAGTCGATGGAAGGTCACGGCGTTTCCATCAATCCGTGCATATTGCGACCGGTTTCTCGTGGTAAGGTGACTTTGCGCAGCGCAAAGCCGCAGGATGCCATTCGGTTCATCGGCAACAATCTCACGGCACCGGAGGATGTCGATACGCTGCTGCGCGGGGTGAAGCTGGCGCGGGCCATTCTCGCCGCGCCGTCAATGCAGGCACTAGGCTTCAGCGAATTGACACCTGGAGAGACCGCGGACGCGGAGCTGGTGTCGTATATCCGGTCGCTGGCCAAGACCGTCTACCATCCTGCCGGCACCTGCAGGATGGGTAATGACCCGCTGGCGGTGGTGGACGACCAATTGAGGGTTCGGGGGATACCGCGATTGAGGGTCGCGGATGCATCCGTCATGCCGACGCTGGTCAGCGGAAACACCAATGCACCCTGCATCATGATCGCCGAACGCTGCGCTGATTTCATGTTGGCCGCATAGATCCGAAGTCTTGCAAATATGCCGTCCGGCACCGACGCACAGAAAAGGTGAGTATTATACTCCAATTTTGTGGGATGCTGGCTGGTACGGGTTTTGTGCCGTCTTGTGCACGACGGAAATTGCGCCTATGCAGCCGTCACTGGGGTGAATGCGTCGCGGCCGAGGGCGCGGCGAAACTCTTATCAAGGGTGGCGCCAGGCGCCAGGCTCACATGACCAAAGATCAACGCAAGGCAATCCGCAAGGCCGCCATCGCCGTCGTGCTTCTGGGGCTCGGTTTCTATTTCATCCCGATCATCACGCTGATCTGGCTTGTTTGCGGGCTCATCGATGTGCTGCGCAACAAAAAGAAGGACCAGCGGCTGTTCAGCCTCTATTTTACAGGCAACGGCATGTTCACTTGGCTGTTGTCGCCCTTCAATCTGCTGGTCGACCTGATCAGCTACAAGAACTGGGGCGTGTGGAAGCTGGAGCAGTTTCCGGCCGATTATCAGCGTGAAGTCAACGAGGTGCTCAACGTCTTCAAGGAGCGCCGCAACGAGATCATCGCCGACATCGACGCCAATTTCGGTACCGGCCGACGCGGCATGTACGTCTACCAGTGGTATGGCAAGCACAAGATCGACAACGTTCCGGAGTTCAATAAGGACTTCAAATATGTGAAGACGATTGCGGTGTCGGTGTTTTCGGGCCGCGAATCGACGTCCTGGCATTTCGGTCCGCTGCGCCTTTCGCTGCGGGTGCTGTACAATCTGATCCCGGTAAACGCGGAAATCTTCGTCGAATGCCAGGACGCCAGGAACTACTGGCACGACAATCCGATGTATATTTTCGACGACACGCTGCTGCATCGCTCGGTCAACGAATATGATGGCCGCCGCTATTGTGTGTTCATGGACGTTATCCGTCCTTCCCCGGTTCCCGGTCTCGTTGCGGGCTTGCTCACCATCGTTTCGATGAGCGTCGAGCGCATCAATTCCATGTTCTACAAGAACTGGAAGATGATCTCGTCCAGCAAGGGCAAGAAGGCTCAGGCCTAGGCCAGGTCGTCGCGCTGACGGGATCGAGGCTGATGTACCATCTTCTCCTCGTGGCACTTGGCGGCGCGATCGGCGCAGCCATCCGTCATCTTTTCAATCTCGGTGCGCTCAGGGTGATCGGTCCCAGCTTTCCCTGGGGCACGATGGCCATCAACATCCTCGGCTCCTTCATCATGGGCGCCTTCATCGAGATGCTGTCGCGCCGTTACGGTGGCGCTTCGACAGAGCTGCGCCTGTTCGTCGCCACCGGTATTCTTGGCGGCTTCACCACCTTCTCCGCATTCTCGCTGGATTTCGCCACCTTGTGGGAGCGCGGCGACGTCGTTCCGGCTGCCGGTTACGCGCTGGCGAGTGTCGTTGGCGCGATTCTGGCCCTGTTCCTCGGGCTGTGGCTCGTAAGAACGCTCGCATAGTGCTATTGGCCCGCTTCGAACAATAAAGGCGGACCATGGCAGGCGTCGAACAGATTACGGTGGAAGCCGGCGAAACGGGCATGCGGCTCGATCGCTGGTTCAAGAGCCACTATCCCGGATTGAGCTTCGTGCAATTGCAGAAGCTGCTGCGTTCCGGCCAGGTGCGCATCAACGGCGCGCGCGCCAAGACCGATACACGCGTCGAACCGGGGCAGGTGATCCGTATCCCGCCACTCGACGTTGATAAGAAGGGCGGCGCCGACCAGCTCACCGGTCATTCGATCCGCAACCAGGGCGATGCCGACGTGCTCGCCAAGATGCTGCTGCACGAGGACGACAAGGTCTTCGTCTTCAACAAACCGGCTGGGCTTGCCGTGCAGGGCGGCTCAGGGGTGACGCGTAACGTCGATGACATGCTCGAGGCATGGCGCAACAAGAAGGGCGAGAAGCCGCGTCTGGTGCATCGGCTGGACCGCGACACGTCGGGCGTGCTGGTCATCGCGCGCACGCGGCTTGCTGCCATGAAACTGTCGGAAGCGTTTCGTGCCCGCGAAACCAAAAAAACCTATTGGGCGCTGGTCAAGGGCGTGCCGCCGAAGCGCGAGGACAAGATCTCGACCTGGCTGGTCAAGGAACCAACCCCTGACGGCGATCGCGTGCGGGTTGCCAAGCATGGCGAAAAGGGCGCTGACCACTCGGTCTCCTACTACCGCATCGTCGAGCAGGCCGCGCAATCGCTTTCATGGCTGGAGATGGAACCCTACACCGGCCGCACACATCAGTTGCGTGTGCATGCAGCCTATATCGGTTGCCCGATCATCGGCGATCCGAAATATTTCGAGGCTGATACCAACTGGGATTTCCCGGGCGGCATGCAGAACCGGCTGCACCTGCATGCTCGCCGGATCATCATCCCACACCCGGACAGGGGCGTGATCGACGTTACAGCGCCGATGCCGCCGCATATGCGCCAGAGCTGGAACCTGCTCGGCTTCGATGAGACGAGCGCCGAGGACTGATTTTGCAGTGAACCACCGCTAGAGCGTTTCCGTTTTTCACGGAAACGCGGAAACGCTCCAGCTCTTTGTTTTCACGCAATTCCGGACGGAAAACCGCTATGCACTTTTCCTGGAATTGCGCTAGCCGTGCCTTGGATCATGCCGCGACTGCCGACCTGCTGTAGGGAGGTTAGGCGACAGAACCTGCGGAGGGCGTCATGACTACAGCAAGCCAGAGCTTTGACCGGCGCGATGCCATCGATGCCGCGGCGGTCGGCTTCATGCTGGTGCTGACCTTTTCATGGGGCTTGAACGGTGTCGCTGCAAAGCTGACCAATGCAGGCTACAATCCAATCTTCCTCAACGTTGCGCGTTCGGCCATCGCCTGCGTCCTTGTATTCCTGTGGTGCCAATTCCGTGGCATCCGCCTGTTTGAGCGGGACGGCACGCTTTTCGGCGGCATTCTGGCGGGCCTGCTGTTCGGAATCGAATTCAGCCTGGTGTTCGTGGCGCTGGAATACACGACCGTGGCGCGCAATTCGCTGCTGGTCAACACGATGCCGTTCTGGGTGCTCGTCGGCGCGCATTTCTGGCTTGGCGAGCGCATGACGCTGCAGAAGCTGCTGGGGCTGGTGCTGGCTTTCTGCGGGGTGATCGTGATCTTTTCCGACAGGCTGGGCAGCAACGGGCAGCCGACATTGTTCGGAGACCTGCTCAGTCTCGCCGCCGGCCTGTTCTGGGCGCTGACGACGCTGACGATCAAGCGCTCGAAACTGCAGACAGCAAGTGCAGAAAAGGTGCTGCTCTACCAACTCGTCGTTTCAGCGATCATCGCGATCCCGTTGGTGCCGCTGGCCGGGCCGGCGCTCCGCGACGTGACGCCGCTGGCGACCGGCGCATTGCTGTTCCAGGCTGTTTATATCGTCACGATCACCTATATCGTCTGGTTCTGGCTGATGCGGCGTTATCCGGCGGCGGGACTGTCGAGTTTCGCCTTCCTGTCACCCGCATTCAGTGTCATATGCGGCTGGTTGATCCTGGGCGAGCCGTTGACCTGGAAGATCTTTCTGGCGCTGGGGCTGATCTTCGTGGGCTTGAGCATCGTCAATCGGCCAAGACGGCCCAAAACGGCATAGTGGGTGTACCGGCAATGCGCGATATTCTGAGCGATCTCGAGGCGGGGAAACAGCTTTCCGATCCGGATCCGACGCGACGCGCCCAGATCCAGATGCGGACGCCGTTGCCGAAGCGTTTTTACAAGACTGCCTCCGTCGCGCCTTCGGACAATGGATTTGTCGTGCAGCTCGATGGCAAGCCTGTCCGCACGCCGGGCAAGGCGTTGCTTGCGCTGCCGACCGAAAAGGCTGCCGCACTGGTGGCAGCCGAGTTCGAAGCACAGGAAGAGGTGATCGATCCGGTGACGATGCCGGTGCTGCGTCTCGCCAACACGGCAATCGACGGTGTCGCGGCCGACACACAGGCGGTGCTGGAGGATATCCTGCGTTTCGCCGCCTCCGACGTGTTGTGCTATCGCGCCGATGGTCCACAGGGACTGGTCGACCGCCAGAATACGCATTGGGATCCTGTGCTCGACTGGGTGCAGACGTCACTTGGCGCGCGTTTTGAACTTGCGGAAGGTGTGATCCATGTCGAGCAACCGCGTGAGAGCATCGCGGTGCTCGGTGCGCATCTTGCCCGTCGTAAAGATCCATTCCGCCTGGCATCTCTGCATGTCATGACCTCGATCATGGGATCGGCGCTGCTCGCAATGGCGGTTGAGCAGGGCGAGCTGGCGGCGGAAACTGCCTGGCTTGCAGCCCATGTCGACGAAGACTGGCAGATCGAACATTGGGGCCAGGATTCGGAAGCGGTCGCGCGTCGCGCGTTCCGCAAGCGCGACATGATGGCCGCGGTGGTGCTGCTCGAAGCGCTCGATGGGTAGCCATCCGTCACATTAGACCAAAGTCATAATCCCAATTGCTCGGTCCTCATGACCGGCGCTTTCTGCCAGATTCTGCGTGATGGCTGGTCTGAGTCCGTATCCGGAGGAGGGTAAGGGCAGCCGGCATCGGGGCATTTGGGAGGAGCACTCATGGCAATGGCACAGACCGCCGGCAGAACTGGCCGCGGCATGACGCGAGAGGAGAAGAAAGTCATCTTCGCCTCGTCGCTCGGTACCGTCTTTGAATGGTATGATTTCTATCTTTACGGAGCGCTGGCTGCTTTCATCGGCGCGACCTTCTTTGCTTCCTATCCGGAAGCGACGCGCAACATCTTCGCGCTGCTGGCTTTCGCAGCCGGTTTCCTGGTGCGCCCGTTCGGTGCATTGGTGTTCGGCCGTATCGGCGATCTCGTCGGCCGCAAATACACCTTTCTCGTCACCATCCTGATCATGGGCCTGTCGACCTTCCTGGTCGGTCTGCTGCCCGGATCTGCGTCGTGGGGCATCGCGGCCCCGGCTATCCTTATCATCCTGCGTATGCTGCAAGGCCTGGCGCTGGGTGGTGAGTACGGTGGCGCCGCAACCTATGTCGCAGAACATGCGCCCGATGATCGCCGTGGCTACTACACGTCATGGATCCAGACCACGGCGACGCTTGGTCTGTTCCTTTCGCTGATCGTGATCCTGATCATCCAGGGCTCGATGAGCAAGGAAACCTTCGCAGCCTGGGGCTGGCGGCTGCCGTTCCTGCTTTCGGTCGTGCTGCTGGGCATTTCCGTCTGGATCCGCCTGACACTCAGTGAATCGCCGACCTTCCAGCGCATGAAGGACGAGGGCAAGGGCTCCAAGGCGCCGTTGACCGAGGCTTTCGGCCAGTGGAAGAACGCCAGGATCGCGCTCCTCGCTTTGTTCGGTCTTACCGCTGGCCAGGCCGTCGTGTGGTATTCCGGGCAGTTCTACGCCCTGTTCCATCTGACCAACGTGCTCAAGGTCGACGCCCAGTCCGTCAATATCATGATCGCCATCGCGCTGGCGCTCGGCACGGTCTTCTTCGTGGTGTTCGGCTGGCTGTCTGACAAGATCGGCCGCAAGCCGATCATCATGGCTGGCCTCGCGCTCGCGATCGTCACTTACTTCCCGCTGTTCAAGGCGCTGACCTGGGCGGCAAACCCAGCTCTCGCTACCGCGCAGCAGAATGTGCGGGCAACCGTGACCGCCGCTCCGGGAGATTGCAACTTCCAGTTCAACCCGGTCGGCACCCGCAAGCCACAGACGTCCTGCGATATCGCCACCGACTTCCTGGCGAAGAGCTCTGTGCCTTACGACATCGTGACCACCGCTCCGGCAGGCACGGCTGCGACCGTGAAGATCGGCGAAGAGACAGCCACGTCGTATAATGCGACGCAGGCCGGCGCCGATGCTGCCAAGCTGGGTGCCGCTTTCACCAAGGCCGTCAACATCGCGCTGCGGGATGGCGGCTATCCTTTGGTCCGCGGTGCGGCGACGGTGGCAGACCAGAAGCTCGATGCCTTCGTGGCGGCCAATCCGGAACTGAAGCTCGACGCCGCGGCGATCCGCGCCGGCGAGAAGAAGGCCATTCCGCTTGAAAAGGCGGTGAAGGACAAGGTGGTGACTGCAGAGGAAGCTGGTGGCGCGACCGAGATCACGGCCTACAGCATTCCGGCAGCTGGCGCGTTCGCGATGGTGGCGGCACCCGACCAGGTGAACTGGCCTATGACAATCGCCATCCTGTTCGTGCTGGTCCTCTACGTAACCATGGTCTATGGCCCGATCGCTGCGATCCTGGTCGAGATGTTCCCCACCCGCATCCGTTACACCGGCATGTCGCTGCCTTACCACATTGGCAACGGCTGGTTCGGCGGATTGCTGCCGGCCATCATCTTTGCGATGAGCGCGGCGAAGGGCGATATCTACTACGGCCTCTGGTATCCGATCGTGATTGCAGCGATGTCGCTGATCGTCGGCCTGCTGTTCGTCAAGGATACGCTCGGCACCGACCTTCAAGCCAAGGATTGAGCCTCGGCAGGTCTCACTTGATCGAAAGGCCCGGCGCAAACAAACGCGCCGGGCCTTTTCGTTGGTTTGTTTCGGGCAAGGGCTTGCCGCCCTTCAATTCGCTCAGGCCTCAGAAGGCTCCAGCTTTTCCACCAGCAGCTCCCGCGCCATCGGGATCACCCTGGTGCCGTAGAGCTCGATCGAACGCATCATCTTTTCATGCGGCAGTGGGCCGGAGGAGTACTTCATCTGGAAGCGCGCTGCGCCCAGTGCCTTTACCGTTGCCGCGATCTTGCGCGCCACCGTCTCCGGTGAGCCGACATAAAGCGATCCACGCTCGACTTCCGAGGTGAAATCGGCGCGTGTCGCCGGCGGCCAGCCACGTTCGCCGCCGATGCGATCGCGCATAACCTTGTAGTGCGGCCACAGTTCCTCGCGTGCCTGCTCATCGGTATCGGCGACATAACCTGGCGAATGCACGCCGACCGGCAGGTTCGTTCCGCCGAGCTGATCGAGCGCCTGGTGGTAGAGATCGACATAGGGGCGGAAACGCTTGGGATCGCCGCCGATGATGGCAAGCATCAGGGGCAGGCCGTAGCGCGCAGCGCGCACCACCGATTCCGGGCTGCCGCCGACACCGATCCAGGTCTTCAAGGTGCCGTTTTCGATCGGCGGGTAAACCGACTGGTCCTCGAGTGGCGACCGGATCGAGCCCTGCCAGGTGACCGGCCCGCCTTTGCGGATCGCCGCAAACAGGTCGAGCTTTTCGCTGAACAGCGTTTCGTAGTCATTGAGCCGAAAACCGAACAGCGGAAACGATTCGGTGAACGAACCACGACCAAGGATGACTTCCGCACGCCCATTCGACAGCGCGTCAACGGTGGAGAAGCGCTGGAAGACGCGGATCGGATCGTCCGAACTCAACACCGTGACGGCCGAACCCAGCCTGATACGATTTGTGCGCGTGGCGATGCCTGCAAGTACGGTTTCGGGCGCCGATACCGCGAAGTCATCGCGGTGATGTTCGCCAACACCGATGAAGTCGATGCCGATCTCGTCGGCCAGAACGGCTTCCTCGACGAGATTGCGGATCACCTGAGCCTGCGGCAGCAACTTGCCGTCACCGCCCAGCGTGACGTCGCCAAACGTATCCAGTCCGAATTCAACTTTGTCGGTCATATCATCCCCATGTTGGGCTGCCGGCGCGAGCCGTGAAGAACGGCTGCCGAGCCTCCACTGGCCACCGGTCAGCCGGCGGCGGATTGTCCAATTCGGTGAATGAGATAGGCGAGGCGGGCGGGGTTGCCCATTCACTCAGCGAGAACGCACCGTTCACTTTCGGTTGACGACAGCGCGGCAACGCTTGCAGCAAACTCCGCGCGGACCCATTCGGCGAAGATACGGGCAGGCTCGCTGAGTTTCGAGAGGCTGCGCGCGACCAGGAAATAGCTGCCCGAATTGAGCCCAGTGGCAAAGGGCCGGACCAGCGTGCCGGCGGCGAGTTCGTCCTGCATGTAGAGAAGATCGACCAGAGCGACACCATGTCCAAGCAGGGCAGCCTGTTTGGAAAGCGCCATGTCGGCGTACATCGGACCCGGCGCCCGCACCTCGGCCTCTTCTTCGCCGGCCAGCCGAAACCAGTTCTTCCAGTGTTCGCGGCTTTCTTCGTGCAGCAGGGTAAAACGGCGGAGATCGCCCGGCTTTTCGATCGCAGGACCACCGACCAGCAGGGAAGGCGCCAGGACGGGTGTTTCGAGCGCATAAGCGAGGCGCTCGGCTTCGGTGTTAGGCCAGCTGGTGTTGCGGAAGGAAAAGCGCAAGGCAAGCTCGGCCTGATCGGCTCGGAACTCGATCAGTCGCGGATCGACATCGAGCACGACATCGATGTCGGGGTTCACGCGCCGGAACCGATCCAGACGCGGGATCAGCCAGCAGGCAGCAATCGATGCATCGGAACTTACCCGCGCGGTGCGGGTCTGACCGCGGTTGGCGATGTCCGTCAGCATTCTCTCGATACCGTCGAAACTGGCCGTCAGCTGATTGAGCAGCGCCTTGCCGGGTTCGGTCAACACGACCTTGCGGTGCAGACGCTCGAACAACGGGGTGCAGAGCGTGGTTTCCAGCTCGCGGATCTGGCGACTGACCGCGGCCTGCGAAACGTGCAACTCCTCTGCAGCCCGGCTGAAACTGGCATTGCGGCCAGCCGCCTCGAAGGAACGTAGGGCAGTCAGCGGCAATCGGCTGCGTTTCATTCGCATAATCTCAGGTTATCCGAATGCGAAAATATACTCGTTTGAAGACAAGCGCCAGAAGGCGTTGAATCCGGAGATGAAACAGATACGCGAAACCGGAGTGAATGTGATGTCTGAGATCATCCAGGCGCTTCTCGACGCGCTGACGATTGCAACTTTCCAGACGCTGAAGAAACCGCCGCAGCAGCGGGATGGCTATCTGCGTCCGCGATCCGATCGGCACGGGAGGATCTAGCGACGACAGTCTGTGCGGTTTTGAGATGAAGCGTATGGGCCCGCCCGCAATTCCGAACGCTGAACCGCTGCACATTTTTGCTGAAATTGCTTTAGTCGTCGTTCGAAGAGTGGTCGCCAAGCCAGTAGTGCGGGCCGGGGCCGAGGGCTCCGGCCTTGTCGTGCGGGTTGACCAGCCGGCAAAATTCGAGTGACAGGCAACCGCAACTGATGCACTGCGCGAGGCCGGTCTTCAGGCGTTCCAGTTCGGCAATGCGCTCGTCGATGCGGCTCGACCAGGAGCCGGAAAGCAACGACCAGTCCGCGCCCTTCGGCACGTGATCCGTCGGCAGCTTGTCGAGCTCGGCACCGATTTCAGCAAGCGTCATGCCGAGGCGCTGGGCAAAGACGATAAAGGCGAGCCGTCGCAAGGTGGCTCTGGTGAAGCGGCGATGGCCCGAGCCTCTGCGCTCGGACTGGATCAAGCCACGCTCCTCATAATAACGCAGCGCAGAGGCCGCCACGCCGCTGCGACGCGAAAGCTGATTGATGGTGAGGGTCGTTTCCATCCGACCTTTTCGCATGCATTGCTCTTGACTTCAAGTTTACTTGAACTTGTAGGCAGTCGATCAGGCCGGGCGAACGCCACGGTTTGGTGGTGGTGCGGAAAAGGAAAGAGCAATGAACACCGGGGATATGAAAACGCCCGACATCCAGAAGTTCGTGGCCGGGAGGGTGCGGGACTGGATGGAATGGTCCGGTACAAAGCTGGTCGACGTGCTCAACGAGGATGAAGCACCAACCTCAAAACTCGGGGCAATCGGTTTTCTCAGGGCACCAAGGGGAGCGACCAGCGATTTCGAATTTGCCTATGACGAGGTGCTGATTGTCATCCGGGGCCGTTGCACGGTTGCGAGCCGCGACGAATGGCAGACGGCGGGGCCGGGCGAGGTGCTCTATCTGCCGGCCGGCACGCCGGGAACATTCAATGCACTCGAAGACGTGGAACTGGTCTATGTCGCATCCTCGCCTTATGGCGAGGTCAATCGCGTAACCAAGGCGTCACTAGTCGCCGCGGCGCAAGCCGAAGCCGTTCAGTAGGTGCCGGCAATGTCGCAACGCATCGTTCAGCTGTCCAGCTTCGACATCCGTCCCGGCAAGCTTGAGCCATTCAAGCAGGCTATTCGCAATGCCGTGACCTTTGCCGAGGCACACGGTCCGCAGCTCGTCGTCGAAACCTTCATTGACGACGAGTCGATGCGGGCGAACAGCCTGCAGATCCTGCCAAGCTCCGAAGCCGTGCTTGCGCATTGGAGGCTGGCGGATCCCTATATTCGCGACGTGATGGAAAGTTGCATCATGCGCCGGCTCGACGTCTATGGCGAGCCGAACGAGGAAGTCATGCTGGGACTGCTTTCGCTTGTCGAACAAGGCATTCCGGTCACGGTCACACCGGGTTTTGTCGGTTTTCGGCGTGGCCATCACTAAAGCGTTTTCACGATTCCAGCCAGAAAACCGCTGCGCACTTTTCCTGCAACTGCTCTGGCTGTTGCGAAATCTGGCAAAGCGCGCCATCTACTGCCGATGATGGCGCGAGCGCAATATCGGCAATGACCGGCGAGGCGGGCGGACATGGCCACGACTGCGATCATAGGCATGCCGACAAAAGGCCTGCCTTATCTCGTGGACGTAACTGGGATGGCCCCTGGCGTAAGACCCCGGGCAGGCTGGCGGGCACGGCCCTTGTCCGGCTGTACCAGCTCACGCTCTCCGGCTTTGTCGGCAATACGTGCCGACATCTGCCGACCTGTTCGGAATATGCCTATGAGGCGATCGCCAGGCATGGCCTTTGGGCCGGTGGCTGGATGGGACTGTTCCGCATCATGCGCTGCGGTCCCGGGGGCACGCACGGCATCGACAACGTGCCGGCGGTGCTCGATGCGCGCTATATCTGGTACATGCCATGGCGCTACTGGTTGATCAGTCGCAAGGCTGTGGATTCGCCAAATCGTTAAAAAACTCCCCACTTTTCGTTAATGAATTCCGTACAATAGTGGCAGCGGATTTCACATGACGGGCCGCGTTCCCGGCAGGTGGTTCGTCTGCATTTCAGTCATACATACTCCCTCGGGACGTCTCTAAATTCACGGAGCGGATATGCCGGTCATCGATATGTGGCTCGGTCGCAAGGTCTTTGCTGCCTCGCTGGCCATGGGCGCGGTTTTGCTGAGCGCGGGAGCGGCCACGGCCGACGTGTCCTGGCTGGTGCTGGACACGCAGACCGGGACCGTCCTGGGTCACGAGAACGCCGGCAAGCGGCACGCGCCGGCTTCGCTCGCCAAGCTGATGACGATCTATCTTGCCTTCGAGGCGATCGAACGGGGCAAGCTCGGCTGGGACGATGAGATCGCCATCTCAAAAAATGCGGCAGCCAAGATTCCGATGAAGCTGTGGCTGAAGCCTGGCGACAGCATCAGCGTACGCGAGGCCGTCAACGGCATGATCGTGATTTCCGCCAACGATGCCGCCGCCGCCATTGGCGAACATATGGCGGGGTCGGAAGCTGCCTTCGCGCGGCTGATGACCAAACGCGGCCGGCAGTTGGGGCTTCGCAACACCATCTTCGCCAACCCTTCGGGTTTGACCGATCGGACAAGCCAATTGACGACCGCCCGCGATATGGCGGTGCTCGGCATGGCACTGGAACGGGATTTCCCGAAACTGTTCGGTCTGTTTTCTCAACCTTCTTTCGTCTTTCATGGCAAGCGGCTGAAAGGACACAACAATCTGATGTACCGCTACGCCGGCGTCGACGGCTTGAAGACGGGGTATACAGCGGTTTCGGGGTACAATCTGGTGTCGTCGCTCGAGCAGGGCAAAGGTCATCTGATCGGGGTCGTTCTCGGCGGTAAGACGGCCCGCAGCCGCGATGACCGGATGGAAGCCTTGCTGAAGCGCTTCAGCACCAAGGGAGCCGTCATCGCCGCGCCGCTGGTGGCCTCGAATGCGCCATTGCCGACACGCAGGCCGAAACCGGCCGTCGCACCTGCCGAGACGATGGAGGCGGCGGTAATCGAGCAGGGCGATGGCGACGCCGATGTCGCGCTCATTCCATCGGCCTGGCAGATCCAGATCGGCGCGCTGCCCAGCGAGGTGGCAGCAAAGGCGTTGCTGGGCAACGCGCAGAAATTCATTCGTTCTATCCATGGGGAAGCAGCCGGCCAGATCATGCAGACACAGGCGCGCGGTACAACGCTCTATCGTGTGCGTTTCGATGGCTTCGAGGATGCAAAAGCGGCGAGCAAGACTTGCGCGGCGCTCAAGCGGCAGAAGTTCGACTGCATAACGGTCAAAACCAACTGAGCGCTGTTTCCCGGAGAATAATGATGTCTGTTTCCGTTCGCTCAACCCTTTGTGGTGCGGGCCTTGTCGCGATATCGCTTGCCACATGCTGGCCAGCGGCGGCGCAATCCTCCAGCCCAAGGCCGATGCTTGAATGCACCGTGATCGTCGACGCCAAGGGTGGAGCCGCGCTTTATCGGCAAGGTAGCTGCGACAAGCGTGTGAGCGCCTTGTCCACCTTCAAGGTGCCGTTGGCCTTGATTGGCTACGATACCGGCATCCTGACGGATCCGCACAATCCGCGCTGGGATTACAAGCCGGAGTTCAATGCCATCAAGCGTGACCAGCGCACCGTCGATCCATCGATATGGCTGGCCGACTCTGTCGTCTGGTATTCGCAGGAACTGACCCGCAAGCTCGGCGCGGAGCGTTTCGGCGACTACGTCAGGAAGTTCAACTACGGCAATCGTGACATATCGGGCAATCCCGGCAAGAATGATGGCCTGACGCAGGCCTGGCTGAATTCTTCGCTCAAGATTTCGCCGGACGAACAGATCGCTTTTCTGCGCGGTATCGCCGACCGCAGCCTGCGGGTTTCCGAGAAGGCCTATGACATGACCGAAGCAGCAATGCCGGCTTTTGAAGCAGGTGGCTGGCAGGTGAAGGGCAAGACCGGGACGGGCCGGCTGGCAGGCAAGGGCGGCGCCCCCAACAGCAGCCGGCCGATCGGCTGGTTCGTCGGCTGGGCCGAAAAGGATGGCAAGCGCATCGTCTTCGCCAAGCTCGTCATCAACAATGGCAAGAGCGACAAGCTGATGGGTCGTGTGGTACGTGCCGCTTTCCTCGAGGAATTGCCTGGGCTGATCAAATAAGGCGACCAGCGGGTTGATCCAGCAAACGGCGTTGCTTTGTCACGGCGGCGCCGTTTCACTTTACGTTGACCGCAACTCCCCCTAAAAGACCGCTCGCCGCCGGGCGCGATCCGGCACAACACCACCCGCGTTCGTATGCGGGACTGGATAGGAGCAGACCATGGCCAATGTTTCCCTCACATTCCCTGATGGTTCCGTACGCGACTATGACGCCGCTACGACCGGCGCTGAGCTCGCCGAATCCATCTCCAAGTCACTGGCCAAAAAGGCGGTGGCCTATGTCGTCGACGGCACCCTGCGCGATCTGTCGGATCCGCTGAAGGCTTCCGGCAAGGTCGAGATCGTCACGCGCGACGATCCGCGCGCGTTGGAGCTGATCCGGCACGACACCGCGCACGTACTGGCGGAAGCAGTGCAGGAGCTGTGGCCGGGAACGCAGGTCACCATTGGCCCGGTGATCGAGAACGGCTTCTATTACGACTTCGCCCGCAACGAGCCTTTCACGCCGGAAGACTTTCCCGTCATCGAAAAGAAGATGCGGGAGATCATCCAGCGCAACAAGCCGTTCACCAAGGAGGTCTGGGACCGCGATCGCGCGAAAAAGGTGTTCCGTGACAAGGGCGAGGGCTACAAGGTCGAGCTGATCGACGCCATTCCCGAAGATCAGGACTTGAAGATCTATTTCCAGGGCGACTGGTTCGACCTTTGCCGTGGCCCGCATATGGCGGCCACCGGCCAGATCGGCACCGCCTTCAAGCTGATGAAGGTCGCGGGCGCATATTGGCGCGGCGATGCCAACAACCCGATGCTGACGCGTATCTACGGCACGGCCTGGGCCGATCAGGCGCAGCTCGACCAGTACCTGCACATGCTGGAAGAGGCCGAGAAGCGCGACCATCGCCGCCTTGGCCGCGAGATGGACCTGTTCCACTTCCAGGAGGAAGGTCCCGGCGTCGTGTTCTGGCATGCCAAAGGCTGGAAGATGTTCCAGAATCTGGTCGCCTATATGCGCCGCCGCCTTGGCGACGACTATCAGGAGGTCAATGCCCCGCAGATCCTCGACAAGTCGCTGTGGGAGACTTCGGGCCACTGGGGATGGTACCAGGAGAACATGTTCGCGGTGAAATCTGCGCATGCCTTCACCCATCCGGAGGATCCGGACGCCGACCAGCGCATCTTCGCGCTGAAGCCGATGAATTGCCCCGGCCACGTCCAGATATTCAAGCACGGCCTGAAGTCCTATCGGGATCTGCCGATCCGGCTTGCGGAATTCGGCGCGGTGCATCGTTACGAGGCCTCCGGCGCGCTGCACGGATTGATGCGCGTGCGCGGCTTCACGCAGGACGACGCGCATGTCTTCTGTACGGAAGAGCAGCTGGAGTCCGAGATCCTCAAGATCAACGACCTGATGATGTCGGTCTACAAGGATTTCGGCTTCGAGGAGGTTGTGGTGAAGCTCGCCACGCGGCCGGAGAAGCGTGTCGGCACGGATGCCATGTGGGATCATGCCGAGGAGATTTTGAAGAGCTCGCTGGCCCGCATGGCGCGGGAAGACAACCGCATCAAGACCGGCATCAACGAGGGCGAGGGTACCTTCTACGGTCCGAAGTTCGAATACACGCTGAAGGATGCCATCGGCCGCGAGTGGCAGTGTGGCACCACGCAGGTGGATTTCAACCTGCCCGAGCGATTCGGCGCCTTCTACATCGACTCGGATTCGGAGAAGAAGCAGCCGGTCATGGTGCATCGCGCCATTGTCGGCTCGCTGGAGCGCTTCCTCGGCATCCTCATCGAAAGCCACGCCGGCCACTTCCCATTGTGGTTCGCGCCGCTGCAGGTGGTCGTGGCGACGATCACTTCGGAAGCCGACGACTATGCGCGCAGCGTCGTCGACAAGCTCAAGGCTGCCGGATTGTCGGTGCAGGCGGACCTGCGCAACGAGAAGATCAACTACAAGGTCCGCGAACATTCGCTGACCAAGGTTCCGGTCATCCTCGTCTGCGGCAAGCGCGAGGCGGAAGAGCAGACGGTCAACGTGCGCCGTCTTGGCTCGCGCGACCAGGAATCGCTGTCGCTAGATGAGGCGCTCGCCCGTCTGGTCGACGAGGCAACGCCGCCCGACCTGAAGCGCAAGAAAACCGCCTGATCGCAGGTGTTTCGGTGAACGGCGGTGGCGTGGCCACCGCCGTTTTTCACATCGGCGTCATGTTGACGTCATCCAACGCGACTAACCACAGAACATGCTGAAGCTGAGATCGCGCGAAAGACCGTTCCCGGAGCTTTCTTACGCCAATGCCGGCCAGCCGGCGTTGACGCGCTGGTTCATTCGCTCCGTCGAGGGGCTGTCGGGACGCGACCGCTTCGCTGCCCTCTATGATCTGTGGCGCCGCAACATCGTACCGACCGGCGACCGGGTGTTCGGGCGCATGCTCGACCTGATCGACGTGCGGGTCCACTGCGCCGACCAGTGGCCACCGGCCAATCTGCCGGATACGCCGCTGGTGATCGTTGCCAACCATCCTTTTGGCATTGGCGACGGCATTGCCGTGCTGTCATTGGCCGAAAAGCTTGGCCGGCCGTTCAAGGTGATGATCCACAAGGACCTGCTGCGCATCCGCGAGATGGCGCCTTATTCGCTGCCGGTCGATTTCGCCGAGACCAAGGAGGCGGTGAAAGCGAACATGGCCGTGCGCCATGAGGCGATGCGGCTGCTGAAGGAAGGGGTGACCATCGTCGTTTTCCCTGCTGGTGGCGTCGCCACCGCGCCGAAGGGCTTTGGTCGCGCCCAGGACCTGCCGTGGAAGATGTTTCCGGCACGGCTGGTGCAGGAGGCCAGGGCATCCGTCATTCCCATGCATTTTGCCGGCCAGAACGGCAGGCTGTTTCATCTGGTCAGCGGGCCGATGAACCTGGCCGAGCGGGAAGGGCGCCTGGCGCGCTTCGTCGGCAAGGCCTCGCTGACGCTGAGGATTTCGCTGCTGATCCGCGAATTCGCCAGACTGGCGGGTCGCTCGATCGAGGTGAGAATAGGCAAGGTGCTGACGCCGGAAGAACTCGATCCGTTGCGCGACCGCAAGATTTTGCTGACAAGGCTCTATCGCGCCGTCTTTGACCTTGCGCCGGTGGAACCTGCCAATCGGGTCAAATTCCTGCGGCGGCGGTTTCGCCGCGCTGCTGCCTGATCCGGACAGAGGCTGGCGCAATTCCAGTAAACTGCGCAGCGGTTTGCGTCCGGAATTGCATATGAACAAGGAGTTGGAGCGTTGCCGCGTTTCCGAGAAAATCGGAAACGCGCTAGTCGGCGCCCTCGGCCGGGTCGATTGCGGTCGCTTCTGAGGCGACAACCTCGACCTCGCCGTTCTTGCCGGCTTCGACGGTCAGGTCTTTCTGGTAGATGCGGTCGCGGTTCTTGGCGATGACGGTGTAGTTGCCTTCAGCGAGCACCATCGGTGCAAAGGCACCGACTGCTTCCTTGATCGAATCGCCGGATTCGTTGAGCACCGACCAGGAAGTGTCGGCCAGCGCTTCGCCGCCGGCTTCGCGCACCAGTTTCAAGGTGACTTCAGCGGCACGATGCTCGACCGTCGCTTCGGTCAGCTTACCGGCTTCGACCCTGATGTCGGAACGAATGACGGCATTTACCGAGCCGTAGGTCGAAACGACATTGTAGACGCCGGCATTCAGCCGCACGACGCTGTTCGGCTGCACGTTCGGGATGATGAGGGCTTTTTCATCGTCCTTGCCGCCCCGTGACTCATAGATCGAAAACCGAAGCTTTTCGCGCGGGATGCGGATGCCGCCGGCCAGCGTCGCATCGAGCTTCAGCCCGCCGGCATCGAGAACCATGCTCTCGCGCTTGGCATCGCGCCCGACGGTTATGCGTTTGGTGGCGCCAGCACGGCCATAGGAGGCATGCACGAGATAGCTGCCTGGCTGCAGCTGAAAGGCAGCCGTTCCGCCTTGTGCGGAGGCGACCAATGGTAGCTTGCCATCGGCGCCGGGTTCAGGACGGAAGACACGCCAGACCAGGCCGCGGGTGATTTCTTCACCCTTGTCGGTGAGCTGTGCACTGAGCGTGATTTCGCCCTCGCCGCGGGCAAGCTGCGTGCCTGCATGTGGCGGCGCATAGGTTGAAATGCCGGGGAGTTTCAGCTTGTCGAGAGCGTCGGGGTCCTTCGCGCCAGCAGGCAACGCCAGAGCCACACCGAGCGTGGCTCCCATAACGGTCAGCGAAAGACGGCGAAGCCCGACGAACATGCCTTGCGTTGAAGCCCAAGCCGGTGGCAATTTCAAGGCTGAAGAGTCTGGCGGAAAGCCCTCATGGCTCTTTTCCGGTGCATCCCGCGCCGTCGCCAGAGCAGCCGATGTCCATCGCGCGCTTCAGCCCAACCGAATTCAGGAGAACCGCGCCGTGACAAAACCTATCCTCGATTACCTTTTGAACCGAAATTCCGCACCTATCCCGGAGTTGAAGGCGCCCGCGCCGTCGGACGCCGAGATTGCCACAATCATCGCGGCGGCTTCGCGTGTGCCAGACCACGGCAAGCTCGAGCCGTGGCGTTTCATTCTCTACCGTGGTGAGGCGCGGGTGGAGGTCGGCAGGAAGCTGGCTGCGCTGGCGGAGAGCCGGGAGGGACCGCTTAGCGATGTCCGCCGCGACCAGGAACTCGCGCGTTTCTCGCGTGCGCCGCTGGTGATCGGTGTCGTGTCGGTCCCGAAAGCGCATCCGAAGATCCCGGATTGGGAGAAGTTCCTGTCGGGCGGCATGGCGGCGATGAACCTGATGATTGCAGCCAACGCGCTGGGCTATGGCACCAACATGATCAGCAACTGGTATTCCGACGTGCCGGAAGGGCGCGCGATCCTGGGGCTTGCACCGGAAGAGCGCGTAATCGGCTTCATCCACATCGGCACATTTTCCGGCACTGCGCCGGAACGCCCGAGGCCGGATGTCTCGACGCTCTATGCCGACTATGCGGGGCCATGGAAGGCAGAGCAGCAATAGAGCTAAGCGCCGATGCCTGCTGCTTTTGCCCGCGCCAGCAGGCTTTCGGCCAGGCGCAGATGCGGACGGTCATACATCTTGCCTTCGATGCCAACGACGCCGGGATTGCCGGCCGCAGCGAAGGCCGCAACGATGGCGGCTGAGCGTTCGACGGCCTCTCTGGATGGGGTGAAGGCCGCGTTGATGACCGGAACCTGTGCCGGATGGATGGCCATCTTGGCGGTGAAGCCATCGCGTTCGGCCTCGACGCATTCGGCTTCGAAAGCGGCCATGTCGCCGAAGTTCGGGAAGACGGTGTCGACCGCTGCGACTTCGGCACTGGAGGCGGCAAGCAGCGTCATCGTTCGGGCAAGGCGAAAGACGTCGGTGTAGCGGCCTTGGTCGTCGCGCGCCGTACGGGCACCGATGGCGGCGGACAGATCCTCCGCACCCCAGGTTAGGCCTGAGAGGCGGCTGCTGGCGCCGGCATAGCTGGCAGCTGCCAGAACGCCGGCCGCCGTTTCGGTGATGATCGGCAGGATGCGGATCGCACCATCGGCTAGGCCGGCACGCGCTTCCTGGACACGCAGCTTGGCCGACAGTTGCTGGATATCCTGACCGCTGTTCGATTTCGGCAACATGATGCCGTCCGGTTTTGAATCGACTACTGCTGCGAGATCGTCGTCGGTGAGGCCGGTGGTCAGATCGTTGACGCGGACATAGATGGCGGCCTTCGTGTCGGCACGGTGGCGGGCGATGAAACCGGCCGCGACTTCGCGCGCTGCCGCCTTGTTCTGCGCGGCAACCGAGTCCTCAAGATCGATGATGACCACGTCGGTCCCTGAAGCGAAACCCTTTTCCAGCTTGCGTTCGGAATCACCCGGAACAAACAGCAGCGATCGCATCAGGCAGGCCTCTTCAGCATCATTGCCTGCCGGAGGCATTTGGCGACAAGCACATTGTCCTGGTTGTAGGCGCGGTGTTCGAGTTCGACGATGCCACGATCGGGCTTGGACTTCGATTCGCGTACCGAGATCACGGTTGTCTCCACGCGGATCGTGTCGCCATGGAAGACCGGATGAGGGAAGGTCGTTTCCTTCATGCCAAGATTGGCGACCGTGGTGCCGACGGTGAGGTCGTTGACTGCGATGCCGATCATCAGGCCGAGCGTGAACAGGGAGTTCACCAGCGGCTTGCCCCATTCGGTCCTGGAGGCGAAGTCGAAATCGATGTGCAGCGGCTGTGGATTGAGCGTCATGACCGAAAACAGCATGTTGTCGCTCTCGGTCACCGTTTTGCGCAGCGTGTGCTGGAAATTGCGGCCGACGGTGAACTCTTCCAGATAGAGACCAGGCATGGCGATCCTCCGTTTCCCGCTTGATAAGCCGAGCGGAGAGGGGCTGCAAGCTGGTTAAAAATTATGGTGAACGCTTCGTAAACCATTTCTGCCTAACGTCTTTTTCGGGTTTGCTGGGTTGTGTGCCAGCTGGGGTATGAAGCTTTGAACATAGTTGTTCCTCATTTCCTGAAATGGGTCGGTACTGCGAGGGTTTCCGAGCGCGCGGCGGCGGCGAGCGCGCTGGCGAGAGCTTATGTCAACCGCGATCTCCCGTTCGAGGATCGGTGCGCCGCCGAGGCAGCACTGACACTGCTGCTTGACGACGCCTCTTCCAAGGTGCGTGCGGCCATGGCCGAGGCGCTCTCGATGAGCCATCACGCTCCGGTGCAGATCATTGCCGCGCTGGCTTCGGACCAGCCGGAGGTTGCCAGCATGGTTCTGGCACGCTCGCCACTGCTGACCGACGCCGACCTTATCGACCGGGTCGCCAGCGGCCAGAAAGCGACGCAGGAACTGATTGCGGATCGGCCGGCCGTGTCCATGACGGTTGCAGCGGCGATCGCCGAGATCGGCGAGGCCGAAGCCTGCGTGGCGCTGCTTTCCAATCCGGGTGCCGCGATCGCGTCGATGAGCTATCGGCGCGTCGCCGAACGGCATGGCCATATCCCTGCGGTGCGCGAGGCGCTGATCGCGCATGATACGCTGCCCGCAGACTGCCGTCATATGCTGCTGGTCAAGCTTGGCGATGCGCTGAAGGGCTCACCGCTGGTACTGGCGCTGATGGGCTCCGCGCGTGCCGAGCGTGTGTTGCGCGACGCCTGTGTGAAGGCCTCCGTCACCTTGATCGAGAGCACACAGGCAGGGGAACACCCGGCCCTTGTCGAGCATCTGCGCCTGCGCGGCGATCTCACCGCCTCCTTCATCATTCGCACCGTGGCGCATGGCAAGGTCGATTTCTTTGGCGCGGTTCTGGTCGCGCTCACAGGTCAATCGGAACAAAGGGTAAGGGCACTGCTGGCAGGCGGCAACGATGTAGCGCTGCAGGCACTGTTTACCTCCGCAGGGCTGTCGTCCGGCATGCACGGCGTCATACTCAGGGCGCTGAAGGTGTGGCGCGAGGTTGCCAACGGCAAGCGCGTCGCCGGCGTTCAGGAAGTGAGCTGGCTGATGCTCAAGGAACTGGGCGGGCAGCAGGCTGCCGGCGATCTGGCTACCCTGGTAAAGTCGATCCATCTTGATGCGTTGCGCCAGAACGCACGCGGTCATGCATTGGCCATCGCCGCCGCATAGACTTTGGCTGGTGGGAATCAGCCAAGGGTGACGCAGGACCATGCATCGACCAGCCTGGATTTTGGTCGCAGCGCTCTTCGTCCAAAGTGCTGGATCTGCGAGTTCAACGGAACAAGCGGCTGGAGCGGCTCGAACATTCAGGCAGCTTCCTTCGAATGCCGTCGCGGACTACCAGCTTGGCGGCGCCTACAATCCTCCGGTGGGGACCACTGTCGTCGTGCGTGACAGCACTGCTGCGCCGGCTCGAGGCCTGTACAACATATGCTACGTCAATGGTTTCCAGACACAGCCCGGCGTAGCGTGGCCGCCCCGGTTGCTGGTCAGGAGCAGCAAGGGTAAGCCGCTGGTCGATCCGGATTGGCCGGATGAGTATCTGCTCGACATATCATCGGAAAAACTTCGGACCGCCGTGCTGGAGCGCCTGGCTGTCACCATTGCCAAATGTGCCCGCTCAGGCTTCGATGCCGTCGAATTTGACAATCTGGACTCCTTCACGAGATCGAAGGGCGCACTCAAGCACAACGACGCTGTCGCCTTCGCAGAATCGCTGGTGCGCGCCGCACACGCGCAGGGTCTCGCGGCGGGGCAAAAGAACACGCCCCAGCTTTCCGACGGCGAGAGAAGGAAGATCGGATTCGATTTCGCGGTATCCGAGGAATGCCACCGCTACGACGAATGCTCCGCATACACGCGGTTCTACGGCGACCGGGTCATCAATATCGAATATGCCGATGATCTTCGTGCGCCTTTTGCCGATATCTGCGCGGATGCCGCCACGCCTCGCGACACCATTCTTCGCGATCGGGAGCTCAACCCCGCGCAGCGCGCGAACTACAGCTACGATCATTGCGTCGCGCATCGGACCGTCCGGCAATAGCCAAGCCAGCCTGATGCTGTGGCCAGCTCGAGCCGAACAGCCGGTGTCCTAGTCCTTGCGGAAGAAATCCGGATAGTCTTCGGCAGCGGCGGCAACCACGCGCAGCGATGCCGCGACGCGCAGCGCGTCCGGCGTGCCGGCGGCGGCAATGGCAGCCGCGTCCGCACGCATGGCGGCGATGCTGGCAATCCAGGCCTCATTCGGCACGCGAACAAGCAGATTGCGCGCCAGTTGCCGCAGAAAATCGCTGACGTTCTGCGTCATGGCCGACGGCAGGCCTCCGGCTTTCTGGTCGATGCGCAGGCGAAGCAGTTCCAGCCCCACCATGACGGAGGCTACGCTGCCGTCGAACAGGCCTTCGCTCTTGCGACCGGCCTGCTGTACCAGCGGCATCATCTGGTTGACGCGGTCGTAGGCGAGGCTTTCGAAGGCCGAACGGCGCGGGATGCGATCATGCAGGCACAGTCGCACCAGATCCTCGCGCATGGCGCCGGCGATGCGCCGTGCTGTAGCGATCGGGTCGACAGGCAACACCACCATGAACACGCCGATGGCGATCAGGATGCCGATCAGGACGGAAATCGAGCCGGCGAAGAAGGCGGCAGGATCGTAGCTCATGCCTTGATGCGGATTGAGGAAGGCCAAGAAATTGATCGCAAAGGCGGTGGCGACTCCGACGAGACGTGGATTGGCCATGGCGAGAGCTGCTGGAACCAGGATGGGCACGACGAACAGCACGAACCAGCCAAAGCCTGGCAGGGTCGGCAAGGCAAGCTGGCCAACGACAAAGGCAACCGGCAGCGCCAGCAACGTGCCTTTGAAGAACCCCCACGAAACCTGGGCCGGATCCGGCCTGGACGCGAACAGGCTGGAGACGACAGCAACGAGGATCAATGTGCCGGCCGCTTCCGACCAGTGGGTGGCCAGCCAGAAACTGGCCACAAGCATTGTGGCCACCGTGGCGCGGATGGCGTTGCGCCAGGCTGCGTGATGATCACGATGCACGATCAGTGCCGGTTGCCGGCGCTGTCGCATGGCTTTTTCCGTTGTCGGTCGCCGCACGGCATCGAGGCCGCGCAATACTTCGCGCAGCGATTGGGCAAATTCGCCGGCGACAGTGAGGCGGGTGATGGTTCCCACCGGATCTTCGCCTTCGCCGGCGACGCTATCGGGAACGTGCAGGGCCTCGTTGGCAATTGTGGTAAGCCTTGCCTCCCAAGGCTTTGTGTTCTCAAGGGAATTCGGTGTGTCGGCGAGTTCTCCGACAAGCGCCTTCAGCTGTCCTCGTACCGGCAGGAGAGCGGCATTCTGCGGGGCAGCATGGGTGTGCAGCATGCGCGCGGCGGACAAGGCGGAAAGCAGATGGCCGATGGTCCGCCGCACCGGGTGCGCGCGTGTCGCCACGCTTGGCGCCTCCAGCCGGGCATAGGCGCGCATTTCGCCCAGTGTCTGCGTGTCGGCGACCAGCTTGCGGTAAAGCGCGTCAAGCTTGGCCGCGTCCGTACCCGCAAAGGCGCCGCGCGTATAGGCAGCAAGATCCAGGATACAGCGTTCCAGGCGCGCCTTGATCGCGGAGCCGGCGAGCCGCGGCAGGATCAGCCGGCTGGTGACCGCGGCACAGGCAATGCCGAGGATGATCTCCTCGCAGCGGGCGACCGCGAGATCCGTGATCAGGTGAGGTTGGCCGAAGGCCGGCAGGCCGACGATCATCGCGGTGTAGCCAGCAAGCGCCGCGCCATAGGCTTCGGGGTTGCGCAGCAGCGACGAAACAAGTGTGCAGAGGCCGATCCAGAGAGAAAGAACTGCAACGAAGAGCCAGGGGTTGCCACCGAACGCGAATGTGAACCCCACGGCGGCCAGGGCGCCGACAACCGTCCCGATCAGCCGGTAGAAGCCTTTCGCAAGTACCATGCCGGCGACCGGCTGGGCGACGATGAACACGGTCATCATTGCCCATTGCGGGTGCTCCAGCTTGAGGGCATAGGCCGCCAAAAGGGCGATCAACCCGGCCGATGTGGTGCGAAGCGCGAATATCCAGTCCGACCGGGTTGGCTGAAGCGAGCCGGCGAATGTCGTGCCGACCCATTCCTTCAGCTTCACCCAACTCACCACGTCATCTCCGCTCCCGGGGCGAAACCGCTAGCCGAATGCTCTCAGATGTCCAAGGCGTCAGCGGCTGCGAATTCGGCTCGCTCCTGAATGAACCTGAAGCGCGCCTCGGGCTTGGTGCCCATCAGTGCGTCGACAGCATCCTTGGTAATAGTCTCTTCGTCCAGCACGTCGACCCGAAGCAAGGTGCGCTTCCTTGGGTCCATGGTGGTTTCCTTGAGCTGGCTTGCCATCATTTCGCCGAGACCCTTGAAGCGGCCGAGTTCGACCTTGCCGCGACCGGTGAATTCGGTGCGAAGCAATTCGTCCTTGTGTGCATCGTCGCGGGCGTAGGCGATCTTGCCGCCCTGGCGCAGGGAATAGAGCGGTGGCACGGCCAGGAACAGGTGACCGCCTCGGATCAGGTTGGGCATTTCCTGATAGAAAAAGGTGATCAGCAGCGAGGCAATGTGGGCACCGTCGACGTCGGCGTCGGTCATGATGATGACGCGGTCGTAGCGCAGGTCCTCGTCACGGTATTTCGAGCGTGTGCCGCAGCCGAGCGCCTGGACGAGATCCGAAATCTGCTGGTTGGCGGCAAGCTTGTCGTTGCCAGCGCTGGCGACGTTCAGGATCTTCCCCCGCAGCGGCAGCACGGCCTGGATGGCGCGGTCTCGTGCCTGCTTGGCTGAGCCACCGGCCGAGTCACCCTCGACGATGAACAGTTCCGCGCCCGCCGCCGCATTCTGCGTGCAGTCCGCGAGCTTGCCGGGCAGGCGCAGCTTGCGTACGGCGCTCTTGCGCGACACTTCCTTTTCCTGGCGCCGGCGCACCCGCTCGTCGGCACGGGCAATCACCCAGTCGAGCAGTTTCGAGGCTTCCTGCGGGTTGTCCGCCAGCCAGTGGTCAAACGGGTCACGCAGCGCGGTTTCGACGATGCGAACTGCTTCAACCGTGGCCAGCTTGTCCTTGGTCTGGCCAACGAATTCCGGCTCGCGGATGAAGACCGAGAGCATGCCGGCGGCCGAAATCATCACGTCTTCCGAGGTGACGATGGACGCGCGCTTGTTGCCGACCAGATCGGCATAGGCGCGCAAACCGCGCGTCAGCACGTTGCGGAAGCCCATCTCGTGGGTGCCGCCTTCGCCGGTCGGGATGGTGTTGCAGTAGGAGTTGAGGAAGCCGTCGCCGCCGTACCAGGTGACAGCCCATTCGACAGAGCCGTGGCCGCTCTGCTTCTCGCTCTTGCCCGAGAAGATCTCGCGCGTGACCTGCATCTCGTCGCCGAGCGAAGCTTTCAGATAGTCGCCGAGACCGCCGGGAAAATGGAATTCAGCCTTGGCCGGCGTCGGATCCTTATCCTTGATCAGCGCCGGATCGCACGACCAGCGAATGTTGACGCCGCCGAACAGATAGGCCTTCGAGCGCGCCATGCGGTAGATGCGAGCCGGTTCGAAATGCGCGCCCTTGCCGAAGATATCGGCGTCGGGATGAAAGCGGGTCCGCGTGCCGCGCCGGTTCTGGACGTCGCCGAGGAATTCGAGTCCGCCCTGCGGGATGCCCCGCGAGAAGCGCTGGCGATAGAGTTTGCGTCCACGCGCGACCTCGACTTCGAGGTCATCGGACAGCGCGTTGACCACCGACACGCCGACGCCGTGCAGGCCGCCGGATGTTTCGTAGACCTTTGAGTCGAACTTGCCGCCGGCATGCAGCGTCGTCATGATCACTTCGAGTGCCGACTTGTCCTTGAACTTAGGATGCGGGTCGATGGGAATGCCGCGTCCGTTGTCGGTGACGGTGAGGTAGCCGTCAGCACCCAGTTCGACCTCGATGAAGGTGGCATGGCCAGCGACTGCCTCGTCCATCGAATTGTCGATGACTTCGGCGAAGAGATGGTGCAGCGCCTTCTCGTCGGTGCCGCCGATATACATGCCTGGCCGGCGCCTTACCGGTTCCAGTCCTTCAAGAACCTCGATATCGGCAGCGCTATAGCCCTCGCTGCCATCCTTGGCGGCGCTGCTCTGCGTGCGCTTGGCAGCCTGCACGAGCGGATCCGCGGGGCGCGAACTGGCGCGCGGCGGCTGTTGTGGCTGCTTGTCCGGATTGCCGAAAAGATCGTCCATTTCGTCCATGCGCTTTGAAAACGAATCAGGGAGTGATACTGCCATGTTTTGCGGGCCGGATCACAGCAGTTCGTGTTCCGTTCATGGCTTGCGCGTGCTCTACTCCGAATGGAGACGTCTCGTAAACCATCTGGCGACTTTCTCCTGAGCGTTTGAGCCAGGTTGCCGCAAAATGGGCGATGATGGCGTACAGTGTACGCCGTTGTGATAGCGGGGAAGCGAACAATGCTGGACTATCAGTCCTTGCTGCTGGCGGCAGCATTGTCCGGCACATGTCTCAGCATAACGATGCTGGTGATCTGGAGCGCGATGCGACAGAGCCACTACTTCCTCACGGCTGCGGTCGGCCTGATCGTCGTGGCCGGGCACGTCATTGCGTTCTGGCGGTACACCAACGATCCGCAACCCTGGATCGGAGCGTTGCTGATGGCACTTCTGCCCAGCGGCTTCGCACTGGTCCTGGTCGCTGCCGGCCAATTCTATGGACACATCCATATCGCGCGAAAGGTGTTGGTCGTCGTCGCTACGTCCGTCCTTTCGACCACCTTCCTGATGATGGTAGGCCTCGATGGCGCGGCCTTCATGGTCGAATATGCTTTTGCCTCCGCGCTGCTGGTGTGGGTCGGCTGGGTTTTCTGGCAGGCCCGCGAGGAGTTTCCGGCGCTCATCACCCTGATGACGGTGCTGTTTGCGATCTGTGCGGCCTCGTTTGCCTTGTGCGGCCTGGTGCTCCTGTTCAACGGCAGCTGGGTGCTGGGCAAGGCGCCCGACAACTGGGCCGAACGCGTCAACATCATCGTTTCCGTCGCATGTCTCACCGCGCTTGGCGCGCTGCCCATGACCATGCACAATCTGCGGATGGCGGCCCGTCACCGCAATGAGGCGCTGACCGATCCGCTGACCGGCTTGCAGAACCGTCGTGCCTTGGTGGACAGCTACCCAGACAAGGCGTTCGGCGAGGAACTGGCGGTCGTGATGTTCGATCTCGACCATTTCAAGAATACCAACGATGTCTACGGCCACTCGGCCGGTGACGACGTGCTGAAGCGCTTCGCCGACGTCATCAGGACGAATTTACGCGCCGGAGACAGCGCATTCCGCCTCGGTGGCGAGGAGTTCGCGCTGGTGATCGCGCGTGTCGAAGGGAACTACGTCGAGGCCGCGGCCCGTGCCATCCTGGCGGATTTCGCCGGACAGGAAATTCACACACAAGTCGGCATGCTACGCTGCACCGTCAGTGCCGGCGTCGCCTTCGGTTCGTTGAAGAAGGCCACGCTCACCGAGATGCTGACCCGGGCCGACCGCGCTCTCTACCAGGCCAAGCGTGCGGGGCGGAACAGGGTCGTGGTCGACGGATGGATCACCGAACCGGTGCGGCGACCAGCTCTCCGTGCTTAAAACCCCTCGCAACGAGGTTGCGAGGGGTTGGATAAGCCAGATGGCGGTGCGTTATTCGGCGGCGCCGAGATATTCAGACAGCGGCGGGCAGGAACAGACCAGGTTGCGGTCGCCCGCGACGTTGTCGATACGCGAGACCGGCGGCCAGTATTTGGCAGCAGTATCCGGATCGGCTGCTGGGTAGGCGGCTTCCATCCGCGAGTAAGGATGGGCCCAGTCGCCAGCGAGGGTCTCGGTTGCCGTGTGCGGGGCATTGACCAAGGGATTGTCTTCCTTCGGCCATTCGCCCTTGGCGACCTTGGCGGCCTCGCCGGCGATCGAGATCATCGCTTCGCAGAACCGGTCGAGCTCGTGCTTGGGCTCGGACTCGGTCGGCTCCACCATCAGCGTGCCCGCCACCGGCCAGGACATGGTCGGCGCGTGGAACCCATAGTCGATGAGCCGCTTGGCAACATCGTCAACAGTGATGCCGGCGCTGTCCTTCAGCACGCGCGTGTCGAGGATGCACTCATGCGCGACACGGCCGTTGGCGCCCTTGTAGAGCACCGGATAGTGCCCTTCGAGCCGCTTGGCGATGTAGTTGGCCGACAGGATTGCTGCTTCCGTCGCCTGCTTGAGACCATGAGCACCCATCATGCGGATATACATCCAGGTGATCGGCAGGATCGATGCGCTGCCGTAAGGTGCGGCCGAGACCGGGTAGTCCGTGCCAAGGTCGATATGGCCGGGCAGGAACGGTGCCAGGTGCGACTTGACGCCGATCGGGCCAATGCCTGGACCGCCGCCGCCATGCGGGATGCAGAAGGTCTTGTGCAGGTTCATGTGGCAGACGTCGCCACCGATGTCGCCCGGACGGGCGAGGCCGACCAGGGCGTTCAGGTTGGCGCCGTCGAGATAGACCTGTCCGCCATTGTCATGGATGAGCTGACACAGTTCCTTCACGCCTTCCTCGAACACGCCATGCGTTGAAGGATAGGTGATCATCAGCGCCGAGAGGTTGGCGGCATGGGCAGCCACTTTGGCGCGCATGTCCTCCATGTCGATGTCGCCGCTTTCCATGCAGCGCACCACCACCACTTCCATGCCCGCCATCGCAGCGCTGGCCGGATTGGTGCCATGCGCGGAGGAGGGGATGAGGCAGATGTTGCGGTGCGATTCGCCACGCGAGGCGTGGTAACGGCGGATGGCCAGCAGGCCGGCATATTCACCCTGGCTGCCTGCGTTCGGCTGCAGCGATACGGCCTGGAAACCGGTAATTTCCGACAGCCAGCGCTCGAGGTCATCGGTCATCGCCTTGTAGCCCTTCGAATGGGCCTTCGGCGCGAACGGATGCATGTTGGCGACACTCGGCCAGCTCACCGGGATCATCTCGGCGGCGGCATTGAGCTTCATGGTGCAGGAGCCGAGCGGGATCATGGTGCGGTCGAGCGCCAGGTCCTTGTCGGCCAGCTTGCGCAGGAAGCGCATCATGTCGGTCTCGGAGCGATTCTGGTGGAAGACCGGCTGAGACAGGAAACCCTGCACGGTGCGCTTGCCTGGAAGCTGGCGTTCCGCTTTCTCGGAAACCGTCGTGCCGAACAGCGCGGCAATCGCCTGCAGATCGGCTTCGGTCGAGGTCTCGTCAAAGCAGATGCCGACGAGGTCGTCGTTCACCATGCGTAGCAGGCGCCCATCGGCCTGGGCCTCCTTGGCTTTCGCTTTGGCTTGTCCCTTCAGTTCGACCGTGACCGTGTCGAAGCGGCTGTTGCCGAGGACTGTGTGTCCCTTGGCTTTCAGGGCTGTCGCCAGCCGGGCCGTCAGGCCATGGACATGATCGGCGATGACCTGCAGGCCTTCCGGGCCGTGCCAGATGGCATAGGCTGTCGCCATGTTGGCCAGCAGTGCCTGCGCGGTGCAGATGTTGGAAGTCGCCTTGTCGCGGCGGATGTGCTGCTCGCGCGTCTGCAGGGCGAGGCGGAAGCCTGGTCGCCCCTTGGTGTCGACCGACTGACCGACCAGCCGGCCGGGCATCAGGCGGGTCAGCTTGTCCGAGACGGCGCAATAGGCCGCGTGCGGGCCACCGAAGCCGATCGGCACGCCAAAGCGCTGCATGGATCCGACAGCGATGTCGGCGCCGAGGCTGGCCGGTGCGGCGCTGACGACGAGAGCCAGCGGGTCGGCGACGAAGATGACGACGGCGCCTGCCGCCTTTGCTTCGGCGATCTTGGCCGAATGGTCACCATAGACGCCGAAGGTGTCCGGCCAGGCGACGACGAGCGCAGCCGTGTTTTCGTCGATAATGTCGCCGTCGACCTCGATGTCGAGCGGCTCGGCGCGGGTGACGACGACATCGCGGGTCTGCGGGTGCAGCTTGCCGGCGAAGGCTACCTTGGCGCGCTTGTCGCGATGATGGCGGAAAGCCATGCCGACCGCTTCGGCAAGCGCGGTCGCCTCATCCAGCAGCGACGCGGATGCCACCGGCAGGCCGGTCAACTCCGTCACGAGCGTCTGGAAATTGAACAGCATCTCCAGACGACCCTGGCTGATCTCGGCCTGGTAGGGCGTATAGGCGGTGTACCAGGCTGGATTCTCGAACAGATTGCGCAGGATTACCGGCGGCGTGTGCGTGCCGTGATAGCCGAGGCCGACGAAGCTTTTCAAAACGACGTTGGTCGACATCTTCTCGGCGAGTTCCGCCAGGGCTTCCGCCTCGGAAGCGGCGGCCGGCAGGTCGAGTGGACGGTCGAGCCGGATCGACTTCGGCACGGCCTGAGTGATCAGCGTTTCCACCGATGGCACGCCGATCGTCGCCAGCATGGAGCGGGCGTCGGTTATGCTCGGCCCGATATGCCGGGTCGAAAAGGGATAAGGAGCAGCGGTCATGGTTTCACGTCCTGCTTAGCCGATATGGGCTTTGTAGCCGGCTTCATCCAGAAGGCCGGCAAGCTGGCCTTCATCGGCGAGCTTCATCTTCCAGAGCCAGCCGTCGGTGGTGGCAGCCGAATTGACCAGCGCCGGATCGCCCGAGAGCGTACCATTCACTTCGGTGATCTCGCCATCGAGCGGCGCGTAGACGTCCGAAGCGGCCTTGACCGACTCGACCACGACAGCGGTGTCACCCTTGGCGAGCTTGCGGCCGACTTCCGGCAGGTCGACGAAGACCAGATCGCCGAGCTGTTCCTGGGCATAGTCGGTGATGCCGACGGTGACGACGTTGCCGTCGACGCTCAGCCACTCGTGATCTTCGGTGAAATAGGTCTTGGCCATGTGCAAATCATCCTTTGCGGTAACGGTGAGGCGTGAAGGGAAGGGCGCTGACCTCGACAGGAACCCTGGTTCCGCGAACATCGGCGAACAGCTTGGTGCCGGCCTTGGCCAGCGGGGTGGAAACGTAACCCATGGCGACCGGATGGCCGGCTGACGGGCCGAAGCCGCCGGAGGTCACGGCGCCCGCGGGATTGCCGTCGGCGTCGAACAAGGCGGCGCCGCCACGTACCGGCTGGCGGCCCTCGGGTTTCAGGCCGACGCGCTTCTGCGCAGCGCCTTTTTCAACGATGGCGCGCAGCGCTTCGGCGCCGATGAAGGTCCCGGCGGCGCGGATTTCCTTCGGCACGGCCCACATCAGGGCGCCGCTCGCCGGATCCGTATCCGGGCTGATATCGTTGCCATGCAGGCAAAGGCCTGCCTCGAGCCGCAGGCTGTCGCGCGCGGCAAGGCCGATCCACATGGCGCGCTCGTCTGCCAGCAGCTGCGTGACCAGCCCGCGCGCGTCCGCTTCCGGCAGGCCGATCTCGAAGCCGTCCTCACCCGTGTAGCCGGAACGGCTCATGAACCAGTTCGACTTCGGCTCAAAGCCATGCATGAAGGTGAGCGCGCTGCCGTCGACACCGGCTTTCGCGAGCACCGCTTCGGCCTCAGGCCCCTGGATGGCGAGGAAGACGCGGTCGAGCGGTTCGACCCTGGCGTCGAAATCCCTGGCGAGCGCCTTGAGATGGGCCTCGTCGGCGATGGCATTGCCGGCATTGGCAACAACCATGAAACGGTCGGCGCTTAGCCGGGTGACGATGAGATCGTCAAGGATGCCGGCCTGGTCGTTCAGGAAAAAGGTGAGCTTGGACTGCGAGACTTCCAGAGCCTCAGCGTCGATCGGGCAGGCGCGGTTGAGCAGGGCCGCGGCGCCGGGGCCGCTGACTGCGAACAGTTTCATGTGCGAAATGTCGAACAGGCCGACATGTTCGCGCGTGTGCAGGTGTTCCTTCATGACGCCGGCCGGATAGGTCAGCGGCATGGACCAGCCGGCAAATGCACCAAACTTGGCGCCTGCGGCTTGATGCAGATCTTCGAGTGGAAGGGTCTTGGTGGCTTCGCCCGTCATGTCTTCTCCAGAACAGCACGATGGTCGGCCGCTGGATGCGACCGCTCCGTGCCCCTCTGTCTGAAGCCTGAGAGACTCGCGCCCCGGAACCCTGTCGGAAGCGCTTACACCTTCGGCGCGAGGGTTTTGGTGCCCTCGACTTTCCAGAGTGTCTTTCCCGTTTACGGTTCTTTTGCCTGAGAGATTTCGGGCGATTTCCCCTTCGGCGGCAGCTCGCGCTGCTCTCTCCCGCAAACAGGTGGAGCCCCTCGCGAAGCCCCAGACGACTCATCCTTAGCCTGACCGCGACGGATTGTCACCTCTTCGCGACAGATTTTGTCGAGGCTTGAAACATCGCCGGCGGCCTTTGCACGGGAACGTGATTGCACGAGCCGGCCTCAGTGCAAAAAAGAACCGCCGAAACGAGAACGCTCCGGCGGCACTGGAAGGAAATCAGGACGGCGTTCGTCGCCTTGTGATTAGGCAGCGAGGACGGCCTTCGGCTCGACCATCTCGTAGCCGAGCGCTTCGGCAACGGCCTTGTTGGTGATCTTGCCCTTGTGGACGTTGAGGCCGTTGCGCAGGTGGTGATCGTCAAGGATGGCCTTCAGGCCCTTGTCGGCCAACTGCAGGCCGTAATGCAGGGTGGCGTTGTTCAGCGCATGCGCCGAAGTGACCGGCACGGCGCCCGGCATGTTGGCCACGCAATAGTGGATGATGTCGTCGACCACATAGGTCGGCTCGGCATGGGTGGTGGCGTGCGAGGTCTCGAAACAGCCGCCCTGGTCGATGGCGACGTCGACAAGTACGGCGCCCTTCTGCATGCCCGACAGCATCTCGCGCGTCACCAGCTTGGGGGCTGCTGCGCCCGGGATCAGCACGGCACCGACGATGATGTCAGCCGAGAAGCATTCTTCTTCCAGCGCTTCGACGGTCGAATAGCGTGTGTGAACGCGGCCACCAAAAATGTCGTCGAGGTAGCGCAGACGCGGGATGGAGCGGTCGAGGATGGTCACGTCGGCACCAAGGCCTGCAGCCATCTTGGCCGCATGCAGGCCGACAACGCCGCCGCCAATGACCGCGACCTTGCCCGGCAGCACGCCCGGCACGCCACCAAGCAGCACGCCACGGCCACCATTGGCCTTTTGCAGTGCGGTCGCGCCAGCCTGGATCGACAGGCGGCCGGCCACCTCGGACATCGGTGCCAGCAGCGGCAGGCCACCGCGGTCATCGGTGACGGTCTCGTATGCAACGGCGGTGACGCCGGAAGCCAGCAGGCCCTTGGTCTGTTCCGGATCGGGAGCGAGGTGGAGATAGGTGTAGAGGATCTGGCCTTCGCGCAGCTGCACCCATTCGTTCGGCTGCGGCTCCTTGACCTTGACGATCATGTCGGATTTGGCGAAGACGTCCGCGGCGGTCTTGGCGATGGCCGCGCCTGCGGCGCGGTAGGCATTGTCGTCGGCGCCGATGCCGGCACCCGCGCCGGTCTCCACCAGCACCTCGTGACCATGGGCGACATATTCACGGACCGAGCCCGGTGTCAGACCGACCCGATATTCATGGTTCTTGATTTCCTTGGGGCAACCGACACGCATGTTGAATGATCTCCTCTTGACCCTATTGGGCCATTCTCCCTGTAAGAAGAACAGTGAACCACCAATCGGGTTGCATGTGTTTGCGAATGCGCTTGCCGATAGGGCCTATATTCGATAATCGTTGCGCGAAATCATCACTTTTTCGCAGGAAGCGCGAAGAATGCCACTCGACAAGATTGATATCGCTATTCTCGACACGCTTCAGAAGGATGGCAGGATACCGAATGCGGCGCTCGCCGAGCGCGTTGGCCTGTCGCAGTCGGCCTGCTCGCGCCGGCTCGACAATCTGGAGAAATCCGGCGCCATTCGCGGTTATCATGCGCGCCTGTCGAATGCCGCGCTCGGCCACCAGATGACAGCCATCGTGCATATATCGCTGTCCGGCCAGTTCGAGAAGACGCTGTCGGATTTCGAAACGGCGATCAAACGCTGTCCGAACGTGCTTTCCTGCCATCTGATGTCAGGCGAATACGACTATATCCTGCGTATCGCGGCGCGCGATCTGGCCGACTATGAGCGTATCCACAAGGAGTGGCTATCAGCCATGCCGCATGTGACGAAGATCAATTCCTCCTTTGCCTTGCGCGAAATCGTCGACCGCACCGCCATGGGACTGAAACCGGAGATGGTGTAGCCGGCAAAGCCGGTTTGAATCTCAAGACTGCTTGAAATTCTGCGTTTGCGCCCGCATGTTTGCTGCGATGCACAAAAGGTGTTGCGATGAACAGCGAGCCTCATCATGTCGTCGTGGTTGGCGCGGGTTTCGGCGGCCTGGAATTCGTCAGGGCGATAAGCAAGGCGCCGGCGCGGGTGACGCTGATCGACCAGCGCAATCATCATCTTTTCCAGCCGCTGCTTTACCAGGTCGCGACGACCTCGCTGGCGACCTCCGAAATCGCCTGGCCGGTCCGGCATCTGGTCCGCCGCGAGCAGGCCGTGACGACGCTGCTGGCGACAGTGAATGGCATCGACAAGGAGAACAAACGGGTGCTTCTGGCCGACGGCAGCAGCGTTGGCTACGATACGCTGGTGCTGGCGACAGGGGCACGCCACGCCTATTTCGGCCACGACGAATGGGAAGAGTTCGCGCCCGGACTGAAGACGCTGGAGGATGCGACAACCATCCGCCGGCGCATGCTGCTCGCTTTCGAGCGGGCTGAACGCGAAACCGATCCGGCGATACGGCAGGCTCTGCTAACCTTCGTCATCATCGGCGGTGGTCCGACAGGGGTGGAACTTGCTGGAACGATCGCGGAGCTGGCACATGCCACGCTGCGCGGAGAATTCCGCAACATCGATACTCGCGACACCAAGGTTGTTCTTATCGAAGCAGGCGAACGCATCCTGCCGGCGTTCCGGCCCGACCTGTCAGCCTATGCCAGATCCGCGCTGGAACGGCTCGGCGTGACCGTCGAGCTTGGGCGTCCAGTCTCGGCCTGTGACGCAGAAGGCGTGGTGTTCGGCGATCAACGGCTGGCGGCACGCACGATCATCTGGGCTGCTGGAGTTGCAGCCTCGCCAGCGGCGCAATGGTTGGGCGCGGAAGCCGACAGAGCGGGCAGGGTGGTTGTCGAAGACGATCTTACCGTGCCGGGGCATCCCGAAATCTTTGTCGTCGGTGACACGGCATTGGCCAAGCGGGGCGATGGCCGTCCTGTGCCCGGCATCGCACCAGCAGCGAAGCAGGCGGGACGTCATGTCGCCGCCGCGTTGAAGAGCAGGTTGGCCGGAGACAACGCAAGACGGCCATTCGTCTATAGACATCAGGGGGATCTCGCGACGATTGGCAAGCGTGCTGCGGTCATCGATTTCGGTCGCTTCAGCGTGACTGGATGGCTGGCCTGGTGGCTGTGGGGCATTGCCCATATCTTCTTCCTGATCGGTTTGCGAAACCGGATCGCTGTGGCGCTGAGCTGGCTATGGATCTATACGACCGGCCAGCGCAGCGCCCGGCTGATCACCCAGGGCTCGCAGTCTCCGTGACCACGGCATCCATCGGGATGTCGTGCGGTTGCGGATAAATGGTCGGGATGCGCTGTATCTCATAGCCAATGCCGATCACCAGTGGCTTGCGTGGCAACGCGGCAAGCGTGCGGTCGAAGAAGCCGCCGCCATAGCCCAGCCGATAGTTTTCGGGATCAATGCCGACGATCGGCGAAATGACGACATCGGGAACGACCGGATCGCCTTCGGCCGGGATCGGAATGTTCCAGACACCACGTTCGAGCCTGTCGCCATGCCTGTAGGCGCGGAAGATCAACGGTTGGCCTTTATCAATCACGATGGGCAGTGAGGTGCGTCCGCCACGCTCATTCACACTTTCCATCCAGCCGCGCAGATCCGGCTCACCGCGGAACGGCCAGTAAAGACTGATCATTTTGCCGGCAACATCGCCGATCACCGCATCAAGCGCTTCGGCAATACGCCCGGCCTTTGTCGTGCGGACATCGGCGGAGATGGCGAGCCGCGCAGCAATCAGCCTTTCGCGCTCGGACTTGCGCCAACGCCGCACATCGCTCCAGTCGGAAAACGCCTGCTGAAAGGCCGGATCGAGTTCGTGCATGAAACAAGGTGGCGAAGCATATTGCGCCGGTGTTGTCTCGTCTTTGTCGCTCATGCCGATCTCCTCATGTCGATCGTTGACCCACAGAGCCTATGCCCGAGGGTATGCGCAGGTTTGTCGTATTACGACATATCCCCGTTGGGAAAGGTCGTATTTCTCGGCCTTTCGTCGCATGAGCGTCACGCGAGCCTGCTGGACTTGCGACGCTTTTGGCGCAAGATTTGCGCGGGGCGACAGGCAAGCAAAACGTTAGCGAAGGATCATCCATCATGTCGGAACCGCTCCTGCCGATATCCCGCCGTGCGCTGCTTCAGGGGGCAGCCGCAACCGGAGCATTGTTTATGCTGCATCCGTTTTCGGCGCGTGCCGCGGCCAACCAGGCTCATCTCAGGATCATGGAGACGACCGATATCCATGTGAACCTGCTGCCCTACGATTACTACGCCGACAAATCGAATGACACGCTCGGCCTCTCACGCACGGCTGCGCTGATTGACGCCGTTCGCAAGGAAGCCGTCAATTCGATGCTGGTCGACAATGGCGATCTGCTACAGGGCAGCCCGATGGGCGACTTCGTCGCCTACGAGCGAGGCATGAAGGACGGTGACGTCCACCCCGTCATGAAGGGCATGAACCTTCTGGACTACTCCTGCTCGACGCTGGGCAACCATGAGTTCAACTACGGGCTTTCCTTCCTCGACAAAGTGCTGGCAGGGGCCGATTTTCCCTTTGTTTGCGCCAACCTGATCCGGGGCACCGAAAAGGCCGCCAATCCACGCGACGACAAGCTCTACCTCAAGCCGTATCTGATCCTCGACAAGACGCTGAAGGACGGGGCGGGTGCCGAACATCCGATCAAGATCGGCGTGATCGGCTTCGTGCCACCGCAGATCCTGGTTTGGGACGCCAAGAACCTCGCCGGCAACGTGGTGACCCGCGACATCGTCGAGGCAGCCAAGGCCTGGGTGCCGCAGATGAAGGAGGAGGGCGCCGACATCGTCATCGCGCTTTCGCATTCCGGTATCGATATCAAGCAGGCCGAGATGATGGAGAACGCCTCGTTCTTCGTGGCCGGCGTGGAAGGAATCGATGCCGTCTTCACCGGCCACCAGCATCTGGTCTTTCCCGGCAAGAAGGATTTCCAGCAACTCGCCGGTGTCGACGCTGAAAAGGGCACGCTGCAGGGTAAACCAGCCGTGATGGCGGGGTTCTGGGGTTCGCACATGGGGCTGATAGACCTGCTGCTCGAGCGCGACGGCGGCAAGTGGCGGGTCGTTTCGGCGACATCGGAAGCGCGGCCGATCTTCGAACGCGTCGACAACAAGAACAAGGCGATCGTCGAGGACGTAAAAAGCGTGGTCGATGCGCTGAAAGAGGATCACGAGGCAACGCTGGCTTACGTGCGCCGTCCGGCCGGCAAGACGTCCGCTCCGCTTTATTCCTATTTCGCGCTGGTCGCCGACGACCCCTCCGTGCAGATCGTCAGCCAGGCGCAGAGCTGGTACCTGAAGGATATCCTCAAGAGCACGCAGTGGAAGGATCTGCCGCTGCTTTCGGCTGCCGCGCCGTTCAAGGCCGGAGGCCGCGGTGGCGCCGACTACTATACCGACGTGCCTGCCGGCGACATTGCCATCAAGAATGTCGCCGACCTTTATCTCTATCCCAATACGGTCCGTGCCGTAGAGATCACCGGCGCCCAGGTGAAGGAATGGCTTGAGATGTCGGCTGGCATTTTCAGGCATATCGAACCCGGCAAGGCCGACCAGCCGCTGATCAACACGGATTTTCCGTCATACAATTTCGATGTCATCGACGGTGTCAGCTATCGCATCGACCTGTCACAGCCGCCGAAATACGATGCCAAGGGCAATGTCATCAATGGCGGCTCCAATCGCATCAAGGACCTGGTGTTTGACGGGAAAGCGATCGATCCGGCGCAGAAATTCGTCGTCGCCACAAACAACTATCGCGCCGGTGGCGGCGGCAATTTCCCCGAGATCGATCAGAGCAAGGTGATCTACGAGGCGCCCGATACCAACCGCGACGTGATCGTGCGCTACATCGTGGCCGAAGGCACCATCAACCCGTCAGCGGATGGCAACTGGTCGTTCGTGCCGTTGCCGCAGACCAGCGTGGTGTTCGAAACGGGGGCCAAGGCGAAGGATTTCATGAGCCAGGTCAAGACGTTGAAGATCGAACCTGCCGGCGAGGGCGAAAACGGCTTCTCCAAATATCGCATCCTGCTGTGATCGCCGGATGGCACGGAATCACAGCCCTCTTTGCCAGAGCGCTTCCGTTTTCACGTAAACGCCCTGGCTTTTGTTTTTTACGCAATTCCGGACGGAAAACCGTTACACACTTTTCCTGGAATTGCTCTGGTGGCCGTGGTTGCGCGGCTTCAGGCCTTATAGATGACTTGGCGCACGTCGATGTAGCTAGAGCGAAAGCCCGCCTCGCAGTAGTGGAGGTAGAACTCCCAGAGCTTCTTGAAGCGATCGTCGAAGCCAAGTGGAACGATACGCTCCCAGGACGCCCAGAAACGTTGGCGCCATTCCGCCAGGGTGCGAGCGTAATCCTGCGCAAAGACGCGCTCGGCCAGATAGGCGAGGCCATGATCGGCGCCAAGTGACTTCAGGATTGCCGGAGTGGGCAGCATACCGCCCGGAAAGACATAGCGCTGGATGAAATCCGGCCGGGCGCGATAGGTCTTGTAGGCGGCCTCGTTGATGGTGATGATCTGAAAACCGGCGGTGCCGCCAGGCTTCAGGCATTCCTTCACCTTGCCAAAGAAGGTCGGCCAGTATTTTTCGCCGACCGCCTCGAACATCTCGATCGAGGCGATGCGATCGTATTTGCCGGTTTCGTCGCGATAGTCCTGCAGCTTGATGTCGACCTTGTCGGCCAGCCCGGCTCGCTGGATGCGGGCCTTGGCGAAATCATGCTGCTCGCGGCTGATGGTGAGGCCGGTGACGCGGCAGCCGATCTCGCGCGCGGCAAATTCGGCAAAGCCGCCCCACCCGCAGCCGATCTCGAGAACATGGTCCTGCGTGCCGATGCCGATGTCCTTGGCAAGTGCCCGGTATTTTGCTGCCTGCGCGCTTTCGAGGTCGTTGGCGCCGGTCGAATAAAGCGCCGACGAATAGGTCATGCTTGGATCGAGCCAGTTCTGATAGAAGGCATTGCCAAGGTCGTAATGCGCGGAGATGTTGCGTTTGGAGCCGGTGCGGGTGTTCTCGTTCAGCCAGTGGCGGATACGCTGCACGGTGTTGACGATCCAGCTGGCGCCGCCGGCCACCCTTTCTCCGGTTTCGGTATTCACCACGAAGAGTTCCAGGAAGCTCGTGACGTCCGGGCTTTCCCAATCCCCATCCATGTAGGATTCCGCGACCCCGATGGTGCCGCCGGTGAAGGCGCGATTGGGCAGGCGCCAGTTGTTCAGCACCAGTTCGGCATTCGGGCCTGGCGCCTTGCCCTCCACCAGGACGGCGCGCCCGTCGGGCATCCGAACCTTGAGCGAGCCGCGTGGCATGGCTAGTGCGGCCTTGAAGACCATGCGTGCCTTGGCCGGCAACCCCTTGACGATTTCGGCAAAGTTGCGCTCGTCGAGGCGGACGGCGTCCGTCATCAGGGGCGCGGTTCGGTGGTTCTCGTTCATAAACTCCCCTCCTGTTCAGAAGCAGTTCCCTCTGCCGCTCCTGATCGGACCCATCTGTTGCTGCGCCATGCAGTGCACGGCGCGGATTTCCTCTCCCGAAAACAACAACGGGCGTGCCCGGCTGGGCCCGTCCGCTTCATGATGAATCCATTGATGATTTTCTATCGTGTCGTGGCCGCTGGCAAGAGGCAGGAGCAGGACCCGGTTGGGGCAATCGGTGGTGGTTGCGCGACACGGCAGGCGATTGGTCGAAGTTATGATTGTGGTAATCGAAATCGCCTAGCGTGTACCCATGCGCATCGTCATCGTCATCGCCGCGATCGCCTTCTTCCTGATCTGGGACGGCCTCTACAATCAGGGCCGCTACCTGGATGCGGGAACAAAAAGCGTCAAACACGCGGTCGCCTACGTCACCGGCTGATTCTCCGGATCACGCCAGCGTGCCGCGACAACCTGCCGGTTGACGCCTGCCTGCCGCTGGCCCAGAAGCTGCTGATCTCAAATGAGCGCACCATCCCGCCCGGGCAACGCTGCGCGAGCAAGGTGCAGGGAGGCTGGCTTGATCCGGCACATCGTATTCTTCAGCGTTCGGCCCGGCGAAGACGTCGAAAAGGTCCGTGACGGCCTGCTCGACCTGGGACAAATCCCACATTCGCGCCTGTTCGAAGTGGCGCTCAACTCCAAGGTCGACCCGATGTGCGACAAGATCGACATCGTCGTCTATGCCGAGTTCGAGGATGCCGCCGCACTCGCCGCCTACAAGGCGCATCCGATCTATTCCGCAACGACCAACAAGGTGCGGCCGATGCGCGAACTGCGGTTTTCGGCGGATGTCGTGGCGGGTTAGGGGTATTGTCGACCGATCGCAGGCGGCAAGGCTTTCATCCCGTTGGAGGGTGAAGAATCCGTGAGTCGATCTGGTTGGCGGGAGCGCTTGTAAGGCTACCTCGGAGGGAGACATCGAAACCTTCGAGGTCCTGACTTGGGTTGGCCCAGATGGGCTCGCATCGCAACGCTTCTGCCGGCTAGTAGTGATATCGTTCCAAAGCCTTACATGCTGGTCCTGATATGAAAAACGGCGGCTCCAGAACGAACCGGCATCAATCGCATAGGTCTCACGGCAGGGGGCTAAGCCGCGTTCCTCAGTTGCCTCAGCCGATGTGTTCGAACCAAGCGAAGCCATTGCGGGGATTAAGTTGTCGATCCTCACATTCGCCGGCGGCATCGAGGTGGACCACATTCTACGCGGGTGCCAAGGTGTTTATGTCGATGGCACCGGCTGGACGCGAAACAAGCGTCACGTCGCCGCCGAGATTTGTCGATCCCTCGAGAGTTTCGTACCACGTCGTTCCGGTGATAGCCGACCCGTCTGCGAACGACGTTGCGCCGGCTGAGTGGGGAGTGAGTCCGATGCGAGTGACGCCCGCGTCTGAAAGTGTCGTGGGCTCACCTGCGTCCGTGACCCCATTCTGATTAGCGTCCCGCCAGATACGAAACTCATTCCAGCGCCATCATCGCTATCAAGGACCCCCTCTTTGTTTGTGTCAAACACGATTGCTAGCGCTTGTAGATCAGATGCTCGGAGGTCGGTCCATTTGTGTCCTGAAGCCAGAGATTAAACGCAAACTCCTTCGCTTGGTTGATCAAGCCGTCTGGGCCAGCAGAACCATCCGTAGTCAAGCCGATGGTCAAGTATCCGTCAGTTGCGCCGGCCCACGAGGTTTGATCACCGAAGCCATCTCCATTCCAGCCGAACCGTGGCCCGGACCGATCGCCAATTGCCGCCAGGGTCTGGACATCAATATTTTCATCTCGATTAAGGTCGAGAATGACTGGGCGGCGACCTCCGCTGCCCCAGCAGGAGGTGTCGGGCCGTTCACCACACGGCCGTCATCATACACATACGCCCAGGAAACGACTGTTCCGCTTGAGCAGTGCTTTACGTGAATAAACTGTCGACAGAACGAGCCGCTAAAACGCAGCAATAACTTGATAAATATTACAGGCCACTCCTCCATCCCTGTCTTGATCAACAGATCGACATCCGGCAATAATACGCTCCAAGTTCTAGGCACGTTTAATCAATCATCCGACACTAATGGCGCTGCAGTGATTAGCGATACATCATTTCGTTTCTCAAGCTGCCTTAGCCAATGGTTACCGGAGACTTGTGCTAAGGCCTCGCAAAATGAATTTTGCTGCTGGTAGGAAATTCCAATCCATTCAGTTGCTACGCGCTATTGCGGCATTAATGGTCGTTGTTTTTCACTCAAAATCTGTGTTTGAGCCTGAAATTCGCACTAACCTTTGGTGGTGGCCTGGAATTTCTGATCAGGGAGCTTTGGGAGTTTCCCTGTTCTTTGTTATCTCAGGCTTCATCATTGCCATGACACTCGACAAGAAAGACGTCGATTTCGGCGTTTTTGCTTGGCGGCGGTTCCTTCGAATTTATCCTCTGTATTGGATAGTTATGTTGGCCGCGCTTGGGACCTATCTCTGGGATCGATGGTTCCATGTCGATCTGGAAGCAATTGGCTTGAGTGGCATGATCGTAAGTTTCTTGATCCTGCCACAAAAGCCGTTTCCCTTCTGGAGTCCAGGGTGGAGCTTAGAACATGAGCTGCTTTTCTATCTCATAGCCGGTTTAGTCGCGCCGAAACTGGGATTGTGCACTCTCTGCGCAGTTATGATGGTTTTAGGGGGCGTCGGCTTTTGGGTGAGTTTTTGGGATTTCCATCTGTTTAGTGACGCCCAGATCTACTTTGGCGCTGGCGTGGGCGCGTATCTTTACAGAAATGCGGGCTTCCGGCTTGCTGCGATTATGGCAACAGCGTTACTGGCGATCGCTTATGCTCATCTCTACGGGTTTTTGGATTTCCCGTACCAATTCCGCAGCCTTGCATTTGCATTTGGATATGCGGCGCTGATCGTGGCTTTCGTGGGCTTAGAGAGGCGAGGGTGGAAAGTCCCTAACGCGGGCGTTCTTATAGGAAGCGCTTCGTATTCGCTCTACTTATGGCACTGGCTCATGATCCCAGTTATTGGGCGCGTATTCTGGTCTGTCGGCGGTCCGGTTGAACTATGGCGTTGGATTTTTGTTTTTGCGTCGATTGTCGTCGCGCTGCTCAGCTACGCCTTGATTGAAAAACCGATTAGTAGCTTGGCTCATCGGCAATGGAGGCAACCAAATCCCGCAACCGGCTAAGTAGTCTTAGCGGAAGTTGCTAACGTTTGATGGCGGAGATTCTCGACCTCATCGTTTTCAGGTCCGCATCTTCAAAAGCTGCGAACTTGGGATGTAAAACCAAATCGGGTGGCAGTTCTTCGCCATATTTTTCTTCAGACACAACGTTGAAACCTGCTCCGCTCATGATCGCAACGTATTCACTATGCCTCAGGCGATTTACATAGTGCATTGAGGCATTGAACGGGCGCCATTCGTCATCGCTGAATTGTAGGAAATTATAGCGGGAAACGCCCCCGTCGCGGGCGTAGTGGTCGCTGTAGTCAATATTGTGTAGACTCACCGCTCCGGGCTTCATTCTCCGGCATACGTTAGCAAAGACCGCCTTTAGTGCGGGCGGGGGCACGTGTTCAAGAACCTCATTCGAAACGAAAGCGTCGATCTGCGGGAGATCTTCGGTGGCAGCCTTGAAGGGAGCTGCATAGCGTATTCCGAACGCCTCAAGTTTGCTCCAAGATTCAAACTTCGATGCCGGCATTTCCAGCTCGGATGCTACCATCCTCGCCGCAGTGTTGACGAGATCCAACTTAGCCAGTCGGATGATATCGGTCGTCAGAATGTTGGCTACGCCCAACATGCGGAGCGCAAGTGGCACCGCCAGGTCTCTGCCTGCGCCGATTTCAAAGAAAGTGCAGCTTTGCAGGGGCAGCGACGAAAGTGTCTGGAACTCGTTGATCGTTTTTCTAGCAACGCCAACAAGCGCTTTTATGTGTTCGGCAGAGCGCGGCCATGTGCGCGTTATATGTCGCTGGGCGAGAAAATGAAGGTTTGATCCGAACGGGATAGTTCCCAAGACTCGGAAGTATGCCGCTTTGGTTTTCCAGTGCAATGCCCCAACCCCATAATTGAATCGGAGAGGGAGGATGCTGGAGTGTCACCTCTCCGATGATTTCGGTACTTCTTCGACAAACCGAACATCCGACAGCTACCTAACGCTATAGTCTTCTTAAGAACTTTGAAAGGGCACTCCATGGACCGCGGCTTCCCGCGGGCGCTTTCGCTCGCCTTGGAACCTAGACGCCGAACAGGCGGAAGAACCGTTCCAGAAATGCATCTCTGAGATGGTCAAGGCGTTCTGGATTTGGGATGCGTATGACAGTCACCGTTCTTGCGGAGAGAACTCCCATTCCGTAGCAGATGAAAAAGCCACCGATGGGATGCAGGCGATGAATGCCCCGGCGCTGGGTTGATGACATAGTTTGCCATCAGAGGGTCCGTGAAAGCAATCGTCAGGAAATTGAACAAGTTTGGCGATTGGACTGAGTCGCTCTAGCCATTGCCAGGCCGCATATCATGAAAAACAGCAGGTTGAATGGGAAGTACATGAGAATGCGGGAGGCCAGACAGGTCACGCCGAACGCGGTGATCATGAGATGCAAGGCAACAGTTGTTTCGTCCGTCGGGTTCTTCCAGACATAACCTAGGGTGTAGAGGAACACGAAAGCAGATGCCGCGCCGAAAGCCGCAAGCGTCAGCAGGCCGTTGTTGAACAGAAGGACCCAGAACTGACCATCCATCGGCACGAAGTTGGTGTTGTTGTAGCTCCCGCTAAGAGCGGCTGCTGGGCCTTCCGAAAGAACGCCAAAAGCCTGTCTGATGTTTTGGTCTCGCAACGCGACGGATTGACTTACTTCGATCTGCTCGGCCTTCTTGGTCTCTCCAACGCTGATCCCATCATTCGACGGATCGTTGGCGCCGCTGAGCGTCGTGGTCAGGTTCTGGAATGTGTATAGTGTTTCACTGAGCGAGGTCTGGCTCAGGCCGACAACGACGCCCACTACAAAAGCGGCAGCAATGGACTTGCGCCAATAGGCCCTCGACAAAAGTGCAGAGTAGGCGATCAGCAAGATAAAAATAGCGAACTGGCTGCCGCTGGTCGTTCTCATGATCGTTGCGGCGATGAAGGCGATCGCCAGCAGAATTACTGAAATGGCCTTCCAGCCTTGGGCACGGTGCAAGAACATCAGCAGCGCGGCCGTTGCCAGATTGAGCATCAAGGCGAATGAGTTCGGATTCGCGATGAACCCGACAAAGACCCTGTCCAACCAGAGCTTGCCGCCCGCGTACCAAAACAGGAATGAAAACGCGCTTTGGGTCAGCGAGGCAAAGACAAGGATGCCGAAGAAGTGCTTCGTAGTCTGTTCTCTGGCATAATCAGATAGCGCAAACATCATCCAGTAGATCGGAATGAACAGCGCAACATTCTTTATGTTCTCGCGTACCTGGTCGTACCAGCCAGTCTGCGGGACATGTAATGTAGAAGTCGTAGCCAGAAGTACAAAGAACGGCCAAAAGACGTTCGCTTGCCACGGCTTAGGCTGTTTCCATGAGACGGCGAAAACCAGCGCTATCAGCGACCCAAGGAAAACTACGTCCTTGATAGCCTTTACTACACCGGGAGCAGCCGAGATTCCTTCATGAAACGGGAAAAAATATACATATGCGTAGTAGTGGACACAGAATATCAGCAAGCCAGCTAATATAAGGTCTGGCCTGAACTTCCCGGCAATGCCATCGATTGGCTGGCTGCTCATGCGCCCTCCGGCGAGGTTAATCGGTGGGTATCTGCCACTGACTCTCTACTTTCGCAAGTGCTCCAAGAGCACTAGTCGACCCTGATCATAATTTAGCAAAATTCTCCTACCCCAATTGGGGTAAGAACAATCCATGGACCGTTCCCGTTTCTACGCAGCGTTGAAATAGTCGTTGTGGATCGAAGCGAACGGTACCGATCAAAATAGCCGATTGTCAGGTTAGATCACGTATCGGCCGTTAGCGGTGACCAGCATCTGGAACCATGCCGATTTCGTGGTCTGCGGTGATACCTACTTGTTTCTTTGCGAAAGGATTAGCGAGACTTGGCGTCTTGCGGGCAGTCTGGTTGCGCGCTGAGCGATCAATCGCTAGATTTCACCACGATCCATCCGAACATGATTAACTTCAAAGACGTTGGGACTAGCGAAAGTATCTAGTGTAGACCCTTCCACTGCTCTGTTTGAGACAACCTCGCAGATAAGAAGAACAATGCAAAGAGATTGACGATAGAAAGTGGAGGTCAATTGCCATCGTACAAATAGTTGAAAACTTGGAGAGCTATAATCACCATGCCGATCAGCATGAACAATCCGCCGGCGAAAACCACGCCAATTCGAATGATTTCGTCGGTCCTGCTCGGTGTTGGCTTTTCCTCGACCTTCATACCGTCGAGCAATGATTTTTGAGGCTCTGACGCCCCCGCGTGATATCTCATCGGTTGATGCGCGCAACGCAATACGCCCCGCAATAGAAAATCATCTGCGTCGCCGCGCCGTTCTGCATGCCGGCCATAGCCATACCGATGGCCTGCCTAGCCTGAATGTCGTACTGACGCTTCGCGTGATCGGCGAGTGCTTCCCGATTGATGCTGTGTTGCATTTCGGCGTCCTTTTTGACGCCCTGCCTATCCGTCAAAATGCTGGAAAATGCCGGGGGTTCCAGCCTGAAAAAATCGAGCGGCTGACCAGGGTATATGAGGTGACTGGGGGCTTAGGCTGCGACCTTCGCGATGGACCCAATAAGGTCACCATGTCGCGTGAATTTGCGAGTAGGAAAGGATTTCGTGAGTTCATCTACTGCGCGATAGACAGCTGCCACTGGTGCAGGCACGCGGACCCTCGCGGTGTGCTCTCAGTCTCCGTGCACCAGACTTGTCACGCGATGTCGTGATTTTCACGTCAGTGTTGGGCGATACGCAAAACGCGTATTGTATGTTTTGTCGAAAGTAACCAACTTGATAACACCCCGAACGGCGAGGAAGTTCTGCATAACCTCCTCTCTGAACGTGGGTGTCAATATCATAGTTGGAACGCGGGGGTTCGTGGCTATAAGTCGTTTTCCAGGCGCGGCCTTGGTGCAAATGATCAATGCGCGGGAAGCATCTGCTTTCCAGCGTGGGCAGGACTTAGCCTTTCCAACGACAAGCATTCTGCTTCCCGACGACTGCGACGGCAATGTCCAAGTCGGGCGCAAAGAGGGGCAGTCGAGCGCTGAGTTGGTGATGATGTTGTGGTGGTCGTTCATGTTCTCAATGGCGGTGAAGGCGGCATGCAGACAAGCCACCCCCCGTTACATGGAGTCAATTTTTGTAATCATTATGCGTTCTCGCCTCTTTTGAATTGAGAAATATGCGAATGCGCCTTTCAGGCTGCGAGCTAGACGTTCGCACAAACTGGCAGACACTTCATGCTCGAAGCTTTACGCCAATTCCGTTGATGAATTTGATGCTGGCTGCTCCGAAAGGCGCGCGAATAGCTGCTATTGCATCCTCGGATATTGTCTTTCGACGCCCCGCATCGCCGACCAGCGGGGGAATACAAAGTATCTGGTTGATGGCTACTTCCCGGTGGTGCTTAATTCTCGCGGCCTGCAACGGTCATATGGCGCCAGGTTCGAGGACTATGGGGCCGCATGCGGAGCTGGGGAGGTCGGTGTGATGACGACACGCTACGTGGACCTTTGACCCAAATTTTGAGGATACCCGTGATCTTGTGCTTCAAGGATCACGCTGGCCGAGGGAAGGTCAAAAGTAGGTCAGCTCTAACTCGTTGTAGTTTCAGCATCTACAACACGAGGGAGGCCCGCTTCGGCGGGCTTTTCTGGGGAAGCTGAAATACAGCCAACCAAAAGCGGGGGAGAAATCCAAGCGCTTCCCGATAACGCAACCAAAACGATCAGTTAGATGAATGAAGTGGCTCCCCGGGCCGGATTCGAACCAGCGACCAACCGGTTAACAGCCGGTTGCTCTACCACTGAGCTACCGGGGAACAGCGCTCTTGTGCGAACGGGGGTGGCTATAGCGATCCTTTTCGGCTTTGCAAAGCGGGAATCCGAATTTTTTAAAAGGTTTTTCTGTGGCGCGTTCTCGCAATCGCTGCCCGACACCATCATATCAGGCGCCAATGCCGGCAAACTAGGCTTTTGAGCCTCGAGCCAGGCCAGGCAGAGGAACAAGGATGGACGGAACGGTGCAAGGCATGAGCGCAGAAAGCGAGCCTCGCAAACGAAAGCACAAGATCTCCGCGTTCGGGCGGGAGTTCGCATTGCCGCGTTCGCGCGCATTGCGTATCGCCATTGGCGTGGCGTTCCTGTTTGGCGGCGTCCTGTGGTTCCTGCCTGTTCTCGGCCTGTGGATGCTGCCAGTCGGCTTCCTGGTGCTTTCCTACGAGTTCGCGATGATTCGACGTCATCGCCGTCGTTTCGTGGTTTGGTGGGAGCGGCGCCGTCGTTCGTAGGCGATCCCCTGCACACCAATTGTGTCCCAGTCTCGGGCGTCATTCACAATAGGTTAGGGAATTGTCTGCGGAATAAGGCTTGTGTCCTTGACTGCCCAAACGGCCCAACCTATTGAAGCGCCGTGGAACGCCGGGAGCAATGAGGCCTCGTGGCGGAGTGGTTACGCAGAGGACTGCAAATCCTTGCACCCCGGTTCGATTCCGGGCGAGGCCTCCAATTCCCTTCTTAAGGCGTTCCACCAGATTGTTTTTTCAACACAATTTGGTCAGGTGTGGCAGTCGGAACCGAACCGTCTTCCTCAAGGTGTGGCAATAGGTTCCCGATTTCCCCCCAGTCGATGCGCGAAACTGCCTGCCTGGCGAGCTTCGCTTGTTGAGCCTGAGCGGTGTAGATTCGGGACGTCTTGTCGTTGTTCCAGCCGAACATGTTGTTCAGCATGAGGTCTGTCGCCTCGTTCTCGGCGATGTTCGTGGCAAGGCCCTTGCGCACCGAGTGAGCGGTGCAGTGGGTCAGGCCTGCCTGGTTGAACCATTCCGAAACGCGCTTCGACAGGCCCTTGATCGAATAGGGCTTGCCGTATTCGGTCATGAGATAGAACAGGCCGCTGAATTTGTGGCGCCCGAGGATCCTGTCGAGAATCGGATGGATCAGGATGTCAAGCGTCTTCGGATGCTTGTTCCTGCCTTTGAAGACACGGAAAACGAATCGGTCGCCGCGGCGGTGGCGAGGACCGATCGCCTGAAGGTCGGAGATACGAAAGCCGATGTACATCAGGAGGGCGAGACCGAGGACCGCCTTCGAATCGATGCCGTGATGCGTGACGAATTGCCGGATCTCTTCACCGCTGATGGTATGGTGGCCTTCGGTTTTCTTGCGGAAGGGTTTGACCAGCAGCGCCAGATTGACCCTGACGATCTTTTGCGGAAGGCCCTGCCGGTTGTTTCGTTTGGTTTCGAACACCTGGCGGAGTATCTTCAGCCGTTCATCGGCAGCGAAAGGGGTATCCTTCTTGCGGTCGCGCAGTTTTTCGATGTTTCCGACATGGAGCGAGCGAATCGGCATGTCGGCGAACAGATCGCTGCCGCCCAGCTTCACCGGCTCGAGCATCATGGATTCGATGATCTGGCTGCGCTTCGACTGCGTCGTCGCATCGAGCGTCGTAAATGCAGCACTCAGTTTGTAGTGCATGCATAGCCAGCGGAACGTGTTCGGCTGTGGGTGACCAGGCAGGACAGGCTTTGGCGCCGGCTTCGGCATTTCGCCGCCGTCAATCTTCTTCCGCTCGATCCAGTAGGCCTTTGAGAACTCTTCGCTGTCGGGATCGTCGGGCAGGCGGCAGACGCGAACACCCTCATAGCGGAAATAGTATCGGTATCGGCCGTGGCGCGACTTGTTCTTCTCGATGTAGGGGAGATCGATCGTCGCCACTTCCTGCATCAGTCGGCTTCCCACCTGCTATCGGTGCCGCCGACGTCCTCTCCGCTGTCTTCCGCGTCTTCTTCGTCCCAGCCGGCAACATAAGCCTCAATTTCGGAGACGCGCCACAACTTTCGGCGGCCGCACGTCTTCGGCTTAGGCAGACGATGCTCTCTGACAAGCTGAAGAACCATGTTCGGGCTGAGATCGAGGGCGATTGCCACTTTTGCGAGAGACAGGGTGATCCGCGGTACGGTCATCGCCACAAGAGAAGTGTCGTGCTTCACGGCCGCGCTCTCCGAATGCTGTTGCCGCTGGTGACGAGGCGATAGCCGTCTGCGAATTCGACCAGGATCGAATTGAAGTTCTTCGCCTCGGCCGAGCCGAAGGCCAGTTCCGGGCCACAGTACGGCTGTGAGCGCCGGCTTCGGGCGAGCAGGCTGCAGGCCTGTCCTTTGCGGCCGTGACGATCCCAGCGGAAGATATGGCCGAATGCGCTCAAAAGAGGCTCCCTTGGGCTGGTGGGGCGGGCACGGCCGCGACAGGATCTTCCTTCATCTTGGGCTCGCGGCCGCGCCATTCGAAAAAACCGAGCTTGCCGATGATAGGTATCGGCTCGGCGAGCGGCCGGGCGTTGGCGAGGACCATGGCATATGGTCCGACGAACCAGGGCGAGGGGTGTTCCGACACGCAGGCGACGATTTCTGCCGTGCCTATGATGCAGCCGAAGGCTAGTTCTTCCCGATCAGGCAGCTGAGCGCCTGCGATTTCGCATTCTTCGATCAGGTCGCGGTAGCCGGCGACGTCATCTTCCCAACTCGCCTTGTGGAAGCGGCTGGCATGGAGGCAGATTGGGCCGCGTACATTCGTGTACCAGACGCGGTTTTCAACGGGCTTCCATCCCTGAGCGATGGCATGCGTCCACGGCTGGCGAATGGAAATGGCCAGTTTGGGAAGTTCGATCATCCTGGCATCCTTTCGTCGGCGTCGACATCCGGTCCTAGGTCAGCGTAACAGCGCTTCCATTCTTCAAGACTGGCTTTGCCGCGCATGAGTTTTTGGAGATTGCTGGCCAACTCATAGAGGGCATATGCGCTGCCAGGATCCTTGCGCCGAATTGCGTCAGCAGCTGAACAGATCAGTCCGGGTGCGTCGTATTTCATGACCTCACCTGTGGCTGTTCGCTGTATTCAACTCCATCGAGGATCCGGCCCGACAATCTCTTGCCGACGCGATACATGGCATGGAACTGGGCCTGGTCGTGACCCGCACGGATAGCGGCGGCACGGCGAGCGCCGTCCGGATAGGCCAGGTCAACCGAACGATAGAGGGTACCGTCGATCGCCAGGGCGAACTGCTCGTGCGATCCCGCTCGAGGTTCAGACGGTCCCCACAGCCCCCATTGCTTGAAGAAGAAGGCGGTACCGGCAGCCGAGCAATGATTGTGGATCGCGCTCGGCCAAGCAGGATGCATCGGCCGCGCATTCGCACCGCTCTCGCCACCGACTATGATTTGATGGAGCCTTGTGCGTCCGGCTAGGCCATCGATCGGTGTGCCGCCAAGATCGAACATTTGGCCGGTCAGTGCATCGAGGTGGGCTAGAACGCCACAATAGGTCGGATGGTTAACCGAAATTCGCCTGAAGTCGATCGGGCCCAATAGGGGTTCGGCTGAGACGAAGCGAATTGCCGCCGGGGTGTAGAGCAGATCGGGAACCCGTTCGTCGGCGCGCTTTTGGTCCTCGGCCGAGACGCCAAGCCAGACGTTTGGTAGCGGCCAAGTGGTGACGCGTGCTTGGGCGACCGTGCCATCCATCACCATGTTCATGCCTGCTACTTCGACTGCATCTTTGCGCCAGCGCTGTCTTGCGTCGCGCTCGGTCAGATACATCCGCATGCGGGCAGCGCGCTTCGTCAAAACCTGGAAGGTGTGCTGTGGTGCCAGTGCCATGACGGCGAAAACGCGATCGATCCATTCGTCCGGCACATTCTCGGCGAACAGGTCGCCGTGCGCGCAGACGAAGATGCGCCGCGGTTTCTTCCAGCGTAGCGGCTGGTCCACCCACTCGTCATTGAAGCGAACTTCGCCTGTCCAGACAGGTCCGGCCTTGGTGTCCTTGGTCAGGCCGGCACGGCTGGGATGATGCCGCAGCCGCGTGCCGGCCAGTTTCATGGCGTAGCAGATTTTGCAGCCCGCCGAGACGATGTCGCACCCTGTGATCGGGTTCCACGTCGCGTCGGTCCATTCAATGTGGGTGCCGTCAGCCATGGCCGGCCTCCTCTTGAGCTTCCCGGCACTCGGTGCACATATCACCGTCGCTGGTTTCCCACGGTGCCATTCCACGTTCACCGCAGGGACAGGGCTCGCCATAACCGATTGCCCAGGCTTCCTCGCGAGTGATCCGATCCTTGGACCCTTCCGGCAGGCAATCGCCCACAGCTAACTCAATCACCTGTCGCAGGCGTTCGTCCATGCCGCGATCGAGGAGTTCGGAAATAGAGACCGCGACCTGGTCTTGGCTGCTCGCGCATCCGCAGGGAGTGCCTTCCGGCATCGCTTGTGCGGCGCTTCCCGCCTCTTGGTCGCGGCCATGACGCACATGCTCGATCGCCTTGTCGGGATCGGCTGTGCGCCAATCGGGCCATTGCCGCTTTTCATTGCGGGCTTGCTTGTCAACGATCGCAGCAACGATGGCATCCGGCTCCCATCCAGCGCGCCAGGCGCCATCGAAAGCAAGGATGATCACATCAACCCATTCCTTAACGTCGGCGGGGTCGGCTTCGATCTCGGCGAGTTCCTTGCGGATGTGATCAAGCACGCCCCTGGTCCGGGGGCCGGGGCCGAATGTTTTTGCCGACCATGCCCGTTGGTGAGCAAGGTGGGCGGCAAGGTCGAAGCGCCTCTTCAGTTGGGCACGAGCATCGCGGCCTTCCTGCTGATAGCGGTTGTTTGCTACCAGCAGGTCGTTGACACGAATGCGCAGCCGGTCGATCTCTTGCGCGTCGGCTTCCATCTGCTTGGCAACGGTCGGCGCGATCAATTCGTTGATCATCCCGGCTAACTCTGGCGACGTCTGTATGGCCTGCAAGGCCGCGCCGATGTCGACTTGGATCACATCCTTGGCCATGTTCAGACCCTCATCGGCATGATGACGAAGACCTGGTCGTCTTGGCCTTCGGGTTCGATGCGTGCGGGCGAGCCGGGATCGCCCAGGTAGACCTTCACGCGCTCGGATGGGCAGGCCTGGAGCATGTCGAGGCAGTAGCGGCCGTTGAAGCCGATCTCGACCTTGTCGCCTGTGGCGTCGCTGACAGAAACAGAGTCCTCGGCAGTGCCGACATCCGGGTTGTTGGCCAGCAGGACTAGGGTGTCGGTGTCAAAGGTGAATTTGACCGCGCTGCCCTTGGCTCCGGCCGAAATGGTGACAACGCGGTCAACCGCGGTGGAGAACTGCTCGCAATCGAGGCTGAAGGTGTTCGCATATCGCGGCGGCACGACACGGCGATAGTCCGGAAAGGTGCCGTCTATCAGTTTGGAGACGATCGTCGTGCCGAAGCCGTCCGCGGCGTCGGCCTCGAACCTGATCTTGGTGGCGGAGAGGCCGATGCTGACCTTGCCTTTGCCGCCGAACCCTTTCAGCAAGCCGCAGGTGGCGCGGGGAAGGATGATGCCCGGCATGCCGTCGGCTCCTTCCGGCAGCGGCAGGTCGACGACAGAGAGACGATGTCCGTCCGTCGCCACCGCAACCAACTTCTTCTCGCCGTCGCGCTCGCTCTGGTGAAAATGAATTCCATTCAGGTAATAGCGGGTCTCTTCCGACGAAATTGCGAAAGTGACAGCGCCGAGGATCCGGTCGATATCAGCGCCATCCATCTCAAATTGATTGGGCAGGTCGCCTGTCGCCATGAGATGGAAGTCGGCAGCCGGTAGGATGGGCAGCCGGAATTTCGAACGCGCGGCCGAGATCGTTGCGAACTGGGCATCCGCCTCGACGCGCACCGAAACGCCTTCCGGCAATTTGCGCACCGCGTCGACGAACAGCCCGGCCGGCACTGTCATAGCTGGTAGCTTGCCTTCAGCTGGACAGGAGGCGGTGACCTCGAGGTCGAGATTGGTGCCAGTGAGCGACAGACGGCCGTCTCTGGCCTCGACGAGCAGGTTCGCCAGCACGGGAATAGTGGTGCGCCTCTCGACGGCGGCGCGTGCCGCCTGTAGCGCGGGAAGCAAAGCCTCCCGCGCGACAGTGAAAACGGAGGGGCCGCTCACGCGCTCATCTCCGGTGAGCCTTCGAACACCGGCAATTCGAGGATGTTCTTGGCCGTGAGCATATGCGCACGCAGATGCTCGGTGATGGCGATGTCGGGGCGATAAATCTGGTAGAACCAGACCGTTTGGCCATCCTTCACCCGGTAGCGTAGGCGCACCGGAATGCGCACCTTCTCGCCCATGAAGAACGGGGCGATGTAGAGAAGGAACAGGCCGGGGACCTTGATCGGCTTGCCATCATCGCCGTTGTGGGTTTCTTCCCAGGCGATCTGGCCTTCGCCGGATTGCAGCGTCGTCGACGCCTTGACCTTGGTATCGATGTGCACCCTCAGCCCGCGCGAAAGTTCCACGACCTGTGCCGGCGTTGCCACGGTCGTGGCGAACTGGTCGCTATATGTGACCTTCTCATGATCGGTCGGGCTGGACAGTTCGGCGACGCGATCTTCGAGGAACCAGGCAAACTCCTCCTGCTTCATGGGCTTGCCGTCCTGGTTGACCCACGCTTGCCATTCCTCCGACAGCGGGAAGGCGTAGTGCACGCGGTGCTTGCCGTTGTCGGCGCGGCCGGCCGTAGCTTTCTCGTGGTAGTCGATCACGGCGGTGAACGCGGGCTTCTTCCAGTCGGTGTTGGCGAAGATCGCACTGTGCTCGGTCTTGTGCCGGCCGGTCAGTTCGCAGAAGGTTTCGAAGGTTAGGGCATGCGCCTGGCCGGACTTTCGCTCCGGATGCGTCCGATAAGACGAGAACAGGTGTGCGATGCTCTCGACGCTCGGGGCCTCACCGCGGCGCAGCGCGACCGGTATATTTGCCGGAACGCCCTTCATTCCATCCGGTGCCGTAAGCAGGACGATCTCGATACCCTTGGCTTTAGCGCCAAGGTCGGCGGCGACCTGAAGGTCGATGTCAAACGGAGAGGAAAGGTTAGACAGCAGCGCTTCGCCTGCCGTGGAATTCAATTCTGCTTCCTTGGGCATCTGGGGTATCCTTTCGAGGTTGGAGAGATCAGGCCTGGCCGCGTGCTTCGCGCGGTCCGGCGAACATGTCGGTTTGCTGAGGGTGTTCGGTGGAGAGCGAGCCATCGTCCATTACCCAGTAGAAGGACGAACCGCGCACCGGCTTCGGACGCTTCGAATCTATGTCGCAGGTGATGGTGGCTGTGCCGGCCTCAACCTCGAGGTTGATCTTCAGCGAGACGCTGCCCTTGACCTTGGACTTGGGGCGATCGCCGGCAAGCTCCTTCAGTTTGGCCAGCGTTTCGGTGATTTCGGTGCCGAGTGCGGCGGCGACTTCGCCGCCTTCCAGCATGCCGATAATCGTCTGTGCATCGCGAATGCGTTTCATAGGATCCTCTGAGGGTTAGAAGGGGATTTCGTCATCGAGTTCGCGCATACCCGGCGACTGCTGAGACTGGGACTGGCGCTGATCGGATCGGTTGGATTGTTGGCCGTAATCATCAGGGCCGGAGGGGCCTCTGCGCTCGCCATTCGGCATCAGGATTAGCTCGCCGTTAAACGCCTTGAGGACGACTTCGACGCTGTAGCGATCCTGGCCGTTCTGGTCCTGCCACTTACGGGTACACAGCATGCCCTCGACAAAGACCAGATGACCCTTCTTGAGGTATTGCTCGGCGATCTTGGCGAGTGGCTGATTGAAAATTACCACCTGGTGCCACTCGACCCGCTCCTTGCGTTCGCCGCTGTTCTTGTCGCGCCAGGTCTCGGAAGTGGCTATGCGAAGGTTGACGCAAACGTCACCGCTGTTCAGCCTTCTGATTTCCGGGTCCGCACCGAGGCGGCCCATGAGTTGCACCTTATTGAGCGAAGCCATCAGCGCGCCCTCACGATGAGTGCGGCCGCGCAGGCGCTAAAGACGATCAAGACGCTCCAGGCTATCCAGGCCGAAAGGACCGGATGCCTCATGATGAATTCGGACAGGTCGTTCACGACGACAGCCTTTCGGTTTCGGTGAGAGCGGCGATCTGTTCGTCCAGATCGCAGGCGATGGCAGTGCGAAGGTCGGCAAGGAATTTGGGTGCGGGCACAATCTCGGACGCGCGGTGCAGCGTGTGCCCGATCAGCAGGCGGAGCGGCTCGCCGGTATCAAGGCGGGCGCGGGTGGCGATCATCATCTCCAGGGCGGTCATGATTGCCTCCGGATGAGTTTGATTTTGGTCACGATGCTGTCGCCGGTCGGATGCTGCTTGACCGCCTGCTTTCTCGCGGCGTCGACCGATGCGGCCTGCACATCGACCTTCTCGCCGTCTGCGAAATGAACGCGGAAGGGGGCCGTCTTGCTCTTGCTCATGCCAGCCTCGTACGAATGCCGAGATAGCGCTGCAGGCGATCGATAAAGGCCTCTTCGGCCTTCATGGCACCCCAAGGCTTAATCGAGGCATCGAGCTTGGGTGCGGGGCGGTCTGCGGCGGGAAGGTGCCGCGCGGCATTCTGGCCGTAGAGGGCAAGTGCTTCGGCGCGCAACATGCGCGTGTCCATATCCTTCACCTGCGCGACCGTCGCCGGCATGCTCGCGAGGTTGGGAATGCGGGCCGCTGCAAAGATGGCGCGGTCGATGTGCGCTTTGGCGTCAGAAATCGCGCGCCGGTAGGCCTCGCGGATGAATTGCTTCAGTCCTGCCGTCTTGTCATCCTTGCCGACATAGGCAAGCAGATGGTGCAGTATGGCGTCGACAGATGGCTTCGACCAATCGCCAAGCAGATATTCGTGGCCGTCATGCAAAAGGAAATAGCCGGCAAGCACCTGATCGCCGGTTTCGTTCATCATCGCGTCCGCGCCCATGACGCAGTGCTGGGCGTCGGAATAGGCCAGCCCGCGAAAGCTGCCGTTGAAGCGCACGATCTTTGCGAGACCTGCGGCCATGGCGGCGAAGTCGATATCTGCTGGGGTGATGTTGACCAGGTCGACGACAGTGCCGTCCTGGATGAATGAAGGGACGGTCGGCACCTTGAACGCCGTCTGCCGAGGATGCGCGTTCACTGCGTACCCCCGGGCATCTTCTCTTCGACTGCCAGCAGCACGGCGCGCTTGCTGTGGTCGAACAGCTCGGAATGGCCAAGATATTGAGCAAGGATCGAAAGGCAGCGTTCCCGCTGCGCCGGCCAAGGGTCGAGCTTATGCGCTGCGCACGCTACGCAATATCGTCCCCACAGGATGGTGGTGACCTGCGTTTCCCTCATACCGCGCGGAAGCGGCGGCCGGCTGGTGATGGCTTCCCGCGCCTTGGCGATGATGTCTTCCAGCATGTCGGGCCGCTCGTCGACATGGCGCGTGCTTTCCTGCGTTGCCAGGGTGACGGCACGGTCGCGATGGAGGCTGATTTCCTCATAGGTGAAGCCGGCGCCGAGCAGTGCTCGGAATTGGGTGACGCCTTCGCGCATCAAATCCGCCATTTCACGGCAACGGGGATGAACCTCGACGCCATCTTCCGGCATGATCGGGCGCAGCTGGTTGGAACTGCGGCGATGGAAAGAAACGTCATGCATTGGCCATCACAGCACCTCGAGGATCAGCGCTGCGCCGAAAAGGGCGAAGATGATGGTGATTAGCGAGAGAACGGTTTGCAGGACGCCGTATGCTTCATCGTAGCCGCGGCTGCGGATCTTGTTCTCGCCTTCGAAAAAGCCGAGGTGGACCGTGGGAGGCGGTACGCACCTCGAGCTGCTTTGGCTGGCTTGCGACTGAATGGTGAGAGACACGGGAAGAGCTCCATCGGCTGATGCGATGGAGAGGAAGGTAAGTTATACCTACCTACATTGTCAAGCGGCCGTGTAGGTAAGCGCGCTCCTTGCCTACACCCGTTGTCTCTCTGGCCTATTGGCACGAATCAATTTTGATCTTGTTTTGTTCTTATGCGACTGTCATGGTGAGGCAGTTGGGGTAAAGAGGAGGGACAGGCCATGCTGACCTACTTCGTTGTGCAGGCGTACACGACAACACGTATGGGGGCGATCGTAACGGAGGCTCCGATCCAGGCAGAAAGCGGCGAGCATGCGTGCGCACTGGCGCGGCGGATCGCCGGAGACTATCGAGCCGCCATCGCGTTTAGCCGGAGAGGCGATCCGGCAACCGGCGAGTGGGAAGATGCGAAGATCCTCGGTGCGTGGGGCGAGTTGCCCGACGTGGAAGAGGGCGTTGCGATGGCTTGCTAACGGGCGTTGTACTTTCCGACAACGCGATGGCAAACGGGCCAGTCGACGCGTTCTTCGGTAAATTCCTTGGCAGGGTTGTATTGTTGCAGCTTCCAATGGCGATCGCTGATGCCGACTAGGCGCTTTATGATCGCCTGCTCTTCGCCCATCTCTTTCGGTGGGGTGTGGTAAAGGATGACATCGCTGTCGCGTGACGGCGGAAGGTGTGGATTGATTAAAGCGGTATCGCCCTCGCGATAGGCGGGGACCATTGAGTCTCCCTTGATCAGGATCCCGTAGCCTCCACGAACATTCTGCAGAACCGCCGGACGCTTGTAATAATCGATAGCTTCAAACGAAACGAGCAGATGACCGTCGCCGCCCATGGCGGCGGCGTAGATGGGCATATCTTTTTCGCCGACAAGTTCCTTCCCGGGAATGGCCATGGTCTTCTGAGGTGGCTTGATGATCGCCTTCGCGTCAACCGCCATCGGGGGAAAGCCCTTGCGCTCAATCAGCCAGTCCACTGTGGTGTGCAGCAGTTCGGCTAGGTTCCCGATCTTGTTCATGTCGGGTTTCGTGGTGTTCTTTTCCCACTGCGTCACGGAAACGCGTGAGATGTTGAAGAAGGTGGCGATATCGTTCTGCGTCAGCTTCGCCGCTTCACGCGCGTATCTGATGCGCTCACCCAATGTATCGATGCTCTGGACGCTCATGCGGTAATTGTAATTATCGCTTACTTTTTTTGCACCTACCTCCTCACTTGACAATGTAGGTAGGTATCGCTTACCAATGGCGATCATGATCGACCTCGTTGAACAGGGTGCAGAAAAGGTTGGAGGGCTAGGCAAGCTCGCCGAAGGGCTGGGCATTCGCCATCAAGCCTTCTATTCGTGGAAGCAGGTTCCGCCTGCTCGTGTTCTCGATTTCGAGCGGCTCACCGGTATTTCCCGATATCGTATTCGGCCCGACATCTACGGCCCCGAGCCTGTCGAACTTCCGACAGCAAAGCTGGAGGCTGCCGAATGAAGCGTCCTTTGACCCGGCGCCTCGACGACGCCTTCTGCGCTTTCGTGACTGGCCATTCGCGACGTGATCTGGATCGCGTTCGCATGCGGCGGTTTCGATTGCTTGGGGGCAGGGTCGTAACGAGATGGTCGAATGCTGGCGACCGTGCCGATTGGAGCTTTCTTGCCGATCGCTATCGGATGTCAGCTCAAACGGTGGCCGATCTTGTGCACCGCGTCGTTGAAATCCGCGAGCGCGCCGCTGAGGCCTTGCTCCTGCACCAGTTTGAGGTCGATCGTTGCAGCCTTCACGTCCGCCGGCGGCGAGAGATGCTTGACCGGAAGCTTTTCGACTGCGCGAAGGACGCTGGCAGCCGCAGCCTCGAAGCTCTTGCGGTCGCGTCGCCTGACCTGTACGGCAAACTCTATGAAGGCCTCCTTGAAAAGGTTCGCCCTGATCTCTTCCAAGAGTGCGCGCGTTTCTGCGCTCGGAATGGTCATCGTCTTCTCCGTTGCCTGACTGTGTTTCTGGAAGCCGCAACTCGGCGGCTTGAGCGGGAGCACTGACATGCGGATTTTCACGCATACCCTGAGAGCGAAGAGGGCGGTCAGGTACGGCTCGCAAGGCCCCCTGCACCGGTTGCGGAACGGCGCTTGCGCCGTAGGAGCAGATCAGCTCGCCGCCCACCATGATGATAGGGCCGGGAGAGCATGCCTCGTGGTGCTCTCCCGGTGCCATGGGCCGCCATGATGCGGTGATGTGAATGCGGGTTTCCATGCCCGTGAGTTGAACTCCTTTCTGATCCTTCCCGCTACGGGAAAACACGTCGGGTTTTCCCGGCGCGGGAAAGCTTTTGTCGCGAGGTTGCCATGCCTGAATTCACTGACCGCTGGTTCTACCGGCTCCGCGCAGCGCAGCGCGATCTGATCGAGGCCTGCGGCACGATAGAGCGCGTCACGGAATTGACTTCCATGTCGAAGAGCCAGGTGGGCCGCTGGCGCAGCCCGACCGATGCTGACCTGATGCCGGTCAATTGCGTCATGATCCTCGAGGACGATTGCGGCCGGCCCTTGGTTACCAAGATCATGGCCGATTTTGCTGGCTACACGCTGTCGGCACCCGATCAGCGTGAAACCGAGATCGCCTGCCTGTCGACGCAAGTGGCCGAACTTGTCGGTCAGGTGTCCGGATTGATGGCTCGTACGGCTCAAGCCGGCGCGGACGGCTTTTATTCGATCAACGAAGTGAACGATCTCCAGAAGATCAATTCTTCCGTGCGTACGGTCGCCGATCGCCTCGACGATGTCCTGGCCAGTGCCAAGGCGGCTGGCGGTGTTGCGGTCTTGCGGGCGGGCAAGGGGGGAGCAGCCTGATGCGCCTCGCCGGTATCCGATTCGGTCTGATGGCTGCGCTTCAGCCTCTCTTGGAAATGCCTCTGCTTCCTCGCGTTCCGCACTTTCAGCGCACGCGCGGCTATCGGAGCGTGTCGAAATATCATCCGCACCAGGGTGAGCGCGAATGCGCGCGCCGTCGGCGTCAGATGGCGAAGATCTCTGCGGGGCAGGCATGAGTGCCGCTTGGACTTCGGAAGAACTCGACGTGCTGAAGCTGTTGGCAGCTAAGGGGCTCACCGCGTCCCAGATCGCCGCGCGCCTCGGCAATGGCCGCAGCCGCAATGCCGTGATCGGCAAGATGGAGCGCGACAAGATTATCCTGGCCAACGCCAGGAGCCGCCTGCATCGGCCCACCAAGACGGCCAAACCAAAACCGGCTCGCGCGAAACTCCCAAGCCGCCGCAGCCGTCCCGGGGGCGCGACTTCGCCGGTCGCGACCCCGGTTGCTTCTGCGCCGATCGTCGAGGTTCCGAACCTGCCGGCGACGCTCCCGATGACCTTCGTCGACGCGATGTTCGCCGGCCGCTGCCTTCATTTCGTGGGCGATCCCTATGGAGTGGATGGTCCGATGATGCCGGTGTGTGGTGCCGAGCGCGCTTATGACGATACAGGTCAGCAACGTTTCTGCACCCGTCACATCCGGAGTAGCCGTCAGGAGCCTCGTCCATGAGCGCGGTTCCGTTCATCGGCACAAGTACGATCTATGGCGTCGACGGTGAACACTCGACGCCGTATCTGACGAGGATCTGGTGTGGCCGCCTGCGCCTCCACATATTCCACCGCGGCGACGCCGATCCGGATTGCCATGATCATTCTTGGGATTTTTGGACCTTTCCGCTCGTCGCCTATGCCGAAGAGATCCTCACAAAGAAGTTGGATGAGCGGGACTTTGACGCTTGGACGCCTCGTGCGCTGAATTACTCGGCGAGCGTTCATGTCGTTCCAGCTTGGCGCTGGTCTTTCAGGCCAGCCGAGCACATGCACCGAGTGATAGGACGCGCTGACGGCCGACCCGGCAAGGTCGTTACCATCGTCTGGCAGGGCGCGGTTCGACGCAAGTGGGGCTTCCTTCGCAACCGCGACGGCAATTGGTGCTGGACGCCTTGGAAAGAGTACGTCTACGGCGGCGGCAAACATGCACCGTGTGAACCCTCCGATCGGAGGGGTGAATGACCATCCATCCCGACTACCAGGAGTTTCTCAACGCAAAGGTGCGGGTCGCGCCAGTGCTCGGCTTCGACGTTCTACCGGAGACCGTCAATCCGATCCTTAAACCGATGACGCAGGCGATCGTGCCTTGGGCGTGCCAAGGCGGCCGCCGTGCGTTGTTCCTGCGCTTCGGCCTGCACAAAACGTCGACGCAGCTGGAGATCGGCCGCCAGTGCATGATGCATGCCGGCGGCCATGGCCTGATCGTTGCGCCGCTTGGCGTCAAATACGAGTTCTTTCTCGAACAGAAGAAATATCATCCGGGTCTTCGGCTGAAGTTCATCAACCGCACCGACCAGATGGAGGCGCCTAACACGACGGGGTCGGGCGATAAGCTTCTCTACGTCACCAACTATGAGACGGTGCGTGAGGGCAAGCTCGACATGAGCCTCTTCACGTTCCTGTCGCTCGACGAAGCCGCATGCCTACGCGGGTTCGGCGGCTCCAAGACTTTTCGCGAGTTCATGGCCCAGGCCGCCGGCGACGATCGGGCCGCCGGCGTCAAGACCGATGGCATTCCGTTCCGTTTCGTGGCGACGGCGATCCCCGACCCTAACGAATATGTCGAATTGCTGGCTTATGCCGCATTCCTGGGCGTGATGGATGTTGGCGAGGCGAAGACCAGGTTCTTCAAGCGAGATTCGAGCAAGGCCGACAAGCTCACCCTGCACCCGCACAAGGAAGAGGAATTCTGGCTGTGGGTGTCGAGCTGGGCGCTGTTCGTCCAGAAACCGTCCGATCTTGGCTTCTCGGACGAGGGCTACGACCTGCCGCCGATGGACATCCGCTGGCATGAAATCCCTTCCGACCATTCCTCGGCGGGTAGCGAGCGCGACGGGCAAGGGCGCATGTTTGCGGATGCCGCACATGGCGTCGTTGATGCCTCGCGCGAAAAAAAGCGCAGCCTCGATGCCCGCGTCGCCAAGATGATGGAAATCCGGGCCGAGGATCCCAGCGCGCACCGCATCCTCTGGCATGACCTGGAAGACGAGCGCCGTGCCATCGAAAAGGCGGTACCGACGGCTCTTACAGTCTGGGGCAACCAGGATTTCAAACAACGCGAAGATCGTGTCGTCGACTTCGCGGAAGGGAAGTTCGCGGAGCTCGGTACCAAGCCGACGCTGAACGGCTCCGGCTGCAATTTCCAGGCGTTCTGCTGGTGGAACATCTATCTCGGCATCGGCTTCAATTTCCACGACTTCTACCAGTCGCTCTTTCGGACCCAACGCTTCGGCCAAACGCACCAGGTGCGCGCCGACCTGATCTACACGGAAGCCGAGCGGCCGATCCGTGAAAAGATCGAACGGTCCTGGCGCAACTTCGAGGCGCAGGCGGCTCGCATGGCGGCGATCGTGCGTCGTTATGGACTTTCCAACCTGGCGCTCGCGGAAACGATGCGTCGATCTATGGGTGTGCTGCGGCAGGAAGAGAGCGGCCCAGGCTGGCGCGTCATCAACAACGACGCAATTCTCGAGACGCGCGAGATGGAGAGCGACAGCATCGACCTGATCGTCTCCTCGGTCCCGTTCGGAACGCAATACGAATACTCGCCGTCCTATCACGACCTCGGGCACACCGACGACGATGCGCACTTCTGGCAGCAGATGGACTTTCTGGTACCGGAGCTGTTGCGCATCCTGAAGCCCGGCCGGAGAGCGATCATCCATGTCAAGGACAGGATCGTGCCGGGTGGCATCAAGGGCATGGGTTTCCAGACCGTGTCCCCGTTCTCCGATGATTGCGTGGCGCACTTCCGCGGCCATGGTTTCGCCTACCTCGGCCGGGTGACGATCGGCACCGATGTGGTGCGCGAGAACAATCAGACCTACCGGCTGGGCTGGACCGAGCAATGCAAGGATGGCACCCGGATGGGCCACGGCATGCCGGAGTACACGCTGGAATTCCGCAAGCCGCAGACGGACCGCAGCCGCGGTTACGCGGATGTTCCGGTGGTCAAACCCAAGCCCGATTTCGTCACTGTGATTTCGGGCAAGCCGGTTGTCCCTGGTGATGACGACTATGACAGCAAGAGGATCCGTGCGATCCCGGGCACCGGCTATTCGCGCGGGCGCTGGCAACTCGACGCCCATGGCGTGTGGCGCTCCAGCGGCAACCGGCCGCTGCTGCCGGAAGAACTGACCCGGCTGATCAAGCTCGACGCGAAGATGATCTATCGTGGCTGGAAGGCGTGGTGCGAACGCAACATCTACGACCATGCGATCCATGTCGAGTTCTGTGAGCAACTCGACGAAGCCGGACGCCTGCCGCCGACCTTCATGATCGCGCCGCCGCATAGCAACCATCCTGCAATCCGTACGGATGTTGCGCGCATGCGCACGCTGAACATGCTGCAGCAGCGGAAGGGCAGGGAAATGCACCTTTGTCCGCTGCAGTTCGACATCGTCGAGCGGGCGATCGAGGACTATTCGATGCCGGGCGAGACGGTGCTCGACCCGTTCGGCGGCATCATGACCGTTCCCTACTGCGCGCTGCGCATGGGCAGGAAGGCGATCGGCATCGAGCTGAGCGCCGATTACTGGCGGGACGGCGTAACCTATGCGCGCGAAGCGGCGGGCGGCAATGATGGCCCGACGCTGTTCGATCTGATCGAAGCCGAGGCCTTCGCGAATGCGGAGGCGGCGGAATGATCGCGACCAAGCTGCACGTGCTGGCCGAGCTTTGCGAGGGCGACCCTTTGGTCGCCGCTATGCAGCAGGCTCCCTGCTATTCGATATCGCGCGAGATCGTCGGGATCATGGATCGACGTGACGTGCAAGATTCTGTCCTCGCCATGGTGGAAGCTGGGATTGCTCGGCTTCCCTATGCGCCGCTGCTGGTTGAGTTCTCCGTTGAGGAGAATGTGCGCCGCTTCGTTCTGCTGGATGAAGCTGGCGACCGCATTCGGGCTTACTGCGCTGCGCTCTATCGCGAGCGTCTCGCCGATGTCTCTGAAAGCCGTGCCGTTGTTTCCCTACATGAACTGAACGGCATCTCGATCACCCGATATCGCGATGCGGAAGAAGGCGGAGCCATTATCCTTGCGGTGACAGTGGCACTGTTGATGCTCAATACCGCCGGCATCGACAAGCAAGTTATCGATCCTGCCGCGCTCAATGCCCAGCGTATCAAGCGCGGACGTGTAGCAATCCCGTCGCACACCGTCATCCGGATTGGCACGATCTTCGATCGGCGCGGCCGAGCGGTCTCTGGTTCGACGGGTCGGCATATGCCCGTGCACCTGCGCGCCGGACATGTGCGACACCAAGCCTGCGGCCCTGATCGTGCCGACCGCAAGCTGATCTACGTACCGCCGGTCCTGGTGAATTACCGCGAAGGTGACCAGCCTCGGCAAGTCAAACGGCTGGTGCGGCTATGACTGCGGCAGACGTCAATTTCGATCCCGGCAATATCAAGTTCGATGTCTTCGCGCTGTTTCTCGAGGCTCGGCGCATTCATCGCGGTTTGACGCCGCACATCGTCGCCCAGGAAGCCGGCGTCGCGCGCGAAGCGGTCGAGCGGGCCGCCCGAGGTCGCAATCCGGGTGAGGATGAATTCTTCGCTCTGGCAACATGGATGGGCGAGGCGCCCGAACTCTTTTTCAGGAAGGGACAGGGCCATGGGTGACCGCGCGGCCTATCAATATCTGGAGTTGGGCCGTCATCTGCGGGCGCGCCTCGAGGCCGACGGTCGAGGCTGGCGGGTGTGCGCCGACGAGATCGGCGTTACCGCCACCGACCTCTCTCGCATCTGCAACGGGCAGCACGTGGCTGCACACAAGGTCATCGCCGTCTGCGACTGGCTGAAGCTCTCTTTCCGCGCCTTCTACGTGGCGCCGGACAGGGCCGCAGGCGAGGCGATGTTTCACGGGAAGAGCACTGAAACAGGAACCAGCGATCATGTCTGAACGCCACATCTATCGCCTGCAAATGGCCGCGCAGTTGGGCGCAGACGGCCGTTTTTACGTCATCGATTTTGAATGCAAGCATCCGAGCGTGGCTGCCATTCACCAGGAACTGCGCGAGGCAGGCGTCGTGATCGGCAGCAAGCTCGTCTGGAGGAAGGAAGACAGCGGCGACAGGACGATCATCGGGCGCAACGAATTCCTGTTCGGTACGGCCGGCATCATCGCGATTGAGCCGACCCGCCTCACATATCTGGAGGCGCGGTCATGACCGGCACGACTTCGCGACCGGGCTTCGGCATGCCGGGGTCGGTTACTTCCGATGCGATCCGCCAGCTTCCGAAGGCCATGCAGGTGGAAGGCATCCTTCTGCTTGAGGAAATGGGGCTCACTTCTGTCGAGGTCGCCATTCATTCGGGTTTTTCGGCCTCGAAGCGGCGCGAACTGATTGCGACTGTTCGCCCCTACAGAGGGAAGGAACCGGCAGGGGGCGAGGCGTGAACGCTATTCCATCACACGATCTGTTCGGCCAAGCCGCCACTAGCGATGCGGTGTCGCAGTTTCCGTGCCTGCCTTCCCGTGGGCGCATGCGCGGCCCGCGGATTAAAGTGCCGGTAGCACCGCCACCAAAGAACGGCCCTCGAAAGGTGAAGATCGCTGACGGCTTTGCCGGCGGCGGCGGAGCCAGTCTCGGAATAGAACTGGCACTCAAGATTCTCGAAGCGATGGGCCTGCTGCCGCTCGGCCACCCTATGGCCCCGACCTATGCCGTCAACCACGACGAGGCGGCGCTGGCGATGCATGGTGAGAACCATCGCGAGACGATCCATCTTCCGCACAATGTGTGGAAAGTCCGGATGAAGGAGCTGATCGGCGACGACTATTTCGGACTGCTGTGGCTTTCGCCCGATTGCCGTGACCACTCGCCGGCCAAGGGTGGTCCGATCACCTCGCGATCTGTGCGCGACCTCGCGTGGGTGCTGGTGAAGTGGCTTAAGGAACTGGACCCTTGGCAATTACCCTGGCTGATCTGCCTTGAAAACGTGCCTGCATTCTCGAAGTGGTCGCCGCTGATCCCCGCTGCCGACGGCAAGGGCTACCAGCGCGACCTGTCGCGCATCGGCGAAATCTTCCATCGGTTCGTCAAGGCGGTTTGCGCCTTCGGTTATTCGGCCGGCTGGCACGAGGAAAAGAGTTGCACGCAAGGCGATCCGACCATTCGCAACCGGCTCTACCTCGTGTTCCGACGCGACGGCGAGGAAGTGCAGTTCCCGGAGCCGACGCATGGCGATCCGAAGTCGGATGCTGTGCGCGACGGACTGCTGCAGCCGTGGCCGGTCGCGGCCGACATCCTCGACTTCGAAGACGACTGCCCGTCGATCTTCATGACCCGGGAGGAAGGGCGGGAATACACAAAGCGTACCGGCAAGCGCGTGGTGCGACCGCTGGCGCGGAAGTCGCATGCCCGGCTGGCCAAAGGCGTGAAGCGCCACGTCATCGACGCCGGCGACGATGCCTACATCGCTACTATGAATCATGAGGGAGACGGCTTTCGCGGTCAGTCGCTCGACGAGCCGCTGCGCACCGTTACCAGATCTCGCGACGCTCACGGGCTTGTCGTGCCGCACGTCGCGATCTTCCGGGGGAATAGCGTCGGTCGGCCTGTAACCGAGCCAGCGCCGACCGCAACGGCGAACAGCTTTATCAAGCGTCCCGGCGGCGCCTCACCTGTCGGCTTGGTGCAGACCGCCATGGCGCCTTTCGTTGCCCAGCAGAACGGCGACTTGAAACAGGATGGCTCTGAATTCTACCGGGCCGGTCGATCGGTCATGGAGCCGCTCGGGGGCCTGACCACATCGCCGCAGCAGACAGTTGCGGCTGCGGCGCTCGCGCCATTCGTCTCTCGCGGCCAGCACGGCGGCGGTAACCGCCCTGCCACGGAGCCTATCCATACCATCGCCGCGTCAGATGGTGACCAGAACCAAGTTGTCGTGCCTTACCTCGTTCCGCGCTATGGCGAGCGGGAAGGCCAGGAGCCGCGATCGCTACCAATCGACCGACCGATGCCGACGCCCGTACCTGACGGCAACGGCGGCAGCTTAGCTGCGGTTTACCTTGCGCAGCACAATGGCGGCGCCCGCGGGCCGATCGGTCGACCGGTCGACAAGCCGATCGCCACGATCATGCATGAGGGCTCCCAACAGCAGGTCGTGACGGCGCATCTGACACAGTTCTACGGCACCAACGCTGGCAACGGTGGTGACCTTCGCGTGCCCGCGCCGCCGCCGACCGCAGGCGGCAATCACACTGGCGTCGTCACCGTGCCGCTTGTCACGGCGTACTATTCCAGTGGCGGGCAGGACGCTCCCGTCGACAATCCAATGCTGGCCGTACCGACGAAGGCGCGCTTTGGCCTCACCCATGTCGACCTTTCTCATCCGCCGCTGACCGAGGCGCAGTGGCGTCGCGCCCGTCAGGTCGCAGAGTTCCTGCGCGAGTTCGGGTGCTGGGATGGCGGCGAGATTGTCACAGTGACGATCCGCGGCGTCGTCTACATCATCGTCGATATCGGTATGCGCATGCTCAAGCCGCGCGAGTTAGCCCGAGCCCAGGGTTTCCCGGAGTGGTACGTGCTCGATCCGATCTTCAGGGGCAAGCCGCTGTCGGAGACCGAGCAGCGCGCCACAAGATCGGCAATTCGGTTACCCGCAAGACGGCCTCGGCTCATAATGAACGGCCAGCCTTTTCTCTTCGGTGAAGATTGGAATGAGGTTCTGGACGGCAACGCAACTGCGCGCGATCTCTTTAGGAGGCACTACAGCTATCGCCGACGCGTCGGAGGGCGCGTCAATGAGCTGATCGTTGGTCCTGGCTTTAAGCTGCTCCTCCTAACCCGCGACGCCGGAGCCTTGTGCGTTTGGCGCAAGGAAAAACACAGGGCGGACGGGCAACTCGGGGTCGAATGCGCGATCTATCGCAGAGAGAGCGGTGACCTCGCCAGCGTCATGTTAGGCAAGGCAATGGATGTCGCTTGGTCACGTTTTCCCGGCGAGCGGCTCTTCACGTTCGTTGATCCTCGAAAGGTCCAGCCGACGATGGTCCGGGGGAAGCCTGTTTGGGGGTTCTGCTTTTACAAAGCCGGATGGTCATACTCGGGATTGACGAAGGGTGGCCTGCACATCCTCGATGTGGTGCCCGCATGAGCGAAGCGATCAAGGAGTTCGTGGAAGAGGCCCGCGGTGTTTCGATCGAGGAAGCGGCGAAGCGCATTGACCTAAAATTCAAACCGCGCGGTTATGAGCACCCGCAACCCTGTCCACAAAGCGGCGGCGTTGACCGATTTTCCTTCAACACAAAAAGCAATGTTTGGGTTTGCCGTGGTTGCGGTGCCGGTGGTCACGACGCGATCGGCATGGTCGCGCATTGCGAGGATCTCGACCTGAAGAATCAGGATGGGTTGCTGGAGGCCTGTTCGCTTGTTCTCGGCAAGGAGATTCCTGCAGGCGGAGCTCAGGAGAGTGACGAGGATCGCCTCGCGCGGCAGGAACGCAAAGCCGCTCGCCAGCGGGCGGCCGAGGCAGACAAGGAGAAGCGAGAAAAGCAGGTCTTTGACTTCCGCGAGGCCGAACGCAGGAAATCGCGCGGCATCGTTTCGGCCGCGCTACCCTTGCAAGGCATGGTCGGCGGCCCCGTGCACCGGTATCTCGCCGATCGCGGATGCGGCATCTACCAGGGCCGCTGGCTGCGCTATTCGCCCAATCAGACCTATTGGCACGGCCAGGACGAGCGCGGCGATCCGATCTCGCTGCACACGGGGCCGGCGATGGTTGTGCCCTACGTCGACGCCACGATGGCCGTCATTGGCTGCCACATCACCTGGATCGATCTCGAGCGGAGGCCGAAGTTCCGGCCACTGATCGTCGACAACGAAACGGGAGAGATCCTGACGACCAAGAAGATGAGAGGATCCAAGAAGGGCGGATTGCTGCCGCTTCTTGGCGATCCGTCAGCATTACGGTGGGTGGCCGGCGAGGGTATCGAGAACACACTGGCCTTCGCCAAATATGACGGCCTTCGAGCCGACACCTTTTATTGCGCGGCCGGCGATCTCGGAAATCTGTCCGGCCCGGCCGAGGCATCGTCCCGCTTCCCGCATCCCGACCTGAAGAAACGCGACAAGAACGGGGTGGAGCGGCCGGTGATGATCGCCGGTTCGGTGCCGAAGGCAGACCAATCACCGGATGATGCCATGTGGGTCGCTAACCAGGTCGAAGAGCTGGTGCTGCTCGGCGATGGAGATTCGGAACGGGTGATGACGGCCGCGGCCATGGTTCGAGCCAGGGCACGGCATGCTCGGCCGGGCAGGCTCATTCCGGTGGTTTGGGCGCCGCCCGGCATGGATTTCAACATCCTGTTCGGCAACGACAACAGCGATAGAGACTAGGGGCCAACGTGGCGAAGATTGCAAGAGGTGATAGCGCCGCAGCTGTGCCGGTAGATAAACCGACGAACAACCCGCTTGTCGCTTTTGATCCTGATGCGCCAGCGATGGCGCTCGACCCCGCAACCCCCGATGTAGACCTGATCAAATGGTGTGCATCGCTGGATCACTCTGACACCGACAATGCTGCGCGATTGATCGGACACTTCGGCCGGGATCTGCTGGTCGTGACGCAGACGAAGGCGCGCGCTCCACTCTGGGCGGTATGGACCGGCCGCAATTGGGACGCCGACACTGGCGGGCCCAGGACATTGGCATTGGCGCAGCGCGTAGGCGCGCGCATTGCCATGGAGGTCGACCATATCGGCCCGACGGAAAATGAAGCCAAGGTGCTCGAGGCGGCCGAGCGGATTGAGGAAAAGCCAGAGGCCGACTGGTCGGCTGGTGATAAGAAGACGATCGATTTGGCGGAAGCGATCCACGATCGCATCTACAAACGCAAATCGGCCAGGCTGAAGCACTCGGTCACTTCGAAGAACAAAGGCAGGATGGAGGCGATGATCGCCTGTGTCGGACCGCATGTCATGCGGGCGCCCGACGACTTCAATGCCGACAAGCTAAAGGTCGCCGTCAACGGGCACACGCTCGCCTTCACCAAGTTCACGCGGGATGAAGTGATCTATCCTGGTGACGCCGACAACGAGCGCGAGATCGAGGTGACTGACGCAAGGGTGGAGGTGACGAAGGGGCATCGCCGCGAGGATCTCATCACCCAGATCGTCCCTGTCGACTACGACCCTGATGCGGACTGCCCGCAGTGGCGGGCTTTCATGAACCAGATGCTGCCGATCGAGGAAGTCCGAACCATGGTGCAGGTCGCATCAGGGATTGGCCTGCTCGGCCTCACCGTCCAGAAGCTGTTCTTCCACTATGGCGCCGGCGCGAATGGCAAGTCGGTATACATGGAAACCATGTGCCGGCTACTCGGCGAAGCTGCTGTCACGCTGCCGGCATCCTCCTTTATCGGTGAAGGGGCGGCAGGTGGCGCTGCCACGCCGGATATCGCCCGATTGTATGGCAGACGGTTTCTGCGCGTGAAGGAGCTGCCGGAAGGCGAGGAACTGCGCGAAAACTTCGTCAAGGAAGCGACCGGTGGGGAGGCTTTGAGTGCGCGCGACCTCTTCCTGGGCTACTTCGACTTTGAGCCGCTGTTCACCGCCCACATGTCCGGCAACGGCTTTCCGCGCATCAATGGCACGGATGAGGGTATCTGGCGACGCATGGCTGTGGTGCACTGGCCTGTCCAGGTGCCCGAGGCTGCCCGCCTGCCTTTCGATGAAATGGTAGCGCGGTTTCTTCCGGAATATCCGGGCATCCTCAACTGGCTCGTCGAGGGCGCTCTGATCTATCTCCGCAAGGGCCTGGAGATACCCGATAACGTGACGGCCGCCACGGCCGAGATGCGCTTCGAGATGGACCCGACGGCGCAGTTTTGCCGCGATTGCGTGACCGCGGATGAAGCGGGAGAGGTGCGCGGCAACACGCTCTATGAGGCATACGTACGCCATGGCGAGGACCAGGCAGGTGGGAAACAGCACGCGAACCTAATCAAAATCCAGCGCTTTGGCCGGATCATGAAGCGCAAATATGCGTGGCGCGATGATCGGGGAACGGTTTATAGAGTTCGTCTCCATGACGTGCCGACCCGCTCGCCCGACGGCTATCCCGAAGGTTATGGCGGGCACGGCACATGATCCCCGCAACCCCATCAGAACAACGTTCAATCGGTGCGGCAGGGTGCAGTTTCGCAGGGATTTGCACCGTTTTGCAGGGATGCCTGCACCCTTCTAAAAGGAGGGGTTTGGGGAGGAAAATCAAAGACTTGCACCATTTTGCACCATTTCACGCGCACATATAGGCGCGCGAAAATGGGGGAGTTGGGGTGTCCGCTTCTAGCGGCGGACTTAAAAAATCTCATGCGTATGCGCTTACTTGAAAAGGTGAGAATTGGTGCAAGTCATTGTTATTAAATGATAAAAATTGGTGCAAAATAGTGTGCTGATTGGTGTTGGAATGGTGCGAAACGGTGCAAATCGAAGGAAATCGAGGCTGAAACTATGAAAACCGTGACGATTGAAGAGCTTTTGACTTGGGCTTTTGTCCACGAACTGCCGAAAGGCGGCGGCGTGGATGGTCTCGACAACGTCAATTCCGCTTGGCGGATGCTGCAGGCGTCGTCATGGGGCAAGGTGACGGCCTTTGCCGAGTTAATGACCATGGTAGACGTTGATCGCGGCAGTGGCGCTTATTTCGAGCAGGGCGAGCCGCACGATGATGCTTTAGCGGTAGGGCAGGCAGTGACCGATCTGGCGTTGCGGGATATTGTTGTTCCGTCCGGATGGAACGCGCTCGCGGACTGGGAAGGCGACCATCCAGGTTATGGCGATCTGGTTTCGTCGGCAGTGTCGAAAGCTGTCGAGCTCTTCATGCTTCGATCTGCAACACGGCGGCGGGCGCATATGGTCAGCCTGGTTGTTGGCACTGCGGTGTTGGGGCGTGAACCGGCATGGGATGCTGAGCCTTCACATATCCGCATGATCCAGCGGGCAGGGCGGCCAGCATGGTTCATCATGAAGCGTAAGACCGACGATCTCGGGCAGACCTATGACATCGAGGTGGATGGCTACAACGCACGCTCGGGCCGGCCGGCAAGGGGTGCGTATCGGAAATACGAATTTTCCACTGATCCGACAGGCGACATTCTAGCGCGTCTCGATTGGCAGCTGTGGGTGGCGGCGCTTCGAGTGCTGGAGCGCGAAGTCGCGCCGCACATGGTGTCACATAGGATCGTTCCGACTGACAAATCCATGACGCCATGGCTTACGCGTGATGTTGGTGGCGTCAGGCTCGAGGCCATTGCGGCGCGTTCGAAATTATTTTAGCGGCACTGTTGACGTGCGGCAGAAAGTTGACATACATCTGAACGTGCGAAGAAGTAGATCAAACCCGCCCGGGAAGCCGAGGCGGGTTTTTCATTGGGAGGCGGTCATGACTGCGCTCCTGTAATGGGAGCATCGCATGTCTGCCATCGTGGTTCGCTGGCAGGATATTCGAGGCCTGAACCGCTTCGACAATGCCATCAAGTCATTGGGCGATGATAGTCGTAAGGTGATGCAGCGAGCGCTCGCACGTGGTGGCGACATGGTCAGGACGCAGGTCTATCGTGCGCTCACCAAACAGACCGGCTTGAAACGCAACATCATCGTCCGTGCTGTCAAGGTGAAGCGACCGAGTTTCACCGAACTGACTTACGAAATGTCCGCGTCGGGCGGCGACATTGCGCTCAAGTACTTCAGCCCACGCGAGACGCGTGCAGGTGTGAGCGCAGCGCCATTCGGTAAGCGGCAGGTGTTTCCTTCAACCTTCATGAAGGGTGGCTTGTTTCCTAACCGGCATGGCGGCGTGTTCCATGGCCATGTGGTGAAGAGGGTCGGGTCGGATCGTTTCCCGATCTCCATCCAGAAGTCTGGCGTCATCATTCCGCAGGAAATGGTGACGGGCGCGACTGCAGCAGCCTTCGAAAGGACTGCTCACATCGTCGTACTCAAGAGGGTTGAGCACGAGCTTGCCCGCATCATGCCGTGACACGCTACCCCCGGCCATAGGGACCGTATGCTTCTCCCTTGCCCTGGCGGCGTGGGTACGGCCCGGATTCCTACCAGTCTCACCGCTGGAAAAGTTGGGTTGTCAGGGTTGTCAGAACCGTTTCGGAAGTTGTCACGATGGGCGAAAACATCATGGCGACACCGGCAGAGGTCGCCGGGCGCGACGGCGTCACAAAGCAAGCTGTAACCAAGCTGGTTCGGCGCTTCGTCGAAGAGCACGATCTTCCGGTCGAGCGCGACGGGCGGGATCGCATCACGAAGTTTTCGCTGGCACACTACGATCATTATCGCGGTGAGTTTGCGAGCTCTGAGAAGATCGCTGCGGCGCGCAAGGAGCCGACGGTTTCCACGCCCGTCAACTCCAGCACCTCGCGCGACGAGGCGCTACGGCAGGAAGCTTGGCTTAAGGTCGCCCGCGAGAAGATCCGGCGACAGGAGCAAGCGGGCCAGCTGATACGGGCCGACCGTACGCGGGACGCATTGATCGTCTGCGGACGCGAGATACAGGCGACGATCGCCAGGCTTCAGAACAAAGCCGACGATATGGCGCTGGCGGTATCGCGAGAGGGCACTCACGGTCTGCGCGTGCTGTTGCGAGAGATTTCTTTCGGTCTCAACAACGAGATCGCTGACATGCTTGCGACCATCGTCACGACGGCGGCAGAGACCGACGAAGCTCTTGAGGACGAAGAGCTGTGACGGTTCATGTCAGCCCGGGACATCCCGGCGCGCTCAGACTGGTATCGCTGGCTCTGTCGGAGGCAATCAGGCCGAAGCCGCCGTTGCGGTTTCGCAACTGGTTGCCAGCCAACATCGTGCTGGTCGACGGGCCGAAGAAAGGAGAGTTGTGGGCGCTCGAGGATGCGCCATACCTCGGCGAGATCTCTGACTGCCTATCGCTCGATCATCCCTGCAACCTGGTGACGGTCAGGAAGTCGCAGCAGACTGGCGTTTCGATCCTTGCGCTGGCGTGGTCGCTCTACATTGCGGACACGGCGCCGGACAACACGATATATGGCTTGCCTTCGATCGACTTCTTGCAGGATATGAACAGCCAGAAGCTGCAGCCTCTGATCGAGGCCTGGCAGGCAGAAACTGGCAAGCAGGTGATCTTTCCCGCCGTCAGCCGGTCTGGCGCGGGTTCAACCATCTACGAGAAGCGTTTCGCCGGCGGCTCGCTGATGCTCGCAAATGCGAACGTCGCGACCGACTTGTCGGGCAAAACGACCCGTTATGGTGTCAAGGACGAGGTCTCGAAATGGCAGACGCACCTCAACGGCGACGATCCTGAGACGTTGTTCTTCGGACGTTTCACGGCGTTCCGGCGTACGAAGTCGTTCAAGATATTCGAACTGTCAACGCCGGAAATCGACACAGGCGACGAACTGGGCGATGGTCCAGGTCATTGCCGCATCGACCGATCGTTTCGGCGGTCCGACCAGCGGTTCTGGAATATCGCCTGCGTGGAATGCGGCCACGAGTTCAAGCAGGTGTACGAGGGTTTCCATCTCGATCGCCTGCATCCGCACAAGAGCTTCTATGGATGTCCGTCATGCGGACACGTGATCAGCGAGGCTGAGCGTGTCGTTGGCGTGCGGCATGGTCGTTATGTTGCGACGATGCAGGGACCGGATCGCCACCCGGGCTTCCATGTGGATGCGTTTGATTCTCTGATGATGAGCTACGAAGCCATCGCAGAGGATGTGCTGGCTCATGCCAAGCCCGGTGGGCTCGGAGAAAAGGGCGTCTACAACCTTGTTCTTGGCCTCCCGGCGAAGGAAAAGGGGAACGCTCCGGAGTACGAGCGTCTCATGGAGCGCCGGGAGCCGTTCGTCGAATTGCGGATTCCGGCAGAAGGGCTGATCCTCGTTGCCGGCGCCGACGTACAGCATAACGGCATTTGGTGCGAGGTTGTCGCCTTCGGCGAAGATCGGCAAAGCTGGGTGCTTGGCGTACGCTTCTTCGAAGGTACGACCGATCATCCCGGCGAGGGTGCTTGGCCTAAGCTGGATGAATTCCTGCTCAAGCCGATCGACGATGCCTTTGGCGGGCAGAGGCGGATCGAAGCAATGGCCGTGGACGGCGGCGACGGCGGCCGTACGAACCAGGTGCTCGAATGGTGCCGGCGTCGGCCCGACACCTATGCTGTACAAGGTGTCGGCGGGCGTGGTGTTCCAGCGATCGGCCTGCCGGGGAAGAAGTCAGTCACCAAGCGAGGCAAGCGCAAGCGTTTCGGCAGCGCCATGATGTGGCCGGTCGGCACCTGGGGCTTAAAGTCGGAACTGTTCGCCAATCTGCACAAGCCCGGGCTTCGCTCCGGCGAGCCGAACGATCCGCCAGGTTATGTGCATTTCGGAGACTTCCTTCCGAAGGAGTACTTCCTGCAGATCACGGCCGAGGCGTTCGTGACAGAGGTCAAGCGTGGCCGCTTCCATGAGGAATGGAAGCGTTTGCGTCCGGATAACCACTGTCTCGACACTCACATCTACGCCATGGCGATGGCGGAGAAACTGGGTCTTTCGACAAACCGGGCCGACGACTGGGCCGAGTTGCGACGGAGGCTCCGGCCTTCCGAGGAAAACGACCTGTTGTCAGCGCTCCGGCAGGGCACGGTGCCGCGGCAGGATAGTAAACAAAAGCCGGCCGCTGCGCAGGCATCCGAAAGTGACGCAGACAGGGCAAAAGCCCGGCGCGAAAAATGGAAACGGCGGACATGAGCGAAAAGCCGCGTATCAGGGTGAAGGCTGGAAGCATAACTGTGCCCGCCACAGTTCCAAGCCGTCCTGCGCCGTCCACTAGCTACCTGCGTGACAGTCGATCGAGGATCCTGTCCACACGTGGAACGACTGGCTTGCGCGACCATCGTGAGGACGTTCGCATTGCTTGGCGGCGCGCAGCTGGCTTGGCGATGGATATCATCCAGAATTCCGGTCGCCTGCGCGGCGCGGTTGATCAGGTGATCGCGGACACTGTCGGTGTTGAGTTGATCCTGAACCCGCTGCCCGACTTGGCGAAGCTTGGGTATGACCCGAAGGAGACGAACGAGTTCATCAGCTTGCTCAAAGCTGAGTGGAAGCATTGGTCCTGGAATGCGCGTGAGTGCGACCTGAAAGGCAAGTTCACGGTACCGCAGACTGTCGACATCGCCATTCGGCACGATGTCGTCTACGGCGAAGCGCTTTCCTTGATGGATTATATGCCCGCTGGCCTTCGTCGTCGGTATGGAATCTCGTCCGGCACAAAAGTTTGCCTTACCACACCGACTGCGCTGGTGCAGGACACGAGCGAGATGGAGGGCCTGTTCCAGGGCGTCATACACGATGAAATCGGCAGACCAGTCGCCTATCGGCTCGCCGAGAGGGAGACCGGCTTCATCGTCAAACGCGATCACCGGGCCTATGACGCTCAGGGGCGCCAGATGGTCGCTCATGTCTTCGATCCGGTCGACAGCAATGATGTTCGGGGCATTTCGCGGCTGGTCACTGCATTCCGCGAGTATCTGCAATGGGAAATCCTGGTCGACACGACGATCCAGGCTCAAATCCTGCAGACCGTGTTTGCGCAGGTTTTGACCAGCGAAAAGCCATCGGCTGAAGCCTTCGAAGCGATGGAAGCACTGGGGGAGAACCAGGACGACAAGGAGCTGCGAAATTCATTCCGCGACTATTTCCTTGCTGTCATGGATAAGGCCGCCGAGAGCGAGATTTCGGTTGGCAGCGATCCGAAAGTTACTCATCTCGCACCAGGCGAGAAGCTCGACCTCATGGCGACGGGCATTCCCGGTCCACAGTTCTTGCCGGTTTCGCAGGAACTGCAGCGTGGTATGGCGCGAGCGATAGGCATCAGCGTCGCCTCCTATACGATGAATTATGAGGGGGCGACATATTCCTCGACCCGCATGGAGGGCGCATCCCTCTATCCGGTGGTGACGCGTCGCCGTGATCGTGTTGCATCGCCGATCAGTCAGCTTGCTTTCGAGCATCGCGTGGATGAGGCGATCGGAACTGGCCGCATTCCTTTCAAGGGCGGCTATGCCGCATTTGCCGCCAACCGAGACAAGGTGTTGTGGGCGAACTGGCAGGGGCCAGCAAAGGCTACTGCCGATGACCAGAAGAGTGCGAAGGCCGCCAGCGAGCGTTTGCTGAACGGAACGTCCACACTCGACATGGAGTGCGCCGAGATCGGTGCCGATGCGGAAGAGGTCTTCGCCCGCCGCCAATATTGGCACAAGCGATACAAGGATGCCGACATGCCTTCGCCCTTTGAGCGCAATCCAGGTGCCGGAAAGGACGATGCTGTCATTCCATCCGAGGGCGGATCGAAGAAGAAGGAAAACGCCTGATGGCTGCCGGCGACGTCGTCATCAATGGCGTCACGGTCGACATCGACGATCCGTGTGCTGTGGCCAAGGAACTGCGGAAGGTCGAATTGATGGTGGCGACCGGCGGCGCGGTCTCCATGACACGCTTCGGCTCGGATGAAGTCCAGTGGTCGCAGGCAAACCTCAAGTCCCTTCGGGATCTGATCGCGTACTACGAAGGGAAGTGCGCAGCGAACCAATCTGGTCGCCGCGTGCGGTACGCAAAGAGGATGCGGTTCGTCCGCTAGGAAGATCATGACATCGTTGATCCATATCGCCGACCGGGTGTTGAACCGGCCGCTTCTTGTCACGCGCGACAAGGCGCAGGTGGTTCTTTCCGTGCTTGCAGGGCGTATCGGCGTCAATGCTCCGGACGCCAGCCGCTTCGAAGGATCCTCTGTTGTCGAGGACGAAAACGGTGCTCGAAGGGCCGTTCCCTACCGTGTCACGCGTGAGGGTGTCGGCATCATCACGATCACTGGATCCCTGGTGAACCGTGGTGCATGGGTTGGCGCGTCTTCCGGCTTGACCAGCTATGAGGGCATCAGCTTCCAAATCAAGTCGGCCCAGGCCGATCCGGCAGTTCAGTCTGTCATCCTCGACATGCACTCGCCTGGCGGCGAAGCCGTCGGGGCCTTTGAGGTTGCAGCACTGGTGCGTGAACTGGCGGCGGTGAAACGCACGATTGCTGTCGTCAACGGCATGGCCGCAAGTGCGGCTTATGCAATTACATCTGGGGCGACGGAGATTGTCACGACTGAAACAGGCATTTCCGGATCGATCGGCGTCGTTCTCCTGCATGCCGATTTCAGCAGGCAGCTGGATCGCGAAGGGATCACACCGACATTGATCCACGCTGGCGCCCACAAGGTTGACGGCAATCCGTTCGAGCCGCTCTCGGCCGATGTACGGGACGATCTCCAGGCAGAGGTCAACGCCTTCTATGACGCCTTCCTCGCTACCGTGGCGAAGGGGCGCGGGAACAGGCTGACCGCTGCCGCGGCGCGTAAGACGGAAGCGCGCACTTTCATTGGCAAGGCTGCAGTCGACGCAGGCATCGCCGATCGCGTCGGCAGCTTCGAGAGCGTCCTTGCCGAACTCTCCCGCGCCACCACGCCGAAAGGCGGGCGCTCCACCTCGCAAAACAGGAGATCATCCATGAGCGAGACCAGCGGCGCGCCCGCCGCCGAAGATGCGGGCATTTCGAAGACCGAGCATGACGCGGCCGTGAAGGCGGCCACGGAAACGGGACGGGCTGAAGGCGCCAAGACGGCGACCGATCGGCTTGTCGCAGCGCTTGGCGCCGAAGGCGTCAAGGGGGATGCCAGCCGAATGGCTGCGGCCCTCGACCTGGCTCAGAAATCGCCGGGCATGTCCGGCGAGGACGTGGCGGCATTCGTTGTCAGCAATGTCAGCGGCGTCGCAAAAGCCGAAGACACGGACGCGAAGGGCTATGAGGCCTCGCGCTTGGCGGCTGCAGGGCTGTCCCAGCCGGCGCCAAAGCAGTCGAAGAAGGCAACCATCGACACGAACGCGATCTATGCATCGCGGCGTGCCGGCAAGTAGGAGGGCTGTCCCATGCTGGACACCAAGACCATGGGCCCGCGCGCGCTGGCCTTCGTGCTTTCGGAAGGCAACGGCATGATCTCGCGCGAGGTCGTCACCATCGCATCCGGCGCCGGCAAGCTCGAGCCGGGCACGCTTCTCGGGCAGATTACTGCTTCGAAGAAATATGTCGGCTCTCCCGCCGCCCAAGTGGTCGGTAAGGAAGGCGCTGAAACCGCAACGGCCTTGCTCGCCTACGAAGTCGACGCCACGAGCGCCGATGTGGAAGCGGTTGTCATCAAGCGCGTGGCCGAAGTGAAGACACCGATGCTGATCTTTGACGCTTCGGTCAACGACAGCACCAAGAAGGCGGCCAAGCTTACGCAGCTCGCTGCCTCCACAATCATTGCTCGATAGGAGGGCTTCATGCCTGGAATGGTAGACATCTGGGATGGTGAAGGCTTCACCATCGAATCTCTGACCGCGGCGATCAACAATGAGCCTTATCGCCCCGGTCAGATCTCTGCGAGCGGCCTCTTCGAAGAGGAAGGGGTGCCAACCACGCGTATCTCGATCGAAGAGCGCAACGGCAAACTTGGTCTTGTCGAGCCGACAAAGCGCGGTGGCGCAGGGGAAACGACTGACGATGAGGATCGCAATCTCATCCCGTTCGACATCGACCACTTCCAGCGCGACGATTCTGTGCTTGCGGATGAGGTCCAGAACGTCCGCGCGTTCGGATCGGCTGATACGCTTGAGACGATCCAGGAACGCGTCGAACGGAAGGGTCAGCGCCACGCGCAGGATCTGACGATGACGCTCGAGCATCTGCGTGTCGGCGCGATCAAGGGCATCGTCACCTCCAAGAGTGGAAAGACACTGATCGATCTTTACAACCGCTTCGGCATTGCGGTGCCGGCTGCTGTCTCGCTGGAACTGGATGTTGAAACGACGCTGGTCGCTTCTCTCTGGCAGGATGTCGTCTATTCGATCGAGGACGACCTCGACGAGCCGTATTCCGGCATTCACGTCTGGACCGGCCGCGACTTCCACAAGTCTTTGTGGACACACAAGTCTGTCAGGGAAACGTTTCTGTACAACGGTGGCGCATCGGTGTTGCGCGAAGACGTGCCCGACACCTTCCAGTTCGGAGGAGCAACCTGGGAACGCTACAAGACCGGAGCGAAGGCAACCGCCAATTTGGGTGCGCCGTACATCGCGGCCAATGAGGCGCGGGTTGTCGTCAAGGGCGTCCCCGACCTGTTCATCACGCGCTTTGCGCCGGCGGACTATGAGGAGACCGTCAACACGATCGGCCTGCCTTTCTATATGCGCCAGTACAAGAAGCCGAACGGCAAGGGTCGTGAGATCGAGGTGCAGATGAACCCGATCAACCTCTGCACCAAGCCGAAGACGCTGCGCAAGCTGACCCTCACCTGACCGGTCGTTTCGCAAGTCGCGAGCGGGCAAACGAAGGGCCTCGTCACGATGACGGGGCCTTTTCGTATCCGGCAAGCCCTTGCCACCCAAGGGTTTGCCAGATTCGAAAGAGGAGCTTCCCATGAGCAAGAACGAAACCATGCACATCGCATTCCCCAACGGGGGTTCCATCCCGGCGTCCGTGCTGAAGGAGAAGGACGATCGCAAGGTCGGGCCGCACGAAGCCGTGCGCGTGCCGCGCAGTTATGGCGAGCATATGGTCGCCAACCGCTTTGCCTATGAGGCCGACCCGGCGAAAGCCAAGGCTCCTGCAACTGGCACGAAGGGCTCCGCCGACGGTCGCGAAGAGGACCTCAAGAAGTTCGCGAGTGTTCTCGCGTCCCGGGAGGAGGCTTTGAAAACTGCAGAGAGTGATCTCGCGGTTCGTACCGAGGCGCTCGAAAAGCTGATTGCCGATGTCGGTGCCCGGGAAGAAGCGGTGAAGACTGCGGAAACCGCGCTGGCGGATCGTGAGGCGGCTGTCAGCAAGTCGGAAGCGGACCTGCTCGCTCGCGAGGACGCGGCCAAGCAAGCCGCCAAGAACGGCAACAGCTGATCGCGCCTATGCTTCCGGCTCGTTTTCATGCTCTGCGCGATCGCACGCTCGCTGCCGTAGATCGCGCGTTCGCAGAGCCTGTTCGCCTGTCCTTTTTCAAGGACGGGGCGCTTGATCCGTCGCGCCAGGCGATCGAGATCGAGGCCGTGCTGCGAACGGGCGGCGGCAAGGAGACGATGGTGTCTGGCAACCGCTCCGACAAGGATTGGCGCAGTCGCATCGCCGCGCAGCGCGGCGAGCTTCACATCGATCGGGCGAAGTATCCGAGCATTGTCGTGAGGCAGGGTGACAAGGTCAAAGCACTGGCTCGCCCAGGCGAGCCCTGGTCAGAGGTTCTGGCAGTCGAAGATCGAGGCCTCTCGCGTCTTGTCCTTCAGCTCGGAGAGGTCTGATGCTGGCTCGGCTGGCGCAGCGCATTGCAGCGATCGAAGCTCTGAAGGGCAGAACCTTCGTTGGGGCAAATGTTCTCGATAGCCAGATTGGCGCGCTTGACGTTGCCGCCGACGGCAGCATCCGCACCGACCGTGACCAGCCCTTTATCGCCGTCTACACCGATGTCAGCAAGGCCGATGGGCAGCAGGATCATCTTCGGGCTCTTCATCGGTCCGGAGCGACGGATTTGACAATTGAAGTGGGTATTGCCGCTTCAATGACCGAACTTCACCCGGAGACTGGTGAAACGGTTATCGTCGGTCTCGGCATCCCGGTCACCGATCCGGCCATGGAGTTTTATCTCGACTGCATCGGTCGGCAGGTAGTGAACGCCTTGACCGACCCTCGTAACGCCTGGGCTGAAGTCTGGCGCGGTCTTTCGTCGGGAATTAACCGGGTGGAACGGCGGCGCGCTTCGGATGCGACAGGCGTCAGGATCGCTGCGCATCAGATCGTCGTGAATACCGACCTGCTACCGGATCCTGTGTTCGGTGAACCGGTTGCTGCAACGTCCATCTGGACAAAGCTCCTCGCTCAGATGGAGGCCACCAATCATCCCCAGCGGGAGATGGTCCTCTCGCTGATCGGCGATCCCGACGGTGTCCTAGAACACGAAGCGCAGCGCCGCCGGTTCGGCATGACGCTCGATGAGGCTAGAGCGCTGTTCGACATCGCTGTCGAGCCCGGAGAGACAACAGAGCCAGACGTCACATCTGTCACAAGCGAACGAGCTTAGCATGTCGTTCAGTTTCATTGACCGCATCGTCGAGCTTGAACGCCAAGTCGCCGAACTGAGCCGCCGCGCGAGGAATCGCAAGCGGACCGGTGTCATCAGCGAAGTCGACAATGCGAAGGGTCTGGCGCGGGTGAAGATCAGCGAGGGTGAGGACGGCCCTTACCTGTCGCCATGGGTGCCATGGAAGGAAGTCGCGTCTGGAGGCATCAAGAGCCATATCCCGCCGACCGTCGGCGAACAGGTAGACCTGGTTTCCGAGAGCGGCGACATGACCGACGCCGTGATCGACATGTCGACACCGAGCGATGCCAACCCACGCCCGCACAACGGGCCGGACGCGGTCATCACGAAGGGCAGCGTTCGCCTGTTCATCAGCGATGGTGAGGTCAAGATCGACGCTCCGTCCATCACCTACACTGCAGCAACCGGACACCTTGCCTGATGCCTCTGATCGTCCGTTTGGGTGACAGTTCCGACCATGGCGGAACTGTCATTTCGTCCGCCTCGAAGTGGACGTGTGAAGGTCCGCTGATTGCTCGCAAGGGCGATCTCCATTCCTGTCCGATCCCCGGTCACGGTGTGACAGCCATCGCCACCGGTTCGGGAAAATACAAATGTGAAGGCGCGCCCATCGCGCGCCAGGGCGACACAACCGGCTGCGGTGCGTCGTTGATTTCAGGCGCGTCCAAATGGGTGTGCGTTTGAGAAGGAGACGAAAATGAAGGTCATCGTCAACGAAGCGGGCTTCTACGCTGGCACTTGGTTCGAAGCAGGCGACAAGCCGCAGGATATGCCCGACGCCGTGGCAAGGCAGTTCTTGCCCCCCTATGGCGCCCAGCTTTCCTTGCCGGATGCCAAGCGCGCCGCGCCGAAGGCTGAAGAGAAAAAGGCCGGCTGATCGTGGCGGGAACCGGCTTCAACCGCGATGCCGGTTCGCTGCTGTCCGGCTTCGAGCACGTCCAGCAGTCGATCGGCGTCATTCTGTCGACGCCGATCGGCAGCCGCGTGATGCGGCGGGAATTCGGGTCGGAACTTTTTGACCTGATCGACCGGCCGATGAACGACCAGGTCATCCTGGCGATCTATTCGGCGGCCGTCATGGCGATCGCCCGCTGGGAACCGCGCTACGCGGTGACCGGTTGCAACATCACCAGCATGGCCGCCGACGGTTCGCTGTCGATCGAGTTTACCGGCATTTATTACCCGCGCGGTCATCTGGGCGACTTCACGCCCGATGAAGGCGAGCGGAGAGTCATCATTCCATTGGTGAGGCCATCATGAGCCGTTTCGTAGCGCCGGACCTGTCGGTCCTCGGCGACGTGCCGCAGGTCGTTCCGGTGGACTTCGAGGCGATCAAGGCGGGGCGTGACGACTATCTGGTCGCTGCTCTCGCCAAGTTCGGCATCGCCTTCGACCTGACCAAGCTGGAAACGGATCCGCTCGTCATCGCCTATTCGGAAGGAGGAGGCTATCAGGAAACGCTGTTCCGTCAGCGTGTGAACGAGGCTATTCGAGGCCTTTCGCTAGCGACAGCAATTGGCGGCGATCTTGATCATATCGGTGCCACCTATGCCGGCATCGGACGGTTGATCTATCCGAACGAGGACGATGATCAACCGCCGAATTCCCAATGGGATGCAGCATTGGGCAAATGGGTTGAGACCGACTCACTGTTCCGTGCACGTATCGTGCTTGCGTTCGAGGCGTTTTCCACTGCCGGTCCGGAGGGTGCCTACGTCTTCCACGCCTTGGAACTGGATGGTGTGCGCGATGTGGCGGACGCGGTTGTCTATTCGGAGGAAGACGCGGCGACCTATTCGAACACGTTGCACGCCGACGCCTATTCCATGGGGCTGATCCCGAACCCGTTTCCCGGCCGGGCCAATGGCAACCCGGTGATGGCTCCGGAAATTCTGATCGTCGTTCTCTCGACACTCTCTTATGGAGCGGCAAACCAGGCCTTGCTCGATCGTGTCTTCCTTGCGTGCACGGCAGAGGAAGTTCGCCCGATTGGCGACAATGTCCGGATCGAGGCGGCGGCCGTCACGAACTATGATATCGAGGTCAAGCTGTATTACGCCCCTGGCGCCGATGCTTCGGCGATGGCGACTGAAGCCAAGAAGCGTCTCGAGGCCTATGCCGCAGATCGTCGGCGGATTGGTCTGGAAATACAGCGGGAAGTCATCGGCGGCCGCGCCGCCGTGGATAACCGGGTGACGATCGACGTTGTGAAGCCGGTGGCTGATATCGTACCGGGGCCGAAAGGCGTTGGCCAGGTCGGTACCGTCACGGTCACGACAGTCCAGATCGAAGGATCTTGGTCATGACGCCGGTCGAAGCGATCGACGCTGTCGAGCCGATCGCCCGGGCAATCCTGCCGAAGTCCGCGTCGGCGATTGAAAGGGCGGTACTCTCGGCCGAGCTCGCGCGCATCGCCATCGTCGATCCAACTGTGATTGTCACCATTTGGAACCCGGTGACGTGTCCGGCTGTGCTGCTACCGTGGCTGGCGCAGGGTGTGTCTGTCGATGTTTGGTCGAATGACTGGTCGGAAGCAACGAAGCGGGCCGTGATCGCGGCCTCTCCGATGGTTCACAGGCTGAAGGGCACGCTTGGCGCAGTGCGGCGCGCACTTGCGGCGTTCGACCTCGAAACAAGAGTGATCGAGTGGTGGGAAGATGGATCGCGCCGCGGCACGTTTCGCGTCGAGATCGTCTACCGCAACGGTGGCCCTGTCTTCGATCTTCCGACGCAAGGTTTTGCGATCCAGTCGGTTGATGCCGCAAAGCCCAAGTCGCGCGTCTTCGCGACCCGTGCAGTCCTGCAGGCGCGTGGGCCTGTCTATGTCGGCGCCTTTGCCCAGACAGCGCTCTCGGCGACTGCTCATCCGTTTGCTTTCGAGCCGTCTGTCCTGCGCGCCACCAATTTCGTTGGCGCAACAGCAGCGCTGATCATGTCCGCAACCGCACATCCAAAGGCTGCATGAAATGGCACAGACTTCATTCGCCCTGATGACGAATACCGGCCGCGCAAAGGAAGCGGCTGCCCTCGCCAACGGCACGACGATCCAGATAACGCACATCGCCATTGGTGACGGCACGACTGTGCCGAGTGGTGGCGAGACGGCGCTCTATCACGAAGTGGCGCGCAAGACGATCAGTGGTCACGGCACAGTCGTTGGCGCAATGAACGTTGCCTATTTCGACTGTTTTCTCGCCGCAGCAGATGGGCCTTATACCATTCGCGAGGCCGGTCTGATCGATATCGATGGCGATCTGATTGCTATTGCTAAATATGACCCACCGATCAGCAAGCCCACACCTGACAGCGGCCAGACCGTGGAGGGAATGATTCGGCTTGAGGTGGCATTCTCGGACGTGGCAAATGTCACGATCAAGATTGATCCTTCCATGCAAGTCGCGCTGCAGCGGCTTACGAGGTTGCCGTGGGTCCCCGTAAAGTCGATGACTTTGGCGGCGCCTCCGGCGGGGCCGGCTATTGGTGACACTTATCTTATTCCGGCCGCGCCAACGGGTGTCTGGGCCGGGCAAGCTGGGAAGATCGCTGAGTTCGGGGTTGCTGGATGGGCAATAATCTCGCCGCCTGATGGTCATGGAATCGGGCTGCCTGATGGCCGTCAGTTCGTTCGCCGCGCGGGCACCTATCACAACCCTTTCGTGCGCAGCGATATAGTCGTATCAGGCTGGAGAAGTGATCCTCCGGCTGGTCTCCCAGCGGAAGGCGATTGCTACGTCGTCTATACGTCGGCAGCGGGGGCCTGGGCCGGCCAAGAGCAAAAACTTGCAGTTTGGCGCAATGGCGCTTGGGCTTTCGACACTCCTCTCGCAGGGATGATGGTACAATATTGGGCCGGCACACGACCGGTCTTCCTCGTCTTTACTGGCGTATTATGGATCGAAGACGCCGCTACCACCACAATGCCTGGTCGCGTACAGCTCGCCACTGAGCAGGACGTGAAGGATGCGGTCGGTGACTTTGTGGTGCAGGCCAAATGGCTCAAGAACTACACGCGGTCCCTGCTTGCGAGTTCGACATTCTACATTCGGCCCGACGGCAACGACAATAATGACGGCAGTGCCAACGATGCGGCACACGCGTTCAAGACACTGGCGGGCGCGCTTGCCTACATTCGCAATCGCTACGGTGTTCCTGGCAGGCCGATCACATTCAAGTTGGCTGCGGGTACCTATGCGTTTGCCCAGATCGGCAACATTCCGGCAGGCCTGACAATCGAGGGTGATGTAGCCAATCAGGGCGCCTATATACTTGAAGGCCCTGGCGGCATGGGCGTTTCTGGCGCGACGGTGGATCTCAAGGGCCTAACATTGTCGCTCACCGGTGTGCCAACTCAGCATACTTTGACTTCCGGCGCCAATGGCAGTGTGAACCTTACGAATGTTACCTTCGGCGGTGTTGGCCAAACCACGTGGTCGCACATTCTCGCGGCTGGAGGCCAAGTCACAGTGCTTGGTGGTGCAAATTCCGTTTCGTTCACGTCCAATGCGCGGCGCGCGATCCACGTTTCAGGCGGCGGCGGCGTTTATATGGCTACCGGTTCTGGCCTCTACTTCAGCATTGCAAACTACAACTACAACGACGCGGTGGTGTTTGCCACGACGGGTGGAACTGTCGAATTGGGCAACGGGTCGACCAGCGGCTCTGCCATAGGCAAGCGCTATAGGGTCGACCTGAACGGCGTGATCAGCACTGCAGGTGGCGGCGAAAACTTCATCCCGGGCTCGATAGCAGGGACCAAAGATACGGGAGGACAGTATGTTTGATGCCACCAATTGGTACTGGCTTGCAGATGATGGGCGCTTGTATGGGTCTGCGAGGCAGGCAACGGTCGAGAACAGTGAGGATGACGAGCTATACCTAGCGTGGATTGGCTTGGGAAATCGCCCGACCAAGTGGCCAAGTGACGAAACCGGTACTCAGACCGAAGCAGCCCTCGCTGCAGTCCTTCAACCATATGGTCTGGCGCTGTGGCCGGTGCCACTGAAGGACCAACTTGCGAGCTTCGCCGCGGATAAGCGTTGGAGAATTGAGACGAGTGGCATCACCGTGGGCGGCGTTCCGGTCGCAACTGACGATCGCTCGAAAATAATGATCATCGGCGCGCGGGTTAAGGCAGACGGCGACCCGAACTTCACAACCGAGTGGAAGACGCCAGCGGGCTTCGCCACGATAAATGCCGCCGCGGTCATAGCCATTAGCGATGCCGTTCTTGCCCATGTCGACGCCTGCTTCGCGGCCGAAGCCGTCGTGCTCGCGCAGATCGAGGTGGGCGCTATCACGACGACTGCTGAAATCGACGCGGCCGACTGGCCGGGCTGATCGCCTTTTTCACCTGACAATCTAACCGGCCTTCGCGGCCATTTCGAAAGGAGAGCCTCAATGGCTTCTGTGTCCTTCCACCACGGCACGCGCGTTTTTCAGTCCGCCGAAACTCCTGTTCTTGTTCGCACTGCCCAGACGGCTGTCATCGGCCTGATCGGCACGGCCGAGGATGCTGATGCGGTGAAGTTCCCGCTCAACAAGCCTATCCAGATCCTGCGTCCGTCCGATGCCGACGGTCTCGGTGCTGCGGGCACGCTGCAGGACGCAATCGACACGATCTTCGACCAGGTCGGATGCCCGATCATCCTGGTGCGCGTCGAGGAAGGTGCGACGATGCCGGCAACCTGGGCAAACCTGATCGGCAGTTCGATCAGCTTCACCGGGGTTCATGCATTCCGCCGCGCTCGTTCGGACGGTCTCTACAAGCCGAAGCTGCTATGCGCTCCTGGCTTCACGCAGGCCAACGCTGCGGATGGTATCGCCTCGATCGCAGTGACCGTCGGCGGTACCGGCTATGACCAGGACACCACGACCGTTGCCATCACAGGCGGCGGTGGTAGCGGAGCCGAGGCGCGGGCTGTCGTGAGCGCCGGCGTCGTAACGGCCATTCTGGTGACCAAGGCGGGCTACGGATACACGTCTGCCCCTGCCGTCACCATCACCGGCAAGGCGGGGGCGAAGGATGCCACAGCAACGGCTGCCGTTGGCGCGACCATCAATCCGGTCGTGGCTGAACTGATGGGTGTAGCCGAGGCGCTGAAGGCCATTGCCTATGTGGACGGGCCTGATACGACCGATCAGGCTGCGGTGCAGTATCGCGGTAAGATCAATTCCGGACGCATCTTCGCCTGCGATCCGAAGGTGCTGAAATTCGACACCGTTTCATTACTCAATATGCCTCGACCTTCCTCGCCATTGTGGGCTGCGCGACAAGCCAAGATGGACCTTGAGCAGGGCTTCTGGTGGGCCGGTTCGAACGTCGAGGCTGCCGGCATCGTCGGTGTCAACCGCCCGATCGAGTATGGGGCCCAGTCCGACTTTCTCAACGAGAACCGGATCAACACGATCGTTAACATCGACAACACGGGCTACCGTCTGTGGGGCGTTTGGACTTGCGACAGCGATCTGTTGTGGCAGTTCGTGTCGGTTCGACGCACCGCCGACGTGATCAACGAGGCGCTGGAATCGGCCTACCTGGAGTTCGTCGACCGGCCGTTCACCAAGGCGAACCTCAAGTTCATGATCGAGGCGGGCCGGGCCTTCCTGCGTACCATGGAGCTGGAAGGCGCAATCCTTCCCGGCCATGATGTGTGGCTGCTCGACAGCAATACCGAGACTGAACTGGCGCAGGGTATCGTGAAACTTGGCGTGAAGTTCGAACCGCCGGCGCCGATGGTCGACATCCGCATCACGTCCTACCGCAATATCGCCTCCTACACGCTCCTGCTCAACCAGGTCGCGCAGGAGATCGGCAGCGGATCGCTGGCCGCCTAGCGCGGTCAGTTTCACCTCCACGCAACCCTTCGAATTCTGAAAGGCGACCATCATGGCGTCCAATTCCGATATGCCGCGCTATATCCTGCGCAACTGCACGATCTTCACCGATCGCGTCTCCAAGATCGGCCAGGCCAGCGAGATCACACTTCCGGTGCCGACCGAGAAGATGGAGGAGCTCCGCAATGCTGGCATGGTCATGCCGATCGATATTCCGATGGGGTATGAGAAGCTCGAGGCGTCGTTCAAGCTGACCGGCTTTGATCCTCAGGTGATCAGCCTGTTTGGGCTGAAAGTTGGTCAGGAACGAGAATTCATGGTGACGGGTGCTCTCGCGCATGAGGATGGCACCATCATCAACGCGACCGCCTACATCCGTGGCCGATTGATGAAAAATGACCACGGCACCTGGAAGCCAGGCGAGGCTGGTGAGAACGATTTTTCGATCACGCTTCGCTACTACAAGCTGGAGGTTGATGGCAGCGTACTGATCGAAGCGGATCCGTTTTCCGTTTCTATTGGCGGCGCTAACCAGACTAGCGCCATCCGTTCGGCTCTGCTGGCGTAAGGGAGCGATCTCATGTCGAGTATCGAAGTCAAACTTTCCAAGCCCTACACGCTGGCCGGCAAATCGGGCGACACGATCAGTTTCCGCGAGCCGAAGCTCGGTGATCTGATCGTCGTCGAGAATGTGGTGAAGGACGGCGGCTCGCACGGCATGACCGCCGTCATGATGGCTCAGCTTTCCGGTGCGACACAGCCGGAAATCGCCGAGTTCTCGCTGGCAGACTACGCGGCGTGCGATCGCGCGCTGCGCCCTTTCATGATGGTCGCCGAGCAGGGTGGCGGCGACTGACTGCCTGGCTATGCCGGGAGCTAAATAGCCCTCTATCCGAAATCACGTCATTGACGTCAGCGGAAGCTATCCGCTGGCGCGATGCCGTTGATGATATCATCAAGCCGCAGAGGCCATGACATGGCGACCCTTACCTCTCGTCTAATCGTTGCCCTGACCGATCGCGTGTCCGGTCCCGCCAGGGGCATCGGCGCGGCATTGGCGCGCCTTCGGGGGCAGGGTGAGCGGACATCCGGCGCGCTTGTCGGCCGCGCGGGCGCGTTTGGGGGCGGCTTCGTCCGTGGCGCATTGGCGGTTGGCGCCAGCTACTATGGCATGGAGAAGGCGATCGGCGGCACGGTTGGCGCAGCGATCAAGTTCGAGGAGAAGTTCGCCGATGTGCGCAAGGTTGTTGACGGCACGCCTGCACAGCTTTCGGCCGTGCGCGCCGAAATCATCGACCTTTCGAAGCGGCTGCCGGTGACAGCCGAGGGGATCGCAGACATCTATGCAGCGGCGGGCCAATCCGGCGTCGCATTGCAGGAACTCGGCAAATTCTCGGAAATGGCGGCAAAGGTATCCGTCGCCTGGGATTTGTCGCAGGGTGAAACCGGCGACGCATTGGCGAAGATCAAAACGCAGCTGCAGATGAACGTCTCGCAGCTCGGCTTGCATGCCGATGCCATCAATCATCTGTCGAACAACACGGCTTCGGCCGCAGCAGATCTTGTCGACTTCGACAAACGTGTTGCGGCAACCGGCAAGATGTTCGGCTTCGCGGACACCGAAACGCTCGCTTTTGGCGCCTCCATGATCTCCGCGGGTGCAGAGAGCGAGGTCGCGGCAACATCCTTCCGCAACATGGGCCGCGCGCTGACCAAGGGCGCCCAGGCGACAAAGCAGCAGCGTGTGGCCTATGGCAGGCTTGGCCTCGATGCGGTGAAGGTGTCGAAGAACATGCAGAAGAATGCGCTCAATACCACGTTGGATGTGATCGAGCGTATCCAGAAGCTTCCGAAGGAACAGCAGATCAGCATCGCCTCCGCCCTGTTTGGCGATGAAGCGCGCGCCTTGATGCCGATCATTGCCGACACGCGTGAATTGCGGCGCGAATTGCAGATGGTAGGCAGCGAGGCGAACTACTCCGGTTCGGCGTTCAACGAATATCTCGTTCGTGCGCAAACGACATCCAACGCGTTGCAGCTGATTGGCAACAAGGTCAGGGCGGTCGGAATCGGCATTGGGGATAGCTGGCTGCCGACCATCAAGGAACTCGGGCTTGGCATCGGCGACGTGCTCGATACGCTCGACAAGCGCGTCGGCGTATTCGACCAGGTCAAGTCCGCTTTCCAGGGGTTCATGGGTGGCATCGGCTATGGCGGCACTGGCGGTGTACGTGAAGCTGTCAATGACATTGGTGACCTGATCTTTGGCAAGGCGTTTGGCGGCGATCTGAAAGAAGCCGATGATCGTGTGGTTGGGCTCGCCAGATTGTCAAACCGCTTCCGTGGCATCGGCCAGGATCTGAAGTCGTTTTCCGACAACGTGCTTGGCGGCAATATCGTGGCTTCCGTCAGCAATCTAGGCAGCGCCATCAACAAGCTCGGCGGAGGATTGTCTGTTGGGGGCGCGGTTGCGATCGCCCTCACCGGACGTGCCCTCTTGGCGCTTGGTCAGGGTGCTGCGGCGCTGGCCTTTTCGAAGACTGGGCAGATTTTCATGATGGCTATGGCTGTCGCCACCTTGATCGACGCCGTCAAGGATGCGCACAGCCTAGGCGAATTCGTCGAGAACCTGAAGGGATTGTCGGCGCTTGAATGGGCTGGTATCGGCGCTGGCCTGCTCATCGTCGCCGGCCGGGCGGCAAAGGTGGTCGGATGGTTCCGGCAGCTTGGTCAGCTAGCTCCTACCGCCGTCGGCGGGGCGGCGACGGTCGGCGCGGGGGGCGGCGGCTTACTCGGCCGCCTGTTCGCCCGATCCGGCGGTTTTTTGGGGGGTGTCGGCAGGCTTGCCGGCCGAACCCTCGGCCTCCCGGCTTTTGCGGCCGAAACCACGATGCGGGCGCTGATAGCCAAGGGACCATCCGACCCGCGCTTTGCTGATCCATCGTTCGCGCCGTGGGCCTACCGTGCGGCTGAGGACAGGTCGGCGGGCAGGCAATCCGCGCCGGCGCCGGCACCAAGCCAGGCAGTACCGTTTTCATTCGGTCAGATGTTCCGCGATCTCATGTCGCCGGTCGGTGGCAAGGGTGGTGGACCAGCTGAGGTGAACGTGATCGGCGTGCCGGAAGTCTCGATACCCGCGCCGGTTACCACGCAGCCGAGTGGAACGCAGGATGTTCGTGTTACCAACCCGCAACCAGCGCCGAACATCAACGTGACCGTCCATGCGCAGTCGAACGATCCGCAGGCGATCGCAGCCGCGGCAGTATCCGCGATCTCGGCCAAACTCAGTGCATTGTCGCGTGGCGCCTATTCGGATGGAGCGAACTGATGGCAGTGCCAATGGCCCTCGGGCCGTTCATGTTCCACAGCTTGCGTTTCGGCTATCGAGGCCTACGTCGCGATCTTTCCACCAAGTGGGCGGATATCGAGACTGTTGGCGGTCTCAATCGTCTGCAGTGGACGGGCGGCGATAGTGACGTGACCGACATCGAGGGGGTCATGTTCCCGCACGAATTTGGCGGCCTGGCCGTACTAGAAGGCGTTCGCGGCGCGGCGCAATCCGGCATGGTGCTTCCGCTGATCACGCTGTCCGGCAACGTCTATGGATTGCACGTGGTCGAAGGGGTTTCGGAGGACCAGTCCTTCCATGATGCCCTTGGACGGCCGCGCATGGACTTGTTTCGGCTGAGGCTGAAGCGTTACGCCGGGGGCGGTTTCTCGCCAGTTTCGATCGTTCAAAGCCTATTTGGGTGACATACGATGGCAAGGACCTATCGAACACTTCAGGGCGAAATGATCGACGGAATCTGCCGTCGTGTTTATGGGGACGAAAGCGGGTATGTAGAGGCGGTGTTGGAGGCCAATCCGAGGCTGGCGGCGCTGCCCGTGCCGCTGCCGGTCGGTACCGTAATTAAATTGCCGGATCTCGTGGCGGCATCCGAGGTGGTTCCGGTGGTCAGTCTTTGGGACTAGCGGTTCGCAGGCGGCTTACAATTTCCGCTGCTTGCGATGGTGACGCCAGCGATTTCAGGGTTTCCCACTTTCCGTGCTTCAGAACCTGTACCTTCTTGAAAAAGAAGGTGAATAGCAGCGCCAGTATTAGCGAACCGATGCCGGCTACGAGCCATACAATACCGGCAGTGTCCGTAGTTCGGCCGAAAAACAGCCCAAGTATAGCAACGGCCCACGTAATCCAGTCAGTCGCGGGCACGATTCTGTCGCCTTCGATGTTGTCGGTACGAAGTGACACGCCTTGTTCTTCTGTCGACCTGGTTACCATTCCTCCACCTCCTGTTGCCGGAGTTCAACGTGAAAACGCCCCGCGCTGAAATAAAAGTCAATGGGAAAGCCGTTGCGTCTATCTTCAACGAGCGGCTGATCTCTGTAACGATAGTCGACAAGGAGGGGGTAACCTCGGACACGATCTCGTGTGAGTTGAACGACAGCAATCCCTTCGCAGATATCCCGAAGAAGGGCGACAAGCTCTCGGTATCCCTCGGCTATCTTGAAACCGGCATGGCCGATTTCGGCACCTATACGATCGACGATCCGGAAGTCCGGTGCCTGCCTTACGCGATGACCATCAATGGCAAGGGCGCCAACGTTCGCGACAAGGCGAAGCAGCATCGATCAAGGCATTGGGACAAAAAGACGGTCAAGGAGATCGTCACGCAGATTGCCGGCGAGAACGGCCTGTCTCCCATGATCGATGATGAGGTGGGTTCGCACAAATACGAATGGTTCGGCCAGCAGGACGAGAGCGACCTTCATGTCGTCGAACGCTTGGCGCGACGGCACGATGCGCTGTTCTCCATCAAGGATGGCAAGCTGATCTTTGCAGCCAAAGGCAGCGGCAAGTCTGCATCGGGCAAAGACTTGACAGCTGTTGTCGCGTCTCGCGCCAACATTGTGGAGGGTACCTGCAGGGTGAACTTCGCGCACCGGAACAAGTTCAAGAAAGTGAAGGGCCGCATCCAGGACCGGAACAAGGCGAAACTCGTCGAGTTCGAGGTCGAGAGCGATGACGAAGGGACTGCAGATTACACTCTTCCCGAACCGTTCGCAGATGAAGGCGAGGCCAAGAAGGCGGCCAAGTCGAAGGCGAAACACTTGAAGGCGGAAACGATCCGCACCAGCGTCATGGTCTTTGGCGATCCCAGCATCAGGGCCGGAGCTCCATTCCGCTACGACAACGTCCGGCCTGGTGTCGACGAACTCGAATTCATCATCGAAACGGCGACGCACCGCCTTTCAAAAGCCGGCTACGTCACGGAGATCGAGGCAAAACTGAAGCCGGTGAAATCGGCCAAGAAGAACGCCGATACCGGTAGCTCTTCCAGTTCGTCCAATGCCGCAGGTGCGTCCGGTTTAGACACCGCGATAAAGCCGCCATCGGCTCCCCCGGTGCCGTCGATCCCGGCGCCGACCCCCGGCTACGGAATCGGGCGCCAGTAACACCCACAACGCAAAGGCAAAGACATGGCAACGACGCTGGATATTCAGCGCCGACTGGTGGCGCTTGGCTATCAGCCAGGCGCACTCGACGGCATCTTCGGTGACCGCACAACGGAAGCTGTGAAGCAGTTTCAAAGGGCACGCAACCTGACGACCGATGGCATAGTTGGGCCGAAGACGTCGGCAGCGCTGTTCGGTGCTGTTGTGGTGGCTCCTGGTCCGACTGGAGGTCTAGTGCCAGCAGATTGGATGCCTGCCGCGAAGATGCAGCGCATCATCGTCCATTGGACGGCCGGTGCGCATAAGGCATCCGGACTTGATCGGTCGCACTATCATATTCTGATCGAGGATGACGGCAGGCTTGTGCGAGGGACGCCCTCGATCGACTTGAACCAAGCGCCGGTTCGCAAGGGTTATGCCGCCCACACGCTTGGCTGCAACAGTGGGTCGATCGGCGTTTCGCTCTGTTGCATGGCCGGCGCGATCGAAAGCCCCTTCGCGGCCGGTAGCGCGCCGATGAAGCGAGCTCAGTGGGAGACCCTGCCCAAGGTCTTGGCGGAACTGTGCAGGCGATATGGCATCGCCGTCACCACAAAGACGGTGCTTTCCCACGCCGAGGTGCAAGGCACTCTTGGCATCAAGCAGCGTGGCAAGTGGGACATAACACGTCTCGCCTTCGATCCCACCGTGCACGGCGCCACTGCCTGCGGCGACGCGTTCCGCACGGCCACGAAGGAGTTGCTCTCCTGAAAGGATCCCGGGCCGGCCGGGTTTTGCCGGTTTCAACAAAGGAGAAGACCGATGACGGTCCGAGCAATGTTCTACGTCAAGGAAATCAACCACCGCACCACTGGCGATGCATCGTCCGTAAATGTGGAGGTGAAGATGGGTGCTGCGTTTGGCTCCTATCTGAAAGGCTTGCCTGAGGGCAATGGCGACTGGTCGAAGTACACGCCTTCCGGCGATCTCTCGATCACCATCACCAATCCCTCCGCTATCGAACAGTTCGAGATCGGCGAGGTCTATGAACTGACATTCGAAAAGGCCGCCAAGGCTTCCTGACGCCCTATAACCCGAGCCCGGCCGGGGGAGCCGGGCACCCCTCAAACATCGAAGGACACTTTCACATGCGCGTGCTGCTTTTTGTGGCGGCGGCGATGCTTGCGCTCGCCGGTTGCCAGACGACTTCAATCGACTCTGCCATTCAGAAGAACCTGCCGCAGGTGTGTTCGGCCGCGACCACTGCCCATGTGGCGTTCATCGCTGCGTCGGCTGCGGGCACCATCTCGGAAAAAACTGTCCGCAAGGAAAGCGCAGCCTGGTCAGCGCTGCAACCGATTTGCGCCAATCCATCAGGCCAGACGACTTCCACGATCCTTGTCGCCGCGGCTGCCGCTTACGCGACCATCACCATCGCCTTGCGCGAGGCCGGCGGCTGAACGGCGGCTGGTTCCCAACTCAAAACCCCGGAAAGGAAAAGGTCTCATGGGTCAGATTTCTAAAGCTATTGCCGCCGGCGTCGGCGGAGCGGTTGCAGGTGGCGGTACGGGGGCGGTTGTCCTTCCGGACGGTTCGCCTTGGTACGCCTATGTGCTGATGGCGGTTGTCACCGCAGCGTTGCCGGCACTTGTCACCTTCTTGGCGCCGAAGAACACGAACTGATCTCGGCAACCGCGCCCGGCCGGCATTCGCCGGTCGGGATAATCTCAGGGCTATAAACAGGGCGGGGGGCCACATGGCTGCGATAGATCCTTCTGAACTGCCGCGGCGGTGGTGGGATGTGGACAAACGGACGATCGAATGGATAGCCCGCCTCAATGAGGAAGAGCGGGAAAACCTAATCGCTGTCGGCAACATGACCGACATCGAGATGAAACGGCTCAAGCAACTCCTCGGTCTACCAGAGGACAAGTGGCAAGCCGGTTTCCGCATCATCACGCGATCGGTCGTTTTCAACAAAGCCATCAAGACCGTGCCCCGATTTATCCTCTATCTCTCAGGGCTGCTCATCGCACTCAACCAAATCTGGGGCTTCATCCAACCTTACCTAGGGAAGGTCGTGAAATGAAGATCACCACTCGTGTCGCCGAATTCGACTGGATTTCGGCACTGATTGCTGCGCCATTCGCCGTTGTGCTGTGGTGGTTGTTCAGTTCGGCGATCGACAGGGAATCTCCGGTGACATACATCCAGTCGCGCGCCGTTGAGCCCGCCGTCCGAGCCGGAGAGCAGGAAACCATCGAGTTTACAATTGACCGAAAGCGCACCTGTCGAGTGGTCAGCATCTACCGCTACATTCGCGACAGATTCGGTGTCGACCATGCCGTCGCGAACTATACTGTCGCTCCAAATCCGCGCGAGGGTTTCAACGTATTTGACCGGCTCATAACGGTGCCGGATGGCGTGCCGGCAGGGCCGGCTGCCTATTACATTAAGATCGCGTACGCCTGTAACATCATCCATGAACTGGGCTGGCCGATTGTGGTCCACAGCCCGGAAGCACGCTTCACCGTTCTCCCGTCGTTGGAAAAGTCATCTCAATTGGGAGCAACTGCTTCTATTGGATTGGAGCGGCTTCGCGGCCGCAGCGGCGCGCTTGTTTGCCTCTTCAGGCCTGAATGAAATTGCTCGCCTCGGTTCGCTCGGGCGGGTTTTTGTTCTGCCTTCGACGGGCAGTCGCAGGGTTGCCGCCCTGCGAAAATCGGGCCAGCTTTCACGAAAGCCCGATCAGCGTTCCACTGAGATAGACGCCGTACCCGCCGCCTTTGCAGGCTCGCGGACACTGGCAGAATTCTCGAAAGAGTCAAAAGCATGCAGGAGGAATTCTCCTTTCAAACCGTTAGGCCAGTCGCGCCACCGGCAGGCTACATTGGTGGTAAAAAGCAGCTGGCCCAACGTCTAGCAGCATTGATCGAACAGGTGCCGCATTCGGGCTACGCCGAAGTGTTTATCGGTATGGGCGGTGTGTTCTTTCGCCGTCGGTTGGCGCCCAGGATGGAGGTTATCAACGACCGATCTGGTGATGTTGCAACCCTGTTCAGAATACTTCAGCGGCACTATCCGCAATTTATGGAAACGCTGAAATTTCAAGTCACTTCGCGCCGAGAGTTCGAGCGGTTGGTTTCCTGCGATCCTAACACGCTCACAGACCTGGAGCGGTCCGCCCGATTTCTCTACCTCCAGCGTCTCGCGTTTGGGGGCAAGGTCGTGGGGCGCAACTTCGGCGTTGATACGCACGGAGGTGCGCGGTTCAATCTCAATTTGCTCGGCTCGGTGCTCGAGGAGGTGCATGAACGGCTCGCCGGTGTCGTGATTGAGTGCTTGGATTGGTCGGCGTTCATCGATCGGTACGACCGGCCGGGAATGCTGTTCTATCTCGATCCTCCCTATTACGGCAGTGAAGGAGACTACGGCAGCAACGTCTTCGGTCGCGACGATTTTTCGAAGATCGCAGGCAGGTTGAGCTCTCTGGCTGGCCGCTTCATCCTGTCTATCAACGATTGCCGGCCTATCCGAGATATCTTTGCCGGCTTTCGAACGGTGGAAGTGCCGGTCAATTACTCGATTTCGGGTGGTGCGCCCAAACCAGTTCGCGAGTTGATTATCATGGACGGCAAGGATCCCGACAGCATCATCAATTTACCCAAATAGGGCAGGTCGCCTCGGTTCGCCGGGGCGGCTTTTTGCGTTTTTGGGGATGGGATGGAGGGCCTCTTGCTAGCCATGCGTGAGACCTCCTCTGCTTATTGACGGCTCTTGTTCAAGGATGCCTGCAACTGCGTTGTCGCCTGGCTCAAAAACTCAGCCTGCCCCTCGTCAAGCAACAGGCTCGCTTCGCGACCGTCCGCCGACTTTATCTGGAGAACGCCGACCTTCTGACCATCCACTTCGGCGTCGCCCATCGTGATGGATGCTGGCGAAATGGGCACTGTTTGCGTCTGGCCTTCCTGCGAGGTCGACAATCCTGCGAATGTTCGGGTGCTGATGTCGAGGAATTCCTGCATCTTCGTTCGAATGGCCAAGGCGCTGTCTGTCGTTAGCAGGTACTCGACCTCGCCCCGGTCGCTGTCGAGCGTCATGACGCCTTTGGTTTCACCTTCATCGTCGTCATCCGGCGGAGCAACAGCCAGCTTTATCGATCTGAGCAGGCGCGGCGGTCTTCTGGCTTGCATGGTGGACCTCATGCTGCGAAAGTGTTCGACCTTATCCACACGGCATCGTCACGCAAGCCCGCCGACAAAAGCGCTGGTGTCGCCCTTCGACGCGCGCGACAGGCTCACCTTGCCCCGGCAACCGCGTGCCTTGCAAACCTCGCCAGCCTCGACCTCGTCGAGGTAGAGGAATTCGCGCTCGGGTGACGTACAGATCATCGAGCGCGTGAGATAGGTGACGTGCTTGCACGTTTTGCAGCGCATTTCGAAGCGGTCGCCTTCGTCGAGGTCGCGGACCTGAATGTTGCGTTTCCAGTTCATCGGATCGGCCATCACCAGAAGTCCTCTGCTGTCGGGATGCGTGTGTAGGAAATCTTGCCACCGACATGGCCGCCTGCAGGCGGTTTCCACATGCCGAGCGACATGACGGTTCGCCCGTACTTGGCGTTGAGCCTGTCGATCGCGCCGGCTGCGCGCTCCCATTTCTGGCGGGCGCGATCATCGTCTTCCAGAAAGTCGAGTTGGCGTTGGTCGGCAGGGCTCAAATCCATGAGCGTCACGCCGACGCGAAACACCGTCATCGTCCTGGGCAGTTCGCTGCGCACGCGCGCCCACAGGCGGTCCAGGCCCGCAAGCACCGCCTGATCGTCGTGGACAATCGGCAGCCGGTGCTTACCCTGCCACGATCCGTCGCGGATCGACAGCCAGAGCCAGATCCCGGCACAGTAGTATCCGCCCCTGCGCAGCCGCCGAGCTGCCTTGATCAGCAGCAGTCGGCAAATCTCGTAAGCTCCATGGAGTGACCGGCTTTCGGGCGGCAGGACGCGCCCGTGCCCGAACATGCCGCGCTCTGCGGCCGGCGCCTGGACGTCGTAGCCATGTAGCGCGTACCAAAGACGCTCGCCCGTCACATTGTGCCAGAGCTTGCGCATGTGTTTTGGTGCGAGGTTGTAAAGCTGTTCGACGGTCTGGATGCGCGAGCGGTACAGCCGACGAGCCATGTTCTCTCCGATGCCTGGGATATCCTCCAGGGTAAGCTTGAACAGCGGTTCCGGCAGGTCTTCCGGGTTCCAGATCAGTAGCCCGTTGCCATATCTCTCGCCGGCCTTTTTCCCGACCTTGCATGCTATCTTCGCAAGCTGCCGGTTGGCTGCGATGCCGACTGATGACGTGATGTGCGTGCCGACATTGTTCGCCAATGTCCGTTTCAGACGGTCGACCAGCGGCACGGGATCGCGCCGGCCACCGTCATCGAGGCGGCAAGTCAGTTCGTCGATCGATTTCACCGTATCGATCGGGATGACCGATTCGATCTCAGCCAAAAGGGTGTTGTGGGCACGGCGATAGAGGTCCGGCTTTTGCGGCACGAGTACGATGTCGGGGCATAGCTGGCGCGCTTCATTGACGTTCATCACGTTCTTGACGCCGAATGCCTTGGCCTCCTTGCTGCACGCGATGACACATGTGCGGTCCGTACCCTCGAATGGCACCACCCCGACGGGCCGTCCGCGCAACTCCTTGTCGCATTGTTGCTCGACGCTCGCGAAGAACCCGTCGAAATCCAGATACAGGCGTTCGATGGTCTCCGGCTTGCGCAAGGCAAAACACTCCCGTGGCGCGTCCGGCGCGCAAACTGATGCGTGAAATGAAAAATGGCCGGTTGCCCAGCGTGTTCTCAAAATGTTCTTATGACCGGATTGTGTCAAGAGAAAAGGAATGAGTTCCTATTTTCGCAGCGTAATGCCGATCATTTCCGCATCGTCGCGATTCGCTCGCCACTCCCAGGGCCGGGCGAACGAACCTGCCCACATGCCGCGTCTTGCTGTGATCGCTTCATGTTCGGCCGCCACATAGGCGCCATCGCTGTAGCGCGGCCAGTCGAGCGCGTGTCCTTGACTGACCATCCATTCGGCCACGTCTTGCCCGCCGGCAGTGCATACCGCCACAGATCGCCGATAGCGATCTCGATCAACCTCGATACATGATGTCGGCCGGTGATCATCGAGGAAGTCAGCCAGCGCAAGCGCGGCCTTTTGACCGCAGCGATATTTTCTCCCTCCGGCGTCAAGGCAAATCTGCCGGCTTTCGGGGGCGTCGATCCCATTGAGACGGATACGTTGACCGTGGATTTCGATCGTGTCGCCGTCGACCACTGAAGCTACCCCAACGATTGGGTCGGCCGAGGCTGCCGGAGAGATCATCACCAAACTTACGCAGATTGCCAGGAGCTTCATTTTCAATATCCAAAGGTGTGGCAGTAACGCTTGAAAAACCCTGATTGACGACGCGAATTGATTCTGCCACACCCCACGCTAAATTGTGGAACGCATTCGGAAAGCGAGGACCGGGCGAGGCCTCCAATCCCGACAACCGGTGCTGGTGCCGGAGGGCGTTCCGTATGACCATAGGCGCCGGAGTGGCGCCGGAAGCGGGACGGTTGGAACATGAGCGCTGATTTTTCCGCACGCCGCGTGAAGATGGTCGATGGCCAATTGCGCACCACCGATGTGACCAACGCTGCTGTCCTCGATGCTTTCCTCGCTGTTCCGCGCGAAGCTTTCCTGTCCGTCAGCCAGAGCGACCTTGCCTATATCGATGAGGATATCCGCCTCGCAGGCGTGGCCGGTGAGCCGCGTTACATGATGGAGCCTTCGCCGCTCGGCAAGCTGCTCCAGCTTGCTGGAATCAACGTCGATGACACCGTTCTCGATGTCGGGTGCGGCACCGGTTATTCGGCAGCGATTCTATCCCGGATTGCGAAATCCGTCGTTGCGCTGGAAAGCGATTCGGCGCTGGCAGAAACTGCGCGCGCCACGCTATCGTCGCTGGGTTACGACAATGTCGTGGTGGTCGACGGTGCGCTGCGCGACGGTCACGCCTCGAAAGCGCCCTACAATGTGATTCTTGTCGGCGGCAGCGTGGAAGAGGTGCCGCAGGCGCTTCTCGACCAGCTCGCCGAAGGCGGCCGCCTGGTTGCCGTGGAAGGCCATGGCAATGCCGGTGTCGCTCGTCTGTTTTTGAAGACTACTGGAATAGCGGCAGGGCGGCGTGCATTTAATGCGGCAATAAAGCCACTACCGGGATTCGAACGTGTGCGTGTTTTCGAATTCTGAGAGATTCGCTCTTGCGGCTCACGTCGCGGCATGATGGCTTGTGTTAACAGATCGTTGCCGACGGTTCGGACTTTGGGGAGACGGGCTGGCGGCAGGGAACACAACACGCAATGACGGTTGCCAAAAAGACGGCGGCCGTTCTTGCGTGGTTTCCAATGAAGAATGAGGATTTGCCGTGCATCCTGTGAACAAGAGTCTCCTCGCCATTCTGCTTGCTTCGGTGACCGCGCTCGCTCCCGGCGCGGCATCTGCCGAAACCATACTCGGCGCACTGTCCAAGGCCTATCAGAACAACTCGACGCTGAATTCGTCGCGCGCCGGCGTGCGTGTGACCGACGAAGGCGTGGCGATCGCCAAATCCGGCTGGCGCCCGACCATCACCGGTTCGGCGGCCATCGACTATTCGAGCACGCGTGGAAACAATGCCGGCCGCCTGACCACCGGCAATTTCGGCGTGCAGATTAACCAGACCCTGTTCGACGGCTTCCAGACCAAGAACAATGTGGCCTCGGCGGAAGCACAGGTGCGCGCTTCGGTCGAAGGGCTGAACAACCAGCAGAATGCGACGCTTTTTGCTGCGGCCCAGGCCTATATGAATGTCATCCACGATCGCCAGGTCGCGAAGCTGACGGAACAGAATCTGAAATTCCTGACCGAGCAGGTGCGTGCCGCACGGTCGCGCTTCGAAGTGGGCGAGGGTACCCGCACCGACGTCGCGCAGGCCGAAGCGCAACGCTCTACGGCGCAGGCGCAAGTGAGCGCGGCCCAGGCGCAGGCGTTGGCCAGCGCCGGTGTCTACCGCCAGATCGTCGGTGATCAACCCGGCAAGCTGAAGGCGCCATCGCCGCTTGGCAAACTGCTGCCGTCCAGCATCGAAAACGCCATTGCGGCCGCGAACAACGAGAACCCGGCCATCCTGGCCAACCAGCATCTGGTCGATGCCTCCGGGTTTGGCGTAAAGGCGGCTGAAGGTGCGCTGCTGCCGCAATTGAGCGCTTCGGCGGGTGTTTCCCGTAACTACCGGGATGCATCGCCCGGAAGCATCCTGAGCCCCGACGGCTCGTCGACTTCAGCCAATGTTGGCGCCACGCTGACGGTGCCGATCTACTCCGGTGGTCGTACCGCAGCGACGGTTCGTCAGCAGAAGGAAAGGCTCGGCCAGGCTCGCATCGAGGTCGATGTGGCGCGCGATCAGGTCCGCAACGCCGTCGTGGCGGCATGGACCGCCTATCAGGCCGCCAGGGAGAATGTCGACGCCAACCGTGCTTCCATCGCCGCCGCGCAACTGGCGCTGAATGGCGTGATCGAAGAGCGCAATGTCGGCCAGCAGACCACACTGGATGTGTTGAACGCGCAGAACGTCGTCATCAGCGCGCAGATCAATCTGGCCGCTTCCGAGCGCGACGTCGTGATTGCCAGCTACGGCATCCTCCAGGCGATGGGGCGCCTCACCGTCGATCGCCTTGGACTTCAGGTGGCGAAGTACAATCCGGACGAGCACTACAAGGCCGTCAAGGACAAGTGGTACGGTCTGCGGACGCCGGACGGCCGTTAGTTCTTCGGATTTGATGAATTCAACAGCCCCGCTTTGCGGGGCTGTTTTTGTTTCAAGAGCGTTTGCGTTTTTCGCGGAAACGCGGAAGCGCTTCAACTCCTTGTTTTTACGCAAATTCCGACCGCAATCGCTGCTCACTTTTGCTGCACTTGCTCTAATCTGTTGAAACAGCACGAGTCCCCGGTTTGGGGATTCTCTGATCGCAATCGGTCGGTTACGCTTGAGCGGTGATTCGAACCGGCCTTGGCGCCGGCCGAAAATGCAACAGGTTTCCAGGGCGGCGAATGTGACAATGGCCACGGCAGCAAGCAGCGCACAACGCGAACCTTCGATGGAAGAGATCCTGGCTTCCATCCGCAGGATCATCGAAGACAGCGATACCGGCCGCAAGACTTCAATTGAAGCGATCGATACGCGTCAGGATATCGAACCGATCACGGCGCGATCGGAACCGGTCGAAAACAGCGTTCCCGACGTCGATGCTTTCCGCAGCGAATTGCGTGACGAACTGCCCGGTAAACCCATCAGCCTGGCTGACGTTCAGGCACAACTTGCTGCCGGCTCGCCAGAGCAGCGGCCGGCTGCTCCTGTGATCACGCTGGCTGAAATCGGCGCGCTGACAGCGTCCGAACAGCCCGCTACGGCGGTACCGCAACCGGTTGTCGAAAGGGATGAGGCTCTCAGCCAGATTCGCGCCGGTTGGCCTCGTGAGGTCGAGCTTGTCGCCGACACCCGCGCCGACGAAATTCCTGGCCGGGAAGACAGCGTTTTCACGACACAGCCCGGCAGCGATGTGACAGATGAGCGGGTTGAGTTCACGACCCGGCATGAACCCGCCATCGAGAACGCTGTCCTGCGGCCTGCATTGATCTCCGAGCACACGAGCCGTCAGGTCGCAGCTTCCTTCGAGGAATTGTCTGAAGCTTTCGCCGGCCGGGCCAAGAAGACCTTCGACGACATGGCTGCCGAGATGTTGCGACCGATGCTGCAGGATTGGCTGGACAACAATTTGCCAACGCTGGTCGAGCGCCTCGTGCGTGAGGAGATCGAACGCGTCGCACGAGGCTCCTGACACCGGCGGAGAATCTTCACCGCTTTCTCGCAAAGCGAAAGCCGTTTCCAACGAAGCGGCTTTCGCGTTTTGATTTTCAGGCCCCGACGCGTTTCATCAACGCCATGGCGCCGAAAGGAGCGCGGACCTTGCCTTCGGTGATGAAGTAGACGAACACATCGCGCGGCTTCACCTCTGCTTGGGTATCGGGATCCGCACGCTTAAGGTCGCCGGGTTCTTTGCCCGTTGCCCAGGTCCTGGCACGTTCCGCCCATTGGTCGAGCGCCTTGGGCGTGTAGCAGTCGGGATTGTCGTCACTGCCGGTCTGGAGCCGCGCATAGACGAAGCCGCCGGTCGCGTCGGCGATTGCCGGATACTTGGCATGGTCGGCATATACGATCGCGACATCGTGCTTGCGTGCCAGCGCGGCGAATTCGGGCACGATGAAAGAATCGTGGCGAACCTCCACCGCATGGCGCAACGCCACGCCGTCCTGCTTTGCGGGCAAGAGTGCCAGGAACGCGCCGAAGTCGTCGACGTCGAAGCGCTTGGTCGGCGCAAACTGCCAGAGAATGGGCCCGAGCTTGTCGCCGAGTTCCGAAACGCCCGAATCGAGGAAGCGTTTCACCGATTCGCCCGCTTCAGCCAGCACCCGGCGGTTGGTTGCGAAACGGATCGCCTTCAACGAAAACACAAAATCGTCCGGAGCATCCTTCGCCCATTTGGCGAATGTTGGCGGCTTGAAGGTCGAATAATAGGTGCCGTTGACCTCGATGGTCGGAACCTGCCGTGAGGCATAGTTGAGCTGTTTGGCCTTCGACAGCGTCTCCGGGTAGAACGATGTATCCCAGGGTTCGAACGTCCAGCCGCCCATGCCCGATCGGATTTTTCCAGCTGTACTCATTCCATCCCTCCAGTATTTCCTTTAATCTCGAATGGGCATAGGCAACCACGGCAAGGCGTCACAAGCCATCCGAAATCAGCAATCCTGAAGATCATCCTGCCAATTCCGTTCAGATTTGGCGCGTTCAGATGGTGTGGCAAATTCGGATGGCGTATCGTGGCCATGCCGCTTTTCGGAGTCCCTGCGGTTCAGCTCAAAGCCTTGCATCTCCCCCATTTGAGGTATGTACCTTGGATTAAGATGCGCTAAAATGAGACAGACCGTTAATACCGTTCTCCCGGTTCTTTGGCTCGGGGGCGGTGCGCGGTGCCAACGGCCGCGTTGCTGCCAAATGCTAGGGGAGAGCAGGCGAAGGATTTCGTCTGCTCTTTTTTTGTCTCGATTCCTTCCTTGCCAATCCCGGGATGCCATGCCGCCGGCATGAGCTGCCAAGAAGCGGCAGCGTGCTGCTATTACCGGCCGGCTGCCAGACCGATGACCTTGTTCATACCGCCGGCAATCGCCTGGACCGCAGTGACACTGGCATCACCCAACCCGTGCCGGACAGCGATCCATTCAGCCGCGTTGTATGAGAGCCAGACCTTGCCGTGTTCATCTTCCCAGGCAAGAGCCTTCACCGGCAGGTCGATGCCGGCAATCTGCTTGTCCTGCATCAGCGGTGTGCCGCCCTTCGGGTTGCCGAAGATCAAAAGCTGCGTCGGGCGAAGTGGCAGGCCCACATCCTGCGCACCGGCCATATGGTCGATACGCGCGAAGACATAGAGACCCAGCCTGGTCACTGTTTCCGCCAGCCGATCAAGCGTTTCGGTTACCCCAAACCGGCTTTCAACAGAGACGACGCCTTCGCTGTCGCTCACTCGGCCGCCTCTCGCTTGCCTTTCGGCCGGCGTTCCAGAAGTTCCTTCAGGAACTGGCCGGTGTAGCTGCGCGGTTCCGCGACGACATCCTCCGGCGTGCCGGAGGCAACCAGTTCACCGCCGCCGTCACCGCCCTCGGGGCCAAGATCGAGCACCCAGTCGGCGGTCTTGATGACCTCGAGATTGTGTTCGATGACGATCACCGTGTTACCCTGGTCGACCAGCTCATGCAGCACCTCCAGGAGCTTTGCCACGTCGTGGAAATGCAGGCCGGTGGTTGGCTCGTCGAGGATGTACAGCGTCTTGCCGGTTGCCTTGCGGGACAGTTCCTTGGCGAGCTTGATGCGCTGTGCCTCACCACCCGACAGCGTGGTAGCCTGCTGGCCGATGTGGATGTAGCCGAGGCCGACCTGGTTGAGCGTGATCAGCTTGTCGCGCACCGCAGGCACCGCCGCAAAGAACTCGACGCCTTCCTCTACGGTCATGTCGAGCACATCGGCGATCGACTTGCCTTTGAAGGTGACGTCGAGGGTTTCGCGGTTGTAGCGCTTGCCATGGCAGACGTCGCAGGTGACGTAGACGTCCGGCAGGAAATGCATCTCGATCTTGATGACGCCGTCGCCCTGACAGGCCTCGCAGCGGCCACCCTTGACGTTGAAGGAAAAGCGCCCCGGCTGATAGCCGCGTGCCTTGGCTTCGGGCAGGCCGGCGAACCAGTCGCGGATCGGTGTGAAGGCGCCGGTATAGGTTGCCGGATTGGAACGCGGCGTGCGGCCGATCGGGCTCTGGTCGATATCGATGACCTTGTCGAGGAATTCCAGGCCTTCGATGCGGTCATGTTCGGCAGGATGTTCGCGCGAGCCCATGATGCGGCGTGACGCGGCCTTGAACAATGTCTCGATCAGGAAGGTGGATTTGCCGCCGCCTGAGACGCCGGTCACTGCCGTGAAGGTGCCAAGCGGAAACTCGGCGGTGACGTTCTTCAGATTGTTGCCACGGGCGCCGACAACCTTGACGCGCTTGCCTTTCTTGCCGGGGCGTCGTTCGGCGGGCGTCGCAACCTCGAGCTCTCCGGAAAGGTATTTGCCGGTGATGGAGGCCGGGTTGGCCATGACCTCTCGCGGTGTGCCCTGGGCGATGACGCGGCCGCCATGGATACCTGCCGCCGGTCCTATGTCGACAACATAGTCGGCAGTCAGGATGGCGTCTTCGTCGTGTTCGACGACGATCACCGTATTGCCGATGTCGCGCAGGTGTTTCAGCGTTTCCAGCAGGCGTGCATTGTCGCGTTGATGCAGGCCGATCGAGGGCTCGTCCAGCACATAAAGCACGCCGGTAAGGCCCGAGCCGATCTGCGAGGCGAGACGGATGCGTTGGCTTTCACCACCAGAAAGCGTGCCGGAATTGCGCGACAGCGTCAGGTAGTCGAGACCGACATCGTTGAGGAAACGCAGCCGCTCACGGATCTCCTTCAGGATGCGGGTGGCGATTTCATTCTGCTTTTCGTTGAGTTGCGCAGGCAGTTCGTTGAACCACAGGTCGGCCTTGCGGATCGACAGTTGCGTCACTTCGCCAATATGCTTGCCGGCGATCTTGACGGCCAGCGCCTCCGGCTTCAGTCGATAGCCGCCGCAGGCAGGGCAAGGCGTGGCAGCCATGAAGCGCTCGATTTCCTCGCGCATCCAGGCCGATTCCGTCTCCTTCCAGCGCCGCTCGAGGTTGGGGATCACGCCCTCAAAGGTCTTGGTGGTCTTGTAGGAGCGCAGACCGTCGTCATAATTGAAAGTGACTTCGCGCTCGCCGGTGCCCCGCAGGATGGCCTGCTTGGCGTCTTCCCTCAGATCCTTGAACTTGTCGCCAAGCTTGAAGTCATAGACCTTGCCCAGCGCTTCCAGCGTCTGGGAATAGTAGGGCGAGGTGGATTTCGCCCACGGCGCCACCGCGCCGTCGCGCAAGGTCACATTGTCGTCCGGCACGACCAGGTTTTCATCAATGGCACGCTGGCTGCCAAGGCCATCGCAGGTCGGGCAAGCGCCGAACGGGTTGTTGAAGGAGAACAGTCGCGGCTCGATTTCCGGAATGGTGAAACCGGAAACCGGGCAGGCGAACTTTTCCGAAAACAGGATACGTTCATGCGTCTCGTTCTTGGATTTGTAGGCGGATTCTTCTGCCGTGGCCTCTGCGGGCAGCGGCCGATCAGCGAATTCCGCAATGGCAAGCCCTTCCGCCAGCTTCAGCGCCGTTTCCATGGAGTCGGCCAAGCGGGTGGCGAGATCGGCACGCACGACGATACGGTCGACGACGACGTCGATGTCGTGCTTGTATTTCTTGTCTAGCGCCGGCACGTCGGCAATCTCGTAAAAGGTGCCGTCGACCTTGACGCGCTGGAAGCCCTTCTTCTGGAGCTCCAGCAGCTCCTTCCTGTATTCGCCCTTGCGTCCGCGCACCATCGGCGCGGTGATGTAAAGGCGGGTGCCTTCCTCCAGGGTCAGCACGCGATCGACCATCTGCGAGACAGTCTGGCTCTCGATCGGCAGGCCGGTAGCCGGGGAATAGGGCACGCCAACGCGCGCGAAGAGCAGGCGCATGTAGTCGTAGATTTCGGTAACGGTGCCGACGGTCGAACGCGGATTGCGCGACGTTGTCTTCTGCTCGATCGAGATGGCGGGCGACAGACCATCGATCTGGTCGACGTCCGGCTTCTGCATCATCTCGAGGAACTGTCGGGCATAGGCAGAAAGGCTTTCGACGTAGCGACGCTGGCCTTCGGCATAGATGGTATCGAAGGCGAGAGACGATTTGCCTGAACCGGACAAGCCGGTCATCACCACGAGACTGTCCCGCGGCAGATCCAGGTCGACGTTCTTCAGATTGTGCTCGCGCGCGCCGCGAATGGAAATGTACTTATGGTCGGCCATGCCGCTCCGCCGCCTCAGCTTGCAATGTTTCGGATTGGCGAACCCTGTCGCCGCCCGCTCATATGGGTATTTTTACCGCGAGATCGAGACTCTCCGGCTACTTTGAGCGTTTAACCGCCTTTCGCGCGAGCGGGCAAGCAAAAAAGAACAAAGGCCGAACGTGCTCCTGACAATGCGATGTCAGCAGAACGTGACGTTCCGGACCGTTCCGATCACAATTTTCGTAAACGGCCGGCGGCCGGTTGACGCTGCGGAAGTGAAGGCGCAAGGTTAGCCGTCGCCTGAACCGATCGCCCCGTGGCGATCCTCGAGCCGGAAGGCGGTCTGCGAGGCGCCGCAGACCAAAACGAGTGAGAGTTGGGGCCGACGCCAAGAGCAACCAGCAACAGGAGCGAGGTATGACCCCACCGGACAGTCCCTTCAGGCTCCATGTGTCGTTGGAGCCGCGGCGGGCATAGGTGTCAGGAAGGCGGTGCCTTTCCGTGCAGACCGTGACCTGCCGATCCCCCTACAATCAGAGACCACCAGTCGGGTCGTCGGCCGCGAGCCGCGAAGCACCCGAAACCCAAAGCCGGTAAAACGCTCCCGGAAAAATTGGGTAAAGCCCTAAAAAGCCCCGTCCGCATGCCAAGGCGCAGCGGCGGGGCTGTTCTTTTGCGGCGAGTACGGCTCCGTGAAATTTGCGACAGGCGCGCCGACAGTACGGCTGTCGTGGCGAGAATCCGAAGATCTCGCGCAGATTACCGTCGCGGGGCAGGAAGGTCGCCTGCGCCGACATCCACGATTACCGAACCGGAAATACGAACATCCATGTCGCCAACTTTGAACTGGCGGCCAGAGGCCGGGTCATAGTTATCCGGCTCCGGTTGTGGTGCGGCTGGTTTGACGATGCTGTAGCCTCCGTTGACGCCGGGCAGGGGCTTTGCAGCCTGGTTGCCGGTTTCTCCAGCAGACCCTGTCGTTGTCGAAAGGAGCGCAACTGCGAGGGCTGCCAGATACGATGTGGGCGAGAAGCGGGCGAGGGTCATCACGCTAACATAAGCGTCTTGACCCGTGACGACCAGTGCTCGTCGACCATCGGATTGGATGGACGATGATTTGGCCGTCCTAGGCTGCCCGTTTGCGCGTGTCGTAGACGTGATCGACCAGGCCCCATGCCCTGGCTTCCTCGGCGTTCATGAAATGGTCGCGGTCGAGCGTGTTCTCGACGTCCTCGACCGTGCGGCCGCAATGCTGAGCGTAGAGGTCAATCATCTGCCGCTTGGTCTTCAGGATGTCCTCGGCGTGCCGCTGGATGTCGGAGGCCTGGCCCTGGAAGCCGCCAAGCGGTTGATGCAGCACGATCTTGCTGTTGGGGAGCGCGATGCGCCTGCCAGGGTCTCCAGCCATCAGCAGGAACGAGCCCATCGAAGCCGCAAAGCCCATGCAGACGGTCGACACCGGGCAGGAGATGTAACGCATCGTGTCATAGATGGCGAAGCCGGAACTCACCACGCCGCCAGGTGAATTGATGTAGAGCGACACCTCCTTTTCCGGATTGTCAGCCTCCAGCGACAGCAACTGGGCACAGATGATGGCGGCCATGTTGTCCTCGATCTGGCCGTTGACGAAGATGATGCGTTCTCGCAGCAGCCGGGAAAAGATGTCGAAAGCGCGTTCGCCGCGGCTCGACTGCTCGATCACCATCGGCACAAGATTGGCGATACCGGACATGTCTTGGTTCCTTTCTTTCTTTCTTTCAAGCAGCCATGCGCCATTGCGGCGTATTGGCCGCCGCGAAAATTCTGGTGGGCGTGGGCGCGTCGACCGCGACGCTGCAGCTCGCCCCGGAAATGCAGCAGACGGTCGTTGAGACAAAGCTGTCATGCACGACACGCAGATGCGTGCCGCCGTCGGCTGCACGTGTCAGTTCGAAGGTGACGACACTGTCGAAGCCCTCCGCCGCGTTGGGGCCGGCGGTTTCACGCCAGGAATAGCGCAACAGGCGGCCCGGCTCGGCTTCAAGCACCGTGCAATCGATGCGACCTTCGTCGCCGAGCGAAAACCGCTGCCCGGTTTCGGCCTTGATGTCGTTCGGCAGTAACCAGGCCGCGACGATTTCCGGCTCGGTAAGTGCGCGCCAAACCTTTTCGGGCGTGTCCGGCAAATCGCATTCAACGACGATGTCGTCGTGGCTGGGCGAGGTCATTGATCCATTTCCTTCAACACGGTTTTCAGCCTTTCGATGCGATCAGGCCAGAAGGTGCGGTAGCGTTCGATCCAGGTGAGCAGCGGCGACAATCCTTCCGGGGCGGCCCGGTAAAAGGCGTTGCGTCCGACACGGCGCTCGCTCACCAGCCCGGCGCCGCGCAATACGGCAAGATGCTGGGAGACTGCCGGTTGGGACACCGGCGTGCCGGCACGCAGTTCGGAGACAGTCATCTCGTCGTCGACCAGCCGTTCAAACAGCGCACGCCGTGTCGGGTCGGCCAGGGCCTTGAAGATTTCGGATTCGACCATGCCAAAACATAAGTGAATACTTATTGATTTCGCAAGAGCCTTGCTGGAGCAAGGAATTGAAATGAAGGCGAGCCGGCTCCTTTGCTGACATTCCTTGACAAATAGCCATCATGGGAACTAGAACAGAAATAGAACAAAAACCTTGTGGGAAAGGCATGTCCGTGGAGGCGGGCAGATCCCTCAGCCTATATGGTGCGGCAAGAATTCTGGTTTCGGACGAGCGCGGAGAAGTGTGATGGCTGGCAGCGTCAACAAGGTCATTCTGGTGGGGAATCTGGGTGCGGATCCCGAAATCCGCCGGCTGAACTCGGGTGAGCCAGTCGTCAACATCCGTATCGCCACCTCGGAAAGCTGGCGCGACAAGAATTCGGGCGAACGCAAGGAAAAGACCGAGTGGCACAATGTCGTCATCTTCAATGACCAGCTCGCCAAGGTGGCCGAGCAGTATCTGAAGAAGGGCATGAAGGTCTATGTCGAGGGTCAGTTGCAGACCCGCAAATGGCAGGACCAGAGCGGCCAGGAGCGTTATACGACCGAAGTCGTGCTGCAGAAATTCCGTGGCGAACTGCAGATGCTCGATGCGCGTGGCGGACAGGGCGAAGGTGGCCAGGTCGGTTATTCCGGGGGCAACCGCGACAGCTTCGGCCAGTCCGGCCCGAGCGACTTCGGTGGCGGCCGCAGCTCGGGTGGTGGCGGTTTTGGTGGCGGAAACGGCAACCGCAGTGGCGGTGGCGGCGGTTCGCGCGAATTGGACGACGAAATCCCGTTCTGATTGCCGATGGGCGGAATTTCTCAGCCCACAGGCCTGACATGGTGATCCGGCGAGGAGCTACGGCATGAGTGCATTCGCACGCGTGATTGCGATTGGCCTGCTGTTCTTCGCCATGTTGTCCGCTGTCGTTTCCGCTGCAGAGCGGCTCGATGACAAACCGCGCATCGCAGTCGTGTCTGCATTTCCGCCTGAATGGGTGGCGCTGCAGGCCGATCTTTCGGATCGAACCGAACATGAGATCAACGGCCGCCAGTTCATCACCGGCAAGCTGGCCGGCAAGGACGTCGTGCTGTTCCTGAGTGGCGTCAGCATGGTCAATGCGGCGATGACCATGCAGGTGGCGCTCGACCGGTTTGTCGTGACCTCCGTGGTTTTTTCTGGCATTGCCGGCGGCGTCGACCCGACCCTCAGCATCGGCGATGTCGTCGTCGCCGATCAGTGGGGCGAATATCTGGAAGCGGTTTTCGCGCGCAAGGTTGGCAACGGTTACGAAATTCCGCCCTTCATCCCGAAGGATCAGTTTGCAGGCTATGGCATGATCGTGCCGCGCTCTGTGACGGTTACCCGGCAGGGCAATACCGCCGAAGAGACGAAATTCTGGTTCCCGTCCGATCCGGCCCTGCTCGACGCCGCCCGCAAGGTCGCGGTCAAGCTGGACCTGCAGGCCTGCGCGCCCGAGAACAAATGCCTTGCCAGCCCGCCGAAGATCATCGTCGGTGGCAATGGTGTTTCTGGCCAGGCTTTCGTCGACAATGCCGAATTTCGTGACTACGTGCACAAAACCTTCGATGCCAAGGTGCTCGACATGGAAAGTGCCGCAGTCGCGCATGTGACCTACAGCAACAACGTTCCGTTCCTGGCGGTGCGCAGCCTGTCGGACCTTGCCGGTGGTGGAGAAGGCGCCAATCAGATGGCGACTTTCATGGCACTGGCGTCAACGAACTCAGCCAGTGTCGTCAAGGCATTGCTGGCCGAAATGCCGTAACACGGGCACGAAGATACAAGGAAGCAGGGATGAAGGCGCGGATCAAATGGGTCGAGGGTCGCACATTCGTGGGCGAGTCCGGCAGTGGCCACAAGCTGGTTCTCGGTACGACGCATGGTGATGACGGCAAGACACCTGGCCCGAGCCCCATGGAACTGCTTTTGATCGGTACGGGTGGTTGTTCGGCCATCGACGTGGTGCACATCCTGGAAAAGGGGCGCGAGCAGGTCGAGGATTGTGTCGTGGAACTCGATTCCGATCGCGCGGCGACAGATCCCAAGGTGTTCACGCGCATCCACATGCACTTCATCGTCAAAGGCAAGGGACTGTCACACGACAAGGTCAAACGTGCGGTTCAGCTGTCGGCGGAAAAATACTGCTCGGCCTCGATCATGATGGGCAAGACGGCAACCGTGACGCATGATTTCGAGGTGATTGATACCGCTGCCGAATGAGGCTGCCAGCGCGGCGGTGTGATTGCACGCTTGGGGCGATCAGCTCGCCGCCAGAGCCTTGATACCGTCGGCGACGAACTGAACGGCGAGCGCAGCGAGGATCACGCCTAGCAGCCTTGTCAGGATCGAGCGCCCGGTCTGTCCAAGAATGCCGTCGATGCGTTCCGCCAGCACGAACACCAGATAGGTGATGAGCAGGCAGGCGAGGATGATGCCGAGCAGCGCCAGCTGCCCTCCGATGCCCTGGAACGAACTTGACAGCAGGACGGTGGCCGAGATGGCGCCGGGGCCGGCGATCAGCGGGATCGCCAGTGGGAAAGCCGCGATGTTGTGGATGTGATCCTTGGTGATCGCCACATCCGCGCTTTTTTCCTTGCGGTCCTGCCGGCGTTCGAAAACCATCTCGAAGGCGATGAAGAAGAGCAGGAAGCCGCCGGCTACGCGGAAAGCGGGCAAGGTGATGCCGAACACCGAAAGGATCGAGGCGCCGGCGACCGCAAACAGCGCGATGACCAGAAAGCCGATGATCGAGGCGCGAACCGACACCTGGCTGCGCTGCTCGCGATTCATGCCACGCGTCACGGCAAGGAAAAGCGGGGCTAGTCCCGGCGGGTCGATGGTCACGAGCAGTGTCACGAAGGCGTTGAACAGGCTTTCGTAGCTCGGCATGCCGTTCCCCTCTCTCGCCGCAACCAGGCCATTGGTAGCGCGAATATGGGGGCGTTGCCAACGCTCAGTCGGTTAGCTGCCTGAACCGCAGTAGGCCTCTATGCGATAGCCATCCGGATCGATGGCGAAGGCCGCGAAATAGCCATCGCCATAATCGGCGCGCAGGCCGGCCTTGCCGTTGTCGCTGCCGCCGTTGGCAAGGGCTGCCGCGTGGAAAGCGCGAACGCTGTCGCGGGTTGGTGCGGCGAAGCAGAAGTGAAGCCCCGATGCCATATCCGCCGGCACAGGCCGCTCGACTTCGAGAATCCAGAGCGAAACCTGATCGCCGCCATAACCCAGCGAACCGGCAGATTCGCTGAGGCACAAGTAGCCGAGCGGCGCCAGAACCGCGTCGTAGAAAGTCTTGGAGCGCGACGGGTCGGCAACGCCGATCGAGACATGGTCGAGCATTTTGAGCCTCGTTTTGAATTGTGTTGATGAGATGGGAACGTCAGGCGACGCGTCGTGCCAGGAATTCAACTTGCAGGTGCCAGTCCCCTTCGCCGCCAGCCCGCTCCCCAAGCCAGCGAAACGAATTGTCGGTGATTTCGGTGAAGCGCCAGCGTGTCCGCGTCCCGCTGCTGTCATGGCCGATTTGGACGATGTCAGCCCCTTCGGCTCGGCCGGTCTGTCGGCTGTAGTATTGCGTGCGCGGATCGCTCCACAGGATGTGCCAGGCATCGATGCCGGGGTCGTAGATCCGCAATGTCGTACCGTAGAACGTCCACGGCCCGAGTTCCGCTGAAGGTCCTGCGTCGCGCGCCGGCAGCATCCAGACGTCCTGGATGGCGCGTCCCTCCAGTGCCCAGCCGAAATGGATCTCGCCGCGGCCAACGAGCAGCCTGCCGTCGTCGGTCCATCGTTTGGCATCGAAGCTCCATGCTCCCGCAAAGCGACCGTAGAGGGCGAGCTTGTCGGCGTGGGCAGCCAAGGGTCCCGGCGCCTGCAGGGCCTCGGTGAAGGAGTTCCGGTGATGCATGACGACCTCAAACCTGTCAGGAGACATGATCGGCGTAACGCTTGCCGGCTGTCTGGGCTTGGGAAAAATTGCTAAATCGCTGTCATGAGCCAGCAGGTGCGGATACTTGCCAAAGGAGCCGGATGGAGCGCGGCCGACATCGTCTGCACCGCGACGGTTGGCGAAAGGCCCTTCGAGGAAGAGCACGGCTCGTTCTGCATCGCAGTCGTCACGCGCGGTACTTTCTGCTACCGCACGCGGCAAGGAACGGCGGTGATGACGCCGGGCGCCTTGCTGCTTGGCAATGCCAGGGCATGTTTCGAATGCGGGCACGAGCACAGCAACGGTGACCATTGCCTATCCTTCCAATTCTCGCCCGAGATGCTGGAAGAGGTCCTGGCAGATGTGCCTGGAGCGAAACATTGCGAATTCGATGCGCCGAACCTGCCGGCACGTCCGGTGCTTGCCGCGCTTCTCGTGGATGCCGAGGTCGCATGCCGTGACGGCGATGCCGATGAGCTCGAGGAAGTCGCGCTGCGGTTGGCAGGTGCGACGGCGACCATGCTGACGGGATTGCCGGGAAGGCCGGCAAAGATCAGCCAACGCGATGAAAAGCGCATCGCCGACGCGATACGCCTCATCGAGGGTCGAGGCGATGAGCATCTCTCGCTGTCCGAATTGGCAGATCGAGCCGCTACCAGTCCATACCATTTCCTGCGCTCGTTTCGCACGATCGTCGGCGTGACTCCGTATCAGTTTCTGCTGAGGACAAGGCTGCATCGTGCCGCCGTCCGGCTGCGCCTCACCACAGCCGCTGTTTCGGAAATTGCCTTCGAGGCAGGTTTCGGCGATCTGTCGACTTTCAATCGCCGTTTCCGGAGGGTCATGGGGCAAACGCCGAGCGGATACAGGCAATCCGGTCAGCGCATTCCGGAATTGCGCCGGCTACCTGTCTAGGAGGCAAAATCCGTCGCGACCTCAGGTTGTTGCGGGAGATATTTCGCAGTTAGCGACCGGTGCATTTCACACGGTCGCCACAATCTGCCACGCGCCATTCGTGCTGCGTTTTTTTGGTTCGTCTATCTATTTGAAATAGCTTGAAAAATAAGCACGGGAAAACGTCGCTTCCGTGGCGAAAAACCGCGCCCTCGCATTGGAGAATGGAGCGGCTTTCCTATATAAGAGGCCAGTGATTCCCAGTTGATTGCGATCCATTTTGACCGACCAGAAAACACCGCAGGGGCCGGACGGCCCTTCAGGCATCGAGCCGATTTCCATCATCGAGGAGATGCAGCGCAGCTATCTCGATTACGCCATGAGCGTGATCGTCAGCCGCGCGCTGCCCGATGTGCGCGACGGTATGAAGCCCGTACACCGGCGCATCCTCTTTGCCTCGCATGAAAGCGGCTATCACTGGAACCGCAAATATGTGAAGTCGGCGCGTCCGGTCGCTGACGTGATGGGTAAGTATCACCCGCACGGCGACGCTTCGATCTACGATGCCTTGGTGCGCATGGCGCAGGATTGGTCAATGAGCGTGCCGCTCATTGACGGGCAGGGCAATTTTGGTTCGATCGACGGCGATCCGCCGGCGGCAATGCGTTACACGGAATCGCGCCTGACCAAAGTCGCGCATGAATTGCTGGAAGACATCGACAAGGACACCGTCGATTTCCAGGACACGTATGACGCCTCGGGGCAGGAGCCGCGTGTCTTGCCGGCACGTTTCCCGGCGCTGCTGGTCAACGGTGCCGGCGGTATCGCCGTCGGCATGGCCACGAACATCCCGCCGCACAATCTGGTGGAAGTCTGCAACGGCGCCGTCGCCGTCATGGAAAATCCGGCCATCGACCTTACCGAGATGATGGAAATCATCCCAGGTCCCGACTTCCCGACCGGTGGTCTCATCCTTGGCCGCACCGGTATCTACAATGCCTATTCGACCGGCCGTGGTTCGGTTGTCATGCGCGGCAAGGTGCATGTCGAGGAAATACGCGGCGATCGCGAAGCCATCGTCATCACCGAGGTTCCCTACCAGGTGAACAAGGCCTCGATGATCGAGAAGATGGCCGAACTCGTGCGCGAAAAACGCATCGAAGGCATTTCCGATATCCGCGACGAAAGTGACCGCCAGGGCTACCGCGTGGTGATCGAGCTGAAGCGCGATGCCAATACCGAGGTGATCCTCAACCAGCTTTATCGTTTCACGCCGCTGCAGACGTCGTTCGGCGCCAATATGGTCGCTCTCAACGGCGGCAAGCCGGAAGTGATGACGTTGCTGGATATGCTGCACGCGTTCGTCGCGTTCCGCGAAGAAGTGATCAGCCGGCGCACCAAATTCCTGCTGCGCAAGGCACGAGACCGCGCGCACGTGCTGGTCGGCTTGGCAATTGCGGTTGCCAATATCGATGAGGTCATCAAGGTGATCCGAAGTGCGCCTGATCCGCAGTCGGCGCGCGACCAGTTGATGACGCGTCGCTGGCCGGCTGCCGACGTCGAGGCACTGATCCGCCTGATCGATGACCCGCGCCATCGTATCAATGAGGACGGCACCTACAATCTGTCCGAAGAGCAGGCCCGCGCCATTCTCGAACTGCGCCTGCAGCGCCTGACTGCGCTGGGACGCGACGAGATCGCCGATGAGTTGAACAAGATCGGCGCTGAAATCGCTGATTTCCTTGAGATTCTGGCATCCCGCGCACGCATCCAGCAGATCGTCAAGGACGAGCTCATCGCTGTGCGCGACGAATTCGGCGTGCCACGCCGGACTGAGATCACCGATGCCGGTTCGGATATGGAGGACGAAGACCTCATCCCGCGCGAGGACATGGTCGTCACCGTCTCGCACTCAGGCTACATCAAGCGTGTGCCTTTGTCGCTCTACCGGGCTCAGCGCCGTGGCGGCAAGGGCCGCTCCGGCATGTCGACCAAGGATGAGGATTTCGTCACGCGATTGTTCGTGGCCAACACGCACACGCCGATCCTGTTCTTCTCCTCGCGCGGCATCGTCTACAAGGAAAAAGTCTGGCGCCTGCCGATCGGCAATCCGCAATCTCGTGGCAAGGCACTGATTAACATGCTGCCGATCGAGAATGGCGACCGCATCACTGCCATCATGCCGCTGCCGGAAGACGAGGCGAGCTGGGGCGAGCTCGACGTGATGTTCGCCACGACGCGGGGCACCGTTCGCCGGAACAAGCTGTCGGATTTCGTCGACGTGAAGCGCAACGGCAAGATCGCGATGAAGTTCGACGAGGAAGGCGATGCCATCCTGGCGGTTGAGACCTGCACGGACAATGACGACGTGCTGCTTACCGCCAACACCGGCCAATGCATTCGCTTTCCGGTCTCCGACGTGCGCGTCTTTGCGGGGCGTTCGTCGCAAGGCGTACGCGGCATCAATCTCGCAGAGGGCGATGTCGCCATCTCCATGGCCATCATCGAACATGTCGACGCCGATCCGGCTGAGCGTGCAGCCTATCTCAAGCGCTCGGTTGCCGAGCGTCGCCTTGCCGGCGCTGGAGAAGAGGAAGAGGTTGCGCTGACCAACGAGGAGGTTTCGGAGGAAACGCAGCTTTCCGACGAGCGTTACGAAACTCTCAAGCAGCACGAACAGTTCGTGCTCACTGTGACCGAATACGGCTACGGCAAGCGGTCTTCGTCTTATGACTTCCGCCTGACCAGCCGCGGCGGCAAAGGTATCCGTGCCACCGACGTCTCGAAGGTGGGCGAAATCGGCCCGCTCGTGGCAGCCTTCCCGATCGGCAATGACGACCAGATCATGCTCGTCTCCGATGGTGGGCAGGTTATCCGCGTGCCCGTGCACGATATCCGTTTCGCCAGCCGTGCTACCAAGGGTGTCACCATCTTCAACACCGCCGAGGGCGAGAAGGTCGTGTCGGTGGAGCGCATTTCGGAGCCGCAGGGTGAAGACGAGGCTGGCGATGAGGACGTTGCCGAAGGCCGCGATGACGCGACTTCAAGTGACGGTAACGAAGGCGCAGAAGCCTGATCGACTACCTGGCTGGCATGTGAAGTGTCTCGCCTAAGTGCAGAGATTGCATGTTGTTTGCGAAAGGGCGGCTTTTTCAAGCCGCCCTTTGTTTTTGCTGTTCGATCTATCCGAACCTGTCGAAGCCGGTGCTCTCCGGTCTTGCTCAACCGACGTCAACGGGTGGCTCATTGGATGGACAGCAATCGGGGCTATGGTGTCAGGCACACGATCGTGGCCATGGAAAGTGAGCGCGCCAGAAACGAATGGAACAGAGCGACCCTATTCTCCGCCGGGCAGATCCATCCGATGTCGGAGCTGTGGCAGCTCTGACAGAGAGAGCCTATGCGGTTTATACGCCATTGCTTGGCGCGCCACCCATTCCAGTCACCGAGGATTACGGACCGCGTATCGAGATGGGGCAGGTGTGGCTCCTCGAGATTTCAGGGGAGCTGGCCGGGCTGATCGTTCTGGAACGGCACGTAGACCATATCCTGATTTTTTCCGTGGCCGTAGCGCCTGAGTTTCAGGGCAAAAAGCTTGGCATCCAACTGCTCGACTGGGCCGAGACGAAGGCAAGTCAAGCCGGGCTCGATCTGGTCAGGCTCTATACGAACGCCAGGATGGAGCGAAACATCGCGCTTTATTCGGCATATGGCTATCGGGAAACCGGCAGGCGGGGCAATCCGAAACGTCCGGGTTGGACGATAGTGGATATGGAAAAGCGGCTGGCCCGCTGATGCAGGCGAGCCGGGTCCGTTGGGGCCCCGATCTACCGGCGCTTGCCGAAGCGATGACGGCGATCGAGGTCGTCGAGGCGCACGCGCTCGGCTTCCTGATGCAGGCCGAAAACGGTCGCGATCAGCATGGCTACGGTCATTGCGGTGGCGAGCATGAGGATCATCATGGCTTAATCTCCTGTTCCCTAAACGAGCAGAAGGTGAATTGGTTTCACCGCGCATGATCATCTGTACGTGAACAGACTTTAACCGTGTGTGATCGCGCCGTTCATCTGCTGTTCATGGTTGATGAAGGGTTCACGCCGTACTCCGGACGGCCATTTGCGTTCCGGCCCGGTGCCCGCTAGAAGCAGCATCATGACTGAACGCATCGCTCTTTATGCCGGCTCCTTCGATCCACTGACCAACGGCCATCTCGATGTGCTGAAGGCTTCGCTGGCGATAGCAGATACGGTTTATGCCGCCATCGGCATCCAGGCGTCGAAGACGCCGCTGTTCTCCTTTGACGAGCGTTCCGAACTGATCGAAAAGGCTGCCGCTGCCGAATTCGGCAACGAAGCCGAGCGCATTCGTGTCGTCTCCTTCACCGGCCTGGTGATCGATGCGGCCCGCAAGAACGGTGCATCCATCATGATCCGTGGCCTGCGTGACGGTACTGATCTCGACTACGAGATGCAGATGGCCGGCATGAACGAAACCATGGCTCCGGATTTGCAGACCGTCTTCCTGCCCGCGAGCCCTTCGGTGCGCACGATTACCGCCACATTGGTCCGCCAGATAGCCTCGATGGGCGGCGACATTCGTCCCTTTGTGCCGGTGGCAGTTGCCGGCGCGCTCAAAGCCAAATTCGCGAAATAGGTTCAGACCCTAGATATTTCGGAGATCATTCCATGCAGCTCAAAAAGCTCGCCGCCTTCCTCGTCGTGCTCGCCGGCCTGTTCGGTGGCATGTCGCAGGTCTTCGCGGCAGACCCTGAAAACACCATGGTCATCACGCTGAAGGATGGCGATGTCGTCGTTGCCCTGCGGCCCGACCTTGCACCCAAGCATGTTGCCCAGATCAAGAAGCTGGTGCGTGCAGGTGCCTACGACAACGTTGCCTTCCACCGTGTCATCGATGGCTTCATGGCCCAGACCGGCGATGTCCAGTACGGCAATATGAAGAAGGGCTTCGATGCCAGCCTCGCCGGCACCGGCGGCTCGAAGGAGCCCGACCTGCCTGCCGAGTTCTCTAAGGAGAAGTATGCGCGCGGCGTTGTCGGCATGGCGCGGTCGCAGGATCCGAATTCGGCGAATTCGCAGTTCTTCATCATGTTCGCGCCGGCGCCGTCGCTGAATGGCCAATACACCATCGTTGGCAATGTCGAAAAGGGCATGGAATTCGTCGACAAGATCAAGAAGGGCGATGCTGCCGACAACGGCTCGGTTTCCGACCCTGACCGCATGGTCAAGGTCCGCATTGCCGCCGACAAAAACTGACTTTATCGAAAGGGTATCCCAAATGGCTGAAATCAAGGACCGCGAAAACGCGCTCATCATGGAAACGACCAAGGGTAAGGTCGTCATCGAACTGTTTCCTGACCTTGCACCCGGTCACGTGGGCCGCATCAAGGAACTGGCCCGCGAGGGCGCTTATGATGGCGTCGTCTTCCATCGCGTCATCGATGGCTTCATGGCCCAGACTGGCGACGTGAAGTTCGGCAAGTCGGGCGGCAAGGATTTCAATCCGTCGCGCGCAGGCATGGGTGGTTCGGACAAACCGGATCTGAAGGCGGAGTTCTCAAACGTCAATCACGCCCGTGGTACCTGTTCGATGGCGCGTGCGCAGAACCCGAATTCCGCGAACTCGCAGTTCTTCATCTGCTTCGAGGATGCCGGTTTCCTCAACCGCCAGTACACGGTGTGGGGCCAGGTCATCGAAGGCATGGACAATGTCGACAAGATCAAGCGTGGCGAGCCGGTGCAGGATCCAGACAAGATCGTGTCGCTGAAGGTTGCAGCGGACGTCAAGGAATAAGCCTGTGGCTGGCGTTCTCTGGTCGCTTCTTGGCGTCCTGGCGGGCGCCTTCATTGCCATACAGGCTCCTATCAACGCCCAGCTCGCTCGCGGGCTGGGCGTGCCTGTGGCCGCCGCCGCGATCTCGTTCCTGGCCGGAGCGATTGTGCTTGGCATCGTCACTTTCTTCACCACGCGCGCGCAGGGCATCGCCATCGACTGGCGTGCACCGGCGCCGTGGCTTTTCGTCGCCGGCGGCGCGCTGGGTGCGGTCTATGTAACAAGTTCCGTGCTTCTCACGCCGAGAATCGGCGCCGCCGCGCTGATGGCTTTTCTTGTTGCAGGTCAGCTTCTGGCTGGCATGTTCGTAGACCGGATCGGCTTCCTCGGCGTCGCCGTCCGTGAAATCTCGATGGGCCGCATTGTCGGTGCCGCGCTGTTGCTGGCAGGCGCGTTGATGATCCGGCTCTACTGACCGGCAGGTTCCCGGCAACAAGCATGGTGGCGGATCGACCAAGATCGCGCTATTGCCGCTGCCATGAAAGTGGATCTCTTCGATTTTGAGCTGCCGGAAGAGCGTATTGCGCTTCGTCCCGCTGAACCGCGCGATACGGCACGATTTCTGGTCGTGCGGCCGGGTGAGGGGCTGGTCGACAAGGTGGTGAGCGACCTGCCGTCGCTGCTCGAGCCCGGCGACGTGCTGGTCTTCAACGATACAAAAGTCATTCCCGCGCAACTGCGTGGCATACGCCGGCGTGGCGAAGCTTCCGCCCAGGTGGACGCGACGCTGCACATGCGCACCGGTGCGGACCGTTGGCTGGCCTTCATGCGTCCAGGCAAGCGGGTGGCAGAAGGCGACCGTATCCATTTCGGCCATGACGCCACTTCCTGTTTCCTCGGCCAGCTCGATGCCACGGTGCTCGAAAAACGCGACGGCGGCGAGGTGCTGCTGGGGTTTGACCTCTCAGGGGCCTTCCTTGACGAGGCTCTGCATGCTGTCGGCCATATTCCTTTGCCACCCTACATTGCTTCCAAGCGCAGCGATGATGAGCGCGACCTCTCCGACTACCAGACGATCTACGCCCGGGAAGAGGGGGCGGTGGCAGCGCCTACCGCCGGTCTGCACTTCACACCCGACCTTTTTGCGGCGCTGGATGCAAGGGGGGTTGAGCGTCGGTTCGTGACCCTGCACGTCGGAGCGGGCACCTTTCTGCCGGTGAAAGCCGACGACACCGCCGACCACAAGATGCATGCCGAAACGGGTTACGTGTCGAGCCAGGTGGCGGATGCGCTGAATGCCGCCAAGGCGCGGGGCAATCGGATTGTCTGCGTCGGCACGACATCATTGCGGCTGTTGGAAAGTGCCGCGCGCGAGGATGGCACGCTTGGCGAATGGTCCGGAGCGACCGACATCTTCATCACGCCCGGTTACCAGTTCCGTATCGCCGATATGCTGATGACCAATTTCCATCTGCCGCGCTCGACGCTTTTCATGCTGGTTTCGGCCTTCGCCGGGCTGGATACCATGCGTGCCGCCTATCGGCATGCCATCGAGACCGGGTATCGCTTCTATTCCTACGGCGACGGCAGCCTGCTGTTCAGGGCATAGCGATCTTCATAAGGTCGGCATTTCGACGCTTTGAGCATAAGGTACCCTGGCGGAAACGCGCGCCTTAAGCGGAGGAAGAGAGATGGACCACGATCTCGAAGCCATGAACCGCGACCAGCTTGTCGCGGAGGTGAAGAAGCTGCGGCTAGGCATTCGCAGGCATCGAGACTCGACCGGTCACGATCTGTGCTGGCATCACCCGGACCTTTGGGAGCTTTTGCCAGAGAGGACCGATCCCGCCATTGCGATACCGCCCTGGCCGAAATTCATGCGCGGCTGCATCCGCTACAGGCAGTCGCTCGAGGAGCAGGCGGCCACGGCACCGGTTCACGACAAGGAATTCGGTGAATGACGCCGGATCACGTGCCTAGAACCAATAGTCGACGACACAGCGGCCATCGCGTGGCAGGTCCTCAAAGCTGCTGAGACCGTCGAAGTGATCGATCGGCAGCGCGGCCACAGTTTCCGGCTCGGCAAGCCGTACGTTGACCGCCATGCGCCGCTGAGCTTGCCTGTTCAGGTGCGTGCCTCGCCAATACGCCACGCAGCCGCATCTGGGGCAGAAATTGAAAGTGAGATATCCCTCGCCATCGTCGCGCAGATAGGCACGGGTCTCTCCGGTCACTTCGATCTCTTCACCCTCATGACCATATATCCAGAGTGTGCCGTAGCGACGGCAGACCGTGCAATTGCAGGCGGTCGCACCGTCCGGGACCCCATTGAACCGCCAGTGCACGGCACCGCAGTGGCATTTACCTACAAGTGTTGTCATCGGGTCTGCCCATGATCTTGCGATCTCGGCAAGGTAGAGGGAGCGACTGGGCCCAACAAGTCAGTGCGGCTGATTGTGTTAAGCCGTCACGACGGCTAAAGGCAGCGCATGATCGAGAATTTTTCCTTTTCCCTGCTTGCCACGGACGGCAAGGCGCGACGCGGTGAAATTTCCATGCCGCGCGGCAGAATCCGCACGCCGGCTTTCATGCCTGTGGGCACCGGCGGCACGGTGAAAGCCATGTACATGGATCAGGTGCGCGGCGTCGGCGCCGACATCATCCTGGGCAACACCTATCACCTGATGCTGCGGCCAGGGGCGGAACGCGTCGCACGGCTGGGTGGGCTGCATGAATTCGCGCGCTGGCCGCACCCGATCCTGACCGATTCCGGCGGCTTCCAGGTGATGTCCCTGTCCAAGCTCAGGAAATTGACCGAACAGGGCGTCACCTTCCGCTCGCATATCGACGGCTCGCCCTATGAGATGTCGCCGGAACGTTCGATCGAGATCCAGGGCCTGCTCGATTCCGATATCCAGATGCAGCTCGACGAGTGCACGGCGCTGCCTGCCGACGCAAAGGAGATCGAGCGTGCGATGGAATTGTCGCTGCGCTGGGCGGAGCGTTGCAAGACGGCGTTCGGCGATCAGCCCGGCAAGGCGATGTTCGGCATCGTGCAGGGCGGCGACATCGCACCGCTGCGGGTGCGCTCCGCGCAGGCGCTGTCGGCCATGGATCTCAAGGGCTATGCGATTGGCGGCCTCGCTGTCGGTGAACCGCAGGCGGTGATGCTGGACATGCTCGACATCACGTGCCCGCAGTTGCCGGCGGAGAAACCACGCTACCTGATGGGCGTCGGCACGCCCGATGACATCCTGAAGTCGGTGGCGCGGGGCATCGACATGTTCGACTGTGTGATGCCGACGCGCGCGGGACGTCACGGGCTTGCTTATACAAGGCGCGGCAAGATCAATTTGCGTAACGCGCGCCATGCCGACGACCCGCGTCCGCTGGACGAAGAGAGCGACTGCCCGGCGGCACGCGACTATTCACGCGCATATCTGCATCATCTGGTGCGTTCGCAGGAAGCTTTGGGCGCTATGCTGCTGACCTGGAACAACCTGTCATACTATCAGAAGCTGATGCAGAATATTCGCGACGCGATCGAGGTCGGTCAGTTCGATGCGCGCGCCTCGGTGATCACCGAGGGATGGGCGAGGGGGGATCTACCACCCCTCTAGGCGGACTATGGTGGCCGTGGTTCATCAATCGAGCTTCGACCAGCCGAAAACCTGCCACTTGTATTTGGACGTTTTTTCCGGCTCCGCAGTGTAGGTCATCTGGATGTCTCCGCCCTCGGCGTAGATGTCGAGGCGTGGTGCCGTGTCCAGTTCCAGCCAAAGTGAATCGTTCTTGAACGACCAGTTGCCGCACCACACGCAAGGGCCAGACGCAGGATCGCCAGGCTGGTGGAAATTGTAGCTGCCATCGGCCTTGATCTCCAGATAATCGAAGGCCGAATAGAAGGTGGTTACGGTCTGCTGGAACTCGCTAGCCGCAGCCTCGTCTTTTTCGGTCGGCGATCCATTCAGATCCCGTGGCGGTCGTATGGCCGAACCGCTCAGTTTCCACTTGCCGATGAAATCCTTCTTGGTCGGCAGGTATTCGGTCTGAGCCTGTGCCGATGAAACAGCTGTGACGGACGGTGCAGCACCGAGCAGGCCGACGGCCAGCAACAATGCAGCCGCTCCTGCAGCCCTGGTCAGGTTTTTCATGGGGCGCATCTTCTTCTCTGAAATGTGAGGATTGTCGGAGCCTGGCGCCGCCACGTTCGGCGGACATATCGCGTGGTTATGGATCGCGCTTTGCCGCTACCACCGTATTTGCCGATGCGTCAATCGTTCTGCTTTGACCCTGATGAGGATCTGGTTCTCCTTCGGTTACAGCGCGTTGGCGATCGCCTGGAACGCGTCGATCGCTTCATATTCCATCGCGCCACCGCTGTTGTTGTAGTCGGTATAGGCCGAGGTCTTGGCAATCACCACCTTGCGCGCGGGGTTCACGTAGATGAATTGACCGTAGATGCCGATCGCCGCGAAGTCGCCTTGCGGTTTGCCAGGGATCCACCATTGGTAGCCGTAGCCGAACGGAATACCCGCGGCTGGGTCCTCACGACCAGGCATCAGATAGGGTGCGTCCGGCGTCACCGAGGCATGCACCCATCCGGCCGGCACGATCTGCTCGCCTTTCCAGTTGCGGCCTTCATTGAGATAAAGCAGGCCGAAGCGGGCATAGTCGCGCAAGACCGCATTCAGGCCCCCTGCCGCCAGCGTTTCCTTCTTCTGGTCGATCAGCCAGTAAGCGTCGGCCTCTGGGCCGAGTCTGGACCACAGTCTTTCCTTGAAATAGTCGGGCAAGGGTTTGCCGGTTGCGCCCTCAAGGACCATGCCGAGCACCTGTGTGTCGGCTGAGACGTAGCGGTTGAAGCTGCCTTGTGGCCGTTCGTTCTTCAGATGCGCGGTGAAGTCGTTCACCGAACCCGTGAGGATCTGGATGATGTAGCGCACGATATCGGAATTGAGATCGCCGTAATCCTCGTTGAAGCCGATGCCGGACGACATCTGCAGCACGTTCTTGACCGTGACGCCCTTATAGCCACCCTCGGCCAGCAACGGTGCGTATTTATCGACCGGATCCTCCAGCTTGATCAGACCGTCGGCAACGGCATTGCCGACGAGGAAGGAAATGGTCGACTTCGACACCGACATGGCGATCGACTGCGTCCCGGCATTGTTGCCGCGCCGGTACTCCTCATGGACGATCTTGCCGTCCTTGATCACGAGCAGGCCGGTGGTCTGTGTCCTTTCGATCCAGTCGGCGACCTTGCGGGTCTCGCCTGCGGAGACATAGGCTTCCGGCAGTGGTTTTTCTGCCCGTTGAAGTTCGCTCACCTCCGGGCCGTGTTCGACCCGAACGGCAGGATAGAGTTTATACAGCGAGCGGAAATTCTCATCGATGACGTCAGGCTTGAACGCGTTCGCATAGGTGTAGACCGCGTGCAGTTCCCCGATCTTCTGACGAAAGATGAAGCCGCCGACCAGCGCGATGGCAACGAGCAGAAGAACGACGCGCAGCATCCAGCGCCAGAAAGTCCGCATGAGGTCCTCCGTCATGTCGAAACTTCATGGGTTTCGATCGAATTGAGATGAAGTTGACTCCACACCGGTCCGGCCTGTCAATGTGCCGCTGCGCCAGGCAACTATCCCTGTCGTAAATCGGCTTGAATGCGCTGGACACGTCTGCCAAAACGGTTGCGAAACAGAAGGAAGGCCGGCCCGTGAAGACGTTTTTTGTGCAGTTCAAATGCGAACTCGGCAAGGCCTATGAGGTGGCCGCCGCGCTTGCCGACGCTGAGCTCGCCTCCGAGATCTATTCGACTGCCGGCCACTACGATCTGCTTGCGAAATTCTACATCGACGATGACCAGGACATCGGCCACTTCGTCAACGAGAAGGTGCAGATCATTCCCGGTATCTCCGACACCTTCACGACGGTGACCTTCCGGGCATTTTAGGCCACGGTAAACTGCACGCCGAATAAGCACGCATTGCCCAAGAAGCTGTTTTGCCGCCTGCCTATCGTGCAATCTTGATGGCCAGGCCGCTGTAACGATGCAAATCGCCGATTGCGCTTGATTTCCTCTCCGACGCCAGTTGAAATGGTTTCAGAGGGGAGTACGCGTTTGGCAGCTTTCGATGAGATGCTTCCGGAAACGACCGGGCTGAGGAGACCATACTCGGCATATGATCGCTGGCTGAAAGAACAAGACCCAGGCCGACTTACCCAGAAGATGGAAGATGCCGAGCGCGTCTTCCGGAAGACCGGTATCACCTTCGCTGTCTATGGCGAGCAGGAGGCCTCCGAACGCCTCATTCCCTTCGACATCGTGCCACGCATCATCTCGGGCCAGGAATGGCGTCGCCTGGCTTTGGGCATCGAACAGCGGGTACAGGCCCTCAACGCGTTCCTGGACGACATCTACCACCGCCAGGAAATCCTGCGGGCAGGGCGCGTGCCGAAACAGTTGATCGCGGCCAACGAAGCCTTCCTGCCGGAAATGATCGGCGTGCGGCCCCCGGCGGGTGTCTACACGCACATCATCGGCGTCGACATCGTGCGCATCAGCGAAAACGAATTCTACGTGCTGGAGGACAACGCACGCACGCCGTCCGGTGTCTCCTACATGCTGGAGAACCGCGAGACGATGATGCAGCTCTTTCCGGAGCTGTTCCAGCAGATCAAGGTGCGGCCGGTCGAGAACTATCCCGCGCTGCTCAGGCAGTCGCTTGCTGCCGTGAAGCCGAGAGGGGTGGACGGAACGCCGACCATCGCGGTGCTGACGCCGGGCATCTACAATTCCGCTTATTATGAACATGCCTTCCTGGCCGACCAGATGGGCGTGCAACTGGTCGAGGGGCCGGATCTGCGTGTCGTCGACGGTCATGTCGCGATGCGGACCACGGAAGGCTACAAGCAGATCGACGTGCTCTATCGCCGTGTCGACGATGCGTTCCTGGATCCGCTGACCTTCCGGCCGGATTCGGCACTTGGTGTGCCGGGCATCATGGATGTCTACCGTGCTGGAAACATCACCATCGCCAATGCGCCAGGCACCGGAATTTCCGATGACAAGGCGATCTACTCCTACATGCCGGAGATCGTCGAGTTCTACACAGGTCGCAAGCCGATCCTGGGCAACATCCCGACCTGGCGCTGCTCCGAGCCGGACAGTCTGAAATATGTGCAGGAACACATCTCGGAACTGGTCATCAAGGAGGTGCACGGATCGGGCGGCTACGGCATGCTGGTCGGCCCGGCGGCAACCAAGAAGGAATGCGAAGAGTTCGCCAAGAAGCTCGCCGCCAAGCCCGCCAACTACATCGCCCAGCCGACGCTGGCGCTCTCCACCTGTCCGATCATGACCGAGAAGGGCCTGGCGCCGCGCCATGTCGATCTCAGGCCCTATGTGCTGGTTTCCGATCGCATCCAGCTGGTTCCGGGTGGCCTTACGCGCGTCGCGCTGAAGGAAGGTTCGCTGGTCGTGAACTCCTCTCAAGGAGGGGGAACGAAGGATACGTGGGTGCTGGATGACTGAGGGCAGGTCGGCAGTCGGTGGTCGGCAACCGTTCGCACGCAGCGGGCGACCTGCCAAGGGGAGGCTCGGTTAATGCTGCTAGGACGTACCGCCAACGGCCTCTACTGGATGAACCGCTACATCGAACGGGCGGAGAATATGGCGCGGCTGGTCGATGCCGGGCTGCGCATGGCGCTGACGCGCACGCAAGATGCCTCGGAGGAATGGCATTCGGTGGTGATCAGCGCCGGTTCCGATGTTGCTTTCGCGCAGAAATATTCGGAGTTCACGGCGGCCAACGTCGCCGATTTCCTGCTGCGTGACACCTCGAACCCGTCCAGCGTCATGTCGTCGATCGAAACGGCGCGCAACAATGCGCGCATGGTGCGCACTGCGCTGACGCGCGAGACCTGGGAAAGCACCAACGAGGCCTGGATGGCGCTGAAGCGCATTCTCGCCAAGCCGATCGACCAGCGCGACCTGCCTTCGGTGCTCGATGCGGTCAAACGCGAGACGGCTTTGATCCGCGGTTCCCTCTTCGGCACGCAACTGCGCAACGAGATCTTCGATTTCTCGCAGCTCGGCACCTATCTCGAACGCGCCGACAACACCGCCCGCATCCTCGATGTGAAGTACTACGTGCTGTTGCCGTCGATCTCCTGGGTGGGCTCGACTCTCGACAATTACCAGTGGGAATCGATTCTGCGCTCGGTGTCGGCACATCGCTCTTATCGCTGGGTCTATGAGGCGGAGTACAAGCCGACCAACATCGCTGACTATCTGATCGTCAATGCGCGCATGCCGCGCTCGCTGACCTTCTGCTATCGGTTCATTCTGGAACACCTGAATTTCCTGTGCGGCGACTACGGCGCGCGCCACGCCAGCCATGCAACGGCGGAGCGAATTCATGCGATGCTGAAGGTTGGCTCCATCAAGGACGTCTTCGACGCCGGGCTGCATGAATTCCTCGGCAATTTCATCACCGAGAACACGCGCCTTGGCGACCAGATCGCTGAAGACTATCGGTTCTACTAGGCGGATTGAGATGAAACCTGCGATGTCGACCCGTCCCAATGTGAACGCAACACGTCCCGGTTGGTCATCATGCGTCTGAGGATCACGCACCGGACCGAATACAGTTACGACACTCCAGTCAGCTATGCCCTGCAGCGCCTGCGACTTGTGCCGGGCTCGGGCTCGACACAGACGGTGCGATCCTGGGCACTGCAGATCGAAGGCGCCAAGGAAGAAGTGCACTTCCGCGATCAGTTCGCCAACGACACACGCCTTGTCAGTGTCGAAGGGTCGTCGCACGTCATCGCAATCGAGGCGGTTGGCGAGGTGGAGACCATCGACAAGGCGGGTGTGTATGGGCCACACCAGGGCTTCGCGCCGTTATGGCTATTCCTGCGCGAAACCCCACTGACGACAGCCGGCGATGGTATTCGTGGTCTTGTCTCGGGCCTCGGTGAAGGCCCCGAGATCGAACGGCTGCACAGGCTGATGGGGCTGGTGCGCGATCGTATCAACTATCTGCCAGGCAGCACCAGCGCCGAAACGGTCGCTGAAGAAGCGCTCAGCCTTGGCAGTGGTGTGTGCCAGGACCACAGCCATGTCTTCATTTCGGCGGCGCGGCTTCTTGGTCTGCCAGCCCGATACATCAGTGGTTACCTGATGATGGACGGCGTTTCGGAACAGGTGGCGAGCCACGCCTGGGCCGAGGCCCATGTCGCTGGGCTGGGCTGGGTGTCGTTCGACGCCGCCAACGGTATTTCGCCGGATGAGCGGTATGTTCGGGTGGCGACCGGTCGCGACTATCGCGATGCGATGCCGGTCTCCGGCATTCGTCTGGGCCAAGGCCGCGAGCAACTCGCCGTTTCGATCACCGTCGTGCAACAATAGCCAAAAAGTCGGCGGCAAAATGCTGCCGGCCAGGCTTGCATGGCCTTGCTCATCGCCATAATGCACGTGTTAATCAATATCAGGCCAAGCTCGACGAGGAGGTGGTATGGATAGCCAGGAATTCCGTGCGTGGTCACGGCGAGCTGCGGACTGGGGCGCGGACTACCGGGATACGGTGCGGGACCGGCCGGTGCGGCCGCAGGTGGCGCCGGGGTCGATCCTGAAACAGATCGCGGCATCGCCACCCGAGCAGCCTGAGGCCATGGAAGCGATCTTCACGGATTTCGAAGCCAAGGTGATGCCCGGCATGACGCATTGGCAGCATCCGCGCTTCTTCGCCTATTTCCCGGCAAACGCCGCGCGGGTGTCGGTGATCGCCGAGTATCTGGTCACCGCCGTCGCCGCGCAGTGCATGTTGTGGCAGACTTCACCGGCCGCGACCGAACTCGAAACGAAAATGATCGACTGGTTGCGCCAGGCATTGGGGCTGCCGGACGGTTTCTCCGGCGTGATACAGGATTCAGCATCGTCCGCCACACTGGCAGCCATCCTCACCATGCGCGAGCGGGCACTCGACTGGGACGGCAACAGGAAAGGCCTGCCTGGGCAGAAGCGACTGCGCATCTACAGCTCCAACCAGGTGCATACATCGATCGATCGCGCCATCTGGGTCGCCGGCATTGGTGACGAGAACCTTGTCCGGATCCCGACAAGCGGTCCGCTGCGTTCCATGGATGCAGCCGCGCTGGAGGCTGCGATTCTCGCCGACAAGGAAGCAGGGTTTCTGCCAGCAGGCATCGTCGCCTGTGTTGGAGGTACCAGTACCGGCGGCACGGACGACATCGCCGCGGTGGTGGAAATCGCTCGCCGTCACGATCTCTACCTGCATGTCGATGCAGCATGGGCAGGTGCCGCGATGATCTGTCCCGAATATCGTCACTTGTGGCGTGGGATCGAACAGGCCGATTCGATCGTCTTCAATCCGCACAAATGGTTGGGCGCCAGTTTCGACTGTTCGATCCAGTTCGTGCGCGATCCGGAAAGCCATGTGCGGACGCTGGCCATAAAACCGGAATATCTGAAGACACATGGCCATGACGGCGTCGTCAATTACTCCGAGTGGACGGTGACGCTCGGCAGGCGGTTCCGAGCGCTGAAACTGTGGTTCCTGATGCGTGCGCATGGGCTGGAAGGCCTGCGCACCATGATCCGCAACCATGTGGGCTGGAGTGCCGCCCTGGCGGAGCGGCTTTCGAAAGAGCCGGATTTCGAACTGGTCAGTGCGCCGATGCTGTCGTTGTTCTCATTCCGCCACCGGGCAGGCGAGGGACGTGACAGCGACGAACACAATCTGCGGCTGGTCAATGCCATCAACGATGATGGCCGCATCTATCTTACGCAGACACGCGTCGACGATCAGGTCGCTATCCGTTTCCAGGTCGGGCAATTCGAGGCGACGCGAGAAGATGTCGAGGCCGCCTTCGATGTGATTGTCGAGATCGCTCGCGGCCTTTCATAGCTGTCATCGACAGGAAAGCGAATGCGGCGGATACGATGTTCGCTGCTGCTGGCTCTTGCTTTTCTTCCATTTTCGTTTTTGGCTATGCACAACAAAAACGAAAATGGGAACTGCTGAAATGTACCTGTCGCCGCGCCATGCCGAGATCATTCAGATGGCCAAGGAGGCAGGGCGTGTGCTGGTGGATGATCTCGCCGCGCATTTCGAGGTGACGCCCCAAACCATCCGCAAGGACCTCAACGACCTTTGCGATCAGCGGCTCCTGACACGCATTCACGGCGGTGCCCTCTTTCCGTCCGGCATCGAGAACATGGAGTATGAAGCACGGCGGAAAATCGCCGCGGACGAAAAGGAAGCGATCGGGCTCGCCGCCGCACGGCTTATCCCGGACAATGCCTCGCTGTTCATCAATATCGGCACCACGACCGAAGCCGTGAGCAAGGCTCTGCTTGATCACAACGGCCTGATGGTGATCACCAATAATATCAATGTTGCCAACAGGATGCGCGTCTATCCTTCGATAGAAGTGGTGATTGCCGGCGGTGTGGTGCGCGGCTCGGATGGCGGCATCGTCGGTGAAGCCGCAGTCGATTTCATCAAGCAGTTCAAGGTCGACTATGCGGTGATCGGCGCCTCGGCCATCGATCACGACGGAGCGTTGCTCGATTTCGATTTTCGCGAAGTGAAAGTCGCGCAAGCCATCCTTGCCAATGCGCGCCACGTCATCCTGGTTTCGGATTGCACCAAGTTCGAGCGTACTGCACCGGTTCGCATCGGCCATCTCTCGCAGGTCAACACCTTCATAACCGATCGATGCGACATCCCTGCGGTGCGCAAGATCTGCGCGGACTCCGAGGTTCATCTCATCGAGACGTCACGATCCTGATATGAACGCAGGCTAGCATTTTCTATTGATCTGAATTTCGTTTGACATTCGTTCTGTTTTCGAAATAACATCCAACCGCTTTCGAAATGCGGCTTTTTATGCTGCAATGCGAAATCATGGGAGGGCATTTTGGACGGAACTCCGGTCCATGACATTTTTGTCATCGGCGGTGGCATCAACGGTTGCGGCATAGCGCGCGACGCGGTTGGTCGTGGCTATTCCGTGTTCCTGGCCGAGATGAACGATCTGGCGAGCGGGACGTCTTCCGGCTCGACCAAACTCATCCATGGCGGCCTGCGTTATCTTGAATTCTATGAGTTCCGCCTCGTGCGTGAGGCGCTGATGGAGCGAGAGGTGTTGTGGCGCAACGCGCCGCACATCATCTGGCCGATGCGTTTCGTGCTGCCCTTTTTCGCTGGTGGTCCGCGTCCGGCCTGGATGCTGCGGCTTGGTCTTTTCCTCTACGACCACATCGGCGGGCGCAAGCTCTTGCCGGCTACGAAGACGCTGGACATGCAGCGCGATCCTGCCGGCAAGCCGTTGAAGCCGCTGTTTTCCAAGGCATTCGAATATTCGGACGGGTGGGTCAACGACGCGCGCCTGGTCGTGCTGAACGCTCGCGACGCCGCCGACCGCGGTGCGACCATCCGAACCCGCACCAAGGTTGTCGCCGCGCGGCGCGAGGGCGACCTGTGGACGATCACGATCGAAGACCTGCGCGACCGCAACACCGAAACCGTCAAGGCGAAGCTGCTGGTCAATGCTGCAGGGCCCTGGGTTGACCATGTCCTGGAAAAGACTGTTGGCAAGAACGACGTGCACAATGTGCGTCTGGTGCAGGGCAGTCATATCGTCGTGCGCAAGAAGTTCGATGACCCGCGTGCCTATTTCTTCCAGAACAAGGATGGCCGCATCATCTTCGCCATTCCCTACGAGGAAGACTTCACGCTGATCGGTACCACCGATCGCGACTATTCCGACGATCCGCACAATGTGACGATCAGCGAAGGCGAGATCGACTATCTGTGTGCGGCGGCTAGCGAATATTTTGCCGATCCGGTGACGCGAGCCGACATCGTCTGGACTTATTCGGCGGTCCGCCCGCTTTACGATGACGGAGCATCCAAGGCGCAGGAAGCCACACGCGACTATGTGCTGAAAGCCGAGGGTGGGGAGGGCACAGCGCCCCTCATCAATGCGTTTGGCGGCAAGATCACCACCTATCGCCGGCTGGCGGAGTCCATGCTGGAGAAGATCGAAGGCTTTCTCGGCAAGCGCGGCGAGCCCTGGACGGCAAAAGGCCCGCTGCCCGGTGGCGACTTTCCAGCGACCGGCTATGAAGCCGAGGTTGCGAAACTCAAGAGTTCCTATCCGTTTCTGGAAACCCGGATGGCGAGGCGCCTAGTACGGCTCTACGGTACGCGTGCGCGCGTCCTGCTCGGGCTAGCCAAGTCGACGGCTGACCTCGGCCAGGATTTCGGTGCCGAGCTGTATGAGGCCGAGGTCCGCTATCTCGTCGAATATGAATGGGCGCGGACTGCCGAGGACATCCTCTGGCGCAGGACCAAGCGCGGCCTGCATTTCGATCGCGAGCAGACCGCCAAGCTGGAAGCATTTCTGCGCCGCGTCAGCGGTCCGCATATAGCTGCCGCCGAATAGCGCGGCATAGGGAGGAAACCGAATGCTGGAATTGCGGAACGTCTCGAAGGTCGTCGGTGCGGCAACGCACATCGGCGACGTCTCGCTGACGCTGCAGCACGGCTCCCTGAATGTGCTTCTGGGCCCGACGCTGTCCGGCAAGACAAGCCTGATGCGATTGATGGCGGGGCTCGATCGACCAACCACCGGTTCGGTGTGGTTCGACGGCAAGGACGTCACCGGCGTGCCGGTGCAGAAGCGCAACGTCGCCATGGTCTACCAGCAGTTCATCAACTATCCGGCGATGACGGTCTATGAAAACATCGCCTCGCCGCTGCGCGTCGCTGGTGCCGACAAGGCCAGGATCGATCGCGAGGTGCGGCAGGCCGCGGACCTTTTGAAACTCACGCCCTATCTGGAGCGCACGCCGCTTCATCTGTCCGGCGGCCAGCAGCAGCGCACCGCTCTTGCCCGTGCCATCGTCAAGAATGCCAGCCTGGTGTTGCTGGACGAGCCGCTGGCTAATCTCGACTACAAGCTGCGCGAAGAGCTACGCGCCGAATTGCCGAGGATTTTCGCCGAGGCCGGCACCATTTTCGTTTACGCAACCACGGAGCCCCATGAAGCGCTGCTGCTTGGCGGCAACACGGCGACGCTGTCGGAGGGCAGGGTCACGCAGTTTGGTCCGACGATCGAGGTTTTCCGCAAACCGAATGACCTGATCACGGCCCGCACCTTCGCCGATCCACCGCTCAACACGATCGTCCTGCGCAAATCCGGCGCAAGGTTTCTGCTCGATGGCGGCGTGAGCCTGCCCGTGCCGGCGGATATCACCGGCGTTGCCGATGCCAGCTACACCATCGGCTTCCAGCCGCACCATCTTTCATTGCAGCGGCCGAACGATCAGGCCGTGCCGGTGCGTGCCAAGGTATCGATCACCGAGATCACCGGTTCGGAGAGCTTCGTGCATCTGGATTTCGCCGATGCGCGCTGGGTCATGCTTTCCCACGGCATTCTCGACCTCACCACCGACGACGAGGTGGAGGTGTTCATCGATCCCCGCCACATCATGGTCTTCGACGCAGCCGGGCGTTCGGTCGGCGCGCCGCGGTTGGCGGCATAGGAGCGCGGCATGGCACGCATCGATCTCGATCATATCCGCCATTCCTATCTGCCCAATCCGCAGAAGGACACCGACTTCGCGCTGAAGGAAGTGCACCACACCTTCCAGGATGGCGGCGCCTATGCGCTGCTCGGGCCTTCCGGCTGTGGCAAGACCACGCTGCTCAACATCATTTCCGGCTTGCTGCATCCTTCGCACGGCAAGCTGCTTTTCGACGGAAACGATGTGACCAATCTGTCGACGCAGGAACGCAACATCGCGCAGGTGTTCCAGTTCCCGGTGATCTACGACACCATGACGGTCTACGACAATCTGGCTTTCCCGCTGCGCAATCGTGGCGTTCCGGAGGCCGATATCGACCGCAAGGTGCGCGAGACACTCGACATGATCGATCTCGCCGACTGGGCCAGGCGCAAGGCTAGGGGGCTGACTGCCGACCAGAAGCAGAAGATTTCGCTCGGCCGCGGCCTGGTGCGTTCCGACGTCAACGCCATTCTTTTCGACGAACCGCTGACCGTCATTGATCCGCATATGAAATGGGTGCTGCGCTCGCAACTCAAGCAGCTTCATCGCCGCTTCGGCTACACCATGGTCTATGTCACGCACGACCAGACGGAAGCGCTTACTTTCGCCGATCAGGTGGTGGTGATGTATGACGGCGGCATCGTCCAGATCGGTACGCCGGCAGAGCTTTTCGAACGGCCGAAACACACCTTCGTCGGCTATTTCATCGGCTCGCCGGGCATGAACGTGCTGCCAATCGAGGTCGAGGGCAAGACGGCCAAACTGGGTTCGCTGGCCATCGTGCTTCCGGGAGCTCCGGAGAAGACCGGCGGCGCGATGGAACTCGGGATCAGACCCGAATATGTGCGCCTCGGCCGGGTCGGCATCGGCGTCTCGATCAGCAAGGTCGAGGACGTCGGCCGCCACAAGGTTGTCCGCGCCAGGCTGGAAGGCCGCGAGATCGCGGCGATCGTGGGCGAAGACGAGGAAATTCCCGCTGAACCGAAGCTGCGTTTCGAACCGGCCGGCATCAATGTCTACGCCGATTCCTGGCGCGTCGAGATGAGGGCCTGACCGTGGAGAAAACCTGGAACAACAAGGCCTGGTTTCTTGTCCTGCCGGTGCTGGTGCTGGTGGCTTTCTCCGCCGTGATCCCTCTCATGACCGTCGTCAACTATTCAGTGCAGGACACGTTCGGCAACAACCAGTTCTTCTGGGCCGGTACCGAATGGTTCGAGGAACTGCTCGGCTCGTCGCGCTTCTGGCAGGCGATGGGACGCAACCTCGTCTTCTCGGCCATCATCCTGGCCATCGAAGTGCCGCTCGGCATCCTGATCGCGCTCAACATGCCGAAGAAGGGCTGGGGTGTCCCGGTCTGCCTGGTACTGATGGCGCTGCCGCTGCTGATTCCATGGAACGTCGTCGGCACGATCTGGCAGGTGTTCGGCCGCAGCGACATCGGCCTGTTCGGCTACTACCTGAACAAGCTCGGCCTCAACTACAACTACGTGCAGGATCCGCTCGACGCCTGGTTCACCGTCATCATCATGGATGTCTGGCACTGGACGAGTCTGGTCGTGCTGTTGTGCTATGCAGGCCTGGTCTCGATCCCGGATGCCTTCTACCAGGCTGCCAAGATCGACGGCGCCTCGCGCTGGGCGGTCTTCCGCTACATCCAGTTGCCGAAGATGCAGCGCGTGCTTCTGATCGCGGTCCTGCTGCGCTTCATGGACTCGTTCATGATCTACACCGAACCGTTCGTCGTCACCGGCGGTGGCCCCGGCAACTCGACCACTTTCCTCTCCATCGACCTGGTCAAGATGGCGCTCGGCCAGTTCGACCTCGGTCCGGCGGCGGCAATGTCGCTGGTCTACTTCCTGATCATCCTGTTGCTGTCATGGGTGTTCTACACCGTCATGACCAACTACGACGCGGAGCGCTGATATGGCGAACGCAAACGAACGGACAACCGATACGGCGATCGCCGCCGGTTCGCTGAGGAGTGGCCTCTCGCAGGAGCAGCTCGCGCGGCGCATGCGCAAGCGTGGCGAGGAGTCGAAATTCTGGTGGGTGATCCCCACGCTTTACATCCTGTTCCTGCTGCTGCCGATCTACTGGCTCGTCAACATGAGCTTCAAGACCAACACGGAGATCGTGTCCGGCCTGACGCTCTACCCGCACGAGCCGACACTGCGGAACTACCGGATCATCTTCACCGATCCATCCTGGTACATGGGCTATGTGAACTCCATCACCTATGTCGTTATGAACATGGTGATTTCGGTCGCTGTTGCCTTGCCGGCGGCCTATGCCTTCTCGCGCTATCGCTTCCTTGGCGACAAGCACCTGTTCTTCTGGCTGCTGACCAACCGCATGGCCCCGCCTGCCGTGTTCGCGCTGCCGTTCTTCCAGCTTTACTCCGCCTTCGGCCTGATCGACACGCATATCGCGGTGGCGCTGGCGCACTGCCTGTTCAATGTGCCGCTGGCAGTGTGGATCCTGGAAGGCTTCATGTCCGGGGTACCGAAGGAGATCGACGAAACCGCCTATATCGACGGCTACTCGTTCCCCCGCTTCTTCTTCAAGATCTTCATGCCGCTGATCGCGAGCGGCATCGGCGTAGCTGCTTTCTTCTGCTTCATGTTCTCATGGGTGGAATTGCTGCTGGCCCGCACGCTGACCACCACAGATGCAAAGCCGATCGCAGCCGTGATGACGCGCACGGTTTCGGCCTCCGGCATGGACTGGGGCCTGCTTGCCGCTGCCGGCGTGCTGACGCTGATCCCCGGCGCGATCGTGATCTGGTTTGTCCGCAATTACATCGCCAAGGGCTTCGCCCTGGGGAGGGTATGATGGCTGTTTCCCGGAACTGGATCGTTCCCCTCATCATCGTGATCGCCGTCTATCTCGGCGCATCCGGACTGTTGGCCGCGTTCGTCCCGGTCCAGGACGGCGTGCGCACCTGGGGGGCGCCCCTGATCGCCGGCGGCTGGATGGCCTGGACGTTCCCGACTGCCATGTTCTTCCTCACCATCTTCGGCATCCTGTCTTTGATGGCGGTGTGGGAATATGCGTCGCCCGGCGGCAATCCACGCGTCGGCGTGCTGCGTTTCGAGACGACGCGTGGCGACCGTCTGTTCATCACGCTGCTTGGCAGCGCCTTCATCCATCTCGCTTGGCTGGGTCTCGTTGGAGCCGGCCTGTGGTGGGCTCTCGCTCTCTCCGTGGCCTACGCCGTAGCGGTGTTCCGCTACGTTTAGAGGGAGAAAACCGTCGGGGAGGCAGCCGGTCCGCTGCCGATCCGGAGCATATTAAACTTATTGAGGAGGAGACTTATGCGACGGCAATTTCTGATATCGACTACCGCGCTTGCCCTGCTTGCTGGCATGGGCAACGCCTATGCAGGCATGGACGAGGCTAAAGCCTTCCTGGACAAGGAAATCGGCGACGTATCGACGCTTTCGCGCGCCGACCAGGAAAAGGAAATGCAGTGGTTCATCGACGCCGCCAAGCCGTTCGCCGGCATGGAGATCAAGGTGGTGTCGGAAACCATCACCACGCACTCCTATGAATCTGAAGTGCTGGCGCCGGCCTTTTCGGCGATCACCGGCATCAAGCTGACGCACGATCTGATCCAGGAAGGCGACGTCGTCGAAAAGATCCAGACCCAGATGCAGACGGGTCAGAACCTCTACGACGGGTGGGTCAACGATTCCGACCTGATCGGCACGCACTGGCGCTACAAGCAGGTGCGCAACCTGACCGACTGGATGGCGAACGAAGGCAAGGATGTCACCAATCCGAACCTCGACCTCGCCGACTTCATCGGCACGTCGTTCACGTCGGCCCCGGACAAGAAGCTCTATCAGCTGCCCGACCAGCAGTTCGCGAACCTGTACTGGTTCCGCTACGACTGGTTCAACGACGAGAAAAACAAGGCCGACTTCAAGGCGAAGTACGGTTACGATCTCGGCGTACCGGTCAACTGGTCGGCCTACGAGGACATTGCCGAGTTCTTCAACGGTCGCGAGATCGACGGCAAGAAGGTCTTCGGCCATATGGACTATGGCAAGAAGGATCCGTCGCTGGGCTGGCGCTTCACCGATGCATGGCTTTCGATGGCCGGCAACGGCGACAAGGGCATCCCGAATGGTCTGCCGGTCGACGAATGGGGCATCAAGGTCAACGAGAAGTCGCAGCCCGTCGGTTCCTGCGTGGCGCGCGGCGGTGACACCAACGGCCCGGCTTCGGTCTATGCCATCCAGAAGTATCTGGACTGGCTGAAGGCCTATGCACCGGCTGAAGCCCAGGGCATGACCTTCTCCGAAAGCGGTCCGGTTCCGGCGCAAGGCAACATCGCCCAGCAGATGTTCTGGTACACCGCCTTCACCGCCGACATGGTCAAGGACGGCCTGCCTGTGGTGAATGCCGACGGTACGCCGAAGTGGCGTATGGCTCCGAGCCCGCATGGCGTCTACTGGAAGGACGGTATGAAGCTCGGCTACCAGGACGTCGGTTCCTGGACGCTGATGAAGTCGACCCCCGATGACCGCGCCAAGGCTGCATGGCTCTATGCGCAGTTCGTCACCTCCAAGACGGTCGACGTGAAGAAGAGCCATGTCGGCTTGACCTTCATCCGCGAGAGCACGATCCACCACAGGAGCTTCACCGATCGCGCGCCGAAGCTCGGCGGTCTGGTCGAGTTCTACCGTTCGCCGGCCCGTGTGCAGTGGTCGCCGACGGGCACCAACGTGCCGGACTATCCGAAGCTGGCACAGCTGTGGTGGCAGGCAATCGGCGATGCATCCTCCGGCGCCAAGACCGCGCAGGAAGCGATGGACTCGCTGTGCGCCGAGCAGGAGAAGGTGATGGGCCGCCTTGAGAAGGCCGGCGTGCAGGGCGAGATCGGTCCGAAGCTCGCCGAAGAGCACGATCTCGAATACTGGAACAAGGATGCCGTCTCGAAGGGCAACCTTGCGCCACAGCTCAAGATCGAGCCTGAGAAGGACAAGCCGATCACCATCAACTATGACGAGCTGGTGAAGAGCTGGCAGAAGTAACACGGTGCGAGCCAAGGCTCGTATCGGAAACAAGGGGAGGCGGCGTCATGCCGTCTCCCTTCTCGTATCGCCATGAGGGGAAGAGATGACAGGTTTCGTGTTAGCGATCGACCAGGGCACGACATCCTCGCGTGCCATCCTGTTCGACAGCGCCATGAAGGTTGCCGGCGTCGGCCAGCAGGAATTCACCCAGCATTTTCCGGCCTCCGGCTGGGTCGAACATGACCCGGAAGAGATCTGGGCAAGCGTCGTCCATACCGTCAAGGCCGCGCTGAAAAAGGCGAGCCGCAAGGCCTCCGAGGTCGCCGCAATCGGCATCACCAACCAGCGCGAGACGGTTGTCATCTGGGACAAGGCGACCGGCAAGCCGATCCACAATGCCATCGTCTGGCAGGATCGCCGTACCGCGCCGCTCTGCGCCAAATTACGCAAGCAGGGCCTCGAACCGAAATTCACCAGGAAGACGGGTCTGCTGCTCGATCCTTACTTTTCCGGCACCAAGATCGCCTGGATGCTGGACAAGGTGAAGGGCGCGAGGAAGCGCGCCGAGCGTGGCGAGCTTCTGGCGGGGACCATCGACAGTTTCCTGATCTGGCGGCTGACCGGCGGCAAGGTGCATGCGACCGACGCAACCAACGCCTCACGCACGCTGGTCTACAACATCGCCACCAATGCGTGGGACGACGAACTGCTACGCATCCTGAACATCCCGGCACAATTACTGCCACAGGTGAAGGATTGCGCCGATGATTTTGGCATGACGGAAAAAGACCTGTTCGGCGCTGAGATCAGGATCCTCGGCGTCGCCGGCGACCAGCAGGCGGCGACCATTGGCCAGGCCTGCTTCGAGCCGGGCATGATGAAGTCCACCTACGGCACCGGCTGCTTTGCGCTTCTGAACACGGGAGCCGACATCGTGCGCTCGAAGAACCGGCTGCTTACGACCATCGCCTACCGGCTGAACGGCAAGACGACCTATGCCCTGGAAGGCTCGATCTTCGTTGCAGGCGCGGCAGTGCAATGGCTGCGCGACGGCATCAAGGTGATCGGCAAGGCCGAACACAGCGGCGAACTCGCAGCCCAAGCCGACGAGGCCCAGAATGTTTATCTGGTGCCGGCTTTCGTCGGGCTCGGCGCGCCACACTGGGATGCCGACGCCCGTGGTGCGATCTACGGGTTGACGCGCAATTCCGGCCCTGCGGAATTTGCCCGCGCGGCGCTGGAATCGGTGGCCTACCAGACGCGCGATCTGCTCGATGCGATGAAGAAGGACTGGAAGACCGGCAACGGCAAGACGGTGCTGCGCGTCGATGGCGGCATGGTGGCGTCTGCCTGGACTATGCAGCGTCTCGCCGACATCCTCGATGCACCGGTCGATCGCCCGACCATCCTGGAGACGACGGCGCTCGGCGCTGCCTGGCTGGCCGGCTCCAAGGCAGGGGTGTGGCCGAAGATGAAGGACTTCGCCAAGGCCTGGTCACTCGACCGCCGCTTCAAGCCGGAAATGGATGCGAAAATCCGGACTGCCAAGCTCAAGGGCTGGCATGACGCTGTCAGGCGAACCCTGACGGCCTGATTTCAACGCCTATGGGCGTTGTTTTTGCTGCGAAAAAGCCGGTTGTCCGCAGCGGTTTGGAAATCGGCTTTTTTCCGGTTGACCATGGTGGGTACTCTCCCTATGTTCCGCCCACTTTTCAGGCGGACCGGCATTCGGAAACGCGGTCGGCAAAAGCCGGGCGATGTTCCGGCCAGAAAGCCAGGATGGGCCGGTAGCTCAGCGGTAGAGCACGTGACTTTTAATCATGTGGTCGAGGGTTCGATCCCCTCCCGGCTCACCATCTTAACCAGCTGAAGAATTTGACATTGTTCTAATTTAGCGCGCTGCTACGCTGTGCAAAACGCGCGTGGCCCAATTGCCTGTTACGATGCCCGCAGCACAGTGGGCCCATCATGGCGGCGGAGTTGGATACAGTCCTGTTCGAGATGGCGGTGCGGGCCGCCAGCGCGCTGCCGACCAGTTTTTCGGAAAAGGTGACGGACATTGCCGCGCGCACTGCGGGGCAGCTGGCTTTCGATGTACGGGTCGAGGGTGACTATCGCTTCCAGCGTATCGCCGGCATCCGCTATGGCGGCGATGTCGGCATCCTGGCGCTGACCAAGAACGGTCAGTCGGTCGACAGCTGCAGGGTCAACGGCGCACTGGCGGGTTTCTTGGAGCCGCTGGAGAACTGGAACGGCCTGTCGCTGCAGGCGCAGGCACAGACCGATATCCTTGGCCATACCAGCCTGCTGGTTGCCGCGCTCAGGAATGCCGGCAGCCTGCCCAATCGGTCGACGGATTGAACAGCGGCGCGCAAGTCGAGCGCGCTGCTGTTCCCAAAAAGGTGTCAGGCGTTAACGGCGGCGGTCAGGCCGGCTGAGAGATCGGCTTTCAGATCCTCGATATCCTCAAGCCCGATCTGCAAGCGGATCAGCGGGCCTTCATAGGGACCTTTGGCGATGGTGCGGTCGCCAAGGAAGACGGGGACGGCTAGGCTCTCGTAACCACCCCAGGAATAGCCGAGACCGAAGATCTTCAGCGCATCGAGGAAGGCATGCGCCTGTTTCTGGCCACCGCCGGCAAGGACGATGGAAAAGACGCCGCTGGCGCCGCTGAAATCGCGCTTCCACAGGGCGTGATCGGGGTGGCTCGGCAAGGCAGGGTGGAGGACCTGCGCAACGCCAGCCTGTGTTTCCAGCCAACTGGCGATCTCCAGGGCGTTTCTGCCGTGATGATCCAGTCGAACGCCCATGGTGCGCAGGCCGCGCAGCACCTGGTAGACGTCGTTGGGACCGGCACAGCAACCCAGGGCGTCAAAGCCGGCGAGCAGCTGCGGCCAGCAGGTTTCTTTGGCCGAAACGGTGCCGAGAAGCACGTCCGAGTGGCCGCCGGGATATTTGGTGGCGGCGTGGATGGAGATGTCGACGCCGTGGTCGAGCGGACGCAGGTAAAGTGGCGTGGCCCAGGTGTTGTCCATCATCACCACTGCACCGATGGCATGCGCCTCCTTCGAGATCGCCGGTATGTCCTGCACCTCATAGGTGTTGGATGCCGGCGATTCGGTGAAGACGACCTTGGTGTTGGGCCGGAACAGCGCCTTGATGCCGGCGCCGATGCGCGGCTCGTAATATTCCACGTCCACGCCCATGCGTTTCAGCATGGTGTCGCAGAAATGCCGGGTCGGCCGATAGATGCTGTCGACCACCAGGATGTGGTCGCCGGCGGAGGCGAATGCGAGCAGCGGAACCGTTACCGCCGCCAGTCCCGACGGCACGATGATGGTGCCGGCCGAGCCCTCGAGCTCGTCGATGGCCGCGGCGAGCGCGTCTGACGTAGGCGTTCCATGGGTGCCGTAGGTGTATTTCTGGCTGCGGGAATTCATGGTCGCGGCATCGGGGTAGAGCACGGTGGAGGCATGTACCACCGGTGGATTGACGAAGCCGAAGAAGTCGCGCGGATCGTTGCCGCTATGGGCGAGCCGCGTGTTGATGCCCCAATTGCCGTTGTTTTTTGCCATGATCCTGCTGCCTGCTGAGGTTGGGAAGGGATAGAGCGGGCAGGTCGGCGGCGCAACCTCCGGGCGGTCGCCAGCATCTCGCTTCAGATGGACCAGTGGCACGAAACTCGCGCTGCTTTTTGAGCAATTTGAAGTTGAATTTCGTCGATCTGCCGAATGATGCGGCAGCCATGAGCAAACCTTTGTTCGAGCGTCGATATTATTTGCTGGTTGGTCGCCACGGTTCGGTCATTTTTCTTGACCTCACGGGAATTATCGCCTTCGATGTTCTTCGTGAACGGGAACAGCTTGTGCGTCGGCTAGGGAGCCGCGTTCCGGAAGTGGGCCGGGATGGCTGGTGGGGTTCGCACAAAAAATCGGGCAATGCGCCCAAACAACCGAAAAAGGGTCTGAGGGTTATGAAACACATTGCAATCGGCATTCTGGCAGCGACGACGATGGGTCTGATGGCGTCCGCTGCTTCGGCTGCAAGCACCCTGGAGGCCGTCAAGGCCAAGGGTTTTGTCCAGTGCGGCGTCAACACCGGCCTATCGGGCTTCTCGTCGCCGGACGACAAGGGCGAATGGAAGGGACTGGACGCTGATTTCTGCCGCGCGGTCGCAGCTGCTGTCTTCGGTGACGGCACCAAGGTCAAGTTCACGCCGCTGTCGGCCAAGGAACGCTTCACTGCGCTGCAGTCGGGCGAAATCGATCTTCTGTCGCGCAACACAACCTGGACGATCAACCGCGACACCGCGCTCGGCCTGAACTTCGCTGGCGTAACCTATTACGACGGCCAAGGCTTCATGGTGAACGCCAAGAAACTGCCGGGCGTCAATTCGGCGCTCCAGCTTTCGGGTGCTGCTGTCTGCGTGCAGTCTGGCACGACCACCGAGCTCAACCTTGCCGACTACTTCAAGGCAAACAAGATGGAGTACAATCCGGTCGTCTTCGAGAAGGTTGAAGAAGCCAATGCGGCCTATGATTCCGGCCGTTGCGATGCCTACACGACCGACCAGTCGGGCCTTTACGGTATCCGCCTGACGCTGTCGTCGCCGGGCGACCATGTCGTGCTTCCGGAAATCATCTCCAAGGAGCCACTCGGACCGGCCGTGCGTCAGGGTGACGACCAGTGGTACCACATCGTGAAGTGGACCTATTTTGCCCTGTTGCAGGCGGAAGAGCTGGGTATCACCCAGGCCAATGTCGATGAGCTGAAGGCTTCGGGTGGCCCCGAAGTGAAGCGCGTTCTCGGCCAGGAAGCAGACACCAAGCTTGGCACCGATCTGGGCGTCTCCAACGACTGGGTCGTCAACATCGTCAAGTCCGTGGGCAACTACGGTGAAATGTTCGAGCGCAATGTCGGTGCCGGCAGCCCGCTCAAGATCGCACGCGGCCTGAATGGCCTCTGGACGAAGGGCGGCCTGCAATACGCTCCGCCGATCCGCTGATCGAGAATACCGTCCGGGAGGCAGCATGCTGTCTCCCGGTTTCTCATTCAGGGGATTGACCCATGGCATCGCAGGAAGTCCTTCGCGAGGAGCCCACTCGCGACTCCTTGATTAATGACCCGAGAGTGCGCAGCATCTTCATCCAGGTCGTCGCCGCCCTGGCGTTGATCCTGTGCATCTGGTGGATTGTCGGCAACACCATCGACAACCTTCAACGCTTGCGCATCGCATCCGGTTTCGCCTTCCTTAAGGGACGGGCGGGTTTCGACATCGCCGACAGCGCCATCGCCTATTCATCGGACAGTACCTATGGTCGGGCGATTGTCGTCGGCCTGATCAACACGGCGATCGTGGCCCTTGCCGGTATTGTCACGGCAACCATCATCGGTTTCCTGGTCGGTATCGGCCGGCTCTCCAACAACTGGCTGATCCGCAAGATCTGCACGGTCTATGTCGAGGTGTTCCGCAACATCCCGCCGCTGCTGGTCATCTTCTTCTGGTATTTCGGCGTGCTGTCGGTTCTGCCATTGCCGCGGGACAGCATCGAGTTGCCGTTCGGTTCCTATTTGAACAGCCGTGGGTTCTATTTTCCACGCGCAGTCTGGGGTGAGGGCTCGTGGCTGATCCTGCTCGCCTTCGTGCTCGGCATCGCCATGTCATGGTTCGTTGCACGCAGGGCACGGCAACGGCAGATGGCGACTGGCCAGCAGTTCCCGGTGTTCTGGACATCGGTGGCGCTGATCGTCGGGCTGCCATTGCTCGCCTACATTGTTAGCGGTTTCCCGCTGGCCTTCGACATGCCCAAGAAATCGACGTTCAATTTGACCGGCGGTTTCCAGGTGAAGCCAGAGTTCCTGTCGCTCTATCTTGCGCTGTCATTCTACACGGCCGCCTTCATCGCGGAGATCGTTCGTGCCGGCGTTCGCGGCGTGAGCCACGGACAGACCGAGGCTGCCGGCGCGCTGGGGCTCAGATCGGGGCCGATCCTTCGCCTCGTCGTCGTTCCGCAGGCGATGCGCATCGTCATTCCGCCGCTGACCAGCCAGTATCTCAACCTGACCAAGAATTCTTCGCTTGCCATCGCAATCGGTTATCCGGACCTGACAGCCATTGCCGGAACCGTGCTGAACCAGACCGGCCAGGCGATTGAACCCGTCTTGATCATGATGGCGGTCTATCTCGGTCTCAGCCTGTTGACGTCGGCCATCATGAATGTGGTCAACGCCAAGATGGCACTGGTGGAGAGGTAAGATCATGACACAGACTGATCTTTCCTGGGTCCGTACCGAGATGGCGCAGGCGATGCCGGCGCCATCCGGGGAACGCGGGCTGGTTGCCTGGGTCCGCAAGAACCTTTTCGCCTCGGTTGGCGACACCATCCTGACCCTTCTGGGGCTGGTGCTGGTCGCCATGATCCTGCCGCCGGTCATCAACTGGGCCTTCGTCCAGGCACAGTGGACGGGGCCTGACCGTTCGGTCTGCGCAACCGTGGCGCAGGGGGGCATCCAGCCTGACGGCTGGTCCGGCGCCTGCTGGGCGTTCGTCAACGCCAAGTTTGGCCAGTTCATGTTCGGACGCTATCCGCTGGAAGAGCGTTGGCGGCCGATTCTGGTCGGCATCATGTTCGTCGCGCTGCTTGCGCCGCTTTTGATCCCGCGTGTTCCGCACAAGGGGCTCAATGCGGTGCTGTTCTTCCTGGTTTTGCCGATCGTGGCCTTCATCCTGCTGGTTGGCGGCATGTTCGGCCTGCCACATGTGGAGACGCCACTGTGGGGCGGCCTGATGGTGACGCTGACGCTATCCTTTGTCGGCATCGTCGTCTCGCTGCCGCTCGGCATTCTGCTGGCACTTGGCCGACGCTCCAAGATGCCGGTCGTCAAGATGATATGCATCGTCTTCATCGAGACGATCCGCGGTATCCCGCTGATCACGGTGCTGTTCATGGCGAGCGTGATGCTGCCGTTGTTCCTGCCGGCGGGCGTCACTTTCGACAAGTTCCTGCGCGCTTTGATCGGCGTATCGCTGTTTGCCGCAGCCTATATGGCGGAAGTGGTGCGCGGCGGTCTGCAGGCGATCTCGAAGGGACAGTACGAGGGCGCCGATTCACTGGGGCTGAGCTACTGGCAGAAGATGTATTTCATCGTGCTGCCGCAGGCGCTGAAACTGGTCATCCCCGGCATCGTCAATACCTTCATCGGCATGTTCAAGGATACCAGCCTCGTCTACATCATCTCGATGTTCGACCTGCTGGCGATCGTGCGCCAGAATTTCTCCGACGCCTCATGGGCATCGCCGCAGACACCTGCGTCGGGGCTTATTTTCGCGGCGGTGGTATTCTGGCTGTTCTGCTTCGGCATGTCCCGCTATTCTATGTTCATGGAACGCCGGCTAGATACCGGCCACAAGCGCTGACCGGCAACGGTCGGCACCAGAATCAAGCAAGGGGAAATCGGCTTATGGCCACAGAGAATGCAGTCAGCGCGGAAGAGCTGAGCGTCAACACCAAGAAGATGCATATTTCGGATACCGACGTGGCGATCGAAATCGTGGGTATGCACAAGTGGTATGGCGAGTTCCATGTGCTGAAGGACATCAACCTGAAGGTGATGCGTGGTGAGCGCATCGTCATCTGCGGTCCTTCGGGCTCGGGCAAGTCGACGATGATCCGTTGCATCAACCGTCTGGAAGAGCACCAGAAGGGCAAGATCATTGTCGATGGCAAGGAACTGACCAACGATCTGAAGAAGATCGATGAAGTGCGCCGCGAGGTCGGCATGGTGTTCCAGCACTTCAACCTGTTCCCGCATTTGACCATCCTGGAGAACTGCACGCTGGCGCCGATCTGGGTACGCAAGATCCCGAAGAAGCAGGCGGAAGAGACCGCCATGCATTTCCTGAAGCGGGTCAAGATCCCCGAGCAGGCGCACAAATATCCGGGCCAGCTGTCGGGCGGCCAGCAGCAGCGCGTGGCGATCGCACGTTCGCTGTGCATGAACCCGCGCATCATGCTGTTCGATGAGCCGACCTCGGCGCTGGATCCGGAAATGATCAAGGAAGTCCTGGAAACGATGGTCGGTCTTGCCGAAGAGGGCATGACGATGCTGTGCGTGACGCACGAGATGGGCTTCGCGCGCAAGGTGGCCAACCGCGTGATCTTCATGGATCAGGGCCAGATCGTGGAAGAGAACACGCCGGTCGAGTTCTTCGATCATCCCCGCCACGAGCGCACAAAGCTCTTCCTCAGCCAGATTCTGCATTGACCCCGCTGCGGTAATTCAAATTCTACGAGGCCCCGTCGCAAGGCGGGGCCTTTTGCTTGGGTTGATAAGGCCTTCCCCTGCCAGATGGCTTTTGTGGGACATCAAGATGAGACGGCTTGTTCGCTTTGTTCTCAGTGCCCTCGCTCTGGTCGCTGTCATCGCCGTGTTGGGCACGGTTGTTCCACGACCGCTTTGGTCAGGGGATACGGGCGGCGGTCCAATCACGCGTCGTATCTATGTCATCAGCAATCCCATCCACACGGACATCGCCATTCCGGTCGATGCCGCAGTATCGGAGCGTTTCCGGTTCCTCTCTGAGGACGGCATTCCGGCAAACGGAGAAGGGGTGCGTTACCTCATCTTCGGCTGGGGTGGGCGGGCCTTCTATCTCGAGACGCCAACCTGGTCAGAACTGAAGCCGCTGCCAGTGGTCAAGGCGCTGACGGTGGATGCGGCCGTGATGCATGTCGATGTGGCTGGCCTCATCCCCGAACCACATCCGGCCGTGGCTGGCTATGATGTCAGCGACGCACGGTTCGCTGCGCTGCTCGATTTCATCGCTGCCAGCTTCTCGCGGCAGGCCGATCGGCCAAAATTCATTCCGGGTGCCGGCTACGGCGCCAGTGATGGCTTTTACGAAGCCGAAGGCGCTTTCAACGCGCTTGTCGGCTGCAACACCTGGACGGCCAGGGCGCTGCGGGTGGCAGGCCTCAGGACGGGTTGGTGGAACCCGTTGCCCTGGTCGCTGAACCTGTCGATGCAACTTTACAATCGGCAATAGCGGGAATCGTCGTCAGGCTTGGTGGGTGGAGCCGGCATCCGGGATGCGCCAGCCATAAAGCCAGTCGAGATCGGATGCGAGGCGCTGTGGGGGACGCAGCGCCAGAACGAAATCGCGGACCAGCGCCACCGGACCCGCCGCATGCCAGGCCAGATGGTTGAGTGCGCCGCGTCGTGCAACCTTGGCAACGCGCGGCTTGCGCTGCTGCTCCCAATTTATCATGGCTTGGGCGATGCCGGCCGGAGATGCGGCAACGCAAGCAGCAAGCGTGGCGGCGTCCTCGATCGCCATGCCCGCGCCCTGTGCTGCAAAGGGTGTCATGGCGTGTGCGGCATCGCCAATCAGGGCAACGCCTTGCGGCAGTGTCCACGACGGTTTCTGGTCGACTGCATGCAGCGGCCAGGCCAGCCAGGTACCCGCTTCCGCAACCAGCCTCGCCAGGACAGGGGCCGCTCCCTTGAGCGCTCCGGCCAGGATTGCGGGATCGGCGTGGCCGGACCAGCCGTCGGCGATACGCTCGCCTTTGGTAAAGGCGACGAGGTTGATAGCCGTCCCTGCGCTGACCGGATAGGCGATGAGATGAAAACCGGAATGCAGGAAAGCGGTGACACAGCCAGCCACGCCCACGGAAGCAAAGGTCCTGCCGGCCGTGCTGTCTGCGGCAACGGTGACACGCCAGGCGAGCTCGCCGGTGAAACGGCTTTTGCCAGCAAGTCCTGGCAGCTCCCTGACTTTCGACCAGACGCCGTCCGCGCCGATCAGGAGCGAGCCAATTGGTCGGACCTGTGTCCCGTCCTGTTCGAAGGTGCCGACAACACCTTCAGGGGAGATGCCGATATCCCTGAGCATCGCGCCGGTGATAAGCCGAATGCCCGTCGTCTCAGCCACTTGCGCAACCAGTGCCGCCTGCACGTCAGCGCGATGAGCGGTGAGATAAGGCGCCTGCCAACGTTGTTCAGCGAAGGCACCGAGCGGGACACGCGCGCGTTCCCTCAGGCTGGCTGCGTCCTTGAGCACAACGGCTTCCGGCCTGACTGCCGTCGGCAACAGCCGTTCGAGCACGCCAAGGCTTGCCAGGATTCGTGTCGCATTCGGGGAAAGCTGGATACCCGCGCCGACGGTTTCGAGGCGAGGTGCCTGTTCATAAATCTCGACCGTGAAGCCGCGCTGCGCGAAGCCGAGCGCGGCTGTCAGTCCGGCAATGCCGCCGCCTGCGATCACGACCGGGCGGGACCGCGTATCCATGGTCATGGTCGGATGATTGGAAAGATCAGGCGGCGCGATCGACGTAGAGGCAGCCTGCCGGTACCGTTTCGGTCGCTTTCAGCTTGGCCGAATAGCGATAAAGGGTCGAGCAATAGGGGCAGACCTTCTCGTCGTCGCTGCCAAGATCGAGGAAGACGTGCGGGTGATCGAAGGGCGGGTTGGCACCAACACACATGAATTCGCGTACGCCGATCTCGATCGCCGGATGGCCCGCATCGTTCTGGAAATGGGGAATTGAACCGCCGGCCATCATCGTCTCCTTCAGCGCGTACGACATGCGTTTGAAGCATATCTGTGTTCTTTGCAAGTTCGATGAAATGAAACTGTCGCAAAACCCTGTCACAGGATAAATTGAGCCGGTTAACCGGTGTGACTCGCTGGAGAGAAAGGCGGACATGAACGAGCTCAAGCCGGTCCAGGCCGACTTCATCAATATCGAAACGGCAAGTGTCGAGGGCGGCAATCCCGATCGCTTCGTCAATCGCGAGTTTTCCTGGCTGCAATTCAACCGTCGTGTGCTGGAGGAATCGCTCAACGCGAACCATCCGCTGCTCGAACGTGTCCGCTTCCTGTCGATCTCCGCCGCCAATCTGGACGAGTTCTTCATGGTCCGCGTCGCCGGCCTTGCGGGGCAGGTACGTGAAGGCATCGTGCTGAAAAGCCCGGATGGGCGCACGCCGGAACAGCAGCTCGAACAATTGCTGCGTGAAGTGGAGCGCCTGCAGGAGGATCAGCAGAAGAGCCTGTCAGCGCTGATGGCGCTGCTCAACAAGGAAGGCATCGAGACGGTCGCCGGCGATGTGCTGACCAAGGACGAGCGGATCTGGCTGGAAGAGCATTTCCAGGAACAGGTTTTCCCGGTGCTGACGCCGCTGTCGATCGACCCCGCACACCCGTTCCCATTCATTCCCAATCTCGGCTTTTCGATCGCGCTGCAGCTCCGGCATCGCAAGAACGGCGAGACGATGAGCGCGCTGCTGCGTCTGCCGCAGGCGCTGAAACGCTACATCCGCCTGCCGGATCGCAAGGGCCATGTGCGCTTCATTCCGCTCGAGGCGGTGGTCGGCCTTTACATCGGCAAGCTTTTCCCGGGCTATGAGGTCACCGGTTCTGGCACGTTCCGCATCATCCGCGACAGCGATATCGAAGTCGAGGAAGAGTCCGAGGATCTCGTTCGGCTGTTCGAGACGGCGTTGAAGCGCCGCCGCCGCGGTTCGGTGATCCGTATCGAATTCGACAATCTGATGCCCGAGGAACTGCGTGAGTTCGTTGCAGGCGAACTCGGCGTTTCGTCGAGCCGGATCAGTGTTTTGACAGGGCCGCTGGCGCTTAGCCAGATTTCCGAGATCGTCTCCATCGCCCGTGACGATCTGAAGTTCGTGCCCTACAATCCACGCTTTCCGGAACGCATCCGTGAACATGGCGGCGATTGTTTCGCCGCGATCCGCGAGAAGGACATCGTCGTCCATCACCCGTATGAATCATTCGACGTCGTGGTGCAGTTCCTGCGCCAGGCGGCGGCGGATCCTGAAGTCGTCGCCATCAAGCAGACGCTGTACCGTACCTCCAATGACAGCCCGATCGTGCGTGCACTGGCTGATGCCGCCGAAGCCGGCAAGTCGGTGACCGCACTGGTCGAATTGAAGGCGCGTTTCGACGAGGAGGCCAATATCCGCTGGGCGCGCGATCTCGAGCGCGCCGGCGTGCAGGTCGTGTTCGGTTTCCTCGAACTGAAGACGCACGCCAAGATGTCACTGGTGGTGCGGCGCGAAGACGGCCGCTTGCGCAACTATGTGCATCTCGGCACCGGCAATTACCACCCGATCACGGCACGCATCTATACGGACCTGTCCTTCTTCACGACCGATGCACGCATTGCCCGCGATGTCGCGCAGATCTTCAACTTCATCACCGGTTATGCCGAGCCGACCGGCGAAATGCGTCTTGCGTTGTCTCCCTACACGCTGCGCAGCCGTATCCTCGATCACATCAAGGAAGAAATCGAACACGCGCACAATGGCAAGCCGGCGCGCATCTGGATGAAGATGAACTCCCTGGTCGACCCGACCATCATCGACGCGCTCTACGATGCCAGCCGTGCAGGAGTGGAAATCGATCTCGTCGTGCGCGGCATCTGCTGCCTGAGGCCACAGGTGCCCGGACTTTCCGAGAATATCCGCGTGAAATCGATTATCGGCCGCTTCCTCGAGCACAGCCGCATCTACTGTTTCGGCAATGGACACGGACTGCCCTCCGACGACGCCGTCGTCTACATTTCGTCGGCCGACCTGATGCCGCGCAATCTCGACCGTCGCGTCGAATGCATGGTGCCGATCACCAATCCAACTGTGCATGAACAGATTCTTGGCCAGATCATGCTGGGCAACATCATGGACAACCAGCAAAGTTTCGAAGTATTGGCCGACGGTACCTCGCGGCGTCTTGTGCCCGATGAGGGCGAAGAACCGTTCAACGCGCAGGAATATTTCATGACCAATCCGAGCCTGTCGGGACGGGGCGATGCCTTGAAATCGCATGCGCCGAAGCGCATCGCGCAATTCAAGCGCCGCAAGAAGGACATGGCCGGCTGATGATGGCCGCTTCCCAGGGGCGGCTGCAGGACCGCCGCCCGCTGTCGATCATCGATATCGGCTCGAACTCGATCCGCCTTGTTGTCTATGAAGGGTTGGCGCGCTCGCCGACCGTATTGTTCAACGAGAAGATGCTGGCCGGCCTCGGCCGAGGTATCGTTTCCACCGGCAAGCTGGACCCCGAAGCGGTTACGCGATCGATGGAAGAATTCCGCCGTTTCCGGGCCCTGTCGGAACAGGCCGGCGCGGAACGCATGTATGTGCTGGCCACCGCCGCGGCCCGCGAGGCCGTCAACGGGCCGGATTTCATCCATCGCGCCGAACAGGTTCTCGGCACCGACATCCATGTGCTGAGCGGCCGCCAGGAGGCCTATTATTCGGCGCTCGGCGTTATTTCAGGCTTCCATCCGGCAAATGGCATCGCGGGCGACCTCGGCGGCGGCAGCCTGGAACTGATCGACATCAACGGGGAAGTGATCGGCGACGGCATCACGCTGCCGCTTGGCGGCCTGCGCTTGCAGGATATGGCCAAGAACTCGCTGGCACAAGCGACCCGCATTGCCAAGACGCAACTGGCCAAGGCCAAGCTGCTCAAGGGCGGCCAGGGCAGGGCCTTCTACGCCGTTGGCGGCACCTGGCGAAACCTGGCACGTCTCCATATGGAGATGAACAACTATCCACTCGGGGTCATGCATCACTACGAGATCGGCGTGGAAAGTGCGCTGGCCTTTCTCAGGCAGGTCGGCAAGGGCGACGTGGAAAAGGTCAAAGGCATCGAGGGCGTGTCCAAGAACCGCCGGTCGCTGCTGCCATATGGCGCTGTCGTGCTGCAGGAAATCCTTGGCGCAATGCAGCCATCGAAGATCATTGTATCGGCTATCGGTGTGCGCGAGGGTTATCTCTATTCGTTGCTCGACGAGGTTGAGCGCAAGGCCGATCCACTGATCTCGGCGGCGGAGGAATTGGCGCGGCTGCGTTCGCGTTCAGTCACCCACGCGCATGAGCTGGTCGATTGGACTGCCAAGTCGTTCGAAGCGTTCGGGGTTGAGGAAACCATCGATGAGGCCCGCTACCGCAGGGCGGCCTGTCTGCTCGCCGATATCGGCTGGCGCGCGCATCCTGAATATCGCGGTCGTCAGTCGCTCAACATCATCGCGCACGCTTCCTTCATTGGCGTCGACCACCCGGGCCGGGCATTCCTCGCGCTGGCCAATGCCTATCGCCATGACGGGGTGTTCAACGAAAGCATTGCCCCGGAGATCAAAGCACTGGCAACGCCGCGCTACCTGGAGCGGGCGCGTATCCTGGCCGGCATGATGCGTGTCGTCTACCTGCTCACGGCATCGATGCCTGGCGTGATGCCGCGCCTGCGCTGGGAAAGCCGTGGCAATGGCGCGCTCGCGCTGGTCATCCCGGCCGACCTTGCCGGCCTCTACGGCGAGCGTCCGGCTGGGCGTTTGGCACAACTCGCCAAGATCACCAACCGGCGGCTCTTCCTGGCGGTGGATGGCGGCCCAAGCGTGAGCGCCAAGTAGCCGCGCTTAACGCTTCAACGCGTCTATCGAATAACCACCGGCGCCCGCAACGGCGAGTGCCAGGAAGCCGCCGGCGATAGCGATGTCCTTCATCAGCATCTGTGTGTGCAGGAAAGCCAGTGTCGGATCATCGCCCTGGCCATAATGGCCGAGATAACCGGCAACCAGACAGAATGCGCCGAGCAAGGCGGCGGTGATACGGGTCCGGAAGCCGGCCAGGATGGCAAGTCCGGTGATCAGTTCGAACAGGCCGACGCCCCAGGCCGCAAGCTGCGGCGAGGGCAGGCCCAGACCGGTAAAATAACGCGTCGCACCGCCTATGTCGCCAAGCGTCTGGATACCGGCAGGTACGAACAAGGCAGCCAGCAAAAGCCGGGACAGAAGCAGAAGAAGATTGGTTTGCATGTCGTGCCTCCCATCAGAGGTGCCGCTGATGCAGTCTACATCGGTGCGGGCATGCAGACACCAGAACAATTCCGGCAACGCGTGTGGTGGTTTTGCGTCCGGAATTGCGTGAAGACAAAAATGGGAACGTTCTGACAACGAAAAGGGCGTGGAGTTCATCCACGCCCTTCGGTTTCTGCGTCGCGGATCGGTCAGCCGCGACGGCCGTCGATCGAATAAGCGCCGGCGCCGATCAGTGCGAGCAGCAGGAAGCCGCCGGTGATGGCGAGGTTCTTCTGCAGCATCAGCGGGTTGAGCGGCTGCGAGAAATCGAGATGCGCGGCTGCGGTTGCGCCGAGAACGAAGATGGCAAGGACAATCGCCGCGACACGGGTCTGGAAGCCGACCAGTACGGCCAGCCCACCGACGAGTTCCACCAGACCGACAACGACGGCGGTGACGGATGGAACCGGCAGGCCGAGGCTGCCAAAGAAGCCAGCAGTGCCAGCCAGATCGGTCAGCTTGGCGTAACCGGCCAGGATGAACAGGATGGACAGGAAAATGCGGCTGACGAGAATGACAGCCGAAGCGTTTGAGGTAACGCCGGAAGTGGCGGATGAGTTGACGGACAATGTACCCTCCAATGGCAAGCGTCCCCCCAGGAACGCAACACCATCAACGTAACGCAATTTCAGCGTTCACTAAAGACGGTTGTCCGGCAACACATCGTTCACAGGTTTGCGGCGTTGCCGGTTCTATCCGGGGTGCGTCATGTCTTCCGGCTTGACCAGTCGATCGAAGTCGGCGTCGCTGACATAGCCGCCACCGACGGCCTCTTCGCGCAACGTGGTGCCGTTCTTATGCGCGGTCTTGGCAATCTTGGCGGCATTGTCGTAGCCGATCGTCGGCGCAAGGGCTGTGACCAGCATGAGCGAGCGGTCGAGCGCCGCCTTGATGTTGTCCTCGCGAGCCTCGATGCCGACCACGCAATTGTCGGTGAACGAGACCGCTGCATCGGACAGCAACTGAACTGATTGCAGGAAATTGTATGCCATCAGCGGGTTGTAGACGTTGAGCTCGAAATGGCCCTGGCTGCCGGCGAAGGTGAGGGCGGCGTTGTTGCCGAACACCTGCACGCAGACCTGTGTCAGCGCCTCGCACTGGGTCGGATTGACCTTGCCCGGCATGATCGAGGAACCCGGCTCATTTTCCGGCAGCGACAGTTCGCCGAGACCCGAGCGCGGGCCTGAGCCGAGGAAACGGATGTCGTTGGCGATCTTGAACAATGCGGCCGCCGTGGCGTTGATGGCGCCGTGCGAGAACACCATGGAATCGTGGGCGGCGAGTGCCTCGAACTTATTGGGAGCCGATGTAAAGGCGATGCCGGTGATCTTTGCGATGTTTACCGCGACCTTTTCGGCGAAACCGATCGGCGCGTTGAGGCCGGTGCCGACTGCTGTGCCACCCTGCGCAAGCTCCTGCAGGCCGGGCAGGGTCAGTTCGATGCGCCTGATGGAGGAGGCGACCTGCGCGGCGTAGCCACCGAACTCCTGGCCGAGCGTCAGCGGCGTGGCGTCCTGCGTATGGGTACGGCCGATCTTGACGATATGGTCAAAGGCCTTTGCCTTGGCTTCGAGCGCGGCGTGCAGGTGCTTCAGGGCTGGCAGAAGATCATGCACGATGCGTTCGGCGCAAGCGATGTGCATGGCCGTTGGATAGGTGTCGTTGGACGATTGGCTCATATTGACGTGATCGTTCGGATGCACCGGCTTCTTCGAACCCATCGTGCCGCCGAGCAATTCGATCGCCCGGTTCGAGATCACCTCATTGGCATTCATATTGGACTGCGTGCCCGAGCCCGTCTGCCAGACCACGAGCGGGAAATGATCGTCGAGCTTGCCGTCGATCACTTCCTGTGCAGCTTCGATGATGGTCTTGCCGAGTGCAGGGTCGAGGCGACCCAACTCCATGTTGGCCTCCGCCGCGGCGCGCTTGACGATGCCGAGCGCCCTTACCACCGAAAGTGGCTGCTTCTCCCAACCGATCTTGAAATTGCCAAGCGAACGCTGCGCCTGCGCGCCCCAGTAACGATCGCTGGCCACTTCGATCGGGCCGAACGTATCGGTTTCGGTTCTGGTCTTCTCAGCGCTCACGGCCTCACTCCAATCTTATGTGGTGGCAAGGGCCTATCGCGTTGCACAATACGCTTCAAGCGAAGAATGCGCGGCGTCCGAAACCAAATCGGTTGAAGCGGAACCGCGCATTCATGACGGGTGTTATGCTGCGGCGCTTCAAGCGGCAGAGGGCACTTCGGAGAGATCGAAATACACCGGCAGGCCGCGCTCGCGAGCCAGACGGACGTCTTCGTCAGCGCCTTTCGAGGCGCCAGGCAGGCGCAGCACCGCATCGCAACGGCGTAGCAGGCGTTCGGCGACGGGATAGGCAAATTCATCATAAATCGGGTCGGACACGCCGGTCGAGCCGGCCTGTTTTCCGAGCGGCAGCGCCACCCATTCCGCGATCAGCGGGATGTGGCCAGCCCTGAACAGCGGTACTGCGACGCTTTCCAGACGATCCAGATTGGCAGCCATCTTGTCGGGGTCGTCGTTGGTCCCAGAGCGATAGGGGCCGGCGATGAGGATCAGCATTGATTTTCACGTTCTGTCATGAGAGATCCGGACTGTGCACGATTGAAGAATTTTTCATACATATTCGTGCAGTTTCGTGCAATATCGTGAAGTGCAGATAGGCAAAAAATGCTGACCAGCCAACGCAAGCGCCTGATCCTTGAGCTTCTGGAGCGTGACGGAGAAGTGGTGGCCAAACGGCTCAGCCAGGATCTGGCGATTTCGGAGGACACGATCCGGCGCGACCTGCGCGAGCTCGCGGCTGAAGGCCTGTTGCAGCGCGTGCATGGCGGCGCGCTGCCTGCTTCGCCGACAATAGCCGCGCTGCCCATCCGCAGGGGCATGGCTGTCGAGGCCAAGGCCATGCTGGGACGCAAGGCCGCTGAAAGGATCGAGCCCGGTCGAACAATCATTTTCGATGGAGGCACCACCAATCTTGAAATCGTTCGCCACATACCACGTGACCTCGCCTTCACAGCGGTCACCCATAGTCCGGAGATCGCCGTCGCATTGGAGGGACATGCAGCCGAGGTCGTGCTGATCGGCGGAAAATTGTTCCGGCATTCGATGGTTGCCGTCGGGGCGCTGGCGATCGAAGCGATTGCGCGCATTCGTGCCGACCTTTTTTTTCTCGGGGTAACCGGCGTGCATGCCGAGGAGGGGCTGACGACCGGCGATATCGAGGAAGCGGCGATCAAGCGAGCGTTGATCAGCCGTGCCGCCGAGACGGTTGTGTTAGCGACAACAGAAAAACTCGGGGCGGTGTCGCCTTGCCTTGTGGTTGCGCTTGCAGATGTCACGGCGCTGATTGTCGCGGCAGATGCGCCGGAGACAGTGACAGCACCGCTGGAGGCGCGGGGCCTTGCAGTCGTCAGGGCGTGAGGTCAGCCTGGTGCCATAGCTGGACGAGGGTGTGGGCGACATGCTGAAGTGACCGCCATGGTTGGTCAGTCTCCATTCATGATATCGCGCCGTGCGTTGCTTGCCGGTATCGGAGCCGCGGGTGCAAACCTGATCGCGCCTGGCCTTGTCCAAGGTCAGGCGACTGCAGGCGTGCCGCCAGTCGATGCCACGTTCCTGTTCATCGCCGATATCCATGCCTGCCGCATGGCGAGTGGTCTCAGCCCCGATTGCCTGCAGGAAGGCAAGACCGACGCGGCGCTGCTGCGCCATATCGCGACGCTGAACCGTATTGGCGACAAGTCTTGGCCGGCCGAGATCAATGGTGTTGCCTCTGCTCTGCGCTCCGCCGGCAGCCGGATCGGTACGCCGCTGGGGATCATTGTCGGTGGCGACATGACCGATGATGGCGGTGGCCAGGTGACGCAACCAAGCGAAGGTACCCAGCTGCTCCAGTTCAGTCAGCGCTACCAACAGGGGATCGGGCCGGATCGCGTGCACGTGCCGGTCTATGTCGGTCTCGGCAATCACGACCTCGACCAGAATGGGCCGCCACCCCACGCCGACTGGTACCGACGCGAACTGCGTGACTATGTCGAGGTCAATCATCGAGCTGGCGTGTTCTTCAAGCCGCCAGTACCGGTTGCCGACTATGACGTCGGCTCCGATTGCTACTCCTGGGATTGGGGCGGGCTGCATCTGGTGCAACTGCATCGCTTTGGGGGCGACACGGCGTTTGGCGCTGAAAGCAGCCTGCCATGGCTGAAACGCAACCTTGCGGCCAACGCGGCGGACGGACGGCCCGTGGTGTTGTTCCAGCACTATGGCTGGGACAGTTTTTCACTCGAGCGCTGGGATCCGCAGAAATCAACCTTCGATGACGAGGGTTCCGGAGCGCCCCACTGGTGGAATGATGAGGATCGCGAAGCTCTGCAGGCTGTGCTCGATGGCTACAATGTCGTCGCCGTCTTTCACGGTCACCAGCATGAAACGCCGATGATCTATCAGCGGAACGGTCTCGATATCATAAAGCCGAAAGCGGGCTTCATGGGCGGCTTTGCACTGGTGAGAGTCACCAGTGCAGGCATGGATGTCGCGCTCGGCGAAGCGACTGATGATGTTGGCGGTGTCGTGTTCACAAACGCATTGGCCCGCCGCTGGAAAAGCTGAGTATCCACCCTGTCCGGCCGGAGTTGACGCTCTAGATAGCGAGAAGATGTGAGGGCATCGTTGTCTCCAGGAGCGAAACATGACGACTATGGTTTCCGCCCGCCCACTCGCGGGCAAGGTAGCTTTGGTCACCGGCGCTTCTTCCGGCATAGGTGAGGCCACGGCGTTGGCGCTCGCAACGGCCGGCGCCGAGGTGGCGATCGTTGCCCGTCGTGCCGATCGCCTGAAGGCGCTCTCCGAACGAATCGAGAAAGCCGGTGGCAAGGTCATCGCAATCGAGGCGGATGTTGCGCGACCCGATAGCGCGCAAGGCCTGATCACCGACGTGCTGGCGCATGGCAAAAGGCTGGACGTCATCGTCAACAATGCGGGCGTCATGCTTTTGGCGCCGGTGTCCGAGGCGCGGGCGGAAGATTGGCGGCAGATGATCGAGGTCAATCTGGTTGCGTTGATGGAGCTGACACGTGCGGCGCTGCCGCATCTCAAGGAGAGCAAGGGCCATATCGTCAATGTGTCGTCGGTGGCAGGCCGCGTTGCCAATCCGGGGGCTGCAGCCTATGCGGCAACGAAGTTCGGCGTTGTCGCCTTCTCCGAGGCACTGCGCCGGGAGGTCTACGCCGACAGGATCCGGGTAACGGTGATCGAGCCGGGCATGGTTGAAACCGAACTCGGCGATCACATCACCAATCCAGGCATGAAAGCCAATCTCGAGCAGCGCCGCGCTGCAATGGAGCCGTTGCAGTCCGAGGACATCGCCGCCGCCGTGCTCTATGCGGTGACGCAGCCGCCTCGCGTCAACGTCAACGAGATCCTGATTCGTCCGACCGATCAGGAGCGATGACGTTCCCCTCGCAGAAAATACGAAATCCTACCGATCCGTAAGATGACGGACAGGCAGCGGCAAAGCGCAACCTTTATGCCTGCTTGCTGAGCCAGCCTGTTCCGTTGGGGGCAGCCGCTGCGCACGGATGGCTTTCAATGCAACAGGCAGGCTGCCTTGCCATGATAAGGACCGCAGCGCTCCATCATTTTATCATAAAGCCCTGCCACCTCATCGTCGCGCCGATGGCTGCACGGTGACGGCTCCTTCGCATGCCGGATCGCGATCAGTTGAGGCCGTTCAAACCGGATCCGAACACATGCGCATCCTTATGTTGGAGGACGACAAGAAGACGGCCGCCTTCGTTGCCAGGGGGCTGAACGAGGCCGGTCATATCTGCGACCACCTGGCCGACGGCCGTGACGCGCTGTTCCAGGCAACCCGCGAAGCCTATGATGTCTTCGTCGTCGACCGCATGACGCCGGGTCTTGACGGGCTTTCCGTCGTGAAATCGCTGCGTGCCGCGGGCGTCATGACGCCGGTGATTTTCCTGACCTCGGTAGGCGGGGTGGATGATCGCGTCGAGGGCCTGCAAGCCGGCGCCGACGACTATCTGGTCAAGCCCTTCGCCTTTTCTGAGCTTCTGGCGCGCCTGCAGGCGCTCGGCCGCCGGCCGCCGGTGCAGGAGCAGAAGACCGTGCTGAAGGTGGCGGACCTCGAAATGGACCTGGTCAAACGCCATGTGGCGCGGCAGGGACAGCCTATCGAGCTGCAGCCGCGTGAGTTCCGGCTCCTGGAGGTGCTGATGCGCGGTGAGGGCAGGGTGATTACCCGCACCATGCTTTTGGAGCGGGTCTGGGATTTTCATTTCGATCCCAAGACCAGTGTGGTCGAAACCCATGTCAGTCGTCTGCGCGCCAAGATCGACCGCCCCTTTACGGTGCCGCTGCTCCATACCGTCCGGAACACTGGCTACAGCCTCTATGCGTCCCGTTGAAAGCCTGCTGCGCTCGACGCCATTCCGGCTGGCGCTGGCCTTCTCAGCCTTCGTCATCCTCGCGTTCCTGCTGACAGGGGGCATCGTCTACCAGACCATGAGCGCGAACCTGGATCGGCGTCTCGATGACTCCGTCAGGCAAGCCTATTCGATGATCGCGACGACCTATGCCGAGAGCGACGTCGACGACCTCATCATCGCGGTAAATAGCCACGCCGTCGGCAATTCGGGCAATGACCAGTTGATCTCCTTGACCGGCGCGCAAGGTGAGAGCCTGGCTGGCAACCTTTCGGCGATCGACCTGCCTGAGGGGTTCGCCATCGTGCCGGAAGGCACTCCTGGTTTCCCTGAGACAGCGCCATACAGGGCCTATTCGGGCAAGGTCGGCTCAACCAATCTCACCGTCGCACAGAGTTTCAAGGAAACGGAGGAGCTGGAAAGCCTGCTTTTGGCGAGCTTTGTCTGGGCCGCCGCGATTGTCGCTGGCCTTGCTATTGCCGGTGGCGCATTCCTGGCATCCCGCGTGCAGCGTCGGCTGGATGCGATCGGTGATACGATGGTGGCTGTTTCGCAAGGCAAACTCGAGTCTCGTATTCCGCAGCTTGGCCGCGACGACGACATCGATGGTGTCTCGATCCAGATCAATGCTGCGCTCGATCGGCTCGGTTCGCTGGTGGAAGGCATGCGGCAAGTCAGCAGCGATATTGCTCATGATCTGAAAACACCGCTCAACCGCCTTCACATGATCCTTGACGGCGCTGCGGAGAAGGCGAGCAACCAGACAGATGTTTCGCTGGATCTCGCCGAAGCACGCGCAGAAAGCACACAGATCAACGAGACGTTCGATGCGCTGCTGCGGATCGCGCAGATCGAAGCTGGCGCGCGTAAGGCGCGTTTCGTGCAGCTCGACCTCTCCGAGGTGGTGGCATCGGTTGCGGATATCTATGCCGAGGTCGCCAAGGACGACGGCAAGGCACTGCTTATCGAAAAATGTCAGGCTGGCGATACGATCACCGGCGACCGCGAACTGTTGACGCAGCTTTTCGCGAATCTGATCGAGAACGCCATCCGCCACACCCCCGAAGGGACGCGGATCGAAATTTCAGCGAGTCGACGGGCCGATGGCCTTGTTGCCGAGGTGCGGGACAATGGCCCAGGCATCCCCAGTGAAGAGCAGGAGAAGGTTTTCCGGCGCCTCTACCGGCTGGACAAAAGCCGCTCGACACCCGGAACCGGCCTGGGGTTGAGTCTGGTCAAGGCGATCGCCGACCTGCATGGCGCCTCCGTTTCGATGCAGCCGCGCAACCCGGGCATTGCCGCGGTCGTTATCTTCCCGATCCTGACGGCTCAGCTCCCGGCCCGATGATCCGCCAGCACGGCATCGATGACCTGTTCCGACAAACGGATCTCTTCGGCGCTTCGGCTGATCTGACCCGAAACCGTGATCATCGCCTTCCACAAGGTCCAGGCGCGGCCGCGTGCCCAGGTGCCGGTGTCGAGTGGCAGGGCTCGGCGGAAGGCAAGACGGCTTCCGTTATGAAACAGCGTCCAGGCGATCGCCAGATCGCAGGCCGGATCGCCAACCGCTGAACTGCCGAAGTCGATCACGGCGCTGAGCTTGCCGTCCTTCACCAGCAGGTTGCCCCACGCAATGTCGCCATGCACCCAGACCGGCGCATGCGTCCACTGCGTGGCGAGAGCTTCTTCCCAGAGCGCACGCGCCGTCTTTGTGTCGATCCTGCCGTCAAGCAGGCGAAGGGCCTCGCGGGTCTGGTCGTCATAGACGGTGAGGGAGCCGCCGCGGAAGTAGTTCTGCGGTCCGGCTGCCGGTCCGTCGGTGGCGTCGATGCGATGGAGTGCCGTCAGGAAACCGGCCAGGTCGACGGCGAATTCGTCGAGGTCGCCGATGCGCCGGTCCGTCGCGGTCTCTCCTTCGAGCCAGCCATAGACGGACCACGGCCAGGGGTAGCCTTCGTCAGGCTCGCCCAGGGCGAGCGGCGCCGGGATCGGCAACGGCAGATGTGGCGCCAGCCTTGGGAGCCAGTGCTGCTCCCTGGCAACTTGTGCGGCATAGCCGGCCGCGCTCGGCAGGCGCACGCTCATCGCTTCACCCAGAAGGAAGGTGCGGTTGTCCCAACCGCCGGGTTCGACCTTGCGGATCGGCAGATGTGCCCATTGTGGAAACTGCGTGTCGATCAGCCGCCGCACCAGCGTCGCATCAATCTCGACCGTGATCTCGGATGTGTCCGACATGGCTATCCTCGATGCGTGTTGGCACCCTCGCAAAAGAAGAAAGGGCGACATTTCTGCCGCCCTTTCCCGGATATTGCCTGAGAAGGGTAGCCGTAGACGGACTTCGTTAAAAAACCATATCGTTGCCGGTACTTACCGGCGGATCGTGAAAATTGTTCCGATGTCGGAAGTGCCGCAACCAGCGACAGAAAACGACTTCCTCAAAGAAAAAGGGCGGCATTGCTGCCGCCCTTCACAAGCTTGAGCCGGCTGGCTGGACTTAGAAGTCCATGCCACCCATACCACCCATGCCACCAGGCATGGCCGGAGCCGGAGCGTCCTTCTTCGGAGCTTCGGCGATCATGGCCTCGGTGGTGACCAGCAGGCCGGCAACCGAAGCGGCGTCCTGCAGAGCGGTACGGACAACCTTGACCGGATCGACGATACCGAAAGCGATCATGTCGCCGTATTCGCCGGTCTGGGCGTTGTAGCCGTAGGTCGCGCCCTTGTTCTCGAGCACCTTGCCAGCGACGATCGAAGCTTCAGCGCCTGCGTTCGAGGCGATCTGACGGATCGGAGCCTGAAGGGCGCGACGGACGATCGCGATGCCAGCAGCCTGGTCGGCATTGATGCCGGCCGACTTGATGGCCTGGGTGGCGCGCAGCAGGGCGACGCCGCCGCCAGCAACGATGCCTTCTTCCACCGCAGCGCGGGTGGCGTTCAGAGCGTCGTCAACGCGGTCCTTCTTTTCCTTCACTTCCACTTCGGTCGCACCGCCGACGCGGATAACGGCGACGCCGCCAGCCAGCTTGGCGAGACGCTCCTGGAGCTTCTCACGGTCGTAGTCCGAGGTGGTCTCTTCGATCTGCTGCTTGATCTGGGCGACGCGGCCCTGGATCTCGGCCTTCTTGCCGGCGCCGTCGACGATCGTGGTGTTCTCCTTCTCGATACGGACCTTCTTGGCCTTACCGAGCATGTTGAGCGTCACGCTTTCGAGCTTGATGCCGAGGTCTTCCGAGATGACCTGGCCACCGGTGAGGATGGCGATGTCTTCCAGCATGGCCTTGCGGCGATCGCCGAAGCCCGGAGCCTTGACGGCAGCGATCTTCAGGCCGCCACGCAGCTTGTTGACGACGAGCGTGGCCAGGGCCTCGCCTTCGACGTCTTCCGAGATGATGAGGAGCGGCTTGGAGGTCTGCACGACGGCTTCGAGAACCGGGAGCATGGCCTGCAGATTGGACAGCTTCTTCTCGTGCAGGAGGATATAGGCGTCCTCGAGCTCGGCGATCATCTTGTCCGGGTTGGTGATGAAGTAAGGCGAGAGGTAGCCGCGGTCGAACTGCATGCCTTCAACGACTTCCAGCTCCGTCTCAGCGGTCTTGGCTTCCTCAACGGTGATGACGCCTTCGTTGCCGACCTTCTGCATCGCCTCGGCGATCATCTTGCCGACCGACTCGTCGCCGTTGGCGGAAATGGTGCCGACCTGCGCGACTTCCTCGGAGGTCTTGATCTTCTTGGAAGCCTTGCTGAGAGCAGTGATGACTTCCACGACGGCGAGGTCGATGCCGCGCTTCAGGTCCATCGGGTTCATGCCAGCGGCAACCGACTTGGCGCCTTCCTGGACGATCGCCTGGGCCAGAACCGTTGCGGTCGTGGTGCCGTCGCCGGCGATGTCGTTGGTCTTCGAAGCAACTTCGCGGACCATCTGGGCGCCCATGTTCTCGAACTTGTCTTCAAGCTCGATTTCCTTGGCGACGGTGACGCCGTCCTTGGTGATGCGCGGAGCGCCGAACGACTTGTCGATGACGACGTTGCGGCCCTTCGGGCCGAGGGTGACCTTCACCGCGTCGGCGAGGATGTTGACGCCGCGCAGCATACGCTCGCGGGCATCACGGGAGAATTTTACTTCTTTAGCAGCCATTTTGTACTCCTGGGCTTAAGCGCCCGAAATCAAGATTTGGATGGTGCGGATGAAAGGGCAGGTGATCAGCCGATGATGCCCATGATGTCGGATTCCTTCATGATCAGAAGGTCTTCGCCATTGAGCTTCACTTCGGTGCCCGACCACTTGCCGAACAGGACGCGGTCGCCAGCCTTGACATCCAGCGGAACCAGCTTGCCGGCCTCGTCACGAGCGCCCGAGCCGACGGCGATCACTTCGCCTTCCTGCGGCTTTTCCTTGGCGGTGTCGGGGATGATGATCCCGCCAGCCGTCTTTTCTTCGGATTCAACCCGGCGAACGACCACGCGGTCATGAAGCGGGCGGAACTTCGACTTTGCCATTTGATTTCCTCGGTGCGAAAGGTGAGAAAGAATTTCCTCCGTCCGGCCCTGCCGGACCTTCGGTTAGCACTCTCTATTGGTGAGTGCTAACGTGGCGGTGAGATAATCCCGCCTATGATGAGAGTCAAGGTGCAGCGCGGCATCTGGCCGCATGAAATCGGCGTTTTATCCCGGCTGCAGCCGTCTCTGCAGTATGCTCGCCGGCCACACCGATCCCGCAGGGGAAAAACATGCTAATCTCACGCCATTGATGAACGGCGGTGATGGCCATGTTCAAAGCGGACCAAGTCTTCGCGGGCTCGATACCAGAAAACTATGATCGCCATATGGTGCCGTTGATTTTCGAGCCATATGCCGTCGATCTTGCACGACGCATCGCTTCCTTCTCACCCGGCGCTGTTTTGGAAATCGCTGCTGGCACCGGCGTTGTCACCCGTGCGTTGGCGCCACAATTGTCTCCTGATGCAAGATACGTAGTGACCGACCTCAACCAGCCGATGCTGGACTACGCCGCCTCCAGGCAAACTCCTGACAGCCGTGTCACATGGCTGCAAGCAGATGCCTTGGCGCTGCCTTTCGAGGATGCCGTGTTCGATCTCGTTTGTTGTCAATTCGGGGCGATGTTCTTCCCCGACCGCGTCGCGGCCTATCGCGAGGCAAAACGCGTGCTGAGGCCCGGGGGGCATTTCTTGTTCAGTGTATGGGATCGCCTCGAGGAGAACGTTCTGGCTAATGATGTGACGAATGCTCTCGCTCGAGTCTTTCCAAACGATCCGCCGCGTTTCCTGGCGCGCACGCCGCACGGCTATCATGACAAGGAACTGATCCGCCGCGACGTGGAGAAGGCGGGATTTTCTCACGTCGAGATCGATACGAGGGCAGAGCAGAGCCGTGCATCCTCGCCGAGGCTTCCGGCCGTCGCCTATTGCAAGGGAACCGTGCTGCGCAATGAAATCGAAACCAGGGATGCGGGGAAACTGGACGCTGCAACCGACTATGTCGCAAGGGCAATCGCGGAAAGACACGGGCACGGTGAGGTTGCCGCCAAGATCCAGGCTCATGTCGTCGTGGCCACGACCTGAGCTAGTCAAAAAATGTGCGCAGCTGGCCGTGGATGATGGATTTGTAATCTTCGATTGTCCGTCGTCCCTGCGTTCCATCCTGTGTCAGCGCCAATCGCACGACGCCGCCGGCAAGCTGAAAGAACAGGAACACCATACGCCTGAACTCCTCTTGCCGCTCTGATTTCAACAGATAGACGACCTTGTCGCAGAAGATGTTCGCCTGATGATGTGTCTCGGCGATGTCGAGATTCTGCAGTGCCTTGTCGGCCTGAATGGCATGCTGCAGATCGAGGATGGCGGGATCGCCGGCGATACGCTCGTAGTAGTCGTCGAGCATGCGGTCTGAGGCCGCGATCATGCTTTCCAGCCCGTCGATGACCTCAATGACCTTCTGCTGGCGCGCCCGCGTGACTTCCGAAAAGCGCTCGTAAAGCGTCGCCAGGATCGCCGACTTGTTCGGGAAGTAGTGATAGACGGTGGCAATGGGTCCGCCGGCCAGTGCGCCGACTTCCTTCATGGTGACGGCATCGATGCCTTTTTCGCCGATCAGTCGCTTGGCGGTGGCCAGGATGGCGTCAATGCGCTCCCGGCTGCGTTCCTGTTTCGGCCGGCGCCGCAACTGCGATCCGGCGGCTGCACGTTTGGCCTGGTTCATGAGCCGGCTGTCCACACTCCAATGAATACTCGTCATCAAATCCGCATTGACAAGAAAGATGATTATGTATCAGTTTTCAAGATGCTGATTGGTTGTCAGCTTTTGGTTTGAGGCAACGGACGTTGGGAGGCGCCTGTGGACTCGACGAATTCCGCGCATGCTGGAGATGGAGACTGGCTCGTCGGCAATCCGACACCACGGCAGCTCGCTGCAGCTTTGTGGATCGGCTCGGTCGGCTTGCTTGTCCTTGGGCTGCAGCCAGTTCTGCTCGGCGCGCTGTTCACGCAGGGCCATGTCAGCGGCGATGAACTGGCGCTGGTGGCAACTGCGGAACTGATCACCATCGGTATCGGCTCGGCTGTCGTGGCAATGGCGCTCCCGGCACGCAACATGCGCGGGAAGAGCACGATCCTGCTTTTACTTCTGGCACTGGCCAATGTTTGGACAGCCTATGCGGCGAACGCAAACATGCTGATCGCTGCTCGGGCAGCGGCTGGCCTTGCCGAGGGCGGCTTGGTAGCGGTGGCAACCGAACTGATTGCACGCTCACGCAGGGCGGAGCGCATCGGTGGCTATTTTGTGTCGTTGCAGACCCTGGCCCAATGCGTTCTGGCGCTGTTGCTGGCACTCGCCGTGATCCCGGCCTACGGTGCAAGCGGCGGTTTCATCACGCTGGCCGTGGTTTGCATGCTGTCGCTCGCGGTTGCGCGTGCGGTACCCGATGACTATGCGGACCTTCCGAAAGACGAACGTTTCTCGAATGTGCTGACACCTGGCGCCATCACCGCGCTGCTTTCCATCTTCTGCTACTTCATGTTCTTCGGTTCGGTGTGGGCCTTCCTGGAACCACTCGGCGTTCAATATGGCATCGACGGCCGCACGGTCGGCCTGATCGTCTCGGCCAGCCTCGCCGCGCAGATCCTCGGCGCGATGACTGCAACCGTCTTCGAGGCGCGAATCGATTATCGGCTCGCCATAGCCGGGGTGGGCATCGTTGCCGTGCTTGCATGCACGGTTCTGGCCAGCGGGCCGGCGTTGACCAGCTTCTGGGCTGCCGCGCTGGCCATGGGTTTCATCCTGCTCTTCATCGTTCCCTACCAGATACGGCTGGCGATCACTTCCGATGAGACCCGCACTGCGGCGCTGCTGGTGCCTGCGGCACAGCTGTTCGGGCTGGCGCTCGGGCCGGTCGCTGCCTCATTGCTCATCGTCGACGGCGATTTTCGAGCGGTGCCCGAATTCGCGGCGGCCAGCGTCATTGCCTCCGTCGCCCTGCTTGGCCTGTTTGTCGCCCTGTCGCGGCGCCGCGCGGCCGCCTGAAGCGAGGATAGCTGATGACCAAGGCGATGCGTTGGACGAACTGGTCGGGCTTTGTCGCAGGTTCGCCGCGGCAGATATCGACCCCGGAGAGCCTCGAAGGCATCGTCGAGGCGGTGAGGACCGCGCCGGGTCCAGTGCGCGTCGTCGGGGCAGGGCATTCCTTCACGCCGCTGGCGAGGACCGATGGCACGATGCTGTCGCTGGAGAAGTTCGAAGGGCTGGTTTCGCACGACAGGGCCGCTGCTGTCGCACGTGTCCGTGCCGGTACCAGGCTCGGCTTTCTGATGCGGCTTCTGCAGGAGGTCGGTCAGGGGTTGCCCAATATGGGTGACATCGACAAGCAGGCTATCGGCGGTGCGCTCGGCACAGCGACACACGGGTCGGGGCGCACGCTCGGTGCCTATCATACGCAGCTCCGCGCGACACAGTTCATCGATGGGCGAGGCGAGCTGCGCGAACTGACGCTGGGCAAGGATCGCGACATGATACATGCCACTGGCGTGGCGCTCGGAAGCTTCGGAGTGTTGACGGAAGTCGCGTTGGAGAACGTCCCGACCTACAGGCTGCACCGGCGCAAATGGGTGCTGCCGATCAAGGAAATGCTTGCGCAATTCGAGCCGATGATGGGGGCGCACCGATCTGCCGAATTCTACTATGTTCCATTTTCCGGCCATGCGCAGTTCATTGCGAGCGACCTGTCCGACAAGCCGGTGAGCCCAAGGCCGCCGGAAGAGGATGAGGAAGGTCTGGCTACGCTGCGCAAGCTGCGCACGGCCTTGCGTTGGGCGCCATGGCTGCGTGGATTGATCATCCGCTACGTGATGGCCAGGCTGCCGGCGGAGGATTACGTGCAGGATTGGCTCAATGTCTACGCCAGCGACCGCCGCACCCGTTTCAACGAAATGGAATATCACCTGCCTTTCGAGGAAGGACCCAAGGCGTTGGCCGAAATAATCGAGCTCACAGAAAAGCGCTTTCCGGAGGTCTATTTCCCGATGGAGGTCCGTTCTGTCGCAGCCGACGAATTCTGGCTGAGTCCTTTCTACAGGCGGCCGACCTGCTCGATTGCGATCCATCATGATGCGGCCAACGATCCGCTGCCTTTCATGCGCGCGGCGGAGCCGATTTTCCGCAAGTATGGCGGGCGCCCGCATTGGGGGAAGATGCACAGCCTGAAGGCCACGGATTTCCAGGCGCTCTATCCGCGCTGGGACGACGCGATGGACGTGCGGCGCGACATCGACCCGCACGGTCGTTTTGTTTCGCCTTATATGGCAGACCTGTTCGGGTTGAACTGATGGACGGCTATTTTCAGACCATGACGGCGGCGTTGCGCGAGGCCGGCCTGTTCAAGCCTTGCCTTGTGCTGGACCGTGATCGGCTCGACGGCAATATTTCGCTGACGCGGCAGAAGCTCGCACCAGAACTTGCGCCCCGGCTGGTCGACAAGTCACTGGCTTGCCTGCCGCTACTTTCCCGCATTGCCGAGGCCTTGGGGTCGTCGCGGTTCATGACCTTCCACCTGCCGATCAGCGAGGCGGTTCTCAAGGTCTTTCCAGAGGCGGACCTGCTGTTCGGCAAGCCGATGCCGATCGAAGCCGCCCGGCAGGTTCTTGCGCGCAAGGACGATGACTGGAGACGCGTCTGCTGGTTGATCGATACGGAAGCGCGGCTTGAGCAATATAGGGCGATGGCCGAGGCACTCGGCTGTGAACTGCGCATTGCCTTCGAGGTCGATATCGGCCTGCATCGCGGTGGCATTGCCGAACCGAAGGCGCTGTCGCAGGCGCTGCAGCGTGTGCGCCAGCATCCCTTGCTGCATTGCGAAGGTATCATGGGCTACGAGGCGCATGCGCCTCATATTCCAAACCTGTTCGGCGGCGCGGAAAAAGCATTGGCGCAATCGGTCGCTGCATTCCAGGCCTTCGTCGCCTGCCTCGGGCCGGGCGAGCGGCAGATCCTGAACACCGGCGGCTCGAAAACCGCGCTGCTGCATGGGGCGCGGACGCAGGCAAATGAAGTGTCGATCGGTTCGGCGTTCGTGCTGCCGAGCGACTTCGATACCGCAGGCCTGGCCGGCTTCCGGCCGGCGGCATTCATCGCGACGCCGGTGTTGAAGGTGGTGGAGGCACAACTGCCGGGCCCGGCCCTCGTCGGCCGGGCATTGCAGATGCTTGGCCGGTTCCCCCCTCGCGGCTGCTACATCTATGGCGGCAAGTGGATGGCGAAGCCGGTCTTTCCCGAAGGAGCACGGGAGGAAGCGACACTTGGCCAGTCATCCAACCAACAGTTCATGGCTCTGCCAGCCGATGCGACGCTCCAGCCGGACGATTTTTTCTTTCTGCGTCCCACGCAGTCCGAATTCGTCCTGCAGCAGTTCGGCACCATCGCGGTGTTTTCGCAAGGGCATATCATCGAACAGTGGTCCGTCTTGCCGGTAGGCTGACGCCTCATGCATGAAAGCCTAGCGGGAGGGGCTTGATCGTTGCTTCAGGCATTCATATATTTGACTTAGTCAACGATATCGTTGACGCAGTCCACTGATGCCATCGAGGTTCCCATGTCCGCCTTTTCCAGCCCCAATGACGAGCAGGTCGCCTGCGTGCGCGCCTTCAATCGATTTTACACGCGTCAGATCGGGCTGCTGGAGGAGGTGCTGCTGAAGAGCCCGTTCTCTCTGAGCGAGGCGCGGGTCCTGTTCGACCTTGCCCAGCGCGACGGCCAGAGCGCCGCGGAGCTCGGGCGTGAGCTCGGGCTCGATGCCGGCTATCTCAGCCGCATGCTCAAGAAGTTCGAAGAGCGGGGGTTGGTGCTGCGCCAGGCACAGGCTGATGACGCCAGGCAATCGGCAATCGTGCTGACCGATGCAGGCAGGCGGACATTCGCTGGCCTGGATGAGGCCTCCAGCAACGAAGTCGGCACGATGCTGGACCGACTGCCGGCCGAGCGCCGTGAGACGCTGGTGACGGCGATGATGACGATCATGCGGTTGTTGGGCGATCCGACTGAGCCAAAGGTGCCCTACATCCTGCGGCCGCTGCAGACTGGTGATGTCGGCTGGATCACTCACCGGCAAGGCCTGCTTTACGCGCAGGAGTATGGTTGGGACGAAACCTACGAGGCACTGGTTGCCGAAATCCTTGTCGGTTTCGTCAGGTCGTATGATCCGAAGAAGGAGCGCGCCTGGGTTGCGGAGCGCAATGGCGAGGTGGTGGGGTCGGTCTTCGCCGTGCATCAATCCGATGACGTGGCGAAGCTCAGGCTGCTTTACGTGGAGCCGTCGGCGCGCGGACTTGGCATTGGCAAGAGACTGGTGGACGAATGTGTCGCCTTCGCCCGTTCGCGCGGCTACAAGACCCTGACCTTGTGGACCAACGACATTCTCGTCGCGGCACGGCGCATCTATCAGGACGCAGGGTTCAAGCTGGCCAAGGAGGAGCGCCACACGTCCTTTGGCAAGGAACTCGTCGGTCAGATCTGGAACCTCGAGCTCTAGGCTTGTCTGCGGTTCAAATGCCGTGGCGGGGGCCGACTGCAACATTGTTCTGTTCCTGCAGCGCTCTTCGCACGGCGATGCCCGCTGCTGCCGTGCGCAGGGTATGGCTTTGCTTTTCCTGGCCGAGCCGAAGCGCAACACTCCGCACATTCGATGCAGTCGAACTGGAGACGAGCGATGGCTTTCCGTTTCAAGGATGTTTTCGACAACACCAAGAACGCGCTCGGTGCGGACGCTGGCCAGGCGGCGGTGACCTTCCAGGCGCGTTCACAGCTTGCCGATGGATTCCGTTCGAATGTGGCGATCCGCCAGTTCAGCGTCGGTGTCGATGAGCCGCCAGCGCTCGCCGGCCAGGATACGGCCCCAAATCCGGTCGAGTACATTCTGGCGGCGCTCGGTTCGTGTCAGGAGATCACGTACAGGCTATATGCCGACGCGCTTGGCATTCCGCTCGACAGTGTATCGGTGCAGTTGAGCGGCGATATCGACCTTCGCGGTTTCTTCAACGTCGACCCGAAGGTTCGGCCGGGCTATCAGCACATCAATGCCGAGGTTTTTATCGACAGTCCGGCCCCCGCGACAGACATCGCCCGGCTCAAGGACATTGTCGACCGGCATTGCCCGGTACTCGACATCCTGCGCAACCCGACACCGGTCGAGCTGCAGCTCACCACAAAAGTGCAGCAGGCGGCGGAGTAGAGACGCTTAAGTCCAGCCAGCAAGCCACCTGGCCCTAGTCCAGTTCAAAGATTTGTCAGGGTCGAACCATCGGTTCGGCCCTTTTGTCGTGCCGTCATGCGCGTGCGTGCATGTCAGGATGCCCGAGCGTCGGCGCATGGCTGTCATGCAAATTTGCCGGTTCACGTCTTTTGTGATCGGCTTGAATAGTAAGCATGCTCATTATATATCGCGCTCATGACCTCGAACACGGAACATACACTTGGCTTTCTGGTCCACACCGTGGGCCGGCTGCTGCGCAAGCGCCTGGAGCAGATGGCGATCGATACCCGCCTCTCGCCCGCCCAGTGGCGGCTGCTGTTCTGGGTCGCCAAGGATGAAGGAACAACCCAGGCTCGTATCGCCGAATATCTCGAAATCGAGCCGATCAGCGTTTCGCGCATGCTCGATCGCATGGAGCAGGGCGGCTGGGTAGAGCGCCGCGCCGATGCTGCCGATCGCCGTGTTCGCGCGATTTTCCTGACCGAGCTCGGGCGGGAAGCCTTCTTCTACGTGAAGAGTTTTGTCGGCGAGGTCACCGAAGAGGCCTTCGCCGGCGTTTCCAAATCCGACCAGAAGATCATCATGCAGGGGCTCGAGAGGGTCATCGAGAACCTGAACAACAGCATTACGTCCTCCCAAGACGTTGAAGATGGCACCGAAGCCAAGACCTTAGAAAGTGCACCCCAATGAACGCCGTGTCCAAGATCGATGAGAAAGATGCTGCCAAGCTCGAGATGGAACAGCCGACGCCGGCTGTCCAGCCGGCCATAGCAGCACCGCCTCCGGTGGAGACGCTGGCGGTGCCGCAGAAAAAGAAATCCCGTAGCCTGCGCCTGCTCCTGATGGTTTCGGTGCCGCTGATACTGGTGGCTGCCGGCGGTTATTACTGGGTGACCGGTGGCCGCTACGAAGAAACTGAAAACGCCAACCTGCAGCAGGCGACGCTCTCGATCGCGGCCAATGTCCCCGGCCGCATCGTCGAAGTGAATGTTGCCGACAACAAGCCGGTGAAGAAAGGTGACGTGCTGTTCGCCGTCGACCCCGAACCCTACAAGATCGCTCTCGCCCAGGCCGATGCCGCTGTCGCCAACGCACGGCTCGGTGTCGAGCAGCTGCGTTCCGCCTACAGGCAGGCCCAGGCCAAGGAATTGTCGGCGTCGAGCGAAGTCACCTACGCGCAGTCGCAATATGACCGTGCCGTCGATCTGGTGAAGAAGGGCATCAATCCGCAATCCACCCTCGACCAGACCCGCAATGACCTCGACAAGGCCAAGCAGGATCTCTCTGTTGCGGTCCAGGGTATCGACAGCGCCAAAGCTGCCCTCGATGGCAATCCCGACATCGTCACCGACCAGCATCCGACGGTGTTGGCGGCGCTTGCGGCGCGCGACAAGGCTGCTTTCGACCTTTCCCAGGCAACCGTGAGGGCGCCCGACGATGGCGTTGCCTACAAGGCCGCGTCCTTCCGCGTCGGCCAGTATGTCGGCGTTGGCACGCCGCTGTTCGCACTGGTCGAGACCGGCGATACCTGGATCGATGCCAACTTCAAGGAAACGCAGCTGACACGCATGAAGCCGGGCCAGAAGGCGGAGGTCGTGCTCGATACCTATCCGGACAAGACCTTCGAGGCGAGTGTCCAGGCGATCGGCGCCGGCACCGGTGCGCAGTTCTCACTGTTGCCGGCACAGAATGCCACCGGCAACTGGGTCAAGGTCACGCAGCGCATTCCCGTACGCCTGCAGCTCGACGACAAGGATGCCGAACTTGCACTGCGCGCAGGCATGAGCGCTTCCGTTACCGTCGACACCGGTGTCTCGCGCGGCTTTGGCGGCCTGTTCGGCAAGGCCTTCGCGGGCGAGGCCAAATAAGACGGCTCAATCGAGCCGGAGTGCATTTTACGAAGAGGATCGGTTTGCCGGCGGGCCGGCACGGCAGGTGAAGCGGGTTGGGGCGGTGCTGAGGCGCCGTCCGGACGGATTACCCTTTCGTCGCTACCCGCCGAGAGTTTCCGGGCGGCAGGCACCTTTGAGCGGGCGCCGACCGTTACCCCCCCCAAGCGGCTGGCATTTTCCCGAAATGGGTCACCTGCCGCCCGGAAAGCCTGCAGGTCGCTGATCATTCCGTACTGGACGGTATTGCCATGAGTGCAGATCAAACCTTTCGGGAAGTCCCCAACCGCGGATTGGCCACCGTCGCCATCATGGCGGCGACCGTCATGCAGGTGCTGGACACCACGATCGCCAATGTCGCGTTGCCTTCGATGTCAGGCGACCTCGGTGCGTCGCCTGACACCATCAACTGGGTGCTGACGTCCTACATCGTCGCCGCGGCCATCGTCACGCCGATGACGGGCTGGCTGTCGGACAAGTTCGGGCGCAAGGAATTGTTCCTTGGTTCGGTCGTCGGCTTTGTCGCCTTCTCGCTCTTGTGTGGTATCGCTTGGAGCCTGGAGACGATGGTGTTGTTCCGCCTGATGCAGGGCGTGTTCGGCGCGTCCATCGTGCCGTTGTCGCAGCTCTTCCTGATGGACATCAATCCCAAGGAACGGCGCGGGCAGGCGATGGCGATCTGGGGTGCCGGAATCATGGTCGGCCCCGTGGTTGGTCCGACCTTGGGCGGCTGGCTGACCGACAGCTATAACTGGCGCTGGGTGTTCCTGATCAACCTGCCGGTCGGCATCATCGCCTTCCTTGGCATGGCCGCATTCCTGCCAAGTATCCCGAAGCGTTTGCGCGGCTTTGACTTCTTCGGCTTCGCCATGTTGTCGCTCGGTGTTGGCGCGTTGCAGCTGATGCTGGACCGGGGTCCGGACGCCGACTGGTTTTCCTCGACCGAGATCTGGATCGAGACGGGCCTGGCGTTGATCGGCTTCTGGGTGTTCATCGTCCACACTGTCAGCTCAGAGCGGCCATTCATCGATGCCAAGATCTTCCGTGATCGCAATTTCGCGGCGGCGCTGGTGTTCATCTTCATCATTGGCGTCATCCTGCTCGCAGGCATGGCGTTGCTGCCGCCGATGCTGTCGGCCATCTTCGGCTATCCAACGGTGACGACGGGTATGGTGATGGCACCGCGCGGCGTCGGCACGATGATCTCGATGCTGGCGGTCGGACGCCTGATGAAGGTGGTTGATCCGAAAAAGCTGATCTTCGTCGGCATGCTGCTCACAGCCTATTCCTTCTACATGATGTCCGCGTTCACGCCGCAGATGGATGCCTGGCCAATCGTGACATCGGGTGTCGTGCAGGGCCTGGGGCTTGGTCTGGTGTTCGTGCCGATTTCGACCATGGCATTTTCGACGCTCAATCCGGCAAACCTGCCGGACGCGACATCGCTGTTCACGCTGGTGCGCAACATCGGTTCTTCGATCGGCATCTCGGCCTTCACGGCGGTGCTGACGCAGAACACGCAGATCAATCACGTCGAGTTGTCAGCCTTCATCAACCCGTTCAATCCGAATTTGTGGCTCGCCAACCCTACTGCGGCAATGGGCGACCGGACCGCGCTGTCGCAGGTCGACGGTCTGGTCAACATCCAGGCGCAGATGATCTCCTATGTCTCGGACTTCAAGCTGATGGCGCTCGTCACGGCATGCGCTATCCCGCTGCTGTTGCTGCTGAGATCGCCAAAGCAAGCGCCGGCAGGCGGTGCGCCGACGGTGCATATGGAGTGAGGGAATAAGGGAATAAGGCAGATGGCGTCTAGTTCATCGGGCATGGATATTCCTGCTACTGCCCTGCCATATTCCCTGATCCTGCTATTTCCCCAGCACCAATGCCCAGTAGCGCCAGTCAGGTCGCTTGGCATCTGCCACATAGGCGAGGCCGAAGCGTGTGAAGCGTGGGTCGAGCATGTTGCGCCGGTGCGGTGGCGAGTTCATCCACATGTCGAACAGGCGGGTAAGGTCCATGCGGCCTTGGGCGATGTTTTCGGCGGCGGCCCCTTCGATGCCGTTGTCGGACACGCGCGACGCGAAATCCTTGCCCCTGCCGGTGGTGTGCTCCATGCGGCCGGCACCCGCCATATAACGCGCCTGCTGTAGGGCAGCCTGTTCCAGTTGCGAATCCGGCGCCATCGCCGACAGTCCTGCACTGGAACGGATCTTTCCGACCAGTCCGGAGGCGGATGATGAAGCGCCGCCGCCTTCGCCGGTCGTGCGCAGGGTGCCGCAGCCAGCGAGCGCGACGAGAAAGCCACCGCCGGCGAGTGTGAAGAAGGCCCGGCGGTGGAGCCGGGGACCACGATCTGTCGATGACGAAAGGTCGAAAGAGGAGAGCATCAAATCTCCCATAAGGGTGATCATGGCTTTTAGCAGGCAGAGCGTGTCGGGCCTCAACAATCTGTGATGGCGGCAGCGCGACAATGTCGGCGAAAACTGCTAGTCTTCGTTCCTTGATTGAGTGGCAGCCACGGGCGGCCATCCTGGCGATGACCGCCCTCCAACCCGACGGGAGGAAGGTAATGGCCGGTTTTCACGTCATGGCAGGTGCACATGGGCTCGAACTGCCCACGGTGCGCCGCATCACCATCTCGGATCTTTTCGATGCGCTGAAACGCGGCGCCGAGGATTTCTGGGCCAAACCTTCGCACTACGTCTTTCTTGGCCTGATCTATCCGATCGTCGGTCTGATCCTGACGCAATGGTCGTCTGGTTCGAACGCCATCCAGCTCATCTATCCGCTGATGACCGGCTTCGCGTTGGTCGGCCCGTTTGCGGCGATCGGCCTCTATGAGATGTCACGACGCCGCGAGCGTGGCATGGATACGTCGTGGAAACGCGCTCTGGACGTGCGTCATTCACCGGCGCTGCCGTCCATCGCCGTCATTGGCATCATGCTGATGGCCATCTTCCTTCTGTGGCTGTTCACTGCCCAGTCGATCTACATGGCCTATTTCGGCGAACAGCCACCGGCATCGGCAGGAACCTTTATCCGTGACGTTCTGACCACCGGGCAGGGCCTCGGCCTGATCATTTGGGGCAATGTCACCGGCTTCCTATTTGCGCTCGTGGTTTTGGCCACGACCGTGGTCGCTTTCCCGCTGCTGCTGGATCGCGATGTCGGCGTGGTTTCGGCCATCGACACCTCTGTGCGCGCCGTCGTCATGAATCCGGTGCCGATGCTGGCATGGGGCCTGATCGTGGCTGTGCTTCTGGTGATCGGCTCGATCCCGATCTTCGCCGGCCTCGCCATCGTCATGCCGATCCTCGGCCATGCCACCTGGCACCTCTATCGCAAGGTGGTCGAGCCGGAACCAGGAATTGACCGGCGCCCGATGTAGCTGTTGCTCGGCCCTGGCGGGAAATTCAGCGCTGGCTTTCGGTCGCCATCCGAACAGCCAGCGCGGCCAGCACGGTCCCCATCAGCCAGCGCTGGACGAGCATCCACAGCGGACGGCCGGCAAGGAACACCGCGATGGAGCCTGCCGTCACCGCAATGATGGCATTGACCGACAGGCTGATCGCGATCTGGGTTACGCCCAGCACCAGGAGCTGCGACAACACCTGGCCTTTTTCCGGGTCGATAAACTGCGGCAGCAGCGACAGATAGAGCACCGCGACCTTTGGATTCAAAAGGTTGGTCATCAGCCCCATCATGAACAGCTTGCGCGGCCGGTCGCGTGGGAGTTCACGGACTTGGAAAGGCGAGCGACCGCCGGGCCTCAAGGCCTGCCAGGCAAGATAGAGCAGGTAAAGCGCCCCGGCGAGCCGCAACGCATCATAGGCATAAGGCACGGCAAGCAGCAGCGCGGTGATGCCGAAGGCGGCGGAAAATACGTAGAACAGGAAGCCGACGGCAACGCCGCCCAGCGAAATCAATCCTGCCTTCGGCCCTTGCGAGAGCGAACGTGAGATCAGGTAGATCATGTTAGGGCCGGGTGTCAGCACCATGCCGAGGCAGATCAACGCGAAGGCGATGTGATTGGCGGTATCGGGCACGGCTGTCCCCCAGGAAAGACGCCAACCTATCGGCGCTGGCGGAAATTGCATCTTTGCCGTGCGTTGCGCAAGGGCGCGTCCCGCCGGTTGATTGCGCCAGCGCAGGCTCCTTCTTGTTGCCGCTGCCTGGCTACGGCGAAAGCTGGTGACAGGCGGGAACGCTTCGGCTAATCCGGGGCCGTCCTGGCAATGTCTGGTGCCCAAACCCATAGCCGGAGACCCCAACCGCGGCCTTTTTCCTGGGATGTCATGACGGACCTTTTTGAGACGATCGAGACGTTAACCGCCGTGTCAGGCCGCTACGACGTGCTGCTGTGCGACGTCTGGGGGGTGGTTCACAATGGCGAGACGCATTTTCCGGCGGCGGCCGCTGCCTTGGCCGAAGCGCGCCAGGCTGGCGTTGCAGTCGTGCTGATCACCAACTCGCCACGCCGCAGCGCAGATGTGATCACCCAGATGCGGCTGATCGGCGTGCCGGACGGCACTTTCGATCGTGTCGTCAGTTCCGGCGATGTCACGCGCGATCTGATCGCGGAGGGACCGCGCAAGGTTTTCCACCTCGGTCCGGACCGCGACATGAACATCTATGACGGGCTTGACGTCGAGATCTCCGAAGAGTTCGAGGCGCAGGTGGTCGTCTGCACGGGCATGTTCAACGACGAGACCGAGAAACCGGAAGACTATGCGGAGATGCTGACCAGGCTGCGCGCCCGCAACCTGCCATTCATCTGCGCCAACCCCGACATCATCGTCGAGCGCGGCGAAAGGCTGATCTGGTGCGCCGGAGCGCTCGCTCGCGACTATGCGCAACTTGGAGGCCGTACCCTGATCGCTGGCAAGCCGCACGCGCCGATCTATGCTGCTGCCATGAAAGCTGCGGCGGAAGTGCTCGGTCGCGAGATCCCACGCAATCGGGCGCTGGCCATCGGCGACGGCATGATGACCGACGTGAAGGGCGGTGCCGACAACGGTTTCGACGTGCTCTACATCTCCGGCGGTATTCACGCCCGTGACTACGGCGATCCGCTGCGGCCCGACCCGGTTCAGCTTGCTGCCTTCCTCGAAAAGCACGGCTATCGGCCGGTTGCCGTCATGCCGCGGCTGAAATAGGAAGGCCGGCATGCACAAGCCGTTCGAGCGCATCGCGGGTGACACGAAGCTGCCGTCGCGGCTGCGCGGCGGCGTTGTTGCAATTGGCAATTTCGACGGCGTTCATCGTGGTCATCAGGCCGTCTTGCAGCAGGCTCTCGACGAAGCGCAGCGGCGTGGCGTGCCTGCACTGGTGCTGACTTTCGAGCCGCACCCGCGCACCGTCTTTCGGCCGGACATGCCCTTGTTCGTGCTGACACCGCCGCCGGTGAAAGCCAGATTGTTGTCCGATTTCGGCTTCGATGCGGTGATCGAGCAGGAATTCACGCGTGAGTTCTCGCATCGGTCGGCGGAGTCCTTCATCACCGATATCCTCGAGCGCAATCTCGGCATTTCCTGCGCCGTCACAGGTTTCGACTTCCATTTCGGCAAGGATCGCCAAGGCGGCCCTGCCTTTCTCGCCGCAGCCGGCCAACGCCATGGCTTTGGCGTCGTGCAGGTCGAGGCGTTCTGCGATGAAGGCGCCGAGGTCATCTCATCGAGCCGGATCCGCGCCTTGCTCACGGAAGGCAAGCCGGAAGAAGCGGCAGGCCTGCTTGGCTACCGCTTTACGGTCGAAAGCGAAGTGATCGGCGGGCAGCAGCTTGGCCGCACGCTCGGCTTTCCGACGGCAAACATGAGGCTTTCACCGCAAACAATGCTGAAGGAAGGCATTTATGCGGTTCGATTCCGTCGACAGGACGGTTCGATCCATGACGGCGTGGCCAGTTTCGGCCGCCGCCCGACAGTGGATGACAACGGCGCGCCGCTGCTGGAAACCTTCCTGTTCGATTTTTCGGACAGTCTCTATGATGAAACCTGCGAGGTCTCGTTGTTTGCCTATCTGCGCGGGGAAGTGAAGTTTGAAGGCCTCGATCCGCTCGTGGTGCAGATGAAGCGGGACGAAGCGGAGGCGAGGGCGCTTCTGGCCGGTGTCAGGCCGCTGTCAGCCCTCGATGCGAAGATTGCGTTCTAGATCGTTGCGCGTCCATTCGGACGCGCAACGGATGAAAATCGATCTCGGGCTAGGCCTTGCTGCTCTTCAGAGCCAAACCAAAGGCGATGTAGGTCCAGCCCTGGAAGACAAGGTCGATCGCCAGGAACAGGCCGAGCACCCACAGGCTGTTGACTGGCCATTGCAGGGCAATCAGCAGGCCTGCCAGTGCGGTGATGATACCACCCGCGATGATCCAGCCTGAACCTTTTTCAGCACGATGCTGGTAGCCGATCGAGGCACGGATCAGGCCTGCAGCCACCAGCGCTATGGCCAGCAGCAGGGTGAAGACGGTTGAAGCGAGCAGTGGATTGTAGAAGGCAAAGAAGCCGGCCACTGCATAAAGCAGGCCGCTGAGCAGCCAGTAGAAGAAGCGTCCCCAGGTCTTCACGCCAAAGGCGTGGATGATTTCGATGGCGCCTGCCATCAACATCAGCCAGCCCACGAAATAGACCGAGGCGACGGTGGCGATGAACAGATTGCCGAAAGCGATGCCGCCAAAGATCAGCAGCAAAACGCCGAGTGCCACGAACCATCCCCATTTGGAACGGGCCTCGCCGATCACATTCTTCAGTTCGTCCGTGGGCAGGGTCATGGCCGTCCTCTCCAAGGTTGTGCCTGTCACAAGCCGGACGATAACGCCGTGCCAATATGACGTCCAGTGACGGAGCCGAAACCGAATGTGTTTGAGAAACGGGGATTTAAATCAAATTTTACCAAGAGGCCCGCATAGACAACGCAACGGTGAGTTGTGCATGGTGTTGTGATGAGTCCTGCAAAGTCCCTCCCGGCGGCTATCGCTGCTGTCGTTTTACTTGCGCCGGCCAGCGCGCGTGCCGAAGGTGATTTCTTCGGCTGGATACGCGGTGACTGGTATCTCGAGGTCGGCGTCACCGGTCTGGTCGCTCCGAATTTCGAAGGCGGCAAGAAATATCTGCTTGGTGCCGAGCCGATCATCTCGCTTGGCAAGGCAGGCGGCGACACCAAATTTTCGTCCCGCAACGACAACATTTCGCTTGGCCTCTACGACAACGGCAATTTCCGCGCCGGCCTGAACGGCAAGCTCCTGCTGCGCCGCGACAGCGACACGCAAGGGCTGGAAGGGCTGGATCCGGTGCGCTGGGGTGGGGAACTTGGTGGTTTCGCCGAATTCTATCCGCTCGACTGGCTGCGCGTGCGCGGCGAAGTCCGGCAGGGATTGCGTGCACATCACGGTGTCGTTGCCGACTTCGCAGCCGATGCCTTTTATGATGTTACTCCGGAAGTGCGTATTTCGGGCGGTCCGCGCATGTCATTCGCTTCCGCCAGCTATTTCGATGCCTATTATGGCGTCAACGCCGCCGAATCCGCGGCCACCGGCCTTGCCGAATACAAGCCCGGCGGTGGCCTGAAATCGGTCGGAGTTGGCGGTGCCGTCACCTGGAAGGTGACTGATCCGATCACGGCAAGCCTGTTTGGTGAGTACAGCCGACTGACCGGGCCAGCTGCCGATTCCAGCCTGGTCAGGCAGAATGGCTCGAAGGACCAGTTCACCTTCGGCATTTCGACAAGCTATCGCTTCGACTTCAAGCTCTAGGCGCATGACATTGGAGCGCAGATGAGTGCTTGCAGCCTCTCTGCGCTCCGGTGCTAGCGCTCCAGAACATCGGGTTCCGGTCCGCGAAATCTGGTAGTTTCGGCTTTTCCCAGTCCGAATTCCGACGCATCGGCAAACGTCGTGACACTTGCTGTCGGGGAAGCGCTTTATTCCTGTCGGCTTATCCGCTAAAAGCGCGGCCATGACAGCTTTTTCGCGCCCTCGCGGCATCGCGATACGAATTAGTGGCCCGGTGTTCCGGACGGCCTGAGGTCGTCGGAGCCGCCGGGACTTTTTGCGCGGGCCGCTCTCGCGCTTTTTCCATAACATGTTCCAAAACATGCTAGTTCAACGCTCGAGGCTCGCGCCGACGGGCAACGCATATGGCAGATCGATGAACGACAAAGCTGAAACCCTCGACTATTCGAAGACCCTTTATTTGCCGCAGACGGAATTCCCGATGCGCGCCGGCCTGCCGGAAAAGGAACCGGTGCTGGTCCAGCGCTGGCAGGATATGGACCTCTACAAGCGGCTGCGTGAAACCGCCGCCGGCCGGCCGAAATATGTGCTGCATGACGGGCCTCCCTACGCCAACGGCAACATCCATATCGGGCATGCGCTGAACAAGATCCTGAAGGACATCATCGTCCGCTCGTTCCAGATGCGCGGCTTCGATTCCAACTATGTGCCGGGCTGGGACTGCCACGGCCTGCCGATCGAATGGAAGATCGAGGAAGAGAACTATCGCTCCAAGGGAAAATCCAAGCCGGATCTCTCGCAGCCGGCCGCCATGGTGGCTTTCCGCCAGGAGTGCCGCGCCTATGCGGAAAAGTGGATCAAGGTGCAGGGCGACGAATTCCAGCGCCTCGGCGTGATCGGCGATTTCGACAACCCGTACACCACGATGGCCTACCACGCGGAGGCCCGCATCGCCGGCGAGCTGCTGAAATTCGCGACAAGCGACCAGCTCTATCGCGGCTCCAAGCCCGTGATGTGGTCGGTGGTCGAACGCACCGCGCTGGCCGAAGCCGAGATCGAATATCAGGATTATGAGAGCGACACGATCTGGGTAAAGTTCCCGGTCAATGGCGCGACCGGCGCGTTCGCCGGCGCCCAGGTCGTCATCTGGACGACCACGCCGTGGACGATCCCGGGCAACCGCGCCGTCGCCTATTCGCCGCGTGTCGCTTACGGTCTCTACGAGGTCACGGCGGCAGAGAACGATTTCGGCCCGCAGCCGGGCGAGAAGCTGATCTTTGCCGATGCGCTTGCCGAAGATTCGGCAGCGAAGGCGAAAGTGACGATGACGCGGCTCGCCAGCGTCCCCGCGGAAGAGCTTGGCAAGTATACGCTTTCTCATCCATTGAAGGGGCTTGGCGGCGGCTATGACTTCGTCGTGCCGATGGTCGCCGGCGAGCACGTCACCGACGATGCCGGCACCGGTTTCGTGCACACGGCACCCAGTCATGGTCGCGAGGACTTCGAGGCCTGGATGGATGCCGCACCGGAACTGCGCAAACAGGGCATCGATGTTGCGATCCCGTTCCCGGTCGACGATGCCGGCTTCTACACCAAGGACGCGCCAGGCTTCGGTCCCGACCGCGAGGGCGGGCCGGCGCGTGTCATCGACGACAACGGCAAGAAGGGCGACGCCAACAAGGCCGTCATCGAGGCGCTGATCGCGGTGAATGCGCTGTTCGCGCGCGGACGCCTGAAGCACCAGTATCCGCATTCGTGGCGTTCGAAGAAGCCGATCATCTTCCGCAACACGCCGCAGTGGTTCGTCTATATGGACAAGGAACTCGGCGACGGCACGACGCTGCGCAGCCGGGCGCTGAAGGCGATCGATGACACGCGCTTCGTTCCGGCCGCCGGCCAGACGCGCCTGCGTTCCATGATCGAGGAGCGCCCCGACTGGGTGCTGTCGCGCCAGCGTGCCTGGGGCGTGCCGATCGCCGTCTTCGCCGACGTCGACGGCAATGTGCTGAAGGACGAGGCGGTCAATGCCCGCATCGTCGAGGCTTTCGAGACCGAAGGCGCGGATGCCTGGTTCGCCGAAGGCGCACGCGAGCGCTTCCTTGGTTCTCGCGCCAACGAGCCATGGACGCAGGTCATGGACATCCTCGACGTCTGGTTCGATTCCGGTTCGACCCACACCTTCACGCTGGAAGATCGTCCCGACCTCAAATGGCCGGCCGACGTTTATCTCGAAGGCTCCGACCAACATCGCGGCTGGTTCCATTCCTCGCTGCTGGAAAGCTGCGGCACCAGGGGCAGGGCGCCCTACGATACGGTCGTCACCCATGGTTTCACCATGGATGAGGAAGGCCGCAAGATGTCGAAATCGCTCGGCAACACCGTTGTGCCGCAGGATGTCATCAAGCAGTCCGGCGCCGACATCCTGCGCCTATGGGTGGCAACGACCGACTACTGGGAGGACCAGCGGCTCGGCAAGACCATCCTGCAGACCAACATCGACGCCTACCGCAAGCTGCGCAACACCATCCGCTGGATGCTGGGTACGCTGGCGCATGATGACGGTGCAGAAGTGCCGCTTGCCGAAATGCCGGAACTGGAGCGGCTGATGCTGCACCGGCTGGCCGAACTCGACGAACTGGTGCGCTCGGGATTTGACGCCTTCGAGTTCAAGCGCATCACACGTGCGTTGCTCGACTTCATGGTCGTCGAGCTCTCGGCCTTCTATTTCGACATCCGCAAGGACGCGCTCTACTGCGATGCGCCTTCCAGCGTGAAGCGCAAGGCATCGGTGCAGGTGGTGCGCCACCTGTTCGACTGCCTGGTGAAGTGGCTGGCACCACTTTTGCCTTTCACCACGGAAGAGGCCTGGCTGGACCGCAATCCGCAAGCCGAATCGCTGCATCTGGAACAGATGCCGGCGGTGCCTTCGGCCTGGCGTAACGAGGCACTTGCCGAGAAATGGCGCAAGGTGCGGCAGGTACGCAGCGTCGTTACCGGCGCTCTGGAGCTGGAGCGTGCCAAGAAGACCATCGGCTCGTCGCTGGAGGCTGTACCGGTCGTCTATCTCGGCGATGCCAGCCTGGAAGCGGCTCTTGCCGGTATCGACTTGGCCGAGATCAGCATCACGTCTGACCTCGTCATCTCGCATGATGCTGCACCTGCCGATGCTTTCGCATTGCGCGAAGTGCCCGGTGTTGCCGTCGTCATTGCCAAGGCGGAAGATCGCGGTCTGGTCAAATGCGCGCGTTCGTGGCGGTACACGGCGGATGTCGGCTCCGATGCAGCCTATCCGGACGTATCGGCGCGCGACGCGGCAGCGCTGCGTGAAATGAAGGCACTTGGCCGCTTTTAGGCTTTAGGAGGCGTTGCAATGCCGGTGGTAGTACAGCTGCCGGCGTTGCCCTTAACCCGGCGTTGAGGTAAAGACGCGAAATTCCGACGAACAACAATGACAAACTATCGCCGGATTCCCGTTGAATGAGCGCATAGCGTTTTCATTTCCGGGTCACCGGGGCTGGCCAGAGGTCGAGAGTGATAAGAATCAGCATGACCGAAAGACACCGCGCGCGTGCGTTGGTTCTGGTGCCGCTCATGGTGTCCGGCTTTGCGCTGGCTGGCTGCGTCGGCTCACCAACCTACGGTACAGGCACGCCGGCGGGCGAACAGTTGCTCGGCGACGTCTCGAACGCGATCTCGCTGCGTCCACCAAAGCGCGATGCCATCGACTACAAGCCGCGTGCGACGCTGGTGAAGCCGAAAGCGGGCGCGAAGGAAGCGCTGCCGGCGCCGCAGGATTCCATCACGCAGACCGCAGGCGGCGAATGGCCGGAATCGCCGGAGCAGCGCCGGGCGCGCTTGCGGGCTGAGGCGACTGCCAACGAGAACAATCCGAACTACGAGCCAGGTATCATTGGCGACGACGTGCAGAGCGACCCGGTAGCCGTGCGTAAGGCAATGGCCGAGTCGGGTTCGAGCCATCCGCCAGCTCCCGATAGCGGTCAGGCTGTTTCCCGCCGCGCCGAAGTGGCGAAACGCGTCGCTGCAAGCCAGCAGAGCACGCCGACCAGCCGCCGTTTTCTGACCGATCCGCCGGTGGTTTATCGCACAGCTGCCGATAGCGCCCCGCAAGGCGATCTGGGTGAGGACGAATACAAAAAGGAACGGCGCCTGAAAAAGGAAGCCCAGGCCAAGAGCGGCAAGTCGGGCTGGTTCGACTGGTGGAACTAGGCTGCTGAAGGCCTTTGAAAATGAAACGCCGCTGCCTTGCAGCGGCGTTATTCATTTCGAACAGCATTTTAGAGCAATTCCAGGAAAAGTGTGTAGCGGTTTTTCGTCCAGAATTGTGTAAAAACAAAGAGTTAGAGCATTTCCACGCTTCCATGAAAAATGGAGACGCTCTAGCGCCGATCCCGGAAGAAGTCCTTGAGAATGGCTGAAGATTCCGCTTCGGCGAAGCCTGCATAAACATCCGGGACGTGATGGCAGGTGGGAGCCGAGAAGAAGCGCGGCCCGTTGACGATTGCACCGCCTTTTTCGTCGGCTGCGCCGAAATAGAGCCGGCGCAGCCGGGCGAACGAGATCGCGCCCGCGCACATCACGCAAGGTTCCAGTGTTACGTAGAGATCGTGGTCGCTGAGCCTTTCACTGGCAAGTTTCTGGCAGGCTTCGCGGATTGCCAGGATTTCTGCGTGTGCGGTAGGGTCCGACAGTTCCCGGGTGCGATTGCCCGCGGCGGCAACAATCGTGTTGCCATGCACGACGACCGCGCCGACCGGCACTTCACCGCGCGCAGCGGCAGCCTCGGCTTCCCTCAGCGCGGCTGCCATGAAATCTGGTCGTTTCACGCTGTTTCGGCTCCTGAACGCGCTTAGAATAAGTCCTCGCCACTCGGCGGCGATCCTGTTATCTAGCGCGCGACTTCGAAAACCGATATCGATTTCGAACCGGATCACGCGCACAACAGAAGCGTTACAGCGTCCTGACGCGTCGTTTCCGACGCGCGACGCCGTGACCGCGCGACAAATCAAGGAAATAGGGCGGAATGCCGATCGCATTCAGCTCTGGTGAGCAAGGCAAGATGGACGACAAAGACAACAAGCCGCCGCGTTCGCGCGGTCCCAGAACAGACGGTCCACGCGGCCGCGAGCCCGGTAAGGGTGGAAAGCCTGGCTTTGGCAAGAAGCCGTTCGCCAAGCGTTTTGATGGCGACAAGGCAACAGCCGAGCGGCCCCGTGGCGACTTCAAGCCGGGCGGCGGCAAGCCGTGGCAGAAGCGCGAGGATGGCGGCAAGCGACCTTTCGAGAAAGGCGCACGTGGCGAAGGCAAGCCTTTCGTCAAGCGCGATGGTCCACGCAAACCCTATGCGCCGCGCGAAGACCGTGCGGCTGAAGGCGAGCGGCCGAGACGCGATTTCGCGGATCGTCCTCGCAGCGCGCGCTCGGAAGGTGACGTCCGGCAAGACCGCAAGCCATATGAGAAGCGCGAAGGCGGTAGCTCCTATGGCAAGCGGCCTTTCGAGCAAGGTGCGCGCGGTGAGGGCAAGCCTTTCGTCAAGCGCGACGGTCCGCGCAAACCCTATGCACCACGCGGGGGCCATTCGGCGGATGCTGAGCGCCCGAAGCGCGACTTTACTGGTGACCGGCCGCGTGGTCCGCGACCCGAAGGCGGCTTTCGTCCGGATCGCAAGCCTTATGAAAAACGCGAAGGCTCGGGCAGCCAGCATCCCGGCCGTTTCGAACGCGGCGAGCGCAAATTTGAAGGCGAACGGTCAGGACGTCAATTTGACAAGGAATCCGGGGACCGCCGCTTCGAGCGCCCGAAGCGCGAGTTTGATGGCGAACGCAAGCCGTTCCAGAAGCGGGAAGGCGTTGCGCCCAAACGTCCCTTCGACAAGGGACCACGCCGCGAAGCTGCCCCTCGTGCCCACGCTTCGGCCGAAACCGTCGAGACTGGCGAGCGCATTGCCAAACGGCTGGCGCGCGCCGGCATTGCATCGCGGCGCGACGCCGAGGAGTTGATCGCTGCGCGCCGCGTCAAGGTCAACGGCCAGATATTGACGTCGCCCGCCTTCAACGTTTCGCCCGACGACGTCATCCATCTCGACGGTACCGAAATTCCGCCGATTGAGCGCACTCGCCTGTTCCTGTTCCACAAGCCGGCCGGTGTGGTGACCACCAACCGTGATCCGGAAGGTCGCAAGACCGTCTTTGACGTGCTGCCGGCCGAACTGCCGCGGCTGATGACCATCGGCCGTCTCGATATCAACACCGAGGGCCTGCTGCTGCTTACCAACGACGGCGGCTTGTCGCGCGTGCTGGAACTGCCTGCCACAGGCTGGCTCCGCCGCTACCGCGTGCGGGTACACGGCAAGGTCGAGGAGCAGGCACTGGCCGATCTCAGGGACGGCATCGCGGTCGACGGTGTTTTCTACGGCGCGATCGAGGCTTCCCTGGAGCGGACGCAAGGCACCAACGCCTGGCTGACCATCGGCCTGCGTGAAGGCAAGAACCGCGAGGTCAAGAACATCCTCGGGGCGCTCGGCCTTGAGGTGAATCGGCTCATCCGCGTTTCCTACGGTCCGTTCCAGCTCGGCGAATTGCCGGAAGGCCACGTGCAGGAGATCAAGGGCCGCACGTTGCGCGAACAGCTCGGCGAAACCCTGATTGAGGAAGCCGGCGCCAATTTCGACGCCGACATCACGATGCCTTTCTCGAACAAGCCGGTGCGCCGTACCGAGCCGCGTCCCGAAGAGAAACCGCGGCCCAAGCCGCTGCGTGATGGCGATCATCGTCCGGCCGGAGAGGGTGGCTTGATCAAAGCGCGCAAACGGCGCGAAGGCAGCCGGGACGAAGCGCTCGGCAAGCTGTCGACCAAGCCTGACCGTGGAGGCTTTGGCGATCGCGGCGGCTTCGCCAAGGGTGGTGCCGGAAAAGGCTTCGGCGAGCGTGGTCCGAAGAAGGGCGAGCGTGAGCAGAGGCCGATAGACCCGCCCGGCCAGCGCCGTGCCAATGTGTGGATGGCGCCTGGCGCGAGACCACAGGGCGCCAAGGCGGAGCGGTCGGAAAAGCCCGGTTCCGGCAAAGGTGGCCCACGCGGTCGCTCCTTTGACGACAAGGGCGGTGCGCCGCGCGGCAAGGGACCGGGCAAAGGCCCACGGTCGCGCTGATGCGGGTTGTCGGCGGTGAATTTCGCGGACGGCCGCTGGCGACACCGCGCGATCAATCCATTCGCCCGACCACCGATCGCGCGCGGGAAGCCGTATTCAACGTGCTGGCGCATCGTTTTGGCGAGAAGCTGGAAGGCGCACGCGTCCTCGACCTCTTTGCCGGTACTGGTGCGCTCGGCCTCGAGGCGTTGTCACGGGGCGCTTCTTATGGGGTTTTCATCGAGGAATCGGCGGAAGGGCGTGGATTGATCCGCTCCAATGTCGAGGCCCTCGGTCTCACCGGCCGCACCAAGATCTTCCGTCGCGATGCCACCAAACTCGGCGAGGCCGGGACAATGGCGCCTTTCGGCCTGCTGTTTGCCGATCCGCCTTATGGCAAAGGCCTGGGCGAACAGGCGCTGCAATCCGCACGCGCCGGCGGCTGGCTGCTGCCAGGCGCTCTTTGCGTGGTGGAGGAGACAGCGGCCGTCCCGTTTCAGCCGGGGGCAGGGTTTTCCGTGATCGATGAACGCAATTACGGCGAAACCGTCATTCGCTTCATCGAGGCCGCCTGACCAGACCTTTTCGTGTTGCGGCCTGACTTCGGCCCAGATTTGCGGCAAGACGGGCAGGGGCATGCAAGGAGAATCGGCGAAGACTCATGGTTGCAGATAAAGCGGAGCGGTCGATGGGAATTCGCAAAGGTTGGCCGCGCCGCATGTTGCTTGCGGTATCGCTGGGCGCTTTGCTGGCCAGCCCGGCGCTGGCCGAGCAGGCACCTCCTGAGGGTACGATCAGCCAGTTCACACTGGGCAACGGCATGCAGGTGGTGGTCATTCCCGACCATCGGGCGCCGATCGTGACCCACATGGTTTGGTACAAGATCGGCAGTGCCGACGAACCGCCGGGAAAGTCCGGTATCGCGCACTTCTTCGAACACCTGATGTTCAAGGCCACCAGCAATCATCCGGCCGGTGCGCTCGACCAGGCCGTCGCCGATATAGGCGGCAACGATAATGCCTTCACTTCTTATGATTTCACCGCTTTCCACGAGACGGTGCCGCCATCGGCGCTTGGCCAGATGATGGGTTTCGAGGCGGATCGCATGCGCAATCTCGTGTTGAGCGACGAAGCCGTGACCACCGAGCGCGATGTCATCATGGAAGAGCGCCGTTCGCGTATCGACAGTGACCCGCAGGCGCAGCTCGACGAGGCGGTCAACGCAACGCTTTACATGAACCAGCCCTACCGTATCCCCGTGATCGGCTGGATGCAGGAAATCGAGCAACTCAACCGCGTCGACGCCAAGGCGTTTTACGACCGTTACTACGCGCCGAACAATGCCGTCCTGGTCATTGCCGGTGATGTCGAGCCTGAAGCCGTTCGCAAGCTGGCGGAAGAGAACTACGGCAAGGTGCCACGTGGCCCAGACCTGCCACCTCGCATTCGCCCCAAGGAGCCGGAAAAAACGACGGCTCGTTCGGTGACGCTCGCCGACGCGCGTGTCAGTGTACCGAATTTTTCAATGCAATGGGTTGTGCCTTCCTACAACACTGCCAAACCGGGGGAGGCGGAAGCGCTCGACCTGCTGGGAGAGATCCTTGGTGGCGGCACGCGCAGCCGCCTCTATCAAGAGCTCATCGTGAAGCAGGGCATCGCGGCCAGCGTTGGCGCCGGGTTCCAGGGCCGGGCCTTGGACGACACCGTCTTCGCCGCCTATGCTACGCCGCGCGGAACCGCCAAGCTGAACGAGGTCGAGAAGGCTGTTGGCGTGGAAATCGAAAAGATCGCGCGCGACGGCGTCAACGCAGACGAACTGGAGCGGGCCAAGAACCGTTTCATTCGATCAATGATCTTCGCCCGCGACCGGCAGGACTCGATGGCCAATATCTATGGCAGCGTGTTGACCACAGGCGGCACGGTCAAGGATGTCGAAGAGTGGCCGGAGCGCGTCCGCAAGGTCGGTGCCGACGAGGTCAAGGCGGCCGCACAACGCTATCTGGTCCTCGACAAAGTGGTGACAGGCTATCTCTTGCCCAAGGCGGGGAACTGAGCGATGACGGCATCAAAACCCGCCCATGCCCATGCGGTCGGACTGACGGTCCGGCTTCTGCTTGAGTGCTTCCGCTTTTCTCGGAAACGCGGAAGCGCCCCAATTTTTGGTCTTTACGCAAAACCGCGCACTTTTGCTGGAATTGCTCTGGGCTTGATCTTCCTGATACTTCCGGCATTCACCGCTTCGGCTGCCATGAACATTCAGGAGGTGAAGTCCGACAAGGGCATCACCGCCTGGTTGGTCGAAGATTACACCGTACCGATCGTGACCGTGCGTTTCGTTTTCGACGGCGGTGCCAGCCAGGATCCCGCCGGCAAGGAGGGGACGGCCAATCTGATGGCCGGCCTGTTCGACGAAGGGGCAGGCGATCTCGACAGTGATGCCTTCCAGATCAAGCTCGACGATGTCGGCGCGGAAATGAGTTTCGAAGAGACCCGTGACGGCTTCTACGGCACGATGCGCATGCTGGCAGAAAAGCGGGATGATGCGCTGGGCCTGCTCAAACTGGCGATCGAAGAACCACGTTTCGATCCTGCGCCGGTGGAACGCATCCGGGCGCAGATCATTTCCGGCATCGAGTCGAACGCCCGCAATCCCGAGACCATCGCCCAGGCGAAATGGCGCAAGGCACTCTACGGCAATCATCCTTACGCCAACCCGGAAAACGGCACAGAGGAAACCGTGGCGGCGATCACCCAGGACGATCTGCGCGCTTTCCACACGGCGATGTTCGGCCGCGATGGTTTGCATGTCGCCGTCGTCGGCGCGATCGATGCTGAAACATTGAAGCGCAAGCTCGACGAAATCTTCGGCGGTCTGCCGGAAAAGCAGCAACTGCGGCCGCTTGCCGATGTCGATCTGAAGCTTGGCCAGACTGTCGAGGTCAACTACGATCAGCCGCAGACGTCGTTGCAGTGGGCTTTCCCGGGCGTTGCGCGCGATGCGCCGGATTTTTATGCCGCTGCGCTGCTCAATGAGATCCTGGGTGGCCAGGCCTACACGTCACGCCTCTATCAGGAGGTGCGAGAGAAGCGGGGGCTTGCCTACGGGGTCTCCTCATCGCTGGTCGATCGCCGCCATTCGGCTATGTTGAGCGTTGGTACTGCAACACGCTCGGACCGGGCGGCTGAGACGCTGAAGATCGTGCGTGATGTGGTGCAGGGCCTGGCGACCCAAGGACCGACCGATCAGGAATTGGCTGCGGTGAAGAAGAACCTCATCGGCGCCTATGCCATCAACAATCTGGATTCGTCGAGTTCTATCGCCAATACGCTGGTCGAACTGCAACTCGACAAGCTGGGCATTGACTATATCCAGCGTCGTACCGCCTATATCAATGGTGTGACGCTTGACGAGGTGAAGGCGGTGGCCAGGAAACTGTTGTCGGTCGATCCGGCGATCCTTGTGGTCGGGCCTGCGCTCGCCACGGGGGGCAAGGGTTGAGCCCGTCCTTTTCCATCGCATTCGGCGGCGGCGGCGCGCGCGGACTGGCGCACATCCATGTCATCGAGGCGCTGGACGAACTCGGCATCAAGCCAGTCGCGATTGCCGGTTCCTCGATCGGCGCGCTGATCGGGGCAGGGGTTGCCTCCGGTATGAGTGGCCGGGACATCCACGATTATGCGCGCTCCATACTCGGCACCCGGGCCCAGGTGGCAAGCCGCATGTGGCGTGCCCGCCCGGGCACCTTGGCTGAGGCGATGGAAGGCGGTTTTCGCTTCGGTCAGTTCAATGTCGAGCGCATCCTCAAGGCTTTCCTGCCGGAAGTCGTGCCGGCCAGCTTCGAAGAGCTGAAGATTCCGCTCAAGGTGACTGCGACCGACTATTTCGGTCACAAGCTGGCGGTGTTCGACAGCGGCGAACTGCATTCGGCGCTGGCCGCCTCAGCGGCGATTCCGGCGGTGTTCCGGCCGGTCATGCGCGACGGCCGCATGCTGATCGACGGCGGTATCTATAATCCGGTACCGTTCGACTTGGTTGAAGGCGTGGCCGATATCACCATTGCGGTCGATGTCGTCGGCGGCCCGGAAGAGGGCAGCAAGAGGCCGACTTCGATCGACCTGATGTTCGGTGCGACCCAGTTGCTGATGCAGTCGATCATCGCCAACAAGCTGACTCAGTGCCATCCCGATATCCTCATCCGCCCGCCGGTCTCGCGCTTCCGCGTGCTCGACTTCATGAAGATCGATGCGGTGATGGCGGAAACGGAGGCGGTGAAGGACGAAGTGAAACGCGCCGTCGAAGCTGCGCTTGAGGCGCGGCTCGAGCCACAGGAATAGCTTCGCCCGTCGCCTGAAGATCAGTGCGCGAACACCTGTTCCAGTGAGTGGAAGCCCTTGAACTCCAGAGCGTTTCCTGAAGGGTCACGGATGAAGAGCGTGGCCTGTTCGCCTGGCTGACCTTTGAAACGCACCATCGGTCGTTCGAGCCAGTCGATATCGTCGCGTGCGTCCAGCCGAGCAGCGAGTTTTTCCCATTCGTCCATGGGGAGCACGGCGCCGAAATGCGGGATCGGCACCACGACGCCATCGACAGCGCCGTCGCGCTGAGCGAGGGCTGTGCCGGGGCGCAGATGCGCCGACATCTGGTGACCGTAGAGATCGAAGTCGACCCAGGTATCCGAAGAGCGCCCGATGCGGCAGCCGAGCACTTCTCCGTAGAAGGTCCGTGTCTCATTCAGATCGCGAACGGGAAAAGCGAGATGAAAGGGGGGCATGACTGGATCTTTCGCGTCTTGGCCAAGAGAATTCCCAAACACAACCACATGCGCGAGCTCGTCGCAAATATCGACCTGCCCATCGCCGATGCCGCAGCCGGGGCTAGTTCGCCGCCAGTGGTCCGAAGAAGCCGATGATGCGGGCTATGCGCGTCTGGCCGGGATCGAGGAAGGCGATATCCAGTCCTTCGGGAAATGACGAGCCGTCTGGCAGCTCAAATCTCCAGGCAAAGCGCGCAATGTCATGATGAATGTCTACTGCGCTTGTCCGGACGATGCGGGCGCCCGGATACCGCGCCTGGATTCCCGCAATATGCGCGAGCAGTTCATCGGCACTGTTCGTATGAGCGGTTGGATCCGTATAGGTCGCGCCATCGCTCCACACCGACAACAACAAGGAGCGACGCCTTTGTGCATCCTGGTTGGACCAGGATGCACAATAGGTGTCGATGAGATGCGTCAGGGACATTCTATCCGGCCTTTCCCATAAACTGCGACAATGCTGCGAAATCGTCGTGCAAGTGGCCTGCGGCAATCCCCCGGCGGAAGATGGCATCATAACCGTCAACCACGGTACGGTCGATCTCGCGCACTTCCATGAGTTCCACCAGGTGCCGGAATGCGCTGTAGTGAGGAGAGATCGATGACAGCGTCTCGTTGTCTGCCGCCAACCGTCCTGCCTTGGTGCGTTTTATCAGGTCTGCGACAAGCCCCTCGACCACCGGGGCGGTTGCGGTCCACTGCCGTGCCAATTCGCCGAGATCGATGTTTTCAGCTCGGCACACCGCAATGGATTGCAGCGCGCCGAACAGCGATCCCCACATCAGAGCAAGCAAGGCACTGTCCAGTGCGTTCGCCAGTCCGAGATCGTCGCCGACATGCTGGACGTTGCCGCCCAACGCCAAAAGCATATCTTTGCTCCGTTCGAAGGCCTGTTGTGGTCCCGAGACCAGGAGAGTGCCGTGCTCCGTGCCGATGAAATCCGGCGTGGCCAAGATCGCACCGTCGAGATAGGTGACGCCGTGATCCTCGGCCCATCCACCGGTTTCGCGTGCGCCTTGCGGTGTGCCGGACGTCAGCTCTACCACCAGCTTGCCGCGAAGAGCCTGGGCAACGTCGCCGCGCAGCAATACGGCGGTCGCAGGATAGTCGGTGACGTTGACGATGATGACTTCACTCGCTTGGACAGCCTCCCGCACCGATGTTGCGACAGCAGCACCCGCGGCGGCGAGCGGTACCGTCTTTTCGAGGGTCCTGTTCCAGACCGTCGTGCGGTGCCCCGCCTTCAAGAGTGCATGGACGAGCGCCGCTCCCATGCGTCCGGTTCCCAAAACAGTGATTGCAGGCTTCATTGCGACACTCCATATCGATCGGCTGAACGGACGGCTTTCTTGCCGTTGGCCGAGAGCTATGAGGTGGAAGGGGGCAGGCCAATACGCACGAAAGCGTAAGTGGTTACCCTCTGGTAAGGAGAACGGGGATGAACAGGCCTTTGGAGAATGGCTTCTCGATCGCGATGAAGCTGGTCGCCGGCAAGTGGAAGATCGACATCCTCTGTGCGCTTTCCACCGCGCCGCGTCGGTTCGGCCGGCTGCGCCATTCCATTCCGGATATCAGTGAAAAGATGCTGGCGCAGCAATTGCGTGAGATGGAGGCCGATGGGCTCGTCGACAGGCAGGTCTATGCGGGATTGCCGGCTAAAGTCGTCTATTCGCTGACGGAAACTGGCGCAGCACTCTGTGCAGGCGCGGAAGGGTTGTGTCGCTGGAGCGAACAATTCCCGGCCCGTGCCGAAGCTCAGGGGTAGGTTCACGTCCCGAGCTGCGGCGGATTGGCTTTCGGCATTGCGCAGACCGGACGGGGACAATAGATGGTGCTACGGCGCCCGCGCAAAAGCGCGGCCGCGGAAAAGCAGGAAATCAGCATGGCCGATACGCTCGACACTTCGAAACTGACCGATCGCGTCGCTGCGCTCGTTGATGCCGCCAAGAAGGCTGGCGCCGATGCAGCGGATGCCGTCGTGGTGCTCGGTCGTTCAACCAGCGTTTCGGTTCGGCTCGGCAAGGTGGAAAACACCAACGCGTCGGAAAGCGAAGACGTGTCGCTGCGTGTTTTCGTCGGCAATCGTGTCGCCTCCGTTTCGGCAACTGCCGCCTCGGATCCAAAATCGCTGGCCGAAAGAGCCGTGGCTATGGCCAAGGTCTCTCCCGAAGATCCGTATCAGGGGTTAGCGGATCCCTCGCTGCTTGCGAATGGTGCGAACGATCTCGACCTTTTCGACAACACGCAAGTTTCCGCCGACCGGTTGCGCGAGGATGCTCTTGCCGCGGAAGAGGCAGCGCTCGCAGTCAAAGGCGTGACCAATTCGGGTGGCAGCGCCGCCGGCGCCGGCATGGGCGGACTTGTGCTCGCAACATCGCACGGCTTCCTCGGCCAGTATGCCGCCACGCGTTTTTCCCGATCCGCCAGCGTGATCGCGGGTGAGGGCACCGGCATGGAACGGGACTATGATTACTCGTCTCACCTGCATTTTGCCGACCTCGACGATGCGAAGGCGATCGGGCGCAGTGCGGGTGAGCGGGCCGTGAAGCGCATCGGTGCACGCAAGGTTCCGACCGGCACCGTTACGGTCGTGTTCGATCCGCGCGTAGCGCGTGGTATCGCCGGCCATCTCGCAGGTGCCATCAACGGTGCTTCGGTGGCGCGCAAGACCTCGTTCCTGCGCGATATGATGGGCAAGCAGGTGGCCTCGGCTGCGATCACCGTGACTGACGAGCCGCTGCGTCGGCGCGGTCAGGCTTCGCGTCCTTTCGACGGCGAGGGGGTTGGCGGTGAAAAGCTCCTGATGGTCGACAAGGGCGTGCTCAACCACTGGTTTCTTTCGACTTCGGCGGCGCGCGAACTCGGCCTCACCACCAATGGTCGAGGCGCTCGCAGCGGTTCGCAGGTTTCGCCATCATCCACCAACCTTGCCATCGAACCGGGTGATCGTTCGCCTGAGGAATTGATCGCGGCCTTGAAGACCGGCTTCTATGTCACGGAGGTGTTCGGCCAGGGCGTAAACATGGTGACTGGCGAGTACAGCCGTGGCGCCTCCGGTTTCTGGGTCGAGAATGGCGAACTCACCTATCCCGTCTCCGAGGTGACGATCGCCTCGAACCTCAAGACGATGTTCCTCGGGCTCGTGCCGGCCAATGACCTCGACCGCGAATACGGCACTGCTGCGCCGACGTTGCTCATCGAAGGAATGACCCTTGCCGGAAGTTGATGCAGCGAGACTCACCGGCGCGGATGAAGACCTTGCCTTGCTGCGTGATGCTGCGCACGAAGCAGGCGTGATTGCGCTGCGCTATTTCGGCAAGAACCCGGAAGTCTGGATGAAAGGCGGGACGTCTCCGGTCAGCGAGGCTGACTATGCCGCCGACACCTATCTGCGCAACACGCTGCTGGCGGCGCGGCCGGATTATGGCTGGCTGTCGGAAGAAACGACTGACGGTCCGGAGCGCCTGAAGGCGCGCCGTGTCTTCGTCGTCGATCCGATCGACGGAACACGTGGCTTTCTCGATGGCCAGAAATTCTGGTGCGTCAGCGTCGCGGTGGTCGAAGATGGCAAGCCGATCGCTGGCGTGCTCGAATGTCCGGCGGCGCACGAAACCTATTGGGCGATACCGGGCAGGGGTGCCTTCCTCAACGGCGAGCGCATCAAGGTTCGCAATACGCCTGCCGTTGCTGAACTGGGTGGGCCGAAAGCCTTGCAAGACCTGGTGCCGGAGGCCTGGCAGGCAAGGCTGAAGCGCACAACCTATATCCCTTCCCTGGCGTATCGGCTTGCGATGATTGCCAAGGGCAGTCTGGATGCGACTTTCGTCAAGCCGAATGCGCATGACTGGGATATCGCCGCAGCCGAGCTCATCCTGCGTGAAGCAGGCGGGCGGCTGATCGACAGCCAAGGGACCACGCCCGCCTTCGGCAAGGAGAAGGTCAGCCATGGCGCGCTGGCCGCGGGAAGTGGTGAAATGCTTGCCATGATGGCGGGCGTGATTTCCGGACACGCTGGCTGAGGCGTTTCATAGGTTTCAAAATTGGCGGCTTTGGTCTAGACCAAGCACCAAATCACATGATGTGAAGGACGGACATGACCGGGGAAGACGGAAAGAAACAGCTTTTGCACCTGGTGTTCGGTGGCGAACTGGCGACGCTAGGCGGCAGCGAGTTCCGCGATCTCGACGCACTCGACATCGTCGGCATCTATCCCGACTACCAGTCGGCGCTGAACGCCTGGAAGTCCAAGGCGCAGGCCAGCGTCGACAACGCGCACATGCGCTATTTCGTCGTGCACCTGCATCGCCTGCTCGACCCGCAGGGTCAGGCCAGCGCGTGACGATGGAAGAGCAGGTGGCGAAACCGCAGGTCGACCGGCCCGCGGCCGAAAGGAAGCGCTCCAACAGCGCACTGAAGCCGCTGTGGAAGAAGGTGCGCGAGCCGCTTGCACAGTCGCGTTTCGTCAAAGGCCTGATCGTCAGCCTGTTCACGCTGACGATGCGCTTCATTCGGCTCACCAATCCGCGCCTTGCCCAGTCTGCCAGGTTCAGTGACAAGGAATATGAAGGCATTGAGCCCGGCATCATCGCCCTGTGGCACGGCCAGCATATCCTGATGCCGGCCTTCTATCCTTCCAAGCGCGGGCTGGTTGCTATGGTCTCGCGCAGTGCCGATGCCGAGATCAACGCGCAGGTCATTGAACGCTTCGGTATCGAGACCGTGCGCGGGTCGGGTGGCCGGGCGGATGCCCGGCACATTGACAAGGGCGGGGCCAAAGCGCTGATCGGGCTCAAGAAATCGCTGATGGCCGGCAAGAATGTGTGCATGATTGCCGATATTCCGCATGGCACGCCGCGCGATGCCGGTCTCGGCGTCATCCTGCTTGCCAAGCTGTCAGGCCGGCCGATCATCCCGGCGGCACTTGCCACCAGCCGCCGCAAGGTTCTGGAAAAGAGCTGGGACAAGACCACCATCAACCTGCCGTTTGGTCGTTCGGCGATCGCGGCTGGCGAGCCCATCTTCGTGGCGAGCAATGCGGACGAAGCCGAGCTGGAGCGCAAGCGTCTCGAACTCACCGACGCGCTCAATGCGGTTACAGCCAGGGCCTATCATCTGGTGGATTCGGCCCGATGAGCGAGCGCTGGGCCCGCGTGATGCTTTCGCTTTACCGCGCTGCCGGTTCGGCCGCCTATCCTTTGGCTGGTCCCTATGTCGCCTGGCGTGCCTCCAAGGGTAAGGAAGACCGTGCCCGCAGCCGCGAACGCTACGGCGTTGCCAGCCAGGAACGGCCGGACGGGCCGCTGATATGGGTACACGCGGCGAGCGTCGGTGAAACCAATGCGGTCGTCCCGCTGGTCCGCTCGATCCTCGACTACGGCGTTACGGTGGTGCTAACCACCGGAACCGTCACTTCGGCCAAGCTGGTGGCAGAGCGGCTGGGTGATCGCGTCATCCATCAATATGTGCCGCTGGACCTGAGGCCGGCAGTAAGCCGTTTCCTCAATCACTGGCATCCCGACCTCGTCATCATCGCCGAATCCGAGATCTGGCCGAACACCATCCTTGAGCTCGGCGCGCGCAGCGTACCGCAGGTTCTGGTCAACGGGCGCCTGTCGGATCGTTCCTTCGCTTCGTGGAAGAAGCGTTCCAACATCGCCGAGGCTCTGTTCGAGAACCTTGCCCATGTCGTCGCGCAATCGGAAGTCGATGGTGAGCGTTTCCGGGCCCTCGGCGCGCGGCCGGTGACGGTTTCCGGCAACCTGAAGGTCGATACGCCGCCGCCGCCTGTGAACGCTGGTGAACTGGCTTTGCTCAGCCGCCAGATCGACGGGCGCCCGACCTGGGCCGCCATCTCGACCCATGACGGTGAGGAAGTGATTGCCGCCGAAGTGCACAAGACGCTGGCTTCGCGCCATCCTGGCCTGCTGACCATTGTCGTGCCACGCCACCCTAACCGTGCCGAGGAGCTCGTCGAGGCATTTGCCGGAATGGGACTTACCGTTGCGCGGCGTAGTCTGGACGACCAGATCACGCCCGACGTCGATATCCTGCTCGGCGACACGATCGGCGAGATGGGACTTTATCTCAGGTTGACAGAGATTGCTTTCGTAGGCCGGTCGCTGACGTCGGAAGGCGGACAGAACCCGCTTGAGCCGGCGATGCTCGAAACAGCTGTTCTTGCCGGCCGCAATGTGCAGAATTTCCGCGATTCCTATCAAAAGCTGCTGGATGCCGGCGCCGCCAAGCTGGTGCGGGATCGCCCGATGCTGGCTGGCGCCGTCAACTTCCTGCTCTCCAATGAAAGTGCGCGCCGCGAGATGATGGCAGCGGGTGCCGCGACCGTCGAGCAGATGCGTGGCGCGCTGGCCACCACGCAGCGAGCGCTAGAGCCCTATATCCAGCCGCTTGTCGTCAAGGCCCGCCTCAAGGTGGCGGGAGGCCGCTGACGATGGCCAGCGAAGCGCCGCCGTTCTGGTGGGAGAAACCGGACTGGCGCGCCCATCTGCTTTCACCCGTCTCCTGGATCTATGGCGCGGTTGCCGGCCGCCGCATGCGTTCTGCGAAACGGGAAAAGATCGATGCGCCAGTGCTTTGCGTCGGAAATTTCACGGTCGGCGGCTCAGGCAAGACGCCGGTCGCCATTGCCCTTGCGAGGCACGCTAAACAGCAGGGCCTGAAGCCGGGCTTCCTGTCGCGCGGCCACGGCGGCTCCTTTGCCGAGCCGCATATCGTCGATCCAGCTCACGATGCGGCCAGACATGTCGGTGACGAGCCGCTGCTACTTGCCGAGCACGCTCCCGTGGCAGTGTCACCGAACCGTGCCGCGGGCGCGCGCATGCTGATCGAGAAGGCCGGCTGCGATTTCCTGATCATGGACGACGGCTTCCAGAGCGCGCGTATCCATATCGATTTTGCGCTTGTCGTGGTGGACGCCCGCTATGGCATCGGCAATGGCCGGGTCATTCCAGGCGGACCGCTGAGGGCATCGGTGCTCACGCAGCTTCTTTATGCGGATGCCTTGCTCAGAATGGGCGAGGGCAGTGGCGCCGATGCCGTGGTGCGGCAGGCTGCGCGTGCCGGGAAGCCGATCTTTGCCGCTCGTGCACGGCCAAGCGATGCCAAGATGCTCGTCGGGAAGCGTCTGCTCGCCTTCGCCGGCATCGGCCATCCGGAAAAATTCTACGACACGGTGGCGGAAGCTGGCGGCAAGGTGGCACTCAGCCGCTCATTTCCCGATCATCACGTCTACGCCGAGGACGAACTGGCCGAATTGCTCTCGACCGCCAAGGCAGCAAAACTCGGGCTCGTCACCACGGCCAAGGATGCCGCGCGCCTGCGCCACGGCGCGACGCCGCCTGGATTCCTGGAAAAGCTCAGCGTGCTTGAGATCGAGACGGTGTTCGAGCCGGACCACACGCCGCAGCGCATTGTCGATGAGACCCTCGAAGCCTGGCGCAGACGACGCGTGGGCCGATAGGTCCCTTCGTCTTGAAGGACAGTCGTCAGCTGCGCTTGCGCAGATCCGGGTTGGCTTCGATTTCGCGCTGCAGGGAGGCGGCGGCGCTGACATAAGGTTCCTGCCTCGCCACGCTCCAGTACTTCAACTCGTCAAGCGCGATGCTCTCGCCGGTTACGGCACAGCGTACGAAAGCGCCCGGGCTGGTAACCTGGAAATCGCCGTCCAGATAGCGGATGCGGGCTTCCCGGCCACCGGGACCTTCGAAACGGTTCATCATCGCGATCGACCTGTGCTCACACGGCCAAGCTTGTTGACAGCTCCTGACCTCAAGCGTTTCCGCCACAAAATACAGGCAAGGTCAAGCATGGCGCCAGCTTCGCACAACGCAGACGGGCTATTGTTGGGTAAAATACCGCTTGGATCGTTATGGTCGCTGCCATCTCCCGCCTCGCTTCACTGCTCAAGCAGGCAACGGCCGGCGATGTGCCGTTGCCGACGGTGAAGCCGGATCCCGCAAAGACAGCCTTGATCAAGACGCTGGTGATGCCACGTGCGCCACTCGGTGCTGAGCCGATGCCGTCGCTGGCGCCACCACTCGTTGTGCCAAGCAGAGTTGTGATGGCACAAAAGGAGGCATCACCGCAGGTCATCAAGGCCTACCGCGCCGCGCTTGAGTTGGAGGAACCGGTGCCGATCAACCCGCGGCCGTCGACGGCGAGGGAAACTGGCACGGAAGCGGAGGCTCGACCCCAGTCGGGGTTGCTTGCCGGCCGAGACGACGCCGGCATTCGCAATCAACCCTTGCCAGCCTATGCGCTGGCCTTGCCGCTTTCGACCAGGGTCAGGCAGATTCAAGAGGAAGAGGCTACTGGAGGGAAGAGACGGTCGATGCAAGCGAAGGCGTCACACCGGACATTGGGGGACGCCCCACCGGAAGCGGCAATCGGTGCCCGCATGATTGCCTTTGGGCTTGCGGCGTTGGCCTTGTTGCTGCTGATCGTCCTCTTGGTGTTTTAGCCTCAGGCCAGTATCTCACGCTCTGCGTCCAGAAAACTCTGGAAGCGTTCCGACGGGACGCTGGCCGCTTCGGCGATACGCCGGGCGAGTTCCACGGCTGCGGCGCGCGGTTTTCCCGCCGGACGATCGAGCCAATAGGACACCGGGTTGAGTGCGGTGCGCCTGTCGACGGCCACGACACGTCCGGCCGCAACCTGGCCTTCGGCCAGAGGCGGCCGGGCAAGGGCAATGCCAAGCCCATAGGCGGCGGCATCCAGCACCAGGTTGTAATCCTCGAAGCGGCGATCCTGAGGGCGAGGCCGGTAGTCGACGCCCTGTTCGCCGAACCAGGCGCGCCAGCCGGAGGCATCCGAATCGTGGATCAGAGGATATTGCAGAAGCCGCTCGGCATTGCCGGCACCAACCTCCTTTGCCAGTGCCGGCGAAGCGATCGGGAACATGTGCTCTTCGAACAGCTGCATGGCGATGCGTTCGGGAACGCGTCCGCGCCCGCACCGGATCGAAAGGTCGATACCTTCGTCGGCGAGATCAATCTGACGGTTGTCGACGTCGAGAACGATCCTGATCTTTGGATCGCCGCTTTCCAGCCCCGCCATGCGCGGCATCAGCCAAAGCCCACTGATCGACGGGATGGTTGCCAGCCGCACCACGGCAGAGCCACGCGGTTCGACCCAGCGGTCGGAATTGCTGGCAATCAAAGCGAACGCTTCGCTGGTGCGCAGATGCAGCCGATTGCCTTCGATGGTCAGTGAGACGCCGCGCGCGCCGCGTTCGAACAGCTTCAGGCCAAACCAGTCCTCCAGCCGCGCGATCTGACGGCTGACTGCACCATGGGTGAGATTGAGCTTGTCGGCCGCGGCCGAAAAGCTGCCGGTCTTGGCGGCTGCGTCGAAGGCGCGCAATGTTTCAAGTGGCGGCAGGATGTCCAAGCTGTGATCCATGCTCACAGCTCATCCTCGATTTCGTCGTTTGTCAACGCCATTGGAAAAGCGTTTTGTGTCATCGCGACCGAAAGCTGGCGCGGAGAAAGACGATGAGTGCACAGATGAGCATGGCGAATTCGGAACAGCGGACAGATGTCACGGCGATGCTGGCGGTGGCGCTTACCGTTGTCGGCTGGGCTTCGGCCTTCCCGGCGATCCGTGCCGGTCTGGCCGCCTTCGGCCCGCTGGAACTCGGGGCGCTGCGTTTTGCCATCGCCGCCGTGCCGGCCGCGATCTTCCTCGCCATCAAACGCCCGGCATTGCCCAGGCTGAACGAGCTGTGGCGGTTCGGTTTCGGCGGCGCGATTTTCGTCGCGCTCTATACGGCGATGCTCAACATCGGCGAGACAACGGTATCGGCGGGAGCCGCGGCTTTCATCATCAATGTCAGCCCGATCTTCACCGCCATCATGGCAATGTTCCTGCTCGGCGAACGGTTCCCGGTGCTGGCCTGGATTGGCACCTTCGTTTCCTTTGCCGGCATCGGCGTCATCGCCATGGGCGAGGGTAACGGGCTGACATTCAACACCGGTGCGCTGCTGATCCTAGGTTCCGCGCTGTGTTCGTCGGTTAACACGATCGTGCAGAAGCCCCTGTTTTCTCGACATCATCCATTGACGGTCTCGCAATGGAACATGGTGCTTGGCGCACTGTGCCTGGCACCGTTCTTCCCGGAAAGCCTCGTTCAGGCCTCGCATGCCGATGCAGCAGGCCTTGGCGCGGTAATCTATCTCGGCCTGATCCCCAGCTTCATCTCGTACGCCGCCTGGGCGACGGCGCTGTCACGACTGCCGGCCGCGCGCGCGTCAAACTATCTTTATCTGGTTTCGCCTGTCGCGACTGCGATCGGCTTTGCCTGGCTCGGCGAGGTGCCGACGACGCTCGGCATCATCGGCGGCGTGCTTGCGCTTGGCGGCGTGATCATCGTCAACATGAAGCGCTAGAGCAATTCCAGCAAAAGTGGGCAGCCGGTTCGCATCCGGAATTGCATTAGACGATGGATCGGAACGTTTCCGAAAAAGCGGAAACGGTCCGGGCTGAAAGATCTTATCGCCGGCCGAACAGCCGTTCGATGTCCGCGAGCTTGAGCTCGATATAGGTCGGGCGGCCATGGTTGCAGGTGCCGGAGCCCGGTGTTGCTTCCATCTGGCGCAGCAAAGCATTCATCTCGTCCGGCTTGAGCAGGCGGCCCGAGCGGACCGAGCCGTGGCAAGCCATGGTGGCAGCGATGTGATTAAGCCGTTCGGTCAGCGTTTCGGTGGTGTCGTTGTCAGCTATTTCGTCTGCCAGATCGCGGACGAGCTGCTGTACGTCGGTCTCACCCAACATCGACGGTGTCTCGCGCACCGCGATGGCACCCGGACCGAAACGCTCGATGCCGAGGCCGAAGCGCCTCAGCGTCTCGGCGTGCAAGGCCAGCCTTTCGGCATCATCTTCGGGCAGGTCGACGATTTCCGGCAACAGCAGCATCTGCGCCGGCACCGGCCGGGAATGCAGTGCATTCTTCAGCGCCTCGTAAACCAGCCGCTCATGCGCGGCATGCTGGTCGACAATGACCAGTGAATCCCGGGTCTGTGCGACGATATAGTTCTCATGCACCTGAGCGCGCGCTGCGCCGAGCGTCGCGCCAAGCAGGGTCTCGACAGCCTCGACCTGGCTGGCGCGGGCATCGGCGCTGAGGGCAGGTCCGCTGTCGAAAGCGTGCTGGTCGTGTTCGCGAAAGCCCATGTCGAGCGGGCGTTGCGGCGAACGCCCGGCATCGAAACCCACCGGCCCGGAGGCGTGATAAGCCGCTTCGTAGCTGCGATGGCCGTTGGTAGAGCCGCCTTGGCCGAAGCTTGCAGCACCGGGCCTGAAGGCGGCCATCATGCCTGCCGCACCGGTCGTGGCCGCCCGCACACCAGCGCCTGTCAGTGCTTCGCGGATCGCGCCGATGATCAGTCCGCGTACCAGGCCAGGATCACGGAAACGCACATCGGCCTTCGCCGGATGAACGTTGACGTCGACGGTCGCAGGATCAAGGGTCAGGAACAGCGCCACCACCGCATGCCGGTCACGCGGCAGCACGTCCATGTAGGCGCCGCGGATGGCGCCGGCGATCAGCTTGTCGCGTACGGGGCGGCCGTTGACATAAGCATATTGCTGCAGCGCATTGGCACGCGTGAAGGACGGGATCGAGACATAGCCCGTCAGACGCACACTCTCGCGCATGGCATCGACAGCGATGGCGTTGTCGGGAAACTCTGAACCCATGACCTGTGCAAGACGGCGCAGCTGTCCTTCCGGGCTGTCGTCCGTTGCCGGCAATTCCAGCGTCGAGCGATCTGAGCCAGCCAGTGTGAACCGTACCGACGGAAAGGCAATCGCGACGCGCTTGATGATGTCGCTGGTGGCTGAGCTTTCAGCGCGTTCGCCCTTCATGAACTTCAGCCGGGCAGGCGTGGCGAAGAACAGGTCGCGCACCTCGACCGTGGTGCCGCGATTGGCTGCGGCTGGTCGTACAGGCGCCACGCGGCCGCCCTCGATGCTTATTTCGGCAGCGCTGTCGCTTTGTGCCGTGCGTGAGCGGATAGACAGCCGCGCCACGGAACCTATCGAAGGCAACGCTTCGCCGCGAAAGCCAAGTGAGCGAATGTCGTTGATGTCGTCGGAGAGTTTGGACGTACAGTGGCGGGCCACTGCAAGCGTCAATTCCTGCTCGGGCATTCCGGCGCCATCGTCGGTCACGCGGATGAGGTTCAGCCCACCGCCAGCGGTGACGATCTCGACACGGCCGGCTCCGGCATCGAGCGCATTTTCGACCAGTTCCTTTACGACGCTGGCGGGACGCTCGATGACTTCGCCAGCGGCGATCTGGTTGATCATCGTTTCGGAGAGCTGGCGGATGGGCATGGCCTGACTATAGCGGGATTCGTCGAGGCAGCGAACAACCGTGCCTGGCTATTTCCTGCAAAGACCACAGAGAAATCGGCGAGCGCGTCCTCGCCGATTTGGACCTGCTGCAGCAGGATTTATGCGCTTTGAATTTTCAAGGATCGGCTTTCCTCGCGCCCGAAGCCCCGGATCTCGATCCGATCACCGAAGATTTCGACGATCGAGTAGGCGCTGGTGGCAGGCGTATCGACCATGCCTTTGAAATTGACGAAGTATTTGCCCTTGAGCTCGCCGAAATTACCGGGGTGGTTGTGGCCGTTGAAGTAGGCAACGACGTTGCTGGATCCGGTCAGCAGTTCCACGATGCGTTCGGAATCCCACATGTTGTGCTCATTCTCCGGATAGACCGGATAGTGACCCATGACGATCACCTTCTCATTCGCCGACTGCGCCGCCATGATGGTCTTGCCGAGCCAGTCGAACTGTTCGTCGCTCAGCGAACCGTTCCAGGTCTGTGCGTTGACTGCGCCCTTCGCCTTCAGTTCTTCAAGGCGCCTGGTTGCGATCTCATGGCGCGGATCGTCCTTCGGCGGCGCAAACAGGCTGACGTCGTTGCCGTCGAGCACGATGAAGCGGTAGCCGCCGCCAGCGAAATCGTAATAGGCCTTTTCCATGCCGGCGGTGCGCACGACCGAGGTCAGGTACTCGGCAGCAACATCATAGTCGTGATTGCCGAGCAGGAAGAAGCGCTCGTGCTTCAGCTTGTCGTAGAGCGGCAGGATGTGCGCATAGCTTTCCCAGTGCCGGTCGATGATGTCGCCCAGCGTCGCCACAAAGCGCAGGTCTTCCTGGTTGAAGGCTTCGATCGCCTCTGACAGCTTCCACAGGCTGTTCGAGTAGTAGCGGTTGAGTTTGAGGTTGGGCACGACCGGCGCGTATTGCGGATCGGCGACGATACCGAATTTGAACAGCGGCGCGCCTTCGGCTGCTGCCGCGCTGTCGATGTTGAAACCTCCGAACGGTGCAAACATCGCGGCGGTGCCGCCTATCTTGAGGAGGTTGCGTCGGGTGATCATGAAAAGCCTCTGCATTGCAAATTACCAAAGCAGGGTAGGCAGGCTTGGTGACAGCGGCATGAAAGCGAGCTTGTTTGTCGCCGGCCGATTCCTGCTCGATGGCAGGTCGTAAAAAAGCCGAGATGGCGGATGCGTGGTATGGATTGACCGCGCTTGTCGCTCACGATTGGGGGAATCATGAAACCAGGACTGCTGCTTGTGTTGTCCGTTTTGCCCTATTCAAGCTCGGCTTTGGCTGGACCGGCATCGGACGCGGTGATGTTTTTCTACTCGCCGGTCAAATTCGCCGCCGACCCGCAATACCGGGATCGCTTCACCGACCCCGTCATCAAGCTGTTCCAGCTCAACGATGCCGCCATCAAGAAGCATCCGGATGAGGTTGCGTGCATCGACTTCGATCCGGCTCTGGACGCGCAGGACTACGACGACAAGACCGTTGCTGACAGCCTGATGCTCGCCGAGGCAATCGATGGTGATAAGGCGAGGGTGACAGCAAGCTTCAACCTATTCACCGAAGGTGATGATTCCAAACGGGAAATGGTCTGGGATCTGAGGCAAGTCGACGGCTCATGGAAGGTGGCTGACATCGCCTCCAAGAGCAACAGCTGGAAGCTCAGCGAACTGGGTTGTTCGGGCGGAGAAGAAGCAGACTAGGGCGATGGTGGCCGAACAATTTTTCTTGCCTTTGCTGTTCGCCGGTGTTCTCGCCACCGGGACGGTCGGCTATGCCCACGCAGAAGGGCTGCTCGGCGCCAAGACACCGACGGCGCCCGCCGGGGCGGCACCGAGCGCGTCGAACCTGGCTACGGCTCCCGCTCCGGATTCTCCCACGGCGCAGGTCCGATCGTTTTACGTCGACGGCGCGGATCTGGCTTTGGCCGATCGCAGCCGCTTCGCCGATCCGGCCAGGACGGTGCTCGAGAAGAATGAAGTCCTGAAAAAATCGGGGCAAGGTGATTGCCTCGACCAGAACATGCCGCTCGATCAGGTCCCATACGACAAGGCGATGCTTGAAAAGACCTTCAAATCGCTGGAATCGATCAATGGCGACGAGGCGCGCGTCGTGGTCGCCTTCGTCGACGGCAGCGATCCTCATCGGTTGGAGTGGAAGCTGAAGAAGGTCGACGGTGCCTGGAAGATGACCGACCTTTTGTCGGTTACCGGCGAGTGGGCGCTCAGCCAATATCAGTGCGAGTGATGCCGACCAGAGCTTTCGATCGCTGATTCAAGTCCTGGTTGGGGCGTTTGTCACGGAACGACCACACCGGCTGCGCGTTGGGCATGCTGATCTCAACAAGGAGCCGAGACGATGATTGCGACACGCCGTTCCGTCCTTCTGCTTGCCGCAGGCACTGCCGCTGCAACGCTGGCACGCCCCTCTATCCTGCGCGCAGCAAATCCATTCGAGCAGCCACCCCTGCCTTATGACGAAAACGCGTTAGCCCCGCAGATATCGGCTCGCACGGTGGGACTTCACTACGGCAAGCACCACAAGGCTTATTTCGACAAGCTGAACCAGCTGGTGCCGGGCACTCCCTACGCCGATCTGACGCTCGAAAAGGTCGTGGTGGCGGCCAAGAAGGACGGCAAGGACAAGATCTTCAACCAGGCCGGCCAGGCCTGGAACCATGTCTTCTACTGGCAACAATTCCAGGGGGGACCGGCCATGCCGACCGGTGCCTTCGCTGAGGCGGTCAAGCGCGACTTCGGCGACGAAAAGGGCCTGTTCAAAGCCATAGTCAAGGAAAGCGACACGGTGTTCGGCACGGGCTGGGTCTGGCTGGTCGCCGATGACGGCAAGTTGGCCATCAAGGGCTATCAGGATGCCGGCAATCCACTGCAGGATGGCTTGAAGCCGCTCGTCGGCGTCGATCTATGGGAGCATGCCTATTATCTCGACTACGAGAACCGCAAGGCAGAGCATATCGAGGCCGTCTTGTCGGAGCGCATCAACTGGCAGGCTGCCGGCGAGCGGATGAATTCCTGAGGTCCATCCCACGGGCCTTTCTCTGGTAAAAACCGCAGTCAGCCCCTGCCGCGGTAGGGGGCCACCCCAGCGTCGGGCAGCCACGCGCCCTTGGGCGGCTCGCCGGTCTGCCAGAACACGTCGATCGGAATGCCGCCGCGCGGATACCAGTAGCCGCCGATGCGCAGCCATAACGGCTGGGTGGCTGCCACGATACGTCGTGCGATCATCACGGTGCAGTCCTCATGGAAGGCACCATGGTTGCGGAAAGAGGTGAGAAACAGCTTCAGCGACTTGGATTCGACCAGAAGCGAGTCCGGCGCATAGTCGATGACGATATGCGCGAAATCCGGCTGGCCGGTCACCGGGCAAAGAGAGGTGAATTCGGGGCAGGTGAAGCGCACGATCGCGGGCGGGCCGTCGCCGTGTGCGAAGGGCACAGTTTCCAGCACGGCCTGGTCAGGACTATCCGGCGTCTCCACCTTGGTGCCAAGCTGGGTCAGGTTTTCCGTCGTCGTCATGGGGGAGCTCCTTTGGAACAGGCTCTACCCCCAAGAGGCCGTGCAAGCCAGTCTCGAATGAACCAGGTCAGCTGCGGAAGATCGGCTCGCCGAACATGGCCGGATCGACGTCAACGCCAAGACCGAGGCCATTTGGCGGGGTTATGCTGCCGTTGACTATGGTGAAATCTGCCGTGCCGTTGGCAACGGTGACCCAGTTGTGGAAATCCACCGTGTGCTGACGCAGCAATTCCGGCGTCGACAGCAGCAGCCCGCAATAGGCGGCGGTGTCGATCTGCGCGCCGCCGGTATCCTCGATCGTGATCTTCAGATTTCTGGCAATGGCAATGTCGCGGACCAGCTTGGCCTTGGTCAGTCCGCCGACGCGGGCCAGCTTGATGGTGATGCCGTCAACCAGTCCGTCGGCGATGGCGCGCAGCAAGGCGTCGGCGCCGTCTATCGTCTCGTCGAGGACGAGTGGCCGGTCGCAAGCCGAGCGGATGGCGAGATTTTCCTCATAGCTCGCGCAAGGCTGTTCCAGCGTGTAGTCGAGCGCACGTGTCGCCTGCAGGAACCGTCGGGTCTCGGCGGTTCCCCAACTGCCGTTGGCATCACAGAACAACACCGTGCCCGAGGGCACGGCGGCGCGCACGGCCTCGAGGCGCGCGATATCGTCATTGACCTCGAGGCCGACCTTGACCTGCAGCCGGTGGTAACCTTCGGCGCTGTATTTCCTGGCCCGCGCGGCCATGGCATCAGGGCTTTCCTGCGCCAGAGAACGGTAGAGCGGGATAGTGCTGCCTTCCGCGCCGCCGGACATGGCAGCCAAAGTAAGACCATTGCGTTTGCCGGCGAGATCCCAAAGCGCCATGTCGATTGCGGCCTTGGCATAGGGATGGCCTTTGAGCAGGAGATCCATGCGGCGGTTGAGAGTCTCGATGCCGGAGGCTTGCTCGCCGATCAGCCGTGGCGCCAGTTCGCGCATGGCAGCACGCGCGCCTTCGGCAAAGGCCGGATCATAGAAGGAACCCAGCGGCGCCATCTCGCCATAACCCTTGCTGCCGTCGCGGCTGGCGATCTCGACGATGGTCGAATCAAACCCTTCAGCACTGCGCCCGCCGGAGCAGGTGTAGGTGCCGTCCCGGAACGGCTGCCACTGCCGGTAAAGGGTGATCGAGGCGATGGTCATGCAGGGCTCCGCTGGCGCGTCTTGGTACGATTGCGCCGCCATGCTAGCGATCTCAAACGGGGTGTGCCGCGAAGGAAACGGCAGTTGCGCCGGTCGTTTTTATGCTAGCTTCCGGCCTGCGCGTCGCAGTATGCCTTGCCGGCCTCAGGGAGACCGTCGTCCATGACCCACAGCTTTCTCGCTCATCTCGACACCGAATTGGCCGGCCTGAAGACGGCGGGGCTCTACAAGTCCGAGCGGGTCATCTCGTCCATGCAGTCGGCCGAGATCGAAGTGGCTGGCGAGAAGGTGCTGAATTTCTGCGCCAACAACTATCTCGGCCTCGCAGACAATGCGGAGCTGCGCGCGTCGGCGCAGACGGCGCTGGACCGTTATGGCTACGGCATGGCCTCGGTTCGTTTCATCTGCGGCACCCAGGAAGAGCACAAGCAGCTAGAAGCCAAAATCTCGTCCTTTCTGGGCCTGGAAGACACCATCCTCTACGGCTCCTGCTTCGATGCGAATGGCGGCCTGTTCGAGACGCTGCTCGGCGAGGAAGACGCGGTGATTTCGGACGCGCTCAACCATGCTTCGATCATCGATGGGGTGCGCCTCTCCAAGGCAAAGCGGTTCCGTTATGCCAACAACGACATGGCGGCGCTTGAGGAGGAGCTGAAGAAAGCCGAAGGCAGCCGTTTCAAGCTGATCGCCACCGACGGCGTCTTCTCGATGGATGGCATCATCGCCAATCTGCAGGGGGTCTGCGATCTCGCCGAGAAATATGGCGCGATGGTCATGGTCGACGACAGCCATGCCGTGGGCTTCGTCGGCAAGCATGGCCGCGGCTCAGCGGAGCACTGTGGCGTTGAGGGGCGGGTGGACATCATCACCGGCACGCTCGGCAAGGCACTGGGCGGCGCCTCCGGCGGCTATACGTCCGGCAAGCGGCAGGTGGTGGACTGGCTGCGCCAGCGTTCGCGGCCCTATCTGTTCTCCAACACGTTGATGCCCGCGATCGCAGCTGCGTCGCTCAAGGTTTTCGACATCATCGACAAGGGTGATGCGCTGCGCGAAAAGCTCTACGCGAATGCGTCGCATTTCCGCTCCTCGATGAGCAAGCTTGGTTTCACGCTTGCCGGTGCCGACCATCCGATCATCCCGGTGATGCTTGGCGATGCGACGCTGGCACAACATATGGCCAGCAAGATGCTGGAGCGCGGCATCTACGTCGTCGGCTTTTCGTTCCCCGTCGTGCCCAAGGGACAGGCGCGCATCCGCACGCAGATGTCGGCAGCGCATTCCAAGGCCGATATCGATCGCGCGGTCGCGGCATTTGCCGAGATTGGAAGGGAATTGGGTCTGCTGAAGTGAGCGCAGGGCCGGGCCAGGAGTGCTGGTTTTGTGCCAAAGGAATTGACCCGACGGATCGCGAGGCCGTGGAGATCGCCATACGCAATCTTTGGGCTGACGATGATGATGCGCGTGTACAGTATTTTTTCCTGCATTCAGTTTGCGCAGCAAAGAGATTGCAGGGTGGTAAGATGGAATTTCGTCTGGACGTCTTCACAGATCCGAATTGATCAAGGCTGAGGCCCGGTTGTTCGGCCCGTCAACACCAAGGGAAGTTATATGTCCAATATGATGCGCGCGCTGGTGAAGGCAAAAGCCGAGCCGGGAATCTGGATGGAGCGCGTACCGGTTCCCGAGATCGGCCCCAACGACGTGCTGATCAAGGTCAAGAAGTCGGCGATCTGCGGCACGGACGTCCATATCTACAACTGGGACCAGTGGGCCCAGAAGACGGTGCCTGTGCCGATGGTGACGGGACATGAATTCGTCGGCACCATCGCCGATGTCGGTTCCGCCGTTACCGAATACAAGGTCGGCCAGCGCGTATCAGGCGAAGGCCACATCGTCTGCGGCCATTGCCGCAATTGCCGGGCGGGCAGGGGCCATCTGTGCCGCAACACCCTTGGTGTCGGCGTCAACCGGCCTGGCTCGTTCGGCGAATATGTCGCCATTCCGCAGCACAATGTCGTGCCGATCCCGGATGACATTCCCGACGAGATCGCCGCGATCTTCGATCCGCTCGGCAATGCGGTTCATACCGCGCTGTCATTCGACCTGGTCGGCGAGGACGTGCTGGTGACCGGGGCCGGGCCGATCGGCATCATGGGGGCGCTGGTGGCGCAATGTGTCGGGGCGCGCAAGGTCGTGATTACAGACATCAACCCGACCCGGCTGGCGCTGGCCAGGAAGATGGGGGTGCGCCATGTCGTTGACGCCTCGAAGGAGAAACTGCGCGATGTCATGCATGACGAAGGCATGACCGAGGGTTTTGACGTCGGGCTGGAGATGTCCGGTTCGGCCGTTGCCTTCCGCGACATGATCGACACCATGAACAATGGCGGCAAGATCGCCATTCTCGGCATCGCGCCGACCGGCTTCGAGATCGATTGGAACAAGGTCATCTTCAAGATGCTGCATCTCAAGGGCATCTATGGTCGCGAGATGTTCGAGACCTGGTACAAGATGATCGCGCTGGTGCAGGGGCCGCTGGATGTCAGTGGACTGATCACCCACCGTATCGGCATCGATGACTATCAGGCTGGCTTCGATGCAATGCGCAGTGGCAATTCCGGCAAGGTGGTGATGGACTGGTAGGAAAATTTTTTTCTTACCAGTTGAAATTTTCGAATAAGTTTTGTTGCCGTGCTGTGAGCTCTTTTGCTAAAGCAGGCAACTTTATCGTGCAAGCTCTCGCCCCGAGGATCGAATGATGCTCGGGGTGATGTGCAGGAGCCGGAATCCGACGATGCGCCGCCATATCCGCTCCTTCACCGCACGCCATGAGCCATCCAGCCATCCGCTTTCGCACGCAAAGTCCGGCCTGGGCGCCGTCATCGGCATTGGCGCGGTTGGCGGCCTTGCCGCGCTCACCGACCTGCCGCTGCTGCTGGCGCCGCTGGGCGCCACGGCGGTGTTGATCTTTGGCCAGCCGGCCAGCCCGCTGGCGCAGCCGGCCAATGTGTTCGGCGGTTATCTTCTGGCGACGGTCGTGGGTGTCACGGCTGCCCTGGCGCTCCCGGGGAGCTGGACGGTGGCAGCCTTGGCTGTCGGTGTTGCAATCGCCCTGATGTCGATGCTGCGCGTCACCCATCCACCCGCAGGCGCGGTGCCGCTGATCGCGCTCGCTGCGCCGCTGCAAAGCGCTTCGCTGTTCGGCACGATCCTGATCGGCTCCATCAGTCTGGTCGGGCTCGGCGTCGTCCATCACCGCCTGCCGCCGCGCCTCCACTATCCGCGCCGGATGGAGTGAGGGACAAGGCGGCTTCAATTGCGTCCAGGGCCGCGGTCAGCGCTCCCTGCCCAGATTGTTTGATCCGTGACAGCAACTCCCGTTCGAACGCCTTTGCCAACGGCACCATGCCGCGATAGGCAGCAAGGCCCGCCTTGGTCAGGGTCAGGTGTTCGATGCGCCGGTCCTTCTCGTCCGGCGTGCGGATCAGCCAGCGTCGCCGCTCCAGCTCGGCCACGGCACGCGAGACCTTGGTCTTGTGCATCGCGGACTGCTCGCCAAGCTCCTTGGCGGTCATCGTCCCGTACTGACCAAGCCCCGACAGGGTGCGCCATTCCGGGCGTGTCAGGCCAAGGCGGTCCTTGTAGACGCGCGCGAACTCGCGGCTGACCAGATCGGCCAGATGATAGAGCCGGTAAGGCAGGAAAGTTTCCAGTTCAAGGACGTCGTCTTGGCTTGCCATGGGTGCTCATTCCGGTTGAGCTTCAACGGCAGTAGCCGAACCGTTGATAGTTACATTTTCGATGGTTACAGATGTAACCAGTTTGGTCAATCAAGGGAGGATGCCTTGGCCTTTTCCTACATGCCGGGCTTCGGCAATGATTTCGAAACCGAGACGCTGCCGGGTTCGCTGCCGCAGGGGCGCAACTCACCGCAGCGGCCGGCCTATGGGCTTTATGCCGAGCAATTGTCGGGCTCGCCCTTCACCGCGCCGCGCGGCACGAATGAGCGCTCCTGGCTTTATCGGATCCGGCCGAGCGTCAAGCACACCGGACGCTTCAAGGCCGCGAGCTATCCGTTCTGGAAGACCGCTCCCAATGTAGGCGACCATGAACTGGCGCTTGGCCAGTATCGCTGGAATCCGACACCGATGCCGAAGGAGCCGACGGATTTCATCGCCGGCATCCGCACCATGACGACGGCCGGCGATGCCCTCGGGCAAAGTGGCATGGCGGCGCACATCTATGTCGCCAACACGTCCATGGTCGATGATCATTTCTTCAATGCCGACGGCGAGATGCTGGTGGTGCCGCAGGTCGGCCGGCTGAATTTCGTCACCGAGATGGGCGTCATCGAGATGCGGCCGGGCGAGATCTGCGTCCTGCCACGCGGGCTGGTGTTCAAGGTCGAACTGCTCGATCCGGAGGTGCGGGGTTATATCTGCGAGAACTACGGCGCCAAGTTCACCATGCCCGACCGCGGCCCGATCGGCGCCAACTGCCTGGCCAATCCGCGTGACTTCAAGACGCCCTGCGCCTGGTTCGAAGAGAAGGAAAAGCCCTGCCGGATGGTCGTCAAGTGGTGTGGTTCGTTCCACGTCACGGAACTTGGCCATTCGCCGCTCGACGTCGTCGCGTGGCACGGTAATTATGCGCCGTATAAGTATGATCTCGCTACATTTTCACCGGTGGGAGCGATTCTGTTCGACCATCCGGATCCGTCGATCTTCACGGTGCTGACGGCGCCGAGCGGCGAAGAAGGCACCGCCAATGTCGACTTCGTCATCTTCCCGCCGCGGTGGCTGGTGGCGGAGAACACCTTCCGTCCGCCCTGGTATCACCGCAACATCATGAGCGAGTTCATGGGCCTGATCCATGGCCAGTACGATGCCAAGGAAGAGGGCTTCGTTCCGGGAGGCATGAGCCTGCACAACATGATGCTGGCGCACGGCCCGGATGCTCCCGGTTTCGAAAAAGCATCGAAGGCTGACTTGAAACCGGTGAAGCTCGACCACACCATGGCGTTTATGTTCGAGACGCGCTTCCCGCAGATGTTGAGTCGCTATGGTGCGGAACTGCCGACCCTGCAGGAAGACTACATCGATTGCTGGAAGGACCTGAAGAAACGCTTCAACGGCACGCCGGAAGGGGACTGGAGTTAGAACGTGGCCACAAGTGACCATCGAGTCGAGAGCCATCTTGCCCCAACGTCCGTTTTGGCGGACGCACTGCTCGAAAAGGTGACAGATCTGCCAAGCTTTGTGGCGTTTCTGGCAGCCCTGCGCGACGATCGAACGGACGCTGCCGCTAAAGATCGGTTGAATCCACCATCGCCCCATGGTCCCGGTGCCAATGCATGGGAGAACGTCTCGATCGAGAATTTTCTAGAGGCTGCGGTGGGGTGGGCCGAAGACTGGAAAGATCGCGAGGATGGGCCTTTGGTAGATTCAAATCCATGGCGAGTAGCGGCAAAGATAATCTACGCGGGTAAATATTACGAATAGATGTCGGAGGGGGCAAAGTTCATTCGTCCTATGGTCGTCAGACCCTTAGAGGAGATGGATCATGACCTATGTCGATGGCTTTGTTCTGCCGGTGCCGCAGGCGGAGTGGGAGGAATATCGGAAGAACGTCGATCTTGCCGCCACGGTCTGGATGGAGCACGGCGCGCTGTCCTACGTCGAAGCCGAAGCCGATGATGTACCGGATGGCCAGGACACCTCTTTCCCGCTTGCAGTGAAGAAGGAAGCAGGAGACACAATTGTGTTTTCCTACGTCACCTACAAATCGCGCGAACATCGCGACGAGGTGATGGGGAAAGTGATGGCGGACCCCCGTCTGCAGCCTGGCATGCAAAATATGCCTGCCTATATGAACCGGCTGATCTATGGTGGGTTCAAAGTCTTCATGGAACGATAAGGGGAACTGAATGAAGCTTGCCACCTTGAAGAACGGGACACGCGACGGAAAGCTTGTCGTCGTATCCCGGGATTTGACGCGCCTGACCGACGCTTCGTTTCTGGCGCCGACACTGCAGGCGGCACTCGACGACTGGCGCCGCATCGCCCCGCATCTGGCGGCGCTGTCGGAATCGCTTGAGCATGGCTCGGTGCCTTCGGAGCGCTTCCATGAGCACGACGCTCATTCGCCGCTGCCGCGCGCGTACCAGTGGGCCGACGGTTCGGCCTACGTCAATCACGTCGAACTGGTACGCAAGGCACGCAACGCCGAAATGCCGGCAAGCTTCTGGACCGACCCGTTGATGTACCAGGGCGGGTCGGACGCGTTCGTCCCGCCGCGCGATCCGATCCGCATGGCTGACGAGGCCTGGGGTATCGACCTCGAAGCCGAGGTTGCCGTCATCGTCGACGATGTGCCGATGGGGGCAGACAGGGACCAGGCGCGCGAGGCGATCCGCCTTGTCATGCTGGTCAATGACGTCACGCTGCGCGCGCTGACGGCGCCGGAACTCGCCAAGGGCTTCGGTTTCTTCCAGTCGAAACCGTCCTCGGCGTTTTCGCCGGTGACGGTCACGCCGGATGAACTCGGCGATGCCTGGGACGGCGGCAAGCTGCACCTTCCGCTTTGTGTCGATCTCAACGGAAAGCCGTTCGGGCGCGCCAATGCCGGCATCGACATGACATTCGATTTCCCGGCCCTGATCGCGCACGCGGCCAAGAGCCGCCCACTTTCAGCGGGGACCATCATTGGTTCCGGCACGATCTCCAACAAGAAGGACGGTGGTCCGGGCAAGCCTGTCGCCGAAGGCGGCTCCGGCTATTCCTGCATTGCGGAACAGCGTATGATCGAGACCATCGAGAGCGGTGAGGCGAAAACCCCGTTCCTGCGTTTCGGCGACACAGTGCGCATCGAGATGAAGGACAAGGCTGGACATTCGATCTTCGGCGCCATCGAGCAGAAGGTGGAAAAATACCAACACTGACCGGCGGGGGAGCAGAATGCGCAATCGGATCTTACCGGCAGTTGCGGTTCTGCTTCTCAGCCTGACACCCGCGCTGGCGCAGCAGGAAACGGCTGTGCTGGCCGAGCGCTATATGAAACTTCCAGCCTTGCAGAACATGCTGGATTCCATCCTTGGGCCGGACTTCGTCAACCCGATGATGGCTGCGATGGGCGGCGATGCCTTGCCGCAGGACAAGCGTGACCAGCTGGCGAAAATCGTCAGCGAAGAAGTTTCCGCCGTCAGGCCGCAGATGGAAAAGGCAATGATCCAGGCTGCGAGCCAGACCTATACGGTCGAGGAACTTGAAGCCCTGATCAAGTTCAACAGCACGCCCGAGGCTGTTTCGATCATGGGCAAGCTGAAGTCGTTCAACGCGGCATATTTCGCGGGGTTCGGTACGACGATGCAGGACATGCAGTCGAAGATACAGCAGCGTGTAAACAGCGAGCTGTCGGCCAAATAGCGATGCAGCTGCTCGATCACCTTCGCCGCATGGCTGGCAACAATCTGTGGTCCAACGACCGCCTCTATCGGGCTGTGACGGCGCTGAAGCCGGGCGAATTCGAAGCCGAGCGCGCCAGCTTCTTTCCGTCGATCAAGGCGACGCTGAACCATGTCCTGTCGGTCGATCTCTATTATCTCGACATGGTGGAAGAAGGTGGAGTCGGGCTCGCTGTCTTTGACGGCTGGGCGGATTTCGAGATGCCTGACCGATTGGCTGCCGTCCAGGCCGAGACCGATCGGCGGCTTTTGTCGTTTTGCGAAGGCCTGACCAAATCCGACCTTGATCGGCGCGTGCCGACCGACAGGGGCGACGACGGCATCATTCCGGAGCGTATCGGCGACCTGCTGGCGCACCTGTTCCTGCACCAGATTCATCATCGCGGGCAGGTACACGCCATGCTGTCGGATACGTCGGTCAAGCCGCCGCAACTCGACGAGTTCCTGCTCGACTACGATATCAAACTCAGGAAAAAGGAGGTCGAGCGCCTGGGACTCTGACGCTCGACCTTTGAACCGGTTTGTCGACCGGCCTATTCGGCAGCCTGGACCTTCAGCACGCCGCGCTTGATCTGGTCCTGCTCGATCGATTCGAACAGCGCGCGGAAGTTGCCTTCACCGAACCCCTCGTCTCCCTTGCGCTGGATAAATTCGAAGAAGATCGGGCCGATCACGGTCTTGGAGAAGATCTGCAGCAGGATCTTGGTCATGCCGCCATTCAACACGCCTTCGCCGTCGATGAGGATGCCGTGTTTCTTCATGCTCTCGATCGGCTCGTCATGGCCGTTCACACGGCCATGCGACATCTCGTAATAGGTGTCCGGCGGGCCCGGCATGAATTTCAGCCCGTTGTCGGCCAGCCTGTCGGTGCCGGCATAGATGTCGTCGGTGCCGACCGCGATATGCTGGATGCCTTCGCCCTTGTACTTCCTCAGGTACTCGGCGATCTGGCTGGTATCGTCCTTGGATTCGTTCAGCGGAATGCGGATCTTGCCGCAGGGCGAGGTGATGGCGCGGCTGACGAGGCCGGTGATCTTGCCGTCGATGTCGAAGAAGTGGATCTGCTTGAACCCGAACAGGTCGCGGTAAAAATCCCACCACTTGTCCATGTTGCCGCGATAGACATTGTGGGTGAGATGGTCGAGGAAATAGAATCCGACGCCGGCTGGCTTCGGGTTGCGCGCGCCGACCCAGTCGAATTCTGCGTCGTAGGTCGAGCCCTTGGCGCCGTAATTCTCGACAAAGTAAAGCAGTGAACCGCCGATGCCGACAATGGCGGGAACATCGAGTGCCTTGTCGGTGCCTTCATAGGGCTTGGCGCCCTTGGAAATGGCGTGTTCGAAAGCATGCCTGGCATCGACCACGCGCCATGCCATCGATGGTGCGCATGGGCCGTGCTCATCGACGAACTTCATGGCGTGAGAGCCCGGTTCGGCGTTGAGAATGTAGTTGATGTCGCCCTGGCGCCAGACCGAGATCTTTTTGGTCTTATGCCTGGCAACCTCGGTGTAGCCCATGCGGGCGAACAGCTCGGCGAGCTTCTCGGGCTCCGGGTGGGCGAATTCGACAAACTCGAAACCATCGGTACCGGCGGGATTGGCTTCGCTGATGGTGGCGGGCGGTGCGTCGTGCGGGAAGGGACCCATGGCAAATCCTCCGGTTTGTCTCCAGTTGCGCCGAGTATATGCCTGATGGCCCGCACGGTGCTTGCATTCGGGTATCCGCCTCCATCATAATGTGCGCATTTCGTGCATAAATGAGGACAAGATGGCAGAGGGCGCGCGCATTGATCAGTTTGACCGCAAGATATTGGCCCTTTTGCAGGGCGACGCGCGGCTTACGAACAACGACTTGTCTGAACGTGTGAACCTCTCGGCTTCGCAATGTTCGCGCCGGCGCCAGCGGCTGGAAGAAGAGGGCTACATCCGCAATTACCAGGCGGTGCTCGATCGCGACAAGTTGGGATTCTCGCTGGTCAATGTGATCACCGTGACGCTTGCCACGCATAACCGTGACAACGCCCGTCGCTTCGCGGAACTGGTCAAGCGCCTGCCGGAAGTGCAGGAAGCGCACGCGCTGACCGGCGAGATGGATTACATCCTCAAAGTCGTCACGCCTGACCTGAAATCATTGTCGGAATTCGTCAACAATGAGCTGTTGCCGCACGAATCCGTGCAGCATGTAAAAACGGCGATCGTGCTGGAGACGCTGAAGGAGACCGGTGCGCTGCCGATCTGACCCAACAGAGCCGCGAGCCGGCTCTCCCGACAACGGCAGTTGTGTTTCTGCCAATCACTGATGAGCCGGAGCCGGTTGAATTTCCACCGTCAGGTTGCTGCAAAATCGCAGCGCTTCGTTACGAAATCTGCTCACGCTCGCACAAAAATGGGCAGGTCGACCCCACTCAACTGACCTCCTGCTGTTCACGCGCAACGGATCGGGGTTTCACGGGGGAGTATCCGCATTGCGGAGAAGTAAGTGCGAGGAGTTGCGCAATCACATTCCTGAAAAAGTGCGAACACTCTCCGCTTTCATCGCTTCGATAGCAGGTTCTCGGCAACGAAATCCACGAAGACGCGAACTTTCGGGGACAGATGGCGGCTCGACGGCCATAGCACGCGGAACGTGGTTCTTCCCGTGAGATAGCGATCGAGCACCGCTACCAGCTTGCCACTGTCGATGTCGTCCCGCACGGTGAAATCCGGCAGGCAGGCGAGTCCGACACCCTGGCGCGCAAAGGCAAGTTGCGGCTCCAGTGCATTGGCGACCGTTGCAGGCGACAGAGGGAGGTCGACCGGCTCTTCATCGTAAACGACACGCCAGGACAGGAGTTTCCCCGAGACCAGCGATCGGTACATGATGCAGCTATGCTGGCTTAGGTCGTCAGGCGTCATGGGAGTTCCGCGCCGCTCCAGATAGTCGGGCGCTCCGACGATCATCTGGCTGTAAGTGCCAATGACACGCGACATGAGGCGTGAATCCGAACCATCGCCCGTTCGCAGCACCGCGTCGAACCCCTCGTCGATCACATCCACCAGCCGATCTGAACAGTCCATGTCGAGCTCGATGTCGGGATAGCGCTTCTGGAATTCGGCCAGTTGCTCCATGAACGGCATGCCTGCCGACGGCAGGCTGAACTTCAGCTTGCCACGTGGAGCATCGTGAAGCTGTGCAAGGTCGAGTTCCGCTGCCTCCATCTCCGCCGCGATCCGCCGGCACCGCTCCAGAAACAGACGCCCTTCCGGAGTGAGCGTGATGCTGCGCGTGGAGCGGTGAAAAAGCCGTGTGCGCAGCCGTTCCTCAAGCCGCATCACGGCCTTGCTGACAGCGGAGGCAGACAGGCCGAGACGGCGACCGGCTTCGGTGAACCCTCCGGCATCTGCCGCTTCCATAAATGCGCTTAACGCCCCGAGCCGGTCCATCGCCACGACAAATATTCATAAGTGATAGGAATTGTATCCGATTTTTCCTGAGTCATGAAGCGCCTATCTTGCCACGCGGAGAAAGGCGGGCCGCTTCATCCGTGTCGTCCGGATGCGGAGGTGGGCGCTGTCTTGCACAACACCGGAAGAGTTTGCTCAATGACATCGACGTCGACATCGAACGCTGGCGCTGCCGGTCGCGATACTTCTGCGGCATCGCCGCAAAGTCTGCCGCTCGGCGGGCTGCTCGCACTTGCGACAGCCGCCTTCATCACACTTCTGACCGAAATCATGCCTGCCGGCCTGCTTTCGTCTATCGCGCAAGGCCTGAACGTGTCCGAAAGCCTGGCGGGTCAGTTCATCACCGCCTACGCGGTGGGCGCGCTTGTCGCTGCCATTCCCGTTACCTCTCTGACGCAGGGGATGCAGCGGCGTCCTCTTCTGCTCATTGCAATTTTCGGCTTCGCCGTCGTCAACCTCGTCACGGCGATGTCCGATGATTATACCATTTCAATGGTGGCCCGTTTCTTCGCGGGCGTCTTCGGTGGCATTGTCTGGTCACTGCTGGCTGGGTATGCGGTCCGCATGTCGCCATTCCATTTGAGCGGGCGGGCGATTGCGATCTCGGGCGCTGGCGCGGTTATTGCGCTGGTGCTCGGCGTTCCGCTTGGAGCATTGCTCGGGCGGATCATCGGCTGGCAGGGCGCCTTTGGCTTGATGACCGTTCTATCGCTGGCGCTGATCGTATGGGTAATCGCTGTCGTGCCGGATTTTCCTGGCCAGACGAGGGAACAGCGGCAGTCACTGATCGGCGTGTTTCTGACGACCGGCATCCGGGCCGTCTTGTTCGTGGTCTTCACCTTCGTCGTCGCCCACAACATTCTTTACATCTACATCGAACCCTTGCTTCAACCCGCCGGCCTGTCGGCGAACGTGGATGTCATCCTGTTCATTTTCGGCCTCGGGTCCATCGCGGGCTTGTGGGTCGTGGGCGCTCTTGTGGATCGACGCCTCCAATCCCTTGCGTTGGCAAGTGTCCTGACCTTCGCGGTCGCTGCTGTGCTGCTCGACTTCTGGGGTGATGTTGTCCAGATGATATATCTCATTGTTGTTGTCTGGGGGCTGGCCGTCGGCGGTTTCGCCACGATCACTCAGACAGCTTTGTCTCGCTTCGCCGGCAATTCTGTTGACGTGGCCCAGGCCATGTACACCACCGGCTGGAACACGGCAGTTGCGGCTGGCGGGGTCATTGGGGGTGTCATGCTCGACCGCACCGGTACAGGCGCGTTTCCCCTGGTCGCCCTCGCGATTCTCGTCTTCGCTTTTGTCGGAGTGCTCTTCGCAATGAACAGGGCACTGTCGCGCACCCGCTGAAGCAACATCCCGCAGCCTGACCTGGGCGAAACCCCACCTCTTCAGGCGCCTGGGATGCGGGCGTTCAGGTGTAGACGGCCTGGAATGGAGGCCTACAAGCGTGACAGTCAGATGGGCTGGGACTGCAATACAATCTGGTTTGGGTATCAGCCCTTCAATTGCTGCACGGCGGCGTAAAGGTTCGTACAGCGTGTGCCGGAACGGCAATAGGCGAAAATCGGTCCGGGCAAGGCGTCCAGCGCTTCGGCCTGGTCGTCGACATTCTGTGCCGTCATCTGGCCGCTGATGACCGGTACCCAGCGGAATTCAAGCCCCGCGGCCTCGACTGCGGCCTTGATCTCGCCGGCGCTCGGCTGGCCGGGGTCCTCATTGTCGGGGCGGTTGCAGATCACGCTCTTGAAGCCGGCAGCCTTGATCGCCGCGACGTCCTCTGCGCTGATCTGCGGCGAGACGGAATAGGCGTCGGAAATCTGACGGATGTTCATTGGGTGGCTCCGGGGGCGGGATGGGATGTTTCACCTGTCATGCCATCCCGCGCGCCGGGCTGCAACCTTAGCCTGTTGGGACAGCGCCGATCTCCAGCCGGCGCTGTCCCCAGGCGAACTAAGCTGCCCGTTCGCTATCCAGCGTCGCCATTTGATGTTCGGCATAGCGCTGTCCAGCTGCCGCACCTTTGGGTGCCGCAGCTTCGATGGCGGCGACGTCGCTGGCAGAAAGAACAAGATCGAGTGCACCGAGTGCTTCCGCCAGACGATCCCGACGGCGTGCGCCGATCAAAGGCACGATATCGTTTCCTTGTGCCAGCACCCACGCGATCGCGATCTGGGCGACGCTGGCACCGCGCGTTTCCGCAACCCTGCGCAGCGCATCAACCAGCGTGAGGTTGCGATCGAGATTGTTGCCCTGGAAACGCGGGCTATGGCTGCGGAAGTCGGTTCCGATCGTCGCCCTGGACCTGTCCCAGTGGCCGCTGATCAGACCGCGCGACAGCACGCCGTATGCGGTTATGCCGATGCCGAGCTCGCGACACGTGTCGAGAATGCCATCCTCGATGCCACGCGACAGCAGCGAGCACTCGATCTGCAGGTCGGCAATCGGATGCACGGCGGCGGCGCGGCGAATGGTTTCGGAGCCAACCTCCGACAAGCCGATATGCTTGACATAGCCTGCCTTGACGAGGTCGGCGATGGCGCCGATCGTTTCCTCGATCGGTACATTCGGGTCGAGCCGTGCCGGTCGGTAAATGTCGATTGCTTCGACGCCCAGCCGCTTCAGGCTATAGGCAGCTGCAGTCTTGACCGCATTCGGCCGGGTATCGAAACCAAGCCAACCTCCGTCGGGACCGCGCTGCGCACCGAATTTGACGCTGAGCGCCACCTTGCCGTTGCTGCGCGTGGCCAGTGCCTCGGCAATCAGCATTTCATTGTGACCCATGCCGTAAAAATCGCCGGTGTCGAGCAGTGTGATGCCGGTATCCAGTGCGGCGTGCAATGTCGCCAGGCTTTCCACTCGGTCCGCCGGACCATAGAGATCCGACATGCCCATGCAGCCAAGTCCCAGGCGGGAAACGATGGGTCCGTTCTTTCCAAGAGTATGTTCGCGCATGGCCATTCCTTTTGCGTTGAGCCGATGATCGGGCTTGCCCGCAAAGATGGCGCATGCTGAACTGTGCGATAAGATAGTGTTTTCAAAATGGACTGTGCGGATTTTCGTACAATGCCGATCGACCTCAACCTGCTCGCCGCTTTTGCCGCCGTCGCCCGCCGCCGCAACTTCCGGGCAGCCGCGGTAGAACGCGGGGTGTCAGCCTCGACACTCAGCCAGCAGGTACGCGATCTCGAGGCGGCACTCGATCTGCGGTTGCTGAATCGTACCACGCGCAGTGTCGCGCCGACCGAAGCCGGCATGCGGCTACTGGAACGGCTGGCCCCGGCGCTCGCCGACATCACGTTGGCGGTCGATCATTTGCAGTCGGACAGCGATAGCCCAGGTGGAACGCTGCGAATCAACGCTCCCCAGCCTGCGATCGATCTTGTCCTTGCGCCCCTTCTCGGTCCGTTTCTCGGCGCATTTCCCCGCATACGAGCGGAGATTGTTGCCGAAACGGCTTTCATCGACATCGTGTCAGCGGGGTTCGATGCAGGCGTGCGCTGGGGAGAAAGTCTGGCGCAAGACATGATTGCCGTCCCGCTCAGCCCGCCACAACGCTATGTCGTGGTGGCGACGCCTTCCGTCGTGGCTGCAGGCCCGCCGATCCTGAAACCGCGCGACCTGCTTGGACGTCCCTGCATCCGTACGCAGTTTCCGAGCGGAATGAAGTTGCCGTGGGAATTCGAGCGTGACGGCGTGCTTGAAAAGATCGAGCCGGAAGCAAGGCTGTTGTCGAGCAACATCACATCGCAGCTGCGCGCCTGCCTCGACGGCGTCGGCTTCTGGGCGACATTCGAGGACTATGTGCGGGCGGACATCGAGGCAGGTCGTCTCGTCAGCGTGCTGGACGACTGGCTGCCAGCGTTTCCCGGCCCGTTTCTCTACTATCCCGGGCGCAGGCATGTGCCTGCGCCACTGCGCGCCTTTGTCGATTTCGTCAGGCGGCAGCGGCGCAGCAGCTAGCCTTGGGAGGAGGCTATTCGGTTGCGTGTGTTTCGCCGGAGCCACCGACTGCGACGATGTTGAAGGGCTTGCCGGCGAGCGCGATGTCGCCTGTCTTCGCAAAGCTCGTTGCATCGACGAGATGGAGTTGCGCCTTCAGCGGGTCGGTGACGACGATGCGATCGCCAGCAACGGCGATGCGCGGGCGTGGATCGCTCCAATGGCCGTCCATCGAGTAAGGCTCGGTGAGCTTTACGGATTGCGCGATCTTGCCCGCGACGATGTCGACTTGATGGAGTTGACCGTCCTCGGTGAAGGCATATGCGAAACGCGGCCGTATGGGGTCCACCGCGAAATGCACACGGCGTGTCGGCAGGTCGACCGACCGGAACAAATCCTTCGTTGAAGGGTCGATCAGCAGCAGCCGGTCGGCGCCGTAGTTGCCGAGGAAATACTGCAGGCCCTTGCCGCCGAGCAGCGTCGTCGCTTTTCCATTTGGTAGGTTAGTCGGGTAGGGGATGTGCTCTACAGATGGGCCCTGATCGCCATCGCGAACCAGCAGGAGACCGGTAGCGCAGGCAAAGGCCATGAGTTTGCCCGACGTGGCCTCGCCGTGCAGATCCGGACAGGCGTGGATGTCGCCGACCTGCTTGCCGGCGCGGTCTGTGACACGGATGCCGACCGGCAACTCATCGGGTTTTTCCCTGTTGGGTTCCGACAACAAGACATAATCACCATAGACAGCCGCAACGCCGTGATGTGGTGCCTCGGTCTTCACTTCGCGCGTACTCGTCCCACCATCCAGAGCGGTTTTCTCGTCAACGATCCGCGCGACACCCTCTCCGTCGAAGAAGAGGGCAAATTCGGCATCGTGCTCGACGAAATGCGACGGCTTCGTGCCGGTGATCTCGCTTCCGGTCAGTTTGGGTGAGGTCACTTCAATGTCGCCGTGGTCGCCATGGTCCTCGAAGGCGATGCCGGTGGAGATGACGGAAACCGCGTTCGCTTTGCCTTGTACCGCAAGGACGGTGCGGCCGCTGGCGCTGCGATACAGCGAGGCCGGTCCTTTCAGCAGCAGCGTCTCGATCTTATTGCCGGTGAGGGCATCGACGACGTTGATGACCGGTTCTGCATGATCCGAGACAAACAGGCGCCATGCGGTCTTTTCCTCGGCGAAGGAGGAGGTCGTGGCCATGCTCGCAGCAAGTGCGGCGATCGAGGCTGCTACCAAAAGGCGTTTCATGAAACTCTCCTGTAATGTTATTTAATAACATACTTTTACCGAAAATGGGCGGAAGGGAACGCCTTCCGCCGGGAAGTCGAAGCCGGTCGATAGATCGGCGAAAAGGCTGTTGTTTCAGAGCGGAATGCGGTGAGGGGATATCGCGCTCCGCTCCATCCATTGTTTTCGTCAGACAGAATCTCGATCGGAAAGTCGGCGATTGTTGCATCGCCGACGTTCGGTTCGGATCGTGCGTCAGCTGCCGAGGATAGCGCCCTTGATCTGCTTGATGTTGTTGCGCATCAGGTCGATGTAGGTAGGGGCCGGACCATCCGCCTTCGAGAGAGCGTCCGAATAGAGCGTGCCGCCCACCTTGATGCCCGTCTCGACCGAGATCTGCTCGATCAGGCGTGGATTGGTTATGTTTTCGACAAAGATCGCCGCAGCCTTGTCCTGCTTCACCTGTTCGACCAGCTTGGCGACGTCAGCGGCTGACGGCTCGGATTCGGTTGAAAGTCCCTGTGGAGCCAGGAAGGTCAGGCCGTATTCGTGCTCGAAATAGCCGAACGCGTCATGCGAGGTGATGACGACGCGTTTTTCCTGGGGGATAGCGGCAATCGCTTCGCGCACCTCCTTGTCGAGGCCATCGAGCTTTTCGGTATAGGCGGCGGCATTGGCCTTGTAGGCGTCGCAACCGGCGCTGTCGGCATTGCAGAAGGCGTCGGCGATGTTCTTCACATAGACCTTGGCGTTCACGATCGACTGGAATGCATGCGGGTCGGTCGAGCCATGATTGTGCCCTTCATGCCCACCTTCGGCTGCTTCGGCCTCGGCAAATTCTGGCTTGAAGTCGATTGGCGTGATGCCCTTGGTCAATTCGACGATCGCTGCCTTGCTGGCACTTGCCTCGACTAGGCGCTGCAGGAAGCCTTCGAAATGCAGGCCGTTGACGAGAACCAGCTTGGCGGACGCCATGGAGACCGCGTCTGCCGGGCTCGGCTCATAGACATGGGCATCGCCGTCGGGACCAACCAGCGTCGTTACATCAACGCGATCGCCCCCGACATTCTTGGCGAAATCACCGATGATCGAAAAGCTGGCCACGACTTTAAGAGGCTCGGCAAAGGCTTGGCCAGCGGTCAAGGTTGTTAATGTTATAACGCTCAATACCAGGGCGCGACGGATTGATTTCAGCATGGCCAACTCCTTTGAAACGGTCAGGCGGTTCTGTGGCGATGATGGACGAGGCGCGAACGCAGCACGCCGCGCGGTCCCGCCAGTAGGGAAGCAATATAGGCAGCACCCGCCGAGAGGATGATTGCCGGGCCCGACGGCAGCGCTGCATGATAGGACAGGAGCAAGCCGGCGGCGCAGGCGGCAAAGCCTATTGCGACGGCAAGCGCGCACATCGGCCCGACGCGCTGGCTCCAGAAGCGGGCGGCGGCGGCTGGAAGGATCATCAGGCCGACTGAAAGCAGGGTGCCAAGCGCCTGGAAACCGCCGACGAGGTTAAGCACGACCAGCCCCAGGAAGATGAAGTGCACGGGACTGCCAAGCTTGCTCACCGAGCGCAGGAACAGCGGATCGAGGCATTCGGCGACCAGCGCCCGCCAGAACAGGAAAAGCGCGGCCAGTGTCACGACGGCAATGCCGCCGATCAGGACGAGCGCCTCATTGTTGAGCGCCAGCACCGTGCCGAACAGCACGTGCATCAGGTCAATGCTGGAGCCACGGATCGAAACCATCAGCACGCCGATCGCCAGCGAGATCAGGTAGAACGCCGCCATCGACGCATCCTCGCGCTGGATCGAGAAGCGCGAAACCGCGCCAGCGCCGAGCGCGACAATGACACCGGCGATCAGCCCGCCGACTGTCATCGGCAGGATTTCGAGCCCGTAGAACAGGAAACCTGCGGCGGCACCCGGCAGGATGGCATGCGCCATGGCATCGCCTGAAAGGCTCATGCGCCGCAGCATCAGAAAGACGCCGACCGGGCATGCACCGAGCGACAGCATCAGCGAGCCTGCCAATGCCCGCTGCATGAACGCGAAATCGGCAAAAGGAGCGATGAAGAAAGTGTAGAGCGAACTCACGATGCCACCCTCCGCTTGGTGGAGTGATCGTGATGATCGTGGCCATGGTGCGCGTGATCATGCTCAAGGGCGCCGTGGTCATGACCATCCGGTTCGCACCAGGGTGCATCGTCTTCCCAGGCTTCATGAAACCTGCGGGCACGCAACATGTTTTCTGCGCTCAACGCCGCCGACGTTGCGCCCCAGGCCACCGTGCGGCGCGCCAGCAGCAGCGTTTCGGGGAAATTCTGACGCACCAGCTCGAGGTCGTGCGCAACGACCATTACCGTGCGGTCTTCGCCGTGCCAGCGCTTGATCAATGCGATCAGGTCACCAACGGTCTTGGCATCGATGGCGTTGAATGGTTCATCGAGCAGGATCAGATCGGCATCCTGTACCAGCACACGGGCGAACAGGGAGCGCTGCAGCTGTCCGCCGGACAGCGTGTCGAGCGCGCGGCCTTCAAATCCCTCGAGCCCAACGGCCATCAGTGCCTTGCTTACCGATGCGCGGTCTTCCGCAGTGTGTCGCCCAAGCAGGCCGCGGCGCGGCCAAAGGCCCAGCGAGACCAGGTCGACGACACGGGCGGGAAAGCTGCGGTCGAGTTCCGATTGCTGCGGCAGATAGGCGATGCGAATGCCCGGCATCTTGACGACGGCGCCGGCCATGGGACTCAGCGCGCCGACGATGCCTTTCATGAGCGTCGATTTGCCCGAGCCGTTGGCGCCGACGACGGCGGTCAACGAACCCTTCTGGACCGTCCCGTTCAGGTGATGAACGGCCGGATGGCTGCCATAGCCCAGGGTGAGGTCGCGAAACGTGAGGGCAGCTTGGCTCATGGTGGTCCGTACTCTTGCGAAACAGGTCGTATGTTATGTTATTACATGTGTCAACATGGGTGGCGAAAAAAGCTGTGGCGTTTGTGAAAGGCGGAAAAATGCCGTCGCGCTATGACAGCGGCCACGACTGATTGCGCCTGCGACCGTATTCGGCGGGCGTGACCTTGTCGGCGGGCGAGGTGCTCTCTAAAGAAGCCTTTCCAATCAGGAAAGGACTTATCCATGAGCGTTCGTCGCATCGATGTCGGCCCCCGCATGAGCCAGGTGGTCATCCACGGCAATACCGCCTATCTGGCCGGTCAGGTCGGCGAAGGCAAGACCGTCGGCGAGCAGACCAAGGACATCCTGGCGACGGTCGATGCGCTCCTTGCCAAGGCTGGCACCGACAAGACCAAGATCCTGCAGGCGATCATCTGGCTCTCCGACATGGGCACCTTCGCCGAGATGAACAAGGAATGGGACGCCTGGGTGCCGCAGGGCAACACGCCGGCGCGCGCCACTGGCGAGGCAAAGCTGGCTGGCCCGCAATATCTGGTCGAGATCATTATCACCGCCGCCATCTGAGGCGTCGGCACATTACTGTTTTGGAGCGTCGGCCGGTGTCGACGCTCCGCCTGGATGCATGGCGGGTGGAACGTCATCCATCAGTGCCTTGACCCAGACGACAATCCGCTGGGCGATGAAATCAGTGGTTCCCGGCGACAGGACATTGCCGACGATGACGTGATTGTCGGGATCACCGCTGTTGTCGATGGGCACTTCTTCATGCAGCGTGCCCCAGCGCGAAGCGATTTCGCGTGTTCGCTCGGGTCGAACCACCTTGTCGTCGTTCGAAAAGATGAAAAGTGCCGGCACCTTGGCGTCTCCGACCGGCGCGCCATAGGCAAGCTCGGTCAGCGCAGCCATTGGCAGCAGCGCCGTGGTGGGATAGCGCCAGGTCCAGTATTTTTCCTGCAGGGCATTGCGCGGCACAAACGAGCGTTCCTTGCCGATGATCAGCTCTGCAAGCTGCTTGCCCCATGGCCACAACAGCATCTCGGCGCCGGAAGCCTGCACCCCATAGTTTGGCGAAATCAACGCCATGCCGATGACGTCGCTGGAGGCATCCGGCTGGCTTGCCGCCCAGGTTGCAAGCGAAGCGCCTGTCGATGTGGCGATGACGATCACCTTGTCGCCGATTGTCCGGCCGATGGCGAGCGCCTCCTCATAGTCGTTGATCCAGGCGTTGACATTGCCCTCGGCCATTGCCGGGCCACCCCGACCGTGACCCGTCAGGCGCGTGTAGAACAGGTTGGCATCGAGTTCCTCCGCCACCCTGTCAGCCAGTGGACGGGTTTCTTCCTTGGAGGCTGAGAAACCATGGATGTAGACGACCGCCAGCGGCGTCTTGGCATGGATCATCGGATTGGCCCAGATGATCTCCTTTTCCAGGCCGTCCCGGATGTCGGGCAGCTTGGCTTCCTCGCGAATGAGGTAGGCCTGTGGATCGTCACCGATCTTCGACGGATCGAAGCGGATTTTGGTGTCGACCGATACGCGCGGCCCCAACAAGGCCGCCAGGACGATCAGGATGACCAGACCCAGGAACATCACCGCGATACGGCGCCCCATGACAAACTCCAGACTGATCGGCGCAAACTAGGGTGGTGGCCGGCAACAGGCAACGGCTGGGCCGAGACCGGATAAGTTTCCTAGATGGGTTGGCGCGGCTTGCGGCCGAAACTCAGTGGCCTGTCGCCCCATCCCGTCATCCGGTTGAGGAACCAGTGGCGGAGTGGGTGCGGCAACATGCCGAGTACCTTGAGACACAGTGTGAAACGGCGCGGAAATGTGATCTCGAAACCGCCCGTTTCGATACCGCGCATCATCCTGTCGGCTGCGCAGGTCGAGGAGATGAGCGCTGGCAGACGAACACCATTCTTCTGCGTCATCGGCGTGTCAATGAAACCAGGGTTCATCACCTGGACGCGGATGTTCAGCTTGTCGAGATCGAATTTCAGCGACTGCGCCATCACATTGATGGCTGCCTTCGTCGCGCCGTAGGCGGCCGTGGTCGGCCAGCCGAAATAAGCGCTGATCGATCCGACCATGACAATATGGCCACGGCCATGCTTGCGCATGAATTTCACCGTCGGCACAAGCCCGTGCACGATACCCATCACATTGACATCGAAAGTGCGGCGGAACTTGCGCACCGACAGATTGTCACCGGCCACCTGCGTGTAGCTGCCGGCATTGAAGACGGCGAGCGCGATCGGGCCGAGATCGGCCTCTATGGTGGCGACAGCGTTGGCCATGCCCAGCTCATCGGTGACGTCGCATGGAAAGGCCACGATCCGGCCGGGCAGGGAAGCAGTCTCGGCAATCAGCATGCCGATATGGTCTTCTTCGCGTGCGGTGACCGCCACGACGAAGCCTTTCGCGGCCAATTCCTTCGCGAGTTCCCTGCCGATGCCGGAACTGCCCCCGGTGATCCAGGCAACGCCGTCTTTCGGGCTGGCCCGATAGAGTGTCATTCAGTGTCCCGAAAGCTCTTTCAATGGGTCATCTAGCCGTGCCTAAGTCGAAAGGAAAGCATGTTCTTGGATGCCCACTATTTTAGTTTGGACTGATATTTTCCATTGCCAGGCGAAGTTGCAACAGCGGATGCAACTGGTCCAGGCCAATTCGAGCCTTGAAACGGCAGCCCAGCGTTTCTAGGGTTCCCTGCTGACACGAGAAGGATTCCTCATGCACCGTTCGGTGATCGACGCAATCGGCAACACGCCGCTGATCCGCCTCAACCGCGCCTCGGAAGAGACCGGCTGCGAGATTTTGGGCAAGGCCGAGTTCATGAACCCCGGGCAGTCGGTCAAGGATCGCGCCGGCCTCTTCATCATCCGCGACGCGGAACGACGTGGCCTTTTGAAACCGGGCGGCGTCATCGTCGAGGGAACGGCCGGCAATACCGGCATCGGGCTTACGCTGGTCGCCAAGGCGCTGGGCTACCGCACGGTCATCGTCATTCCCGATACGCAAAGCCAGGAGAAGAAGGACACCATCCGGCTGCTCGGTGCCGAACTGATCGAGGTTCCTGCTGTCGCATACAAGAACCCCAACAACTACGTGAAAGTGTCGGGCCGCCTTGCGGAACAGATGGCGAAAAGCGAGCCGAACGGCGCAATCTGGGCCAACCAGTTCGACAATGTTGCCAACCGCGACGGCCATATCCGCACAACGGCGGAAGAGATCTGGGCGCAGACCGGCGGCAAGGTCCACGGTTTCGTGTCCGCCGTTGGCTCCGGTGGCACGCTCGCCGGCGTGGCCGCCGGCCTCAAGGGCAAGAGCAACGACGTCAAGATTGCATTGGCCGATCCTTTGGGCGCAGCGCTTTTCTCCTTCTATACCAACGGCGAGATGAAGGCCGAAGGCAGTTCGATCACGGAGGGCATCGGACAGGGTCGCATCACCGCCAATCTCGAGGGTTTCACACCGGATTTCTCCTTCCAGATCCCGGACGAAGAGGCATTGCCGATCGTTTTCGACCTGATCCAGGAGGAAGGGCTCTGCGTCGGTGGTTCGACCGGCATCAACATCGCCGGCGCCATCCGCCTGGCCCGTGAACTGGGACCGGGTCATACCATCGTGACTGTCCTGTGCGACTACGGCACGCGCTATCAGTCGAAACTGTTCAATCCGGAATTCTTGCGCAGCAAGAACCTGCCGACTCCGGACTGGATGGAGGCAGTGAGCACTATTTCCGTGCCTTTCGAACAGGTGGCGTAATGGCATTCAAGACCGAGGCGGTGTTCCGCGACGATTCCTATGTGAAGGAATTGGAAGCGACCGTGGTGGCTGTCAACGATCGCGGCGGCATCATCCTCGACCGCACCGTCTTCTATGCAACCTCAGGCGGCCAGCCGGGCGACACGGGTCGTTTCGAGCGGGCGGACGGCAGCCACATTGCGATCGCCGCGACGGTGACCGGCGAGACCAAGGACGAGATCATTCATGTGCCGGCGCCGGACCAGCCGGTTCCGGATGTCGGTGAGAAGCTGATAGCCGTTATCGATTGGGATCGCCGCTATGCGCTCATGCGCATGCACGCCGCCTGCCACCTGCTCAGTGTCGTGTGCCCGTTTCCCATCACCGGGGCCGCCGTTGCCGAAAACGATTCCCGCGTCGACCTGGATATTCCAGACACCGGCTATTCCAAGGAAGAGGTGACGGCAAAGCTGATGGAACTGGTGCGGGCTGACCACCCCATTTCCATCGAATGGATCACCGACGAACAGCTGGCCGCCAATCCAGGCCTGGTGAAGTCCAAGAATGTCCGCCCACCCAGCGGCACAGGTCGTATCCGCCTTGTGCTGATAGGTGAGAACGCTTCGGTGGACAGCCAGCCTTGCGGTGGTACGCATGTTGCCCGTACAGGCGAAGTCGGCGAGATTCATATCGGCAAGATCGAAAAGAAGGGCCGCGAAAACCGGCGCTTCCGAATCCGGCTCGGGCCTTTGCCGGTCGCCTGATTGGCCCGGCACCAGATATTTGGGAGTACAGCATGGCAGAGGACAGCCCCTTTACCGTCGATGCAGACTGGCTTGAACAGCGGCTGGGCCAGCCCGGCCTGTCGATCGTCGACGCCTCCTGGTATCTGCCGGCGCAGAAGCGGGATGCTCGTGGCGAGTATGAGATAGCGCATATTCCAGGAGCTGTGTTCCTCGACCAGGATGCCGTTTCCGACCGGGACTCGCCACTGCCGCATACGCTGGCCTCGCCGCGCGACTTCGCCCAGTATGTCGGAACGATGGGCATTTCAGCCGACGACACGATTGTCGTCTATGATGGGCCGGGTTTTTTCTCGGCGCCGCGCGCGTGGTGGATGTTCCGGGTCATGGGTGTGTTCCAGACCTACATCCTGGATGGCGGATTCGATCGCTGGAAGGGTGACGGACGTCCGGTGACCGCCGAGCCGACCAGGATCGCGCCCGGCATCTTCCATGCCGATTTCGATGCTTCCCGGGTGGCCTCGCTCGCGGATATGCGTCGGGTTGTCGCTGGCGGAGAAGCCCAGATCGCCGACGCCCGTTCTCCGGGGCGCTTTGCCGGTGCCGAGCCGGAGCCGCGCGCGGGAGTGCGCGCCGGTCATATGCCTGGCGCACATAATCTGCCCTATAGTGCATTGTCCGAAAACGGCGTGCTGCTGCCGAAGTCGAAACTGCGTGAGGTTGTCGAGCAGGCCGGGATCGATCTGTCGAAACCGGTGGTTACCTCGTGCGGATCCGGTGTGACGGCCGCCGTCATCACGCTGGCGCTGGAAACGCTCGGCCATACCGACAACCGGCTCTACGACGGCTCCTGGACCGAGTGGGGCGGCCTGCCGGACACGCCGGTGGAAACCGGCAAGGGCCGCTGAGCGAATGAGTGCCGACGACCAGGAGCAGATCGACGTCACGGTGACCTTCCTCGAGATGGAGGTGCCGCCGGCCTACTATCCGCCGCTGCCTTACAACCGGCAGATCGCGCTTTTGAAGACGCGGATGATCCCGCTGCATTTCTACCGTTATCTGCAGGATCGCGTCGGGCGCAAATGGCAATGGGTCAATGTGCTCAAGCTCAACGACGATGAACTGGCAGCCGGCCTGCATCGGGAGGACCGCGATATCCGCGTGCTCTATCTCGACGGCGCGCCGGCGGGCTTCTTCGACGTCAAGCCGCATCTGCCCGGAGAGGCTGAACTGGCTTATTTTGGCATGATGGAGCATGCGACGGGGCAGGGCATTGGCCGCTGGTTCCTGGGCGCTGCCATCGAAGCTTGCTGGTCGCATGGGCCGAAGCGGATTACCGTGCAGACCTGCACGCTGGACCATCCGGCGGCCTTGCCGCTCTACCAGAAGCTCGGCTTCAAACCGGTGGCGCAGAAGAAGGAAGTCGTGCGGCCGATGTCTTTTGTCGAGCGGTCAGCCAGCGTCATGCGCTAGAGCGTTTCCGTTGTTTCGGAACGCTCTCGCTTTGTTTTTACGCAATTCCGTGCGGAAAACCGCACACTCTTTTCCTGGAATTGCTCGGGGAGCTGCTGAACGGTGCGTTCATTCGGGCTTCAGCTTGGCTCTGCCATGGTGCGGTCAACATCGATCCGGCCATAGTCTTTCCAGGAGCCCAACATGATTTCTCGTCGTACCGTCGCCGTTGCGCTGATTGCTTCGATCGCGCTGCCGAGCCTTGCCTTCGCGCAGGCCCAGACGCCTTCCGCCGCACAGATCGAACGCAAGCTGGAGGCGGCGCCTCGCATGAAGCTGCGTCCCGACGAGCGCGTCACCATCCGCGAATTCAAGCGCCGCCCCGATCTGCGCCGGATGGCTCCCTCGATCGACATCCAGTCCATCAACTTCGCCTTTGGATCGGCTTTGATCGACCCGTCGCAATATCGCAAGGTCGAGATCATCGCCGATGGCCTGCGCCGCACCCTGCGCCGTGATCCCGATGCGCGTGTGCTGATCGAAGGTCACACCGACGCCGTTGGTTCATTCGCTTCCAACCAGGCGTTGTCGGAGCAGCGCGCGTCTTCGCTGAAGCGCACGCTGGTGCGCGAATTCGGTGTGCCGGGCTATGCGCTGGAGACGGTTGGCTATGGCGAGGAGTTCCTGCTGGTGCCGACCGAGAACGAGAACTGGCGCAATCGCCGCGTCACTCTGCGCCGCTTCGATGATTTCATCCGTTGAGCGATGATCCCCGGTTGAAGGTCGGCGAAGCAAGAAGTTTCAGACTTTTCGGACAAGGATTACACGCCAAAACAAGGAGATAGAGCGAAATTTCGATCTATCATGATCGTATTTTCGCTCCGGGAAAGAGAGCCTTCCAGGACCGCTGGGCAAGGCAGGATTCGGGTGGAGACCACCTGCTCGCGGTCGTAGGTTGTGGTTCAAGAAACCGGAGAACCGAACCGATGACCGTCCTGTTCAAGGCTTTGCCGACCGAATCCGTGCGAGCGCTGCAAGAAGGCGGACCCGACGCCTATGGCCACGCAGCGGAACGCAGGATTTCTGACGGCGATGGCGTGCCGTGTCGGCACTGCCTCAGGAATGTCGCAGCGGGCGAGGCCTATCTGATCCTCGCTTACCGACCGTTCGCGGAACTGCAGCCTTATGCCGAGACCGGACCGATCTTCCTGCACGCCGAGGCATGCGAGCGCGCCGAGGAAGCAGCGGCTATTCCGGAGCTGTTCCTGGATACCAGAGACTACATCGTGCGTGGATACAGCGCCGACGACCGTATCGTCTATGGAACTGGCGCCGTGGTGCCGACGCCGGACATTGCAGAGCGCGCGAGAACATTGCTTGAGCGCGAGGATGTCGCCTACCTGCACATGCGCTCGGCCCGCAACAATTGCTATCAGTGCCGGATCGAGCGTGGTTGAGGTAACGGTTGCTTAACCAAAATCGGTCGAAGATCGCGCCAGCCTGTCACGTGGCTGTTGTATTGAGTGCCTATAAGACGGGTGTCGAACGATTTCATCGACCGCGGATGGACCGGCGGTGATTTTCGACGGACGAGGAAGCGGGGTTCTACCCCGCTTTTTTGTTTTGGCGATGATGTCGGCTGATCAGATGCCGCCGTACCAGTCGTAGCCATTGTCTTCCCAATAGCCGCCGCGGCCGCCGCCGAAATTACCGAAGGAATCAACCAGTTCGATGCGCTGAATGTATTTTGGCATCTTGTAGCCGAGCTGCCGTTCGACCCTTACGCGCAACGGCGCGCCGTTCTCCACGGGCAACGGCTTGCCGTTGAGTCCGTAGGCCAGAATGGTCTGCGGATGGCGCGCGTCGATCAGGTCGATCGAACCATAATATTTGACATCACCGGAGAGATTGCGGTCGATCGTATCGAGGCAATGGAACATCACGTAACGTGCCTGAGGCTTCACCACAGCCTGGTCCAGTACCAAAGAGAGCGGGGTTCCCGTCCACTTCGCAATGCAACTCCAGCCTTCGACACAGTCGTGCCGGGTGATCTGGGTGCGGCTTGGCATAGTAATCAGTTGCTCGCGCGTCAGCGACAGCGGCTTTTCGACGAGTCCGGTGACCTCGAGGCGCCAGTCCGCAAAATTGTTCGCCAGCAGGCCTTTGTAGCCATCGTCGTCGGGGGCGGTAATGCCATTCGGCCGCATCGGCTGGCGGATATCCGCTTCGGTGAACTCCGGTGCAAGGCGCTCGCGTCCGGCCAGCAGGCGTTGCGCCCGATAGGTCAGGCCGTTTGCCCCCTCCAGGAAATTGCGCAGGCCGTCCCCCATGCCAAGTTGACCGTCGAAGGCATCGCAGCCGGAAAGCACGATGCCGGACGCGCCAAGGCCGGCGGCGGTCAGGAATTTGCGGCGGCTGATCTGGAACCTGGTCATCTTACTCGCTCCGTTCGGTCGCGCTTGTCCCGCCATTCGGCGGATCGGTTCGATACCAGCCGGTGATGATCGATCTCAACTCGTTGATCGGCCCTGCGGCCAGGATCATCAGCATGTGAACGACAAAGAACAGGAGGAGCAGCACCATGACCGTGAAATGGATGGTGCGCGCGGTCTGGCGCCCGCCGAACACCTCGTTCAGGAGGGGAAGGACCGCATTCATGCTGGGTGACATGGCAAGCCCGGTCAGTATCATCAGCGGCAGAAGAACGAACAGCACGCCGCCATAGGCAAGTTTCTGCAATGTGTTGTAGCGGCCGGTGTGGTGGAAACGCAGTCGGACGTGGTCGGCAATGTCGCGAGGCAAATTGCGGATGTCGGTTGGACGCGGAGCAAGATCACGCCGGATGTGGCCGTTGAACAGCCCAGCAAGCAGCCAGACGAGTAACGTCGCGCTCAACGTCCAGGCAAAGAAGAAGTGGATGACGCGCGCGGTGCCGAGATCGTAATACGAGGGAACGGTTGCCCAGGATGGGAAGGCGCGGGCCGTTTCGTTGCCGCGTGGCCCCGACCAGCCGAGAACGCCCGTGGTGTCGAAACGGTAGCCAAAGACTTCGGTAAAGCCGCGCGGACCGGCGTTCGTATTCTCCGCGCCAATCCTCAGGATCGTGTTGTTGTAGCCGAAGCCGGACTCCTTGCCGATGTAAAGCTGGGGGCGGGCATTGAAGATCTGAAGGCCGCTGAGCAGCAGGAAGAACAAGGCAAAGGCCCAGACCCAGTGCGTCAGCCGCGTCCAGCGGTTCTGCCGGTAGACCAGAGGTCCTTTTGGAGGCCGGTCCGTCAAAGCTTCTGCGCCTTTATCTATGTTGGCGATCGCGTCCATACCGCGCCCCTTCTGCCGCAAGATACGGCTCGCGAGTGGTTGTCGCATGGTAGTACGGGTTTCGGGCTCGTCTTGTTTCACCCCATCACGATTTTGTGCGCGGTCAGTTGCCGAGCGTGACGGCAACATTGACTGCCGCCGCCACGATGACCGTGTTGAACAGGAAGCTGATCAGCGAATGCAGGATCACCAGCTTGCGCATGCGGGTTGTCGTGACATTTGTATCCGCGGTCTGCGCGGTCATGCCGATGACGATGGCGAAGTAGAAGAAATCCCAACCCTGTGGCGGCTTTTCGCCCGGAAAGGCGAGACCGCCAACCGGCCGGCGCACCGGCTTGCCCTTTGCATCGGGCACCTCGTCGTCGCGCCAATAGACGTGGGCGTAGTGAAATGCAGCCATGGTATGGATGGTCAACCAGCCGAGCGGCAGCGATACCAGCGACATCAGCAGTTCTGTCGACGAGTGCTTGTGGTTGTCGTTGACGATCAAGAAGAGCGAGCCGACGACAACGGCGATCACAGCAGCAGTGACGGCAAAGATGATGAAGATCGGCAGGTCGTCGGCGCTTGCCTTGCGGCGCAGGTGCTCCGCAGTCAGATAAGGCATGCGCGCCAGCATCAGCCCGATATAGACAAAAAAGAATGCGTCCGCGCCGATCGAATACGCGATCGCAAGCCGCAACTGCAGCGCAATTGCCAGTGTGATCAGCCCCACACAGGCGGCTGCTGCAAAAGGCATCAGGCGGTTTGTCGACTTGCCAATCAATCTTTCCATGACCGGACCTGCTGTCTTCAGCTTGGTGCCACTGATTTGAGCGCGCGGCGCAGGATTCGGTCAAGCTCACCCAGGAACCGCGAACGATCCTGTGGGCTGAAGCCTGCATTGTAGCCCTTGCTTTCACCGGTCTCGCGCAGATGTTGCTTCAAATCGCGCATGGCAACCGCCATGCCGATCGTTTCCGGCGTGAAAGGGCGCCCGGTAGGCCCGAGCACATGGGCGTTCAGTGCAACGGCGCGGGCAGCAAGCGGGATATCGGCTGTAATGACGATATCGTTCGCCGCGGCGTTTTCGACGATCCAGTCGTCCGCGGCATCGGCGCCTTTGCTGACGACCACGTTGCGGATCATAGGGTCACGGGAAGGGCGTAGCCCGCCATTCGAAACAAACGTGACGACAACACCGTGCCTTTCGGCAACCTTGATCACCTCTTCCTTAACCGGACAGGCGTCGGCGTCGACATAGATGGAAACGGTCATGGGCGTGGTTGATGTCATACGGCTGTTGCTGTCAATCGGCGTTCCATGTCGATATGCGGAATATCGTCCTCCAGATACACTTCCGAAACCGCAACAAAGCCGAACGTCTCATAAAAGCGTTGCAGATGGCTCTGTGCCGAAAGTGCGATAGGGTGGTTGGAAAAGAGTTGCTCGCACGTTGCGATCGCTTCCTTCATCACCGCATCGCCCAGACGTTTGCCACGATGGTCTGGCGAGACCACCACTCGGCCTATTACGGCCGGGTCTCCGGTCTCCAATGGTTTGCTGATACGGGCGCTTGCCAGCAACGTAGCGCCAGACAGCAGGCGCAAATGCAAGGTGTCGGGATCAGTGCCGTCGAGTTCAGGGTAGGGACATTTCTGTTCGACCACGAAGACGTCGGTTCGCATCTTGAGCATCGTGTAGAGTTCTCTCGGCGAGAATTCATCGAGCGTGCGGACGTCAACGCTGTAGTCAGCTTCGGTCATTTCCTATTCCTGTGAGGTGCCCCGAGAAAGGGGTGATGTTCCGGCGCGGGGCATCTTTGTCTAAGGTCAGCGTCGGCAACCGAGAACGGAGCGAGCATGGCACATGTGATCGAACGCGAGCAATGGGCCGAGAAACCGGATGTCTGGCATGGGGAGTTCGAAGGCGGAGCCTTTGGTGCGGAGGTCTCGGTGATCTTCTACAGTTCCGACCAGGTCGGCGGCGGGCCGAAATTGCACAGGCATCCTTATGCGGAGGTCTTTATCGTCAGGGAAGGCAGGGCGCTTTTCACCATTGGTGACGAGACCATTGAGGCAAGGGCCGGGCAAATCCTGGTTGCTCCTGCCAATGTCCCGCACAAGTTCTCCAACCTTGGACCAGGACGGCTTGAAAGCACCGATGTGCATATTGCAGGCGCCTTCGCCACCGAATGGCTGGAGTAGACATTCGCTCTTTAACTTTCGAACAGCGGCTTAGCAAATGACTGCGGCTTGAGCACGCGAGCGGGACTCCATAAAAGGTAAGGACTTAGCGGAGGACGCGGCATTCATGTTCAAGAAGATTCTGATCGCCAACCGCGGCGAGATCGCCTGTCGTGTCATCAAGACGGCACGCAAGATGGGCATCGCCACCGTGGCGGTCTATTCGGATGCCGACCGGGATGCCGTCCATGTCGAGATGGCAGATGAGGCGGTGCATATCGGTCCCGCGCCAGCCGCGCAGAGCTACCTGATCGCAGACAGGATCATCGAGGCATGCAAGGCGACCGGAGCCGAAGCTGTGCACCCCGGCTACGGCTTCCTGTCCGAGCGTGCGTCTTTCTGCGAAGCGCTGGAAGCGCAGGGCATCATCTTCATCGGCCCCAAGCCCAAGGCGATCAATGCCATGGGCGACAAGATCGAATCGAAGAAGTTCGCCAATGCCGCCAAGGTTTCGACCGTGCCCGGATTCCTGGGCGTCATCGAAAATGCGGATCACGCCGAACGCATCGCCGGCGAGATCGGCTATCCGGTGATGATCAAGGCCTCTGCCGGCGGCGGCGGCAAGGGCATGCGCATCGCCTGGACCCAGGAAGAGGTGCGTGATGGCTATGACCGTGCACGCTCCGAAGCCAAGAGCTCTTTCGGCGACGACCGCGTCTTCATCGAGAAATTCGTCGTCGACCCACGCCATATCGAGATCCAGGTCCTTGCCGACGGACATGGCAATGCCGTCTATCTCGGCGAGCGTGAATGCTCGATCCAGCGCCGCAATCAGAAGGTCGTCGAGGAGGCGCCGTCGCCTTTCCTCGACGAGAAAACCAGAAAGGCCATGGGCGAGCAGGCGGTGGCGCTCTCCAAGGCGGTCGACTATCAGAGCGCAGGTACCGTCGAGTTCATCGTCGACAAGGACAAAAACTTCTATTTCCTTGAAATGAATACACGATTGCAGGTCGAGCATCCGGTGACCGAGTTGATCACCGGCATTGATCTGGTCGAACAGATGATCCGCGTTGCCGCTGGAGAAAAACTGGCTTTCGACCAGAGCAATGTGAAGCTGAACGGTTGGGCGGTTGAAAGCCGGCTCTATGCCGAGGACCCCTACCGCAACTTCCTGCCGTCGATCGGCCGACTGACGCGTTACCAGCCGCCAGAGGAGGGCACTTTCGGCGACGTCGTCGTGCGCAACGACACTGGCGTCACGGAAGGCTCCGAAATCTCGATGTTCTATGACCCGATGATCGCCAAGCTCTGCACCTGGGCTCCAACGCGTATCGAGGCGATCGATGCCATGTCGGAAGCCCTGGACGAGTTCGTGGTCGACGGTATCGAGCACAATCTTCCGTTCCTCTCCGCATTGATGCAGCATCCGCGCTGGCGAGAAGGAAGGCTTTCCACGGGTTTTATCGCCGAAGAGTATCCGGACGGCTTCGCGCCGATCACGCCGAACGCTGAAGACAAGGCTGTGCTGGTCGCAATCGCGACGGCGGTCGAATTGCTGCGCCGTGATCGTCTCGACCGCCTCGACGGTCGGCTGGCACCGCATTCCGGCGCGCTCAAGCGCGACTGGGTGGTGAAACTCGGGCAGGACTACCTGTCGGCCACGGTGCTCGAAGGCATGATCTCCATTCCGATGGAGCTCGACCTGTCGGTTGAAGGCGGCAAGGCGCTTACCGTGACATCGGACTGGCGGCCGGGCGAACCGGTGTGGCGCGGCACGGTCGGCAAGCAGCGGATCGCCGCACAGCTGCGGCCATTGCCGAACGGTACCCGCATCGCCTGGAAAGGCATGTCGGTGGCGGCGCAGGCGATGTTGCCACAGACCGCGGCACTGGAGCGGCTGATGCCGGTGAAGCTGCCGCCGGATACGTCGAAGCTGCTGTTGTGCCCGATGCCAGGGCTTGTCGTTTCCATTTCTGTTGCCGAAGGGCAGGAAGTGAAGGCCGGCGAGACGCTGGCGGTGGTCGAGGCCATGAAGATGGAAAACGTGTTGCGCGCGGAGCGCGACCTGACCATTGCCAAGTTGAATGCAAAGCCGGGCGACAGTCTGGCCGTCGACGCAGTCATCATGGAATTTGCGTAGGGCAATTCCAGCAAAAGTGCGCAGCGATTTTGCGTCCGGAGTTGCCTAATGCCAGAGAATTGGAGCGTTTCCACGGTTCCACGAAATTGGAGACGCTCCGGGCTGGATTGACCCAGCGGACGCTTGGGAAGTCCGCTGGGTCGCGTCAGACAGCCAGTTGGTCCGCTCTCTGGTCAGTCACGACGTAAATGCAGGCCCGGCAGGCATCACCGCCACGCTGCGCGTACCAACGGCAACTGCCGCGAATGGAGCAACGTGGCAGACCGGCCGCAGGATCGATGGCCTGGTCGGTCATGCCTGCCAGGACTTTCTCGATGACGCCGCAGGAATTACCGGTCCATTGGCGGCATTTTCCTTCCACGCACCGTCCGGCGAAACGAAATCGTGCTTCCGGTGCGCCGGCCTTGCTGGCTCGGGCGATGAAGTCCGAGTCGATTTCCAATCGGGTGGGGATCGGCTGAACAATGCCGTCCGACCCGACGACACCGATAAGCAACGCACCAGCTTCCGCCGGCGCACTGGGGCAGGACTTTTGCGCACCACCCACATCCATGGCGCCGACTATCTGATCTTGAGCCAGCGTGGGCATGGCTTCAGCGTATCAGCCCGCCGATTTCCCTTTCCAGGGCTGGGATCTGGCGCTGATCAAGATGCAGGATCAGCCCCAGCCATTCCTTCGGGAAACGCAGCACCAGTTCAGGCTGCGTTTGTGTCTCGGCAAGACCGGCCAGGACGGCATGCTGGATGTTGCGGGCGATCTTTTCATCCATGCCTTTGGCAAGCTTGACGCCCGACAGGTCGACGACAAAACGGTTGCTCATGGTGATCTCTCCTCCGTGAGGTATTCTCACTCCGAGATCGTGGCGGTATCGCCCAGGGAATGCTGTGAAGCGCTTCACACAAAGCCGGTGTGGAGAGCGCTGAACGGTCTTTTCTGTGGTCGAGGGGCTGATCCGGAGGATGGAGGTGGCAGGGCCTCGATGGGCTGACTAGATTAGCGGGAAGCAGCCAAAGATTCGTCGGCCAGATCGAGTTGAGCAGTGACAAACGAAGTCAGAATACGCGATCCCCTCAAACGCGAGGCAATGGCGCCGAAGCGGGAAGAGATTCCCGCGCGTCCATTCATCCATCTGCGGGTTCATTCGGCCTATTCGTTGCTGGAAGGCGCGCTGCAACTCGGGCCGATCGTTGGTCACGCCATCAAGGACCAGTCCCCAGCGATAGCGGTCACCGACACCAACAATCTGTTCGGCGCGCTGGAGTTTGCGCAGAAGGCAGTCAAGGACGGCGTTCAGCCGATCATGGGCAGCCAGATCGACCTGGCTTTTTCCGGTGAAAGCAACGACGGACAACGCGACCGCCGCAAGCAGGGACCTGATCTGCGCCCTGTCGTGCTCATCGCGGCGACAGAGGCCGGCTATGCCAATCTGGTGCGGCTGATCAGCCGGGCCTATCTGGAAACGCCCTCTGGCGAACCGGTGCATGTCACCACGGATATGGTTGCGGAAGTCGCTGAAGGCGTCATCTGTCTGACCGGCGGGCCGCGTGGCCCGATCGGCGCAGCCTTGCGCGACGATCGCAAGGATCTGGCCGAGACCCGACTGCTGACGCTCAAGGCCCTGTTCGGTGACCGGCTCTATGTCGAACTGGAACGGGTGGCCGGCTACGATCGCGGCATCGAACATGGCACCGTCGAGTTGGCGTACCGCCACGACCTGCCACTGGTGGCGACGAACGAGGCTTTTTTCTCCGCGCGCGAGGATTTCGAAGCGCATGACGCGTTGATCGCCATCGCCGAAGGTTCGGTGATTGCAGCTGACGAACGCCGCCGGCTGACGCCAGACAATTACCTGAAGAGTCAGGCGGAGATGGCGCGGCTGTTTGCCGACCTGCCTGAGGCGATCGACAACACGATCGAGATCGCACAGCGCTGCTCGTATTATCCGAAGAACCGCAAACCCATCCTGCCACGTTTCGCCGGTGCCGATGTAGCCGATGCAGAAGCCGCCGAAGTGGCCGAGGCCGAGGAACTGGCAAGGCAGGCTCGCGATGGCCTTGCCAAGCGGTTCGCAGAGCGCGGCCTTTGTGGAGGCTTTACGGAGGAGCAGTATCGCGAAAGGCTGGAGTTCGAGATCGGCATCATCCAGCGCATGAAGTTCCCCGGCTACTTCCTGATCGTGTCGGACTTCATCAAATGGGCGAAACAGCATGACATTCCTGTCGGCCCGGGGCGCGGTTCCGGCGCCGGCTCGCTGGTCGCCTACGCGCTCCTCATCACCGACGTCGATCCGTTGCAATTCTCGTTGCTGTTCGAGCGTTTCCTCAATCCCGACCGTGTCTCGATGCCGGACTTCGACATCGACTTCTGCCAGGATCGCCGCGAAGAGGTGATCCGCTATGTGCAGGCCAAATACGGCCGCGACCAGGTCGGTCAGATCATCACTTTCGGTACGCTGCAGGCCCGCGCCGTCCTGCGCGACGTCGGCCGCGTGCTGCAGATGCCTTATGGCCAGGTCGATCGGCTCTGCAAGATGGTGCCGCAGAACCCGGCCAATCCGGTGAAGCTGGCGGATGCCATCGCCAATGAGCCGCGCTTCGCCGAAGAGGCGGAAAAGGAGCCGATCGTCAACACGCTGCTCGAGATGGCGCAGAAGCTGGAGGGGCTTTACCGCCACGCCTCGACGCACGCCGCCGGCATCGTCATCGGCGATCGTCCGCTGTCGGAACTGGTGCCGATGTACCGCGATCCGCGCTCGGATATGCCGGTCACCCAGTTCAACATGAAAAAGGTCGAAGATGCCGGACTGGTGAAGTTCGACTTCCTCGGCCTGAAGACGTTGACGGTGCTGGATAAGGCGGTGAAGCTGATCTCCCGGCGTGGCGTTGACATCGACCTTGCCACGATCCCGATCGACGATCAGCCGACCTATGCCATGCTGTCGCGCGGCGAGGTCGTCGGCGTGTTCCAGGTTGAAAGTGCCGGCATGCGCAAGGCGCTGATCGGCATGCGGCCCGATCGCATCGAGGACATCATCGCGCTGGTGGCACTCTATCGGCCGGGGCCGATGGAGAACATCCCAACCTACAATGCGCGCAAGCACGGCGAGGAGGAGATCGCGTCGATCCATCCCAAGATCGACCACCTGGTGCGGGAAACGCAGGGCGTCATCGTCTACCAGGAACAGGTGATGCAGATCGCGCAGGAGCTTGCCGGCTACACGCTCGGCCAGGCCGACTTGCTGCGCCGTGCCATGGGCAAGAAGATCCGCGCCGAAATGGACAAGCAGCGCGACATCTTCGTCGCGGGCGCCGTCGAGCGCGGCGTTGCCAAGCCGCAGGCCGACTTCATTTTCGATCTGCTGGCAAAGTTTGCCGACTATGGCTTCAACAAATCGCACGCCGCCGCCTATGCCATCGTTTCCTACCAGACCGCTTATCTCAAGGCGCATTATCCGGTGGAATTCCTGGCAGCGTCGATGACGCTCGATATGTCGAACACCGACAAGCTCGCCGATTTCCGCCAGGATGCGATGCGGCTGGGTATCGAGGTGGTGGCGCCTTCGGTTCTGACCAGCTTCCGTGACTTCGAAGTGGGCGAGAACAAGATTTTTTACTCTCTCGCAGCGCTGAAGGGCGTTGGCGACGCCGCTGTCGAGCACATCGTCGAAAAGCGCAAGGATGGACCTTTCAAGAACCTCGCCGATTTCTGCGAACGCATCGATCCCAAGATCGTCGGCAAGCGCGTCTTCGAAAGCCTGATCATGGCCGGCGCGCTTGACTGTTTCGGACACGATCGTTCGCAGATGATCGCCGGCGTTGAACGTATGATGGGGTTGGCTGCGCTGGCGCAGCAGAACGCCACTTCGGGACAGGCCGACATCTTCGGTGCCTCGCTGGGCGCACAGTCCCAGGCGCTCAATCTGCCGGTGACCGAACCGTGGCTGGCTGCGGACCGACTGCACCGCGAATTCCAGGTGGTCGGGTTCTACCTGTCGGCGCATCCGCTGGATGAATACAAGGCCGCGCTCCAGAAGATGCGCGTCCAGAACTGGGCAGAGTTCTCCGCCGCCGTGAAACGTGGCGCATCCGCGGGCCGGCTTGCCGGAACGGTTACCGCCAAACAGGAGCGAAAGACGCGTACCGGCAACAAGATGGGCGTCGTCAATTTCTCCGACATGACCGGCCAGTACGAAGCTGTCATGTTCTCGGAAACGCTCGCGCAATATCGGGACATGCTGGAGGCCGGCAAATCCGTTGTCATCACCGTGGCTGCGGAAGACAGGCCTGAAGGCGTGAACCTGCGCATTCAGACGGTGCAGTCGCTGGAGGACGAGGCGAGCCGCATCCAGAAGGCGCTGCGCATCTTCCTGCGCGATGCCAGCCCGCTAAACACGTTGGCCGGCCAGCTTTCTGTCAAAGGTGAGGGGCAAGTTTCCTTCGTGCTGATCAAGGATGGCGGACAGGGCGAAATCGAAATCGAATTGCCCACCCGTTACCGCATCTCGCCCCAGGTCGCCTCTGCCATGCGGGCCGTGCCCGGCGTCATCGAGGTCGAACTGGTCTAGGTGCCTGGAGCCGGCTTGGAAAATGCTGGACGGGCGGCTTGGCTGACGCTACCCGATAGCAATGGCAGCTGAAGCGAAGCCCGAAACCACAAGCGGCTCTTCCCTGGCGAGACTGCGCGACCGCTTGCGCCGGCTTTATCATGGCCGCTCGCCGGAAGCCGTCCGGTTCCAGGCGATGGTGGTTCTGATCGACTTCGTCGTCATCGCCTTCTTTGTCGCTACGCCGCTGCTGCAGAATACGGCCTCCTTCCTGTGGCTGGATTATACCGTGGCTGTCATCGTCGCTGCCGATCTGCTGGCGCGTCTGCTTGCTTCGACAGATATGCGGCGCCTCATGCGGCAGCCAACGAGTTGGGTCGACGTCTTTGTGCTGCTCACATTGTTGTTTCCGACGGCGCTCGCCAATCTCAGCTTCCTGCGCATCCTGCGGCTTTGGTCGCTGTCGCGCAGTGGCGTGTTGTGGCGGCATTTTGGTTCGGGCCGGTTCCTGGCGTGGCGCGAGACCACGCAGGCGGTCATCAACCTGCTGACCTTCCTGTTCGTGATTACGGGCTTCGTCTACACCTTCTTTTTCCGGCAAGGTTCCGGCCTTGTCGGCTACGTCGACGCGCTCTACTTCACCGTCGCGACGGTGACGACCACCGGCTTCGGCGATATCGTCCTGCCGGGCGTTGCCGGCAAACTTACTGCCATCGTCACCATGATCACTGGCATCTCGCTGTTCGTGCGACTGGCCCAGGCCGTGTTCCGCCCGGCCAAGGTGCTGTTTCCATGCCCGCAATGCGGATTGCAGCGCCATGAGCCGGATGCCGTGCATTGCAAGGCTTGCGGTCATATTCTCAACATACCGGATGAGGGCGACAGATAGCGCCGACACAAAACTGAAACAGACGGCGTCGAAAAGCGACACAAGGATTTGCGTGATTCGAAGGGAAGAGCGAATGCCGATCCGCCTTTGCATGACCGCCGCGGTGGCGACCCTGCTGCTCGTGCAGCCATCACATGCCGCCGAACCAGGCTTCTTTGCCTCGATGGCAGGCAAGTGGAGCGGCAACGGCAGTTTCCGCGTCAACACCAAGGCGCCGGCAGTGAGTGTTTCCTGTTCCTTTGCCGCCAAATCAAGCAGCGCCACGCTTGCGCTCGATGGCAATTGCCGGGGCATGGTACTCATCTCACGCAGCATCGGCGTGCGCCTGAAAGCCGAGGGACAGCGCTATGATGGCACCTATCTCGGCTCAAGGACCGGACCTGCTGCGTTATCTGGGCAGCGACGAGGAGATGTGCTCAATCTCGGGATCCGCTGGGCCAAGCCGGTGAATGGCGACCGTGATGCCGAGATGCGTGTCGAGAAACTTGGCCAGAATGCCATGCGCATCGTGACCATCGACAAGGATGCGACGACCGGCAGGTCGGTGATTACCGCCCAGGTCGATCTCAAGCGTAACTGATGTTGGAGCGTTTCCGTTTTTCACGGAAACGCTGAAACGCTCTAAATCTTTGCCTTGAAGCAATCCCGGACGGAAAACCGCTACGCACTTTTCCCGGAGTTCTCCCGATCAGTCTGCCGTCGCCGCCGCCATTTTTGCGGAACGACGCGGCAGGTTGAGCAGATTGCCCATCAGGATCAGTGCTGCACCGCCTGCGGTAAAGACATCGATCTGTTCCTTGTAGAGCAGCCATCCAATCAGTGCTGACAGCGGCACACGCAGGAAATCCATCGGAGAGATCAAGGTGGCGTCCGCATAGGTGAGGGCGCGCGCCATGCAGAAATGGGAGGACATGCCGGTAAAGCCGATGACAAGCAGCCACGGCCAGAGTTCGGGCGGCGGGTTACGCCACTCAATGAGGGCAGGAATCAGCCCCACCACCGATTGCACAACCAGCATCCAGAAGATGATGCGCACCACACTGTCGGTGCGGGTAAGCGCCTTGACCATCACCACCGAAGCGCCGAAGTAAACCGCTGCGCCCAGGACGATCAGATGGCCTGGCTCGATCGAACCAGCACTTGGCCGCACGATGATGATGACGCCGATCAGGCCGAGCACGATCGAGGCAATGCGAAACCTGTTCAGTCTCTCGCCAAGGAAAAGCACAGCAAGCAATGCGGTCCAGATCGGCGTGGTGAATTCGATGGAAACCAGCACGCCGAGCGGGATCAGCGTCAGGGCATAGAGCCAGGCACCCTGGCCGACATAATGGACGATGTTGCGCGCGATATGCAATGGCAGCCGCCGCGAGGCCATGGCCGCAAAGCCGCCTCGTGCCAGCACCAGCGGCAGCAGGATGAACCAGCCGATGACCGAGCGCAGTTCTAGCACCTGGAAGACACTGAGCACGCTGGTTGTCATGCGCCCGGCAACCGACATCAGCAGGAAGGACGCGATCGACAGCGCCATCCAGAACGCGGCTTTGGGGATCGAAGGAGCGGGTGCCATGGTCAATTGTCTGGCAGAACGATAGCCTTGCCACAATCGCTAGCCGTGCCTTTCGCATGAGCCAAGCGACAAGAGGTCCGGTATCTCAGATGCGCTCCCAGGGATGCAGCACTTCGGGACCTTCATCCTCGTCTGGACCGGCAGGGCGGCCGCGATGACCCTTGCCGAAAGTGTAGCCGGTCTCCACCGCCTTGCGGCCGAACTTGTCGCGCAGAGCGTCGATGGCGTTTTCGGCCAGAGCGCGCTTGTGTGACTGCACGTCTACCAGATCGGGCGGGTCTGCCTTTCCGTCGTCCGAGAGATCACTGACACCGATGCCGAGGAGCCGGTATCTGGTGCCGTCGGTTTCTCGGCGCAACAGATCTAGGCCGGTCGAGAAGATGCGATCGGCGAGGCGGGTCGGGTCGCCGAGCTGGCGGTTGCGGGTGCGGATCTTGAAATCGTGGCTCTTGAGCTTGAGCACGATCGTGCGGCCGGCAATGCCAGCTTTCTTCAGGCGTGCCGATACTTTTTCAGAGAGCGCTCTCAGCACCGGCACAAGATCATCCATGGTGGCAATGTCTGTATCGAAGGTGGTCTCGGCAGAGACACTCTTCGCGTCGTGATCGGGGTCGACACGACGATCGTCCTGGCCGCGTGACAGACGATAGAGCCGGTCGCCCATGACGCCGTAGCGGCCCATCAGGTCGCCGCGTTCCAGCTTCTGCAATTGCGAGATCATGCGGATGCCATCGCGCGCCAGAACCTCAGCGAACGCCTTGCCGACACCCCAGATCATCGTCACCGGCTGCTCGGCGAGGAAGGAGACGGCCTCCTCCCTGCCGATCACTGAAAAGCCTCGAGGCTTACGGAAATCGGAAGCGATCTTTGCCAGGAACTTGCAATAGGACAGTCCCGCCGAAACGGTGATTCCGATTTCCCTTTCGACCGCCTGCGAGAAGCGCGCCAGCACCATGGCAGGCGGCAGGCCATGCAGCTTCTCGGTGCCGGCAAGGTCAAGGAAAGCTTCGTCGATGGAGATCGGCTCGACCTGCGGGGTCAGGGCCAACATCATGGCGCGGACCTCGCGCCCGACGCGCACATACTTTTCCATGTCGGGCTTGATGACGATCGCCTCCGGGCAGGCCTCGAGTGCCTTGAACATTGGCATCGCCGAGCGCACCCCCTGAATGCGCGCGATGTAGCAGGCCGTCGACACCACGCCGCGTTTGCCGCCGCCGATGATCACGGGCTTGTCGCGCAAAGCCGGATTGTCGCGTTTTTCAACGGCGGCGTAGAAAGCGTCGCAGTCGATATGCGCAATGTGCAGCCGGTGGAGTTCCGGATGACGAACGATCCGAGGGCTGCCGCAACGCTCGCACCGCATCATCCTGCTGCGCTGGAGCGTCAGGCAGTCACGACAGAAACCGTGCTCGGGATCGTTGACAGGTGCCGCCATCACTGCGAACATAAAGAGAACAAGTGCAAACTAGTCTACACGGCCGGGCCATGCAAGGCGACCGGAAGGACGGGTCATGAACATCGAAATCCACGCTTTGACACCAGATTTCTGGCCTCAGTTCGAAGATCTGTTTGGCAAACAGGGCGCTTGCTATGGCTGCTGGTGCACGCATTTCAGATTGCCGCCGGCCGCGCGCAGGGCGAGCAACCGGCAAAGCAACAAGGATCATATCAGGGCACGCATCGAGGCCGGACCGCCGCCTGGGTTGCTGGCGGTGGAAGATGGTACGGCGCAAGGGTGGATGCAGATTGGGCCGCGTGTCGACGTGCCCGAGTGGAACAACAAGGGTCGGGGATCCGCGCCGATCAGCCCATCGGATGCGGACGACCCCGGCGTTTGGGCGATTTCATGCTTTTTCATCCGCGTGAAAGCGCGTGGGCAGGGGCTGACGCACCAGCTTGTTTCGGGTGGGATAGACTTTGCCCGAAAAAACGGCGCACGGCAGATCGAGGCCTGTCCGATCGATCTTTCGCGCGATTCGCGCTCGCTTGGTCTTTTCGTCGGTTCGTCCCGGGTCTTCCAGCAGGCAGGCTTCGAGCGACTTGTCGAGCGCAAGGCAGGACGCCCATTGATGCGCCTGCTCCTTTAGCTCGCGTCGGTAAGCAAGGTGCACGATCCGTGGCTCTGCCCATTTGGTACAGTTCCAATCGGTGCGGATTGTCATGTCTCCTTGTGGTTGTGGCGGTAATTTCCTACGAAGGGGCCTGGTAGAGCGGGTTTTACCGTTGCCTGAACAAGAGTGGAGACCATACGTGCGCCGCATATTGACGACTGTTTCAGCTTTGGCGATCTGCGCTCCGGCCTTTGCCCAGGGCATCGATAGCCAGGGGGCAACCCAGATCCAGAAAGACATCGCCCGCTATTTCGGCAGCCAGGCTTTCGAGAAGGGCGTGATAAAGGTTGAGCCGAAAGGCGACGCCTACCAGCTCACGATCGATTTCAAAGCGCTGATGAATGCGTTTCCAGGACAGGGTTTCGTCAAATTCGACGTGCCGTCCTATGTGCTTGCCGTGAAGCCGCGCTCTGACGGTAACTGGGATGTATCGAGTGCGCTGCCGACCAAGGCAACATTCGAGATAAAGACCCCGGAAGGACAGCAGAATACCGAGATCGAGATCAAGGACGGCAAGTTCTCCGGTCTCTATGATCCTGCCCTGGCAGCGTTCACCAGCATGACATCGTCAATGGCCGGCATGACCATGGCCTCGAAGGATCCGAAGTCGAGCGTGCAGGCCACCGCCGGTGCGGCCACGATGACGGGAACAGGCGCAAAGGCCACGGATGGTGGTGTCGATTTCACCATGAACCAGACCGTGGCTGATTTCAGCGAAACGGTCACGATCGACGATCCCGAAAGCGGTTTGAAGGTACCGCTCACCTTCCATTCACCGAGCTTCGCGGTGGACGCGAGCGCCAAGGGGCTGCGCAGCCGCGCGATGCTGGATCTTGCTGCTTTCGGCGTCGCCAATCAGGACGAAGCGAAGGTGAAGGCCAATCAGGCTGAGCTGAAGACGCTGCTCCTGGCTGCGCTGCCCGTCTGGCAGCGCTTCGATGGCGCCTACAACTTCAAGGACTTCAAGGTTGGTACGCCGCTCGGTGAATTCGGCATGACCGAGTTGGTCGCAAAATTCGGTGCGGACGGTGTCAGCCAGAGCGGCAAGCTGAGCTACGGCCTCAAGGCCAGCGGCCTGAGCGTTCCTGCAGTTGCCGCTCAGATGCTGCCGACATGGAGTGTCTCGTTGTTGCCGACCGATATCGAGCTCAACCTCGGCGGCGCCAATCTCGATTTCGACACCATGGCCAGGAAGGCAATCGACACATTCGACCTGACCAAGGAACCGCCTCTGCCGGCCGATTTCGGCGACAAGATCGGGGCAGAATTCCTGGCCAAGTCGCCGAAGGTTCTGATCGAGCCAAGCACGATCAAGAACAAGGACAGTGAGATCGCCTTCAATGGCGAGGTTCGCTTCCCGTTCGACAAACCCGATCCGACCAAGAAGCCGGACATCGATCTGACCGTTACAGTCTCGGGCTACGACAAGATCGTTGCGACACTGCAGGAAGCGGCCAAGACGACGCCGGACGCCAGCAATGCGGTTACCGCAGCATTGGCAATGAAGGGATTTGCCAAGACATTGCCGGATGGTCGCATCGAATGGGTGGTCAACGGCAGATCGGATGGCAGTGTCGCTGTCAATGGCGTTACCGTGAAGGGGCCTGATCCGCTCGTCGACCCGGCCGAAGATGCCGGTGACGACGCAATCCAGGAGGAGGGTACCGACCCGGATCTGGATGCCACGGAGCCTGCGGAAGATGGAGCCGGCCAGAAGCCGGCGCCGCAGCAGTAGATCGGGAATCGGCTGACCTCGTAACAAAAGCCCCGCCTGGATCGCCAGCGGGGCTTTTTCTCTGCGATGGTCTTTGTACCTTTTCTCAGACGCCCAGCGCTTGCGCGATTTTCGGTGCGGCTTCATGCCAGTCCTGCACCACGATCAGGTCTTCGGGTAAGGGTGGTAGGAAAGCGCGCAACGAGTTGTCCGCCATCAGATGGAAAAGATGCGCGTCGGTAACCGAACCTCGCGCTGAAATCAGGTTGTTGGGCTGATCATCGACAAAGGCTACCGGACGTCCTTTGTTGCCGCGCAGCTTTGCGACGGCTGGTCCCTTGGCCATTTCCGTGGTGAGTAGCGGATAGCGAAGTCCAAGCTGGTCAAGATGCGCGCGCCGAGCCAGGCGATGCTTGTGAGGCATTGCAGTCAAAAGCACGATCTCGGCCTTGTCTTCCAGGGAACGCAGCGTGTCGACGGCGCCTTCCGCCAGATATTGCCACTCTGCCTGGCCTGCGAAAAAATCGTCGAGCAGCGTGTGCACTTCATGCTGTTCCGCGATGCGCCCGGTGGCCTTCTCCGCGACGTTGCCGGTCAGGCGGAACGAGGCGAAGGTCAGGTCATAGCCGCGAACTTCCAGAAACCGTGGAAACGGCCGGATAAATTCAAGGATTACATCGTCGACATCGAGCACCAGAAGAGGTCGGTCGTCGCTCGCAAGCTCGGCGATCTGGCGGGCGGTTTCGGGGTCATCACTCATGTCGAATGCTCATAGTCGTCTTGGTTGCCGAGGGGCAGGGCGCGCAGTGCCTTGCTCACCGATGCCGGTGGTGTTCCGGTTTCTTCGCAAAAGCGCATCAACGTCGGCTCATGCGCGAGAACGAACTGCAGCACGCCGGCCAGAAAGCCGGGTTCGCGGGCGGCACGCCGGATGGAACCGGCTTCTATGCCGGTGATGGCCAGGAAACGCGGCAGGAGTTCGGCATCGCCGGCAACAAAAGCCAGCGCGTTGATGGCCAGGGCCTCAGCCTGTTCACGCATTGACGCTGCGTCTGCCATCGCTACCTTTGATTCCAGCAATGATGATGAGTCTGCGCCTGGAAGTAGTCACAAGCACTGCCGAGGGCAAGGCCTGTGTCGCGTTGCTGTTGTTTTGTTGCGGGCAAGCCGATCGGATTTCGGACCGCCGGTTTGCGTTTCGTCAATCATCTCGCGTTAAAGTTAAACCGGGTTTGGGCGCTCTGTATTTGGAGCGCGATGCGACGGTTTCCTTGCGGGAGCGCCGTCGGAGCGGGAAATTATGCCGAAGAAGGTAATGATCGTCGAGGATAACGAGCTTAACATGAAGCTCTTTCGCGACCTCATCGAGGCCAGCGGCTATGAAACCGTGCGCACCCGCAACGGACTGGAAGCGCTTGATCTGGCGCGCAAGCACCGGCCTGATCTGATCCTCATGGATATTCAATTGCCCGAGGTTTCGGGGCTCGAGGTGACCAAATGGCTGAAGGAAGACGACGAATTGCACGTCATTCCGGTCATTGCCGTCACTGCCTTTGCCATGAAGGGGGATGAGGAACGCATCCGCCAGGGCGGCTGTGAGGCCTACATTTCCAAGCCGATCTCGGTGCCGCGCTTCATCGAGACTGTAAAATCCTATCTGGGTGACGCCTGATGATTGCCCGATGTTTGTCCGGAGCCGCATGAGATGACAGCCCGTATCCTTGTCGTCGATGACGTGCCGGCCAATGTGAAGCTGCTCGAAGTTCGGCTGCTGGCTGAATATTTCGAAGTGCTGACGGCGACGAGCGGTCCGGATGCGATCGAAACCTGCGAGAACGGCAAGGTCGACGTCGTTCTGCTGGACGTGATGATGCCGGACATGGACGGGTTCGAAGTGTGCCGGCGGCTGAAAAGCGATCCGGCCACCTCGCACATTCCCGTCGTGATGGTTACCGCACTGGACCAGATCACCGACCGCGTACGTGGGCTGGAGGCCGGTGCCGACGATTTCCTGACCAAGCCCGTCAATGACCTGCAGTTGATGACGCGTGTGAAGAGCCTCGTTCGTCTGAAAATGCTGACCGACGAGTTGCGTCTGCGGGCCTCCACAACCCGCAATATCGGCATCGAGGAATTGCTGAGCCGCAATCTGGCCGACGAAGAATCGCAACCGAAGGTGCTTTTGATCGATGAGCGCCAAAGCTCGACGGAACGCATTCAGAAAGTCTTGCGCGGCAAGGCGGTGCTGGATGCGGCCAAGGATCCTCATGCCGGTTTTTTCCAGGCCGCCGAAACTCCTTATGAATGCATACTGATTTCGACTGATTTCACTGATTTCGATCCACTGCGGCTCTGCTCGCAGCTTCGTTCACTCGATCGGACACGCTTCGTGCCGATCATGCTGCTGGCGGATCAGGGCGAGGAAGACCGTGTCATCCGTGGACTGGAGCTCGGTATAAATGACTATCTTACCCGGCCGATCGATCCGCATGAGTTGACCGCGCGGTTGCGCACGCAGGTTCGCCGCAAGCGCTATAACGATCAATTGCGCGCCTCGGTGACCCAGACGATCGAGATGGCGGTGACGGATGGCCTGACCGGTCTCCACAATCGGCGCTATCTCGACAGCCATCTGCAGACACTCTTTGACCGGGCAGTCGCACGTCGCCGGCCTTTGTCGATGATGATCACCGATCTCGATCGTTTCAAGGCGATCAACGATACATTTGGTCACGACGGTGGCGATGATGTGCTGCGCGAGTTCGCGCACCGGCTGCGCAAGAACGTGCGTGGCATCGATCTGGCCTGTCGCTTTGGCGGCGAGGAATTCGTGGTCGTGATGCCGGATACCGAAGGTGCCGTCGCTGAAAAGGTGGCCGAACGTATCCGCGCTGAAATCGCCCGCTTGCCCTTCGCGATCGGTCGTGAAGGCAAGACTGCCGAAGTCACCATCAGCGTTGGCGTTTCGGCCTTGCTCAAAGGCTCCGATACGGTGGAAGATCTGATCAAGAGGGCGGACGTCGCTCTCTATGAAGCCAAGAACAGCGGTCGCAATCGGGTGGTGGCAAAGGCTGCCTAGCCTGTTGCTTCCGCTGGTTACGCTAGTCGTTTACCTTAACCCACGCGAATCTCCGATGCGTGGTTAAGAAAGTATTGCTTTTCATCAGCGCTTGCGCAAATGTGCAGCCGCTAACGGGGAACTGTTCGGTGCGGGGGCGAAACCGGCATGTTCCATTGATACCCCATGATGCTCAGGTCCGCCGCATCTCCTGGGTCCGTGGGGTCGGCCGGCCGGCGTTGGCATATAGTGGCCTCCTCGTACCGCTGCCATCCGCCGACCGGCCCCCTTATTCCTTCTAGCCATTCAGCCGACATGTCCTGGAGCCAATGCTCCGGGGCAGGGCTGGTGCTTGTCTTGCCCGACGGCGCAAACAAAAACGCCGCCCCAAGGGCGGCGTTTCAGCATGCCAATGAGAACCAGATTACTTGATCTTGGTTTCCTTGAACTCGACGTGCTTCTTGGCGATCGGGTCGTACTTGCGGAACGACAGCTTGTCGGTCTTCGTGCGGCTGTTCTTGCTCGTCACGTAGAAGAAGCCGGTATCGGCGGTCGACAGAAGCTTGATCTTGATGTTAGCGGCTTTGGCCATGGTGTTCGTCCGTTAATTGTCTTGGAGTTCGAGCCGCTGGAACACGGGGAAAACACCCGGACGCGGAAAACTTGGGCGGACACATAAAGAATGCTTCCGGAAAGTCAAGTCCGCGCGGGATTGCAGCCCGTCGTAAACGCCTCGCCGATGATCGTCAGCTCGTATGGGCAACCAGGCGGTTTATCGTCTCTGGGAAGAAATCCCGGGCCGACCAGCGCTTGCCGAACATCATGTCATATTGCAGGTAGCGATAGTCGCGGATCAGTGGCTCGATCTGCTTTTGTCTGGCCCAGTCGATGGTTGCTTCATCGTCGGTAGCCAGCAGCACGTTACGGTCGATTGTACTGTACTGCTTGCTCACCTCGCCGAGGAATCCGGTGTAGTAGGGGTGCGAGATGCCGGCGGCCTTGAGCAGGTGATATGGCAGGAGCGCGGGGCTGACCGAGCCAATATCCTTGGCAAGGCCCGTACGGTTTGACCAGACGACCAGCGGTGTTTCGCGGTGGAGCTTCATCTGATCGGGCGCTTCCCTGCGCGGCGCGACGTTGTCCTTGAGAAAGCCTGTTTCCACGTAGACCGGGCCGAGCGGCGGCAGGTGATCGCCGAAGAAGACGATTACGGTCGGCCGGTCACGCTTTTCTGCCCAGTCTATCAGGCGTTTCAGGTTGCGGTCGGCATCGGCAGCACCTTCGGCATAGGACAAAAGCGAATCCTTTGCCCACTGGCTGATCGGCGCCTCGACGGTATGGGATGCATCAGTGTAGCGATTGGGCTCGTACGGGCCATGGTTCTGAAGGCTCACAGCGAAGTAGAAAAATGGCTCTTCCGCCGCATCGGCGGTGGAAATGAGCTGGTCCGTCATCGCCTTGTCAGAAGCGAGCGGTCCACGTTTTTCCAGGGGTGTCGTCTCTTCCGACTGGAAATCGTCGAAGCCGAAATCGGCGTAAACCGCGGTGCGATTCCAGAACCAGTTTGTGCCTGGATGGAATGCCCTTGCGGAATACCCCTCACTCTTCAGGAAGGTAGCGAGCGAAGGTACCGGGGCGCGCACATATTGCTGGTAGGGAATCGACCCTGCCGGCAGGAAGGCATTGGAAAATCCGGTCAAGGCTTCGAACTCGACATTGGCGGTCATGCCGCCGAACTCCGGCGACAGCATCGAGCCCGACCGGAGCTGACGTACGGCCGCCAGCGGATCTGGCTTGATCGACACGCCTGGCAGAATGGTGGGGTCCCAGAAGGATTCGCTCATCACCATGATGATGTCCGGCTTGTCCTCCGGGACCGTTGTGGTCGCCTCAGGCCGTGCGATGGTCGCGATTGCCTTGTCTGAATAACCTGCGGGTGCACCAACATGTGCCATGGGCACGTTGAGCGCGAAAGCGAGCGCGAAACCGTTGGAATTGTAGTTTTCCTTCTGGTCCCACATCATCGGGATGATCTGCAGGCGGTCTCGGGTCCATGAAAAAGTCGCGTAGTCCATGATCGAGACGAAGAAGGCGAGCAGCGGGATTGCGACGACAAGGCGCGCCAACCGCGCCTTGTAGCGCAGAGCAGGCGCGCGACGGCGCCACATGCGCCAAAGCATCATCACCAAAGCCAGCGTCCCGACGATGCCGATTGCCAGAGCCGCCCCCATCCAGGGGCGTTCTCTTACCAGGAGGGGCAGCAATTCGACGATCTGGCGTACATAGAGGAAGTCGGTCGGGTACAGCGGATCGCCGAGGTAGCGCGATTTTTGATGACCGACGAAAGCGAGCGCCAAGGTCAAGGGTGCGAAGATCATCAGGCTCTGATGATTGCGACCGAGCAACGCGTCGAGGCCGATCAGGATAAGCGTGAACAGGATGACCGTTGTCCAGCCAGGCTTCGACGGCTGAAGAAAGAAACCGAACGTGCTGGCGAGATCGCCTCGAAAGATCAATTCGATGGCGAACACCAGCGCTGCCGAGGCAGCCAATGTCATCACGCAATAGCGCACGGCACGCCTTTTCTCACCCGGTTCCAAGCCGAGTACGGCGGTGTCATGTCTATGTTCTGGCGCGTTCATGCCGCTCCCTGACCATCCCTTCGCCAACTTACAAGTCCCCCGACTGCAAAAGCGTCACGCAACTGTCACTCAAATGTCACAAAAAGCTAGCGCCTGTGGCGAAATTTAGAAGAGCCAGCAAACGAATCGTGTTCGATTTTCATCATGATTGATCGTCGTCCAGCCTTCCGAAGCGCTGTTGGCCACGGCGCGCGAAGCCCGCATCGGGCTTGACTTGTGGCCCGGCCTTGCGCACAGGGCAGGCGAGATCAAGCAATTGGAGCTCGTTATGGCGGTCGCGTTTACCTTTCCGGGGCAGGGCAGCCAGTCGGTGGGCATGGGCAAGGATCTGGCGGATGCCTTTCCCGAAGCCCGTCGCGTTTTCGAAGAAGTAGATGAGGCACTCGGGGAAAAGCTGTCCGCTCTGATCTGGGATGGGCCAGAAGAGAAGCTGACGCTGACGGCAAACGCGCAGCCTGCGCTGATGGCTGTATCATTGGCCGCTGTCCGGGCACTCGAAGCGCGTGGCTTTTCCCTGAAGGACAAGGTGGCCTATGTCGCCGGCCATTCGCTGGGCGAGTATTCGGCACTTGCCGCCGCAGGTTTCGTCTCGGTGGCCGATGCGGCAAGGCTCCTGCGCATTCGCGGCAATGCCATGCAGTCGGCTGTTCCGGTCGGAGAAGGTGCGATGGCAGCGATCATCGGCCTTGAGCAGCCCGACGTCGAAGCTGCCTGTGCCGAAGCCGCCAAGGGATCCGTCTGCCAGATTGCCAACGACAATGGTGGTGGTCAGCTGGTGATATCGGGCGCCAAGGCTGCTGTCGAACTCGCAGCCAAGCTCTGCACGGAGAAGGGCGCCAAGCGAGCGCTGATGCTGCAAGTGTCGGCACCGTTTCATTCGGCGCTGATGACGCCGGCGGCGGACGCGATGCGCGAAGCCCTGGCCAATGTCGCCAGGAACGCGCCGGTTGTTCCCGTGGTTTCGAATGTGTCGGTTTCGCCAACCCAGGATCCTGACACGATCGCGGCACGGCTGGTCGAGCAGGTGACTGGCCGTGTACGCTGGCGCGAGACGGTGGAGTGGTTTGCCGCCAATGGCGTGACCACGCTCTATGAAGTCGGTGCCGGCAAAGTACTTTCCGGCCTGGCGCGTCGGATCAACCGCGACATCGCCGTGGCTTCGGTGGGAAATCCTGGCGATGTCGACGCGGCCATTGCCGTATTGGCCTGAGAAAACCTGATGACCTCACCCATGCGATGGGTGTGCTTGAAAGGGACAAGACATGTTTGATCTGACAGGCCGCAAGGCGCTCGTCACCGGAGCTTCGGGTGGCATCGGCGAATCCATCGCCAGGATACTGCACGCGCAGGGTGCGATCGTTGGCCTGCATGGAACGCGTGTGGAAAAGCTGGAAGCTCTCGCCAGCGAACTTGGCGATCGCGTCAAGCTCTTCCCGGCGAATCTGTCCGACCGCGACGAGGTCAAGGCACTGGGCCAGAAGGCGGAAGCTGATCTCGAAGGGGTCGACATCCTGGTCAACAACGCCGGCATCACCAAGGATGGGCTGTTCGTGCGCATGTCTGATGTCGACTGGGACAGTGTGATCGAGGTCAACCTGACTGCCGTCTTCCGCCTGACGCGGGAGCTGACGCATCCGATGATGCGCCGTCGCTACGGCCGTATCATCAACATCACGTCTGTCGTGGGCGTCACCGGCAATCCAGGGCAGGCCAATTATTGCGCCTCCAAGGCTGGCATGATCGGCTTTTCCAAATCGCTGGCGCAAGAGATCGCTACACGCAACGTTACCGTCAATTGTGTTGCTCCAGGCTTCATCGAATCGGCCATGACCGACAAGCTGAACGACAAGCAGAAAGAAGCGATCATGGCTGCAATTCCCGCCAAACGGATGGGAACGGGTGCGGAAGTCGCCTCGGCGGTCGCCTATCTTGCTGCGGAGGAAGCATCGTACGTGACGGGCCAGACCATTCACGTCAATGGCGGCATGGCGATGATATAACGTATGGCCGCGAGTTGTCGCGGCTTTGGAAAAACGATGCTCGCGCCTTGGATGCCGGGCCGTTTTCGTGTAATGCGGCCCGCAACCCGGCGGTTCGGGCAAAAGCCGGCCTTGTTTATTGTGTTTAAGCCCGGCCTATCTTTCAGCTTGATTAGCGGCATTGTGCCCGCTAACGAAGACAGATCATAGAACGAAGGATGCCAACATGAGTGACACCGCAGAGCGCGTCAAAAAGATCGTTATCGAGCATCTGGGCGTCGATGCCGACAAAGTGACGGAGCAGGCCTCCTTCATCGACGATCTCGGCGCGGACAGCCTCGACACGGTTGAGCTTGTCATGGCGTTCGAGGAAGAGTTCGGCGTAGAAATCCCGGACGACGCGGCAGAGACCATCCTCACGGTCGGCGACGCCGTGAAGTATATCGACAAGGCCTCGGCCTGATTTTTCCGGCATAGGTCTTCGGGAAAGGCTTGGAATGAGGCGCGTCGTCGTTACGGGCCTCGGCCTGCTGTCGCCATATGGCGTTGGGGTCGAGCACGGTTGGCGGGAACTTCTGAGCGGTCGTAGCGCCGCCAGGCGTGTCACCGAGTTTGAAGTCGAAGATCTTGCCTGCAAGATCGCGCACGTTATTCCGCGCGGCAATGGCGAGAACGGGACCTTCAATCCGGAGGCCGTTCTCGAACCGAAGGAATTGCGCAAGATCGGCGACTTTATCCTGTACGGGATTGCGGCTGCCGATGAAGCGTTGAAGGATTCTGGCTGGCAACCGAAAAGCCACGAAGAGCAATGTGCGACCGGCGTAATGATCGGCTCGGGCATTGGTGGCATCGAGGGCATCGCCGAAAACGCCCTCATCCTTCAGGAGAAGGGGCCTCGCCGCATCAGCCCCTTCTTCATCCCTGGTCAGATCATCAACCTCGTCTCCGGACAGGTATCCATCCGTCATGGTCTGAAGGGGCCGAACCACGCAGTGGTCACTGCCTGCTCGACCGGAGCCCATGCGATCGGCGATGCCGCACGGCTCATCCAGTTCGGCGATGCCGATGTAATGGTAGCCGGTGGTGCCGAAGCCCCGGTGACGCGCCTGTCGCTGGCCGGTTTTGCCGCCTGTCGCGCACTCTCCACCGAACGCAACGATACGCCCGAAAAGGCGTCGCGACCTTATGATCGCGACCGTGACGGTTTCGTCATGGGCGAGGGTGCCGGTGTGGTGGTTCTGGAAGAACTGGAACATGCCAATGCACGTGGTGCAAAGATTTACGCCGAAGTCACCGGCTATGGCCTGACCGGCGATGCCTATCATATCACCGCGCCGGCCGAGGACGGCGATGGCGCTTTCCGCTGCATGTCCGCAGCGCTGAAACGCGCCAAGCTGACGGCCGCGGATATCGATTATATCAACGCTCATGGCACTTCGACCATGGCTGACACGATTGAACTTGGCGCCGTTGAGCGCCTGATTGGAAACGCGGCTTCGAAGGTATCGATGTCGTCTACCAAATCGTCGATCGGTCATCTGCTCGGCGCTGCCGGCGCTGCAGAAGCGATATTTTCGATCCTCGCCATCCGCGACAACATCGCGCCGGCCACAATCAATCTGGACAATCCCGAGCGTGAGACTGCTATCGATCTCGTGCCGAACACGCCGCGCAAGCGGCAGATTGATGTTGCGCTGTCCAATTCCTTCGGCTTCGGCGGCACCAACGCATCGCTGGTCTTCCAGCGCTATAACGGCTGATTGACCGGCTTCCGCCGATCTACCGACAGCCTTTGGGACGGACGTATCCGTCATTTTTGCCATATTCCCCGCTACTGTCGGGGAATTCGTCGATGGGACATACGGTAGGGCGCCATGAACACTCCGACGAACAACGAGGATGTCAGCCAGGCCGCCGCGCAGACCACGCCGATCATCCCCAAGACTGCGAGTGAGGCGTTGCGTCCGGAAGTGGGAACGCCGCCTCCCGCCAAGCGGTCACGTGCATCGCGCAGCCAGATCATCGTCTTCATGAACTTCCTCGTCTCCTGCGTCATGCTGGCGGTGATTGCCGCCGGCGGCGCGGTCTATTTCGGCAGGCAGGAGTTCTTCGGCCTGGGACCGTCGGCCAACGGCGACACTTTCCTCGTGAAGCCGAACAGCGGTGTGCAGGACATTGCCGATCAGCTGGAGCGGCGGGGCCTGATCAGAGACGCGCGCATCTTCCGCCTGGGCGTACGTGCCTATGGCAACGACCAGGCACTCAAGGCTGGTGAGTACCAGATCAAGCCGCGTGCCTCGATGCGCGAGATCATGGACCTTTTGAAGAGCGGCAAGTCAGTGATGTATTCGCTGACCATTCCGGAAGGGCTGACGGTCCAGCAGGCATTCCAGCGCGTCGCCGCCGAGGAGGCACTGACCGGTGACATGCCGGCCACCCTGCCTGCGGAAGGCAGCCTCGCTACCGACACGTTGCGGTTCACGCGCGGCGCTACCCGTCAGCAGATGGTGGACAAGCTGCTGGCCGATCAGAAAGAGCTCGTTGAGGAAATCTGGAAGCGTCGTTCGACTGATCTGCCATTGGCCAATGTCGATGAATTTGTCACACTTGCCTCCATCGTCGAGAAGGAAACTGGCCGCAGCGACGAGCGCTCTCGGGTGGCGGCCGTGTTCCTGAACCGCCTGGGCAAGGGCATGCGGCTGCAGTCCGACCCGACCATCATCTATGGTCTGTTCGGTGGCAAGGGCAAGCCTGGCGATCGCCCGATCTACCAGTCGGACATCGACAAGCAGACGCCTTACAATACCTACCAGATCAATGGTCTGCCGCCGACGCCTATCGCCAATCCAGGGCGTGCGTCGCTCGAAGCCGTGGCCAATCCGTCCAAGACCAAAGACCTTTACTTCGTTGCCGATGGCAATGGCGGGCATGTGTTTGCCGAAACTCTTGATGATCACAACGAGAACGTGGCGCGCTACCGTGCTTTGATGAAAAAGCAGGCTGAAGAAGCGGCCAAGGCTGGGACTGCCACGCAGCCCGCCAACAATGGCGATGCGACTGGGACAAACACGGTCCAATAAGGGCGCTTTTGGGGGCGCGGGGATATGAATCTGCAAAGCATGACCGGCTTCGCCCGCGCGGCCGCTGATTATCAGGGCACTGCCATCGCGTGGGAGGTGAAGTCCGTCAACGGCAAAAGTGTCGAGGCGAGACTACGGCTGCCGCCTGGCTATGATCGGCTTGAGCAGATGGTTCGCCAGGCGGTGCAGAAACGTTTTGCGCGTGGGAATTTCCAGGCAACGCTGACCGTGGGGCGGACGAGCAGCCAGGCCGTCCAGCCGGTTGTCAATGAAGCCTTTCTGAAGGATGTCGCTGGCCTTGCGAAACGGCTGCAGGAACAGTTTGGTGCAGCACCGGCTACGGCTGATGGACTGCTGGCCCTGCGTGGCGTGCTGGAAGTGCCCGAGACGATCGAGACCGAAGATATACGGGCGGCGTTTGACGCAGCGATCGGGCGGGTGCTCGAGGAGGCCCTCGATGGCCTTGTCAAGGCGCGGCAGAGTGAGGGTGAAGCGCTACGCGCGCTGCTTTCCGGTCAACTCGACGCAATCGAAACGTTGACGCTTCGTGCGGAAGCGGATTCATCGCGCCAGCCGGCGGCGATCCGTGAGCGGATCGCCGAGCAGGTTCGGCTGCTGACGGATACCGGCGCCGGTCTGGATGAAACCAGGCTTCACATGGAGGCAGCTTTCCTTGCTACGAAAGCTGACATCCGCGAGGAGATTGACCGGCTGAAGACACATGTGACCTCGGGCAGGGCACTGCTTTCCGCCGGAGGCCCCATCGGTCGCAAGCTCGACTTCCTGGCGCAGGAATTCAATCGCGAATCGAATACTTTATGTTCGAAGTCGAACGCTGCGGCAGTTACCGCCATAGGGTTGGAACTGAAGGCAGTCGTCGACCAATTTCGCGAACAGGTCCAGAATCTGGAGTAACAGATGGCCGTCAAGGACACCGGTTCCCGTATCCGTCGTCGGGGCCTGATGCTCGTTCTGTCGTCGCCCTCGGGTGCCGGCAAGTCGACGATTGCGCGAAATCTGATCGAGAGTGACCAAGGCTTCGAACTCTCGGTCTCTGCGACCACGCGTCCACGCCGCGGCAGCGAAATCGACGGCATTCACTACCACTTCAGGTCGCGTCGCGAGTTCGAGATGCTGCGTGACAATGACGAGCTGCTTGAATGGGCGGAAGTGCACGGGAACTTTTATGCAACCCCGCGTGAACCCGCTGAACGTGCCATGGCCGACGGCCGCGACATGCTCTTCGACATCGATTGGCAGGGGGCGAAACAGCTCAAGGAGAAGATGCGCGGCGACATCGTCTCGATCTTTATCCTGCCGCCTTCAATGAAGGAGCTGAAGGCGCGATTGAAGCGCCGTGCTGAAGACCAGGAACAGGTCATCGAAACGCGCTTGAAAAATGCGCGCACCGAGATCGAGCACTGGACGGAGTATGATTTCGTCATCGTCAATGATGATCTTGACCGCGCCTTCACGGAAGTGCGCGCCATTGTTGCCGCCGAGCGCCTGCGACGCGACCGCCGGCCGGGACTGTTCGATTTCGTGTCAGGTCTTCTGGACGAAGCCGTCTGAGGGTTGCCGGCTGTTGAAATGAATCGGGGCAGTTCTCGACTCAGCGAAGCCTTGTTATGCTTTGCCCGGCACTGGCCCGCGCCTCCGCCCTCCACTCGGGAAGCATTGTCCATGCGGGGCCAATTCTCATCGAACCAACTGTTCGAGCATCGCGCATAAGGAGGGATTGCGAAACCAGCTCGCAATAGGAGGTTTTTCGATGAAGCTCTCTGTCCCTGCCTATCAATTGAAGCGACAGGCCAAGCGCCTGTCGCGCGAGGAGAACATCCCTCTTCATGCTGCGCTTGACCGTACCGCGGCCAAAGAGGGATTTGTGAGCTGGAGTTTGCTGGCATCCAGACGTCAGGAAGTGCCTGCCGCCGCCAGGTTGCTCGCTTCGCTGCAGCCTGGCGATCTGCTTCTGGTCGGCGCGCGTCCAAGGCAGGGGAAGACACTGTTCAGCCTCGAATTGGCAATCGAAGCGATGAAGATCGGACGTCGCAGCGCGTTTTTCTCGCTTGAATACACCCAGAAGGATATAGTGCGCCGTTTCCATGCCCTTGGCATTGAACCGGCCCAGTTCGACAGCCGGTTCGAGTTCGATGGTTCTGATGCAATCGATGCTGGTTACATGATAACAGCGCTTGAGGCGGCGCCCACGGGCACGCTTGTCGTGGTTGACTACCTGCAATTGCTCGATCAGAAGCGCCAGAGCCCGGCTCTGGCCGATCAGATCCGTGAGCTGAGATCATTCGCCCGCGACAAGGGGCTGATCTTTGTCTTCATTTCTCAGATCGACCGTTCTTACGATCCTGCGAACAAGCCATTCCCGAACCTCGGCGATGTTCGCCTGCCAAATCCTTTGGATCTCAGCCTCTTCGACAGGGCATGTTTCCTGAATGACGGAGATGTCCAGTTCACCGCCTGAACCGAAGTTCAGAGAAGAGCCGATTTGGAATGCGCGAGAGCGGTTGGAGATGAGGCTCAGCTGCCCAGCAAGTTGGTCAGCTGAACGAATTCCTCGACGCTGAGGGTCTCGGCACGGCGGGTCGGATCGATTCCGGCTCGCTCCAGCAATTTCTCGCCGCCAAGGCTTTTCAGGCTTTGCCGCAGCATCTTGCGGCGCTGGCCAAAGGCCGCCTCGGTAACGCGACCGAGCTTCTTCACATCTGCAGATAGAAGGGCTTCGCGCGGTGTTATGTGCACGACGGACGACGTCACCTTGGGTGGCGGGGTGAACGCCTGTGGCGGTACATCGAATGCGATTTTCGCTTCCGTTCGCCAACCCGCCAGAACGCCCAGACGGCCATAGTCGCTGGTGTCGGGTTTTGCGACGATGCGCTCGGCCACCTCGCGCTGGAACATCAAGGTCAGCGACTGGTAGAAAGGCGGCCAGGTTTCGACGGTTAGCCAGCGAATGAGCAGTTCCGTACCGATGTTGTAAGGCAGGTTTGCGACGATCTTGACCGGGCCATCGGCCACCAGGGTCGTGAAATTGGTCTTGAGCGCGTCGCCTGAGATCACTTCCAATCTGCCGGGATAGTGGTCCGAGACCTCGGAGAGTGCCGCCAGGCAGCGCTCATCGCGTTCAATGGCGACAACGCGGCGAGCGCCATGCAGGAGCAGGGCACGTGTCAGCCCTCCCGGCCCGGGACCGACTTCGATGACCGTGGTCTGGGTCAGATCACCGGCGGTTCTGGCGACTTTGCCTGTCAGGTTCAGGTCGAGCAGGAAGTTCTGGCCAAGCGCCTTCTTGGCCTGAAGGCCATGGCGTTCGATGACGTCTCGAAGCGGCGGCAGTCCGTCGGCGCTCATGCGTCCGTGCTCCTGGCATTACCGGCCAATTCCGCAGCCAGTTTCAGCGCTGCAATCAAGCTATCCGGTCGTGCGATACCGCTGCCTGCGATATCGAAGGCAGTACCATGGTCTGGCGACGTGCGAACAAATGGTAAGCCGAGAGTTACATTAACGGCCTCATCGAAAGCCAGCGTCTTTGCCGGGATCAGGGCCTGGTCGTGGTACATGCAAAGCGCAACATCGTAGCCCGCTCGGGCACGTCGATGGAAAAGCGTATCAGCAGGCAGCGGCCCGCGGGCATCGATGCCTCCGGAACGCAGGGCTTCGACAGCGGGAGCAACGATCTCGAGGTCTTCCTTACCCATGGAACCGCCTTCGCCGGCATGTGGATTGAGGCCTGTAATGGCAAGCCGCGGCGCTTCGATCCCGAAGCGGCCCTTTAGATCGCGCGCGGTGATGCGACCCGTTTCCACGATCAGCTCGGTGGTGAGCACCTTCGGTACCGTTGCAAGTGGAATGTGGATTGTGACGGGAACGGTGCGCAGGTCTGGCCCCGCCAGCAGCATGACAGGCATTACCGTCTGACCGGAGTGTCGCGTGGCCAGATGTGCCAGATATTCTGTATGGCCGGGAAAGCCGAAACCGGCATCATAGAGTGGCTTCTTGGCTATGGGGCAGGTGACAACCCCCGCGGCGCGGCCGGCAAGGCAGTCCGCAACAGCCCGGTCGATGGCCTCGATGACACCCTTTGCGTTGACCGGATCAGGATGACCGACGCTATCGAGGAATTTCGCTTCCAGCCGTACGACCGGCAAGGCATCCGGAAAAACGGCGTTTGCCTTTTCGGGAGTCGTTTCGACGATTGCGATGTTTGCGCCGACGCGATGGCCGCGTGCGGCCAGCAGAATCGGGTCAGCAAGCAGGTAGAAGGCAGGAACGCCTGATTCTTTGCGCCGTTGCCAGGCAGCCAACGCGATCTCCGGGCCGATTCCAGATGGATCGCCTACACTCAGAGCGAGAGGAAGCCTGGTTTCGCGCACAGCCGTCAGCGCTGAACGATGACGGCCTTGGCCTTCAACTCGGAGACGTATTTCTTGCTGAGCTCGTCGGCGGCATCGTCCTTCTTGCCACCGAGGCCTTCGTTCTGGAGCATCAACTGGGCAGTCTTGTCGTCTGAAACCTCACGCGCCGAGCAGATGCCGATGAACTCTACGCCACGGTCTGTTTCTCGCACGTTGGTTGCGCCGCCGGCTTTTGTTGCCTTGATCTGGTCTGCCCAGTCTGCTGGCAACTGCGGCGCAAGCACACGGCCGAGGTCGCGGACGGTAACGTCTATCAGACCCTTGGCGAATTCACGCGTCGTGTTGCACCCATTAAAGCGAGCACGCATGGCTTCAGCCTCGCGCTTGCGCTTGGCCATCGATGCGCCGCGCTCGGCGGCCGGCACGACGAAAATTATCTGTTGCAGCAGATATTCGGTGGCGGACGGTTTGTTTCCACCCTTCTGCAGCATCTTGCGCACGGCGTCCTGTTCGCTCATGCCGCCGCCGCCGCCCTGTTCCGAACGGTAGCGCATGCTGAGCGCCTGGTTCCAGGCCATCTGCGCGCGGATGAAATCCTTGAAATGCTGCTTGGTGACGCCCGATTTGTCCATGACGCCGTCAAGCTGCGCCAACTGCATCTTGTTGTTCGAGGCAAAGCGCGCGTAGGCTTCATTCACCTGCTGGTCGGAGATCCGGATACCCAAGCGCCTTGCCTCGGCGAGACGCAGCGTCTGCTCGACCATCTCGTCAGCAGCATCACCTTTACGTTTCTGCAGGCGCAGGAAAGCAGCACGATGCTGGATGTCGCCGGTGGTGATGGCGACATTGTTGACAACATATTTGATTTCGCTGGCAAAGGCCGGCTGGGACATCGCCGTCAGCGAAACACCCGCGGTTGCAACCAGTAGCGCAAGACTCGCGGAAAAGAGCTGTTTCCTCATCGTCTCTGTTCCAAATCCATTTCAGGTCCGGCCCATCACTGAGCCGAATACAATTTTCCCATGCCCGTCCTATGCGACGAAACCATGTCCTGCAAGGGGGATGGTTTACTGGAAGCTGCTGGAGGTCGAGCCAAAATCGCCAATGGTGCGGAACGAGATGTTGAAGCCGATGTTGCGGGTCACTTCCTTTGTGACCCGGTCGCGGCTTTCCGACACCGTCATCATATAGGTGAAGCACTCGTCGTCATAGGCAAAGCCGACTCCATCGCCAGTTAGTACCCGGGTCTGGATGTCATAAGTGCCTGAACCAAAGACGCGCCAGTTCTGGTTGAGGCGTGTCGAACCTCCCAGTGTGACCTCATGGCGGTCTTCTTCGAACCCGTAACCGGGCTGAGCCTGGATGAAGGCATACTGCGCAGAAACAGAAATGGGCGACGAGCCGCTGTAGGCAGCCTTGGCTTCGGCGCGACGGACTTCGAAGGTCTGTTCATCGAAGCGGCCGCTGACTGAAGCTGACAGGCCGTAGGGGCTGGTGAAGCCTGCCAGACCGACATAGTCGGACTTGTCGGTCTGGAGACCGGAATAGGCGCCAACGTTGACCAGATCAGGCTGTGCGAAGGAGTTGGTGCCGCCGAGCTGATAGGACTGACCGAACAGGGCGTTTGTCGTCCAGCCATTGGCATAGCTGCCGGAATAGCGCACGCCGACATTGGCGCGAGTACCGCCTTCGATACGGTCATAGCCAGAGAACTTGTCGCGTTCGAACAGCGTGGTCGCATCAAACACCATGCTCTGCGCGTCTTCATTGGGAACGCGCAGGCCGCCGACATAGGATTCGTTCGGGCGCACGAACAGTTGCGCCGTGGGCTCGATGATGTGTGAGCCGCCGGTCAAGCTGGTGAACAGCAGCGGCCAGCGGAATTCGAGCCCTGCAGTCGCCATAGCCCTGGCAAAGGACGAGCGCATGTCGGCGGAAACGCCCTGCGCAGCAGCCATCTGATTGACGGCATCGAGCGAGCCCGAAGACGCATTCAGGTAGTTGGCGTCTGCCTGGAAAGCCAGCAGCGGAGTGATCACCATGCCGCCATCCGTGACGAAGCTGCGCTTCCACTCGGCTTCAGCAGTCAAACGGCCGGAATTGCCTTCGATGCCACGAACGCGCTGTACTGCACTCAGCGTGTCGTAGTTCACCGAGAAAGCTTCATCGAGGCGGTCGCGCTTGATGATGCGGGAATTAAGGTTGACCGAGAGCTGGCCGCCAGCCAATGGCGCATCCGGGATGTAGGCGTAGTCGAGCGACGGCAGCACCCATGGCTGGAATTCGTCGCGCGCACCGGTCTGATACCGAGCGCCTGCCTCCCGTTGCAGCGTCTTTTCCTGCACTTCGAAGTGCATGGCGCGCAGGTCGAAATAATTACGGTCGTTCAAGCCAGTCAGATAGACTTCGGAACGGTGAACCGAGGCGTCGTAGCCGTTGATCTTGTATGTGTTCGAGAAATTCTTGTCCGTCTGCAGCAGAACGTCCCAGCCGAAGTTCCAGCGCGAATTGATCGCGAACTGACCCTTGCTGCCCATCATGCCGCGGAACTTGTTCGGATCGCCGGTCGGACCGGAATCGACGGTGTTGGGGTCGAATTTCCAGGGCTTCTTCTGGTCTATGCCGGCAATGCGCAGGCTGTACTGCCCGTTGTCGAAACGCTGGCGCCATTCCGCTTCGCCGAGGAAACCCTGATTGGTATAGTAGGTTCCGCGCGCGGTGATGTCGTAGGTTGGCGAGAGCGCGAAGTAATATGGAACGGTTATGCCGGTGCCGAGCTTGCTGTTGAAGGTGATGCCGGGCATCAGGAAGCCGCTCTTGCGCTTTACCGTCGGGTCAGCGATCTCGAAAGCCGGCAGGAAGGCAATCGGGAAGCCGAAGAACTCGAAATTGGAGTTCTCGAAGCGCACCGTCTTCTTCTGGCCGTTCCAGATGATTTTCTTGGCTTTGACGCGCCAGATCGGCGCTTTGTCGGGCTTGTCTTCGCAAGGTTCGCAAGCCGTGTAGACACCGTTGTGGAACGTTGTCAGCACGCCGCCGATGCGTTCGGCGCTTTCGGCGCCAAAATAGGTCCTGTCCACAGTCTCGACGCGCAACGCGTTGACGAAACCGTCAGCGAAATCGTCGGTGATGTCGATATGTTCTGAATTGACCTTGGTTCCGTCGCTCTGCACGAGCTGAGCGTTGCCTGTCGCGACGAGACGCTTGGTCTTGCGGTCGTACTCCACGCGCTGGGCAACCAGTTTGTTGCCGCCGTAGTCGATCTGCACACCGCCAACGGCGGTCACCGTCTGGTTGTCGTTGTCATAAACCAGCGTATCGGATTCGAGCAGCATCTGCGAACCGGCTGGCACGCTGGGTGCTTCAACGGACTGCGCCGCGGCCGGAACAGCCGTTGCCAGGCTGCCGGCAAAAAGGCAAGCGAGTGCGCTCACTCCGCACAGGAGTGCCGCCCGGATCGGCCTGCGACCTTGCAAAACCGGTCTCATCACTAACCGTCTTCCCTGTACAGCAGGAACGTCACCCCGAAGAACATCGCCACGACCACCGGAAACCATGCAGCTACCACGGTCGGGACGAATCCCGCCACTCCAAACGCTTTGACCAAAACAGACACAACATAAAGCAGAAACCCAGCGACTACGCCACCCAGAATCATCGTTGCAGATTGTCCCATGCGTGCAAATCGCATCGAGACGGTTGCTGCGATCAGCGTCATCGCAACCAGAAGGAAGGGCATCGCCACCAGCGAATCGAACTGCATGGCGAATGCATTTGCCTTAAGCCCGAAGGAACGAGCAACTTCAATCTTTTGCGGCAACTCGTAAAAGGGAATTGTTTCCGGTCGCGCCAGCCGTTCCTGCACGAATTCCGGCTTCAGATCGGTCGCTAACCGGTCAGTCGTTTTCTTTTCGACATTGCCATCCTTGAGGATACTGACGTCCTGCAATTCCCAATAGCCATCCCGCAGAAATACGTGCTTGGCATCCTTGCGTTCGATGATGTTGCCTTGCTGGTCGAGCAGGAAGAAAACGGCGTCCGCCATCTCCAGACCCTGGTTCAGGATTGCGCGCGCGCCGATGATGGTATCGCCGGCGGCGGTTTTCTGACGAATCCACGGAGCTGCATCAGCCGAGACGTCGTTTGATGATCCCGAGCGCAGTTCGCTTTCAATCCTCTCAGACTGAGAAAAGCCGTAGGCAGCCAACGGATTGAGGACCGCGACGGCAACCGTGCCGAACAACAATGCGCCGATGCAGCAGGGCAACAGGAACTGCCAGGCCGAAATGCCTGCCGAGCGTGCGATGACCAACTCGTATTTGCGGTTGAGCGAAACCAGTGTCGCCATGGCCGAGAACAGACCAACAAAAGGAACGGTCTGCAGCATGATCATCGGTACGCGCAGCGCCGAGATCGCAAAACCGGCCTGGTAGGTGAAACCGGGGACGCCAGCGATGCGACCCGTCAATTCGGTGAAGTCGATCAGGAAGACAAGGGCAAACAGTCCCAGGAAGATCCAGATGGTGATCCCCAGGTAGCGGAAGAAGAAATAGCGACCGAGCGTCCAACCCATCAGGAATTCCCCTGACGCGTTGCGGAGCGATTGGCCCACCAAAGTCTCAGCCGGATACCGATTTCGCCGAACCGGCTGAACATGTTCGTGAGCCAGTCGGCCCAACTCGACGGCAATTCCATCCGGCGGTTGGAAAAGATGACCCAGCCGGCCACGATCGACGCACCAAAAGGCACGGCTATCACCAGATAATTATAGAACGGATTGGTGTTGGCCTTGCCTGCGGCGAAGAAACCCAGCCAGCGCACGAACAGCGCGATGCAGATTGCCGTGATCAGTGGGTGAATGCGCGCTTCCCGGTGTGAGCGCGCATCACCAGCGACGGCCAAAGCGATCATCGCGAAGGCAAGCGAATAAGCCCATTCAGAGAACCGCAAGGCAAGCTCGGCGCGATATTGGTCTGGCGCCTGTTGATAATAGCGGTCGTTAGGATCGGGGTTGAGCAGATATTGTGTCGTCTGATCCTTCGGATAGAGCGTCGCTTGCGCCGCAGTCGCAAACGCCGACAGATCGAAGGCATAGGACGTGAAACGAATGACTGAAACATCGCCGGCAGGTGCCTTGCGATGCACGACGCCATCATTCATCAGAAGCACTTTTTCGCTGCCCTTATCGATGACGGCGCCTGTCTTGGCGTAATAGACAAGGTCAGTGCCTTGCTGGCGGGAATCCGCCACGAAGATGCTGCCCAGACCGCCATCCGCGAAACGTTCACCGATCTGGACGAAGAGGCCGTCCTCGATTTTCCGGAAGGTCCCTTCCTGGATGATCAACGACAGGAAGTCGGCGCGCGCGCTGGCAATCAGTTCGCGATTTTTCTGGCGGGCATAGGGCTCGACACCGTTGTCGACGACAAAGGAAAACACGCTTGCGATCAGTGCGAGGATCAGGATCGGCTTGACGACGGTCATCCGCGAAGCGCCGGCAGCGTTGATCACCACAAGCTCTGAATCGGAATTCATGACACTGAGTGTCTGCGCCACGGCCACTATGAGAGCGAAGGGGACAACGATCGGGATGATGGTTGGCAGGATAAGCGCGGCAACCTGGAAGAAACTTACCGCCGACTGTCCATTGTCCGTCACCAGGTTGATGCGGGTGAGAACCTGCGTCGTCCAGACGATCGCCAACGTCCACGCCAACGCCGCAAGAAAGAGCGAGAGCGCGCGCCGGAAGATATAGAGCTCGGCGACCTTCATTCAGGGCAGTTCTTCTCGATTGATCTCGACGGGTGTCGCAGCTCTAGAAGTTATCTTTCCGGTGACACCCACACAACCGGCCTGGTCTGGTTCCGTTTCAAGTCGTCATGTCCGGTGCCGTCGACTCTGGTCGGCAATGGATAAGAAAAGGCGAATAGGTATGGTTAACAGCACTTTGCGCCTGACATTTGTGCGACGCACAGTCGATCGTCAAGGGTCGGCAGCTGCCAAATATTGCATTCAGGCATCCGGCGACAGAAGGTGACAGCACGGCGAGCTGAGCCCGGCTCCCGGTATCGGCGCTAAGTTTGCCGGTCTTGCCAAACGTTCCAAAAGCGCGAAATGTCGCGCTTTATTCAAAGCATTCAAATCAAGCAGGATCTCATGGCCGCCCGACCCACGATTGCCTTTGCCAAGTTCGCCACTGTCAAGAAAGGCACGGTCTTTGTGCTTTCTGCGGAAGAGGCGGGGCTTTCCGAAGGTGCCAAGGTGCATGATCCGTCCGATTCGCTGGCAAGGGCTCTTCCGGCTGCGGATTTTTCGGGGAAATTCGGCTCTTCCGCTGAGATATTCGCGCCGGAAGGCACCGCTCTTGACCGGCTGGTGGTGGTCGGCGCAGGCAAGCTATCCGCACTGGACGAATATGCATGGCTGAAGCTTGGCGGACATGTGGCTGCGTCGCTGCGCAAGGCCAAGGACACTGTGGTCGTCGTCGATCTGCCGGGCACCGGGACAGACGGTTCAGAGGCTGCTGGCGTTGCTGCCGGCATTTTGTTGCGCGCTTATTCCTTCGATAAATACAAGACGAGGAAAAGTGACGACGGAAAAGACGACGCCAAGACACCGATCAAGATCACCATCCAGACGGCAAATCCGGCCGCTGCCAAAAAGGCGTTCGCCGAACTGGAGACCGTTGTCGACGGCGTCATCGTCGCGCGCGACCTCGTCAATGAGCCGGCGAATGCGCTGGGTCCGATCGAATTTGCCGAGCGCGCCAAGCAACTGGAAGCATTGGGCGTCAAGGTCGAGATCCTGGCCGAGAAGGAAATGAAAAAGCTCGGCATGGGCTCCCTGCTTGGCGTTGCGCAAGGTTCACCACGCGGTGCTCGTCTGGCGGTGCTGCAATGGAATGGTGGCAAGGCCAAGGACAAGCCGCTTGCCTTTGTTGGCAAGGGAGTGACCTTCGACACCGGCGGCAATTCAATGAAGCCTGCATCGGGAATGGAGGACATGAAGGGCGACATGGGCGGTGCCGCGGCGGTTACGGGGCTGTTGCACACGCTTGCTGCTCGCAAGGCGAAAGTCAATGTCGTCGGTATTCTCGGGTTGGTGGAAAACAGCGTCGACGGCCATGCCCAACGGCCAGGCGACATTGTCACCTCGATGTCCGGCCAGACCATCGAGGTGCTCAACACCGATGCCGAGGGTCGCCTGGTGCTCGCCGACGCGCTCTGGTATTGCAACAATCGCTTCGAACCCCGGCTGATGATCAATCTTGCCACGTTGACGGGCGCAATCATGGTCGCGCTTGGGCAGCACCATGCGGGGCTGTTCTCAAACAACGACGAACTCGCCGGACAGCTTGTGCAGGCCGGAACCGCGACTCAGGAGAAGCTGTGGCGCATGCCGCTCGGCAGCGAATACGACAAGCTCATCGATTCCAAGAACGCCGACATGAAGAATATTGGTGGCCGCTACGGCGGGGCCATCATTGCTGCCCAATTCCTGCAGCGTTTCGTCAAGGAAACGCCTTGGGCCCATCTCGACATCGCGGGGACGGCCATGGGGGCGCCGGCCAGCGAGATCAACCAATCATGGGGCTCCGGCTTTGGCGTCCGGCTGCTCGATCGGCTGGTGCGCGATCACTACGAAGGCTGATCGATGGCCGAAGTGCTGTTCTATCACATGACGGAGTCGACGCTTGAGGAGGCCTTGCCGGGCCTGCTCGAGCGCAGTGTCGATCGCGGCTGGCGCGTGGTCGTGCAGACAGGCACGGAAGAGCGCAGGGATGCACTTGACCAGCATTTGTGGATCTATCGCGATGATGGTTTCCTGGCGCATGCAACTGACCGTGAGCCTTATCCGGCCGAACAGCCTGTCCTGCTTACAACTGGGGAAATGAACCCCAATTCGGCGCAGATCCGCTTCCTTGTGGACGGCGCCAGCCCTCCAGACCTTGCCGGCTATGATCGCGCCGTTTTCCTGTTCGACGGACATGACGCAGGTCAGGTCGAGGCAGCGCGTAGCCATTGGAAGGACATGAAGGGCGCTGGCCACACCGTAACCTATTGGCAGCAGACGGCGGACCGGCGCTGGGAACGCAAGGCATGACATTGCGCGGGCGCGTTCAGCGCTCTAAGGGCTGAGCGATGCGTAAGTTTTTCCTGCTGTTCATTCTGGCTGGCGTCGCCCTTGGTCTTATCTATCCCTGGGCCGTTCGAAATTTTTCCGGTGAAGAACTCGGCACCTGGCACGCTTATCAGGATGGCCGCTTCAAACCAGTGACGGTGTCGCTAAAAGCTGGAACTGGACCGGTTCGGGTCTTTGTCGACCTCACCACCAATGCCGATCGCATCATCGCTTTTGATCGCACCGTACTGACGCTGACTGCCACGGCGGGCAACCGAACAGTGCTTGCCGAACGACTGAGCTTCAGCGGCAATCCGACGCCTCGCGAACAGAGCCCACAGCTGACCGACAAGATATTTCGCGACGAAGCCGGGCTGATCGAGGTTGAGGAAGCAAACACTTATGTCTTCACGCTCGGCCTTGGAGACGCCGACAACATGCAGATCAAGGCGGTCGATCTTGTCCTGCGCAGCGGGGCTGCCGTGCCGGATGCACGGGTTCGGCAAATGGGCTTCGGATCGCTTGCATTCGGAGTGATCGGTCTGATGCTGGCGATCCGTTTCAGCAGATCACAACGCCCCGGCAAACCCGAAACTCCGCCCAAGCCACGCTGGGGCAGGGGCGCAGGCTAAGCTCATGAACTATCGCCACGCTTATCATGCCGGTAATTTCGCAGACGTGGTCAAGCATGTCGTCCTGGTGCGCCTGATCGAATATCTGAAACGGAAGGACAAACCGTTTCGTGTCATCGATACCCATGCCGGCATCGGTCTTTACGATCTCTCTTCCACCGAGGCTCAGAAGACTGGCGAGTGGCGGGACGGTATCGGCCGGTTGGCCGGGATCGACCCTGGCATACAGGCGACTGTCTTGCTGGGGCCCTATCTCGAAGCAGTCAATTCCTGCAACCCTGATGGCGGAATTGGCTTCTATCCCGGTTCCCCATGGCTCGCGCGGCATCTGCTGCGCAAGCAGGATCGGCTCACGGCGATCGAATTGCATCCTCAGGATGCTGTCCGGTTGAAGGGACGGTTTGAAGGCGATTTTCAGACACGGGTCATCGAACTGGACGGCTGGCTGGCGCTCGGTGCGCATCTGCCGCCCAAGGAAAAGCGCGGGCTGGTGCTGGTTGATCCTCCTTTCGAGCAGGAAGGCGAGTTCGATCGTCTCGCCGCAGGTGTCGAAAAGGCCTACAAACGCTGGCCGATCGGGATCTATGCACTCTGGTATCCGATCAAGGATCGACGCGGCGTTGCCGACTTCCGTAGTCGGCTGACGGCGTCCGGCATCGGCAGGGTGCTCGACATCGTCTTCGAGGTGCGGCCGGATTCGAGCAGCGAACGCCTGGACGGCACCGGCATGGTGGTGATCAATCCACCATTCACCTTGGAACAGGAACTTCGTCTGATCCTGCCCGCGCTGCAGGCAGCGATGGCAGAACCGGCGGCAACAGGCTGGCGGCTCGACTGGCTGGTACGCGAGGATAGCTAGGCATCTGATTTGATCGAGGTCGCATACTTCCTGGCTTGACCGTATGACGGCAAATCCGCACAGTGCCGCCGACCAGAAATGAGGCGCTGCCATGACTTACTCGTTCAAAGCCTTTCTTGCCGGGTTGATTGGCCTGGGCTCGGTTCTGACTGTTGCTCCGGTGGCGCAGGCCGCCGATCTGTCGAGCTATTCTAGTGATCCGGGCGTGTGCGGTGAAGCTTGGGTGCTCAACAAGATCAGCAGCCGCTTTGCTTACCAGGTACGCAATGTGCCGAATCTCCCTGATGTTCAGATCACTGACTTTCGGCGCATCAATGAGCGTCGCTATCAGCCGGCCGAAGACAACTGGCCGATCGGTCGCCGCTATTGCGACGCAAAAGTCATCCTCTCTGACGGGCACGAGCGCACCATCTGGTACCTGATCGAGGAAGGGCAGGGTTTTGCTGGCGTTGGCGATAATGTCGAGTTCTGCGTTTCAGGCTTCGACCGCTGGTACGTCTACAATGGTGCCTGCCGCGTTCTGCGCTGAGGCGTCCGGCGCCCTGGCAAGGGCGCCCTCCTGATCCATCCGGTTTCACGCGTTGCTGTACGAGGCCAGTCGTGGCCTGCTCGGCGCAGCTGTGCCACAAGAGCACGCTTCCAATGAGGACTTCATGCCCAGTCTGCTCTATGCGACCACTTCGCCTTACAGCTCGAAAGTCCGTATGGCGGCTGCCTATGCCGGCATCGCGTTGGAATTGAAGCCGGTCAAGACGGAGGAAGACCCGGCGGATCTGATTGCTGCCAACCCGCTTGGCAAGATCCCTGTGCTGACGCTGGAGACAGGCCAATCGGTGTTCGATAGCCGTGCCATAACCCAATACCTCAACCGACAGACCAAGAACCTACTCTTTCCGCGCAACCCCGAAAAACGCCTGGAAGCGGAAACTCTGGAGGCTTTGGCGGATGGTATTTGCGATTCGGCGTTGTCGATGGTCTATGAACGCAGGGTGCGACCCGAAGACAAGGTGTATCAGCCCTGGCTGGACAGACAGTGGGAAAAAGTCACCCGTGCACTCGACAGTCTCAACGCCAATCCTCCCAAGTTGCCGAGCAAGATTACCGTTGGTCAAATCGCGCTGCGCGCTGCGCTCGGTTATCTGTCGCTTCGTTTCGCAGGCAAATGGGAAAAGGGGCGCGGGCGGCTGGTGCGCTGGGCGGCGCGCTTCGACGAGAAGTTTCCGCAGCTGAAGAGCTGCATACCGGCCTGATAGAGCGCCGATACGCTCGTCAGTTCGAAAACAAAAAAGCCGGGCCTAAGCCCGGCTTTTTGCTGCTGATCGCAAAGCGATCAGAATTTCATGCCGACACCGAACTGAATGCGGTTGTCGCTGTCCTTGACCTTGCCGATACCGTTGTCGAAGGTCTTGGAACCGTAATCCGTGTAGCGATACTCGACACGGCCGAAGACATTGTCGGTAAGCTTGATGTCGGTACCGACACCGGCGGTCCAGCCGAACATGGTCTTGCGGTCGTTGAGGCCAGTCACTTCGTCGGTAACCTTCAGGCCTTCACCCGCACCACCGGCCGTGCCGTAGAGCAGGATATCGGGGCTGACGGAGTAGCCGAGGCGGGCGCGGATCGAGCCTTCCAGACCCGACTTCGACTTGAAGCCGTTTTCCGAACCCTTCGTGCCGTTGTAGCCGAGGTCACCCTCGACGCCGTAGACGAAGTTGTCCTGCTGCCAGTTGTAGCCGGCAAAACCGCCGCCAACGAAGCCGTCTTTCTTGATGCTGGTGTTGTAGTCCTCGACTTTGGTGCGGCCCGAGAAGCCGTAGCCGAGATTCACACCGGCATAAGCACCGGCCCAGGAAGCGACCGGCAGCTCAGCAATAGGAGCCGGAGCCGGCGGCTCTTCCGAAACGACGTCCGCAGCGAAAGCCGGAACCGTGCCGATGACAGCGAGAAGCCCGATCGCAGCAACCGAAGTCCGCGCGAATTTGTTGTTGATAGACATAGTTCTTACTCCATAAAGCCAAAGACGCTGGCTTGTTCCTTGCGAACCAGACCCGCCGGGGGAGGAAACGGATCACACGTTCAACGGTTCCGGAATTTGGGCGGCAAATACGGCGGAAGCGAACCTGAACTTGGGTCTTTAGCTGGCGCGAATGAGGCTGAAGGATGACGTTGCACTAGTGCAACAAACTTGTCAGGAGCCTTTCGGCAGAGCGGCTGTACCCGGCTTGGTACAAGGGATTGAGGTCCCTATATTGGCCGTTCGATCAGACGGCCAAAATGCGAGTCGGGGCCGCCGTTTCGACGCGCCGACACAATGTGGCCATAGGAACGAACAGCATTTTACTATTGAGCGGTCTCATTTGCTGGCTGCCCTTGTTGCGGATGAAAGCCAGATGACGAACAAAATCATAGCTACGGCCCTGGTGACGGGCGGAGCGAAAAGGCTGGGCCGGGCGATTGTCGAGGATCTCGCAGCCAACGGCTTTGCCGTCGCCGTGCATTGCAATCGGTCCCGCGATGAGGCGGAATCCCTTGTCGGAGAGATTGTCGCCGCCGGAAGGCGTGCTGCGGTCGTTGCCGCGGATCTGACCGATATGGACAAGACGGCCGGGCTGATCGACGCTGCCACAGATGCGCTCGGTCCGATCAATCTTCTGGTCAACAACGCTTCATTGTTCGAGGAAGATTCCCTCGAGGATTTCGATTGGCCCGGGTGGGACCGTCATTTCGCGGTGCATGTGAAGGCTCCAGCGCTTTTGACGCAGCGTTTCGCTCGTGCCTTGCCTGAGGGGCAGGACGGTCTGGTCGTCAACATGATCGATCAACGGGTGTGGCGACCCACGCCACGCTATTTTTCATATGCCCTGTCGAAATCGGCATTATGGGCAGCGACGCAAACCATGGCGCAAGCGCTGGCGCCACGCGTTCGGGTGAATGCGATCGGCCCAGGGCCAACACTGAAAGGAGCGCGTCAGGAAGATCACGATTTCCAGACGCAGCTCGACGGCGTGCTGCTGAGACGTGGTGCCGAACTTGGCGAATTTGGCGCGACGATACGATATCTATGGAATGCGCGGTCGGTCACAGGCCAGATGATCGCGCTGGACGGCGGCCAGCACCTTGCATGGCAAACGCCGGATGTTACAGGCGTGGTGGAATGAGTTCCGGAAAAGCAAAAAACGGACGCGCGGGTGAAGATCTACCCGACGTTGAGCTGGATGACGACGACAGCGTCGAGCTGGATGTGGCGACTTCCGGTCCTGAGGTCGCTTTTACGACGATCGACTGGACGCAGCATGCCGGCGATACCGACGGCAAGGTTGGCGCGGAGGTCATCCAGACGCTGGTCAAGCGTCTGCCCAATGCTCCTGGCGTCTACCGGATGATGAACGTCAATGGCGACGTGCTCTACGTCGGCAAGGCTCGCAGCCTCAAGAAGCGTGTCACCCAGTATGCTCAGGGGCGGTTCCATACCAACCGCATCGGGCGCATGGTGCGCGAAACAGCGACGATGGAATTCGTCGTCACCCGCACAGAGATTGAAGCGCTGCTGCTGGAAGCGAATCTCATCAAGCGCTTGCGGCCGCGCTTTAACGTACTGCTGCGTGACGACAAGTCATTTCCCTATATCCTGCTGACCGGTGATCACCTGTCGCCCGGTATCTACAAGCACCGCGGTGCGCGCTCGCGGAAAGGCGATTATTTTGGGCCGTTTGCGTCGGCGCAGGCGGTGGGGCGTACCATCAACTCATTGCAGCGGGCTTTCCTTCTGAGAAGCTGCACCGATTCCTTTTATGAGAACCGGACACGGCCATGTCTGCTCTATCAGATCAAGCGCTGCGCCGGGCCGTGCACGGGTGAAATCTCGCACGGCGACTATGCGATGCTGGTCGATGAGGCGAAGGATTTCCTGTCCGGTCGCAGCCAGAAGGTAAAGACCGAGATTTCCGCCGCCATGCAGGCTGCTGCCGAAAATCTCGACTTTGAACACGCCGCGGTCTATCGCGACCGTTTGGCGGCGCTCGCCCATGTGCAGAGCCATCAAGGGATCAATCCGCAATCGGTGGAAGAGGCGGACGTCTTTGCGATCCATCAGGAGGGCGGGCAGGTCTGCATCCAGGTCTTCTTCTTCCGCACGGGCCAGAACTGGGGCAACCGCGCCTATTTCCCCAAGGCCGATCCGGCAATGGAAGCCGCCGAGGTGCTGGGTTCGTTCCTGGCGCAGTTTTATGACGACAAGCCGACACCGCGCACGGTGCTGCTCTCGCATGCGGTGGACGAGCAGGAATTGCTTGCCGAGGCATTGTCGACTCGCGCCGGCCGCAAGGTCTCGATCTCGGTGCCGCAGCGCGGCGAGAAGAAGGATCTGACCGACCATGCGCTGCAGAATGCGCGCGAAGCACTTGGTCGAAGGCTGGCGGAAACCTCGACGCAGGCGAGATTGCTGGCTGGTTTCGCAGAGACTTTCAGCCTGCAGAAGCCGCCGGTGCGGATCGAAGTCTACGACAACTCGCACATCATGGGTACCAATGCCGTCGGCGGCATGGTCGTTGCCGGGCCGGAAGGCTTCGTCAAGAACCAGTACCGCAAGTTCAACATTCGCTCGACCGAGATCACGCCGGGCGACGATTTCGGCATGATGCGCGAGGTGATGGAGCGCCGCTTTTCCCGTCTTATCAAGGAGCATGGCAATGAGAATACGGATGGGGAGAATGAAGAGCCGGACGATCTTCTCTCCAATGGTTTCCCGGCCTGGCCTGACGTCATCCTGATCGACGGTGGCCAGGGTCAGATGTCAGCCGTTCGCCAGATGTTGGCGGATCTGGGCGTCCAGGATCGCGTGGTGGCCATCGGCATCGCCAAAGGCCAGGATCGCGAGGCCGGCCGCGAGCGCTTTTTCGTTGAAGGCAAACCATCCTTCACACTGCCGGTACGGGATCCGGTGCTGTATTTCATCCAGCGTCTGCGCGACGAGGCTCATCGTTTCGCGATCGGTTCACACCGTGCCCGTCGCAAAAAGGAGATGGTGAAGAGTCCCCTGGACGAAATCGCCGGCATCGGTCCGGGCCGTAAACGCGCCTTGCTTCTGCATTTCGGTACCGCCAAGGCAGTCAGCCGCGCCGCTGTCGACGACCTCATGTCGGTCAATGGTATTTCAGAGCAGGTCGCACGACTTGTTTACAACCATTTTCACGAGAATTGACCGTTTGTGCGGTGTTTTGCGCTGGCTAGTCGATTTTCAATGGTTGACCCCTGATATCGGCATCTGATTTGAGTACGAAGGCAAAGAGAAACGACCCCGGAAGCTCCCAGGCACGCATGGCGAAACACGCATTCAATCTGCCGAACATGCTCACCTACGCCCGCATCGTCGCGGTGCCGATGGTCGTCGTATGTTTTTTTCTCGAAGGCCATTTGAAATCGAGCGATTTTGCGCGCTGGCTCGCTCTGGCGATCTTCCTGGCCGCGTCGATTACAGATTATTTCGACGGCTATCTGGCGCGCGCCTGGCAACAGACCTCCAACATCGGCAGGATGCTGGATCCCATTGCCGACAAACTTCTGGTTTCGACTTGCCTGCTGCTGTTGGCAGCTGACGAAGATGGCATTGCCGGCTGGTCGCTTTGGGCAGCCATCATCATCCTGTGCCGTGAAATCCTGGTTTCAGGCCTGCGCGAATATCTTGCGGCACTCAAGGTTTCCGTTCCGGTCACACAACTGGCCAAATGGAAGACGACGATCCAGATGGTGGCGATTGCCTTCCTCCTTGCCGGTCCGGCAGGTGACAAGATTTTTCCATTCACCACGGAAACCGGGCTGGTGCTGCTCTGGATTGCGGCGGTGGTCACGCTTTATACCGGCTATGACTACTTCCGTGCCGGCTTGAAGCATATCGTCGACGAGTAACGAGACGGCGATGAAGCTCATCTATTTCGCCTGGGTGCGTGAACGGATCGGAAAAACCGAGGAAGACGTTGACCTTCCAGCAGAGGTGACCACGGTGGCCGAGCTGCTGGCCTGGTTGAAATCGCGCGGCGAAGAATACGAAACCGCACTCCAGCATCCGCGTTCGATCCGCGTCGCCATCAATCAGGAACATGTCGACCACGGCGAGAAAATAGCTGGTGCGCGCGAGATAGCACTGTTCCCGCCGATGACGGGAGGTTAATCCCGTGTCCGGCGTCGTTGAGCCGAAAGTCAGTATCCAGGCACAGGATTTCGACATTGCGGCCGAGGTCGCGGCTCTTACCGCTGGGCGCACTGACATCGGCGCCGTGGTCACGTTTTCCGGGCTTTGCCGTGATGAAGGCGGGGTGCTCACAGCTCTCGAACTCGAACATTATCCCGGCATGGCCGAAGCAGAGATCAGTCGTATCGCAGCGGAAGCCATTGGCCGCTGGCCGCTGCATGGGGTCACGGTCATCCATCGCCATGGCCGCATTCAGCCAGGCGAGAACATCGTGCTGGTCGTGACCGCATCCGCACATCGGCAAGCTGCCTTCGAGGCCGCTGATTTCCTGATGGATTACCTCAAGTCGCGTGCACCTTTCTGGAAGAAGGAGCACCGGACCGATGGTGTCGAAGGCAATTGGGTGGAGGCCAAGGACAAGGACGAGAAGGCTGCTGCCCGCTGGCGCTGACCGTTGGAAAGCCAGCATTTCGTGCTCGAAAATACCCCAGATCGGTCATGGATTGTCCGCAATCACGGCGGATTTTTCGTTGGCGCCGACGTTTGTCGAGTGCCAATGGAGCAGTGTCATGTTGGACAGGATCGCGGAATTCCTGATCTTTGGCTTCGCGCCCCTGATGGTGGGCATTCTTGTTTCGACCGACATGTCTGCGGCGGCCGAACGCCGGTTGACCGGCGAAGTGATCTATCGCGAACACATGATCCTACCCACGAATGCGGTGCTTACCGTGCAGTTGCTCGATACCTCACAGCCCGATGCTCCGGCCAAGGTGATCTGCGAGCAGCGTATTACACCCGCCGGCCAGGTACCCATGCGTTTCACGCTGAAGTTCGATAGTCGGGACATCCGCCCGAAGACGACCTATGCGGTGGACGCCAATATCACGGTCGACGGCCGGACACAGTTCCTGACCAACGTTCGACACTACATCGATCCGCTTGCCAGCGAACCGATGACGATGGTGCTGAAGCAGGTTCAGGACAAGCAAGGCGATACGGGTACCCCAGGCTAGATCGATACAGTCAACCAGACAGCAACCTGATCTACGAATACAAAAAAGCCGGGCACCAGCCCGGCTTTCGATAAAGCGAGTGCCCTGCAATCGAAGGCGATCAGCCGACGATCTCGGTGCCAGAGAACCAGTAGGCGATCTCTTCGGCAGCGGTCTCGGGGGCATCCGAGCCGTGCACCGAATTTTCGCCGATCGACAGCGCATGCACCTTGCGGATGGTGCCTTCTGCGGCGTTGGCCGGATTCGTGGCGCCCATGACCTCGCGGTTCTTGGCGATTGCATTCTCGCCTTCGAGAACCTGCACGATCGTCGGGCCCGAGGACATGAATTCAGTCAGTTCGCCAAAGAAAGGGCGGTCCTTGTGGACGGCATAGAAGCCCTGGGCTTCGCGCAGGCTCATCCAGACGCGTCTGGAAGCGACAACGCGCAGGCCGGCGTCCTCGAGCATCTTGGTGATGGCGCCCGTGAGGTTGCGCTTGGTGGCATCCGGCTTGATCATCGAGAAGGTGCGTTCGATCGCCATGGGTCGTCCTTTGGTGATGGGGATTGAGGTGTGGCGGGCTCTATACAAGCCGCCCGGCGCATTGCCAAGGGGAGGCGTTGATCCTGCCGCCGGGCAAAATGGCCATGGCTTTGCACCTTGCGACACTCTAGATCAGGCTTTGGGTGGACAGTCCGTGCCGATTGGCGGGAACCGAGGGTTGGATGAAACGGCATTTCATGATGTTCGCAGCCTACAATCGGTGGGCCAACAACCGTCTCTACGATGCCGCCGACGCCCTTACCGACGAGCAATTCACGCGCGACACCGGCGCGTTCTTCGGTTCGATGATGGGCACGCTCAACCATTTGCTGGTCACCGATCGCATCTGGATGAAGCGCTTCACCGGCCAGGGCGATGCACCGGCAAGCCTTGATGCTATCGTGCAACGGGCACTGCCCGCGCTGCGGATGGCACGCGAGGCCGAAGACAGGCGTATTGTCGAATGGGTCGAAGGCCTGAGCGACAAGGATATTGCGGGCCGATTTTCTTATGTGACCACCGATATGCGCAACATTTCACAGCGTCTGGCTCCGGCGCTCGGTCATCTTTTCAACCATCAGACGCATCACCGAGGCCAGGCGCATATGATCCTAACAGTTCTTGGACATGCGTCGGTTCAGATGGATCTCATGTACTTCCAGCGAGCAGAAGAGGGCCGTACTTTCGCATAATTTCAAGGATGCCGATGATTTGTTATATAATAAAATTAGACAGCAATTGACCAATGGTGGAAAACGCACCGAAAGCCATAAATATTAAAACGTGAGAATGTACTGACAGGTTTGGTATTCTCCAGATGTTTTGACTTCGCTGCGGGCTGCTTTGGCCGTGCTGTCGAAGAAGCGCAAACCATTAGGAGGATGTAATGGCTAGTTTCGTTTGGAGTCTCGCCGGAACATTGGCGAGTGGTGCCGTCGTTGTTTGTTTGGCTTTGCCAGCAGGTGCCGATGGTCTTGGCGCATCCGTAGGTGGATCGGGAGGCGTTCACGCAGGTGTCGGAGCTTCGATTGGGGGTCCCGGAGGTGTCAATGCCGGGTTGGGTGCTTCGATTGGCGGCTCGAATGGTGTTAACGCTGGCCTGGGCGCGAGCGTTGGCGGCACTGGAGGGGTCAACGCGGGGCTTGGTGCATCGGTGGGCGGCAGCAATGGCGTGACTGCGGGTGCGGGTGCCAGTGTTGGTGGATCCAACGGGGTCACTGCGGGAGGTGGAGCCACAATTGGGGGCTCTGGCGGTGTTGCAGCTGGCGCAACCGCATCGGTCGGCGGCAGCGGCGGTGTGAACGCTGGTCTTGGCGCTTCCGTTGGCGGTTCGAACGGGGTCACCGCCGGTCTCGGTGCTTCGGTCGGTGGTCGAAACGGCACCGGCGTGGGCGTTGGAGTCGGGATAGGCGGAGGTACCACGAGCAATCCCTCCGGGCCTTCCAGTCCACGCAATCCGATGAGCCCGGTCGCTCCAAGCGGTACGATCTTTGGCAATGCGACCAACAACGGAAAACTCAATCCCAACAACCCGGCCGTGCCAAAGGCAATTGCCCAGCTTTCGGACATCAAGCTGATGAAGCTGAAGCGCCGCTGCGCCGAAGTGGTGAGCAGCGGTGCCTATGATGGCGATTTGCAGGCATTGTGCGCCCTGCTTGCCAAGGTCAATCGCTGATCAATTTCGCTCTTTGCAAGGAAACAGCCCGCTTCGGCGGGCTGTTTCCTTGCAGGAGGATATGCGGCGGATCCTGGTGTTCGGGCAGCGAACCGCACAGGTCCAGTTTTCCATCTGGCCCACAGGTCCCTGCAGTGTTTTCCATTGCATGCGGTCAGCTTCAATGCGAAGCCATGGGCGTCGGTCGTCTGCCTGAGCTGACGAATGTGCTCTGAATGTCCATGAACAGCTACTCCGAACAGACTGGGCGCATGATCGCCCTCCTGCTGATTGCGGGCTCCGGCGTTGTCGCTGTCGCCAAAGGCATGAGCCTGTCGTTTCTTGCGATTCGACTGCAGCAGGACTTTGGACTCGGTCCGGCGGGAATCGGTGCGCTGATCGGCGTGGGACCTCTGCTTGGTGCGATGGTCAGTCCGCTTGCCGGGGCGATTTCCGATCGGCTTGGACGCAGAACCGTGCTGGCCATCGCCATATCCTTCGCCGGCCTCGGCATGATCGGCCTTGGACTTGCCCAGTCCGTCGCGGCCTTCACCTTTGCCCACATCGTGGCCTCTATCGCCGGCGCCGTATACGAGCCGGCTGCACGCGCGATGATGAGCGATGCGGCGCCTGAAAGACTGCGCCTGAAGGTGTTTTCGTGGCGCTACCTCGCCATCAATGCCGGCTGGGCGATCGGTCCCATGATTGGCCTGGCTTTCGGCGCGACTTCCGACATTCTGTTCGTCGTGGCCGGCATGGTTCATCTGATGTTCGGGGCAATCATCTTCCTGTTGGTGCCGGAGATTGCCACAAGCGCCGCGAATGCTGCCCAGCAGCATGTGGGTGGCTGGCGGCGTCTTGTCGGTGCTTTCCGTGATCCCAGGCTGATGTTTTTTGCCGGCGGCGGCACGCTGTTGGTTGCTGTCTATGGGCAGTGGTCGGTGCCGCTGTCGCAATACATCATCAAGGATTTCACCAAAGGCGTGGAAATATTCGCCTTGCTGGTCAGCACCAATGCGGCCGCTGTGCTGGTAGCCAGCACGCCCGCACGCTGGGTGATCGAGCGGATCGGCGCGCTGCATGCTCTGGTACTGGGGTGCGTGCTGTTTCTCCTGGGCAATCTGGGGTTCGCGGCATCTTCTGGTGTCGAGATGCTGGTCGTTTCGATGATTGTCTTCACGATCGGGGAGGTTCTTGTCGTTCCAGCTGAATACATGCTGGTCGACGGCATTTCGACTGCCGCCAACCGAGGCACCTATTTCGGGGCGCATTCGCTGTCGACAATTGGCAACTTCTTCGGCCCACTGCTTGCTGGAATAGCTCTCGGAGCTTACGGCGGAGCCGGAATGTTCCTGCTGTTTGCAGTGTTTTCGGCCGGTAGTGCGCTGCTTTTCGCCATCGGTCATTCCTTGCCACCGCCACGCCGGCTCGGTGCCGATGCTCCAGCGGAAGCGGTCGATACCGTGTTGAGCGACTTGTTGCGGGCTGGCCGGCTGGCGCCTGTCAGGACAGCATAGCAGCGTCCCACCGCCTCTGACCGCCTTTCGGGCCGAAACAGTCGGCCGCATCCCCTTGCCATTGTTGCCTATACGGGTCAAAACCGCGCCGCCATGCTTATCATCAATGACCTTTCGCTCCGCATCGCCGGACGCCTGCTCCTCGACCATGCTTCGCTGACGCTGCCCACTGGCACGAAGGCAGGCCTTGTCGGCCGTAATGGCACGGGCAAGACCACCCTGTTCAAGGCGATCACCGGCGATCTTGCTTCCGAGACCGGCTCGATCAGCATTCCCAAGAACACGCGCATCGGTCAGGTGGCACAGGAAGCGCCCGGCACCGAGGATTCGCTGCTGGAGATCGTGCTCGCCGCCGACAAGGAACGTGCTGCGCTGCTGGAAGAGGAAAAGACGGCGACCGACCCCAACCGTATTTCCGAAATCCATATCCGTCTGGCCGACATCGATGCGCACACTGCCGAATCCCGCGCCGCCACCATCCTTGCAGGCCTCGGCTTTGACGAGGCTGCCCAGGCGCGCCCGGCATCGTCTTTTTCCGGCGGCTGGCGCATGCGCGTTGCACTCGCAGCCGTCTTGTTTTCCGAGCCTGATCTGCTGCTGCTCGACGAGCCGACCAACTATCTCGATCTCGAAGGCACGCTCTGGCTCGAGAACTATGTCTCGAAATATCCACACACCGTGCTGCTGATTTCGCACGATCGCGATCTGCTCAACCGCGCGGTCAATTCGATCGTGCACCTCGACCAGCAGAAGCTCAGTTTCTGGCGCGGCGGCTACGACCAGTTCGAGCGTCAGTTGTCAGAGCAACAGGAACTGCAGGAAAAAGGCCGCATCAAGCAGGAAGCACAGCGCAAGCACCTGCAGTCTTTTGTCGACCGCTTCCGCGCCAAGGCTTCAAAGGCAAGGCAGGCACAGTCGCGCATCAAGGCACTGGAGCGCATGAAGCCGATCGCGGCCCTGGTCAACGATTCGGTCAAGCCGTTCTCGTTTCCGGAGCCGGTGAAGACGGTGGCTTCGCCGATTTTGGCGCTGACCGGCGTGGAAGTCGGCTATGCGCCGGGTAAGCCGATCTTGAAGAAGATGACGTTGCGCATCGACGCCGATGATCGCATCGCGCTGCTTGGCGCCAACGGCAACGGCAAGTCGACCTTTGCCAAGTTGCTCGCCGGGCGGCTCAAGGCAGAGACCGGCACGATGACGGTCGCGCCTGGCCTGAAGGTGGCGATCTTTGCCCAGCACCAGCTCGATGACCTGCGTCCGGACGAAAACGCCTACGAACATGTGCGTCGGCTCATGCCGGATGCGCCGGAAGCGAAGGTGAGGGCGCGTGTCGCTCAGTTCGGCCTGGCCACCGAGAAGATGAACACCGCCGCCAAGGATTTGTCCGGCGGTGAAAAGGCGCGCCTGCTGATGGGCTTGGCGGCTTTTGATGGCCCGAACCTGTTCATCCTCGACGAACCGACAAACCATCTCGACATCGACTCCAGAGAATCGCTGATTCATGCCCTCAACGATTTTCCTGGTGCGGTGATCCTGGTTTCGCACGACCGCCACCTGCTCGAGGCGACGGCCGACCGGCTCTGGCTGGTCAAGGACGGCGCGGTAAATCCGTATGACGGTGATCTCGACGATTACAAGACACTGGTAACGGGCGTGTCGGGCGATCGTCGCGAGAAGCGCGAGGCAGACAAGGCTTCCAAGGCTGATCGTCGCCGGGAAGCCGCTGCAAGGCGCGCGGCGCTGGAGCCGCTCGCCAAGGAAATCCGCGCAACCGAGGGGTTGATGGATCGCATGCGCAAGCGCATCGATCTGATCGAGGACGAGCTCGCCAATCCGGCGCTCTACGAAAAGGATCCGATCAAGGCGACGCGCTTTGCCAAGGAACGCTCTGAGCTGGCAGCGCAGCTCAGTGCCCATGAAGAGCGCTGGCTGACGATGTCGGCCGAGTATGAGGAAGGTATTGCGGAGTAGCTTGTCGGTTTTGTCGCAGAATCCGCGGGACTGTGGATCCACTGGCTCCATGCAGTAGAAAAATAGATTCCCTTGTGGTTCCTGCAGGAGGTTGGCGTTGCCTCCCATCCTTGAATAACTGGCCCTACACTACGGACCGGTGAACAGGTAAAAGAGCCTTATGAACACCCACGCCAAGATCCGCATCGGCCATTCAGCCTGCCCGCACGACTGCCCATCCACTTGTGCGCTCGACGTCGAGCTGCTGGCGCCGGACCGTATCGGGCGCATCCATGGCGCCAAGGACAACAGCTATACGGCGGGTGTCGTCTGCGCCAAGGTTGCGCGTTACGCCGACCGCGTGCATCACCCCGACAGGCTGCTGAAACCGCTGGTGCGCGTTGGCGCCAAGGGCGAGGGGCAGTGGAGGGAAGCGAGCTGGGAAGCTGCGCTCGACCTCGTCGCGGAAAAATTCAACGTCGCGGAAGAAAAATACGGTTCGGAGACGGTCTGGCCCTATTTTTACGCGGGCACGATGGGGCTGGTGCAGCGCGACGGTATCGAGCGGTTGCGGCACGCCAAGAAGTATTCAGGTTTCTTCGGTTCGATCTGCACCAATCTCGCCTGGACCGGTTATGTGATGGGCACAGGGGCGCTGCGCGGCTCCGATCCGCGCGAGATGGGCCGTTCCGACTGCGTCGTCATCTGGGGCACCAACGCGGTGGTTACCCAGGTCAATGTGATGACCCACGCCATCAAGGCACGCAAGGAACGCGGCGCCAAGATCATCGTCATCGACATCTACGAAAACGCGACGATGAAACAGGCCGATATCGGTCTTGTGGTGAAGCCGGGCACGGACGGCGCGCTGGCCTGCGCGGCCATGCATGTGCTGTTTCGCGAGAACATGGCCGACCGTGAGTATCTTGAAAAATACACCGACGATCCGAGGGGGCTGGAAGCACATCTCGCTGACAAGACGCCGGAATGGGCTGCCGCGATCACCGGATTGACCGTGGCAGAGATCGAGGCTTTCGCTCGGCTGATCGGCACCACCAAACGCACCTTCTTCCGTCTGGGCTACGGCTTTGCGCGCCAGCGTAATGGCGCGGCGAACATGCATGCGGCACTTTCCATCGCCGCTGTGACCGGCTGCTGGCAATATGAAGGCGGTGGCGCTTTCCATTCCAATTCAGGCATTTCCGGCTTCAAGTTCAACAAGGATTTGCTCGAAGGCGACCGTTATCGCGACCCCAAGGTGCGCTATCTCGATCATTCGCGCATTGGCCCGGTGCTGACGAATGCGCCGGATGCGCTTTATGGCGGCCCGCCGGTGACGGCGCTGCTTATCCAGAACACCAATCCGATGAATGTCGCGCCCGAGCAGCGGCTTGTGAAGGAAGGTTTCCTGCGCGAGGACCTGTTCACCTGTGTGCACGAACAGTTCATGACCGATACAGCGAAGGTGGCCGACGTCGTTTTGCCGGCTACGATGTTCCTGGAGCATGACGACATCTACAAGGGGGGCGGCAACCAGCACATCACGCTCGGTCCGAAGCTGATCGAGCCGCCGGCCGGCCCGCGCACCAACCACTACGTCATCGAGGAACTGGCCAAGCGTCTGGGTGTTTCGCATATGCCGGGTTTCGGGCTGACCGAAAAGGAACACATCAACGCGTTGCTCAAGAACCGTGACCTCGATTTCGATACGCTGCGCGAGCAGCGCTGGGCCGATATGCAGCCGGATTTCGAGACCGCGCATTTTATCAAGGGGTTTGGCCATCCGGATGGCAAGTTCCGTTTCAGGCCGCAGTGGAACGGCGGCTATGCACCCAACAAGCCGCCGAAAAGCATGGGCATTTTTGGACCTGTCGAGCAACTTCCGGAGTTTCCCGACCATGTCGACCTGATCGAGGTGGCGGATGCAGAGCATCCGTTCCGGCTGGCAACATCGCCGGCTCGCAACTTCCTGAATTCTTCTTTCGCCGAGACACCGGTATCGCAGGCAAAGGAAGTACGACCCGAGCTGCTGATTCATCCCGAGGATGCGGCGTCACTCGGCCTGGTCGAGGGGGCGCGGGTGGAGGTTGGCAATCCGCGCGGCGAGATCGTGTTGCACGCCAAGCTGTTCGCCGGCCTGAAGCGTGGCGTGGTGATCGCGGAAGGCATCTGGCCGAATTCGGCGCACGAGCGCGGCGAAGGCATCAATGTGTTGACCGGTTCCGACGCGCCTGCACCGTATGGCGGTGCAGCCGTGCACGACAACAAGGTCTGGGTGCGGGCGGCCTGTAGCATTCCGACATCCGCTTTGTGATTGTGTTTCAGCGGCTGATGGGCCGTAGCCAATCTTGTTCCGAAATTGAAACGTCGCGGCCCATCACCCCCCTCTAATGCGGGCTGACGGCTGGCCATATCCTTCTGCATCGACAACGGCGCCTGCCTCGCTTGCGCGGACGGTTGCCCCTGCAGGAGGTGATGCGACATGGTACTCGACCGTTTCAGGCTAGATGGGCGTACCGCGGTGGTGACGGGTGGCGCGGCAGGGCTTGGCCAGGCCTTTGCGCTGGCTATCGCTGAAGCCGGTGCCAGAGTGGCGGTAGTTGACCGCGACCCGGCGCTAGAAACCATGCAGATGCTGGGGAGCCGCGGATTTTCAGTTTCCGCCGACCTGGCCAAAGAAGACCAGGTCGCGGTGGCGGCCGGTAGAATCCTCGACTGGAGCGGCGGAAAACTCGACATTCTCGTCAACAATGCCGGCATAGCGACACCGCCTGCGCGCCTGCTCGACGTGAGCGTCGACGAATGGGATCGCGCGATCACCGTCAACCTGCGCAGCATCTTCCTGGTAACGAAAGCGCTGCTGCCCGAGCTGATTGCCAGCGGACGCGGTTCGATCGTCAATCTGAGTTCTTACCTCGCCCTTGTCGGGGTCTATCCGGGTTTTCCGGTGACGGCCATTCCATACGCGACGAGCAAGGCTGGCGTCGCCGGCTTCACCCGTCAGCTCGCTATCGAGTACGCCAAGGACAATGTGCGCGCCAATGCGATCGCGCCAGGCTGGCACCTCGGCACGAAACTCGGTCGGGAGGCGGAGGGCAAGATCAGCACCGAGGAACATCGACGCTTCGCCGATTTCATGGAAAGCTCGGTGCCGATGGGACATACCGGTCGGCCGGACAATCTGGTCGGGCTGATCCTCTATTTGGCAAGTGACGCATCCTCCTACCTCACAGGACAGATCATCGCCCATGATGGCGGCATCACTGCCGCCTGAACAAAGCCGGTTTCTATCGCGCGAACGGCCGTTCGGCGAGCCTGGCAAGAAATGTCGCGTCTTGCCGGGTCGCCGGGTCGTAGGCGGCCATCAGCATCGCTACGAAGGCTTTCACCTTTGGGCTGGTCAGATGTCGTGACGTGTGCAGCGCCCACGCATCGACCCGCCGTCCAGGCACGGTTCCCCAATCGACGAGTGCTCCTGTCCTGAAATCCGGTTCAGCAAGCCAACGCGGCATGATGGCGGCGCCGGCGCCGGCCAAAACGGCGTTGTAGACGAGAAGCATGGACGAACAGCGCAACACGGTTCGTGGTCTGACGATCCTCGGCTCGCCATTCCAAGTGAGCATCCATTCGGTCGCGTCGTGCGCCACGGTAATATCCACTGCCGGCACGCTTGAGCCATCTTTTTCGGGGATGGGCAGCCGTGGCGATGCTGCGAATACCAGATCGTCGCGCAGGAAGCACTGCCCGACCAAATCCGTGTTCGGCTCCGGGTTTGCCCGGACGACGATATCAAATTCGTCCGCGATCGGATCAACGAACTGATCGTTGACTGAAACTTCGACGGTGACGTCCGGATATGCTCCGACGAACTCCGCAACGATCCTGCCGAGCGCGGTGTGTGCGAACAATCCCGGCACGCTGACCTTCAGCCTGCCTCGTGGGCGACCCGCATGGCCCGCCACTTCTTCGCCCACTTCTGCCAGCTCTTCGATGAGATGCGCGCTACGGTCACGCAGCAATCGGCCTTCCTCGGTGAGACGCAATGCGCGCGTGCCGCGTTCGATCAGGCGCACGCCGAGTTCTTCCTCCAGTTCGCTCAATCGCCGCGAAAGCGTGGTTTTGGGAATGCCGCTGGCCCGGCTGGCGGCACTGAAGCCACCATGCAGCGCGATCGTGTTGAAGTCCGACAATTTGGAAATATCCATGCTGTTCGTTCCGTAAATGGCACGATTCGGACCATCTCGCGCCGCTAATGTTTCGATGAAGTCGAAGCTATCTTGGCCCTGTGTCTGTTGGCAATGGCGGAAAACAAGCGGTTTGAACGAACGCTTCGCTAGGCCACGGTAGAGGGATCGTGCCGAAATCGGTCCGTTGATGACGCTTTCGTTTCTGTTCCGCCTATGCGCGCGCGCATAGGCGGAAGCGGGATGCCCAGAGTTTTGAACGCAGAGGACGAGACAAGATGACCGACATTTGGAAGCCAATCACGATTGGCGACATGACCTTGCCGCATCGCCTGGCGATGGCGCCGATGACGCGCAGCCGCGCCAAGGCGGACGGAACGCCTGGCGATCTGGCTGCCGAATATTATGCCCAGCGCGGCTCGTTTGGCCTGATCGTCAGCGAAGGTACACAGCCATCCGATGACGGCCAGGGGTACGTCACGACACCTGGCATCTACACCGATTCACATGTCGAAGGCTGGAAGAAGGTCACTTCGGCCGTCCATGACGCTGGAGGCAGGATGTTCGTCCAACTCATGCATGTCGGGCGCATGTCACATCCGGACAACACGCCGCATCACCGTCAGCCGATCGCGCCATCGGCGATCGCGCCTGGTTTGCAGATGTTCACGACCAGCGGCATGCAGGAGGCACCGATTCCGCGTGCGATGACTGCCGACGACATCAAAAGAACAGTGGAAGAATTTGTTCTTGCTGCCAGGCGCGCCGTTGAGGCCGGTTCGGACGGTGTCGAGATCCATGGTGCCAACGGTTACCTGATCCATCAGTTCTTTGCTCCCAACGCGAACCGTCGTGTCGATGCCTACGGCGGATCGATCGAGAACAGAGCGCGGTTCGGAATGGAGGTAGCCGCTGCGGTTGCAGATGCAATCGGCCCGCGCCGCGTGGGCTTTCGGATCTCCCCGTCTGCGCCGATCGGAGGACTGGCCGAAGGGGAACAGGCTGGGGAATTCTACCGTCATGTCGCGTCTGAACTCGACCGCCTGGGACTTGCCTATCTGCACGTTCTACACACCAGCGATGAGGCGCTTGCCGAGGACATCCGTTCTCGCTGGTCCCGGCCGCTGCTGTTTCTGCGTTCAGGCCGCACCCTGAACAATATGGAGGACGATCTGCTGACCGGGCAGGCAGATGTCCTGCCGATCGGCCGTTGGGCGCTGGCAAATCCCGACTTCATCGAACGCTACAAGAGCGGTGCGACTTATAATGAAGCGGATCGGGCGACTTTCTATGGTGGTGGGGCGCGTGGTTACACCGACTATCCTGTTCTGGCAGCTTGACTGGGTGTGAACGGATACGCCTTATTCGGCCAGTCGAGCAGGGGATAGGTTGTTGCATGATTGATCTTGCTAGCATCCGCTCGGAAGCGCTGTGCCGAGATGCGCAACAGTGTGGTTCTCGCCTTGGCGATGCGGCGCGGTTGCTGCTTACCGATAAACCCACATGGCTGGGAGACGGGTGATGACAAGCCTGCCGCTGCTCGACCTGCGCATTGGCGAGGTTGCGCCGCTCGGGTTGCGTGGCGCGCCGAGCGGTATTGTCAAACTGGCGGTGGCGGCACCGCTTGCCTTGTCTGAAACAGGGCTTTCCGGTGACAGGCAGGGCGACACCGTGCGCCATGGTGGGCCGGAAAAAGCCGTGCACCATTATCCTTTTGACCACTATGCCGCCTGGCGAAGCGATTTTGGCCACCATGCCCTGCTTGCTGGTCCAGGCGCGTTCGGCGAAAACATCTCCACCGTCGGCCTTACCGAGGAGACAGCGGCGATCGGTGACGTCTTTTCATTGGGCACAGCCGTTGTCGAGGTCAGCCAGGGGCGCCAGCCGTGCTGGAAACTGAACGAACGCTTCGGCAGATCGGATATGGCCCGGCAGGTGCAATCGACGGGGAGAACGGGTTGGTACTACCGTGTGCTGACGCCAGGCATCGTGGCGCCGGAAGACCGCCTCACGCTGCTCGATCGCAGGTCGCCGGACTGGACGCTGAGGCGGATCTGGCGAGCCTTCTATATTGATCCACTCAACCGCACGGAACTGGCCGGCATCGCTGCCCTCGACCACTTGGCGGAAGGGTGGCGAGGCCATGCTGCGCGCCGGTTGGAAAGCAATCGGGTGGAAGACTGGACGAGGCGACTCGACAGCCCTCGGGGATAGAGAAGCTTCCTCGCAAACGCGCGCCATCGACAGACGGCGCGCGTTTCCTATGAGAACCTTGATCAGGCAGCCAGGGCCGAACTCGTCTCCCGCAGTACATCGGCAAGCGGGACAAGCCCTTTCATTGCGCCGCTGCCTATTGCCGGCCGGCCATCCTCTACCGCCAGGGCAAAGCGAAATGCCGGGTCGGTTTCGATGCGCTGACGCAGTCCCAGGATTCGCGGATAGTCGTTCGGATCGGCCGCCTCGTGGAAGTCCACCCAGCGTGCGACGCCGGCGAATACAGCATCGGCCATGGTCGGCTTGTCTCCGAGCAGATAGGGGCTCTCACCGATCATCGCCTCAAGCTGTTCATGTCGCTTGGCGACGAAATCGCGGCCGAATTTGCGCAATGTCTCCCGTTCTTGTTCCGAGGCCTCTTCGGCTTCCAGTGCCACCCACAACGGTGTGAATGCACCGGTGAAGCCGGTGTTCAGGAAAGCGATGTACTGATGCATCCGGTCCGCCTCCGGTGTGCCGGGTTCGAAGCTGATACGACGTTCGGTGTCGCGTGCCTCCAGCCAGAGTGCGATCGCCATCGTTTCGGTGAGCACGCGGCCTTCGCCTGTGATCAGCACCGGGGTTTCCACCCTTCCGTTGAGGCGCTTGTAGGCATCGGTGCGCATCTCGCCCAGCATGTCCACGCGGGTAAGCCGATAAGGCTGGCCGAGCCATTCGAAGGCGGTGACAAGCCCCGCCGAGGAGCCGAGGGGGAAGCCGGAGGTGAAAATTGGTTCGGATGTCATGTCGTTTCTCCGTTGTTGATGCAATGGATATACAATCATGGACTTATTGGCTGTAGAGTGGCATTTTCGGACTTAATGTCCATGCATGTAGACTTTAAATCATGAACCTCAACGACCTCAATTTCTTTGTCCAGGCAGTCGACAGCGGCGGCTTCGCAGCCGCTGCCCGACGGCTGGGGTGTCCGAAGTCGACGGTAAGCAAGCGGGTAGCGGCCTTGGAAACGGCGCTCGGCGCGCAACTGCTGCATCGCAGTTCGCGCAGCTTTGCGCTGACCGATGTAGGGCGTGATGTGTACGATCATGCCAGTGCGGCGGTGATCGAGGCAGAAGCGGCCGAAATGGTGGTGCGCAGGCGTCTGGCGGAGCCAAGCGGCATCGTGCGGATCACCACTTCGGTGCCGAACGCACAATTCCGACTGGCGCATCGCTTGCCGGTGCTGGCGCGGCAATATCCGAAACTGACGGTCCAGTTGCACGTCACCGATCGTTTTGTCGATCTGGTGCAGGACGGTTTCGATATCGCCATCCGCAGCCATTTCGCGCCTTTGCCGGATTCCGATCTCGTCCAGCGGCGCATGGGCGAAGACCCGATCACCCTGGTGGCGGCGCCGTCCTATCTCGCCGAGCATGGTGTACCAGCGACGCCTGGAGCATTGAGTGGCCATGAAGGTTTGATGAGCTCGATGACAACGAAGGTCTGGCGTTTGAGCGATGCGCGCGGTCATACGATGGAGGTTGCGCCACGGCCGCGGATTTATGCAGATGAATCGGTGCCGTTGCTGAAGGCAGCTGAAGCGGGGCTCGGCATTGTCTGTCTGCCGGAACTGATCTCGGCCGAGGCTGTCGGGGAAGGGCGGCTGACGCGGATATTGCCAGAATGGACTGCTGGCCGTGTCATGACGACCATCCTGACGCCGCACAGACGTGGCCAGCTTCCCGCCGTGCGCGCGGTGATCGATTTCCTGTTGCAGAAGAACGCCATCAGCATGGTTCCAGTTGGGTAGAGACAGGCCGGGAAAATCTCTCTCCCATAGTGGTCACGATGCAGTGTCTTCCAACCTGTGCCCATATCGGTCTAGCCTGATCCGGAAACCAGCGCGGAGGCTTCGATGAGCGGCGATCACCAGCACGGCGACCTTGAGACAACACCGGCCTCGCGATTGTGGATCGCGCTTGGGCTCACGGGGACATTCCTGATCGCCGAAGTCGTCGGCGGCATCGTGACCGGTAGTCTGGCGCTGATTTCCGATGCCATGCATATGGCGACCGATGCCATGGCATTGGTCATCGCGCTGATCGCCATCCGCCTCGGCCGCCGTGAGGCCGACCTGTTGCGCACCTATGGTTACGCCCGTTTCGAGATCCTGGCCGCGGCCTTCAATGCGATGCTGTTGCTCGCGGTGGCGTTCTACATTCTCTACGAAGCCTACAAGCGATTGTTCGAGACGCAGGAAATCGCATCGGTTGGCATGCTTGTGATCGCCATTCTCGGCCTTCTGGTCAACCTGATCTCCATGCGGCTGCTGACCAGCCATGCCGACAAGAGCCTGAACGTCAAAGGCGCCTATCTCGAGGTCTGGGCCGACATGCTGGGATCGGTCGGGGTCATTGCGGGCGCGGTAATCATATACCTCACCGGCTGGCAGTGGGTGGATTCGCTGATTGCGGTCGGCATCGGCTTCATGGTGTTTCCACGCACCTGGGTGCTGCTCAAGGAATGCATCAACATCCTGCTTGAAGGCGTACCCCCCGGCATGAAGCTGGCTGAGGTCGAGACCGACATAAAGGGCATTCCGGGAGTCGCTTCGGTCCATGACCTGCATCTGTGGGCGATCACGCAAAGCAAGCTCTCATTGACCGCGCATGCCGTGCTGGACAACGGCGCGGACGCCGAAACAGCGCGCCGGGCAGTCGAGGCAATGTTGCGCGAGAAGTACGATCTGCATCACTCCACGCTGCAGATGGAGCGCGAAGCCTGCACGCAAGTGGAGACGATCCACTAGGTCTATCGTTGGCCTGCGTGCGGCATTTTAACCCTGCCTCTTGCTCCTCTAGCCACTAGAGGAACTATCTTCGATCCACGTTGGATCGAGGAGACGATTATGAGTTGGCACGGTTCCAAAAATGGCAGGAAAGGCCATGGCTCAGGTGGTCATGGCGGGTATCCAGGGGGAAGGCACGGCGGACTTTCGTCTATTCTCAGTGCTCTGGGGCAAGGCGAAAAGAACAGCCACCGCGACCGCGATCAGCGTGATAGCGAGGGTCGGGAAGATTATCAGGAAGACAGAAGATATCGCGACGGGCAGCGCTACGACGAAGGACATTCCGGGCAGCCAGCCTGGGGCCGTTCAAGGCACGACAGAAGCAGAGCCGGCGCGGATCTGCTCGCGGGCGTGCCCGGCAGGTTTTCAAGCAATGTTGCGTCCGTTCAGTCGAAATTCGCCTTCGTCGGCGCGATCGGAGCGGTGTTTATCTGGTCGCTGCTTGCCTGGTTGGCCTATGGGCTCATCGACGGGCTGGGTGGCTGGCTTTCTGCCAGCACCGGTGCGCTTCTGCAGGGCGGCAAGGATGCGATAGGCACCATCGGCATCGGCAAGGACGTCGTTGATCAGGTGAATGTGCAGGGCGCTGGCGGGTTGTTGCAGCAATTTGTTGCGGCGGCCGTCGCTGTTGCGCGCCCGGCCATCGTGTTCGTATGGTTCCTGGGCACTTTGGCAATTCTTGCCGTGCCATTCGTCCTGCGACGGCTTAGCGGCTTTGTGCGTTCAAGAAGGCACTGAGGCAGCTCAGCCGAGATCCTTCGGGCGAAGGAAATGGGTAAGCGTAGCCGTGTCTGCTCCGAGAGCGGCCCAGCCGCCGTCGAAATCGAACACCGCCAGGGCACCGGTCGGGAATTTTTTGTTCAGCGATTTCGTCAATTTGGCAGGCGAGGCCTTGCCAGCCAAGAGGGCCGCGAGATCGCCAAGGCCGGGATTGTGGCCGATCACAAGCAACGTATCGGCGTCCTCACCGTTGCGCCGGATTTCGTCCAAGACGGTTTCGGCCGGTGCCTCGTAGAGCACCTGGGAGAAGTTGGGTTCCGGTCGCGACATCCATTCGCCAGCCACCAGGCGCCAGGTCTCGCGGGTGCGTTCAGCCGCTGAGACCAGCGCGCGGTCGGGCAGCCAGTTGCGCTGGGTGATGGTATGGCCAAGCAGAAGCGCTGCCTCGATGCCGCGCGGTGCCAGCGGACGCTCGATGTCTGCCAGATCGGGATTGTCCCAGTCCGATTTGGCGTGCCTCAGCAAAAGAAGCCGTTTCATGACGTGATCCTCGCGAAGCGCGTTTCCAGAACCGGTTGGACCGGCACCCTAGAGCAATTCCAGGAAAAGTGTGTAACGGTTTTCCGTCCGGAATTGCGCCAAAACAAAAAGTTAGAGCGTGTCCGCGTTTCCGTAAGAAACGGAAACGCTCTAGCCTAAGGCGTGATGCGCGCCAATTGCTCAAGGTCGATGCTGGTGCGCAAGGGATTGGGCGCTGTAACCACAAAGCCGGCGGCGGTGTCGCTGTCGGCGAAGCCGGAGAACACGGCATGTCCGTCTTCCATCCGAGCCTTGCCTTCGGCGACCAGCCTCAGCGCCATCGGATAGATCTGATGTTCGGCTTTGAGCACCCGCGCGGCGAGGCTGTTCTCGTTGTCGTCCAGCATGACCGGAACCGCAGCCTGGGCAATGACAGGACCTTCGTCCATGGCCGGGGTCACAAAATGCACGGTGCAGCCGTGGATGCGCATACCGGCGTCCAGTGCGCGCCTGTGGGTGTCCAGTCCCTTGAAGGACGGCAGCAGGGCAGGGTGGATGTTGATCATCTTGCCCTCCCATTTCTCGACGAACGGCGTTGTGAGCAGGCGCATGTAACCGGCCAGAGCCACCAGTTCGGCACCGAAGCCAGTCAGGGCGGCATCGATCGCCGCGTCATGCGCATCCTTGCCAGGATGGTCGGATCGGACGACGACCTTGGTCGGAATGCCGCGCGCAATCGCAATGCCAAGGCCACCAGCATCCGGCTTGTCGGAAATGACGCCGACGATCTCGGCTGGGAAATCCGGATCGCTGGCAGCCGCAATAAGGGCGGTCATGTTGGAGCCACGGCCGGAAATCAGAATCACCGTGCGCTTGCGTGGCATCATCATAGGCTGATCGAACCCCGGTAGATTACGCCGGTGTCGCGACGCGGCACGATACGGCCGATCGGCGTGACCGTTTCACCGGCCTCCTGCAGCACGGCAGCTACCTGCGCCGCCTGGCCGGAGGCCACGACGATGATCATGCCGATGCCGCAGTTGAAGGTGCGCATCATCTCGGCTGGCGCGACTCCACCAGTCTTGGCGAGCCAGGAGAATACCGGTGGCACATCGATGGCATCGAGGTCGAGCTCGGCCGAAAAATCCTTGGGCAGGACGCGAGGGATATTGTCGGGGAAGCCGCCGCCGGTGATATGGGCGAGCGCCTTGATGCCGTGCGTGTTGCGGATCGCCTTGAGGATCGACTTCACATAGATGCGGGTTGGCTCGAGCAACGCTTCGGCCAGCGTCAGACCGGGCGCGAATGGTGCCTTGGCGTCCCAAGCGAGGCCGCTTGCGGCAACGATGCGGCGGATCAGCGAATAGCCGTTGGAGTGCGGGCCGGAAGACGCAAGGCCAAGCAGCACATCGCCTTCAACGACATCGTCGGTCGGCAGAAGCTGGCCGCGCTCGGCGGCACCGACGGCGAAGCCCGCAAGGTCGTAGTCCTTGTCCTGGTACATGCCGGGCATTTCGGCGGTCTCGCCGCCGATCAGCGCGCAACCGGCCTGACGGCAGCCTTCCGCGATGCCGCTGACGATCGCAACACCATGGTCGGGATCGAGTTTGCCGGTAGCGAAATAGTCGAGAAAAAACAGGGGCTCTGCACCCTGTACAACGAGATCGTTGACGCACATGGCCACGAGATCGATGCCGATGGTGTCGTGTTTGCCGGCGTCGATGGCGATCTTGAGCTTGGTGCCGACGCCATCGTTGGCCGCTACCAGAACCGGATCGGTGAAGCCGGCCGCCTTGAGGTCGAACAGGCCGCCGAAACCGCCGATCTCGCCATCGGCGCCCGGCCGGCGGGTGGCTCGCACCAGCGGCTTGATCTTCTCCACCATGAGGTTGCCGGCGTCGATATCAACGCCCGCGTCGGCGTAGGTGAGCCCGTTGGTTCGTTCGTTCATGGCTGTTCCCTGCTTGGGCCGGCGCAACGGCCAGCACCACCTTAGCGCGTCACGCGGCTCTTCGCACGAACAGTCCAGCCTCGCAACCGCAACAGGGAACGACGGCGGCTTCCGATCGCGATTTTCGGAGCACGCGTCAGACAAATCCGTGGATATCCAGACGCTCTTTCATGATGTCTTGCGGTTCTTGTCGCCTTCACCCATCTATCGCCAGGAACAAGGACGGGCCGCCTTTGGTCATAACCATTCCCAACCTGATCTCCATCATGCGCCTGCTGTTGGTGCCTGGCGTGGTACTGGCCATGCTGCAGGCGCGCTGGGAGTGGGCCTTTGCCGGCTTCGTTGTCGCCGGAATTTCTGACGGTGTCGACGGCTTCATCGCGCGCCAATTCAACCAGCATTCGAGGCTGGGTGCCTATCTCGACCCGATCGCCGACAAGCTTCTGCTGGTTTCCGTCTTCATCGTGCTGGGCATCAGCGGAGAACTGCCACTGTGGCTGGTGGTCGCCATGGTTTCGCGCGACGGATTGATCATCTGCGCGGTCGTGCTGTCGTCGGTGATGGGACACCCGGTCGAGGTGAAGCCGCTCCTTGTCTCCAAGGCGAATACAGCGGTGCAGATCATACTGGCGGCGGAGGTTCTCGCCGAATTGACCTTCGCCATGCATCTCGACCCGTTGCGTACCATCCTGATAATGCTGTCCGGGCTCTTGACCGTGGCTTCGGCCGCGGCCTATCTCGTGGCCTGGCTGAGGCATATGAGCAGTAATGGCGAAGGCAGCACTTCCTGATCACGACGACGCCGAGGCATCTGCCGCGGCTGCATTCCGTCGCCAACTGCGGTTCTGGCTGGTCGGCGCCGTCATCCTGATCGGCTTCCTCTATCTGTTCAGCGACATTCTGCTGCCCTTTGTGGCGGGCATGGTGCTGGCATACTTCCTCGATCCCGTTGCCGATCGGTTGGAACGGTTCGGCCTGTCACGTGTGATGGCGACGGTGGTGATCCTGATCGCGTTCATCGTCATCCTTGTGCTTGCCTTCGTCATCCTAGTGCCGGTGCTGGCCTCGCAGATGGCGGGATTTGCGGAGAAATTGCCTGACTATCTCACCCGCCTGCAGGCCCTTGTCACCAATTTCGACCCGAAATGGCTGGAACAGCGTTTTGGCGTCAACGCCGCCAGCCTCAAGGACGGGCTGAATTCGGTGCTGAGTTCCGGCCTCGGTCTGGTGACCACTGTTTTCCAGTCATTGTGGAATTCAGGCATGGCGCTGGTTTCGGTGGCATCGCTGTTCGTGGTGACGCCGGTGGTCGCCTTCTACATGCTGCTCGACTGGGATCGCATGGTGGCAACCGTGGACAGCTGGGTACCACGCGATCATGTCGAGACTGTTCGTCAGATATCTGCCGACATCAACAGCGCCACCGCCGGCTTCGTACGCGGGCAAGGTACGCTTTGCCTGGTTCTGGGTGCCATGTACGCTGTTGGCTTGACGCTGACGGGGCTGAATTTCGGTATCCTCATCGGCCTGTTTGCCGGTTTGATCTCCTTCATTCCCTATGTCGGTTCACTGACCGGGCTGGTGTTGGCGATCGGCGTCGCCATCGTGCAGTTCTGGCCGGACTGGACAATGATCGTTGCGGTTGCCGCGGTGTTTTTCATTGGCCAGTTCATCGAGGGTAACATCCTCTCGCCGAAGCTGGTGGGCAAAAGCGTAGGCCTGCACCCGGTCTGGCTCATGTTCGCGCTGTTCGCGTTTGGCGCGTTGTTCGGCTTCGTCGGCCTGCTCATCGCAGTGCCGGCCGCCGCGGCCATCGCTGTTCTGGTGCGCTTCGCCATCGCGCGATACCTGGAGTCGCCGCTCTACAAGGGGCACGGCGTCGAACCGCCGCCTTTGCAGGGCAAGCGAACCAGGTCGCGACGCGGATAACTGATGGAAAGGCCGCGTCAGCTTCCGCTCGACCTCGGGCACGGCACTGCCTACTCGCGCGACGACCTTGTCGTGTCAGCGTCGAACGCGCAGGCAGCGACACTTGTCGACCGCTGGCCGGACTGGCCTGCACCGGTGGTGGTGCTGGCGGGGCCGGCGGGATCGGGCAAGACACATCTGGCTGAAATCTGGCGCGACGCAGCCGACGCCATTGTCATTGAGGCCGGCAAGGTCGCACAAGGTGCGGCGGCCTTTGACGGGCGGCCCGTTCTGATCGACGACATCGATGCCGGTGCCTTCGACCAGCAGGGACTGTTCCATCTCATCAACAATGTGCGGGGCGCCGGCTCCCATCTTTTGCTGACTGCACGGCGCTTTCCGGCGGCCTGGGGTACGACACTGCCCGATTTGGCATCCCGCCTGAAGGCGGCGGCAACCGTCGAGATCCACGAGCCCGACGACGTGCTTCTGGCAGGCGTCATCACAAAGCTGTTCGCCGACCGCCAGATCGAAGTCGAGCCGCATGTCGTACAATATCTCGTGCGGCGCATCGAGCGCTCACTTGCAACCGCAATGCGCGTGGTGGAGCGGCTCGACCGCATGGCGCTGGAACAAAAGGCACGCATCACCCGCACCATGGCGGCCGATGCCGTCAGCGCCATGGATGAAGGGCAGGGCGAGTTCGAATTGTAGGGCGCTGCGTGCTGCCTCAGCTGCCCGGCTCGACTCGATTGCCGCTTACAGGATCGAAAATATGCTGTGCGCTTAGATCCACACTGAGGCTCACCTGCTGTCCTGGTGCTAGCACGGGCCGCCCTATGGCATAGATGCGGAGCTGTTCGCCGGCGAGGCGGACGTAATATTGCGTCGACATACCGAGTGGCTCGACCACCTCGACCTTCGCCTGGAGAGGGCCGCCATCGACAATCCTGATGTCCTCAGGGCGCATGCCGACAGTGAGCACATCACCATCCTGCAGCGGCAGGCCGTCGGGCAGCCGCAATTTCTGGCCGTCGCTGAGAACGGCTTCAGCGATGGCCTGGCGGGCAACGGTTGCCGGCAGGAAGTTCATGGCCGGCGAGCCGATGAATCCGGCGACGAACATGTTGGCCGGATGATCGTAGAGTTCCAGCGGCGCGCCGACCTGCTGCACATTGCCGTTGTGCATGACAACGATGCGGTCGGCCATGGTCATGGCCTCGGTCTGATCGTGGGTGACGTAGATCGATGTTGTCTTGAGCTGCTGGTGTAGCGCCTTGATCTCGGTACGCATATGGGTGCGGAGCTTGGCATCGAGGTTAGACAGGGGTTCGTCGAACAGGAAGACCTGGGGATCCCGCACGATGGCACGGCCCATGGCGACACGCTGGCGCTGGCCGCCGGAGAGCTGGCGCGGCAGACGCTGCAGCAAGGGATCGAGCCCCAGCCGCTTCGCCGCACCCTCGACCCGGGTCTCGATCGCCGCCTTCTCGGTCTTCCGCAACATCAGGCTGAAGCCCATGTTGGAGGAGACATCCATATGTGGATAAAGCGCATAGGACTGGAACACCATGGCGATGTCGCGGTCCTTCGGCGCAACGTCGTTGACGATGCGTTCGCCGATGCGGATGTCGCCGCCAGATACCTCCTCCAGGCCGGCGATCATGCGCAACAGGGTGGATTTGCCGCAGCCGGACGGTCCCACCAGCACCACGAACTCGCCGTCGGCGATCTTCAGATCGACCTCATTGAGGACGCGGACGACACCATAGTCCTTCTTGACCTTTTCCAGCGTGACAGAAGCCATGATCACCCCTTGACCGCACCGGCGGTGAGCCCGGTGACGAGATAGCGTTGCAGGAAGGCGAAGAAGATGCAGACCGGGATCAGTGCCAGTATTGATGCGGCCATCATCTGACCCCAGTCGACGGCAAATTTGCCGATGTAAGTCAGCAACCCGACGGCGAAGGTCTTCTTGTCGTCGCTCGAGATCAGCATCAGCGCAAAGAGCAGTTCGCTCCAGGCAGCGGTGAAGACGAAGCCCAGAGTAGCGCCCATGCCGGGCAAGGTCAGAGGCACGATGATGCGTCGCATCGCTTGCGCCCTGGTGCAGCCGTCGATCATGGCCGCTTCCTCCAGGTCTTTCGGGATGCCGTCGAAGAAGGATTGCATCAGGAAGGTGGCGAAGGCGGTGTTGAAGGCGGTGTAGATGATGATCAAGCCCGTCAGGCTGTTGATCAGCCCGACCTGGCCCATCATGCGATAGATGGGCGGAATGACCATGACCAGCGGGAAGGTCTGGGTGAGCAGCAGCATGATCGCGAGTGCCGCCTTGCCGCGAAACGTGAAGCGCGACATGGCGTAACCGGCCAAGGTGGCGATGACGGTGACGAGCGCGGCCGTCGACAGCGAGACGATGACGCTGTTCAGGAAATAGCGCGGGAAGTCAGTGGCACTCAACACTGTCGAGAAATTCTCGAAGGTCGTGCGCGACGGCCAGAGCGTGATGCCTTCCGAATAAAGCAGCGACGTCGGGGTCACCGAGATTTTCAGTGTCCAGAAAATCGGAAACAGGGCAAACAGCACATAGGCGGTGATTGCCGTATAGAGGCCGATGCCGCCCAGCAGGCGCGAGGATTGGGTTTGTCCGGCAATCATCAGACATGCCTCACAAGCGTGCGACGGATGCCGATGAGCACGAGCGCATAGAGGATAAGCAGTACAAGCAGCAGCACGGCAATGGCCGAGGCATAACCTTTGTCGAGTGACTTGAAGGCGCTGACATAGATATAGACCGGCATGGTGGCGGTCGAACCGGCCGGACCGCCCTCGGTCATGACGAAGATCAGGTCGGCGAAGGTGGCGATCCAGATCGTGCGCAGCATCACCGTGATGGCGATGGTCGGCGCCAGGAAAGGCAGCGTCACCTTGACGAAACGCTGCCAAGGCGTGGCGCCGTCGATGGCTGCCGCTTCATGCAGTTCCGAAGGAATGGACTTGAGCGCTGCCAGCAGCGTGATGGCGAAAAACGGTACGCCAAACCAGACATTGGCAATGATCGGTCCCCACATGGCAGTGGCTGGATCGGACAGGATGTTGGTCGGCTCGGCTTTCAAGCCCAGAGCGTAGAGCCAGTGCGGCAGCGGGCCGATGATGGGGTTGAACAGCCAGGCCCAGGTGAGACCCGAGAGGAATGACGGCACCGCCCAAGGCAGGAACACAAGCGCCTGTACGACGCGGCGGCCGGCAAAGGGTTTGTCGAGCAGAAGCGCCAGTCCAAGGCCAAGGAAAAACTGGAAGAACAGGCTGGCGATGGTCCACCAGGCAGTGTTTATGAGTGCCTCGCCAAGCAACGGGTCCGACAGCATCGCCTGGTATTGGCCAAGCCCGACGAATTCCGACTTGAAGGCGGAGAACTTCCGGAACGAGTAACCGATGCCGATGATGAGCGGCACAAGCAGCACCGTAACCAGAAGCACGATGGCCGGGCTGAGATAAAGCCAGGGCTCGAAGGACGCAAAGGACAGGCCCTTGCGGCGCGTTGGCGCGCTATCGATAGCGATGGTCATCACAATCACTCGCGAGAGCAATTCCAGCAAAACTGTGCAACGGTTTTGCGCTTGGAATTGCATAAAAACAAAAAGTTAGAGCGTTTCCGTATTCCCGAAAAAAGCGGAAACGCTCCGATGGCGAACCTGCGGACGGCCGTTCCCTCTTCGATGTCGGGAAAAGCTGTCCGAACGGTGAGGGGCGGCGCCGGCGGGGGAGAGTCAGGCTTCGCCGCCCCTCATTCGGCCCTTCGGGCCGTTTCGCTGGCCTCCCGATGCAGGGAGACCGATTGCTACTTCTTGTTCTTGGCCATCCAGTCCTGCTGTTCCTTGGTCATGTAGGCCGCCCATTCGTCGGCGACTTCCTTGGCCGGGCGCTTGCCCAGCAACACTTCCTGGAAGCCCTTGATGGCGATCTGGTCGACGAAGTTGCCGAGATTTTCCAGATGGGTCGGCGGGGTGACGAACTCATACTTGTCGCCGCCATTCAATTCGTCGAACCAGCCCTTGAACTGCTCGGTCTTGAAGTATGCGTCTTCTTCGGCACCGTTGTGGATGGGCAGGACACCGACCATCTTCGCCCATTCGATGTTGCCCTTCGGCGACAGCAGGGTCTCCATCAGTTTCCAGGAGTCATCCTTGACCTTGGAATTGGCGAAGATCGCCCAGCCGGAGTAACCGAGCGTCGGGAACGATTTGCCGCTTGGTCCGGCTGGAACCGGCGCAACGGCGAAGTCGTCCTTGTTCATCTTTTCGGCGATGCCGATCAGCGCATCGGGGTCCTGGTCGAGCATGGCGCAGGTGCCGGAATAAAAGCCGGTGACGGTTTCGTTAAAGCCCCAGCTGACGCTGTCCTTCGGGGCGTAGCCGTTCTTGTAGAGATCGGCCAGCATCTGCAGGCCCTTGACCGAGCCTTCCTCGTTCATGGTCGAGGTGCCGTCCGCATTGAAGTAACCGCCCTTGCCGTTGGCAATGTTCATGAACATGTTCATGCCGAAGGTTGCGCCGGGGCCGCCGCGCAGGCAGTAGCCATATTTGCCGGGCAGGGCGGAGATCTTCTTGGAAGCTTCGACAAACTCGTCGAGCGTCGTTGGAGCGTGGTCGAGACCAGCCTCCTTGAACAGCTTCTTGTTCCAGAACATCGCCTTCAAATAATAGCCGTAGGGTACCATGAGCTGCTTGCCGCCCACGGTGGAACCGAACTGGCGTGCCCGCTCGCCAAGTGTCTTGTTGTCGGGCCATTTTTCCAGATAAGGGCCAAGGTCTTCCAGCATGCCATTGGCGCCATAGAGGCCCATCCAGCGCTCCGGCATTTCGACGACGTCGGGCGTATCTCCGGCCTGCACCATGGTCAGGAATTTTTCGTAGGCCTGGCCCCATGGCAGCGAGATCAGCTCGACCTTGACGCCGGGGTTGGCGGTTTCGAATTCCGCGATCTGCTTCTTCAGGAATTCCGTGCGCGGCGGGCTGGTGATGACCTCGACCATCTTGATCGTGGTGTCAGCCATCGCGGCACTTGCCGAGATCGCCAGACCGGCCACAGCTGCAAGCAGTGTCTTCAATGTTCCCATGTCTTCCACTCCCATTTGTTCGACAGGTTATTTTCTTGCTTTTTCAAGGGCCTGTGCGATGTCGCTCCACAAGTCCTCGACATTCTCCAACCCGACATTAAGCCGGATGGTTCGTGGGCTGACGCCGAAGCGCGCCATGGAATTCACGCCTGGGGTCTGTTCCAGGGATGCCTTCGCCGGCACGATCAGGCTTTCGTGGCCACCCCAGGACACGCCAATGCGGAAATAGCTCAGCGCATCGGTGAAAACGGGGATGTCGATCTCCTCGGTCACCTCGAAGGAGAACAGTCCAGCGTAGCCTGCAAGCGTCGCCTTGCCGGGATGGTTGGAATAGACGGGATGATTGACCCGCTCGACCATGCCGTGCGCCTTGAGCCGCTCGGCGATCGTAAGCCCGCTTTTCATGTGATGAGGCAGGCGCAGTGGCAGCGTACGCAGGCCGCGCAGCAGAAGCCATGCCTCGAAAGGCGAAAGCTTGCCGCCGAGATAGGAATAGGTCTGTTCGTTGATGCGGCGGATGTTGTCGGCGGAGCCCGAGACAACGCCGGCAACGGTGTCGCTGTGGCCGCCCAGATATTTGGATGCCGAGTGCAGCACCAGATCGACGCCATGGGCAATCGGCTTCTGGAAGATCGGGGTCGCCCAGGAATTGTCGATCGTGGTGACGATGCCGTGCTCTTTCGCCAGCCGGGTCAGATGCGGCAAGTCCTGCAATTCGAACATCATCGATGTCGGACTTTCGAGGTAAAGCAGTTTTGCGCCGGGCAGGGCGGCGGCAACGGCGTCCGGATCGGAGCCGTCGACATAGTCGACCGTGATGTTGAGACGCGGAAACAGCCGTTCGAACAGGCGGTAGGCGTCGCCATAGCAGTTGCGGACCACCACGATACGGTCGCCAGCGCCGACGAAAGCCAGAACCGTCGCGCTGATCGCCGCCATGCCGGAGGAAAAACCGCGCGCTGCCTCGGCACCCTCGAGTGCTGCCACCCGTTTCTCGAATTCCATGACGGTTGGATTGTCCCCACGCGAATAGATCGGCTGACGCCGCTTGCCGGCGAAGGTGTCCGCCATTTCGGCGTAGCTGGCGAATGTGAACAGTGAGGTCTGGTAGATCGGCGGTACAACGGCGCCGCCGACGAACGGGTCGTCATGGGCAAGCAGCGTGGCTGCCTCTGCAACGGGATCGATGTCGAGGTTCGGGCGAGGGTCGTTCATGCCTGTCGTGCCTGGTTGCGTGCTGCCTCGCCCCGCCGCAGATCGGCTTCGACGGTGGCGATCAGTTTCAGCGCCTCAGTTCGTGCGCCTTCAGCGTCGCGGGCGGCGATGCGCTCGTAAATGGTGCGATGGTACGGGAAGGAGGCGTGGCCGAAGTCACGAACGCCAAGCGGATGTTCCCAGAAGCGATGGAACATTTCATGCATGGCAGCGATCAGTTGCTCGAACAATGGATTGCCGGATGCCCGGTAGATCGCCTGGTGGAATTCCCAGTCTTCCTCGGACGACATGCCGGCGCGGCTGTGAAAGGCCTCTTCCATGATTTCGAGCTTGTGGTGGATAAGGTCGAGTTCCTGCGGCCCCGTGCGTATGGCACATAGGGCAACGGCTTCGGCCTCCAAGGCGCGGCGGACCTCCAGCGTCTGCATGAGGCTGGCGAAATCATTGCCGCCGGCAAGCGTCAGCGGCATGTGCAGCATATGCGGGGAAACGGCCGCCTTCAGGAAGGTGCCGCTACCCTGGAGGCGCTCGACAAGGCCGAGCCCCTCCCAGCGCGTCAATGCCTCGCGCACCGTGTTGCGGCTGACCCTGAGCCGTTCAGCCAGAATGCGTTCCGTCGGCAGTTTGTCACCCGGCTGCAAGGTTTCCTGCTGAACGAAATCCGCCAACGCCTCCAGCACCGCGTCGTCGCGGGCGGTGGTCTGGATGGGTGGAAGGCGAACCTTGCTCATTCGGCATCCAATTGGATCAATGGTCCAACCAATTACATGCAGGCTGGATCGAGTCAACCGCGTTCTCCATGTGAAGGGGATCACACTGCTCCGATGATCTTGTGCTAAGATAAGGGGAACGGAGGAGGGCAGCCGTGACCAATCCACTTATCGCCATTCCAGATGCCAGGGGCGTCATTCGGGTGGTTTGCGGCGGCAAGGAGTTCGAAATTCAGATTGCTGTGCCGGTTGGTGCGGGAGCGGGCACCGCACCGATCGACCTTGTGCCGGCAACTCCTGATCCTGATCTGGGCAGCATCTTCGACAAGCCTGGAACGTATCTGAGGGTCGATGGCACCGACAAAGACAGGATGACTGTCGCGCGCCTGGTACGGGAGATGCTCGAGAACGTCGATGCGAACGAACTGCGAGCGGTGGTGCTGACGACTGACAAGCTCAATTTTCAGGAAATAAACCAACTGCGTGACCAGATCGCGGGATTGAGGTCGGAACTGCCGATTGCTGTCGACTTTGGCGGGCTCTTGAAGCCGTGAGCGAGACGGGCTCTTCAGTTGCGTCGGCGATGGCGGCCAGTGCGCAATCGTTGCGGGACACGGCCAAATGGATGGTCGGCGGCGTTGCCGCGACTGCCGTGGGAGTGTTTGCTGGCAGTTCGTTGACTTCGCTGGGATCGCTGGATCCCACAGTCGACCGGGACAGGCTGGTGCTGGCTATCGCGGCGCTCGCTGTCGGCTTCATCGGCCTTGCAGCAATATTCGAAAAAGCGATCCGGGTTCTGACGGTTGAAACCATGACATTTCGGCAGGTCGCCGCTCCCGCAGCCGCGGGTTCCGAGAGGGCCGCGCTGCAGGCCAGGCTGGTCCAGACATATGCCGCCCTGTTGCCGCAAGGAACCACGACGCTCGAGGGTTACATCCAGCGCGTCGAGCAAGCGAAAACGGCTAACCCGAAGCAGGCAAGCGACAATGACGTGCTCGCCAAAGTCAAAGAAAATGTCGACATTCTCACCGCTGCTGGTGGCTTCATCTGGGTCTACAATCGTTTTTCGGCGTTAATCTCGGTGCTCAAATGGGCTGTCCCGACAATGATCGCCGGCTTTGGGCTGTTTGCCTGGGCGGCCAACCCTCCAGACGCCAAGCCATCTCCGCCGGCATTTTCGCTGACAATTCAGGGCTCAGCGAAGTAAACAAGGACGGCATGCCATGATCGGCGTCCTCATTCGGAACGCATTACACTCAGATTTGAGTTTGTGTCCGCCGGCTTGGAAGGCCGGTGCTTCATCGGGAATTTGGCAATTGCCGCCGGAGTCCTCGACAGATGCTGCGGCTGGGTACCGCCCCGCGAGCCGGCACGTCAACATCCTGAAGCTGCAGGGAAGAATGGTCGGAGTGGCAGGATTCGAACCTGCGACCCCCTGATCCCAAATCAGGTGCGCTACCAGGCTGCGCTACACTCCGAGGCCGCGTGTTGCCTAGTGGGTCGCACGCCGCAAAGCAAGCCCTAAAACCATTGGCCTTGCGGTTATTTCCATTGCGCAGTAAGCACCGGGAAGGAAACGGCGCGCTGCCGAGCAACGAGGTCTCCATGTCCGCACGCATATTCAGCCCAGCCAAGACCGCGATGCAGTCAGGCAAGGCCAAAACCGGCAACTGGGTGCTTGAATTCGATCCGGAGAAGCCGCGCAAGATCGATCCGCTGATGGGTTATACCACCTCCGGAGACATGAAGAGCCAGATCCGGCTTTCATTCGAGACGCGCGAAGAAGCGGTCGCCTATGCCGAGAAGCAGGGCTTGGCGTTTCGCGTCGAGGAACCGAAGGAAACCAAACGCCGGCAGATTTCCTACTCGGACAATTTCCGCTATGACCGCCGCACGCCTTGGACGCATTGACTGCTAATTGTTGGCGACGAACGCCGTCGACTGCCGCTTTTTGATTCTGCTGCCCCGATCCGGAGCAGCCTGCGGTCCCGTAGCTCAGTTGGATAGAGCACCGGCCTTCTAAGCCGATGGTCACAGGTTCGAATCCTGTCGGGATCGCCATTAATTTCAAGCGCTTAAGGGTAAATATTCTTACTCAAAACATGCCGGTTTACACACGGTTCACGCGCTTTGTTCGTTTGGTGTTCGCGTTCCAGACCACGTCAGAAGCCTGCTGATCATCGGCCAAATAGTTTGCCGCGAAGATCGCGAAAGGTGAGCCTTCGATATTCAGGCCATCCCACCGCACAACTTTCCTCATGATATCTGGAAGCCGTCCTTTGCCCATGGACGGTTGCGTGGATCAAGGCAGATTCTCAGGGTATCCTGCTGAAGAGGCGCTTCGGCGCGTAAAAGGAAGACCTGCACAGGCGATCAGACAAGATCCTTGCAGGAGCCGGTGTCGACAGTTGCAAACTTCTGCTCTTCTTTGCGTCGAGCATGATCGGCTGCAAATTCTTCAGTGTGGGGAGGCGATTCCATGGTAAGGCCGCCGCGTCGCGCATAGTGGTGTACGCGGGTCAGACCGCCCGCCAATTTCCTCTTCTGATCGCACAAAGCCAGATAGTCGTCGAGGCTTTCGAAGTTTTCAGGGGTTCACCGGTTGGTCAACGGTCTTGCGATTCCGTGCAAGACTTGCGGGGATGAGGCGGAAAACCGCGACGCGGAGCTTGACCTCGATAATGGCTTGTTCTGCATGTGCGGCACGCAACAACGCCAGTGACTGACGTTGTGTGACGGGAGGACTCTACTCATCGGCTTGCCCCTGCAGTGCGTAATCGACAGGCGATGCGCTGAAATCGCCACGGGCGATTGCGTCGCCCATCCTCTCAACCATCAACTGTTCAGTCTGGATAGTACCCATCTCAACTTTAGTCCCAGGACCTCCTCAGACTAGCGACAATTCAGCAGGATTACGGTCGTCGTTCATGGTGCCATAGTCGAAGAGTGCATACTGAATCTGAAGTAGCAGACGAGGTTCAGTCTTGGGCGTGCTGCCCTTATGAATGCACAGTGTGTCCTCGGCGAATCCAGTTCCGGCGCGTCCAGTAATCTCAAGAATGTCATCGGCAGGATAGTAACCGTTGATTTCTGAATCAGTGTATCTGCGAATGTTCCACTGGTCGCCCTTCTTGATAACAGGAGGATTGGAGATCGAGGCGCGGACGCAAATGTGCGCGCCCTCATCCTCTTTCACGTCAGTAATATAGAAGAAGTACTTGAAGAAGCGAAAGTCATCTACGTCACGATGATAGAAGTGCGCATGCTTATCCTTGTCTTCATCCGAGGCCTGGACAGGAGAAGTCCACCAAAGATTGCAGCCGACGAATGTAGGCACAGATCCGAGATACATCGCCGCAACCCATTCGAGAAATGGATCGTTAACGAGTTTGGATATCGCGCCACAGTCCTTTCGAGCGTTGAAGTATTGGGCAACGAGAATAGGTTTGCCGATCTTGGCTTCGGCATCTTCTCGTTCCCGATAGAAGAAGCCCATATTGGGCTTTCGGTCCGCATAGACAGGCGTATTGATGGCGTAGTTGCGGATTTCCTTAAGGGTCGCATCGGGCAACATAAGCCCAAATGCGAGACCGTCCCGATTTAGTTCATTGATGAAGATGCGGCGGTCAACATCTTTGAAGAATGATTGGTCCATCCGCTTTTCGCAGTTCTGCAGGAACGGTTGAAAGGCGCGATAGTTCAAGGCACCTCGAGCTGAACTCACGACATTGCGCACCATGGGGAAGCGTGCCAAGCCCCGCATGGCAACGTAGCCAGGGTTCTCCTTGAAGCTTGAAAGGACGTTCGCAATGTTAACCATAGGGAATCCCTCAATGGGTATGAGAAGTGAACCTGTTCACGCACGGACACAGATTGTTGTCAATTGTTTACCTTAGCGCTCACCTATTTTGCGCGCTGGTGCGCCAGCATAGACGCCCCTAGCCTTCAGGCTCTTCGTCACAACTGAATTTGCCCCCACCACACAGCCATCGCCTATGGTTACGCCTGGGCACACAACTGCGTTGGTGCCAAGCCAACAATCATCACCAATGACCACCGGGCGGTCCAAGCCCTCGAAATGCAGGGTGCCGTCTGCAATGCGACGTTCTTGTTCTCGGATCGAGATGTCGGGATGAGCACGAAATGGGTGAGTGCCGGATGAAATGAAAACGTTTGGTGCAAAGATACACTCTTTGCCTATCGTCACATTGCCATTGACAGTCGCACGTCGCTGGATTGTGGTTCTGGCCCCGATTGAGACCAAGCCTTCAGTCTCAATCTCAATATCGGTCGACAACCACACGCCATCGGACAACGCGACCTTCGCGGAAGGGCTCAATGAGATCCGGCTTCTTGCACCAATTGTAACATGGCGGGCGATGGAAAGCCCCTTGATCGTACCCACAACTATGGCGTTCGGTGATATCTTCGAACCACGCCTGAGGTAGTAGGCCGTTCTAAAACAGCGGGTTACAGTGTTCGTCTGGATGATGGTCTTAAGCATTTTGGCGCTTTGCATATCGGTAAGAAGCCACAAAGGAACCAAGATAGGTCAGAGCGGCAATAAAACAGGCCAAATAGGCCAGCCCAAGTGCCTCGCTGCTGGCATAAAAGCCGGACGTGTCCATCATCCATATCCCAAGTGAAAGTGCTACGGCTGCGATGTTGATGGCCAATGAGGTTCTTTCGTTTCCGGTGATTACTAGGAAGCTTGACCAGAAGTCTGAAACTCGCAGCGCTGCCGCGATCGACAGCAGTGGGATAAGGGGGGTCGCCTCAGAGTATGCAGGATATAGCCTCTGGATTGCGATGTCCGCTATGTAAACACACGGCACGATGGCGAAGAGGAAAACGACCAAAATTCCGGTTGCGGTGAGGAAGGTAAGTCTGAACGCTGAACGATGGCCGTGCAGCGCGAACCGGCGAGCAATCATCGGGAACACCGATGCGTTGATCAGGCCCTGAACAGCAAAAGCAGCGGTAAGCGTAATCCATGCGAACGAATATTGGGCAAAATCATTGTGGGATAGTTTGGTCGAAGAGAGCCACCGATCCATGTTACTTGAGGCAGTGACCGCCAGTGATAGCAATAGGAGCGCTACCGTCGAGTTCCAGTTGATTCGGTCGATCGAACGAAGGGCAAGTTTCAGGGATGTTAATGGGGATAGGTTCAATTTTCTCCACACCTTGCGAGAGATCAAAAGTGTAGAGGCGATGGTAATAAAGCTTTCGGCGACTACAACCGCTGATGAGGAACCGGTAACTACAGCGATTGGAAACGCGAAGATTGCCATCCCCAATGCACGTGTCAGGCTTTGCAGGGCAAATCGAGTTGGCTCATTGTTACTTCTACTTTCGGTTGTCACAATTAGAAAGAGCTGTTGTGACGTTCCGTGAAGGACCCCCAGCGCAATTACTAAGGGAGTGATGGTCCCAAGCGAGAGGTGTAGTCCCGCTGCCAAAAATCCAAGCCCGCCGATCACCATCGTTCCAAGAAATGACTGCCCCAGTAGCGTCGCTGCCGCACGTCGTTTTCCAGTGGCAAGTTGTCCAGGCAGCTTCCTTTGGAGGTCTAGGAACAATCCAAAGGAAGCGAGCATGCCTATAACGCCCGAAACGATGAGAGCGGCATTGAGATCTGCGAACGATCTTATGTCTAGCACTTTCGCAAGCACCAGCAGGCGGCCAAACATGATGGCCATCGCCACGGCCAGAATAGGGGCGTATGCAGCTTGAAGAATGCGATACTTGGTTATGGATATAGCCAAAAATTGGAACCTTGGGCGTTTATCTCTTCTTTAGTCTACCGGAAGCGGGCGTCACCGCCGAGCTTCCGTTGCTTTAGCGATGGCCAAACCGCATATCATAAAAAACATAAAATTGAACGGGAAGTACATAATGATACGAGAGGCCAAACACGTGATCCCGAACGCGGCAATCATCAAGTGCAGCACGATTGAGACTTTGTCGTTCCTGTGACGCCAGACGTACCAGCCAGAGGAAGTGAAGGCGAAAGCTGCAGCAATCGCGAAGGCCAGTATTGTAGCTATGCCATTGTTATAAAGCATAACCCAAAATTGGCCATCCATTGGAACAAATCTGGTATTCATGAAACTGCCCAACAACGCTGCCTCGGGACTTTCCGTTAGAACGGAGAATGCTTGGCGGATGTTTTGCTCACGAAGGCTTACGGACAAACTGGTCACGGGCGGAGAGCTGTTCGGGAGATGGTTGGAAGGTATCGGGTTTGCAGATGTGAGGCCTTCGTTTGAAGGATCATTTGTGCCCGCGATCGTAGAAGCCAAGTTCTGGAAAATGAATAATGTTGAATCTAGTGCTGTTTTGTCGACACCGATTACGGCGGTCACCACAAGGGCAACGGCTGCATACTTCTTCCAAGACTCTACGTTCAAAATGAACGAATAGGCGAGCAAAAAGACGAAGATGGCGAATTGGCTGCCGCTGGTTGTTCTCATAATGGTAGCAGCGATTAAGCCAACTGCTATCAGGACCAAAGAAGTCAGCTTCCAGCCACTCGAACGATGCAGAAACATTAAAAGGACAGCCAGCGCCAGATTCAGCATCAGAGCAAATGAGTTCGGATTCCCTATGAAGCCAACGAACACCTCGTCGAGCCACAGCTTTTTACCAGCGAACCAGAACAAAAACGAAAACAAGCTCTGCGTTATGGCAGCAAAGATAAGGATTCCGAAAAAGTGCTTTGTGGTCTGCTTTCTGGTCTGTGAAGTTAGAGAAAACGCCATCCAGTAGATCGGCACGAAGAGTGCTAAGTTCTTGATGTTTTCTCGTAGTTGATCGTACCAGCCAGTTTGAGGTACATGAAGTGCAGTGGTCACCGCTAAGATCAAGAGGAAGGGCCAGAAGACATAAGCTTGCCACGGCTTGGCTTGGTCCCGTGAAGTTGCGAATCCTAAGGCTATCAACGCGCCAATGAACACTATGTCCTTAACGGCCTTTAGTACTCCAGGTGCGGCGGAAACACCTTCATCGAATGCGAATAGGTAGACGTACGCATAGTAGTGCAGGCAAAAAACGAGAAAGCCAGCTAAGAGAAACTCAGGCCGGATCCTGCTCGCGATGGTATGGGCAGGCTGACTGCTCACAGATCGTCTCCAATTTATTCAGTTGGCGGCTATCTGCCACTCAGTCTCTGTTCATTCAAGTGCCGCCCGGCGCGACCATGAGGGCGCATAGTTCTTCTATGATTCGCATACCCCGATGGGGGCTCGAAAGGACAATCTTATCACGATCGTGCGTGTCGGCGCGCCGAATGATTTTGCACGCGCCAAATACCAGGTCTATCGCCCGATGGTCGACCTCATCGGCCGATCTGAAGGAGTCGACAAGGGCCGTGTCTACAACGAGACGCTGAACTGCGGCGCCTAGGAACGTCATGTTCGTTCATCAAAATACCCGCATAACGAAGTCATGTGGGAATAGAACGTTGATCCGCAACGCCCTTGCGGCTGGGGCAGGGGCAGGCTTCGTCGAAACTACCGATCTATCGATCATTTTTCTCTGATGCGTAGTCCGTCACGATAAGCCGCCAAGAATGATCCCGCACCCGATAGAGGATCTCCCAAATCAGGCGTTTGAATCTCGGAGCGCCTTCCACCTTGCTGGCGACAAGCATGGCTAGTCCCAGCCCAGCGAAGCCTGTCACCAGCAGGGATAAGGCCGACCCCATCCAAGATGCAGCAAGACCTGAGACAGTCGCCAACGAGAGCCCGATGGCGAGTATCGGGAAGTGGGTCACGTATAGGGTGTACGAATAGTCGGCACTTTGTGTCAGAAAAAGAGGCCATGCCCGTTCGGCCCGAGACGGTACAGATAGCCTGCGGCGAACACTAAGCACGAGAAAATCTGGACTATGAGGCTGAAGCGCGATCCGTCGATATAACTCTCGGGTTCAAAGGGCGGTATTAGAAGAGTTGCGGTTGTCACTAGTATCCCGACCACTGCAAAAACCGCAGGCCGCTTGATTTGCGGAAGATTGAGCACAGCCCCAAACACCCAGATCAAGCCGAAGAACCAATACCCGAGATGGTCGCGACCCAGATACAGTGCTGCGACGAAAACCGCGATTCCGAGGGCTCTGAAAATCAGCGAACGTCCGCGAGCGGTAAGGGCCACTCCCATTGCTACCAAGTACAGGTTGACTTCGATGTAGAGAGACCAGAGCGGGCCGTTGGCGGCGATCATCCCATTATAGAGCAGCGCAGATTTCCAGAGTTCCGAATATTCGTAGGTCAATCCATGTGGGCGCAGCTGCCCGAGTGGGGAATTCGCTCCAGGCAGATTGAATGATTGGACAATCGCGACAACGCCAACAGTGATTACAAGCGCAATGAGGAACGGCGGATAGATCCGGGCAATGCGGCTAACCAAATAGTCATTTGGCTCGAAAAAGCCATTGCGTCGTATGTTGGCTGCAATGCTGCGCGTTATCAGCAAGCCTGACAAGACAAAAAAGGCTAGGACCGCGCCTCTAGCGAGGGAGCCTGAAACATACTCAATCCATGAGCCTCGAGGCATCAACGGCCAGAGGAATACTTGGCTGAGATGTGCCCCGAACACAACAAGAGCCGCCACCCCGCGCGCCAGATCATATCGAACAATCGAATGCTGCATCCAGCTTGATTAGCACGACAGCATATCCTCTCGAAAGAGCACTCTCCCAATAGGTCGCTGGCGGTCATCGCCGGCGGAAAAGAATCCTGCATAGCTTTGCATCTAGTGTGCAGCCTTGATGTTGCGCTCGCAGATGAGTTCGCTTTCGCCCAACCGTTCGAAGACCTCGTACGGGATCAAGGGCTCCAATGCGCATTCGAAACGGAAGTCGGACCACAATCCGAATGCTCAAGGCGTGGTCCAGGGTCTCGACCTGACCGATAATCCTGCGCATGGCGTCGATAACCGGAAGCTGGCGCAGGCTCTGCTCGATAGTCGTAATCGGCGTATAAGTATGCGATCGCCGATGGCGGAATCTGCTCCGGCGCCGACGGACCTTCGCCTTGGATCTGGCGGAAATATTCCGGTACCAACGCGCATCGCCATCATGTCCATATCTCGGTGGCTGATGCCCCCAAGCTCTATGACGACGCTTCGGCATGGAGCCTACCAGCAGGCTTCAATGTACCGTCGTCCATGGCTGGCAAACCTGTAACGAAGCCGGTGAACCCCGAATCACAACACTCAGCGGTCTGAAGTCGCTGATCAACGTTGCCCGCGGCGCCTAGCATGCAGATTCCCGCCTGCGAGGCGCACTACGACGCAGTCAACTTTATTCGACACTCTAAATCAAGCTATGAGAATGTCATTTACTAAGTCTGTGAAATTGGCAACATTCAGGATCGACAAGTGGGACCCATCAGCGAAATCAAAACGTAGATCCGGTCCGGTATCGGCAACATAATTCAGCGCTTGGCCGACAGTTGCGAAGCCCCAGGCCCTCAGGTCGATGCGGTCGACGTTGTCCTGAAAGTCAAAGATGATGTCCCAACCGTTGTTGGGCGCTACAACAAATGTATCGGCACCGGCACCACCATAGAGACTGTCGTTCCCGTCGCGGCCGCTGAGCCAGTCGTTGCCGGCGCCACCAACAAGCGTATTGTTGCCCCGGTCGCCGTAGAGGTCGTCTGCGTAGGAACTTCCGACCACCTTCTCGATCGAAACCAAAGTGTCGCCGGCGGCATCACCGGTTCCCGACAAGGTGCCCGCCAGATCGACCCGAACGCCACTGGAAGCTTGCGTGTAATAGACGGTGTCGAAGCCCGCGCCTCCGTCGATCAGATCGGCTCCTACGCCCCCGTCGATGTGATCATCGCCGTCGCCGCCATAGATCTGATCGTTGCCACCGCGACCGTAGAGGTTGTCGGATCCATCTTGACCGTACAGCACATTGCTCCACCGGTCGCCATAGAGAAGATCATCATGGGAGCTTCCCCAGATGCCATCGACATAGTTGAACGTGTCGCCGGCAGCTTCGCCCTTTCCCGCAACGATGTTCCCAAGGTCTGCGGTGACGGCTGCCGTTGCCTGGGAATAGGAAACAAAGTCGAACTCCAGGCCGCCATCGAGCACGTCAGCGCCGGCGCCACCATCCAGCGTGTCGTTTCCATCGCCACCGTAGAGTTGATCATTGCCTTCTCGGCCGTAGAGGAAATCCACGCCATCGCGGCCATACAGGGCATTGCCCCACTGATCACCGTAGAAGCGATCATCGTAGGAACTGCCCCAGATGCCGTCGATGTAATTGAAAGTATCCCCCGCGGCATCACCGGTGCCGGCAACGATGTTGCCGAGATCGGCAGTTATGCCGGACGTGGATTGTGAGTAGAAAACGATATCAAACCCAACCCAGCCGTCAAATGTGTCCGCGCCTGCACCACCATCCAGATTGTCATCGCCGACACCACCATAGAGAATGTCGTTTCCCGACCCGCCATAGATATTATCATTCCCGGACATGCCATAAAGCGCATTCGATGCATCGTTACCGACGAGAAGATCATTCCCATAGCCTCCAAAAGCGTTTTCTATCAGCGACCGTACATCTCCCTCAAACAGCAATGCGTTGGCGACGTTGCCCTGAGCCAGGTGAGTTAGCCTGCTGCCATCACCGTCAAGATCTGCAAGCTGGTTGCGGTCGAAAGTTGACCAGAAGCCGGGCCGCAGGTCGATTGTCATATCGGTGGAATAGTTGCGCAGGTCATACGTATCGATGCCATTTCCATCCCAGATCGTACGAAGGATGCGGTTGTCGCCGGGCGTCCCGGTTCCCACTCCGTTGATGAACATCTCGCCAGTAGTGGTACTGAACGTGTAAACCGTGTTCCCTGCACCAACAGATCCGGATGAGCCATAGTCGGCTCCATACAGATATTGCAGGGCCTGGATATCAAGCATCATGAAGCTTTGGGGATTACCCCACGTCTCATTATCGCTGTAACCGTTTGGATTATCTCCGACATAGTCGCGATACGTCATCACCGAGTATTCTTGGGAGTCCCAGTTGTAGGGCAAACCACCGAATGGATTGTTTGCTCCGTCGTGCCCATGCACCAAGCCGAGTGCATGCCCCAACTCATGTATGAACCCTTCGCAATAGGCGTAGTTGCCGACGGCCGGGCTGCTAAAATCAAAGGGGCTAAACCACATATCGCCCGGCTCTTCTCCCACATTATTAGGAAGATACGCTTCGGCCGTGAATGTGTTGTTGGAGCCAGCAAAGCGGAGCGTTGCGTGAACACTCGTCGACTCGCCAACCTCCATGAAAGTGAGATTGGTAAAGTCTTGCACGGCCGACAAATTTGCTCTCGCTGCCGCTACTTGAAAGCCGTTCAATTGAGAAAAACCAAAAGGCTGGTAGCCGCCATAGCCGCTATACTGGTCACTGTTTGTCGGGAAGCTGTAGGTGACTACACCACTATCCCATTTCATATTATGCAAAATTCCATCAAACATGCGCCCCGATGAATGCACAGGTATCGTTGCTGCAGACATTTTAACTCTCCCAAGCCCAACTTCATTGAGGTTCCCCGCAGTTACTATGCCCTGATCAAGGGATTCGGAGAATATGTTACGTAGATCGGTGACATTACTCCAGCAGTAACACTAGGAGCCCGCCCAGTGGAGGCGGCCGGCAGTTTGATGTGCAGCGCTGTGGGCGGGCTTTTTTGCGTTTGCATTCTCAGTTTTGGAACTTGACGCAACGATCGTCATTTCGGTGGCCTGACGAGCCCGTGAGGTTGAGCCGTCGTGAACGTTCGAACATCAGGCAACGATGACCTTCTTTCTCAAGGTGTTTTCGATGGAACGGGTAGATAGTCGAGAAGTCGGTGGCTCTACCTTGAGCGCAAGTCCAGTGCGGGACGGAACGAGGATGAAGAGGCTGCGTAAGCGGCAGTTCTCGGATGTGACCGACTCGGTCTGCGTAGACGGCAGACATGACAACGGTCGAGACGAAGCAGGCCGAAACGGCGGTCAGCTCGGAGAAGTTTCAGAACGCCACTTTGACGAGGCTCGAAAGGTTCAATACAGCATCGTCGGCTTGTAGAACACTGTGGCCGCACTGGCTCCCGGCCGTTGCCACGATCGCAGTCGGTCTCAGCCGGCGCGATGATCCAACCATGCATTGCCATCGATTGGCGCCCGCTCAGCACCGTCTGGGGGCTTTTTTGTTGCTCCACTGTCCTCAACCGTGCGCTAAAGTACGGTTGAGCCGGCTTGGTGTTTTTGCTAACCGAAGCCCAATGAGCAAGCTTAAGCCAGCCATCCTTTCGGTCTTCTCGATTCTCTCAGCCTCCTCGGCAAACGCCGATGATATTGTCTGTAAACAGCTGCCATTCCAGCAGGAGGGCATTCTTGATAGATCAACGATGACCATTCCTCCTTTTGGCGCCTGGGGTTCTTGGATGAAGGCGCCGGTGGATCGGGCTGGAACGCTTAGGGTGTCACTTCGACCCGATCTTGATCCGAACCATATCGACGGGTTCGGTGCGCTTCAGTTGGTCGCTTATGTGTACCTTGACGGCCAGATTGATCTGCGGGATGCCAAGCTCAAATTTGATATCCAAGGCCATGATTTTGTTGCGAACGACGCGAATCTGTTTGCTTGGGTTCAGAGTTGCCGCTTCGGTGAACAATGGGGCTCAGCTGCCGCCTCATGCGCAAATTGGGCTTTTTCGTCTGCTCCTCTGACCAACCTCGTTGAAAGTGGCACTGTGGAATCGGTCGAATTGAAACTTGCGGACGAAGAATCAAAATGGTCGTACGCTGGCAGCAATGCAGCGATCGGATCCGCTGCAGCAATTTATCGGTATCGCCCATTGCCCGAGGTCCTCGCAAATCCGATTAATCTCCACTTCGTGCTTGCTATTCCCGTCGGCGGCATGCCGGCAGAAGGTGATATCAGGCTAAGCAATGTCTCGATCTGTCCCTCGAGGGAAAAGAAAGAGAGTTTTATGCCCAAAGTGGTTTCTGCGAGACGCGACGGCTACAGCCTGTCGGTTCGCGCGAATGCTCAGGGATTGCCGTCGAATATTTCCATAATGGTTGGCAATGAACGCATTGCTTCAATTTATGCAGGAAGCACACGTCACGACCGGGACATCCTGCTGAGAAACACTAAGTTGGCCCTGTGTGCCGAAGCGGATGCGGTCATTGAAAACCAGAACGGAACGCATCGAATCCCTGTGATGCGCAACGAATCATTGTGGCAGAAAGTCAAACGTGTCGCCTGGTGCATGACATCGCCAAGGCCCGTCGCGACGCACTGAAATCACTCGCCTGCGTCGAGAGCGAACGGTGGTTTTTTTACCACCGGGAGTGACTGCCGCCGACCGCAGCGCAGGTCAATCTTGTCGACGCTGTCCTCGAAGTCGAAGATCGTGTCCCATCCGTCAGTGGGGTCCACGACAAACGCATCATTACAAGCACCACCGTATAGGCTGTCGTCGCCGTTGCGACCACTGAGCCAGTCGTTGCTGGCTCTGCCGACAAGCATGTTGCTCCTGTGATCGCCGTAAAGATTGTCTGCGTATTGGCTACCCGCTAGGCAGTCCACAAATATGAACGTATCGCCAGCAACATCGCCAGTCCTCGACTTTATTTCAGCTAAGTCAGCTCGAACGCCGCTTATCGCCTGCGAGTAATACGCGAAGTCGAAACCCGTTCCGCCGTAACCCCAGACCGCCGTCAAATGCGTCGGTGCCGGAACCTCCATCAATTCTGTCGTCACCGTCGCCGCCGAAAATGGTGTCGTTGCCCGCACCGCCAGAAATGTAATCGTCGCCGGCCCCGCCGTCGATCTAATCGTTGCCGGCAAAGGGCGTGGGAAAGTTGTTGTCGCCGTGGATAACATCACTGCCGTCGCCGGTATAGATTCGGTCGTCGTTGTCTCCGCCTGCAGTGGAAAGGTGAGTATCCATTACTGTCGGCCTTGCGATTTGTTTTGGAGCACTCTTCAGGCCTAGGGCCACTTCTTTCCTTTCAGCCCCTTCGGCTTCATCCCGTCGGCGGTTTCCATGAACTGAGCAACGGTATCGACCCATGCTGCCGTCTTCGGAGGGATTTCCGCTTCCTCGGTCAGCCACGCCTCGACCAGCGATACGTCGCAGCCCAGGGCCTGCGCCAGGGTTTCAGGCGACCAGCGGACAATCGACAGACATTCTTCGAGCCGTTCAGGTGTCATCGCAAGGTGTAGTCCTGTTTCATCCATGGCTTCCTTAACTCGAAACCGCCTGCAATTCCTTCGGCAGGGGCTGACTCGAGCATCGCATATGCATGTCGCGGGCAATCTGCTTGCGCTGCTTGTCCTGATGCTCCTTGATGGCGAGCGCAATCCCGATCCCGTACGGGCCTAGCAATAGGCCAGGTGCCAGCTTGCGGGTCTCTTTCTCCCTGGCTTCAAAGGCCAGCGCGGTCGCTCGAACCTGTTGGCACTGCTTCGATCGCCATTTGGGATCGTTGGTCGAGAGCGTGGCTGCGTAGTTGGTCGGAGATGTCGCGCAGCCGGAAACGAGTGCCATCAGCAGGACTGCCGCTCCCGTCGATATTCGATCCATTGCCAAATGGCCCCCACTTCTTCAGCCATTGACCTACGGCCAGGCAATCTATTGCGTTTTCTCAGGCGCGATGGCCGTGAGCATCGTCCCATCACACCGAGTGCCGGTTGTGGCGACCACTATTACCCTAAGCGGGTTTCTGAATGGCTCACAAGCACGAATGGCCGTCGGCTGAGGGTCGAATGACGAAAAGGCAGCCTGAATGGTCCAGACCGCCTCCGGGCGCGGCCGACGACCGAACCGCCTTCCAGTGCTCAGACTCCACCGTGCGACATCGACGATCGTGCGGACCCGATCAATGCACGTTTCAGATAGAGTGATGATCGGCCGTTTGCGGCTGGCTTGTGTGTTGGCCACCTGGCCAGTCGCTGAGCGAGCGCGAGCGTATCTGCGCTGGAGGTCTGCTTCCGGAAAAGGCGCGATTGGAAGCCGATCAGTCGGCTTCGCGTGGGAACAAGCAGAGCGTTTGCCCGACCAAGCGCTTATGCGGCGTCGGAAGAACGCTTCTTCTTTTCCAGCCTCTTCTTCTCCAGTTCCCGTTTCCTGACGATTTCGCTCAGGATCTGGTGGGCGGCTTCCGCCTCGCGTTTGCTGAGACCGGCAAGAAGCTGATTGGCAAAAACCACAGGCTGGTCGGTCTCGTTGTCCCACACCGACCACAGATCGGTTGGCTCCAGCACTAACTCAAAACGTTCCTTCACAATCGCCTCCGTTTTCCCCACGCCCTGGCATGGCGAGAGTGGTGCGCGATTCTGTTCAATGAAACATGAGTAAAATCAGTAGGATAAGATTAGAATTTTATCGAATGATCGAGTTTGCGGTCGATTTGACCCGGCAATGTCGATCAATGGCTAAAGATCAGTGAAACAAAACCACCCGCATGGCGCTCCAGCCGACCGGCAAGGTCGAGTTCCAGCAGAATCATCGCGACCTGAGCCGGATGCAAGCCGGTGTGTCGGATGATTTCATCAACATTTACAGGGGTTTGGCCAAGTGTTTCAACGACCTGTTGACGCTCCCTGTCGTTGGGCGGTGCTGTCGTGGCAAATTCGGGCGGCTCCTCCAGAGAAAGGTTCGGTGCGAACCGCGTGCCGATCAGAGGTGCCAGTGCGTTAAGTATGTCCGCGGTTTCGGTGACGAGAGTGGCGCCATCCTTAATGAGACCATTCGTGCCTTTAGAGCGCGGATCGAGCGGTGAGCCGGGTACCGCAAAGACAAGTCGTCCCATTTCCGTGGCCAGCCGTGCGCTGATCAGTGATCCCGACCGCTCGGCGGCTTCCACGACGACGAGCCCGAGCGAAGCACCGGCGACCAGCCGATTGCGGCGTGGAAAATCCTGGGCTCGAGGCTGCCAACCGAACGGCATCTCCGAAATCACGGCGCCGCGCGCGACGATCTCATCGATCAGCCCGGCATTTTCAGGCGGATAAGGTTGATCCAGCCCGCCCGCCAGCACAGCGACTGTGCCGGTGAGAAGGCTGCTCTGATGGGCAGCGGTGTCGATGCCGCGTGCAAGGCCGGAGACAATTCCATAACCTTCGCGACCAAGTTCGTTCGCAAGCATGCGTGCCATCTTGATGCCGGCGAGCGAGGCATTGCGCGCACCGACGATGGCGACTGCCGGTGCTGCGAACACCGTGCCAGTGCCTTTCATGGCAAGCACCGGCGGTGGATGATCCATCTGCTTGAGCAGCGATGGATAGTCCGGCTCGCCAATGCAGACAAAGCGCGCGCCCACGCGCTTCGCGGCCCGCATTTCTGCCTCGATCTCGGCGATCGCTGGTATCCTGACCGTGCGGCTGGCGCCGCCGGAAAGCGTCAGTTCAGGCAGGACTTCGAGCGCTGCTTCAGCCGAACCGAAGCGGTTCACGAGCGCGCGGAAAGAAGCCGGTCCGACATTCTGTGTGCGGATCAGGCGCAGCCAGTTCAGCCGTTGCCGGTCGCTGAGGCGCAACCTGGCAAGTGGCCTGCTCACCCTTTCGCTCCGATCCGGCCTTCCGTTCCGGCCCTCAGGCGCTCGATGTTGGCGCGATGCTTGTAGAAGATCAGTGCGCTCATCAGCGCGAAGGCAAGCGCGTATTGCGCATGGCCGAAAAAGAACAACGCCACCGGTACGACGACGCAGGCGACAAGTGCTGCCAGCGAAGAATAGCGGAACAGCACCGCCATCGCCAGCCAGACAGCAGCGAATATCAGCGCCACCTGCCAGGCAAGCCCGATCAGCACGCCGAGATAGGTGGCGACGCCCTTGCCGCCCTTGAAGCCGAGCCAGACCGGGAAGATGTGTCCGATGAAGGCGCCGGCGCCGGCGAGTGCGCCGGCTTCCGTGCCGTAGCGGGCGAAGACCAGCGCCGGAATCGTGCCCTTGAGTGCATCGAGTACCAGTGTTGCAGCGGCGAGCCCCTTGTTGCCGGTGCGCAGTACGTTGGTGGCGCCGATGTTGCCGGAACCGATGCTGCGCACATCACCGAGACCGGCAGCGCGGGTCAGAAGCAGACCGAAAGGGATCGAGCCACACAGATAGCCGATGATCGGTGCGAGAATGGAAACCAGCTGCATTGCTCCCCCGTTGCCCTGCGCCTCTTGCAGACATTAGAGCGTTTCGGTTTTCACGGAAACGCAGAAACGTTCCAACTTTTGTTTTCACGCAAGTCCAGGCGCAAAACCGCGGCGCAGTTTTGTCGGGATGCTCTAGGCGGAAAATACCGTGCGGCCCGCGACCAGTGTTTGCAATGCCTTGCCTTGGAGACGCGCACCTTCAAAGCAGGTGTTTTTCGAGCGCGAGCGGATGCCGGCCTCGCTCACGATCCAGGGCTCGTCGAGGTCGACGAGAACGAGATCCGCGGGTGCGCCAGGCTTCAACGTGCCGCCTGGCAAACCGAACAATCGGGCAGGGGCCGTCGAAAGCACCTCGACCAGCCTCAGCAGCGACAGATCCTCGTTGTGATAGAGGCGCAGGGCGACGGAAAGCAGCGTTTCGAGTCCTATGGCTCCTGCCGCAGCATCCGCGAACGGCAGGCGCTTGGTGTCGACGTCCTGCGGATCGTGCGAGGAAACGGCGAGGTCGATCGTGCCGTCCTTCAGCGCTTCGATCATGGCAAGCCGATCTTCTTCAAGGCGCAGAGGCGGTTCCAGACGGAAGAAGGTGCGGTACTGCCCAACGTCGTTTTCGTTGAGCGCCAGATTGTGGATGGCAACACCGGCCGTCACATTGGCGCCGTCCGCCTTGGCGCGAGCAATCGCGGCGGCCGATATCGCTGTCGAAATCTTGGCGGCGTGATAATTGCCTTTGGTCAGTCGGGCGAGCGCCAGATCGCGCTCCAGCGGGATCAGTTCGGCTTCGCGCGGAATGCCAGACAAGCCGAGCCAGCTGGCATAGAGCCCCTCGTTCATGACGCCGGCCGAAGCGAGATCGGCATCCTGCGTCTCATGTGCAATCACCGCGCCGAAGTCGCGTGCGTAGGTGAGAGCCCGCCGCATCACCAGCGTGTTGGCAATGGTATGGCGGCCATCGGTGAAGCCAACGGCGCCAGCCTCGCGCAACAAGCCGAATTCGGTCATCTCACGGCCGTGCAGGCCCTTGGTGACGGCTGCCGCGGGGAAGACGTTTACACTTGCCGTCTCACGGGCGGTGCGAAGCACGAATTCCACCAGTGCCACCGTGTCGATCGTCGGATCGGTATCGGGCATCATGACCAGCGAGGTGATGCCGCCGGCCGCCGCGGCCTGGCTGGCCGAGTGGATGGTTTCGCGGTGCTCGCCACCGGGTTCACCGATGAAAACGCGCGAGTCGATCAGACCAGGAAGGATCGCCTTGCCGGCGCAGTCGATGAGTTTGGCACCTTCCGGGATACCCTGGTTCAGCGCGTCAGCGCCGGCAGCAGCGATCGTCTTGCCGTCAACGATGACGGCGCCGACCTCATCGATGCCGCGCGAGGGGTCGACGATACGGGCACGCTGGAAAACCATTTTCGTCATGCGCCGCGCCCTTCCTGGTTGCGACGCGGGTCGAGCAGCGCTTCCATCACCGCCATGCGCACTGCGACGCCCATCTCGACCTGTTCCTGGATGACGCTCTGCGGTCCGTCCGCAACCTCGGATGCGATTTCCACGCCGCGGTTCATCGGTCCCGGATGCATGACCAGCGCGTCGTCCTTGGCAGCCTTCAGCTTTTCGGCATCGAGACCGAAATAGCGGAAGTATTCACGCACCGAAGGCACGAAGGCACCCTCCATACGCTCGCGCTGCAGGCGCAGCATCATGACGACATCGGCATCCTTCAGGCCTTCGGCCATGGAGCGGGCCACGATGACGCCCATGCGTTCAATGCCGGAAGGCAGCAGCGTCGAGGGTGCAACCACGCGCACCTGAGCGCCCAATGCATTGAGCAAGATGATGTTGGAGCGCGCGACGCGCGAATGCAGGATGTCGCCACAGATCGCCACGATCAGCTTCGACAACGGTCCCTTGGCGCGGCGGATGGTGAGCGCGTCGAGCAGTGCCTGGGTGGGATGCTCATGCGTGCCGTCACCGGCATTGACCACCGAACAGCCAACCTTCTGTGCGAGCAGTGCTGCTGCACCTGCCGACTGATGACGGATAATGAGGATGTCGGGGCGCATCGCATTCAGCGTGATCGCGGTGTCGATCAGCGTTTCGCCCTTTTTCACCGAGGACGATGCGACCGACATGTTCATGACGTCGGCGCCGAGCCTTTTTCCGGCAAGTTCGAAGGACGACTGCGTGCGCGTCGATGCTTCGTAGAACAGGTTGATCTGCGTACGCCCGCGCAGCGTCGAGGTCTTCTTCTCGGACTGGCGCGAAATCGCCACCGCGCGGTCGGCGCGGTCCAGAAGAATCTCGATGTCAGCGGGAGAAAGGTCGCTTATGCCCAGAAGATGGCGGTGCGGAAACAGCGGAAGGGACGAAGCGTCAGTCATCTCAAGGCGCTGCTATAGGGCGCGCGCGGGCCACCCGCAAGCGCCTCGATCGGAAAGCACATCTTTCCACCGGTATTTTCGTCGCCTCTACGCGACAGCTTCGTTATAAACCCGGCAGCGGTTCCGGATTCGAGCAGCAAACGGAACCGATGTGAAAGGGAAAGCGTGGCCGACGACGTGATGAACCAGCCGCCACCACTTGCCGGTGGCAATGCCTGGCGAGGTGATCCGCTGCTGATCCAGCTGGCGGAGCGATTCTCGGAGCCGGTACGCAAGGATCTCGACCAGCTCGGTCGTTTCGTGCTGACCCAGGAGGCGCAGGATCTGGCTCGGCTCGTCAACATCGAAACGCCAAAGCTCAGGACCCATGACCGCCAGGGGCGGCGTATCGACCTGGTGGAATTCCATCCAGCCTATCACGCACTGATGCGCCGTTCGGTTGCCAATGGTCTCCACTCTTCCGTGTGGGAGAATGGTGAAACCGAGATCGGTCGCCGCCATCAGGTGCGCGCGGCGCGGTTCTACCTGACGGCGGAACTGGAGACCGGCCACCTGTGCCCGATCACCATGACCAATGCTTCGCTGGCAGCCCTGATGGCCAATCCGAAGATCTTTCGGGAGTGGGCACCGCGTGTGACCACACGCAAGTATGACCAGGCGCAAAAACCGCCGGTCGAGAAGACCGGCCTGACACTCGGCATGGGCATGACCGAAAAGCAGGGCGGCACCGATGTGCGCGCCAACATCACCAAGGCGGAGCGCGCAGGGTCCAGCGGCTTCTACCGCCTGTCCGGACACAAATGGTTCATGTCGGCGCCGATGTCGGACGCCTTCCTGGTGCTGGCACAGGCATCGGAAGGACTGTCCTGTTTCCTGGTGCCGCGTATTCTTGGCGACGGTTCAGGCAACGGCTTCCGCTTCCAGCGCCTCAAGGACAAACTCGGCAACCGCTCCAACGCATCCTCGGAGGTCGAGTTCGAGAATGCCATTGGTGAGATGGTTGGCGAACCGGGGCAGGGCGTAAAGACCATCATGGACATGGTCACGCTGACCCGTCTGGATTGCGCCGTAGCTTCCGCCGCGATCATGCGGGCGGGGCTGGCGGAAGCCGTTCATCATGCGCGCCATCGCAAGGTGTTCGGCGCGAATCTGATCGACCAGTCGCTGATGCAGCGCGTTCTGGCAGACATGGCGCTCGACGTCGCCGCGGCCACCGCGCTGTCGTTTCGCCTGGCGCGTTCCTTTGACGAGGCGGCGGCGGACCGAGGTGAGGCAGCCTTCGCAAGAGCCATGACGCCCGTTGTGAAATATTGGGTCTGCAAGATCGCACCCGCATTGCTCTACGAGGCGATGGAGTGCCTGGGCGGCAACGGATATGTCGAGGAGGCGCCCCTGGCGCGCTATTATCGGGAAGCGCCGGTCAACGCCATCTGGGAAGGTTCCGGCAATGTCATGGCGCTGGACGTTTTGCGCGTGCTTGAACGTGCACCGGCCCTGTTCGAGGAAGTGCTGGCGGGTATCGACCGTGATCTCGGTGCCAACGGACACGGCACGATCAGTGTTCTGAAGGCTGCCATGCAGGTGGCTTCGACGGATGAAGGTTCCGCCCGGTTGCTGACGGAGCAACTGGCTCTGGCTGCTGCGGCGGCGGAACTGAAGCGGCTGGGGGCAGGGCGGATCGCCGATGCCTTCATCGAAACGCGACTGGCAGGGCAGTGGCGCAATACCTACGGCATGCTCGATTCACGCCACGATGCACGCATGATCCTGGACACGCTCTATCCGCTGACAAGCTAGAGCATTCCGGCTCAGCGACCCGTGCAAAGGAGAGCGCATCCTTCCACCTGTGGGGAAGAAGCGATTTCTTTTCCACAAGCGACCATCCACATCCCGGCTGTTAACCTTAACAAATGGTTTCCATTGCGGTGGCGGGCGGCAAGTCCCACTGTCTTTATTCGATTGCAGGAAGACCATGCGCCACACACCGCAACTGCTCGCAGGCCAGGAAAGAACCGCCGACAAGGCGGTCGTGGCCGACGCATGCGCGGATTTCAGGTACCTGGCGACTGGAGAGGCGAACTGATGCGCGCCCTGTTGCTGTTGTGGATCGCGCCGCTCGCTCTGTTCTGGGGCTGGTACTTCCTGTCGCTCAACGACATGAATTTCGGCTACGTCATGCTCAGCCGCCAACTGCATGACCTGATTTTCCAGCTTTATGGCGAGATGCTCGGCATCGATCCCGCATTGATCCCGGGCATGATCGCCAAAGCCTGCGTCTTTGATTCCTTCCTGGTAGCGGGCATCGTCGCCTTTCGTCGTCGCCGTCAGATTTCGGCGTGGTGGCGCCGCCACCGCTCCAGCCAGCCGCCACTCAGCCGGATCGAGCGAGTGTCCTCAGACGGTCCAAGGCTCCCTGCAGAATAAAGGCGGCAGCCGCGGAATCGATGCGCGTTTCGCGTTTGCGGCGCGAGACATCCATCTCGAGCAGCGCACGTTCCGCCGCCACCGTCGACAGGCGTTCGTCCCAGAGAATGAAGGGCAGCGGGCTGAGCGGTGCCATATTGCGCACGAAGGCGCGCGACTTTTGCGCTCGCGGCCCTTCGGAGCCATCCATGTTGATGGGCAGGCCGATAACGATCGCGACGACATTGTCCTTGTTGAGAAGGCCCAGCAAGGCAGCGGCGTCGATGGAGAATTTCTTGCGCATGATCACCGGGCGTGGGTGCGCGAAAGAAAGGCCGAGGTCGGAAACCGCAACGCCGATGGTCTTGTCGCCAAGATCGATGCCGGCGAGCGTGCCACCTGCGGTCAGCAATTGGGACACGTCCTCGATTGCGATGATTGCCACGTGCTTTCCTTTGACTTGATCCGTCGCCGTTCTATCTTCCTGCTCTCACAAAATCGAGGAGAGCCTGATGAAACTCACCTGGTACGGGCACGCGGCATTTCGTGTCGAGGCCGCCGGCGCAACGATCCTGATCGATCCCTTCCTGGTGGGCAATCCGTCATGGGGTGGAGGCTGGGAAGGTGTCGCTGACGGCGTCACCCACGTCCTGCTGACCCACGGTCACGACGATCACGTCGGTAGTTCCGTCGACATCCTGAAGAAGAGCGGTGCCATGCTGGTCGCCAACTTCGAGATATGCATGCATCTCGTCGGCAAGGGCGTGTCGGGCGACAAGATCAATCCAGGCAACATTGGTGGCACCGTCGATTGCGGCGGTTTCACCACGACTTTTGTACAGGCGCTGCATTCCTCCTCACTTTCGGGCGAGGGCGGCACCAACACCTATCTCGGCAATCCTGGTGGGCTGGTGCTGCATTTCCCGGAAGACGAGACGCTCTACCACATGGGCGATACCGACATTTTCTCCGATATGGCACTGATCAACGAACTGCATGAGCCCAAGATCGGCCTTGTGCCGATCGGCGACCGTTTCACCATGGGGGGCGCCGTGGCCGCCCTCGCGTGCCGACGCTTCTTCAAGTTCGATACAGTCGTGCCGTGTCATTTCGGAAGCTTTCCCATGGTTGACCAGTCGGCCGACAAGTTTGTCGCCGGTATGGAAGGCTCCGACACCAAGGTAGCGCTACCCAGGGTTGGCGACGCGATTTCATTGTAGGTCGGATGAGCGTAGTTCCGCGCCGTTCAAGGTTGCGCACGGCGCGGTGCGCGGCTATAGCCGCCTGAACCTTTCCGACACGATCGCCGAGGCACCCATGTCTGTCGACATCCAGACCGTAAAGCGCGTCGCGCGCCTTGCCCGCATCGCCGTGAGCGAGGAGGACGCTGCGCGCATGACCGGCGAACTCAACACCATTCTCGGCTTCGTTGAGCAATTGAATGAAGTCGATGTCGCAGGAGTTGAGCCGATGACTTCGGTGACGCCGATGGCGATGCGGAAGCGCGCCGATGTCGTGACGGACGGCAACAAGGCCGCCGACATTGTCGCCAATGCGCCGGCAACCGAGGAAAACTTCTTCCTGGTGCCGAAGGTGGTGGAATAAAGCCCTGGCCGTTGCGGTAACGATCAAAGATCCCGCTTCCGGCTGTCCGCGATTTTACGAAAAGAATCTTGCCCGATGAGCGACCTGACCAGACTGACCATTGCTGAAGCCCGTGCGAAGCTGCAGGCCAGGGAGATTTCCGCAACGGAGATCACCAACGCCTATCTTGCTGCGATCGATCAGGCCAATCCGCTCCTCAATGCCTATGTGGCGGTCACGCACGACAAGGCACGCGACATGGCCAAGGCGTCCGATGCCAGGCTTGCCAAGGGCGAGGGCAAGGCGCTGGAGGGTATTCCGCTCGGCATCAAGGATCTGTTCGCCACGGAAGGCGTGCACACACAAGCCTGCAGTCACGTGCTGGACGGCTTCAAACCGCGCTATGAATCCACGGTGACGAGCAATCTGTGGGACGATGGCGCCGTCATGCTCGGCAAGCTCAACATGGATGAGTTTGCCATGGGCTCTTCCAACGAGACTTCCTACTACGGTCCAGTGATCAACCCCTGGCGCCGCTCGCGCGTGCAGACCACAGTCAAGCCAACCTTCCATGACGGCAGTGCGGGTTTCGTCAAGCCGGGTGGCGTCGAGGAAAACCGCACCTACGACAACATGCAACTGGTTCCAGGCGGTTCCTCCGGCGGTTCGGCCGCCGCTGTTTCCGCATTTCTGTGCGCCGGCGCGACCGCCACAGACACAGGCGGTTCAATCCGCCAGCCGGCAGCCTTTACCGGTACGGTCGGCATCAAGCCGACCTATGGCCGCGTGTCGCGCTGGGGCGTCGTCGCCTTTGCGTCGTCGCTTGATCAGGCCGGCCCTATCGCGCGCGATGTGCGCGATGCCGCCATCCTGTTGAAATCCATGGCCTCCGTCGACGCCAAGGACACGACCTCAGTCGATCGCCCGGTGCCGGACTATGAGGCTGTGCTCGGTCGTCCGATAAAGGGCATGAAGGTCGGCATTCCGAGGGAATACCGCGTCGACGGCATGCCGGAAGAGATCGAGGCTCTCTGGCAGCAGGGCATCGCCTGGCTGAAGGACGCCGGTGCCGAGATCGTCGACATCTCGCTGCCGCACACCAAATATGCGCTGCCGGCCTACTACATCGTGGCGCCAGCGGAAGCCTCATCGAACCTCGCCCGCTATGATGGCGTGCGGTACGGCCTGCGCGTGCCGGGCAAGGACATCGTCGACATGTATGAGAAGACCAGGGCGGCCGGGTTCGGTCGTGAGGTCAAGCGTCGTATCATGATCGGTACCTATGTGCTCTCGGCAGGTTATTACGACGCGTATTATCTGCAGGCGCAGAAGGTGCGCACGCTCATCAAGAAGGATTTCGAGGATGTGTTTGCTGCGGGCGTGGATGTCATCCTGACGCCAGCGACACCGTCAGCCGCCTTCGGCGTTGCCGATCAGGACATGGCCGCCGATCCGGTCAAGATGTATCTCAACGACGTCTTTACGGTCACGGTGAACATGGCGGGTTTGCCGGGGATTTCGGTGCCTGCTGGGCTCGATTCACACGGATTGCCGCTCGGACTGCAGCTCATAGGCCGGCCGTTCGATGAAGAGACGCTGTTCCAGACGGCATATGTCATCGAGCAGGCTGCGGGCCGCTTCGAAGCCAGCCGGTGGTGGTGAAAGGACGACCCTCTCGCTCTTTGTCCTGATTCCAAGGTGAGGGCAGGTCGCGTTCCGCAGTTTTGCCTGAATCCCGATAGACCACTGTCATAGGCTGGGGATTCGTCCCCAGCCGGTCGAGGGAGGACTGGGGTTCGGCCTTCGGACGTGACCGGGGGCCACTGATGTTCTTCTTTCTTTCCAAAGTTTTCTGGTTTTTCGTTCAACCACTCAACCTGGCGATCTTTCTGCTGCTCGCCGGCCTTGTCGCTGGCTTCTTCGGTAGCCGCAGGCTGCTCAGGACCGGTACCCTCCTCGCGTCAATCATCATGGTCCTGTCGGTGTGGACTTCGTTCGGAGCCATGATCATGACGCCGCTGGAGGAGCGCTATCAGCGTCCGGCCGCGCCTCAGCGCGTCGATGGAATCGTCGTGCTCGGCGGTGGCATGGAAGGTGCGATCAATCTTGCCCGTGGCGGCTACGAACTGAGCACAGCAGGTGACCGTTTCGTCGAGACAGCGATTTTGGCCAGACGGTATCCGGACGCCAAGGTGGTGGTCTCCGGCGGTGCCGGTGAACTGATTCTCGAAGGCGAGGGCGACGCTGTCACTGCGCAACGACTGCTGACGGCGCTTGGCGTCGCGCCGGAGCGGCTGGTTCTGGAGAGCGAATCCCGCAACACCTACGAAAACGCCGTCTTCACGCGCAAGCTGGTGATGCCGAAACCGGGCGAGACCTGGCTTCTGGTCACTTCTGCCTTCCATATGCCGCGTTCCAAGGCGCTGTTCGACAAGGTCGGTTTTGAAACCACGCCATGGCCTGTCGATTATCGCACGTCAGGTCGCGAAGGCGTCGGCCTTTTCACGGACAACCCCGTCGATTCGCTTCAGACGACGACCATGGCGATCAAGGAGTGGATCGGCCTCTTCGTCTATTGGGCAACCGGCAAGATCGACAGGCTGTATCCCGGTCCGGCCTAGAGCCGGTCACTCTATAGCAGCGAGAACTGCGGCTCGAGCGTTTGAAAAAAACTGGCGACGCACGAGAACGGCGAGGAGGATCAGCGTGGTGGCGGCGAAAACACCTGCATTCGCAAACCAGCCGAGATAGGCAAGCGAAAAGAAGATGCCGCGCAGGCCAGCGTTGAAGTGCTTGCCGGCAAGAATATTCATCCTGGCTGCACGCATCACTGCGGCATCGGTCTCATGCGGTGCAACGATGCCCTCCTGGGTCGTCGGCACTGCGCCGATCAGGATCGAGCAGTAGTTGAACAGCCTGTACGACCAGCCGAATTTGAAAAACGCATAGGCCAGCAACGCGATCAACCCGACGATCTTGGCTTCGAACACACCGTGTGGTGGCGTACCGACATAAGGAAGCGTTGAAACTACCGCCAGCACATGGTCCGAGGCACCGAGCAGCGCGAAGCAGCCACCGATGGCAAAGATCGAGCTGGATGCAAAAAAAGCGGTACCCTGCTGCAGTCCGATCATGATCGAGGTGTCGATCATGCGCAGTTCCCGCTTGGCCATGGTGCGCATCCAGGCTTCACGCTGTGCATTCATGGCTGTGGTCAGTGAAATGCGGCGGAAGACCTTGCCGTCGGCAGCGAGCGCGAAGAACACCCAGACGCCGAGGAAAAGACCCAGCGCCAGAAGGTCGTTCAGCGAAAATAGAAAAGAATCGCTCATTGACACTATCTAATACATAGAACCCTACGGAATGCCTTATCCAGCGATGGTTGCAAACCGATGTCGCTTGCAGCGAAACAGACGTCGGGGTGGCGTCTAGCGCATGGATGACGAATGGCGGAATGATCGACTAGATTGCGCACCCTGTCCGGAGCGCCTGAGGAGCTTTAAAGCGTGTTTCTTTCGGTTTTCGACCTGTTCAAGATCGGCATCGGGCCGTCGAGTTCGCACACGATGGGGCCGATGACGGCGGCGGCACGTTTCCTCGAGGAACTCGAAGGTAATGACTGGCCGCGCCCCGCCGGCGTGAAGGTCGAGCGGGTCGGGGCCAGCCTGCATGGGTCACTTGCCTACACCGGCATCGGTCATGGCACGGACCGAGCCGTGATACTGGGACTCGCTGGCCAGGTTCCGCAGACCGTCGATCCGGACAAGGCGGAAGCCATCGTCGCGGTGGTCACAGCGGAAAAACGCATTTCGCCGCCTGGACGCTCGTCCTATCGCTTCGATCCGGCCAAGGACCTGGTGCTTGACAAGAAGACCCCGCTGACCGGCCATGCCAACGGCATGGCCTTTTACGCCTATGATGGGGCTGATCGTCTGCTCCTGAAACGCATCTATTATTCGATTGGCGGCGGCTTCGTCGTGTCGGATGAAGAACTGCAGCGCATGAAGGCGAAAGGCACCGTGACGACGGAAGGCAAAAAGGTGCCGTATCCGTTCAAGAATGCCGTCGAGATGCTGAACATGGCCGGAAAAAGCGGTCTGTCGATCGCTGAGATGAAACGGGTCAATGAAGAAACACACATGTCCCGTGAGGAGCTCGATACTGGGCTCGACGCGGTGTGGAACGCCATGCTTGGCTGCATCGAACGTGGTCTGACCCAGGAAGGCATCATGCCAGGCGGGCTGAAAGTACGCCGGCGTGCCCGTCAGTTGCACGACAAGCTGCAGGAGCAGTGGCAACAGAACCGGCCGAATCCACTGCTGGCCAATGACTGGCTGTCGATCTACGCCATGGCGGTAAACGAGGAGAATGCCGCCGGCGGCAGGGTCGTCACAGCGCCCACCAACGGCGCCGCAGGCACACTTCCTGCGGTGTTGCGCTACTGGCTGCACTTTCATCCCGAGGCCGACCAACCGTCGATCCGTGATTTCCTGCTCACGGCTGCCGCTATCGGCGGCATCATAAAGTCGAATGCGTCCATTTCCGGTGCTGAAGTGGGTTGTCAGGGCGAAGTGGGCTCGGCTTCCGCCATGGCGGCCGCGGGACTCTGCGCCGTCATGGGAGGGACGCCCGAGCAGGTGGAAAATGCTGCCGAGATTGCGCTGGAGCATCACCTCGGCATGACTTGCGATCCCATCGCCGGGCTCGTCCAGGTACCCTGCATCGAGCGCAACGCGCTGGGGGCCGTGAAGGCGGTAACCGCGGCTTCGCTTGCCATCAAGGGTGACGGTAAGCATTTCGTGCCATTGGATGCGGCCATCGAGACCATGCGCCAGACCGGGCTCGATATGAGCGAAAAATACAAGGAGACCAGCCTCGGCGGTCTTGCCGTGAATGTGGTGGAATGTTGAACCGGTCGCCTCTGGCATTGTGGAGAAGTCGCCGAGGCCGTTGACCCGGGCTGCCGGAAGACTACCTTCCAGCCATGGCTCTCAATCTCATCAAACTGTGCGTCGGCTGCGACAGCGTCGAGGACCTTGAAGAATGGATCGCCGACCGGCTCGATGACAAGCGCCGAGCCGGAGAGCCGGTGGAGCAATACCACACCACGCGCATGGTGCCGACGCGTGTTGCCGAAATTGTCGAAGGCGGTTCGCTCTACTGGGTGATCAAGGGCAGCGTGCAATGCCGGCAGCTGATCACAGAGATCAGACCCTTCACCGACAAGGAGGGTATCGGACGTTGTCACCTGGTGCTCGATCCCGTCGTGGTGCGCACCGAATGGCAGCCGCGACGTGCTTTCCAGGGGTGGCGTTATCTGAAGATTTCCGATGCGCCGGCCGACCTGGGCGCGGGCAGGGTAGGCTGGGCGGAAATGCCGTCCAAACTGAGACAGGAGCTGGCTGAACTCGGCCTGCTCTGACGTTGCTGGAGATGAAGAGGAGCGCCTCTCACTGATGAATTGCCTGCCTGTTGGTGTCCGGAGAGGATCGCGGTAGACTTTGTCGAACCGGGATGGTCGGCCATGGGTATTGTGATCGCCGTCGCTGCAATCGTGCTGGCGCTTGCTGGAGCGGCAGCCGTTTTCCTGCGGGCAGATCCGAAGGCAGTCGCTGCCACAGCACGCATCGCGCTGCCGGTGGGCTTCGGAGCTGCGGGAATTGCGATCCTGGCCGCCGGACGCGCTGGCTTCGGCCTGCTGGCGCTGGCTGTCGCCGGCTCACTCTACATGATGTTTCGCAGGGAACGTCCGGTGGGCACGCTGGTCACGCGCCATTCCCTGGTTCGTACCGCAGCTTTGGAAATGGAGCTTGACCACGATACCGGTCGACTGGAGGGGCTGGTGCTGGCAGGTCGCAGCGAGGGTAAGATGCTCGGCGCCATGAGCCTGACGGATCTTGGACAGCTCTATCAGGAGTTGGCGGTCGACCCGGACAGCCGGCAGCTGCTAGAGACGTATCTTGACCGCCGTTTTCCCACCTGGCGCCTCGACACGCAGACGTATCGTGGCGAGAGGCTGGGTGTTGCGCCAGGTGCGGGCGCCATGACTAAGGAGGAGGCCTACAAGATCCTTGGTCTTGAAACGGGCGCCGCCGCGACGGATGTCCGCAAGGCGCACCGCCGCCTGATGCAGCGCCTGCACCCCGATGTCGGAAACGCGTCGTTCCTGGCGGCGCGGATCAACGAAGCCAAGGACGTCCTGCTCTCCAATCACCACTGATCTCCTTCGATAAGATACGTTTCCGGGAGAAATCTGCTCACTGCTGCACGGCGAAGCAGGAGATGCTCTTCCGCTTCAGCGCATTGCAGGCCTTCCATGCCGCTTCCTTGGTCTCGAAACCGAAACGGGCGCGATAGTAGGTGGTGCCGTCCTTGTCGAAGGCGACTGTGTAACCGGAAGCCTTCGCCAACACGCGGCCAGCCTGCTTGGCGACCTTGTCGAGCTGTGCCTTGGCATCGGCCTCACGCGGTGCCGAGGCGATCTGCACGGCCCAGTTGCCGGAAGCTGTAGAGCCAGCATTGGTGGAAGCCGTCATCAGGCGATCGATCGGTGTCTCTTCGACAGGGGCGTAGGCTTGCACGACCGGAAGTTGCGCCGGGATGGCGACTTCGGCGGCCGAAGCCGTAACAACCGGGGCCGCAGCCGCAATCACCTTCTTGTTCTTGCGCGAGGGCTTTTCAGGCGCCGGCTCGACCACTGCGTCTTCTGCCGTAATCTCGTCTGCAACGGCCTCGTCGGCCGAAGCAACGACAGTCTCCGGCTTCTCGTCCGGGGTCGGTGCGTTCTTCTTGGGCAGGAAGACATTGGCGATTGCCGCTACTGCCGTATCACCGGAAGCGCGCGCCACCAGCGGACCGGAGCCGCGGGTCGAGGTCTGTGGCATATAGGTCTGAATCAGCGAAGCCATCTGCTTGTCGCGAGTGCCACCGGAGGAGCCGCCCATGACAACCGCGACCAGCTTGCGGTTGCCGTCAGCGACCGATGAAACCAGGTTGAAGCCCGAGGCGCGGGTGTAACCGGTCTTGATGCCGTCGACACCCTTGATGCGGCCAAGCAGGCGATTGTGACCATTGATCTGGCGCTTGCCGTAAGCGAACGAGCGCGTGGAGAAATAACCGTAATATTGCGGATAGTGTTCACGCAGCGCCATACCGAGGACGGCCATGTCGTGTGCGGTCGTGAACTGACCCGGATCCGGCAAGCCGTTGGCATTGCGGAACACAGTGCCCTTCATACCCAGCGCGCGCGCCTTGGAGGTCATCATTCGCGCAAAATTCGCTTCGGAACCACCGATCATTTCAGCGAGTGCGGTCGAGGAATCGTTGGCAGACTTGGTCACCATGGACAGGATCGCAGTCTCTACCGTGACGGCACCACCTTTGCGCACGCCGAGCTTCGTGGGCGGTTCCGCGGCAGCCTTGGCCGAGAACACCACGGGGGTGTTCTTGCTGATCCGTCCAGCCGCAAGCGCCTCGAAGGTCAGGTAAAGCGTCATCATCTTGGTCAGCGACGCAGGATAGCGACGCGCATTGGCGTCCTTGGAATAGAGCGTCTTGCCGGTCTTGGCGTCGACAACGATCGCGGAGGACGGCGCGGCAAACGCCGACGCGACATCCGTCACCGCGAATGTCAGCGCGAGCGATGCGACCATGGAGGTTTTGAGAAGGGAAGATACGGACTTGGACACGATGCCTGTTAACGCCTGACGCACTGCTGCTTCCTTTGAATTTTGCTTGCACCCCGGGGAGTCGGCAAAGGTCCGACCCCGCATTTCTCCAACCTACTTTAACGCTCGTTACCAATCCGTTTATGGTAACCGCCTCGTTCACCATTTCGGCGGCGTTTGAGGCGAGCTTTATTCGAATCTTAGGGGCTGGGGCGCATCCGCGCGGGAATTGACTTTTTGTGCATCGCAGCATACATCTTATGCATCGCACAAATTAGCCGATCCGCACGAAAGGAATGCCAGATGAGTCAGACCTACGAGGATTTCAGCAAATACGGCAAGGAATTTGCTGACAGCGGCCTGAAGAGCTTTGCATCGCTCTCCAAGGGCGTGCAGGCGATCGCCACCGAGGCGACCGAATACACCAAGAAGAGCTTCGAGACCGGCGCTGCGCACGTCGAAAAGCTTCTCTCGGTAAAGTCGATCGAGAGCGCTGTCGAACTGCAGACCGATTATGCCAAGCAGGCCTATGAGGCCTTCGTGGCCGAGGCGACCAAGATCAGCGAACTGTATGCCGATCTCGCCAAGGACGCCTACAAGCCGTTCGAATCGCTTACCGCCAAGGCGAAGTAAGCTTCATTTTCTGCCAGTTTGCGGGTTTCTGGCCCGCTCAGCGAGCCCGGTTGCGCCTGCGCAGCCGGGTTTTTTCGTATCCGCCGGCTCGACGTCTTCACGTTTGCTAAAAACGGTACTGAATGAGGACCTAGCCATATTGTCAGCTAACCAGAAGGGCTTAAAATCCTGCATCGATACCCTACATGTCGGGTTCTGATGGGGATTCGATCCAGAAGGCAGGAATACGTGACCACCGGTAAGACTGCCACGAGTGTGGCGCGAATGCAGAACGGCAGCGACGGTAACGGTACCGGTCGCGGAACAGCCGTCATCACGCGCACGAAAACCAAGACCAAGAAACCCAGCCTATACCGGGTTCTGATCCTCAACGACGACTACACCCCGATGGAATTCGTGGTTCACGTGCTGGAGCGTTTTTTTCAGAAGGACCGCGAGGCCGCCACGCGCATCATGCTGCATGTCCACAATCACGGCGTGGGCGAGTGCGGGGTCTATACTTACGAAGTGGCCGAGACCAAGGTGTCTCAGGTCATGGATTTCGCCCGACAGAACCAACATCCGCTGCAATGCGTGATGGAGAAGAAGTGAGGTAACATGCCGGCTTTCTCCCAGGGCCTGGAAAAGGCGCTTCATCAGGCGCTGACCTTCGCCAACGAACGTCACCATGAATATGCGACGCTCGAACATCTCCTGCTGGCCCTGATCGACGACAATGAGGCGGCTGCGGTTATGCGCGCCTGCAATGTCGATCTGGACGAACTGAAGCAGACCGTCCTGACTTACATCGACACCGAACTCGACAATCTCGTCACCGGTTATGACGAGGATTCCAAGCCGACAGCGGGTTTCCAGCGCGTCATCCAGCGCGCAGTAATCCATGTGCAGTCGTCAGGGCGCGAGGAAGTCTCCGGTGCCAACGTGCTCGTTGCCATTTTTGCCGAGCGCGAGAGCCATGCTGCCTATTTCCTGCAGGAACAGCAGATGACCCGTTATGACGCGGTCAACTATATCTCGCATGGGATAGCCAAGCGTCCTGGTTCGTCCGAAAGCCGGTCGCCGCGCGGCGCCGAGGACGAGCCGAGCGGCACCAGCGGTGCCGAGCAGCAGGAAGAGGGCAGCAAGAAGAAGCAGCAGGATGCGCTGACGGCCTACTGCGTCAACCTCAACAACAAGGCAAAGGCGGGCCGCATCGATCCGCTGATCGGTCGTGCCCCGGAAATCAACCGCACGATCCAGGTGCTATGCCGCCGCTCCAAGAACAACCCGCTCTACGTCGGAGATCCCGGCGTCGGTAAAACCGCGATCGCCGAAGGTCTGGCGAAACGTATTGTCGAAGGTGACGTGCCGGAAGTGTTGTCCGATGCGACCATCTTCGCGCTCGACATGGGCACGCTGCTGGCCGGAACGCGCTATCGCGGCGACTTCGAGGAGCGTCTGAAGCAGGTCGTGAAGGAGCTGGAGGATTATCCTGGCGCCATCCTGTTCATCGACGAGATCCACACCGTTATCGGAGCCGGCGCCACCTCAGGCGGTGCCATGGACGCATCGAACCTGCTCAAGCCAGCTCTCTCGTCCGGAGCGATTCGTTGCATCGGCTCAACGACTTACAAGGAGTTCCGCCAGTTCTTCGAAAAGGACCGTGCGCTTGTTCGCCGGTTCCAGAAGATCGATGTCAACGAGCCGACCGTCGAGGACGCCATCGAGATCATGAAGGGCCTGAAGCCCTATTTCGAGGAGTTCCACAAGGTCAAGTACACAAGCGATGCGATCAAGGCTTCGGTCGAGCTTTCGGCTCGCTACATCAACGACCGCAAGCTGCCGGACAAGGCGATCGACGTGATCGACGAGACCGGTGCCTCGCAGATGCTGTTGCCCGAAGGCAAGCGCAAGAAGACGATCGGCATCAAGGAGATCGAAGCGACGATCGCCACTATGGCGCGCATTCCTCCGAAGACGGTTTCAGCGGACGACGAGAAGGTTCTCGCCGGTCTCGATGTCGAGTTGAAACGTGTTGTCTATGGCCAGGATACGGCAATCTCCGCGCTCACCTCGGCGATCAAGCTGGCTCGTGCCGGCCTGCGCGAACCGGAGAAGCCAATAGGCTCCTACCTGTTCTCTGGCCCAACCGGTGTTGGCAAGACCGAGGTGGCCAAGCAACTCGCCGCTTCTCTCGGTGTCGAACTGCTGCGTTTCGACATGTCGGAATATATGGAACGCCATACAGTCTCGCGGCTGATAGGCGCGCCTCCCGGCTATGTCGGCTTTGATCAGGGCGGTCTGCTGACCGACGGCGTCGACCAGCATCCACATTGCGTGCTTCTGCTCGACGAGGTGGAGAAGGCGCATCCGGATCTGTTCAACATCCTGTTGCAGGTGATGGATCACGGCAAGCTCACCGACCACAACGGCAAGCAGATCGATTTCCGCAATGTGATTCTGATCATGACCACGAATGCGGGTGCGGCGGACGCGCAGCGCGCGGCGATCGGCTTCGGCTCGACCAAGCGCGAAGGCGACGATGTCGAGGCGATCAACCGGTTGTTCACGCCGGAGTTCCGGAACCGTCTCGATGCCATCATTCCGTTCGGCTCGCTGCCGGTGCCTGTGGTGCACCAGGTCGTGCAGAAGTTCGTCATGCAGCTGGAAGCTCAGCTTTCGGAGCGCGGCGTCACCTTCGACCTGTCGCCAGAGGCGATCGCCTGGCTTGCTGACAAGGGTTACGACGAGCGCATGGGCGCACGTCCGTTGGGTCGCGTCATCCAGGAGCACATCAAGAAGCCGCTGGCCGACGAGGTGCTGTTCGGCAAGCTGAAGCATGGCGGCACCGTGCGTGTCAGCGTCGAGAAGAAGGAGACCGGCGAAGCCGGGCTCAAGCTCGAAACGCTGGCCGACGAGACGCCGGTGAAACCGAAGAAGGAACCGGAAGAGGACGCCCCCAAGCCACGCAAGGCGACGGCCAAGAAGGCTGTTGCCAAGAAGGCGGTCGCTTCCAAGCCGGAGCCCAAGGGCAAGGATGGCGGCAAGCGCAGCCTGGTGCCGCAACTGCCGCGCAAGAACTGACCCGCGCTGGCTGACAGCAACAAGAGAAGCCCCGGTGACGGGGCTTTTTTGTCTGTTCAGGGAGGCGACGACATGAGTTTGGGTCAGATCATCATTTTGAATGGCGCTCCGCGGTCGGGGAAGTCGAGTATCGCGCGGGCAATCCAGGAAGCCTTTGACGGCGTCTGGATGAATCTCGGCGTCGATACCTATGAGCTCGCCACGCCACAGCGCTATCATCCCGGCATAGGTCTCAGGCCTGGCGGCGAGCGCCCAGACCTGGAGACAATGGTTCCGACATTGTACGCAGCGCTGTACGAAACAATTGCAGCCCACAGCAAGCTTGGCTTGAACGTGGTGACGGATGTCGGACATCACACCTCCTACTCCAAGCCGTTGAATATCCTTGCCGATTGTGCACGGCGTCTCGAAGGCCTTCCGGTTCTGTTCGTCGGTGTGAGATGTTCGCTGCACGAAATCATGAAACGTCGAAGCCATCCGGAACCGGGTCGGCAGGGCCGATATCTGGTCGGTACCGTTGATGATCCGATTCCGCTTCCCGTGCGCCGATGGCAGTCGGCCGTGCATGAGCCGGGTATCTATGACCTGGACGTAGACACTTCAGTGCTTACGCCGCGGGAATGTGCGCAAGCAATCCATGAGCGGCTCGACCGGCAACTCTGCCTGGCAAGTGCGTTTGAAAGGATGGCGGCACCCACAAGCTAGCCTTGGCAGGCCTGCTACCGACTCGCCGGCTTGCGCAGCCGAAAATGCAGGAAGATAGGTGCTACCCGGGTATCGGCTACAACAGGCTCCGCTACCGCAGTCTCTTCGCTCGCCATTGGTTCGCCCAAAGCCTCGATGGCGAAACCGGACTGCACGATCATGGCTATCCACTGGCTGAGTGTGCGGTGGAAGCGGGGTACATGGAAAGGTTCGACCTTGGCTCGTTCCTCTGCTGGCGCAGCTGAAAAGTGCCAGCTTTCGATCGCGCCGTCGGTTGCCTGGAAATAGCGACCGACCTCAACAGCGAGCACCTCGCCATGGTCGTCGCGGATGTTGCGGCGATAGGGCGGCACGAAACAGGGGTGCAGGATCGAGAACTGGAAGAAGCCGCCTGGCTTCAGCACGCGACATGCCTGGGTTAGCGCAATTTCCGGCCCGGCTATGTCCATCATCGACATGAAGGCCGTTGCGAAGTCGAATGTCGCATCGGAGAAGGGCAATGCCGTGGCGCTGGCATGCAGATAGGTAATGCCGAGAGGTTCGGAGATTTCGGAACCGCTGGCATGGCGAATGAAGGTCGGCGCGATGTCAATCGCCTGCATGCGGGCGCCCAGCCGCGCGAGTTGACGCGTGTTCTCGCCTTCGCCGCAACCGATATCCAAGCCTGCCAGTCCCTGGACTTGTGGCAGGAATGCCAGAAATGCGGGTGTATTCAGCGCGTCGCGATAGACGTCGTAGCCGGCGCGGACGTGCCGGGTCCATGTCTCGGCATTGGCTTCCCAGTATCGGCCGACTTGCAACTCATCCATTGTCGTATCTCCGAGTGAGGGGCGGCCTGCATACAGGCTTTCCTGGATCAATGGAAAGATGGCATGCACCTTTTGGTGTGGTCGCACCGCATGGTGGCCCATGCTATGGCCGGGACATGTCGCCCTTGGTCTCCGATACGCCAATGTCCCGTTCGGTATGGTTTTTGCGCGGCGTTCGCGCCGCTTTTTCTCTTCCCGGCCTGATCCTCGTCAGTTCCTTCGTCGGATTCGCTGCATTGGCGAAAGATGCCGGGGTCACGATGGTGCAAGCGGCCTTCATGACAGGTACTGTCTGGGCGTTGCCTTCCATGGTGGTCCTCGTAGGCGCGATCGTGTCCGGCGTCGCCCTGCCGGCTGCATTGTTTGCGGTGACGTTGTCGGCCATACGCCTGATGCCGATGGTGATGGCGCTCGTGCCTGAGATGCGAGCCGAGAAGACCCGGCAATGGGTGCTCTACCTGCTTGCGCATTTCGTGGCAGTTACCTCGTGGGTCCTGGCGATGGAGCGCCTGAAGCACATTCCGCGAGACATGCGCACGACCTTCTACGCTGGGCTCGGTGGCACGCTGGTAGCGTCGAACATCATGGTCGTTACCGCCGTCTATGCGGTGGCAGATGCGCTGCCTTCCACCATTTCAGCGGCGCTGCTGATGCTAACGCCGATGTACTTCCTGACATCGCTGTGGGGGTCTGCACGCGAGCGTGTGGGGCATGTGGCGATGGTTCTAGGCCTTGCTCTCGGGCCGGTCTTCCACGTTCTGTTACCGCAATTCGATCTGTTGGCTGCTGGAATGGTTGGCGGCACGGTTGCCTATGGCTGGCACCTCTGGCGGCGCAAGGCGGGCGCGGCATGAGTTATTTTTCCAACAGCGCCTGGTGGTGGCCATATCTGTTCATTCTCGTTGCCGGCTTCGCAGCCACCGATATCTGGCGCTTCCTCGGCGTCTATTTCGGTGGCAAGCTTTCCGAGGATTCCGACCTGCTGGTGCTGGTCCGCACGATGGCGACAGCGCTTGTCGCTGCCGTCATCGGCAATCTGATCGTCTTTCCCGGCGGGGCGCTCGCACACACATCGCTTGTCCTCCGCATCGCCGCGGCCGGCCTGGGCTTCGTTGCCTACCTGTTGTCGGGCAAGCGCATGGTCGTCGGTATCATAGTCGCGGAACTTCTGCTGCTGGCTGGGCTCTATCTGGACTTCTGAGCCCAGGGGCAATCAACCGGCCAGGGCCGCCTTGATCTTTTCGGCATTCTCGGCAAGCACTTCAGGCTTTTCCATCCCGCCACTGTGCGGTTTCAGCGGCACACCCTCAAAGCGCGGAATGACGTGCACGTGCAGATGGTAGACCGTCTGACCGGAGGCAGGTTCGTTGAATTGCATGACGGTAACACCGTCGGCGGCAAAAGCCTTTTTCACCGCCTGCGCCACTTTCTGTGTGACTGCAAAGAGGGGAGCCAGCGTCGCTGGATCGGCGTCGAGCAGGTTGCGCGACGGCGCGCGCGGAACGACCAGGGTGTGGCCCTGGCCTTGCGGCATGACGTCCATGAAAGCAATCACGGCATCATCTTCGTAGACGCGGTGCGAAGGGATCTCACCGCGCAGCAGCCTGGCGAAGATGTTGGTATCGTCATAGCTCATGATGTGCCTCTCGTGCTGTCGGGCGGGCTGGGGTACTCATTGCGCAGGTTGCACGAAATCAGGCGCCGGAAAAGCATGTTGCAAAACTATATCTATCTGGTGGTTGCGATCCTGTTCGAGGTGGTGGCCACGACGGCGTTGAAGGAAACGCAGGGATTTACGAGGCTGGGACCCTCGCTCGTTTCAGTAGCCGGCTATGCGCTCGCCTTCTATTTCCTGTCACTGCCGCTGCGGACCATGCCGGTTGGAATCGTCTACGCGCTGTGGTGTGCTGCCGGCATCGCCCTGATCACGGCCATCGGCTGGATCTGGTTCAGACAGGCGCTCGATATGCCTGCGCTGATCGGTATGGGGCTGATCGTGGCGGGCGTGGTGGTGATCAACGTGTTTTCCAAGACAGTCGTGCACTAGCACGACGCGCAATCCAAAAAGCTCAGAGTATCTTTTGGGTGTTCGAATGGACGCTCCGGCTTAGTGGCGCATCAATCGATGACCGGCTCGCCTTTGCGGAACGGGGTGTGCTCATCGAGATAATCGCTCATCGCCGCCACCTCGCGGCGTTCGCGCACGAGATAATCGGCGACGGCGCGCCTGAGGCCAGGATGTGCGATGTAGTGGGCGGAATGCACCGTCACCGGCCGGTAGCCGCGTGCCAGCTTGTGCTCGCCTTGTGCGCCCGCTTCGACCACTTTCAGCTTATTCTCGATCGCGAAATCGATGGCTTGGTGATAGCAGACCTCGAAATGCAGGAACGGGTGGTCTTCGACGCAGCCCCAGTTGCGCCCGTACAGTGTGTTCGAGCCAATGAAGTTGATGGCGCCGGCAATATAGCGGCCGTTGCGCTTGGCCATGACGAGCAGGATGTCGTCGGCCATGCGTTCGCCGATCAGCGAGAAGAAACGGCGATTGAGGTAGGGGCGGCCCCATTTGCGTCCGCCAGTATCCATGTAGAAGGTGAAGAAGTCGTCCCAGGCACGCTCCGTGATCGCCCTGCCTGTCAGTCGCTCGATGGTGATGCCAGGACTGAGCGCTTCACGGCGTTCCTTTTTCAAGGCCTTGCGCTTGCGCGACGCCAGCGTGGCCAGGAAATCGTCATAGCAATCATAGGCTTCGTTGAAGAAATGAAACTGCTGGTCTGTTCGATGCAGGAAACCCGCAGCCCCGAGAGTGGCGACGTCGTCTTCACCCGCGAAGGTAACGTGTGACGACGAGACGCCAAGCCTTTCAGTGACGAGTTTCAGTCCTGCGGCCAGGCCAGCTCGTACGGTATCGGCGTCTTCACGGTCCGAGACGAGCAGGCGAGGGCCCGCGGCCGGCGTGAACGGCACCGAACATTGCAGCTTGGGATAGTAGCTGCCGCCGGCGCGTTCAAAGGCGTCGGCCCAGCCATGGTCGAAAACGTATTCACCCTGGCTATGCGACTTGACATAGCAAGGCACGGCGCCCAGCAACCTGCCGTCGGCGGCTTCCAGCCTGAGATGATGGCCCTGCCAGCCCGTGCGTGAAACGGCACAGCCGGACTCCTCCAGCGCGCTTAGGAAATCAAACGAAATGAAGGGATTGTAGCCGGTCTTCGATGTTCTTGTCGTGCCAGAGAAGCCATCCCATTCCTCGCGGGTGAATGCATTGATGCCGGCGGCTATGCGCACGGCATAGCCTGTATCACCGGATTCCCTCACATCGTCGCCCTGGTCCATGGCGTGTTATCTATGGTCCGTCGCAGCGCGTGCAAGATGGGTCAGGCGACCCGCACGTGATCGGGCTCAAATCCTTCGAATGTCATCTGGTCGGCATATCTGAAGGTAAGATCGATCGCGGGTTGGTCGCGGATGGTCCAGGTGATGACCGGCATGCCGAGCTTTTCCCTTACGAAGGAAACAAAGCGATTGGGCAGGTCGCCGGCGGCATAGGACGTGAAGGCGATACCGTGTGCCAGCATGGAAAAATGTGCTTCGGTCTCGTGGTTGGCAGTGCCGTAGGCGGTCAAGCCGCCGGGAATGCCCGGCGCTTCCGTCTCGAATTCGCGGATCAGCCAATGATCGAAGGACATGATGGCGACCTGGCCTTCGTAGCGCTTGAGCAGACGTCCCACCGCCTTGACCAGCCCGGCGTCATGTCCGGGCGTCCCCTTGATCTCGACGACGAGCGGCACGCGTCCGTCAACGAGGTCGAGCAGCTCGCGCAATGTTGGCGGATGGTCATCGGTGCCGCCGACACGCAGTTGCGCCATCTCGGCGGCTGTCCGCTGCCAGACGAAACCCTCAGTGCCTGTCAACCGTCGCAGGTCGTCGTCATGGATAACGATCGGCACTCCGTCGGCGGAAAGATGCACGTCGCACTCGATGGCATAGCCGCGCTCGATCGCAGCGGAGAACGCGGCAAGCGTATTTTCCCAACGCTTGTCGTTGAGATCGTGAAAGCCGCGATGTGCGATCGGCCGGGCGGTCAACCAGGAGATGTCGGTCATGATCGACGCGCCTATTCGACTTCCAGGATTGCTTCGATTTCTACAGCCGCGTTGAGCGGCAGCGACACGCTGCCGACGGCCGAGCGGGCATGCTTGCCTTTTTCGCCGAGCGCGGTGGCCAGCAGATCGGAGGCGCCGTTGGCGACAAGGTGCTGTTCGACGAAGTCGGGGGTCGAGGCGACGAATACGGTTATCTTGACGACGCGGCGGATCTTTTCGAGGTCGCCGAGCGCCGCCTTGGCTTGTGCCAGGATGTTGACGGCGCAATATTTCGCGGCTTCCTGACCGGCGGCGACGTCAACGTCGCGACCAAGCAGGCCGGTCGCGGTAAGCTTGCCATCCTTCAACGGCAGTTGGCCGGAGGTCAAAAGGAGATTGCCGCTGCGGGCGAACGGGACGTAATTGGCGACCGGCACTGCGGGCACCGGCAAGGTGATGCCGAGATCGCTTAGCCGCTTTTCGATTGTTTCGCCCATGGTAATTCCCTATTGCTTGAAGGTGTCGCGTTGGTTGGGTCGAAACTGCATTGTTTGACACGCTTCCGCCACGACTTTTTGTGATGTGGATCATCTTTTGCGGCTCATCTGTCAGCCGCACCGACCGGAGCTGCCCATGCGCGTGACGCGCCTTCTAACCAGTGCCTTTCTGCTCGCCACTGCTCTGCCCGCTGCTCCTGCCTTTGCCGCGCCGTTGCTGCAGCCACACCGCGCCGTCTATGACCTTGCATTGGACAAGGCCTCCGATCGGTCAGGCATCACCGGCCTGTCTGGGCGCATGGTCTACGAATTCAACGGCTCGCCCTGCGAAGGCTATACGGTCAAATTCCGGTTCGTGACTCAGATCGCAACCAACGACAACAACACGCGCCTTACCGACCAGCAGACCACGACCTTCGAGGACGCACAGGGCAAGACCTTCTCCTTCGTGACAAAGTCTTTTGTCGATCAGTCGATGGAAAAGGAAATAAAGGGCACGGCGACCAAGGAGCCCAAGGATCTCAAGGTCGTTCTGGATAAACCCGACAGGAAGACCCTGGAGTTGACCTCGACCCAGTTCCCGACCCAGCATCTGGTGGAGCTGATCGGCAAGGCGGAGAAGGGCGAAACTTTCTACGAGACCAGCCTGTATGACGGGTCAGACACGGCAGACAAGGTGATGACAACGACTGTGGTGGTTGGCAAACCCGTGGCTGCGGCAAAGGACGACCCAGAATTTTCAGCGCTCGCCAAGTTCGGCAAGGACAAATACTGGCCGGTCGACATCGCCTATTTCGACCAGACCGACAAGGCTGATGGCGAAGAGCTGCCGTCCTACCGCATCTCCTTCAAGCTGCACGAGAACGGACTGACGCGGGATCTCACGATGGACTACGGCGATTTCTCGATGACGGGCAAGCTGGTCAATCTGTCGTTGTTCGATACGCCGCAGAAGCCCTGCAAGCAGTAGCGGCGCTGCTGCCGGTTCCATGGCGGTCTATGTCGATGCGGCAATCTGGAAATGGGCTGGCCATCGCTGGTGCCATCTGCTTGCCGACGACATCAGCGAGCTGCATGGGTTCGCGGCCCAGCTCGGCGTGAAACGTTCTTCCTACCAGGGGCCGCCGAAGACATCGGCGCCGCATTACGATATTACGGGGTTCGAGCGCGATCGCGCGGTGCGGCTCGGTGCCATCGAATGCAGCCGTGAGGAGATCGTCGCCGTGTTCCGGCGCGTTCGGATCAAGAACGGGAAGGTGAGGACATGACACTGACGGCCCTCTTTGCCTACAGCACCGCGGTCGTCCTGGCGGCGATGACGCCGGGGCCGGCGATGTTTGCCGTGATCACCAATGGCGTTTCGCGCGGTTTCGCGCGGGCCTTCACCGCCGGCCTGGGGGTGGCGGCGGGTGATGCCGTGCTGGTCACGCTGGCGCTGCTCGGGCTGGTCACCCTGGTGCAGACCTTTGAATGGATCTTCCTCATCCTGAAATATGCCGGTGCCGCATATCTGATCTATCTCGGCTTCAAGATGTGGCGCTCGGCGGCTGCCCAGGCAGAAGACAGTGGCAAAGGCGAGAGTCGATTCGTTCGCTCCTTCGTGCTTGGAGCTTCGATTGCGCTCGGCAATCCGAAGGCGATCCTGTTCCATGCCTCGATCATGCCGTTGATCCTCGATCTCCATGCCATGACCTTCGCCGATGGCCTTGTCGTGGTTGCGGTCGTGGTTTCGGCCAACATCCTGACCATGGGTTTTTATGCGGCCTTGTCGGGTCGTGCGTCGCACTGGTTCCGTGTACCCGCGCGCATGCGCCTGATGAACCGCGTCGCCGGTGGTGCGATGATCGGTACGGGAGCCTTCATCGCCGCGCGATAGCAGGGAGCGCGGCCAGCAGGCTTGCTTTTGCGCTGCAACACGGTTATAGGCGCGACCATTCCACACACGGGCTTTGGTGTCTGTCCGGGAGAAATCCGGCTGAAACCTCCGGTGGCGGCTCAGGTTAACCCCGAAAAGCAATGCGCTTTCGATCCGGTTTTCCAGAAACCGTCAAATGTCCGTGGAGGTCAACCGGAAAGGAACTAGACAATGGCTCTGCCAGATTTCAGCATGCGTCAGCTTCTCGAGGCTGGTGCTCACTTCGGCCACCAGACCCACCGCTGGAACCCGAAGATGGCGCCCTACATCTACGGCGCACGCAACAACATCCACATCATCGACCTGTCGCAGACGGTTCCGCTGCTGCACCAGGCCCTGAAGCAGGTTTCGGACACCGTTGCCCGTGGCGGCCGTGTGCTGTTCGTCGGCACCAAGCGCCAGGCCTCGGACATCGTTGCCGATGCCGCGCAGCGTTCGGCGCAGTACTACGTGAATTCGCGTTGGCTCGGCGGCATGCTGACCAACTGGAAGACGATCTCGAATTCGATCCAGCGTCTGCGCAAGCTTGACGACCTGCTCTCCGGTGGCGAAGCCCAGGGCTTCACCAAGAAGGAGCGCCTGAACCTCGACCGTGAGCGCGAGAAGCTGAACAAGGCTCTCGGCGGCATCAAGGACATGGGCTCGACCCCGGATCTGATGTTCGTGATCGACACCAACAAGGAAGCGAACGCAATTCTCGAAGCCAAGCGCCTCGGTATTCCGGTCGTCGCCATCATCGATTCGAACTGCGACCCGGACAAGATCGACTTCCCGATTCCGGGCAACGACGATGCTGCCCGCGCCATCCAGCTCTACTGCGATCTGATCGCAAAGGCTGCCATCGACGGCATCGCCCGCCAGCAGGGCGCGCTGGGCGTTGACATCGGCGCCGCGGCTGAAGCTCCGGTTGAGCCGGTTCTCGGCGAGACCCCGGCTAGCGAGACCCCGGAAGCGTAAGGCGTTTTGCAGCCAGGTGGCATCACTTGGCGTCGTACAAATGCGAAAACAAAAAACTTGGAGCTTTCCGTGAAAAACGGAAACGCTCCAAGGTCGAGGGCCGCTTCAGGCCTTCATCAATTTCATATCTTGGCGCGTTAAGCGCCTGAACGCGGCGCATCATCGAAGAATCGATGGTGCGCCAGCCTATTGCGAAACAAAGAGGCGACAATGAGCATTTCAGCAGCACAGGTCAAAGAACTGCGCGACCTCACCGGCGCGGGCATGATGGACTGCAAGGCGGCCCTGGCCGAAACCAACGGCGACATGGAAGCGGCGGTCGACTGGCTGCGCGCGAAGGGTATTGCCAAGGCTGACAAGAAGGCTGGCCGCACTGCCGCCGAGGGCCTTATCGCTGTGGACGCCGGCCTGCGCGAAGCCGCGATCGTCGAAGTAAACTCGGAAACCGACTTCGTTGCCCGCAACGATGCCTTCCAGGAGATCGTTGCCAATGTCGCCAAGGTCGCGCTGGCTTATGGCAAGACCGAGGCCGTTGCCGCTGCCAAATATCCGGGCTCCGACAAGAGCGTCACGGACACCATCAAGGACGCTGTCGGCACCATCGGCGAAAACCTCGGCTTCCGTCGTTCCGACAAGCTGACTGTCGCTGAAGGCGCTGTTGCGACCTACATCCACAACGCGGTTGCCGACAATCTCGGCAAGCTCGGCGTGCTGGTTGCCATCGAGACCGCCGGCGACGCGCACAAGGCCAGCGCCTTCGCGCGCCAGGTCGCCATGCATGTTGCTGCCACCAACCCGTTGTCGCTCGACGTCGACGCGCTGGATCAGGCAGCCGTGGAGCGTGAACGCGCGATCTTCTCCGAGCAGGCCCGCGCTTCGGGCAAGCCGGACAACGTCATCGAAAAGATGATCGAGGGCCGCCTGCGCAAGTTCTACGAGGAAGTCGTGCTGCTGAAGCAGTCCTTCGTGCTGAACCCCGACCTGACCGTCGAGCAGGCGCTGAAGGCAGCCGAGAAGGAAATCGGCGCCCCGGCCAAGATCACCGCCTATCTGCGCTTCGCGCTCGGCGAAGGCATCGAGAAGGAAGAGAGCGACTTCGCGGCCGAGGTCGCCGCAGCGGTCAAGAAGTAATCGCTCGAAGCTTCGTTCTGGCTTTTTGATCGGTCGGGTGTCCGCGAGGATGCCCGGCCGATTTCCTGTGCGGTGTCGATGAAGGCACGCAGCTTTGGTGCCATTGATGCCCGGCGTGGAAAATAGAGGAACAATCCTGGTTCCTCGATCGATGTATCGGGCAGGACCTCAATCAGTCTTCCGGCCGCAATATCTGTCCGCAACAGAGGCTCGAAGGCGTAGGCCAACCCTATCCCGGCAAGTGCAAGGTCCCGCGCCGACATCGGGTCACTGACGATCGCGGTGCCGCGCGTTGCAACGTTAACGTCCTTGCCGTTGTCCAGGAGGTCCCAGCGATAGAGCGCGCCGGACCGCAACAGCCGGTAGCCGATGCAGTTGTGGTCGGCGAGCTCACCCAGGTTTCTCGGTTTGCCATTTCGGCCAATATAGGCGGGCGAAGCGACGATAGCGGTACGAAAGGGCGGCGTCAGGCGCACTGTGACCATATCTTGCGCGATCATCTCCCCCAGCCGAACGCCTGCATCGAAACCCTCTCCGACGATGTCGGTCAGCCGTTCGTCGGTGAAGATCTCGACGGTCACCTCCGGGTAGCGTTCCGCCATAACCGTCAACACCGGCAGCAGCGCCAGCGTCAGCGCCACCCGCGAGGTGTTGAGCCGCAACAAGCCGCTGGCATGGCCTTTCACGGCACGGATGCGCTCCATGCGTTCGGCAATATCTTCCAGGGCGGGTTCGGTTATGGCCACAAGCGCTCGCCCCGCTTCCGTCAGGGCGACGGAACGCGTCGTACGGGCGAACAGCGGCTGTCCTATCCGTTCCTCGACCAGCCGCACCGCGTGACTGACTGCCGATGGGCTCATGCCGAGTTCTGCCGCTGCAGGTGCAAAACCGCCGCGCCGTGCCACGGCGACGATGACAGGCAAATGGCCAAGCAGATCGCGATCCATTCATGAATGATATCGCATAATAAGTGCTGATAAAACGACATTATCAATTGATCCTCGAGGCGCCATCTTGAACGCGAACCTCATGCAGGAGCAGTCGATGTCGTTCGAAGGAAAGATTGCAATCGTGACCGGAAGCTCGCGCGGCATCGGTCGCGCGATCGCGCAAGAGCTGGCCGATGGCGGTGCGGCCGTGATCGTCAACTATCTCGAGAACGAAAGCCGCGCGAGCGAAGTCGTTCAAGGAATCAAAGCCAGGGGTGGAAAGGCAATCGCGCTTCAGGCCGATGTATCGAGGCTGGTCGACATTCGTCGCCTGTTCGACCAGGCGGAGGCGACATTCGGGAAGCCGGATATCGTCGTTGCGAATGCCGCGACGGCGATCATCAAGCCGCTCGCCGATGCGACTGAAGAAGACTACGACCGGGTCTTCGATACCAACACCAAAGGTGTCTTCTTCATCCTGCAGGAGGCGGCGAGACGGTTGCGCGACGGCGGCAGGATCATCGTCACCTCAACGGGGGGCACAAGGATGTTCTTCGGTCAAACCTCCCTCTATCTCGGCAGCAAGGGGGCGGTGGAACAGTTCGTACGGGTCCTGTCGCGTGAACTTGGACCACGCAACATCACGGTGAACGCCATCTCGCCCGGTTTCACGGACACAGAGCTCCTTCCGGATAGGGATCGTGCTGTTGCGGCAGGCATGTCGCCCTTCGATCGCATTGGCAACCCGAAGGAAGTCGCCGAAGTCGCGGCGTTCCTCGCCAGTGATGCGGCGCGCTGGGTGACCGGCCAGAATGTCGGTGCCGGCGGCGGCGTCTTCTGACCATCCATCTCTACCAAGTGCTATCGAAAGAGGAACGACGATGAATGCTTTGACGCGCCTTGCACTTTACGCTGCCGTGGCGGCCGCTCCGGACATGGGGAGCAGCGCTGCAGCTACCGAACCCTCGAACAAGGAATTGCGAAGACTTGTCGACGAGCGTGCGCTGATCCGCATTGTCGACCAGATTGACCGCGCCGTCGACGCACAGGACTGGAAGCTGGCACGTGGCTACTTCGCCGACCGCGTGCGGGTCGATTTCAGTTCGCTCAGCGGCCAGCCCGAAGCGGTCATCCCGGCCGACGATCTGATCGCCGGATGGGCTGGGAACCTGAAAGGCAGCAAGACCAGCCTGCATCTGCGCACCAACCATGACGTGTCCGTGGATGGTGATCGGGCAACGGTGAAGTCGAATGGCTATGCCTGGAACCGCATGGAGGGCAATGGCGACCCGCTGTGGGAGGTATGGGGCATCTATACGGCGGAAATGGTGCGTGGCAACGGAGAGTGGGAAGTCGACGCCTTCGCTTTTCGCAAGACCCACGAGCGCGGCAACGACTGGGTGAAGACCACACCTGGTCGATGAACCTCGCCTTGACGGACAGCATTTTCGACTTCGGGAGACTTCCATGGGCATGATCTACTACACGCTGGGCAACAGCGGCCTCAAAGTGAGCCGGCTCGCGCTTGGTGCGATGACCTTCGGCACCGAGTGGGGCTGGGGTGCCGACAAAACTTCAGCGCGCGCGCTGTTCGATACCTATGTCGAGGCCGGTGGCAACTTCTTCGACACCGCAGACGCCTATACGGGTGGTACATCCGAGACCTGGCTTGGTGCGTTCATCGCCGAGAAGGGACTGCGCGACAGGGCGGTCATTTCCACCAAATTCAGCATGAATCTGGAAGGGCCGGACCCCAACACCGGAGGCAATGGCCGCAAGAACATCGTGCGGGCGCTTGATGCTTCGTTGAAGCGGCTCGGAACCGACTATGTCGACCTTTACATCCTGCATTGCTGGGACCGGTTGACGCCACCGGAAGAGGTGATGCGCACGCTGGATGATCTGGTGCGCGCCGGCAAGGTTCGACATGTCGGCCTGTCCGACGTGCCAGCCTGGTATGCCAGCCGCGCGCAGGCCGTCGCGGAATTTCGTGGCTACGAGCCGATTTCGACGCTGCAACTCGAGTATTCGCTGGTGGAACGCAACATCGAGCATGAATTCATGCCGTTTGGCGCACGGTACGGTGCTGGCATCATGGTATGGAGCCCGCTGGGCAGCGGGCTGCTCAGCGGCAAGTACCACTCCGGTGATGCACAGAAAGTGGGTGGGCGCCTGGAAACAGTGCGCGGTACGACCAATCCTGGATTTCAGAAATTCAACGACCGAAATTGGGCAATTGTCGCTGAACTCGAAAAGGTCTCGGTCGCGCTTGGCAGAAGCATGGCGCAGGTGGCACTGAACTGGGTGACGACGCAACCCGGCGTAGCCTCCACCATCATCGGGGCGACCAGGGTGGAGCAATTGCAGGACAATCTCGGTGCTCTGGATTTTGAGATTCCGACTGAGCTGCGGTCAAGGCTCGAACTCGTCAGCCGCCCCGCTGTCCCGTTTCCGTATTCCTTTTTCGGATCCGAGATCCAGGGCGGCATCACCGGCGGCGCCACGGTCGGCTCCAAACCCTCGGGCTACCATCCAGACGTTCTGGTCGAGGGAACGTACGCCGGCGTCAGTTGAGGAAAGCCGGCGAATCCATCAACAGGTTCAGGCCATCGAAGGAGGGCGCGGCGTGACATGGCCGCGCCCTTCGTGTATCGGGTGCAGCACATCGCCAACTGTGCGGGACAGCGCCGGCTTCGCCCGGGACCATCCCGCGACATGACCCCAGGGGACCCAATGACAACCAAACCGCTCTACCGACGTGTCCTGTTGAAAGCGTCGGGCGAGGCGTTGATGGGCGAGCAGCATTTCGGCATCGACGTTTCGGTCGTCGACCGCATTGCATCCGACATTGCCGAGGCGAGGGCGCTTGGCGTGGAAGTCGGCGTCGTCATCGGCGGCGGCAACATTTTCCGCGGCGTGGCAGTCGCTTCGAAGGGTGGCGATCGGGTCACCGGCGACCACATGGGGATGCTGGCCACCATCATCAATTCGCTGGCGTTGCGCACTTCACTCAACAAGATCGGCGTCGACGCGGTGGTGCTCTCGGCGATCGCCATGCCGGAGCTTTGCGAGAGTTTCTCGCAGCGCCAGGCGACAGCCTACATGAACCAGGGCAAGGTGGTGATCTTTGCCGGCGGAACCGGCAATCCTTTCTTCACCACCGATTCGGCAGCGGCGCTGCGCGCGGCCGAAATCGGCGCAGATGCCTTGTTCAAAGGCACGCAGGTTGACGGTGTCTACTCTGCCGATCCCAAGAAGGACCCGACAGCAACCCGTTTCGATCGCATTACCCATGCCGAAGTCATCAATAAGGGCCTTTCCATCATGGATACGGCCGCAATTGCGCTTGCGCGGGAAAACAACATTCCGATAATCGTCTATTCGATCCACGAAAAGGGCGGTTTCGGCGAGATATTGAAGGGCGGCGGCCACTGCACGGTGGTAGCCGACAATTGACAACAGGGCTCAGTCCTGACGCAAGTGGCCCGGACAGCGGGCCGGGGAGACGACAATGAGTGGCGACTACAACGATCTGAAGCGACGCATGGACGGGGCGATCGCCGCCTTCAAGCAAGACCTTGCTTCGTTGCGCACGGGGCGCGCGTCCTCCAACCTGCTCGATGCCGTGCACGTCCAGGCCTATGGCTCGGCGATGCCCATCAACCAGGTCGCAACCATTTCGGTACCGGAGCCACGCATGATCTCGGTGTCGGTGTGGGACAAATCGATGGTGGGTGCCGTCGATCGCGCCATTCGTGAATCCAACCTTGGTTTCAATCCGATCGTCGATGGCACCAATCTGCGCATTCCGCTGCCTGAACTCAACGAGCAGCGCCGCAAGGAACTGGTCAAGATTTCGCATGGTTATGCTGAAAACGCCCGTGTTGCTGCCCGCCATGTACGCCGCGACGGCATGGACTACCTGAAGAAGGCGGAAAAGGACGGCGATATCAGCGAAGACGATCATCGCAAGGAGTCCGATCGCGTTCAGAAGCTGACTGACGAGACGATCACGGCCATCGACCGGATGCTTTCCGAAAAGGAAGCAGAGATCATGCAGGTTTAGGCTCGGCCGCAGCCGACGCGAAAGCAGAACCATGGCAACGCCCGCGCATGTCGCGATCATCATGGATGGGAACGGACGCTGGGCCAAGGCGCGCGGCCTTCCGCGTGTCGCCGGTCATCGCGCCGGCGTGGAGGCGGTGCGCCGTGCCGTGAAGGCTGCTCCCGACCTCGGTATTTCATATCTCACGCTTTACGCGTTCTCGTCGGAAAACTGGTCGCGACCGAAGTCCGAAGTCTCGGACCTGATGGGATTGTTGAAGCTGTTCATCCGCCGCGATCTGGCTGAGTTGCATCAAAACGGCGTCCGGGTCAGGATCCTTGGTGATCGCGCGAGCCTGCAGCCCGATATTCGCAATCTGCTCGTGGAGGCGGAGACCCTCACCGCAGGCAATTCGAAGCTGACCCTGCTGATCGCCTTCAACTACGGCAGCCGCGACGAGATCGTGCGTGCAGCACGCAAGCTGGCCGTCGCTGCCGTAAACGGTGAGATCGCACCCGAGCAGATCGACGCCGAGAGTTTCGCTGCGCATCTGGATACCGCAGACATACCGGATCCGGAACTTCTCATCCGCACCAGCGGTGAGATGAGGCTGTCCAATTTCCTGCTGTGGCAAGCTGCATACAGCGAGCTTGTTTTCCTGCCTTGCTATTGGCCGGATTTCAGCAGGGAGCATCTGGCCGACGCCATTCGCGACTTCGGTGGGCGTGAGCGCCGGTTTGGCGGTCTTGCCGCGCAAGACGTCGCCTCATGAGTGATGGGCTCAGCAATCTTCAAATTCGGGTGGTGTCCGCGGTTGTGCTTGGCATCGCCGTATTGGCGCTAACCTGGTTCGGCGCCTTGCCATTCAGGCTTCTTGCAGCACTGATCGCCGGCGCGGTTTTCTACGAATGGATCCATATGGCTCGCGCCAACGGCGCGAGCCGGATCGGCTTTCTCCCGGAAATCTTGATGCTGGTCTTTATCAGCGTGCTCGTTGCAGGGGTATCGGCTTTGACGACGGCAGCCGTGCTTGCGCTGCTGGTCGCTATTGCCACGATCTGCGTGGCGATGCGCGGAGCTGGGCAATGGGATGCTGCAGGTCTCGCCTATGCAGGCCTTTCCGGGTTCGCGCTGGCTTTCCTGCGCGATAGTGACCGGGCGGGCCTTGCCGCTGTACTTTTCCTGTTTGCAGTGGTCTGGGCAACCGACATTTTTGCCTATTTTGTCGGGAAAGCCGTTGGTGGACCGAAGCTCGCACCTGCCATATCGCCTGGCAAGACACGAAGCGGCGCCTTGGGCGGAGCGGTTTTCGGAGTCGCTGCGGGCGTTCTGGTTGCGGCGACTATGGGCCAGCCCAATCTTGCTTCGCTTGCCGTCGTGGCGCTGGTGCTGTCAATCGTCGCACAGGCCGGTGATCTTTTCGAATCCTGGGTCAAGCGCCGCCATGGCGCCAAGGACTCCAGTACGATCATTCCGGGACATGGCGGTGTCATGGATCGTGTCGACGGACTTGTGGCTGCGGCCGTGGCCCTGTACCTGATTGGCTGGGTGGCAGGGTCTGCGGATCATCCGGCGCAGGGGCTCTTTCCGGTCTGAATTTCGACGTGCACAGCGCATGGGTGCCACGGATTCGCCTGGATTGATGTCGCATTTGCGATGCGGACCAAGGAACGGGGAATTGAGGACGTGAATTGAACGAGTTTCTTTCCGCGCTGTTGAGCACCCAGGGCTTTGTGCTTGGCACGCTTGTGCCGTTCCTGTTCGTTCTGACCGTCGTCGTGTTCGTGCATGAGATGGGGCACTATCTCGTCGGCCGCTGGTGCGGCATCGGCGTGCGCGCTTTCTCCATCGGTTTTGGTCCGGAATTGATCGGCTTCAACGACCGTCGCGGTACGCGCTGGAAGCTCTGCGCGATTCCGCTCGGCGGCTATGTGAAGTTTGTCGGCGACATGAACGCGACTTCGAGCCAGCCCGGTGAAGAGGAGCTCGAGAAACTCAGCGACAGCGAACGCAGGATTGCCTTCCACACCCAGCCGGTCTGGAAACGCGCAGCGACCGTGTTTGCCGGTCCTCTGTTCAATTTCCTTTTGACCATTGCGGTTTTTGCGGTGCTGTTCATGACTTTCGGCCGGTCCGTGCTGGAACCGGCGGTGGCCGAGGTCCGTCCCGGCAGTCCTGCGGCGGAGGCCGGCATTCTGCCTGGCGACCGCTTTGTCAGCGTCGATGGCGCGAAAGTCGAGAGTTTTGCCGATGTCCAGCGCCTTGTTTCGGGTCGGGCGGGTGATGCGATCACCTTCGTCATGCTGCGTGACGGCAAGGACGTCAGCGTGGTGGCGACGCCGCAATTGTCCGAACAGGAAGACGCGCTTGGCAACAAGGTCAAGATCGCGGTGATCGGCGTGACCACCAACAAGGAGGTCGGCCAGCCCAGGCATATAACCTATTCGCCGGGTGGCGCAGTCGTTGCGGCTGTCGAGGCGACCGGCCAGATCATCGAGCGTACCGGCCTTTTCATGAAGCGTTTCGTGGTTGGCCGTGAGGACAAATGTCAGCTCGGCGGGCCGGTGAAGATAGCCGGTATGGCAGGGCAGGCCGCCAAGCTCGGTTTCGAGTGGCTAGTGCAACTTGCCGCATTGCTGTCTGTCGGGATAGGGATACTCAATCTTCTGCCGATTCCGCCTCTGGACGGCGGCCATCTTCTCTTCTACGGGATTGAGGCTGTCATCCGGCGGCCAGTGTCAGAGCGGATGATGGAGGCGGTTTATCGGACGGGAATGATTCTCGTCCTGGGGTTCATGGGTTTCGTGTTCTGGAACGATTTGTTTGGATGCTGAAATCATGAAGGAATTTGGCTCGTGGGGCGGGTTTGTTGAGGCGCCGTTTACCATGAGCAGGGATATGAGTGACGCGAAAGCCACGCTGGGAACGTAAGTAAATACAAATTAACCAGAAGCCTTGCGTGTAGGGAAAATCCGGTTAATACGGTACGGGAAAATGACCGCGACGTCCGGTTTTCTCGCCGTGGGGACTACGAGAAAAAGGTTTTATAGCCCGATGAAGGCAGCATCCAAGTTTCTGAGCGCCGCGTCCGCGGCGGCTTTATCAGCCGCCCTGGTTGTTCCGGGTTCGCTCGCTGTTCAGTTTGTATCGGTGTCTGCTGCCCATGCGGCCGTGGTGAGCCGCATTGATGTGAACGGCAACACGCGCGTCGATGCCGAGACGATCCGCAATTATGTGAAGATCAAGCCCGGCAAGGCTTTTTCGAACGCCGACATCGACGAAGCCGTCAAGGCGCTGTTCGGTACCGGTCTGTTCTCGGATGTCCGTATCAACCAGGCAGGCTCTGCTCTGGTCATCAGCGTCTCCGAATACCAGGTCGTCAACCAGGTGATCTTCCAGGGCAACAAGAAGATCAAGGATGCCCAGCTTTCGATGGCCGTGCAGCTGAAGCCGCGTTCTTCCTATTCGCAGGCCGCTGTCGATGCCGACATCGAGGCGATCAAGGAAGCCTATCGTCGTATAGGTCGTGATGACGCCGCGGTTACCAGCCAGATCATGGATCTGGGCGAGAACCGTGTGAACGTCGTCTATAACGTCAACGAAGGCGAGCGCACCAAGATCGTCTCCGTCAATTTCGTGGGCAACAAGGCGTTCTCGAGCCGTCGTCTGACCGATGTCATCGGCACCAAGAAGTCGAGCTGGCTGTCGTTCATCCTTCGCGACGACGTGTTTGATGCGGATAAGCTGAAGGCCGACGAGGAGCTGCTGCGCCGCTTCTACTACAATCGCGGTTATGCCGACTTCCAGGTCGTGTCCGCCACTGGTGATCTCGACAGCACCAACAACCAGTACACTGTCACGATCACGGTGGATGAGGGCGACCGTTACGACTTCGGCGATATCAGCGTCGATTCGTCGATCCCGGAAGTTGATGCGCAGGCGCTGCAGTCAGTGGTTCAGACCTATAAGGGTGATACCTACAACGCCAAGAAGGTCGAAGATTCGATCATCGCGCTGACCGAAAGGGTTGCAGGCCAGGGTTATGCCTTCGCTCAGGTGACGCCACGTGGCGACCGTAACTTTGAAAACAAGACCATCTCGGTTACCTACACGGTCGACCAGGGTGCCAAGGCCTACATCGAACGCATCGAAATCCGCGGCAACGTTCGCACGCGCGACTACGTGATCCGTCGCGAATTCGACCTCAGCGAAGGCGATGCCTTCAACCAGGTGCTCGTGCAGCGCGCGAAGAAGCGTATCGAAGCGCTTGATTATTTTGAGAAGGTCGACATCTCGACCCAGCCAGGCTCAGAGCCTGACCAGGTCGTTCTCGTGGTCGATCTCGTCGAGAAGTCGACGGGTGACTTCTCGGTTGGTGCCGGTTACTCGACCGGTGGCGAAACGCCTGGTCCGTCGGTGATGGGCTCGATCACCGAGCGCAACTTCCTGGGCCGTGGCCAGTTCATCAAGCTGTCCGCCGGTGGTGGCAGGAAATCGCGTGACTACAGCGTGTCTTTCACCGAGCCGTATTTCCTTGGCCGCCGCATTGCAGCTGGCTTCGATATCTACCGTTCGACGCGTGAATACGATGCCTACGATTCGGAAACGACCGGCGCGACGATCCGCTTCGGCCTGCCGATCACGCAGAACCTGACGACGCAGCTCGCCTACAACATCTCGCAAGAGAAGTATAAGTACGACAAGGGCTGCTACGACGCCTCCGGTATCTTCAATCCGCTGCTCTGCAACGTCTCGCAGGCAATCCAGAACGCGATCACCGATCCGGTAACGGGAAATCTGCGTGGCGCCTGGATCAAGTCGTCGGTCAGTGGCTCACTGGTCTACAACACCATCGACGACATGAAGAACCCGCACTATGGCATCTATGCCAACGGCGGTGTGGAAGTGGCTGGTCTCGGCGGCGATGCCAAGTTCGTCAAGCTGACGGCGCGTGCTTCGATCTATCAGACGCTGTCCGAAGAGCTTGATATCGTTGGCTTGGTGTCCGGTGGCGCTGGTCACATCATGGGTTATGGCGACAAGGACCTGCGCGTCTTCGACCTGTTCCAGAACAACGACCGCATGATCCGCGGCTTCGAGTTCAATGGTATCGGTCCGGCAGCGGCCCGGCCCGGCGGCGGCTACGACCATCTGGGCGGCACGACTTACTTCAATGCGTCGGCTGAAGCTCAGTTTCCGTTGCCGCTCGTTCCGGAGAGCCTCGGCCTGCGCGGTGCGGTCTTCGCGGACGCAGCGACGCTTTATGGCAACGAGGTTTCGGGTGTCGACGGAACGACAACCGGCATGAAGCTGCGTGCGTCTGCTGGTATCGGCCTGATGTGGGCATCGCCTTTCGGTCCTCTGCGTATCGATTATGCGATCCCGCTCAAGAAGGAAAAGACGGACGACGTCCAGGAATTCAACTTCGGCATTTCGACCCGATTCTGATTTGCGAACCATGGCGGCTTCCGGACATTTCTGTCCGGAAGGCCAAGGTCTGATTTGGCTGGATACCGCTCAGGAATGACCGAACCGGTGTTTTTTGTGGCTTCGCGCCGATTCACGGTGGCCGAAGTCGCGAATCTGACTGGTTCGGCTTTGCCCAACGAGGCATATGCCGAGACAGTCGTCGAGACGATTGCCTCAGCAACCGACACCAACGACAAAGCCCTGGTCTTTGTGGACGGCAAGCGCAACGTCGGCCTTATGCAGACGTTGAACGCCGCTGCTGTGCTGTGCACGGCGGATATCGCTGACAAGGCGCCTGCCGGTGTCGCTGTGTTGATCAATCCGCGTCCGCAGCAGGCTTTCGCCATGATCGGTCGGCTGTTGTATCCTGACGCTTCCACGCCTGTCGCACTGACCTCCGAAAAGGGAATTTCGAGCCGCGCCTTCGTTGATGACACTGCTCATGTCGAAGACGGAGCGATCGTCGAGGCTGGTGCCGTGATCGGCGCCGGCGCATATGTCGGCAGCGGCACGGTTATTGCAGCCAACGCCGTTATCGGGCGCAACTGTCGTATTGGCCGTGACGGTTACATCGGCCCGGCTGCAAGTGTTCAGTATGCCCTGGTCGGCAATCGCGTGATCATCCACGGTGGTGCTCGAGTCGGGCAGGACGGTTTCGGTTTCGCCGGCGGTGCCAAGGGCCCCGAGCGCATGCCTCAGATCGGCCGTGTCATCATCCAGGACGACGTCGAGATCGGCTCAAACACCACGGTGGATCGCGGCGCGATGGCCGACACCGTGATCGGTGAGGCGACAAAAATCGACAATCTGGTTCAGATTGCCCACAATGTACGCATCGGGCGAGGGTGCATCATTGCCGGCCATTGCGGTCTTTCCGGTTCCGTGACATTAGGCGATTACGTCATGCTGGGTGGCCGCGTGGGTATCGCCGACCACATTACCGTGGGCGACAGGGTCCAGGTGGCCGCATCCTCCGGCTTGATGTATGACATTCCTGCGGGCGAGCGCTGGGCCGGCATGCCCGCGCAGCCAATGCGCGACTTCTTCCGGGAACTCTCGGCGATCCGCGCATTTACGAAGCATTCCAAGGGGGACAAGAATGGCTGATACGGCCGGTTCGACGCTTGAAGTCGTCGATCTGATCGGGCTGATGAAAATCCTGCCCCATCGCTATCCGTTCCTGATGATCGACCGCATCATCGATATCGACGGTGACAACTCCGCCATCGGTGTCAAGAATGTCACGGTCAACGAACCGCACTTCATGGGCCATTTTCCGGAACATCCGGTGATGCCGGGTGTATTGATCCTGGAGGCGATGGCGCAGACTGCAGGCGCGATCTGTATCCGCGCTGCAGGTGCTGAAAAGCCGTCGCTTGTCTATCTGCTGACCATTGATGGTGCCAAGTTTCGCAAGCCCGTCGTTCCGGGCGACCAGCTGCTGATCTATGTGCGCAAGCTCAAGAAGCGCGGCAATCTTTTGAAGTTCGCCTGCGAAGGCAAGGTCGACGGTGCCGTCGTTGCCGAGGCCGAGGTTCAGGCGATGATGGTCGAGAACGAGCGACCATAAGTTTTCAGGTACGTATGACAACCGAGACGTTCATTCATTCCGCTGCCGTTGTTGAGTCTGGCGCCCAGATAGGCGCTGGAGTTCGCATCGGCCCATTTTGCCATGTCGGATCCGATACGGTCATTGGTGACAATGTCGAACTGGTGAGCCACGTATCCGTGCTCGGCGGGACGACCATCGGCGCCGGCACCAAAGTTTGGCCGATGACCGTGCTGGGCGGACCGCCACAGAACACGAAGCACAAGGGTGGTCGCACGACACTGGTCATCGGCGCCAATTGCACCATCCGTGAAAACGTGACGATGCATCTCGGCACCGACAACAGCCGTGGCGAAACGACAGTTGGTGACAACGGCAACTTCCTTGCCTACGCGCATATCGGTCATGACAGCGTTGTCGGCAAGAATGCGACGTTCGCCAATGGCGCCACACTTGGTGGCCATTGCGAGGTAGGAGACAATGTCTATATCGGCGGCCTGAGCGCCGTTCACCAGTTCGTGCGCGTTGGCGACAATGCTTTCCTGGCCGGCTGCTCGGCCTTCGTCGGCGATGTCATTCCCTATGCCATTGCCGTCGGCAACCGCGCCAAGCTGCGCGGCCTGAATATCGTCGGCTTGAAGCGTGCTGGTCTGGCGCGCTCCGAAATCTATCTGCTGCGGCGCGCCTACCGCGCGATCTTCGATCCATCGCGCACCGTTGCGGAGAATGTCGAGCTGGCCAAGGCCGAGTTTTCCGCTTCGCCGGCTGCGATGAAGATCATCGACTTCATAACCAGCCGTGGCAAGCGGCACTACACCGTGCCGCCGCTGAAGGGCGGGGCCGATGACGACGCCGACGACGACAGCTGAGGGCGGCGGCCGCCTTCAGCTCCCGCCAGACGCCAGGGTCGGTATCATTGCCGGTGGCGGAAAGCTTCCGAACGACGTTGCCAGCGGGCTCAGCGAACGGGGGCATAAGCCCTTCATCCTGATGGTACAGGGCGAGGCGTTGCCGGAGAGCGAACTCGGGCGATTTGAGCACGAGGTGCTTGCGCTTGAGAACATCGGTTCTCTGGTCGGCATCCTGAAACGCCGCGGCATCACCCATGTCGTGCTTGCCGGCGAAATCAAGCGGCGGCCGCGGCTTGGCGCGATGCGCTTCAACCTTGGTCTGCTAGCCGTTGTTCCGCTTGTGATTTCCGCGCTGGCACGGGGAGATGATGGCCTCCTCAAAGTGGTCGTTCGCGGGCTCGAGGCGCGTGGTTTCGCCGTTGTCGGGGCACATCAGATCGTCCCGAACCTGACGGCGGAAGAAGGGCCCTTGACCCGCCTTGCACCGTCCAGAGCCGATTGGAAGGACATTGAGGCTGCGCATCAGGCTGCGATCGCTATCGGCACGCTCGACATAGGGCAAGGTGCCGTGGCGATCGGCGGTCGTGCCATCGCTCTGGAGGGGATCGAGGGAACGGACGGTTTGCTGGCGCGTGTGAAAGAATTGCGCGGGCACGGCCGGCTGGCTGGAAAGAAAGGCGGCGTATTGGTCAAATGCGCCAAGCCCGGACAGGAGCTCAGGGTGGACCTGCCTTCCATTGGCTTACAGACCGTTGAGGGCGCTCACGCGGCCGGTCTGGCCGGCATCGCGGTGGAAGCGGGCCGGTCGCTGGTTCTGGATAGTGCCGCGGTCATTGCAAAGGCAGATGCGCTCGGCCTCTTTGTGGTCGGTTTGCCAGCCAAGGAGCGGATCACATGACGGCTGGGCCGCTCAGGATCGCCATTGTGGCAGGTGAAGAATCCGGCGATCTGCTGGGGGCTGATCTGATCGCTGCGCTCAAGGCAAAGACAGGTCGTGAGATCCATCTCGTCGGTCTTGGCGGGCGTCATCTCAAGGCGCTTGGTCTCAACCCGCCATTCGATGCCAGCGAGATCGCGCTGATGGGCTTCAGCGCCGTGATCGCCGGCTTGCCGCGTTTGATCCGCCGCATCAGTCAGGTTGCGTCGCTGATAACAGCCGAAAAACCGGACTGCCTCATTACCATCGACAGCCCGGATTTTTCGCTGCGCGTGGCGAAGAAGGTGCGTGCAGCCAACGCGACCATCCCGATCGTGCACTATGTGTGCCCGAGCGTCTGGGCATGGCGCCCGGGCCGGGCGCCGGCCATGAAACCGTACGTCGATCATATTCTCTGCATCCTGCCGTTCGAGGCGAAGGCATTGGAGCGTCTTGGTGGACCGCAAGGAACCTATGTCGGCCACAGACTGAGCCATGATGCGAACGTGTTGCGTGCTGCCGCTGCGCAGAACGCGCCTCGTGATCTTGGTGAAGACCGGGAAAAGACGCTCCTGCTCCTGCCCGGATCACGGCGTGGCGAGGTGAAGAAACTCCTCGAACCATTCGGAGAAACTGTCGCAGTACTTGCCGAGCGCGGCCACAGGATGCGCTTGCTGCTGCCGACAGTACCGCATGTGGCGGAGTTTGTAAGGACGACCGTTTCCTCCTGGCCGCACCGGCCGGAAATCGTCCTGGACGCGGTAGGCAAATGGCAGGCGTTCGGCGAAGCCGATGCCGCGCTGATCGCGTCCGGTACCGTGTCGTTGGAACTGGCATTGTCGGGTGTGCCGATGGTGTCGACCTACAAACTCGATCCGGTGGCGAAGCTGCTTCAGAAGCTTATCACCACGTGGTCTGCGCTGTTGCCGAACCTCATTGCCGACCGGGCGCTGGTGACCGAATTCTACGATAACTACGTGCGACCGCAGAATCTCGCCCGCCAGATCGAAGCCCTGTGGTCGGACAATGGTCTGCGGTCCTGGCAGAAGGACGGATTTTCCGAAGTGCGTCGTCGCATGGCGACAGATCGTCCTGCCGGAGAGATCGCCGCCGAAGTGGTTCTTGGCGAAATTGGCAAGCGCCGCTAGGTCAGCAGTCGCGACCTTGCCGGCTTAGCTTGCCGAGCCGGATTGAACAAGTTCGGCATTTTTCTTCCAATCACCCGTCGTGTTCCACCAACGGTTGGGGTTCTTGCTATCATCCATGCCCTTTGATCGGCTGCTGAGGATCGACTGGATGCGGATTACTGGCTCCTGGTAGCTGTGGGCCTGAAAGATTGCCTCGACCACCTTCCCGAGCAGTTGTTGGTCCTCGGGTATTTCAAAAAACACTTCGACGACGCCGGGTCGCTTGCGAAGTTCAGTTTCCGGTCCGGCTGCCGCGCCTGGCAGGGGACGATAGCGTTCAGTCCCCTCGGCACTCTGATAGGAATTGCTGTCATATTTGCCCATGACGAGCGGGATGATCGCGGTAACATCGGCCATGATACGGTCGACGTCTTCGGTGGGGGCTTGAAACGTCACCTGAAGCATGGATTGCAGGCTGACGGACCGGGTGGCAAATGCGCTCAGCATCTCGACAGGCTCCGTGAAAGAAGAAACACGCCAAGGATAGCCATGTCATCCTGACAGGCTTGAGTCAGGAGTGCCCGGGACCGAAACAAAAAACAGCCGGCCTTGAGGCCGGCTGTTTTTTCGTGGCTGGGGCTGCTGGCTTGATTACTTGTCTTTGCCAAGCACTGCATCAACGCTCCACGCGCCGGGACCAGCCGCAGCGATGAAGAGAAACACGAAGCAGAAGAGCATTGCGGCTTCACCGCCGTTGAGTACCGGGAAGAAGCCCTGTGGCGCATGCGCGATGAAATAGGCGAATGCCATCAGGCCAGCGAGGATGAAAGCCACCGGGCGCGAGAACAAGCCAATGACCAGCAACAGACCACCAATGATTTCCAGGACGGCAGCGGTCGTGGTCAAGCCATTGAGCGGGTAGGGGAATGGGGCTGGCCAGCCAAGCAGCTTCATGGTGCCATGGGTCAGGAAAGTGGCTGCGGTCGTGATGCGCAGGATGCTGAGCAACTGCGGCGCCCAAGGCTGCAGAAAACCAAATTGCATATTATCCCTCAATATCTTGGTTGAATTGGTTGCGGGTGATTTCAAATGCAGCATGTGCTGCCAATCCGCACCTAGCGGGGAAATGCGGCGGGTGCCATCTGTGCTCGGTCAAATGACAGGCCTCGCAAATCAACAGTTGTTGAGAGCGGCGTGATGTCCCGGTCGTTACTCGACAACGAGGACGCGGTCGTCATGTGTTCGATGCATATGAAAACCGCCCCTGATGCGGTGCATCAGGGGCGGTGAAAACGTCAGCGAAGGCGCGAACGGTCAGCGCTTGGCGATGGGCACATAGTCGCGCTCTGGCGCGCCGGTATAGAGCTGGCGTGGACGGCCGATCTTCTGGTGCGGATCCTCGATCATTTCCTTCCACTGTGCGATCCAGCCGACGGTACGGGCGACGGCGAACAGCACGGTGAACATGGTGGTCGGGAAGCCGAGCGCCTTCAGCGTGATGCCGGAATAGAAGTCGATATTCGGATAGAGCTTCTTCTCGATGAAATATTCATCGGTCAATGCAATCCGTTCGAGTTCGATCGCCACGTCGAGCGTCGGATCATCCTTGATGCCGAGTTCACCCAGCACCTCATGCGTGGTCTTCTGCATGATCTTGGCGCGTGGATCGTAGTTCTTGTAGACGCGGTGGCCGAAGCCCATCAGCCGGAACGGGTCGTTCTTGTCCTTGGCGCGGGCGATGTATTCCGGAATGCGGTCGACGCTGCCGATCTCGGACAGCATGTTGAGTGCCGCCTCGTTGGCGCCGCCATGCGCGGGCCCCCAGAGACAGGCGATGCCGGCTGCGATACAGGCGAAGGGATTGGCGCCCGAGGAGCCAGCCAGGCGCACCGTAGAGGTCGAGGCATTCTGCTCGTGGTCGGCATGCAGGATGAAGATGCGCTCCATGGCGCGCGCCAGCACTGGATTGACCTTGTATTCCTCGCAAGGCACGGCAAAGCACATATGCAGGAAGTTGGCGGCGAAGTTGAGCTCGTTCTTCGGGTAAACGAAGGGCTGGCCGATGTGGTATTTATAGGCCATCGCCGCGATCGTCGGCATCTTGGCTATGAGGCGTACGGACGCAACCATGCGCTGGTAAGGGTCGGAAATGTCAGTCGAGTCGTGGTAGAAGGCCGACAGGGCGCCGACCACGCCGCACATGACCGCCATCGGGTGCGCATCGCGGCGGAAACCGGTGAAGAACCGGGTCATCTGCTCGTGTACCATGGTATGGCGCGTGACGCGGTAGTCGAAATCGTCTTTCTGCGCCTTGGTCGGCAGTTCGCCGTAGAGCAGCAGGTAGCACACCTCCAGGAAATCGCCGTGTTCGGCGAGCTGATCGATCGGGTAGCCTCGGTGCAGAAGCACGCCGGCATCGCCATCGATGTAGGTGATGGCCGACTCGCAGCTCGCCGTCGATGTGAAGCCAGGATCGTAGGTGAAAGCTCCGGTCGTCGAATACAGCGCACCGATGTCGATAACGTCCGGACCGACCGAACCGCTTCGGACCTTGAACTCGTGCGTCTTGCCGTCGAGCTCCAGTTTTGCCGTCTGTCCGGTCATCGCAAACTCCTTCTTGTTCCCTGGTCTGCAGGCCAAGACGGTCCGCTACGCGGAACGCCACAAGCCCTTGAAATGCACGAGATTACAGCCGCCGGAATAGTTAGGGCTGATTGATCCGGCGGCAATGTTGCACCGCAAAAGAAACCTTTCAATGCTAAAGTTCTTGGACCAGAACTCCTAATCGATTTGATCTGCGATGCGAGCAAGACTTTCGTCACGACCAAGCACGGCCAGTACGTCGAAGACGCCTGGTGAGGTGCTGCGGCCGGTCAGTGCCGCGCGCAAAGGCTGCGCCACCTTGCCAAGTTTGACGCCCGCGGTCTCGGCATAGGCTCGTACCGCGGCTTCGGTCGTGGCAACGGTCCACTCGCCAAGCGCCTGGAAATGGCCAAGCACGGCCTTGAGGACGACCTTGGCGTCAGCGTCGAGCAATGAGGCCGCTTTTTCGTCCAGTTGCAGCGGGCGCTGGGCAGCGATGAAATAGAGGCTGTCGGCGAGTTCCACCAGCGTCTTGGCGCGTTCCTTCAGGCCGGGCATGGCTTGCAGCACCTGGACTTTCTTCTTCTCGTCCAGCTGGGTGGCCAGCGCTTCGCCGTTGGGCAGATAGGGCAGCGTCTCGAAAAACACTTTGGTCAGTGCCGTATCATCCATACTGCGCATGTGGACGCCGTTCAGTGCCTCGAGCTTGGCGAAATCGAAGCGGGCGGCACCCTTGTTGACGTCGACGATATCGAACCATGACACCATCTGCTCGATCGACATGACCTCATCATCACCATGGCTCCAGCCAAGACGCGCGAGATAGTTGAGCAGTGCTTCCGGCAAGTAGCCCATGGCGCGATAGGCTTCGACGCCGAGTGCGCCATGACGCTTTGACAGCTTTGCGCCGTCGGCACCGTGGATCAGCGGGATATGCGCCATCTTCGGCACATCCCAGCCCATGGCGCGGTAAATCGCGGTCTGCCGCGCGGCGTTGGTCAGGTGGTCGTCGCCCCGGATGATATGAGTGACACCCATATCATGATCGTCGACCACGACAGCGTGCATATAGGTCGGCACGCCGTCCGAGCGCAGGATGATGAAATCGTCGAGATCCTTGTTGGGAAAGCGCACCTCTCCCTGCACGAGATCGTTGACGACGGTCTCACCTTCGCGCGCCACCTTGATACGGATCGCACCTGCCACGCCCTTGGGAGCCTCGGAAGCATCACGGTCGCGCCAATGGCCGTTGTAGCGCGGCGGCAGTCCCTGCGCGCGGGCGGACTCACGCATGGCGTCCAGTTCGGCTGGCGTCTCATAGGCATAGTAGGCCTTGCCCAGCCGCACCAGTTCCTCGGCGACTTCACGGTGGCGCGTGGCACGCTGGAATTGCGAAACAGCCTCGCCGTCCCAGGTCATGCCCAGCCAGGTCAGCCCTTCGAGGATGGCGGCGGTGGCGGCGTCAGTCGAGCGCTCGCGGTCGGTATCCTCGATGCGCAGCAGCATCTTGCCATGGGTGTGCTTGGCATAGAGCCAATTGAACAGCGCCGTACGTGCGCCGCCGATGTGCAGATAACCGGTGGGAGAGGGAGCGAAACGGGTTACGACCTGATCGGGCATGGAACTCTCGGGAAGAAGCGCGGGAGCGCGGACTTTCGTTGTTTGGGCGTTCATGTAGCATAGGAGGTCAGGGGCGCAAGGGGCAGGCCCGATGGCTGGACCGGGGAGGGTTGGGCAAGGGGACGCTGATGCCGAACAAGGCATCAACGAGCGTCTTCTGTTCGCTTCTGTCTCGGTCGTTGACGGCTTCGCGGCGGCGGCCTCGCCTGACACTCAGACGATCGGGGCGCCATCGCGGCTCGATGATCTGATCTCGGCACGCCAGAATCCTCATTCCGATGTCTGGGGCATGCCTCCAGGCGACCCGCCGTGGCTGGAAGCCCGCTGGCAAAACTTGCGAAAGCTGATTGGCAGAGACCAGTTCGCGAAGGCGATCGCATTGGAGTTCGATCGCGGCGTCGCGTTCCTGTTTGCTCCGGTTTTTCTCGGGGCAGGGGCGACGGTCTACTTCTCCCTCGATCACGAGCCGGCCTTCGTGCAGTTGATTGCCGGCAGTCTCGCTCTTGCTCTCGTCGCGCTGCTTTCGCGCTCCCGCCTCGGCGTGCATCTTGCAATGATGGCCGCCCTGTTCCTCGTGCTGGGCATCCTTGCCGGCAAGGTCGAGACGTGGCGCATGCCGGGCAGCATGCTGGGAGCGCAGGTGTCGACCAGGGTGACAGGCCGCGTCATCTCGGTTGAACCGATGGCCAGTGGGCGCACGCGACTGACGCTCGACGTCATAGATACCGAGCGGCCCAAACTGCGCTATCAGCCGGAGCGGGTTCGGCTTTCGGCTTTGGCAATGCCGGCAGATATCCGCGCTGGATCGATCGTGTCCGGTTATGCCCGGCTGATGCCGCCTGCCGGCCCGGTACGACCCGGCGGCTATGACTTTTCCTTCGAGAGCTATTTCGACGGGATCGCGGCGACTGGCTTCTTCATGGGAAAGCCCAAGCTTGTTCCCCTGGAGGGGGCCGCGCCGCTCGCCACTCGGCTGTCGGTTGCCATCGAGACTGCCCGCGAAACGATCGCGGATCGCATTCGCGCTTCAATTGGTGGGGCGGAGGGCGAGATCGCTGCGGCCCTGATCGTCGGCGTGCGCGCCGGCATTCCAGACTCCGTCAACGAAGCGATGCGCAGGACCGGCATTTACCACATCATCTCGATATCCGGCCTGCACATGGCACTGGTCGCTGGAACCGTGATGTTTCTGCTGCGCGGTGCTTTCGCGCTGTTTCCGGATTTCTCGGCGCGCCGGCCTGTCAAGAAATATGCTGCCTTCGCAGCCCTTTGTTCGATTGCCGCATATCTCGCGATCTCCGGGGTGGTGGTCGCTGCAGAGCGCAGTTTCATCATGCTGTCGGTGATGTTGATTGCGGTGCTGTTCGACCGAGCGGCGCTGTCGATGCGCAACCTGGCAATCTCGGCAGTGATCGTGATCCTGACTGCGCCGCATGAAGTGGTCGGTCCGTCTTTCCAGATGTCATTTGCCGCGACTGCCGCGCTGATCGGCGCCTACGCGGCCTGGGCGCAGCGGCGTGAAGTTATGCCTGCCCCCGCGCAACCGGTGCGCTCGTTTGCCGGGTTCCTCGCGCACAAGTCGCTGATTGCGGTTGCTGGCATGGCTGCGACCTCGATCATCGCCGGCCTTGCCACGGCACTGTTCGCGGTCTGGCATTTCCAGCGGGTCTCACCCTTGAGTTTGTTCGCCAACCTGGCCGTGATGCCAGTGGTTTCGTTTGTCATGCTGGCCGCCGTTCTCAGCGCGATTGCCATGCCGTTTGGAGCCGATGGCCCGTTTCTCTATGCGATGGGCAAGGGACTGACGGTGATGATGGCGATCGCGGACTGGATTTCGGTACGCTCGCCTGTCGATGGGGTTGGCCTGGTCTCGACGCAATCGGTGCTCTTCGTTGCTGTCGCACTCGCCATCGGTGCGATGGCGACGACATGGCTACGCTTGCTGGCATTGCCCTTTGCGCTGGCCGGTCTGACGGCGATGGGCAATGTCGAAACGCCCGATGTGCTGATCTCAGAGGACGCGCGTCTCGTCGCCTTGCCAATCGCCGGTAACGAGCTTGCAGTCAGCCGGGCACGACCCAATCCATTCACGCTCGACAACTGGCGCCGGGCGCTCAACGTAGAAACGACGATTTTCCCCGAAGATGTTTCGGATGACGTTGAACTGACTGTTGAAAATGCACTCGACATGCCGCTTGGCATGCCGTTCCTGTGCACTCGGCGACTGTGTTTCGCCCGCCATTTGTCGGGCGCCGTTGTCGTAACGGCCGCCAGTGCCGATATCGCCAAATCGGCTTGCGGGATCGCGGCACTCATTGTCATCGATGATGCAACCGCACACGACCCCTGCAACGATCCGGCAGTGGTGGTTGTCACTAAGCAGGATCTCGCTCGTATCGGCAGCGCGGCGGTGCGATTTGATTCTCCAGCTGATAAGCCGGCTAATGTCCTGTTCGCGCTCGATACCAAACATCGGCCCTGGCATGCCCAGCGAGGATTTACACGCGAGGCAAGAGGATTGCCGCCTCGCCCTGAAAAAGCCTTCAAATCCAAACCCAAAGCGGCGAGCTCGAACCACTCTGCCCAGTCCAGGACAGATTCTGAAAGCCAGTTCCGTTGATTTGTAGTCGGCTAAATTCAGGGCCGCTTAATAGCGACGGATCAGTCCGACAAGCTTGCCTTGAACCTTGACCCGATCCGGTCCAAAGATTCGCGTCTCATAGGCAGGATTGGCTGCTTCCAACGCGATCGAGGCGCCCTTGCGGCGGAAACGCTTGAGCGTAGCTTCTTCCTCGTCGACCAATGCCACAACGATCTCGCCAGGATTAGCCGAATTGGCATTGCGGATGATGACCGTATCGCCATCAAAAATGCCGGCTTCGATCATGGAATCGCCTTTGACTTCAAGGGCATAGTGCTCGCCTCCCGAAATCATGTCCGGTGGCACGGAAATCGAATGGGTACGGTGCTGGATCGCGTCGATCGGTACACCGGCAGCGATGCGTCCCATCACTGGGATGGAAACCGAAGCTGCGACGTCATCGTCATTGCTGGGCGTCTGCAGGCGTTGCGGCTCCTTAGGGGCAGGACGCCCGAGGCTGCCCTGGATAACCGCCGGCGAGAATTTCCTGGCCGCGTTGAGCCCGGGAGCGATCGAATCCGGCAATCGCAGCACTTCCAGCGCCCGCGCACGGTTCGGCAGCCGTCGAATGAAACCACGTTCTTCCAGGGCGGTGATCAGCCGATGGATTCCGGACTTGGAGGCCAGGTCGAGCGCCTCCTTCATCTCATCGAAGGAGGGGGGAATTCCGCTTTCCTTCAACCGCTCATGGATGAAGAGCAAAAGCTCGTGTTGCTTGCGTGTCAGCATTGCCACCCTCCGTGGAACGGAACCGGAATCAGAAAAACAAACCCGGAACAAACACTATCTGTTCCATTTGTGTTCCGCAACCAATTAAAGTTTAATGAATTTGTTGACGCTTTGTTCAGGTTAACGGAGAGGCGGGTTGCCGTTTGTCTTGAATTGCCGGCCGCTGAACCCGCTGAAGCCCAAAATCCTTGCCCACTCGGCAAGCAGATTCGCTTCCATGTGGTCAACAGGAGCCCCGACTTCTGGTGCGAAGTTGCTTCGGGTCGAGTGCGGTATCAGGAGGCCAATTGCTTTGGCGCAGAAGGGTGCAACGCAAACCAGCCGGCAACGAGTACGGCGAGCATCATCACGACATTGTGGGAATATTTGGCGAATGGCTCTACCTGGCCGGCCAGCGGAAAATAGGTGAATGCCAGCACGCCTCTGCTCACCAGAAAAGCCAATGCAACTGCGGCGGTGTGGCGAACGTCCCAGCCTGGTCGTTGTGACCGCCGCCAGACTAGCATGCCGACAAGCGCCGTCGCGATGACGTTGAATGTGAAACCGGTCCAGTTTTCTCCCAAGACATCGCTTGCCAATATGAGGCCGGGCAGGAAGGCCGCCGCGAAGGCGAAAAGCGGGCTAGGTGACGCAACACTCCGTTCCGGCCCAGCCTGCGGTCGAAGGTTCCTTCCCATCAGCCATGCGGCTAGAATGCAGGCGCCAGCGAGGGCGGCGGATATGGTGAACTGGGCTGTCGAGGCGCTTCGGGATTCCGGCTCCACCGCGATCAACAGTGCTGCGCCCAGATACAAGGCAACAGCAATCCCTGTGCCGACAGGCCCGAGCCAGGGCCGAAGGGCAAGTTGAGGCCGCCACGCTTCTGCAACAGCGATCGGCGCCCCGAAGCTGAAAATCACATGGCCGACGATGAAGTTGAATGCCTGATTCGCACTGATGGAAAGCACCGGGACGAATGCAGCCTGTCGGGATTCCGCCCAGCCTTCGTACCCGACATAGTCTTCGCTGAAGAGCGATTGATCGATCAGGCACGCCTGGGCAATACCCAGCGCGAATGCAAGCAACAGTAGTGACGGCCAGCCCCATCCGGCTCGGCGGGTGACCTCGCGCGCGAGCAGTGCCGGCGCGCCGTAGAGTGCTCCGAAGAAAACCAGGGCGAAGAGGACGGCACCGATCTTTCCGGTGTTTTCGGCATAGGCTGCCAGCAGTTCCGAGCCAACGGCGCACAGCCCCATCAGGCCTAACACCTGGGCTGCTGTGAGACGGTCTCTGCGATGTCGTCTGCGACCGGGCAAAGGCGGTTCCTTCATAACCAAAATTCACCTCCTGCTTGCCCCCGGGGCCTGAAGCCACGATCTGAAACCGCTGTCCGGATTCAGGCGGTTGACTTTCACCCGCCTGACAAGGCCTGGCGCTCGAGTTGCTGCGGGGTGGCTTCCGCCGTCACGAAGTTCTTACTGCGGGGTATCCCTGCTCGCCAACATGGCCGCTACAATTCAGCAAGAATGGTCGAGCGCGCTGCTTCTTGAGCCGTCAAGTTGGTGTCGACAGGAGATCGCGATGTCGAAGATGTCACGTGACCATTACGAGATCCGCATGCAACGGGTGCTGGATCATATCGACCAGCATATCGACGATGATTTGAGCCTGGATGCCCTCAGTGGTGTCGCGGCTTTCTCGAAGTATCATTTCCATCGACAATTCACGGCCACTTTCGGGCTGTCCGTGAAGCGCTACGTCCAGCTTGCGCGCATGAAGCGGGCCTCCCAGGTGTTGGCGCGCGACGAAGATGCGCAGGTCACCGAAGTCGCGATGAATGTCGGCTATGCGGCGCCCGAAGCATTTGCCCGCGCCTTCCGGCGTAGAATTGGACAATTGCCGTCCGTGTTCCAGGCTTCTCCCGACTGGCAGGCATGGCTGTCCGCCCTACAGCCGCTGAGCGATGCGAGGACAAAGCTCACGCGAGCCACCTATTCCCCGGAGCGCGTGGAGGTCATCGCGATGCCGGCAACGCCCGTCGCTGTGATGAAACATCGGGGCGACCCGGCCAGGGTCGGCGAGACGATCCGGAGATTCATCGCCTGGCGACGGTCTGCCGGTCTGAATGCAAGTGCGGGAGCCACCTACAATGTGTTTCATTCGGATTCAGACACGGTGTCCCTGGATGATTTCCGCGTCGACCTGTGCACGGGAACCGATCGCGAAATTGCGGCGAACGATCAAGGTGTGGAAGCCGGCGTCATTCCAGGCGGGCGATGCGCGGTGCTCCGCGTGACTGGTGCCGCCAATCTCGAGCCGGCAATTTTGTACTTATACAGCAGCTGGCTGCCGGCGAGTGGCGAGGATATGCGGGACTTCCCGCTTTATTGCCGACGGGTGAGTTTCATCCCGATGGTGGCGGAACATGAAGCCGTTACCGAGCTTTTCCTCCCCTTGCGCTGATACCGTCTCGTCTTGAGGGAACGGCTTCGATGGGCTTGTTGCTTGGCACAAAGTTGCCGCAACAAGACCTTAATTCATTGGGAACGCGTACCGGCAACCGACATTCCTCCTTTGGGCAATCGTGCTTGAAAGGAGAGAACGATGAAAACGCTTCTTCCGATATATGCCGTTTGCGCAGTGCTCGCTGGCGTTGGCGCTACCTACGCACAGGATACCGTGGTGGTTCCAGAAACGCGGACCGTTGTGGTCCCTGAAACACGGCCAAATGCGATCGTGATCGAGCCGGAGCAAAAGACCGTCATCCGCGAATACGTCCACAAGAATCCGGTGGCTTCGATCAACGTGCTGGGCTTGGAACTCAATCTGGGCTCGAGGGTACCCGAGACGGTGACGCTCCATGAAGTTCCCGATACACGATATCGCTACACCGTCATCGACAACAGGACAGTTCTCGTGGATCCGGAAACCCACGAAATCGTCGAAGTCCTGAATTGATGCGAAAGTCGGGCCCTGGCTGATGGAAGACAGCCAGGGCCGTTGCCATAGTATTTCTTTGCCCAGGAGGCTGGGATCAGCGCAGCATCAACACGTTGCAGATGGAGCCGGCTTCCACTGCTGCTGCGTGTGGCGCTCGAATGATCAAGCCATTGGCCTCCGAGAGAGTCCGGAGCATCGAGGAATCCTGCACGCCAAACGGAGTAGCCGTTAACGTGTCGCCGGTCTGTTCGACCCTGGCACGGATGTAATCCTGACGGCGGTCATTGGCTCCCATATTGGTCGTGAGCCGGGCTTCGCGGATGTTCTGGCTGAAAGGCCGTCCACCGAGCTGCGCGAGCAAGGGTTTCAGGAAAAGTTGCGAACAGACGAGGCTCGCCACGGGATTCCCTGGCAGCCCGATGCAACGGATTGCACCCATGCGGCCGAACATCAATGGTTTTCCGGGGCGCATGGCAAGCTTCCAGAAATCCAATGTCATGCCTTCGCCGGTCAGGACCTCATGGACGAGGTCATGGTCTCCGACTGAAGCGCCGCCCAGTGTGACGATCACGTTGGCGCCGGCTTCGGCCGCCTGCCGTACTGCGGCAGCGATTGCGTCCCTGTTGTCGGGCGCGATGCCGAGATCCAGCGCATGGGCGCCGACGGACTGCGCCGCCGCCGCCACGCCAAAGGCATTGGACGAGATGATCTGATCCGGCCCTGGCGTGCTACCAGGTGGAAGCAATTCGTCGCCGGTGGCGATGATGGCCAGCAAAGGGCGGCGCACCACGGCAAGGGCCGGATGGTTGGCAGAAGCGGCAAGCGACAGCGCGGCAGCGTCGAGAACGCGGCCCTTCTTGAGCAACACGTCACCGGCATTGAAATCCAGGCCCTTGCGACGGACATTGCGTCCCTCGGACGAGGGCTCTTGAACCTCGATGGTACCATCGCCGAGATCGCGCACGTTTTCCTGGATCACGATGGTGTCGGCACCGGCTGGCAGAGGTGCGCCGGTAAAGACACGCACCGTCTCGCCGCTGCCGACTGTGCCTTGGAATGCACGGCCGGCGGGTGCGCTGCCGATCACCTTCAATCTTGCTGGCGTTGCAGCGACATCAGCAGCTTTCGCAGCATAACCATCCATGGCGGAAGCATCGAAAGGCGGCTGGGTACGCAGCGCCGCCAGCGGCGCAGCCAGCACCCGGTCAAAGGCATCCGCCAAAGCGACGGTCTCCGCACCGAGGGGTTCGGCATCGCTCAGCAGCCGCTGTAACGCTTCTTCGACGGGAACCAGCGACATCAGGCGCCCGCCTTGTAGTCTCCGGACTTCCCGCCGGTTTTTTCCACCAGCCTTATGCCGGAGATGGTCATGGCGCGATCCACAGCCTTGGCCATGTCGTAGATGGTGAGACAGGCGACCGAAGCGGCGGTGAGCGCTTCCATCTCGACTCCGGTCTTTCCGGTGACGCGGGCAAGTGCAGTGACCTTCAGGCCAGGCAAAGCGTGGTCCGGCTCGATATCGACTGAAACCTTGGTCAACAGCAGGGGATGGCAGAGCGGGATCAGTTCATGTGCCTTCTTTGCGGCCATGATACCAGCGATGCGGGCAGTTCCCAGCACATCACCTTTCTTGGCGTTTCCGTCGAGGATCATGGCCAGCGTCGAAGCCTGCATCGAAACGGACCCTTCGGCCACCGCGGTGCGCACCGTTTCGGCCTTGTCGCCGACATCGACCATGTGCGCCTCGCCCTGCGCGTCGAGATGGGTGAGGGCGTCTCCGGGCATCTTCAGACGGCCTCGGCTCTGGCATCGAGGCCGAGCAGCTCGCGCGTTGCCGCTGTCACGTCGGTCTGTCGCATCAGGCTTTCGCCGACGAGGAAGGTGCCGATACCGCTTTTTTCCATGCGGCGGCAGTCGTCATGGGTGAAGATGCCGCTTTCGCTGACCAGCAGGCGATCGGCCGGCACCATCGTTGCAAGCCGTTCGGAGGTTTCGAGACTGGTCTCAAACGTACGCAGATTGCGATTGTTGATGCCGAGGAGGCGCGACCTGAGTTTCAAGGCGCGCTCGGTCTCTTCCTCGTCGTGAACCTCGACCAGCGCGTCCATGCCAAGCGAAAAGGCGGTGTCTTCAAGCTCTGCAGCAAGTTGATCATCGACACTTGCCATGATGATGAGGATCGCGTCGGCGCCCCAGGCGCGCGCTTCGTAAACCTGGTATGGATCGAACAGAAAGTCCTTTCGCAATGCCGGAAGAGCAACGGCCTCGCGGGCTGAGGTCAGGAACTCCGGCGCGCCCTGGAAGGAGGGTGAATCGGTCAGTACCGACAGGCATGCAGCGCCGCCAGCCTGATAGGCTCTCGCCAGGGCTGGTGGGTCGAAGTCGGCCCGGATCAATCCCTTGGACGGGCTTGCCTTCTTGATCTCTGCGATGAGCGCAAAGGCGCCGGCAGCCCGCCTGGTTTCGAGTGCTGCGAGGAAACCGCGCGGACGGTCGGCATCGGCAGCGCGCGCCTTGATCTCGACGAGCGGCAGACGCGCCTTGGCAGCGGCAATCTCTTGGCGCTTGTAGGCTTCGATCTTGCGCAGGATATCCGCCATTGTCGTCAGTCCTGACCTATTCGTTGGAAACCTTGACCAGCGTTTCCAGCACTGCCCTGGCCTTGCCTGTGTCGATGGCCGTAGCGGCTTGTTTCACTCCGTCTTCCAGAGTTGCCGCCCGGCCGGCCACCACCAGGCCTGCACCGGCGTTCATCAACACGGTATCACGATATGCACCCGGCGCACCGGAAAGCAGCTTGCGCAGCGCCTCGGCATTATAGCTGGCATCACCACCGCGCAGGTCCTGCTTGGTGTGGCGTTTCAACCCGACCATCTCCGGCGTCAGCTTGAAGGTGCGGATTGCGCCGCCAACCAGTTCAGCCACGTCTGTCTCGCCGGTGGTGGTGATTTCGTCATAGCCGTCGCCATGCGCTACCCAGGCGTGGTCGGCACCGAGGGCCTTCAATGCCTCCGCCACGGGAACGATCCATTCTGGTGCAAACACGCCGACCATCTGGCGGCCGACGCCTGCCGGATTGGAGAGGGGGCCAAGCAGGTTGAAGATCGTGCGCGTGCCGAGCTCGCCGCGCACCGGGCCGACATGTTTCATGGCCGGATGATGTGAGGGCGCGAACATGAAGCCGACGCCAGCCTTGGCAATGCAATCACCGATCGCTTCGGGCGAGAGGTCGATCTTGATGCCGAGCCCGGCCAACACATCGGCCGAACCGGTCTGCGAGGACAGGCCACGATTGCCATGCTTTGCCACGGGCACGCCGGCGCCGGCGATGACGAAAGCGGATGCGGTCGAAATGTTGAGCGAATGAGAACCGTCCCCACCCGTGCCGACGATGTCGACCGCTCCGGCTGGGGCCTCTACGCGCAGCATCTTGTCGCGCATGGTGGCCACCGCGCCGGAAATTTCGCTGACGGCTTCGCCGCGCACGCGCAGCGCCATCAGGAAGCCGCCGATCTGGCCTGGCGTCGCATCGCCCGACATGATGATGTCAAAGGCCTCGCGTGCCTCCTCGAAGGAGAGCGTATTGCCCGCCGCAACCTTGGCGATATGAGGCTTCAGCGCACTCATCGGATCTGCTGGGCCTGCTCGATCGCCACCTGGTCGACCTTGACGCTGAACTGCGACTGCAACTGCGCGACCATCTCCTCAAGCAGGTCATCGGACATGCCGGATGCGAAGGATTTCTTGACGTCGTCAGGAACCGCCGAGGCGTCGGCGGCAGCAGGCTCGAACACCTCCGCCACCTTGAACAGGATCTTGGCGGTACCTGTCGGGGCAGAGACGATGCCGGAGCCACCTTCGGCGACGGCAAAGGCAGCCGCGGTGCCTTCCTTGCCGAAGTCGGCATCGTCGGCTTCACGCTTCAGGCCGCGCTTGGTCTGCTTTTCGAGCTTGAGTTCACCGGCGACGGTATCGAGCGTGGCTCCCGCCTTGACGCGCTTTTCCAGTTCGTCCGCCTTGGCGGCAAGCCGCTTCTCGGCTTCGGCCTCGGTCCAGTCCGCGACTACCTTCTGGCGCACTTCATCCAATGTGCGATCACGAGCCGGCGTGACGCCGTTCAATTCGTAAAAGACATAGCCATTGTCGGCGGTGGTCAGACCTTCGTTCTCGATGCCCTGTTCGGCGTCAAATACGGCGCGGATCAAAGACACCGATTCCGGAAGGCCGGCCACGACCGTACCGTCCGGCCGCTGGCCAGTCCGGTCGATGGCCTCGATCGGGACCACCTTCAGCTTCAGCTTGTCAGCAGATTCCTGCATGGTGGAACCGCCAGCACGCGCATCCTCATAGGAATCATGTGTATCGAGCAGGATGCGGCTGGCTTCGTTGACGGCCAGTTCCTTGCGGATCTGGTCGGATACTTCGGCGACCGGCTTCACCACTTCCGGCTTGATTTCGGTGACGCGAAGCAGGACCGGGCCAAAGGCACCCTTGACGACCGGGCTTACCTCATTGGCCTTCAGTGCGAAGGCGGCTTCCGCCACAGCCTTGTCGGCGATCTTGTCCTTGGCCAGCGTTCCAAGCAGCGTGTCGGCGGGTGTCTTGCCTTCGGCAGTCACCAGCTTGTCGAAGGTCGCGCCGCTGCGCAGCGAATCGAATGCCGCGGTTGCCGCTTCGGGTGACTTGAAGACGAGCTGCTCGATCGTGCGTGTCTCGGGCGTCGTGTAGCGGGCCTTGTTCTTCTCGTAGTCGTCCTTGATCTGCTGCTCGGTTACCGCGGAGAGGTCCATGATGTCTTCGGGCTCGAGGCGGACATAGGAAAACTTCCGGTATTCGGGCGCAGCATATTTCTTCTTGTTGGCCTCGAAATAGGTGCTCAGATCGCTATCGGACGGCGCCGGGATCGGCTCGACCAGAGATTTCGGCAGCACCAGATAGTCGATGGTGCGGTCTTCGCCGCGGTAGAGCGCAACAGCCTTCAGGAACGTATCCGGAGCCTGCATGCCGTCGGACACGGCCTCGACGATTTGCTGGCGGGTCGCCACCTGCACGCGGTTCTTCAGATAGTCTTCCGGTCGCATACCGATCTGTCGCAGCACGTAGTCGAACAGTCGGCGGTCGAACTGGCCATTGCCGCCCTTGAAGGCTGGATCGTCGCGGGTGAGTTCGGCAACGCGATCCTCGGAAAGCCCAAGGCCGAGCTTTCGTGCCTGCTCATCCAGTACCGCGCCGGAGACAAGTTGCACGAGCACGCGGTTGTCGACGCCGAGCGCCTTGGCCTGTTCCCGCGTCAGCCGCTGGCCGAACTGCTGCGACATGACATTGAGTTCGCGATCGTAGGCGAGGCGGTATTCCGTGACGGAAACGGATGTGCCCCCCGTCGTCAGCACGCTATGGTGCCCGGCGATCGTGCCCATCATGCGGCTGGAGATGCCCCAAACAGCGAAGCTGACCACCAAGAGGGAGAGCAGGGCTTTCGCCACCCAGGTTCCCGCCGCGCTTCGCAATGTAGAGAGCATGATGATGTCCGTATTTGAAGTAAGCCAAGCGCAATAGCGTCCTTCAAGCCTACTGTCGATTGCTTTGTGGCCTGTTTTTGGTAGGGAAGGCCCGGACAGAACGATCGGAGAACCGCAGAATGACGCCAGGTATACGTCCCCTTGTGGCAGGCAACTGGAAGATGAACGGAACCGGCGCTTCGCTTGGTGAGTTGCGTTCGATCGGTCATGGCTTCATGAACGGCCTGGATGCGGAAACCGATGCGCTGGTCTGCGTCCCGGCGACGCTGCTTTCGCGCGCTGCCGAGGCGGTTGCGGACACTCCGGTCAGAACTGGCGGCGAAGATTGCCACGCCAAGGAAAACGGCGCGCATACCGGTGATATTTCGGCGGAGATGCTGAAGGATGCCAGTGCCAGCCACGTGATCGTCGGGCATTCCGAGCGTCGCACCGACCATGGCGAGGACGATGCGACCGTCCATGCCAAGGCAGAAGCAGCCTGGCGCGCCGGTCTTGTCGCGATCATCTGCATCGGTGAGACCCGCGAGCAGCGCGAGCAGGGTGCCACGCTCGATATCCTGTCCCGTCAGGTTGCCGGCTCGGTGCCGGCAAGTGCGACCGCCGTGAATGCTGTCTTGGCGTACGAGCCTGTATGGGCCATCGGCACCGGCCTGACGCCGACAGCCGGGGATGTCGCCGAAGCACACGCTCATATCCGTGCGAAACTTGCCGAAAAGCTCGGAGCAGTTGAAGCGGCGAAGATTCGCATTCTTTACGGTGGTTCCGTCAAACCTTCCAATGCGGTTGAATTGCTGGGCGTTGCCAATGTCGACGGTGCGTTGGTAGGCGGTGCCAGCCTGAAGGCCGCTGATTTTCTCGGCATCGCCGAGGCGTATCGGAGCCTCTAGGAACCCGGCTGGCGGTTGCAAAGGCAACCCCGATCCCCATATTCGGGTGCCGGGCTTGGAAATGCTACGAAAGCATTGTATGAGCCGCCACCTGTTCACCGGTCGCCGCTGGTGTCCGCGCCAGTTTTGCCAAGGTAGACAATGCAAACCGTCCTGATCGTCATCCATCTCATGATCGTGCTCGCGCTTGTCGGCGTGGTGCTTCTGCAACGCTCGGAAGGCGGCGGTCTCGGCATCGGTGGTGGTTCGGGTTTCATGACCGCGCGTGGTGCGGCCAACGCGCTGACGCGGGCAACCGCGATCCTGGCGGCGGCTTTCTTCGCTACATCGCTCATTCTTTCGATTTCCGCCCGTTATGGCGGCAAGCCGACCGACTTCCTGGATCGTGCGCCGATCACGCAGCAGACAGGCGGCAAGGGCGTCCTCGACCAGCTTCCAGGCAACACGACGCCGGCTGCACCGGCCGGCAACACGGCTCCGACCCCGCCGTCGGGTGATGCCGCCAAGCCGCAGTCGACGCAGCCTGCCAACGGTGCTGCCGCTCCTGCGGCCAACGGCGCGACGGCTCCCGCAACGCAGCAGCCCGCTCAGCCGCAGGTTCCAAACCAGTAACGATCTGCCTCACGGCTTTTCCGCATAAACGCCTGCCAGACCGACCGGTCCGGCGGGCGTTTTCGTTTTGGCGATGACTTGCCCTCGAGGCGTAAGTCTTTCGAGGATCTATCCGGAGTTCCAAGGTCCTACCAGGCTCCGTGCGGTTTGTCCCCGAGGAGCCACACAATGCCGAGCAGCGTCAAAGAGATGATTGCGGCAGCGAATGCGGTGGTGCCGAAGATCACTCCGGACGAGGCTCGAAAGCTGATTGTCGGTGAAAATGCCTTGGTCGTCGACGTGCGCGACGCGCCGGAAGTCGGCAAGTCGCAGCACCAGGCGAACGCGTCAAATCTGTCGGCCTTTGTCGGAACGGCCGCTCGTCGCGCGTCCTTGGTGAAATTCCACCGGGAGGCAAGAGATGGGACAACTTCTCGACACATGCTTTGATGCGCAGATATGCCAAAGCGCGGCCAAAGGCGGTTGGACCTATGTCCTCTGGCCACATTCGGCTGCGTTTTTTGGAACGAAGGGGCTGGTGAAGGTTCGCGCAGCCATTGACGGCGTCTCGTTCCAGAGCTCGTTCATGGCGCTCGGCGACGGCAATCACAAACTGCCGCTCAAGGCCGACCTTCTCAAGGTGATCGGCAGAGGCCCCGGCGATCGGGTCACGATCACGCTAAGCGAACGGCTGAATTGAGCCGCTTGGCATTTCCCGCGATCGCGTGGTGTTCTGCTGTCCCGATTGGGCACAGTCGCCGTGGAAATAACTGTCGGTACGGCACAGTAACACCACTACCTGTTGTTCCTGGAACACAGTTGGCACAAATGCGATGACATCACGAAGATTCGATCTTGCACTGTGGGCAAAGGCGCTTGAGCCGTCGCCACCTGTTCGATTATAGCGAAATTGCGGCAATTGCGGTGCCTTGATGGCGCCGGCTGTTTGCCGTGGGCAACATTCTTCTGGACGGAACTTCGCCATGCGGCTTCGCAGTTTCATTCTCGCCGGCCTTTGTGCCGCGCTCACCGTTGGTGCGCCTGCTTATGCGGCCGCACCAGCCAATCCGAAAGCAACCAAGGCCGACGCCGCCAAGACCAAAAGCGCGGCCGTCGAGCTGAAGCAGCTCAAGAAGAAAAAGAAACCGACCGAGGCGGACCTCGCTCGCATCGAGGATCTGGAAAAGCAGGTCCTGGTCGAACGCGCGCTCGCCAAGGAAAAGGCGCTCGAGGCTCGCAAGATGGCGATGCGCGAAGCCGCCAAGGTCAAGGCTGAGGCTGCCCGCCAGGACTTCCTGACCAAGAAAGGCCAGAAGCCGGTGATCCAGTCGGCGGAGCCGGCAGAGGATGCGAAGCAGGCCAAGAAACTGGCCAAGCTCGAACTCACCAAGCCGATCGAGCCGATGCCGGCTGTCGTCGAGGAGCCGCTGACGGTGGAAGCTGAGGACGTCGTTACCAATGGTAACAACGGCGAGCTGCGCAGCGAGCCGCGTGCCGGTGAAGTCCGCCCACGCAACAACAACGGCCTTTTCGCCGGCCTGTTCGGCGGCAATGCCGGTTCGTCCTCGATGTCCATGCTGCCGCAGACGCGGGCGCTGGATGCCGTCATGGACAAGAAGTCGGCGAAGAAGCCCTTCAAAGTGAAGCCGGAATACGAGCCGCAGGAGGTAGCGTTCACCGGTTACGAGCCCGGCACCATCGTCATCAACACGGCGGAACGCCGTCTCTATCTGGTTGAATCCTGGTCGACGGCCCGTCGCTATGCAATCGCGGTCGGCAAGGAAGGCCTGCAGTACAAGGGCGACACCAGCGTTGGCGACAAGCAGGAGTGGCCGCGATGGATCCCGACGAAAGACATGCAGGAACGTGAGCCGAAGAAGTACGGCCAGTACAAGGACGGTATGCCTGGCGGCGGCATGAACCCGCTCGGAGCGCGCGCCATCTACCTCTATGACGGCAAGAAGGACACGCATCTGCGTATCCATGGCACCATTGCCCCGCAGACCATCGGCACCAGCTCCTCCAACGGCTGCTTCCGCATGATCAACGATCACGTCATCGAGCTCTACAACCGCGTCAAGATGGGCACCAAGGTCGTCGTCCTGTAACGCGATACGAACAAGTGGCGGAAGGGCCGGCACCAGCCGGCCCTTTTGTTTTGGCCGCAACTCGGCCAAGCGAGTAGTTCCGGGAAAAACCACGCGCGGCGGTTTTTCCACTGGCGGAATCGATCAGGCCGCGCTAAGCGATGGTTCCCATGGCGCGATATGTATTCATCACCGGCGGCGTGGTTTCTTCCCTTGGAAAAGGCATAGCCGCAGCGGCTCTCGGAGCCCTGTTGCAGGCGCGCGGTTACCGCGCGCGCATCAAAAAACTCGACCCCTATCTCAATGTCGATCCCGGCACGATGTCGCCTTACCAGCACGGTGAGGTGTTTGTGACCGACGATGGCGCCGAGACCGATCTCGATCTCGGCCACTATGAACGTTTCACCGGCCGTTCAGCCAACCAGAACGACAACATCACCACCGGCCGCATCTACAAGAACATTATCGAACGCGAACGGCGCGGCGACTATCTCGGTGCAACCGTGCAGGTCATTCCGCACGTCACCGACGAAATCAAGAACTTCGTGCTCGACGGCAACGAGGATTACGACTTTGTGCTGTGCGAAATTGGCGGCACGGTGGGCGACATCGAAGCGATGCCGTTCCTGGAAGCCATCCGTCAGCTCGGCAACGATCTGCCACGCAACAATGCTGTCTACGTACATCTGACGCTGATGCCCTATATTCCTGCGGCAGGTGAGTTGAAGACCAAGCCGACGCAGCATTCGGTCAAGGAACTGCGTTCCATCGGCATTGCACCCGATATCCTCCTGGTGCGTGCCGACCGGTCGATCCCGAAGGAAGAGCGCCGCAAGCTGTCTTTGTTCTGCAACGTGCGTGAGTCGGCCGTCATCCAGGCGCTTGACGTAGGACACATCTACGACGTGCCCATGGCCTATCACAACGAAGGACTGGACACGGAAGTGCTTGCGGCCTTCGGTATCGAGCCGGCGCCGAAGCCGCGCATGGAGCCGTGGCAGGGCGTGGCGGAACGCATCCACAATCCGGAAGGCGAGGTCACCATCGCCATCGTCGGCAAATATACCGGCCTCAAGGATGCCTATAAGTCGTTGATCGAGGCGTTGTCGCACGGCGGTATGGCCAATCGCGTCAAGGTCAAGCTCGACTGGATCGAAAGCGAGGTCTTCGAAAAGGAGGACCCGGCGCCGTTCCTGGAAAAAGTGCACGGCATCCTGGTGCCTGGTGGTTTTGGCGAGCGTGGCTCGGAGGGCAAGATCCTTGCCGCCAAATTCGCCCGCGAGCGCAAGGTGCCGTATTTCGGCATCTGTTTCGGCATGCAGATGGCCTGTATCGAGGCGGCTCGTTCGCTTGCAGGCATCGAAAATGCCTCGTCGACGGAATTCGGTGCAACCAAGGAACCGGTCGTCGGCCTGATGACGGAGTGGTTGAAGGGCAACATGCTGGAGAAGCGGCAGGCGGCAGGCGATCTCGGCGGCACCATGCGGCTCGGCGCCTATGATTCACGGCTGGCATCCGGCTCCAAGATCGCCGCGATCTATGGCGACACCGAGATCTCCGAACGTCATCGCCATCGCTACGAGGTCAACATCGACTACAAGCAGCGACTGGAAGACTGCGGGCTGGTCTTTGCCGGCATGTCTCCCGATGGCGTGCTGCCCGAGACGGTCGAATATCCGGACCATCCCTGGTTCATCGGTGTGCAGTACCATCCGGAGCTGAAGAGCCGTCCGCTGGAACCGCATCCGCTGTTTGCCTCTTTCATCGAGGCGGCGGTCGAACAGAGCCGGATGGTCTGAGGCAGAGTAGGGCAGTGCGGACCTATATTGCGCTGCTCTATTCCATCGTGCTGACACCGCAGCGTCGCGTGGTGATGGCCGATCTCAAGGCGATGGCCGAGGGATTGGGGTACACCAATACGCGCACGCTGGCTGCCAGTGGCAATCTGCTGTTCGATGCGCCGGAAAATCCGATAAACGCATTGGAAACCCAGCTTGAGGCCGCATTCCCGCAAGCTTTTGGTCGGCATGTCGACATCATCGTGCGTGACGCAGCCGGCTGGCCGGCATTCGCTGCGGGAAACCCGTTTCCGAAAGAGTCCGCCGAGGCAGCGGACCAGGTCGCGGTTCGTGTCATGCGTCAACCGGTGCCCGATGCGGCGCTCGAGACACTGAAGCCTTATGCGGCGCCAGACGAAAAGATCGCGCTGGTGAATGGCGACATCTGGATCGTCTTTTCGCGGGAGAGACCGAATTCGCGCCTGCTCAGCGCTGTCGGCCACAAGCGCCTTGGCATCGGCACCTCGCGTAACTGGAATACCGTGCGCAAGCTGGCTGAAATGGCGTAAGTTTTGGCTTACCTTTTGTATTGATTGCCCGGATCAATCCGGCATGAACAGGGCGGGCTTTTCGAACCCGCCCTGATTCTTTGCGGTCAGGCTTTGGCCGGTACGCGCACCGACGCTGAAGAGCGCAGGACGTAGTAGATGACACCGGCAATCGCCACGCCGAAAAACCAGCCATAAACACCCCACCAGGCTGGCAGCCAGTTGGTGAAATTGGGCAGAATCGACGAGAAGATCGCGCCGATGCCCGCGGCGATGAAGGCATTCACATGCCAGCCGCCCTGGAACCGGAATTCTCCGTCCTCTCGGTAAAGTGCTTCGACGTCGACCTCGCCTTTACGGATCAGGTAGTAGTCGACCATCATGACGCCGAAGATCGGTCCCATCGTGGCTCCGATGACGCCGACGAAGGAGGCGGCGCTGCCTTCCCAGGGGGCGAACGGATAGAGCACCAATGCGATCACGGCCGCGATGTAGCCGCCCTTCTTGAAGTCGATCTGCTTCGGGAAGACGTTGGCGAAGTCGAAGGCCGGTGAGACGAAATTCGCCACCACGTTGATGCCAAGCGTGGCGACCGCAAAAGTCAGCGCTGCAAGCAGTGCCAGGAACCAGCTATCGAACTTGGCCGAGATCTGGTCGGGATGCAGCAGCACCTCGCCATAGACATCGTAAGCGGCGATCGTGGTCACGCCCGCCACCAGCGAGAACAGGATCAGGTTGACCGGCAAGCCCCAGATATTGCCTTTGCGCAAGGCTGCCTTGTCGGGCGCGTAGCGGGCGAAGTCGCAGAAGTTCAGGTAAAGCGCGGAGAAATAGGTGACCCAGATCGCGGCGACGCCGAACAGCGCCGTCCAGGACCCCGGATCGCCCGGAATGCCGGCATCCTTGGTCTTCTCACGCAGGACATCGAGCGGAATGTCGCTCGTGAAGGCGAACTTGCCCGATTTTACGCAGAGATAGACGGCAAGGATCAGCATCATCACCCACACCGCCGGTCCGGCCCAATCCTGGAACCGGCGGACCGTCTCCATGCCCTTCTGGATGATGAGCAACTGCAGGGCCCAGATCACGACAAAGCAGATCACCTCAAGCGTCGAATGGCCAAGCATGTGGCTGTTCTGGTGGAAGGCAAGCATACTTTCGTTGCGGATGAGCAGGGCAACGATGGCGCCGGAAGCCGCGGCTGTCTGTGCACCGTACCAGAAGCAGGCAACGATCGCGCGCACCAGTGCCGGGACGTTGGCGCCCCAGATGCCAAAGGATGCGCGTGCCAGGACGGGGTAGGGCACGCCGGTCTTGACCCCGGCATAGCCGACCAGATTCATCAGCGCATAGATAATGAGCGAGCCGATGCCGATCGCGATGATAAAGTTGAGAAATCCACCACAGAACAGAAACAGGCTGGCCGCAAGATAGTAGCCCCACAGGCTGTGGACGTCGGACGTCCAGACGTTGAAGATCGAGAACGGTCCCCAGTTGCGGACCTTGGCAGGCGCGAGGTCCTCATTGTAGAGATTGGGTGAAGCACCGGGTATGGTCATAGCAGTCCCCTCTCATGACCTTATGATTTTTTGCGGGAAAGGTTATGCCTGCCGCAGGGGAAGGGGAAGAAACCGATTTGCCGGTTTTCCCGAAAAAGACATTCAACGAGAAAAGGGCTTCTCGCCGGCCATTCCACTTGAGCATGCGAGAGGCGAGTCGGCACGTGTTCGATGGCTAGACCAGGCGGGAGACTTGCAAATGATGGTTGCGCAAGATGGCCGCATAGCGCTGGAGACATGGTCTTCAGGTGATATCGATATCCTCGAACGCTGCAACACGATCGAGGCCAAGCGTTACATCGGTGGTCCGGAAACGCCGGAAAAATTGCTCGGCCGTCACCGGCGCTATCTGGAAAAGGCTATTGCGGGCGAAACCCGGATGTTCCGCATTTCCTATGATGGGCTTGGTGCCGGGTCGATCGGCTACTGGGAGCGGATGTGGTGCGGCGGCCTTGTGTACGAAACCGGCTGGGCGGTCGTGCCCGGTCTGCAGGGGCACGGGCTCGCAGGCAATGCGACAGGCTTGCTGGTCAACGTGCTGCGTGGTGAGCGCCGGCATCGCTATCTGCACGCCTTTCCTGCACCCGAGAATCCCGCCTCCAACGCTATCTGCCGCAGGCTTGGTTTCGCGCTGATGGGCGAATGCGACTTCGAGTATCCTCCGGGCAACACGATGCGCAGCAACGATTGGCGGCTTGATCTGCAGGTTGGCAGCTGATCTGGCGATGACGAGAGGGAGCTCAGAAAAGCGGTCTCAGTGTCATCTCCAGCCCCAGCAGCAGCAAGCCGAGCAGAAATATCCTGCGGAACAGTGCTGGGCTGATCTTGCCCCGCAAGACCTGCCCGAACCACATGCCGGCAAGAGCGGGCACAACTGCGAGCGCTGAGAGTGCAAGGTTCTCAGCCCTGAACACTCCGCGTGCTGCCAGTCCCGCAGCCAGGGCAAATGTCGAAACGGTGAACGACAGACCCAGAGCCTGTACCAGATCGTCTTTTCCCAGTCGAAGAGCCTGTAGATAGGGCACGGCTGGAATGACGAAGACGCCGGTAGCACCGGTAATCAGGCCGGTGACTACGCCGACAAGCGGCGATAGCACGCGCTCCAAACGCTTGCTCACGCTGAGCTGGCGCGCCAACAGCGTGTAGGCCGAATAGAGAACGAGGATGATGCCGAGCGCCGTGCTTGTCAGGGAGGTGTCGCCTTCGGCAAGCCATGCAGCGCCAAGCATCGTTCCCACGACAATCGCCAGCATCATCGGCCAGAGCCTGCGCATGAGCAAGGTGACGTTCGGTCCGGCCAGCAGCTGCCAGATATTGGTGACGGAAGAGGGGATGATCAACAGATTGGCCGCAGCCAGAGGTGAAATGAGCGCCCCCAGCACACCCATCGCCACCGTTGGCAGGCCCATGCCGGTTACGCCCTTGACCACACCGGCAACGAAGAATGTCACCGCGACCGCGACAACAAGGGGAAGCGAAAGATCAAACACGGGTAGCGAAAAGCGGCATTTGTCGGACCATATCCTGTTCCTCCGTTCGGCAGGTGTGCCAGGTGAGCTCTCGCCGGGCTGGGACAGCAGGCTTCAAGACTAATAGATCGTCCTACTCAATGATTTCATCGCCGTCGAAGCGTTCGTGATATGGCTTGTTCTGCCCGGACCCGTCATGTGGCTGACGCAGGACCGTGGCAGGGACTCTGGCGTTCTAAGAGCCATTTTCCTTGAACCGGCAGTCGGAATGATGCACACCGCCGCCAACATGCAGCGACCAGTCCATCCGCTTGATCACATCGTTTTGCCGACGGCGACGCTCGAAAGCGCCGAGGCGCGTCTTGCTGCGCTGGGATTCACCGTGGCTCCGCGCGGCGTTCATCCCTTCGGCACCGAAAACTGCTGCGTCTACCTTGTCGACGGCACCTTCCTGGAGCCGCTTGCCGTGGCGGACGCCGAAGTGGCGGCGCAAGCGATCATGGCTGGCAATGTCTTCGTGGCCCGCGATCATATGTATCGCGAGGATCACGGTGCTGAAGGATTTTCAGCAATTGTCTTCGGCACTGACGATGCCGATCATGACCACCACGCCTATGTCGAGGCTGGCATTTCAGCAGGTGAGAAGCTCGACTTCTCGCGCCCATTCACCGATCGTTCCGGCAAGAGTGACACGGTTTCGTTCAGGCTTGCCTTCGCATCGGGGCGCGACACGCCAGATGCCTTTGTTTTCGCCTGCCAGAGGATCAATGCGCCCAAAGTGGATCGCGCCGCGTTGCAGGCGCACGCCAATGGCGTAGCTGCCATCCGCGGCATCGTGGCTGTAAGTGACGATCCGGCCGGACAGCAAGCTCTCCTGGCAAAGGCTGCCGGCGGTGGCAAAGCCCTGGCTCTGCCAAACGGCCAGCTGGCGTTGCCGAATGCGGATGTCCTGGTCATGCGACCGGACGAGTTCGAGGCGAAATTCGCGATCGGTGCCGGCGGACGCACTGCGCTCCGTTTCGCCGCCGTGATCTTCGCCGTGGCAGATCTTGGCGCGACAGAACGGCTGCTTGTTTCGTCGGGCATCAAGCACCATCTGCAGGGCGGCCGGCTTGTCGTGCCGCCCGCGCCGGGCCAGGGTGCAGCCTTCATCTTCGAGGACCTGAAATGACCAAACCCAATGCCAAGGTGACTGTCGGCCAGACGCTGTTCGCCAATGATGCGCCGCTGTCGCTGATCGCCGGGCCATGCCAGTTCGAATCGCGCCAGCATGCCTTCGACATGGCAGGTGCGTTGAAAGAATTGACGGGAAAGCTTGGTATCGGCTTTGTCTACAAGTCCTCCTTCGACAAGGCCAATCGCAGTTCGCTGAGCAGCACACGCGGCGCCGGGCTGGAAGCGGCGTTGCCGGTCTTCTCGGAGCTGCGCAAGGAACTTGGCGTGACGATCCTGACGGATATCCATACCGAGGAGCAGTGTGCGATCGTGGCGCCGCATGTCGACGTGCTGCAGATCCCGGCATTCCTGTCGCGCCAGACGGACCTGCTCGTTGCAGCCGCCAAGACTGGCAAGGTCGTCAATGTGAAGAAGGGGCAATTCCTCGCTCCCTGGGACATGAAGAACGTGGTGACCAAGCTCACCGATTCAGGCAACCCGAACGTATTGGTGACGGAGCGCGGGGCCTCGTTCGGCTACAACACGCTGGTTTCCGACATGCGGGCCCTGCCGATCATGGCCGACATCGGCGCGCCGGTGATTTTTGATGCCACCCATTCGGTGCAGCAACCAGGCGGGCAGGGCGCCACGTCGGGCGGTGAGCGTCGCTTCGTGGAAACGCTGGCTCGTGCAGCGGTGGCTGTTGGAGTGGCTGGTGTCTTCATCGAGACGCATGAAGATCCAGATAACTCGACCTCGTCGGACGGCCCCAACATGGTGCCGTTCAAGGATATGCCTGCACTGTTGGAAAGGCTGATGGCGTTCGACAAGGTGGCCAAGGCCTGACGAAAGTCTCGGCGAGACTACCCTTGCTTGCGGGGTGTATTTCCCGGTTGTAGGCTCACCGGGCAAATTGGCTCGTCGTCAGGAGTAGGACATGTCCGTCGCCCGCGTTACCGAGATCACCGCTTCCTCCAAGAAAAGCTTCCAGGATGCCATCGAGAAAGGCATCGAACGCGCTTCCAAGACGCTCAAGAATGTCGAGGGCGCCTGGATCCAGGACCAGAAGATCGTGGTTGAGGGAGGCAAGATCGTTGCCTACCGCGTCAACATGAAGGTCACCTTCATTCTCGCGGACTAGCGCGCCTGGCTGGAACAACGCTTCCTCATTGAAGCAACTCGCATGAAAGTTATGCTCGCATTGGAACCGAAATCCGATGGGAGTGGAAAATGGTTGCGGCGTTTCCGGTTTTCGATCTTTCCCGTTTCGAACAGGCGGATGTCGTCGGCCGCAAGGCGCTTGGCCGAGAGGTCGACGAAATCTGCCGCGCTACCGGTTTCCTGGCGGTCCGCGGCCATTCAGTCCCGCAGGCCGTGATCGATGCCGTATGGTCGAAGGCGCGAGACTTCTTTGATCAGTCCGCTGAATTGAAGGACAAGGTAAGGGCTCCCTATCCGGGCTACCCTTATGGCTATCTTGGCGCCGGTGCCGAGGCCCTGGCGAAGTCCAAGGGAGAAGACACGCCGCCGGACCTCAAGGAAAGTTTCAACGGCGGCCCGCTCTCAATTCCGGAGGGGCTGACGGATCCGCAGGCGCTGGCTTTCTGCTATGCCGAAACAATCTGGCCGGAAGCTCCGGACGGCTTCACTGATGCCTGGAAGGCATATTATGCGGCGATGGAGGATCTTGCCGCACGCATCATGCGTGTGTTCGCCGTCGCGCTCGACCTGCCCGAAGACCACTTCCAGCCGATGATCGATCGGCCGATCAGCGCCCTGCGTGCGCTGAATTACCCCGAGACAGATACACCGCCACTTGCCGGTCAGCTGCGGGCCGGTGCGCATACCGACTACGGCAGCCTGACGATCCTGTTGCCGCAGCCTGGATCGGGTGGATTGCAGATATTCACGCCGGAAGGCGACTGGTGCGAAGTGCCTCCCGTGGACGGGGCGTTCGTCATCAATATCGGCGATCTGATGGCGCTTTGGACCAATGATCGCTGGGTTTCGACCCTGCACAGGGTCGTCAACCCGGATGTCGGTGCGGTCAGGTCTGCGCGGCGCCAGTCGCTTGCCTTCTTTCACCAGCCAAACTGGCATCAGGAAATCGCCTATATCGAAACCTGCCTGGAGCCAGGAGAGGTACCTCGCTATCAACCGGTGCAGTCAGGACCCTACCTGATGGGCAAATTCAACGCGACGGTGAAGCCGGCGGCCTGACAAAGCCTGGACAAAGAGCGGAATCTGCCGCCGGGCGCGGTTGCGTTTCGCGAAGCTTTGGCTATTGAGTTTGCGCAGCGTCACCCCGCCGGTGTCACTTCGCGCATCGTCCTCATCCCAAGCAGGAGCTTCAAATGACCGCCATCATCGACATAGTTGGCCGCGAAATTCTCGACAGCCGCGGCAATCCGACCGTCGAGGTCGATGTCGTCCTCGAGGATGGCTCGATGGGTCGCGCCGCTGTGCCGTCTGGTGCTTCCACCGGCGCTCACGAAGCGGTCGAACTGCGTGATGGTGGTCCGCGCTATCTCGGCAAAGGCGTCGAGCGTGCCGTCGAGGCCGTCAATGGCGAGATCTTCGAGGCGATTGGCGGCATGGAAGCCGAACACCAGATCCAGATCGACCAGACCATGATCGAACTGGACGGCACCGCCAACAAGAGCCGCCTCGGCGCAAACGCCATCCTCGGTGTCTCGCTGGCTGTCGCCAAGGCCGCGGCGGAGGCATCCGGCCTGCCGCTCTATCGGTATGTCGGTGGCCCGAACGCCCGCGTGCTGCCGGTGCCGATGATGAACATCATCAATGGTGGCGCCCACGCCGACAACCCGATCGATTTCCAGGAATTCATGATCATGCCCGTCGGTGCACCGACGTTGCGCGATGCCGTGCGCTGGGGCTCGGAGATCTTCCACACGCTGAAGAAGGGCCTGAAGGACGCCGGTCACAACACCAATGTCGGCGACGAAGGCGGTTTTGCACCGAACCTGAAGAGCGCCCCGCTGGCACTCGACTTCGTCATGGCCTCGATCGAGAAGGCCGGCTTCAAGCCTGGTGTCGATGTCGCACTGGCGCTCGATTGCGCAGCGACCGAGTTCTTCAAGGACGGCAACTACGTCTATGAAGGCGAGAAAAAAAGCCGCGATCCCAAGGCTCAGGCCAAGTATCTTGCCAAGCTCGCCGCTGACTATCCGATCATCTCGATCGAGGACGGCATGGCAGAAGACGACTGGGAGGGCTGGAAGTACCTGACCGATCTCGTCGGCAAGAAGGTGCAGCTGGTGGGCGATGATCTGTTCGTCACCAACTCCTCGCGCCTGCGCGACGGCATCAAGATGGGCGTCGCCAATTCGATCCTGGTCAAAGTGAACCAGATCGGCTCACTGACCGAGACGCTGGAGGCAGTTGAGACGGCGCACAAGGCTGCCTATACCGCTGTCATGTCGCACCGTTCCGGCGAGACCGAGGATTCCACGATTGCCGATCTCGCCGTTGCAACCAATTGCGGACAGATCAAAACGGGCTCGTTGTCGCGCTCCGACCGCATGGCAAAGTACAATCAGCTGATCCGTATCGAGGAAGAGCTCGGTGCACAGGCGCGCTATGCCGGCACGTCGATCCTCAAGGCTTGATGGCTGATACCCATAGCGTCTATCGCCAGCGACCGGTCGGAAGGATCGGTCGCTTGGCGTTTCCATTTGCGACGGCCGCCGTCTTTGCGATGGCGGCCTTTGCACAGGACGTGCCGAACGGCTTCCGCTCGCCGACCGGTAACATCCAGTGCCTGTTTTTCGATGCTTCATCGGTCCGCTGCACCATTGCCGCGCTTTCGAATCGACCTGAGCAGCGGCCGAGTGGCTGCGAGCTGGAATGGGGCCACGATTTCGGCCTTGCAGCGAGCTCGCGGGAAGGTGAGCGCTTGTGCGTGGGCGACACCATCGCCGGCAACTATCCAGTCCTGCATTACGGCGAGAGCGCGGGTTACGGCGCCGTCACCTGCCGCTCGGCGCGCAAGGGTGTGACCTGCTTCAACCGCGCGGGTGCCGGCTTCGAGCTGTCGCGTTCCCTACAGCGTGTTTTCTGAGCGCAAAGACTTCTCTTGCAGGCAATTTCGGACACGGAAGCGAGCTCCCACAGCGGCATCGCCAGCATCATCGTAACCCTCCATTAAGTACAATCGGGCGACAAGAGGCGGACGAGGAGTCGCGCCATGTGGACACGCCAGCACAAGCAGACAAATACCGGTCGGCTGATCGTGCCGGCGCTTTGTGCCGTGGTTTTGAGCTATTTCGGCTACCATGCCTATCACGGTGCCTTCGGTATCAATTCGAGAGCCAAGCTCCAGGAGCAGGTAGCGAGCCTGCAGGCGCAGCTTGCCGCGGTCAAGGAACGCCGTATGGAAATCGAGCAGCGTGTCAGGCTTCTGCACGATGGCTCGATCGAAAAGGACATGCTGGACGAGCAGGCGCGGCGGGCACTCAATGTGACGAGCGCCAACGAAGTGGTCATCATGTTGCCGACAAAAGCCAATTAACCTAGTATCGGTTAATCGTTGTTATTTCCAATCTTTCTAATTGCTTAGATGCATGCCAGCCATGCATTTTTCCGCATGGCGTAACGGCAGCTTGCATGTTAGCCTTTTCCCAATCGGTGGGGGAGCTAACATCCTCCCGGAGCAATTCCAGCAAAAGTGCGCAGCGGTTTTGCGTTCGGAATTGCGCAGAGCCGAAGAGTTGGAGTGTTTCCGTGGAAATCGGAAACACTCTAGGGTCCGCGAAGAGACGCCAACAGGGAGTGAAGCATGGCAACCGCCGCCAGAAAAGCGCCTGCCAAGTCCAAATCTGACAAATCGATGAGCCTGACGCCTCCGAAGCCCCTGGAGTTCACCAAGGAGCAGGAGCTTTCGGCGTACCGCCTGATGCTTTTGATGCGTCGCTTCGAGGAAAAGGCCGGCCAGCTCTACGGCATGGGTTTCATCGGCGGTTTCTGCCATCTCTATATCGGCCAGGAGGCGGTCGTCACCGGCCTCAAGATGTCGCTTATCGACGGCGACCAGATGATCACTGCCTATCGCGACCATGCCCACATGCTGGCGATGGAGATGAGCCCGCGCGGCGTGATGGCCGAACTGACCGGACGCCGTGGGGGGTACTCCAAGGGCAAGGGCGGTTCGATGCACATGTTCTCCAAGGAGAAGAATTTCTACGGCGGTCACGGCATTGTCGGCGCGCAGGTTTCGCTGGGCACCGGCCTTGCCTTTGCCAACAGGTATCGCGGCAACAAGAACGTCTCGGTGACCTATTTCGGGGACGGTGCCGCCAACCAGGGCCAGGTCTACGAAAGCTTCAACATGGCTTCGCTGTGGAAGCTGCCGGTCATCTACGTGATCGAGAACAACCGTTATGCCATGGGCACGTCGGTATCGCGTTCGTCGGCCGAAACCGATTTCTCGCAGCGAGGCCTGTCGTTCCGTATCCCGGGTATCCAGGTCGACGGCATGGATGTGCGCGCGGTCAAGGCCGCAGGCGATCTCGCCACCAACTGGTGCCGCTCCGGCAATGGGCCGATCATCCTCGAGATGGAGACCTATCGCTATCGCGGTCACTCCATGTCCGATCCGGCCAAGTATCGCACCAAGGAAGAAGTGCAGAAAATGCGCTCTGAGCATGATCCGATCGAACAGATCAAGGCTCGTCTCGCGGCCAAGAAATGGGCCAGCGAGGACGATCTGAAGGCCATTGACAAGGAAGTGCGCGACATCGTCGCCGATGCCGCCGACTTTGCGCAGACCGATCCCGAGCCGGATGTTTCCGAGCTGTGGACGGACATTCTGGTATAGGGGAGGGTGCGACCATGCCGATCGAAATTCTCATGCCCGCGCTCTCGCCGACAATGGAAGAGGGCAATCTGTCGAAATGGCTGAAGAACGAGGGTGACAAGATCGCCCCCGGCGACGTCATTGCCGAAATCGAGACCGACAAGGCGACCATGGAAGTGGAAGCTGTCGACGAAGGTACGCTTGGAAAGATTCTGATCGCTGCCGGTTCGGACGGCGTCAAGGTCAACACGCCGATTGCGGTCCTCCTGCAGGAAGGTGAAAGCGCCGGCGATATCGGCAAGGCCGCCGCTCCGGCGAAGGCCGAGGCGCCCGCCGTCGCCGAGCCGGCTCCTGCTCCGGCATCGAGCGCTGCTGCTACCCCTGTTGCTGCAGCGCCCAAAACCGAGGTGGCCGCCGATCCCGATATTCCAACCGGTACCGAAATGGTCTCGACCACCGTTCGCGAAGCATTGCGCGACGCCATGGCTGAAGAGATGCGCCGCGACGCGGACGTCTTCGTCATGGGCGAGGAGGTCGCCGAATACCAGGGTGCCTACAAGATCACCCAGGGCCTGCTGCAGGAATTCGGACCGCAGCGCGTGGTCGATACGCCAATCACCGAGCACGGTTTTGCCGGTGTCGGTGTCGGTGCGGCCATGACAGGCCTGAAGCCGATCGTCGAGTTCATGACCTTCAACTTCGCCATGCAGGCGATCGACCAGATCATCAATTCTGCTGCCAAGACGCTCTATATGTCCGGCGGCCAGATGGGCGCGCCGATCGTGTTCCGTGGTCCGAACGGTGCGGCTTCCCGCGTTGCGGCGCAGCACAGCCAGGACTACGCCGCCTGGTACAGCCACATTCCAGGCCTCAAGGTTGTGCAGCCCTACAGCGCAGCCGATGCGAAAGGCCTGCTCAAAGCCGCGATCCGCGATCCCAACCCGGTCATCTTCCTGGAAAACGAAATCCTCTACGGTCACTCCTTCGACGTGCCGAAGCTGGATGATTTCGTTCTGCCGATCGGCAAGGCGCGCATCCACAAGGCGGGCAAGGATGTCACCATCGTCTCCTGGGGCATTGGCATGACCTACGCGGTCAAGGCCGAGGCGGAACTTGCGAAGCTGGGCATCGATGCCGAAATCATCGATCTCAGGACCATCCGGCCGATGGATCTCGATACCATCATCACCTCGGTGAAAAAGACCAATCGCCTGGTCACCGTGGAAGAGGGATTCCCGCAGTCCTCGGTCGGCGACTTCATCGCCAACCAAGTGTCGCGCCGGGCCTTCGACCATCTCGACGCGCCAGTCATCACCATCGCCGGCAAGGACGTGCCGATGCCTTATGCGGCCAACCTTGAAAAGCTGGCGCTGCCCAATGTCGCGGAAGTGATCGAGGCGGTGAAAGCGGTGACGTACCGGGGTTAACCAGATGGTGCGCGAACTAGAAGTTCCCGCGGTAGTCGCCGAGAATAGCGAGTTCGATGAATTGCTCCGCGTCTGGATTGGTTCGGACGCGGTCGTCACGATGCAAGACCTCTTTGGACCAAACGCTCACAACTGGGGCATGGTGCTCGCTGATGTCGCCATGCACATTGCCAGGATGAGGCTGGAACAGGATGGCATCCGTGAAATCGAGACGCTTCAGGCATTGGAAGAAGGCTATCGCGGCAGAATGTCGGAGCAGTTCAATATCCAGCACCGTTCGCTGACCGGGCGGAACTGAGGAGGAAAAATGCCGATCAACATCACCATGCCGGCCCTCTCGCCAACGATGGAAGAGGGCAATCTCGCCAAGTGGCTGGTCAAGGAAGGCGACAAGGTCTCACCGGGCGACGTGATCGCCGAAATCGAAACCGACAAGGCGACGATGGAAGTCGAAGCCGTTGATGAAGGCACCGTTGCCAAACTGGTTGTTCCAGCCGGTAGCGAGGGCGTGAAGGTGAATGCCGTGATCGCCATCCTGGCTGCGGAAGGCGAGGACGCAGGCGCTGCCGCCAAGGGCGGCGATGCCGCGCCTGCCAAAGCAGAGGCTCCCAAGGCAGAAGCAAAGGCCGAAGCCCCTAAAGCCGAAGCTGCAAAGGCTGAGACTGCCGCGACACCTGCCGCACCGAAACCAGCTGGCAACGGAGCCGCGCCGGCCACCGCCGGAGAACGCACCTTCGCTTCGCCGCTGGCTCGCCGCATCGCAAAGGATGCCGGCGTCGATGTCGCAGCTGTCACCGGTTCGGGCCCGCATGGGCGTGTGGTGAAGGCCGATGTCGAGGCGGCGATCGCCGGTGGTGGCGTGACCAAGGCTGCTGCTCCCGCTGCAGCACCTGCAACTGCCGCTCCGGGGGCTGCCGCGCCTGCGGTCAAGCCGATGTCGGACGAAGCGGTGCTCAAGCTGTTCGAACAGGGCTCCTACGACCTGGTCCCGCACGACAATATGCGTAAGACCATCGCCCGGCGTCTGGTCGAGGCGAAGTCGACCATCCCGCATTTCTACCTCACCCTCGACTGCGAGCTGGACGCGCTGTTGAAGCTGCGCTCCGAGCTCAATGCCGCCGCCCCGATGAAGAAGACCGAAAAGGGCGATGTCCCTGCCTACAAGCTCTCGGTCAACGACATGATCATCAAGGCGATGGCACAGGCGCTGGTCGCCGTGCCGGATGCCAATGCGTCGTGGACGGATAGTGCCATGGTCAAGCACAAGCATGCCGATGTCGGCGTGGCTGTGTCGATCCCGGGCGGGCTGATCACGCCGATTGTGCGCAAGGCCGACCAGAAGACGCTGTCGGTGATCTCCAACGAGATGAAGGACCTGGCCAGGCGGGCGCGTGATCGCAAGCTGAAGCCGGAGGAATATCAGGGCGGCACCACGGCGGTGTCGAACCTTGGCATGTTCGGCATCAAGGACTTCGCCGCCGTCATCAACCCGCCGCATGCGACGATCCTGGCGGTTGGCGCAGGTGAGGAACGTGCAGTGGTGAAGGGCGGCGAGATCAGGATCGCCACCGTCATGTCGGTGACGCTGTCGACCGATCACCGTGCCGTTGACGGTGCGCTGGGAGCCGAACTGCTCGGCGCCTTCAAGCGCATCATCGAAAACCCGATGACCATGCTGGTCTGACAACCGCAGTAGGGCGGCATATGAGGACCGTGCTTTGCTACGGCGATTCCTTGACCTGGGGCTACGATGCCGCGGGTCAAGGCCGCCATGCGTTCGAAGATCGTTGGCCGAGCGTGCTGCAGGCGGAGCTTGGCGGCGCGGCGCGGGTCATTCCAGAAGGGTTGAACGGCCGCACTACGGCCTTCGACGACCATGTGGCCGATTGCGACCGCAACGGTGCCCGCACGCTGCCGATGATCCTTGCATCGCATGCACCGCTCGACCTGATCATCCTGCTGCTTGGCACCAACGACATGAAGTCGTTCATCTGCGGCCGCGCAATCGGCGCCAGGCAAGGCATGGGACGGCTGATCGATATCGTGCGCCGTCTCGTCTATCCGATGGCAGCTACGGCACCCAAAATCCTGCTGGTGTCGCCGCCTGCTGTCAGGGAGACCACGGACATCAATTTCTCCGCCATGTATGGAGAGAGCATCGCGGAATCGCGCAAGCTCGCGCAATTCTATGCAGCACTTGCCACAGAGGCGAATTGCGGTTTCTTCGACGCCGGCACGGTTGCAGAGGCAACACCGCTGGACGGTATCCATCTCGATGCCGAAAACACCCGTCGCATCGGTGCCGCCCTGGCGCCGAAAGTGCGCGACATACTGGAGCTTTGATCGTGTCGGAGGAGATATTCATCCGACCAGCGAAGCGGAGCGATGCAGCAGAACTCGCCATTTTGGTTGATGTGAGTTCGCACGGTTTCGCATCCTGGTTCTGGTATGGCGCTGTGCTTGACGGAAGCAAAGAGACGGCGTTCGAGCAGGGTCGTTGCTTCATGCGCTCCGACACCGAACGCGCGGCCTGGCGAGATAGCAGCGTCGCAACATTCGATGACGAAATCGCCGGCGTGATCATTGGTCATGCAATCGATCCGTTGATCGTCGATGAAGCGGCCCCGCATCCGGTGATCGAACCGATCCTGGCCTTGCAGAAGACGCTGGTTGGGCACTGGTTCATTGACAGTCTGGGGGTCTATCGCCACCTCCGCGGCAAGGGTTTGGGCAAGCGGCTGCTGCTGCACGAGATCGCACGTGGTGCCGGGCTTCCGATTAGCCTGATCACCGAGAGCCACAACGAAACGGCACTCGGGCTTTACAAATCGCATGGATTTGCCGAGGTGACGCGACGGCAGGCCGTACCGCTGTCCGGTGACAGCAAGGAACATGACTGGGTGCTGCTGACACGCAGCGCCGCTTGACAAGAAGGCAGGAAGAACATGGCTGACAACTACGACGTCATCATCATCGGTTCCGGTCCGGGCGGCTATATCGCAGCCATCCGTTCCGCGCAGCTCGGTTTCAAGACGGCGATCGTCGAACGGGAGCATCTGGCCGGCATCTGCTCCAACTGGGGCTGTATTCCGACCAAGGCTCTGCTGCGTTCGGCCGAAATCTTCCATTATGCCGAGCACGCCAAGAGTTATGGCCTGACACTCGAAGGCACGATCAAGCCCGACCTCAAGGGTATCGTCGACCGCTCACGCGGCATCGCCCAGCGCATGAACAACGGCGTCGGCTTCCTGATGAAGAAGAATAAGGTCGACGTGATCTGGGGGGAAGCCAAGATCACCAAGCCGGGCGAGATCGTCGTCGGCAAGTCATCCAAGAAGCCGATGGAGCCAATGGGGCCGATCCCGAAGGGCACCAAGGGCGAGGGCACCTATACAGCCAAACACATCGTGATCGCCACCGGTGCACGCCCACGCGCGCTGCCCGGCATCGAGCCGGACGGCAAGCTGATCTGGACCTATTTCGAGGCCATGGTACCGCAACAGATGCCAAAATCGCTGTTGGTCATGGGCTCGGGCGCCATTGGTATTGAATTCGCGTCTTTCTATCGCACCATGGGCGTCGACGTGACGGTGGTCGAGATCATGCCGCAGATCATGCCGGTGGAAGACACCGAGATTTCCACCTGGGCGAAAAAGCAGCTCGAAAAGCAAGGTATGAAGATCCTGCTCGAGACGAAGGTCACCAAGGTGGAGAAGGGTGCCAATTCCGTTACGGCGACAGTCGAGGGCAAGGAAGGCAAGACCCAGACGATTACCGCTGACCGGATGATTTCCGCGGTTGGCGTCCAGTGCAACACCGAAAATCTCGGTCTGGAGACTGTCGGCGTGAAGATCGACCGTGGCGCCATCGTCATCGACGAATTCTGCCGCACCAATGTCCCAGGCATCTATGCCATTGGCGACGTCGCCGGGCCGCCCATGCTGGCTCACAAGGCCGAGCATGAGGCGGTGATCTGCATGGAGAAGATCGCCGGCCTTCATGTCCATCCGATGGACAAGCTGAAGATCCCGGGCTGCACCTATTGCAGTCCGCAGGTGGCATCGGTTGGCCTGACTGAGGCCAAGGCCAAAGAACAGGGCAAAGATATTCGTGTCGGCCGCTTCCAGTTCGTCGCCAACGGCAAAGCCGTCGCGCTCGGCGAGGACCAGGGGCTGGTCAAGACGATCTTCGACAAGAAGACGGGCCAGCTGCTTGGCGCTCATATGGTCGGCGCTGAAGTGACAGAGCTGATCCAGGGCTTCGTCGTGGCGATGAACCTCGAAACCACCGAGGAAGAGCTGATGCACACCATCTTCCCGCATCCGACCCTGTCGGAAACGATGAAGGAAAGCGTGCTCGACGCCTATGGACGGGTGCTGAACGCATAGGAATGCAAAAATGACCGTGGCAGCATGCGTCGCCACGGTCTTTTTCTTCCAGCCGAAAAGCCTTAGATGAGGCTTGTACCCAGTCTCCGACTCCGAAGGTTTCGGGGAGATGCAGGAAAGATCAGATGGTCACCGTTCTCGATCTCGTCGCCAACAAGCCGCGCCCCCGTCATCCGGAGAAGGCGCATCGGCCTGACCAGGAGGTGCTGCGCAAGCCGGACTGGATTCGCGTCAAGGCGCCGGTCTCCAAGGGTTATGCCGAAACGCGCGAGATCGTGAAATCGCACAAGCTGGTCACGGTCTGCGAAGAGGCCGGCTGTCCCAACATCGGCGAATGCTGGGAAAAGAAACACGCCACCTTCATGATCATGGGCGAGATCTGCACGCGGGCCTGCGCTTTCTGCAATGTCGCAACCGGTATCCCGACCGCACTCGACGCTGACGAACCGAACCGCGTGGCGCAAGCCGTCAAGACGATGGGTCTTTCCCATGTCGTGATCACTTCGGTCGATCGTGACGATCTCGAAGACGGTGGCGCGCAGCATTTCGCCGATGTCATTCTCGCCATTCGGGCGGCTGCGCCGACGACCACGATCGAAATCTTGACGCCGGACTTCCTGCGCAAGGATGGAGCGCGCGCGCTGGAAATCGTCGTGGCGGCCAAGCCTGATGTGTTCAACCACAATCTCGAAACCGTGCCGTCAAACTACCTGACAGTCCGTCCGGGTGCCCGCTATTTCCATTCGATCCGTCTCCTGCAGCGGGTGAAGGAACTCGACCCTTCAATCTTCACGAAGTCCGGCATCATGGTCGGGCTCGGCGAGGAGCGTCATGAGATTCTGCAACTGATGGATGATCTGCGTTCGGCCGATGTCGACTTCATGACCATCGGCCAATACCTGCAGCCTTCGAAGAAGCACCATCCGGTGAAGAAGTTCGTCACGCCGGAGGAATTCCAGTCCTACGCGATCGTCGGAAAGAGCAAGGGGTTCCTGCTGATGGCTTCGAGCCCGCTGACGCGCTCCTCGCATCATGCCGGCGAGGATTTCGCCCGGCTGCGCGCTGCGCGCGAAGAACAGCTCAAGAAAACCGCCCGATAAGGCGGTTTCATGCCGAAATTCGAGGCGACGCGCCGCGTATCCCACAGCCCGGATCAGATGTTCGCGCTGGTCGCCGATGTGGAGAAATACCCGCAGTTTGTGCCCTTATGCGAGGCTTTAACCGTGCGTTCAAGTCGCGAACGCGACGGCCGCACTGTGCTCATCGCCGATATGAGTGTCGGCTACAAGGCGATCCGCGAGACCTTCACGACGCAGGTGCTGCTGAAGCCGAATGACCGCATCATCGATGTCAAATACATCGACGGCCCGTTCAAATACCTCAGCAACATATGGGGTTTCGAGCCGGCGAGCGATGGCTGCTTCGTGCGCTTCTTCATCGACTACGAGTTCAAGAGCCGTATTCTGGGCGCCATGATGGGCACGATGTTCGACCGGGCCTTCCGCATGTTCTCCGAAGCGTTCGAAAAGCGTGCTGACGTGATTTATGGGAAGGATGTTTGAAAACACGGCTTCGCACGGTTGATGACGAAGTGTGTTTTCAGCCGGCGAGAGCTTTGAGCCCCATCTCAAGCGCATGCCGAACCGTCTCGCGGCGGACGAAGTCGCGGCCTCGATTGTCGAATATGCGGCACTCCGAGATGGTCGGCTGGCCTTTGACTGCCAGGCCAAACCACACGAGACCGACAGGCTTTTCCGGCGAGCCGCCGTCGGGGCCGGCAACGCCGGTCACAGCCAGGGCAATGCCGGCACGCGACCGGGACAGTGCGCCGGCGGCCATCTCCAGCGCCGTTTCGGACGACACGGCGCCGAAGGCTTCCAGGGTGGATGCACTGACCCCCAGCATGTCCATCTTGGCATCGTTCGAATAGGTGACGAAACCGCGATCAACGACCGCGGATGAGCCGGCGATGTCAGTCAGATGCGCAACGATCATGCCACCGGTGCAGCTTTCGGCGGTTGCCGCCATGATCTTGCGTGACATGCAGGCTTTCAGAAAACGGTCGGCCAGCTGCGTGAGTTCGCTCATTCCGGCACCTCGCCGGGATAGACGACACTCGCCGTGGCAATCGCGGCGATGCCTTCCTCGCGGCCGACGAAACCGAGCTTTTCGTTCGTCGTCGCCTTGATCGAGATGCGTTCGGCAGCAATGCCCAGCATCTCGCAGAGTGCGGCTGTCATCGCTTCACGGTGAGGGCCGACGCGCGGTGCCTCACAGATGAGGGTGATGTCGGCATTGGCGATGCGTCCGCCACGAGCCCGCACGATCCTGGCTGCATGCTCGACGAACAAGCGTGAGGCTGCCCCTTTCCATTGCGGATCAGAAGGCGGGAAATGCGTGCCGATGTCGCCTGCGCCGCAGGTGGCGAGCAGTGCGTCGGTCAAGGCATGCAGGCCGACATCGGCGTCAGAATGGCCGGACAGCTTGCGGTCGTGCGGAATGGCAACCCCACACAGTGTCACGTGGTCGCCGGCCTCAAAGGCGTGCACGTCGTAGCCATTGCCGGTACGGATGTCCGGGAAGCTCGAGCGCGCACCATTCAATCGCTGATCCGCCATGACGATATCCCGTGCCCAGGTTAGTTTTACGTTGTCAGGTGAACCGGCGACGATCTTGACCGGTAGCCGTGCCCATTCGGCGATGGCCGCGTCGTCGGTGAAATCGTCCCGGCCTGCCTGATGCGCCTTCTCGTGCGCTACCAGAATGGCGCGGAAGGGAAAGCCTTGCGGCGTCTGTGCCGCATGCAGGCCCGCACGCGGTACCGTCTCGCCGATGGTGCCGTCCCGGCTTTCACGTTTCAACGTGTCGGCCACGGGAAGAGCAGGAAGTGCTCCCTGGCCAACACCAATCACGTCGATGACGCGATCGATGAGATCGCTATCGGCAAAAGGCCGCACCGCATCGTGGATGAGCACTTTTTCCGGTGTCTTATGGTCCAGGGCGACGAGGCCAAGCCGGACAGAATCCTGCCTAGTTCGGCCACCGGTGACGACTGTGACACCAGCAAGACGATCCCCAACTGCCTTTTGCAGCAATTCCAGGTCATCACTGTGGATGACGATGACGATCTGGCCAATGCGCGGATGCGAAAGGAACGTCTCCAGTGTGCGGGCAAGGATGGCGCGGCCGCCAATGTGGCGGTATTGCTTGGGGCCGTCAGACTGGCCGGCACGCTCGCCGCGGCCTGCCGCAACGATGACGGCGGCAACGCCGCCATCGGCGGACACAGCCCTGATTGCGCTCGGTTCCCTCATGCGCAGAGGCTTAGTCGCGGGCGAAGAGGAAGGCCAGCATTTTCCCAAATAAGCCGCAATGCATGTTCATTCTGCATTGCACAATCATCTCGATCTGGCTAGTGAATAGGCAAAGACAGACGTTGCTTGGTTTTTGTGCATGACCTATCCGAACAAGCTCGCCTTGCCGCTCGTTGTCGGCGGGGTTGCTGTACGCAATCGTGTTTTCCTGGCGCCAATGTCCGGGATCACTGACGAGCCGTTTCGCAAGCGCGCTTATGCGCATGGTGCGGGTCTCGTCGTTTCAGAAATGGTGGCGAGCGGTGAACTGGCGCGGGGCAGGGAAGGGTTCGACCTACGTATCCGCCATTCCGGTTTGCCGGTCCATATGGTGCAGCTTGCCGGGCGCGAACCGGTGCATATGGCGGAAGCTGCGCGCATTGCTGCGGGCGAGGGCGCCGACATCATCGACATCAACATGGGGTGCCCGGCCAAGAAGGTAACCGGCGGCTATGCCGGCTCGGCGCTGATGCGTGACCTTGACCACGCGCTGTCCTTGATCGAGGCGGTGATCGATGCGGTGAAGGTGCCGGTCACGGTGAAGATGCGGTTGGGGTGGGATGAGGAGGCCTTGAACGCGCCGATGCTTGCCCGCCGCGCGGAGCAAGCCGGGGTGAGCATGGTGACGATCCATGGCCGCACCCGCTGCCAGTTCTACCAGGGCAAGGCCGATTGGCGCGCGATCGCACGCGTGAAGGAAGCCGTGTCGATACCTGTCGTTGCCAATGGCGATGTCGCGACGCCCGCCGATGCGGTCGCTATCCTCGAACAATCCGGCGCAGACGCCGTGATGGCCGGCCGCAGTCACTACGGCGCGCCGTGGACTGCGGGCACGATCGCGGCTGCCGCTGCAGGGACCGAAGTTTCAGGTCTGCCAAAGGCAGGCACTGAATTCGCCGACTATGTTGTCGCGCACTATGAAGACATGCTTGCACTTTACGGCATTGAGAGTGGTCTGAGGCAGGCCAGAAAACATCTCGGCTGGTATCTGGATCGACACGCAGAAGCCACGCCCGCAGTTCTGCGCAAAGACATCCTGACTTCGTTCGACCCTGCCAATGTCGTGAAGCTGTTGCGTACGGTGTTTTCAGACAGCATGCAGTCCGGTGAAATCAGGAGCGCGGCATGACCATCGCGACGACCGCAGTCGCGGATATGGCTGACGCCGCGCAGATTCTTCTCAATACAATTCGCCGTCCGGTGATCATGGTCGGGCCGGAGGGCCACATCACCTACGCCAATGCCGATGCCGAAGACTTCTTCCGCTCCAGCGCGACCATGCTGGCACGCAACACGTTGGCCAAACTCATCCCCTTTGGCAGCCCGTTGCTGGCTCTTGTGGATCAAGTGCGCGACCGCCGCACGCCGGTCAATGAATATCGTGTCGATGTTTCCTCACCACGCCTCGGCATCGAAAAGGTTGTCGATCTTTATGCCGCGCCGGTGCCAGAATTTCCGGATTCGGTGGTGGTGATGTTTCAGGAACGCTCGATGGCCGACAAGATCGATCGGCAGATGACGCATCGCGGTGCGGCACGTTCCGTTACCGGCCTGGCGGCAATGCTGGCGCATGAGATCAAGAACCCACTCTCTGGCATCCGCGGTGCCGCGCAGTTGCTCGAGCTTTCCGCTTCGGATGAGGATCGCGCACTGACGCGACTGATCACCGATGAGACCGACCGCATCGTATCGCTGGTCGATCGCATGGAAGTGTTTTCCGATGAGCGACCGATCGACCGATATCCGGTCAATATCCACGTGGTCCTCGATCATGTGAAGGCGATCGCCAGAAACGGTTTCGCTAATCGAATCAAGGTCGTAGAAGACTATGATCCTTCGTTGCCTTCAGTTTACGGCAACCGTGACCAGCTTATCCAGGTGTTTCTGAACCTCGTCAAGAACGCCGCTGAAGCGATCGGTTCGGACCCGCTCGGCGAGATCACGCTGACCACCGCTTTCCGCCCCGGCATTCGCGTCTCCGTGCCCGGTACCCAGGACCGCGTGTCGCTGCCACTGGAATTCTGTGTGCATGACAACGGCTCCGGCGTGTCGGAGGACATACTGCCAATCCTGTTCGATCCTTTCATCACCACGAAGCCGAACGGTTCCGGCCTGGGGCTGGCACTGGTTGCCAAGATCGTCGGCGAACATGGCGGGATCATCGAATGTGAGTCGACACCGCGCGGTACCACCTTCCGCGTGCTCCTGCCTGCCTGGAAGGAGCCAACAGCGGAAAGCCATGAAGGATATCGTCCATGAGTACGCGCGGCACTATTCTCGTCGCCGATGATGACGCAGCTATCCGCACCGTGCTCAACCAGGCGCTGTCGCGCGCCGGTCACGAGGTGCGGGTGACCTCCAACGCGTCGACGCTCTGGCGCTGGGTTGCCGCAGGCGAAGGTGACATTGTCATCACTGATGTGGTGATGCCTGACGAAAACGCCTTCGACATGCTGCCCCGCATCAAGAAGGCGCGACCGGAACTGCCGGTTGTCGTCATGAGCGCGCAGAACACCTTCATGACTGCCATCCGTGCCTCCGAGGCCGGCGCCTATGAGTATCTGCCGAAACCGTTCGATCTGACCGAACTGCTCAACATCGTCGCCCGGGCGATGGCAGAACCACGCCGTCCCAAGGCCGACATCCGTCCTGACGATCAGCCCGAAACGATGCCGCTCGTCGGTCGCTCGGCGGCCATGCAGGACATCTACCGCATGCTTGCCCGCATGATGCAGACCGACCTGACCGTCATGATCAGCGGTGAATCCGGCACCGGCAAGGAACTGGTGGCGCGCGCCCTGCATGAATATGGCCGTCGTCGTGGCGGCCCGTTCGTCGCCATCAACATGGCGGCGATTCCGCGCGACCTGATCGAATCGGAGCTGTTCGGCCATGAGAAGGGCGCCTTCACCGGCGCGCAGAACCGCTCCACCGGTCGCTTCGAGCAGGCCGAGGGTGGCACCTTGTTCCTCGATGAGATCGGCGACATGCCGATGGAGGCACAGACACGGCTGCTGCGCGTGCTGCAGCAAGGCGAGTATACGACCGTCGGGGGGCGCACGCCGATCAAGACGGACGTGCGTATCGTGGCGGCTACCAACAAGGATCTGCGCACGCTGATCAACCAGGGCCTGTTTCGCGAAGACCTGTTCTATCGTCTCAATGTCGTGCCACTGCGGCTTCCCGGGCTGCGTGAACGTGCCGAGGACATTCCGGACCTGGTGCGGCATTTCTTCAAGCTCGGTGCCAAGGATGGGTTGCAAGCCAAGCGCATCGCGCCGGCCGGCGTGGAATTGATGAAGCGCTATCCGTGGCCAGGCAACGTGCGCGAACTGGAAAATCTGGTGCGGAGGCTGGCCGCGCTTTATCCGCAGGACGAGATATCAGCCGAGATCATCGATGCAGAACTGAAGACCGGCGAGGCACCTGCCGTGCCCAATACCAATGTCCTGATCCCCGATGACCTGTCCATCAGCCAGGCCGTCGAACACTACCTTCAGCGCTATTTCACGTCCTTTGGCGACGAGTTGCCGCCATCAGGACTGTACCAGCGCATTCTGGAGGAAGTCGAACATCCGCTCGTGCTGGCCGCCATGACGGCGACACGTGGCAACCAGATCCGCGCTGCCGACCTGCTCGGCCTCAATCGCAACACCCTGCGCAAGAAGATTCGTGATCTTGGTGTCAACGTCTACCGCGGGGCGCGGCAGGCCTAGTCCAGTTCCGCAATGACCAAATCGCACTAGTCCATCAAAAACCAGTTGATGAGACGTCGAAAGATTTTTGTGATCGGACGTCTTGTTGCATATTCGCCACAATGCGTTGCATAGATGCTACGCAACCATGACAGCAAGCGGCGAAATGGCTGAGCAGGCCATACCATTGAGCGGACCATTGTTTCGACGATCCGGTGTGCAGGAGGCCAGGCGGCTGATGGCGCTTCCCGGCATCATCGCGATCATCGGCGCCCTGCTTACAGCCGCGGTTTCCTTCGCGATCCTGGTCGGGGCGACACCGATCACGCCTGATCGAACAACGACGTTGTGGCTGATCGGCCTCAATGCGCTGTTCATCTTCTTCCTCGTGGCGCTCGTTGCCCGCGAAGCACAACGAATCATCGCGGCGCGTCGCGTCGGCAAGGCGGCCTCTCGTCTGCATGTGCGCATCGTCCTGATGTTCGCACTGGTGGCAGCCGTTCCGGCGATCCTGGTGGCCATCATTGCTGCCATCACGCTGAACATCGGTCTCGATCGCTGGTTCGAGATCCGCACCAAGACCATCATCAATTCGTCGCTTTCGATTGCGGAAGCCTATGTCCAGGAAAATGCACGCAACCTGCAGGGCACGACCTTGTCCATGGCTTACGACCTGGACAGCTCGCGTACGCTCTACGGGCTCGACCGAGGCGGCTTCCTGGACCTGATGAACAAGGAAGCGATCGGCCGTGGCCTTGCCCATGCCGCGCTGGTCAAGGAAGACGGCTCCTTCGTGATGAGCGCCAAGACAGGTGTCGACTTCCCGATGCCTGGGCCGCCTGACGGGGCAGTCAAGCAGGCGGTGGACGGCAAGCCGCTGCTGATCGAGCCGCGCACGCGCAACATCATGGGCGCAATCATCAAGCTGAAGGAAATCGAGGGGCTCTACCTCTACACCATTCGCGTGGTTGACCCCGAGGTGATCAGGGCGCGGGAGATCGTGCGGGCAAATACCGCGGAGTATCGCGGTCTAGAAACCAATCGAGGGTTCTCGCAGGTCGCATTTGCACTGCCTTACATGTCGCTGACGCTCATCGTAATCCTGTCCGCCATCTGGACAGGTATTGCAGTGGCGGATCGTCTCGTGCGTCCGATTCGCCAGCTGATTGGCGCAGCCGACGAGGTGGCGACCGGAAATCTCGATGTCTCGGTGCCAGTCCGCAATTCGGACGGCGACGTTGCGCATCTGGGAGATACCTTCAACAAGATGCTGCTGGAGTTGAAATCCCAGCGCAACGAAATCCTGACCGCCAAGGACCTGGCCGACGAGCGGCTGCGGTTCTCGGAAGCGGTTCTGGCGGGTGTGACTTCGGGCGTTGTCGGTGTCGATCCCTTTGGCACGATCACCATTGTCAACAAGTCGGCCGAGGCGATGCTGGCGATGTCGTCCGAGACTGCGCTGGGCCAGAATCTGTCCGCCGTGCTGCCGCATGTCGGGCGCGTGCTGGAGATCGGCCGCAAATCCGGCAAACCGGTTTATCGTGAGCAGGTGACCTTCTTCCGCGCCGGCGCCGAACGAACTTTCAACGTCCAGGTGACGATTGAGGAAGACGAGGACGAGGCCTATGAGGGCGAGAAGTCCTATGTCGTGACCGTGGACGACATCACCGATCTGGTCACGGCACAGCGCACCTCAGCCTGGGCCGACGTTGCCCGGCGTATCGCCCATGAAATCAAGAATCCGCTGACGCCGATCCAGCTTTCGGCCGAACGCATCCGGCGTCGTTACGGCAAAGTCATCACCGAAGACCGTGAAGTCTTCGACCAATGCACGGACACCATCATCCGGCAGGTCGAGGATATCGGGCGCATGGTCGACGAGTTCTCGTCGTTTGCGCGCATGCCCAAGCCCGAAATGAAAGCAATCGATTTGCGCGAGCCGTTGCGCGAGGCCTCGTTCCTGGTGGAAGTCAGCCAGTCCGACATCGCATTCGAACGTTCCTTCGGCGACGAGCCGCTCAAAGGCACCTTCGACAACCGACTGCTGTCGCAAGCATTCGGCAATGTCATCAAGAATGCCGCTGAGGCCATGGAAGGGCTCGAACGCGCACCGGGTGAAAAGGGCGTGATCCGTGTTCAGGCCGCTCATGTCGATGGCTCGATCCGGGTCGACGTGATCGACAACGGCAAGGGACTTCCGCGTGAAAACCGGGGGCGGTTGCTCGAGCCGTATATGACGACGCGCGAGAAAGGCACCGGGCTTGGCCTCGCGATCGTCAAAAAGATCGTGGAAGACCATGGCGGGCGACTGGAACTGCACGATGCCCCTGCCGACTTCCACGGTGGGCGAGGGGCCATGATCAGCATCATCCTTCCTGCCGGTGCGGCACCGCGTGGCCGGGCGATGGCGGAAAACGAACGAGAAACTGAGAAGGTCGGTAATGGCGTCTGATATTCTGATCGTCGACGACGAAGAAGACATCCGTGAACTGGTGGCGGGTATCCTGAGCGACGAAGGCCACGAAACCCGTACGGCTCACGATGCGGACAGTGCGCTGGCGGCAATCGCCGACCGCGCGCCGCGTCTCATCTTCCTCGACATCTGGCTGCAGGGTTCGCGGCTCGATGGCCTGGCCCTGCTTGACGAAATCAAGACCCTGCATCCCAATCTGCCGGTGGTGATGATTTCCGGCCACGGCAACATCGAAACCGCAGTATCGGCCATTCGTCGTGGTGCTTACGATTTCATCGAAAAGCCCTTCAAGGCAGATCGGCTGATCCTCGTCGCGGAGCGTGCGCTGGAGACGTCCAAATTGCGGCGCGAGGTTTCCGACCTCAAGCAGCGAAGCGGCGAGACGTTCGACCTGATTGGCATGTCGTCGGCGATGAGCCAGTTGCGGCAGACCATCGAGCGTGTCGCGCCGACCAACAGCCGCATCATGATCATGGGACCATCGGGCTCGGGCAAGGAGCTGGCGGCGCGAGCCATTCATGCCTTGTCGGCGCGCAAAAGCGGGCCGTTCGTGACATTGAGCGCCGCCAACATCACGCCCGAGCGCATGGAGATCGAGCTGTTCGGTACCGAATCGAATGGCACGGAGCGCAAGGTCGGTGCGCTGGAGGAAGCGCATCGCGGCATTCTCTACATCGATGAAGTCGCCGATATGCCGCGCGAAACGCAAAACAAGATCCTGCGCGTGCTGGTTGAACAACAGTTCGAGCGAGTGGGCGGCACCAAACGCGTCAAGGTCGACGTCCGTATCATCTCGTCGACCGCGCAAAATCTTGAGGCGATGATCGCCGAAGGACGTTTCCGCGAAGACCTTTATCATCGCCTGGCTGTCGTGCCGGTGGCGGTGCCCGGGCTTGCGGAGCGACGCGAGGATATTCCCTATCTGGTCGATACTTTCGTCAAGCAGATCGCAAGGCAGGCGGGCATCAAAGCGCGCCGCATCGGCGACGACGCGATGGCGGTGCTTCAGGCACACAACTGGCCAGGCAATGTGCGCCAACTGCGCAACAACATCGAACGGCTGATGATCCTGGCGCGCGGTGACGATGTCGAGGCACCGATCACCGCCGACCTGCTACCGTCGGAAATTGGCGATGTGATGCCACGTACCCCCAACCAGTCGGACCAGCACATCATGGCGCTGCCGTTGCGCGAGGCCCGCGAGCAGTTCGAGAAGGACTACCTGATCGCGCAGATCAATCGTTTTGGCGGCAACATCTCCAAAACAGCCGAATTCATCGGCATGGAGCGATCCGCCTTGCATCGAAAGCTCAAGTCTCTCGGCGTTTGACCAGCCATTGCGGGGTGGCTGGACCATGCCTTTGTCCGATACGCGGTCATCGGAATCGCGTAAGAAAACCTGATATTTCAGAGAGTTCGCCATGCCGCGCATTGCCTATGTCAACGGACGCTATGTCGCCCATCGCGATGCCGCTGTTCACATAGAGGATCGTGGCTACCAGTTCGCCGATGGCGTCTATGAAGTCTGCGAGGTGGCACGCGGTTTCATCGTTGACATGAAACGCCATCTCGACCGGCTTGAGCGCTCGCTGCGCGAACTCCGTATTGAATGGCCGGTCGGCAGAAAGCCGCTCGAGATTGTGTTGCGCGAGGTTGTCAGGCGCAACCAGGTGTTCAATGGCCTGGTCTATGTGCAGGTGACGCGTGGTGTCGCCAGCCGTGACTTCTTGTTTCCCGCAGACACGATGTCGTCGCTCGTCGTGACCGCCAGGAAGGTGAATCCGGCGCTTGCGGCCAAGCGCGCCGAAGATGGCATCAAGGTCATCACGGTGCCGGAGAATCGCTGGGACCGTGTCGACATCAAGTCGGTCGGGCTGTTGCCGAACGTGCTGGCCAAGCAAAAGGCGAAGGAAGCCGGAGCGCAGGAAGCCTGGTTTGTCGACGAGAACGACAACGTCAAGGAAGGTGGGTCGTCGAATGCCTGGATCGTCACGAAGGACGGCGTCCTGGTGACACGACCTGCGGATCACGGGATCCTGCGAGGCATCACCCGTACGACGATATTTGACGTTGCGGCCAAGCTTGGCCTGAAGATTGAAGAGCGCGGTTTTTCCGTTGCCGAGGCCAAGGAAGCGCGTGAAGCGTTCATCAGTTCGGCAACGACAATCGCCATGCCAGTGGTGGCCATTGACGGACATACCGTTGCCAATGGTCATCCGGGCTCGATAACACTTTCGTTGCGGCAGGCGTTTTTTGACGTTGCGGAAAAAAGTCCGGCCTGATAACCGGCACAACAGGAATGGACATCAATACATCTCGTTCTACTTGTCGTTGTTCACGACAAGCATGTCTGCAAGCTTGACATATGCCGAGTATTTTGGCGCACTGGCATGCATACCGAAGGGGATCGGCGAAAGATAAGAACAATGGCAGAGCGTTCGCAAAATCTTCAGGACCTGTTCCTGAACTCGGTGCGCAAGAGCAAGAATCCACTCACAATCTTCCTCATCAACGGCGTGAAATTGACCGGGGTGGTGACCTCGTTTGACAATTTCTGTGTGTTGCTGCGGCGCGACGGGCATTCGCAGCTCGTCTACAAGCATGCCATTTCCACGATCATGCCGAGCCAGCCGGTTCAGATGTTCGATGGTGAGGAAAGCCAAGGCGGCTAATTGACCAAGCAGGACGACGCGAGCCGGAAGGGCCGCGGGCAATCGGCACATGATGAGGGCGCGGGCTCCGGAGAGGCAACCCGTGCCCTCGTTGTCGTTCCCGTACTGCCGAATCACACAAGACAAGAGGACGATACCGGTCGTGTTCGGCTGGCACGGTCACCCGAGGCGCGGCTGGAAGAGGCCGTTGGTCTGACGCGCGCCATCGATCTCGATCCCGTACAGACATCGATTGCCGTCGTCGCGGACCCGCGGCCGGCTACGTTGCTGGGGTCGGGAAAGGTTTCTGAACTGGCTGAGGCGGTCAAGGACAAACGCGCCGAACTCGCCATCATCGACCATCCGCTGACGCCAGTGCAGCAACGCAACCTCGAGAAGGAACTGAACGTCAAGGTTCTGGACCGGACCGGCCTTATCCTTGAAATCTTTGGCGAACGTGCCCGTACCAAGGAAGGTACGCTGCAGGTCGAACTGGCGCATCTCAACTATCAGAAGGGTCGTCTGGTGCGATCCTGGACCCACCTTGAGCGTCAGCGCGGTGGTGCCGGCTTCCTGGGTGGCCCCGGTGAAACGCAGATCGAGGCCGACCGTCGTGCGTTGCAAGAGAAGATCATCAAGCTGAAGCGTGAGCTGGAGACGGTACGGCGCACACGTGATCTGCATCGAGCCAAGCGAAAAAAAGTGCCTTTTCCGGTGGTTGCGATTGTCGGTTACACCAATGCGGGAAAGTCGACACTGTTCAACAAGCTGACCGGCGCCGGCGTGCTGGCAGAAGATATGCTGTTTGCGACACTCGACCCGACATTGCGGCGGGTGCGCTTGCCACACGGCACGCCGATCATCCTTTCCGATACGGTTGGTTTCATTTCCGACCTGCCGACCCATCTGGTTGCTGCTTTCCGCGCCACCCTCGAAGAGGTGGTTGAGGCTGACCTGGTCATCCATCTGCGTGACATCTCCGATCCGGATACTGCCGCGCAGGCGGAAGATGTCGAGCGCATCCTGGGCGATCTTGGCGTCGATGCCGCCGACACCAATCGTGTCGTCGAGGTCTGGAACAAGATCGACCTGCTGGATGAGGGCAATCGGGAGCGCCTTCTGGCGGAAAGCACCGATGCGAAACGCCCGCCGATCGCCATTTCGGCGGTGACGGGAGAGGGCATTGATGCCCTCAAGGCGCTCATCGAAACACGAGTATCGGGTGAGCTGCAGTCGGTCGAGATCACCTTGCAGCCCGCGCAACTTGGCATGGTCGACTGGCTTTACCGCAACGGAGATGTCGTCAAGCGCACGGACAATGAAGACGGCAGCGTTTCCCTGTCTCTGATGGCGACCGAAAGCGCGCGCGAAGAGATTGAAGGTCGGCTGCGACGCAAGAGCGGTTGATATGCCCAGTCTCGCCAAGATGCGGGTGGCAAGGCCATCCGATGATCTCGAAGCTTTGCTGCGCTTTTATAGAGACGGGCTGGGCCTTCAGGTTCTGGCGCGCTTCGATGATCACAATGGCTTTGACGGCATCCTATTGGGGCACCCGAAAGCTCCCTACCATCTGGAGTTCACGAAGGCGCACGGTGAGGTTGCTGGTCGAGCGCCGTCGAAAGATCACCTTCTCGTCTTCTACCTTCCCGAGCAGGCGATATGGGAGGATGCCGTCGCTTCCATGAAATCGGCGGGTTTTGACCCGGTTCCGTCATTCAATCCCTATTGGGACAAGGTCGGCGTCAGCTTCCAGGATCCGGACGGATATCGTGTTGTGCTCCAGCGGGCCGAGTGGAGCCGCTAGGTCGGCTCCGGTTCTCACGGAAATTCATCCAACTCTTTGTCTTAGATAACTCCGGACGCAAACCGCTGCGCCTTTGCTGGCATTGCTCCAGGTTTTCAGCCGGCACCTTTGGCTTGCTGCCAAAGTGCTTCCATCTCATCCAGCGAGGCTTTCTCCAGGCTGCTGCCGGAGGTGTCGAGTGCCTGCTCCACATAGTGGAAGCGCTTGCGGAACTTGTCGTTGGTACCGGAGAGGGCAGCTTCCGAATCGACCTTGAGATGGCGGCCGAGATTGACGACGGCAAACAGCATATCGCCGAATTCATCCCGGATCGAAGCGGTGTCGCCCTTGTCCAGGGCTTCGCGCAACTCCGCGATTTCCTCTTCGATCTTGTCGAGGATCGGTTCGGCTTCGCTCCAGTCAAAGCCGACGCGTGCGGCTTTCTCCTGCAGCTTCAGTGCCCTGGTGAGCGCAGGCAGGGCAACCGGCACGGAGTCCAGGAAACCCTTGCCGTGATCTTCAGGGTCCAGGCCGCGCGCCAGCCTTTCGGCGCGGCGCTCCGCTTTTTCTTCCGCCTTGATCTTTTCCCACATGCCCTTGGCCATTCCGGCACTGCGGGCTTCTTCGCTGCCGAAGACATGCGGATGGCGGCGGATCATCTTGCGGGTGATGCCCTCGACCACATCGCCGAAGGCAAACTCACCTTGTTCGTCAGCCATCTGGGCGTGGTAGACAACCTGAAGCAGGAGGTCGCCGAGCTCCTCGCGCAGATTGTCGATATCACTGCGCGCAATGGCGTCGGCCACCTCGTAGGCTTCTTCGATCGTATAAGGGGCGATGGTCGAGAAATTCTGCTCGATGTCCCACGGACATCCGGTGACGGGCGCACGCAGGGCCGCCATGATCTCGATGAGGCGGGAGATGTCCTTGGAGGGCTTCATGGCCTGAGCCTAATCCGCATCGAGCAGAACGGCCAATGCCGCTGAGTGGCATTGGCCTCTTGTCCACAATCTCGCAGAACCGGTTGGAGCGCTGCGTCTCCGTCGTGCTTGCCGGAAAATCGTCTTCGATCGCCGGGCCGATACGCTAGTCGAGTACCGAAACGATCGCCTTCGCGAGGTCGTCCAGACCATCCTCCGGCAGGCCGGCCACATTGATGCGGCTGTCGCCCACCATGTAGACGCCATGCTCGGTTCGAAGGCGGTCGACCTGAGCTTCCGTCAGGCCAAGGCGCGAGAACATGCCGCGGTGTTCCGCAACGAAGTCGAAGCGGTCCGAATTGGACTGTCTGCGAAGAGCCTCCGCGAAAGCGACGCGCAGCCGCAGCATGCGCTGGCGCATTTCCTCGAGTTCGGTCTCCCAGTCGGCGCGCAGCTTCTCGTCCTGCAGCACGATGCGAACCGCTGCAGCGCCATGATCCGGTGGCATCGAATAGAGCGTGCGCGCCGCTGCCAGCATGTGGCTCAGCGCAATGTCGGCTTCCGCGCCGTTTTTGGCCAGGATCATCGCCGCCCCGACACGATCGCGATAAACGGCGAAATTCTTGGAGCAACTCGAAGCGACCAGCATTTCGGGCACCTTGCCGGCGATAAGACGCAGGCCGGCGGCATCAGCTTCCAGACCTTCACCGAAACCCTGATAGGCAATGTCGACAAAAGGCAACAGGTGGCCTTCCACCAACAGATCCGCCACCTGCGCCCACTGCTCGATGGTGAGATTGGCACCGGTCGGGTTGTGGCAGCAACCGTGCAACAAAACAGCGTCACCCGGCTTGGCGGTCTTCAGCGTCGCCAGCATGTCATCGAAGCGGACAGACCCGCTTGCCGCATCGAAATAGGGATACTCGGCGATGGTGAGCCCAGCTTCCCGCATCATGGGAATGTGGTTCGGCCAGGTTGGGTTGGAAATCCAGATCGTGGCGCCCGGCCGGGTACGCTTCAGCAATTCGGCGGCCAGCCGCAGCGCGCCGGAGCCGCCTGGCGCCTGTGCCGCGCGGATGCGGGTGAGGTCGGCGCTATCACCGAAAACCAGCTTGGTCATCACTTCGTTGAAGGCGAGATCGCCGGCAAGGCCAAGATAGGTCTTGGTATCCTGGTTCTGCAAAAGCCGCGTTTCGGCCTCACGCACTGCCCGCATGACAGCCGTCTTGCCGTTACGATCCTTGTAGACGCCCACGCCGAGGTCGACTTTATCGGTACGCGGATCGGCACGGTAGAGTCCGATCAGGGCAAGAATCTTGTCTGTTGGCGCCGGCTGCAGGTCTTCAAACATCTGAGGCTTTTCCATGGGCATCGCGCCGCTTTTTGGGCGCGGCGGAGTGATACGAAAATCGGCCGTGTTAGGCTAGGATTATTGCGCCGGATGTTGCGGCTGACTCCACAGCGTTGGTGCGCCCTGGTTCGAGCGGGCCAAATTTCCCACATCGGTCCAATAGGGAACAATCTTCGACATGCCCGTCATTTTTGAGAAATTCATCCCAATTCGGTCTCAAAAATAGCAATCGACAAAATCTACTGAGTTTATAGACTAATGGGAAATGGAGGACGCGATGGCGAATTTCCTGACCCAGGCCGGTACACGAAAGTTCCGCCACCGTGGCATTTCAGTGTCGCCTGCTGGCGGTGCGCTGCTGCCGTATGCGGTTTTCGCCGTGTCTTTCCTTTTTGCAAGCGCCTTCATCTTTGGGCTCGTGCCCTGAACTGACGCGGTGAGGTGACCGCCCGCAATTCCGGAGGAGTTGAACCGCCCGCCTGTCCACCACAACAAGGGAGAAGTTGTGATGAGCGTTGTGTTCACTTTTGTATCCCCTGCAAGTACCGATCAACCAAATGCTGCCGCTGAAAGGCATGCAGTCGGAAGCAAGGTCACGCCCGGTTCGGCGTGGCGCGCAGGCTTTCAGTCCTGGCTGTCTGACGAGCAGGGCAACTCGCTTGGTGTTGTCGACCGCGCTGTCGCTGGAATCGAACAGCAGCAGATCGTGCTGACGCACGGCGCTGGCGAACTCGATCCGGTTAGCGCAGCGCGCCGGCTGGCGGCGTTGCAGCTTCGGCACGGCGGTCGAATCGCGCTTCGGGTGCCTGCGCGCGGACTGGTCGATACCGACCAGCAGCCCAGCCATATCGCCTTCTGGCGGCGGGTCGACGAATATCTGACGCTCCTGAAGCGCCTGTGGGCGAATGAAAAACCGATCGATCACGAAGGCCCGTTCTACAGTGTCGTGGGCGGCTTCGTGCCGCGCAAGAGTGTGCGCGGCATAGCGGTGCCGATCCGCATGGCGGGACTGTCCGGAACGGCCCTGAACGTCGCGGGAAAACATGCTGACGTCTTCGAACTTGCTGCCATATCGCCGGACGAGGCCCGCCTGTTGGCGAGCCGAGTTCGCGCTGCGGCAGCGAGGCATGGTCGACAAGGCAAGGTTCGTTTCGCGTTGCCGGTTGTTTTTGACGCTGCAGGCCAGGAAACTGCGGCCTCAGGTCAGTCAATCCTGTCGCGAAAGCCGGCCCAGGCTGCTCTTCAGCTGCTGAGTTTCGTCGATGCCGGGGTTTCGGAGTTCATGGTCAGGGGAATCTGGACAGCCGAAGATCTCGACGCTTTCGAACACGTCGTGTCCTTCGTCCAGAACTCGTCGTCACGGCGAGAGGCTGCCTGGGTGGCAAGCGTTGGTGTTGCGGCTGGCGGCTTTGATATGGTGCCGGTCGGCAACCACTGACGCTTCCCAAAGCAGGTGTAAATGGCGGCGCGGACCGAAGTTCGCGCCGCTTTCGTCGTTGCGTCTAACGGAAACCTGGCGCCGTGCGCTGCGTCAGTTGTCCCGCGAGTTTGGCAGTCTGATTGCGGATGTCGGGCACGGCGTCGATTTCGAAGAATGTTCCGCGGGTAAGCGGTCCGACGGCAAAGAGACGGTCGGAGGCGGTGCCATTACGGTCGATCACCGCACAATCCAGTGTCACATCGAGGCCAAGCCGCAGCGCATCGGACCGGGCGAGGCCTCGATCGGTCAGGGATCTGATCACAGCGACCGAGCCGGTCGAGACATCCTTGACGATGCCCGTGCAGTCGTAGATGCGGGCGACCCGCAGGGTTTCGGTAGCTCGTGACCTGCGAGGCAAGAGTTTCACCAGCCTGTCGCCATTGTCGAAGGCCGTACCGACCACGCGTGCGGCGAGCAGCTTCAACTGGCCGGAGCGAACTGCCTGGTTCACGCGGGCGTGGATCTGCGGCGGCATGCGATGGCGATGGATGTCCCACCACGCCTTGGTGTGTTCCAGGAACCGCCGCTTCGCGGTGGATGGCCAATTTTGCCAGATCCGCTGGTTGAACGGCCGCAGCCCGTCGACGACGTCACGCCAGTTGCCGCCGGATTTTTCCGTCTCGCGGACCAATTTGTGAAACCAGTCGACGAAGTAGGACAGTTCAGTGCCGAGGGGAATGTCGGCGCTGTCCAGTTTGATCGGATTGCCTTTCTGGTGCGGCCAAGGCAGCAGTCCGCGCCGCGAGACGGCGGTTATCTCCCCCTTGTGTCCACGGTGCTCGAGCGTCAGCCATGCGTCGACCATGCTCAGTCCAGTGCCAAGGATGAGCACGGGCACGTCCGGATCCAGCGGTGTATCGTCGGCAGAGCCCATGCGCACCGCGAAATTCTGATCGGGCGCTGGCTCCTGGTCATGACCGGTGGCCAGGACGGCTATATGACCGACAAGACTGGTGCCGTCAGCCAGACGCGCTTCCACACCGGCCGGCGTCGTGACGACGCCAGTGCACTCCTGCCTTATCAGCCGCAGGCGCCCCGTCGTGCGTTCATGTTCGGCGAGGCGCTCGAGTATGTCCTGCAGATAGCGACCATAGGTATTGCGAGACGTGTAAACCGGACCGGTATCGGTCTGAACAAGCTGTTTTTCCTGAAGCCAGCGCCAATAGTGGAGCGGATCATCGGGATAGGCACTCATATTGGTGGCGGCGACATTCAGCAAATGATCGGGCAGGGCGGCGGAATAAGCCATGCCCCTGCCGAAGCTTTCGCGGCGTTCAACCAGGGTGACGCGCAGGCCTGGATCGTTCGAACGCAACAGATGCGCCGCCAGGATGACGCCACTGGCACCGCCGCCAATTATGATGACGGAATTGCGCGAACGCTCGATCATCGATCGCTCCTCCCTTAAGTCCATAAGAATAGTAAACTTAAGAATGTTTGCGCGAAACGAAATCCTGAAATTCAAGCGGAAGGTGACAAGCTAATTCGGTTCAGCGGCTCGCAAATGGAACTGCTTTGCTCGGCAAGGCCTGGAAAGCGTACAGCCATCCGAACGGCTTGGCTCACCTTCCGACCATATGAGCAACTGGGACGCAGGCTGACCGACTACGCCCCAGAAGATCGGAAGGCTATGCGGTTCTCGGCCCGCGTATCCTGGAATATGTCCAATCCAGAATCAGCATGACCACAAGCGAAATCCCAACCAGCGGAAAGATGAGGCCGCCGACAAGCAGGATGGCAAGCAGGCCGCGAAACACGCGCGTGTCGGCAGGCTGGGGCGGGACGCCGAGCGACCCCGAAGGCCGTCGTTTCCACCACATGACGCCGGCCGAGACGGCAAGCATGACGATCGCGATGCAGGCCGCAAGCAGCACCAACTGGTTCACAAGGCCGAACTGCTGCCCCATATGGACGCTGATGCCCCATTCGATCGCTTTGGCAAACGGCCCGTAGTCGGCGTAGCTGACATCAATGAGTGGCTTGCCGGTGTACTGGTCGAGATGAACGACCCGCTGGCTCGCAAGATCGTCGGGGAAGACCGAACCGGTATACACGCCTGATGCGTCGGCCGGCAGGTTGACCGCATAACCCTTATGAAGACCAAGCTTCTCAAACGTGGCGACGGCTTTGTCGAGGCCCACGGGTTGACCGTCCTGTCCTGGCGACTGCGGCACCTTGGCTTGTTCCAGAGACCAGGACATCTGGGCAATGTGATTGGCGTGTTCGTCCGACATCGGGACCCCGGTCCAGACGCCGTTGGGATAGCCGTAGTTGTTGCCATTCACCCAGTCGTTGACCTTGGCGCCCCAGAAACCGGACCACGGCATTCCGGTGATTGCCAGGAACACGATGAAGGAACCGACGAAGATGCCGGTTACGGCATGGGTATCGCGCCAGAAGACACGGCGGCGAGGTGTCCCCCGCACGCTGAGCACCCCGCCCGTCTGGCGACGTGGCCACCACAGATAGATACCAGTGCCGACCAGCAGGATGGACCAACCGCCGGCGATCTCGATGAGAGCGCGTGTGAACGAGCCGAAATATTTGAGGCTGTGCAGATAGCGGATCGTCCACATTACCGTGCCTCGGTCGGGCAGGGCACCTAGCACCTTGCCGGTGTAGGGATCGACATAGACGGCGAGCTTGCCCTGATCGGACGTCTCGATCGTCACTTCGGCGGAACCGTCGGGCGAGGCGGGGTCGGTGAATTTGACGGCCGTTCCCGGATTGGCGGTCAGGGCTGCGGCGACCATCTGCGAAGGCGGTGCCTTTGTCACGCCTTCCTGGACTTCGACGCGCTTGAGGTCGGAATGGACGATGCCGTCGATCTCATCCTTGAACAGATAGAGCGCTCCCGTCAGCGCGAGCGTGATCATGAAGGGCAGGACCAGCAGGCCTGCGTAGAAATGCCAGCGCCAGACGGCGCGATAAAGGTCGGACGCGGAGCGCGCAACGATGCCTGCGGGCTCCCGCCCGAGGGTGAGTTCGGACATGGGTTTTCTCCTGACGTTGTGAAATCCACGACAGCGTCGAGCCGTCGTGTTCGAACGGTGCGGTCAGGAAAGGAACGGTGGTGCCCTGGGGCCAGGAACGAATCCACGCAACGATGGCGTGAAAGGGTTCAACACAAGCTGCCGGCGAACTGGCTCAGCTCTGGTCGCGGTCAGATAGACATGATCTTGTCCACCCACGACGGCCGGAGCAGCCAAACCCGCGATGTTACACAGGGCGGCGCAAGGGCAGGTGCTGCCCTTTCCGGCTGGTCCCGTTGGATCCGACGGAGATTCCGCGCCGTCGGTGGTGCAGATGACATGCAGCGGATCGGCGGCCGAGGCAGCCATCGCACCCTGCGTCATGCCGGAGATGAAAGCCTGCAGCAGGAACAGATAGACAAGGATGACCGCCACGGCCGTGGCCGTCAGCCTATCCCTGAAAATGTCCCGCATCGCTCCCATCGGCATCGGATGCCAGACTCTGGGCGCCAAGTCACTGCGGCAGATGGGTTGCCGTCGCTCGCATCAGCGTTGTTGCCGGCGAGTTCGCCCGGATCGGCGGCTGGTGCGCTACCTCACCACTTGACGGTAGCGCCGGCACCGAAAACGCGGCCACGACCGATGTAGACGCCACGCACCCCGGGAGCCATCGTCAGCGAATAGGCCAGCGGCCGCTCGTCGAGCAGATTGTTGACGAAACCGTAGAAGCCATACTTCTCGTTTTCCCAGCCGATGCGCGCGTTGATGGTGTGATAGGGCTCCAGCTCTTCCTTGTCGGCAAGATCGGAGACGCGCGTCCCCACATATTGATAGCTGACATTGGCGGTGAAGTTGCCGCTCACTCCCAGCGCCTCACCAGGCAACCGATAGGCGAGACCGAGATTGGCGGTCCATTCCGGCACCTGTGGCACGCGATTTCCTTCGCGCGCACCCGTCAGCATCGATTCTGCCGTCACATCGACCATTTCCGACTTCGTATATCCGACGCCGCCGGTCAGCTCGAGACCGTCGGTCAGCTCGGCGGAGCCGCCAAGTTCCAGGCCGTAGCTGCGGAAATTCTGGTTGGTCATGAAGACGCGCATCGTCGCCAGATCGAAACCGCTGAGCTGGCCGTCGCGGACATCGTTGTAGAAAACGGCCCCGCGCACGGCGATGCCGTCGCTCAGACTGGCCTTGGTGCCGATTTCGTATGTCCAGCTCTTGGCAGGGTCGAATTTCAACGAGGGCATGCCGAACCCAGCATATTGAGAGGTCTTTTCGAAGCCGCCCGAAGCATAGCCGCGGGCGATGGAGGCATAGCTCATCACGTCGGCGTTCCAGTTGTAGGCGATCGCGGCGCGTCCGGTCATGTATGTATCCGACATCTCGCTGGCCTGTTGGAAAGCCGGGATCGTGCCGGGGAAACCATTGGTCACGTAGTTGCCGTCGAAGGTCTGGCGATCATGCGCCAGTCTAAGTCCGCCCGAAATGGACCAGTGCTCACCAAGCGGGACCGTTGCGTCGCCGAAGGCGGCATAGGTTTCGCTGGTCATCTTGTTGTCGAAGGTGCCGTTCATCGTCGGGAACGGCGTCGCGGTCTTGCGATGGAAGTCGTAGTCGGAACGCAGGTAGCTTGCTCCTGCAACCCATTGCCACTCCGATGACTCTGACGAGTTCAGGCGGAATTCCTGGGTGAAGATGCGCTCGTTTTCGTCCGACTCGACTTTGTCGGCTGCAGGGTTGAACAGGAACTGCGGCGGCAGGCCGAGATACGGACCGTAGAGATAGGAATCCGTGAAGTCGCCGAAGTTGGAGACGCCGATGTCCTGATAGCTGGTTGTCGAGGTGAAGCTGGCGTTCTCGAAATCCTTGCGAATGTTGATCGTGCCCTGCGCGATCGTGCGCAGGTTCTTCGGCTCGACATCCTCGCCGCTGATGGGGAAGTCGGGATGATTGTAAAGCAGGTAGGCGGGGTTGTTTCTCTGGTCGCGGTTGTATGAACCGCTGACATCGATAGTCCATGTCGCGTCAGGCGTGTAGCGCACAGTTCCCCGCGCCGCGCCGATCTTGGCACCGCCGAGGTCCTTGTCGAGGTATGGGTTGGGGACATCGCCGTCATATTTCTGCAGGCGCACCGCGCCGCGACCGGCCAGGATATCGGGTGAGATCCAGCCGCCAGCTATGCCTTCGACAAAGGCGTGACCGTTGCTGCCGATCTCGGTGTTGATGCGGAAGTCGCGTTCGCCGTCCGCCGGCCGGCTGACGACGTTGATGGCGCCGGCGAGTGCGTTGCGCCCGAATGTGGTTCCTTGCGGTCCTCGCAGCACTTCGACCTGCTCGACATCGAGCAGGGGCGGGGCAAAACCGATCACGCTGGTCGGCACGCCATCGATGGAGAAACCGACCGTGGAATCGAACGAGTTGAGCGGACCGCCAAGCGTCGAGACGCCGCGGATGTTCAGGTAGTTGTCGCCAAAACGCGAGTAGTCGATGAAGTTGGTGTTGGGAGCCTTCCTGGCGATATCGGCACCTGAATCCAGACCGGAAGGAGAGATATCCTTCGATTGGATCACCGTTGCGCTCACTGGCGCCTTTTCTTCCACCTCGGTGCGCTTTCGTCCTGTGAGGACGATCCTGTCCAGCAAGGTCGTGCCTTGCTCGGCCTGGGCCGCTTCCTGGGAAAGAGCCGGTTTCGCTAACATAGCCACCGGCAAGCTCAACAGAACGGCCGCGCCGCAGGCCAGCGACCTCCGATATGCTTTCAAGCGCATTGGATCCCCACGCAGTTCAAATGCGCCGGCTGGGGCAGACCCTAGCCAGCTTCCTAAATCATGATTATAATTATCAGGTATTAGTCGTGCGGCTGGGCAGCCGCAATTGCGTCACTATCGCGGCAGCAAGCAAAACCATCGCGGGAAACAGAAACCGTGGGTTCTGCCTGCGAGCGTGTCGTTTCTGGGGATATCGATCATGGGTGCTTCATCGGTCATCACGGGAGACTTTTCAGTCTCCGACCTGTTGCGGGAGGCCGCCGCACGCGCGGTCACCATCGAACACCGGGTTCTGGCCGGGACGTCGATCGAAACCCCGGCCATGTCCGGCATACTCAAGGCCGAAGAGGTTCAGCCTGGTCTGCTGATGTCCGGCTACGATATAACCTATCTGAAGGACAGCGGCCTGGCGGTTGAGATCGAGCCATCGCTGCTGTGTACTGTGCTGCTCGATGGCAGCAGTGAGCCGCTGCGGCTCGGCGGCCATTCCTCCGTCGCCCACAAACCGGGCAGGATCGAGGTTCTGGGTTTCGGGTCGCGCCAGGTCGGAGAGCGTGTCTGGTTCTCCGGCCAGCGGGCGAGAGCCTTCGGTATCACCGTAAGGCCGGATTTTCTCGATCGTTTTGCGAGCAGCGTGGACAATGACAGCCTGTCCTGCCTGAGAGAGTTCCTGCAGCCGGGTTTTCGGCGTGCGACGCTGCCTCACCTGGCGCGTGCCGTGGAAATCGCCAACGAGATCCTGGACCACCCCTACGAAGGAAATCTGGCAAGGCTTTACCACGAGAGCCAGACGCTGCGATTTCTCCTTGAAATCGCCATTGCGCTGCATGAGCAGGAGCGTGTCGGCCAGAAAATCGGGCGGCTGCAATACGAAAGAGCGCACAACGCTCGCGAGATCCTCGATCGGCGCCTGGCCGATCCTCCCAAAGCGCTCGACCTTGCCCGTGAGGTCGGCGTAAACCTCACCACGCTGCAGTCGAACTTCAAGCTTGTCTTCGGCACTACGATCTTTGGCTATGTCCGGGTCCAGCGATTGAAAATGGGACGCATCCTGATGTCCGAGCATGGCTTGCGCGTTGCGGAGGCCGGCCGCCATGTCGGGTTCTCGAACCCGGCAGCTTTCACTGCCGCATACAGAAAGCATTTCGGCCATCCGCCGACGGCCGATCAGGCGCGCGGCCAGCCACGGCAGCATTGAGGCTGGTTGGTTCGCGATAGTTTTCCTTCATCTCGCGATAGCGGCGGCGGTTGCGGTTCACCGAGCTTGGCGGCTATTTCATGATTTGAATAGTCATGTTTTTCCGAAGCTGTGAGCATTCGGGCAGACACCAGGCGCAATCCATCGATCCTGTCGGAACGCGATCCGTCGGCGCTGGCGATTGTGCATGCAGCGAGGACAGTGATGGCACGCGGTTTCCAGAACGCGTTGATGAAGGCTTTCGGCGCGACTGAGCACGTCATGACCGTGCTCAGCGTCGAGGACTTGGCTCCGGCCTTCCGTCGCATCCGTTTTCATGCACCGACCATGATTGACGGGCGTGAAACGCCGACCGCGAGTTTCATACGCCTGTGGGCACCGGACCCCAACGGTTCCGACAAGGTTCACCAGCGTGGCTACACGCTGGTTGATCCGGATCCCGAAAGTGGGGAGGTCAGCTTCGATTTCGTGCTTCACCAGCCAGCAGGTCCAGCGGCCAGTTGGGCCATGGCGGCCAGATCCGGCGACACGATCACGGCGTCCTACATATCCTATACCAAATTCGATCCCCCTGAACCCGAGCCGGATGGCTATCTCCTGATCGGCGATCCATCAGCCATTCCCGCGATCAACGGCATTCTCGAAGTCCTCGGTCGGGAAGCACGCATTGTCCTGTTGCTCCAGGAGGTGTCGGAAGGTGACCGCGCCATTCCCGTTGCTGCGCATCCCAATGCCAGCGTGGAATGGGTTACGCAAAGCACACCCGAAGCCATCGCGGGCGCCATTCCGCATCGCGACTGGTCCAACTGGCATGCCTGGCTCGCGGGTGAAGCCAAAATGGTGAAGGAGGTGCGCGCCTGCCTCAACAAGCAGCATGGCTTCCCGCTCGCCGATATCCAGCACCGTGCCTATTGGGTGCGAGGCAAGGCGATGCGCCTGCGGAAGGACCATGGCGCGGAGGAGGCCGAGCCGGCCGTCGAAGCCAGGATCACCGAACAGGCTGTGCAGGCGGCGGAACCGTCGATGCCCGAACTGGCACCTGCTGTTGGCCGCTGGCGCTCCCAGCGTGGGCTCGAACTGCTGACGCCGCTGCGATGGAAGCTGCGGGCCGCTGGCGTGCTGCAGGGACTGATCTCGCTGACGCGTCTGGCACCGTTCGTCCTGCTCGCGGAAATCGGCCGCAAGCTGCTCTCAGGTGAAACCGGCTGGAGCGCATACCAGCCATTGGTGATCGCGACGCTCGCCCTTTATGGGGCTGCGGCTTTGTTCTCTTCGATGCTGCTTCTGTGGCTGCATGTGGTGGACGCCGATTTCGGCCGCGACCTGCGCCGCACCGTGATCGAAAAACTCGGCCGGCTGCCGCTCGGCTGGTACACCGAGCGAAACGCTGCTTCCGTGCGCCAGTCGGTGCAGGAGGATGCGGGCCGCTTGCATTACATGGTCACACATGCGGTGCCGGATGCCGTGGCCGGGGCAGTGACGCCTGTTGCGGTTATCGTCTATCTTTTCACCGTCGATGCCGGTCTGGCGGCAATGCTCTTCCTTCCCATCATCGCCTTCATATTCCTCTTCAGTCACATGATGCGCGGCAATGGCGACAATCTGGCGCGGGTGGCCGACTGGACGAAAAAGGCCAATGCCGCCGCGGGTGCCTTTGTCGACGCGCTCGCCGTCGTGCGGGTGTTTGGCGGCAACGGGCGCGATTTGCGTGCAGCGCTCGACGGCCAGGCGAAATTCCTCAACGCCTGGCAGCGGCCGATGGCGGGCCGCAAGGTGCTTTCACAACTTGCCATTCAACCGCCCACCTTCCTTCTGTTAATCGTTGCCGGCGGCATGTGGCGCATTAGCGCCGGCGGAATGACGCCGGCCGATATCCTGCCTTTCATTTTCCTCGGCACAGCTTTCGGGGCGCAGATCATGGCCGTGGCCTACGGGCTCATTCCACTGCGCGAGGGGCGCCTGGCGGCCAAGCGCATCGGCGTTTTGCTGGAGGAAAAGGAGCTCGATCGCCGTAGCTCGCATGCTGACCTGCCTGCGGGGCCGCTGACAGTGCGGTTCCGCGATGTTTCCTTCGGCTATCGCCCTGGCAAGCCGGTGCTCAAGGGTATTTCGCTGGAACTGAAACCCGGCACGATGACCGCTCTGATCGGACCGAGCGGCGCAGGCAAATCGACGCTGGCTGCGCTCCCGGGTCGTTTTCACGATGTAACGGAAGGCGCCATCACCTTGTCGGCAGGGGGCGCCGAGATCGACATCCGTGACCTCAGTCCTCAGGTTCTCAACAAGCGCATCGGTTTCGTGTTCCAGGACGCTTGTTTCATCCGGGCGTCCGTTCGCGACAACATCGCACTGTCCAGGCCTGGTGCCAGCGACACTGAAATCGAAAACGCGGCGCGTTCTGCCAACATTCATGACAGGATCGCTCGATTGCCGCGGGGATATGACAGCGTCATCGGCGAGGATGCCCATCTTTCGGGTGGCGAGGCGCAGCGTCTGTCGATAGCCCGCGTTCTTCTGGCCAATCCGCCGATCCTGGTCCTCGACGAAGCGACGGCATTTTCCGATCCGGAATCCGAACATCTCGTGCAGCAGGCGGTCGCTGCGCTGACGCGGGACAGGACCGTCCTGGTCGTGGCGCACCGACTGCACACGATCACCCGAGCCGACACAATCGTCGTGATGAAGGACGGCAGCGTCGTACAATCCGGCCGCCACGAAAGCCTCGTCGCCGTTCCGGGGCTCTATCGGGACCTCTGGCATGCCGGAGAGGAGGTTGCGGCATGAACCTGTTGGTCCCGAAGGAAGCTCGGCGCCATATCGCGCCTTACCTTGCCTGGGTTGTTTTTGCTGCGCTGGCGCGCGCGGCAGCAGCGCTTGCTCTCTTGCCTTTGCTCCGGTCGCTGTTCAGCGCTGGTCCGCAGGAAGCGCTGCCATGGCTCGGCGTGCTCGCGGCCGCCATCGCGGCCGGATGGTTTGCGGAATCGCGATTGATCGTCCGTGCTTTTGACCTCGGCTTTGCCGTTGCCAACAGAGCCAATCATGCGCTCATCGACCATCTGCTGACCGTTCCGCTTGGGGAGTTCCGTGCGAAACAGCAGGGCGAAGCCAAGCGTGCGCTCGCCGGTTCGGTCCCGGAGCTTTTTGCGGCCTTCGTCAACCTTTGTGGTCAGGTAGGCATTTCCCTGCTGTTGCCGCCGCTCATCGGCTTCGGCCTGCTTTTCGTGGCGTGGCCGCTTGGTCTGGTCGCCGTGGCCGCCGTGCCCGTTCTCCTGGCGGCGCTGTTTTTCGGGGCCAGATTGATGCGGCAGTCGGAAGCGGCTTTTGCAGCCGCTTCCGAAGAGGCTGCCGAACGAACCGACGAGTTCGCAAAGGCGCAGCTGATCCTGCGCGCGGCCGGCCGCCTCGGTCTCGAAGGCACACCACTCGGAAATGCGGTCGAGCGGCAGCATCGCGCCGGGCTGCGCATGCTCTGGTTCACGGTGCCCGGCACCTTGCTGTTTTCGATTGTCTTTCAGGTGGTGCTTGTTGCGCTCATTGGCGTCATTGCCGGGCTTGTCGCGACCGGCAAGGTCAACGCAATCGAGGCCGTCGCGCTGATCGTCGTGACGACGCGCTATCTGGAGCCCTTCACGACGCTCTCGGATCTGGCGCTGGCACTTGAATCCGTGCGCGGCGCCTGGCGGCGTACTATGGACATCCTCGCGCTGCCAACGCTGTTGCGTCCGGCAGAAAATGCAGTTGCAGGGGCGCCGGATGTCGAGTTTTGCGATGTCGGTTTCGCACCGGGTGGCAATGTCGTGCTGGAGGGCATCTCCTTCAAGGTGCCGGCCGGTTCGACCACCGCGATCGTCGGCCCTTCCGGCTCCGGCAAGAGCACGATCCTGTCGCTGATAGCCAGGTTCCATGACGTCGATGGCGGCAAGGTTCTGGTGGGTGGACGAGACGTCCGTGATTATCATCCGGCGGGCCTGATGGATCAGGTGGCGGTGGTTTTCCAAACCGTTCAGCTGTTCGAGGGGGGCATCAGGGAGAACATCCGGATTGCGCGTCCAGCCGCCACCGACGGAGACATCCAGCAAGTGGCAAGCGCGGCCAGGGTCGATGAAATCGTCACGCGCCTGGGGACATGGGATGCGGCCGTCGGGGAGAGGGGTTCCGCGCTGTCAGGCGGCGAGAGGCAAAGGGTCAGCATCGCGCGAGCCCTGCTGAAGGAGGCGCCGATCCTGTTGCTCGATGAGGCCACAAGTTCCCTCGACACCGGCAACGAAGCGGCGATTGCTGCTGCCGTCCGGAATTTTGCGAACCGTACCGTGTTGATCGTCGCCCATCGGCTGGAGACCATCGCGCACGCCGACAACATCGTGTTCGTGGAGAACGGCCGGGTTGTGGAAGCTGGTCCGCGCGAATCCCTCATCCGCGCCGGCGGGCGCTTCGCAGGGTACTGGACGCATCGACGTGCTTCGCAGACCTGGCAGTTCTAGGCTTTTGGATCACAACAATAAGCAATTCCAATCCCGGTCGTATCGGCCGGGGTGGATGGTGGTTGCGGCGCAGCACTGCCGGCTCGCCGAACCCAACTTGGGATTCCCGGGTTTCGGATCAGCGTGCCTGTGAAAAAGTTCCTGGAGTTTTGGCGGCAAGCCTTCTGAAAAAGAGCATCGAAATCACCAGGTGACTGCACAACGATCTTGACATTATTTGCGATCTGCGATCGCATAATGATGTTGGTTGGACGACGGTGTTGACGGCTGGCCAGCAGCGAAAACAAGAAGGCGCCAAGCGCCCCAGAGGGAGTTTCAGATGAAAACGATGATGAGAGCGTTGCTGACGGCTGCGCTGGGTTTGGCGGTGCTGGCGCCGAGCGGTGCTGCGCAGGCTGAGTCGGTTATCCGCATGGCATCGCCTTATCCGGCGACCACGCTTGATCCATCCCGCTCCGGCGCCGCCGGCAATATCGAAGTCTTCGGCCAGCTTTATTCACGCCTTCTGCACCGCAATTTCGAAACCGGCGAACTGGAGCCGGGGCTGGCGGAAAAGTGGGACATCTCCGCTGACGGTTTGACCTACACGCTGCATCTGCGTGACGCCAAATTCTCGGACGGCTCGCCGGTGACCGGCAACGATATCGCATTCAGTCTGGAGCGCGTCCGTTCAGACAAGGAGTCGGCCCTGCCATCACCTCTGGCGGCGGTGGAATCAATTTCGGCGCAGGACGCCAAGACTGTCGTCATCAAGATGAAGCATGCGTTGGCGCCCATGCTGGCCAATCTCGAACTTTGGAATGTCGGCATCGTTTCCAAGGCCGACGTCGACAAGCGCGGTGTCGATGGTGCCTTTGCCTCGGTGCCGCTTTCGTCAGGCCCCTACATGGTCAAGGAATGGAAGCCGGGCGAAAAGCTCGTTCTCGCCCCCAATCCTCACTATTGGCGCCAGGGTTATCCGAAGTCGGACGCGACCGTGGAATTGCTCGAGATCGCCGAGCCTGAAACGGCTGCTGCGATGCTGAAGACCGGTGAGGTCGACGTCATGCGCGGTGTCAACTGGTCTCAGGTCGAGGATCTCAAGGCGACCGACGGCATCGACATGCGCATGGAGCCGTCGAATGTCATTTTCGTTTCACTCCTCAACCATGGCCGTGAACCGTTCTCCAATCTCAAGGCAAGGCAGGCGGCGGCCTATGCGCTCGATAACAAGGCGCTGACCCAGGCTGTCACCGGTGGCTATGCCAAGCCAGCGAACACGCCGCTTCCCGGGTCATTGCAGTTCCACGACGACAATTATCCCGGCATCGTCGCCGACATGGATAAAGCCAAGCAGTTGCTGGCGGAATCCGGCATGGCCGGGAAGGAAGTAAAGATTATCCTGGGAGGAGGCTCGACCAACCAGCAGATCGGGTTGCTGATGCAGGCGCAGTGGGAAGCGATCGGACTGAAGCCGGTGCTCGTCAATGTCGACACGCCTGGCTGGTGGGATGCGACCGGCAAGGGTGAGTATGATGCCACGCCAACCTGGTGGATGAACGAAGTGACCGATCCCGACCTCGCCGTGCGCTGGGCGCTGTGCGGCGAATGCGACTCGCACGCCTTCAACACCTTCTACAACAACAAACGGCTCAACGAACTGACCGAGCAGGGATCACGTGAGCAGGACCCAGCCAAGCGGGCTGCCATCTACCAGGAGATTTCGAAGATCGCCACGGAAGAAGTCTCGCAGATCCCGCTTTATTACTCGCCTTACGCAATCGCCTATTCGAAGCGTCTGAAGAACCTGAAGATGACGCCGGCGATGCAGTGGACGCTCGAAGAGACAACGATCGAGCAGCAATAGATCCTCCCAGAGGTGGCGCGGTGCTGAAAGGCACCGTGCCGCTTTCTTTGTGCCGGCCCTTTGCCGGCTTGGTTCCAGCAATGGAAACGGTGGCGAGTTGCAAACAGTTCTCAGACGCATCATCCAGCTGATCTTCGTGCTTGCCGGCATCTGCATCGTCACGTTCCTGCTTGTGCATATGGTGCCCGGCGATCCGGCCAGGGTTATTGCCGGGGATCGCGCCAGCCCGGAAACGATCGAAGCGATCAGGCAGCGTTTCGGGCTGGACCAGCCGCTGTGGCAGCAATTCGTGACCTATGCCGGCAACCTGTTTGCTGGCGATATCGGTCAATCCATGCGCTACAAGCGTCCGGTCGTCGCCTTGATAGGGCAGTATATCTGGCCAACGCTTTTCCTGACCGGCTACGTCATCTGTCTTGCGGTGCCGCCATCGGTTGCATTGGCAATTGCCAGCGCGCGTCGGCCCGGTAGCTTGGCCGACCAGCTCATCCGTTTCGTCGGCATTGCGGGCATGGCCATTCCGGTATTCTGGCTTGGCATCATGATGTCGCGTTTCTTTGGCGTCGGGCTGGGCTGGTTTCCCGTCTCGGGTTACGGCAAGACCTTTGCCGATCATTTGCACCACCTGTTCCTGCCGGCTCTGTCGACGGCGATCTGGATGGTGCCGGTTCTGGTCCAGAGCTTGCGGGCTGCTCTCATCGAGAAAGCCTCGGCCGATTTCGTCGTCGCGGCGCGAGCACAAGGGGCCGGCGAACGCGAGATCTTCTGGCACACCGTTCTCCCCAACGCCATCCTGCCGACACTGAACCTGTTCGGCGTGCTCGTGGCCTTCCTGATCGGCGGCACCATCATCGTTGAAACCGTCTATGCGGTGCCGGGTCTCGGCACGTTGATGGTCAATTCGCTTCTGGCGCGGGACTACCAGGTCGTCCAGGGCCTCACCCTGATGTTTGCGGTAACGACGGTGGCGGTGACTTTCGTGGTCGATCTCCTGTCTGCCGCCATCGACCCCCGCGCACGCCTGTAGGAGATCGCCATGTCGATGGAAACCGCTCCCGCATCCGGACTGACCAGACAAGCTGATGTCATCGTGCCCTGGAGCATCCTTGTTGCCGGATCGATCGTCGGCGCATGGGTCCTGCTGGCCTTGTTCGCGCCCGTGGTTGCGCCGTACGACCCCACCACCGTCGACATCACGAACGCGCTGAAAGGCCCGAGCGCAGCTCATTGGTTTGGAACCGATCAGGTCGGACGCGACGTGCTCTCGCGTGTCATCCACGGCGCACGCATCGATCTTTTGATGTGCCTTGCCGGCGTGCTGCCGCCGCTTCTGATCGGCACGAGCGTCGGTCTGCTGAGCGGCTATTATGGTGGTGCGATCGATACGCTTCTGATGCGGCTCTATGATCTGACGGCTGCCTTTCCGTTCTTCGTCCTGGTGCTGGCAATCGTTGGTGTACTTGGACCGGGGTTGCTCAATTTCTTCATGGCGCTGGCACTGGTCGGCTGGGTGACCTATGCGCGCCTGGTGCGCGCCGAGGTCATGGCGATCCGGGACAGTGAGTACGTGCAGGCCGCGCAATGCCTGGGTTATACCGATCGCGTTGTCCTCCTGCGCCATGTGCTGCCCAATGCTTTCGGGCCGGTGGTCGCCTATGCGGTGAGTGATGCGGTGCTGGTGATGCTTGCTGGCGCGAGTTTCGGCTTTCTCGGCATGGGAGCACAGCCGCCGCTGGCGGAATGGGGCGTGATGATCTCGGACGGAAGCCGCTACATCCGCCAGGCATGGTGGATTTGCATGTTCCCCGGTCTTGCAGCCATTTCACTGGGGCTGGGCCTGGCTTTCCTTGGTGATGGGCTTGGTCAGTTGCGCCGCGGGCAGGTGTCGGCATGAACGGCCCTCTTGCCCCACTCGTGATGGCAGGCCGTCCATTGCTCGATATCGCCGATGTCTCGGTAACATTCGGCAATACCCGCGTGCTGAAAAACGTCTCGTTTCAGATCATGCCCGGCGAGATCGTCGGCATTGCCGGCGAAAGCGGCTCCGGCAAATCGACCATCTGCCGCGGGGCGATGGGGTTGCTGCCGTCGACAGCCGAAGTCGCCGGGGAGGTCCGCTTCGACGATCAGGCAATGCTGGGTCTTGGCGAGACCGAGTGGACGAAGCTGCGCGGCCGCGACATGGCGATGATCTTCCAGAATCCGGCATCGCACCTCAACCCGCTGCAGAAGGTCGGCAAGCAGATCACGCAACCGATGATCCGACATCTTGGCCTTTCGGCAGGCGAGGCGTGGGAGAGGGCGGTCAGACTTCTCGAGGATGTCGGGATCCGCGAACCCGCCATGCGGGCAAAATCATACCCGCACGAATTGTCGGGCGGCATGAAGCAGCGCGTGATGATCGCAGCCGCGATCAGCTGCGCGCCGAGACTGCTGATCGCGGACGAGCCGACCACGGCCCTCGATGTCACCGTCCAGGCGAAGATCCTCGAATTGCTGAAGGATCTCAATCGGCAGCGAGGTCTTGCGATCGCACTGATTTCCCACGATCTGGGCGTTCTGGCCGATATATGCTCGCGCATCATCGTCATGCGCCATGGCCAGATCGTCGAACAGGGAGAAGCCGGACAGATCATCGGTGCGCCGGAGCATCCCTACACGAGGCTGCTGGTGGATTCGCAACCGGGCAGAAAACAGTTCAAGGCAGGGTGGTCGCAAGGCGAAGATCAGGCGCCATTGCTGCGGGTCGAAGGCCTGCGGGTACTCTTTCCGGCAAAGCGGGATCTTGTCGACATCTTCCGCAACCGGAAGGCTGCTCCTTTTGTGGCGCTGGATGGCGTGGACCTCACTGTCTCGACCGGCGAAACGGTCGGCATCGTCGGTGAAAGCGGATCCGGCAAAAGCACGCTGGCGCGCACCATCATCAGGCAGAACCGGCCGACAACCGGCACGGTCAAACTGGGAGGTCGCCCCATCGAGCGGCTTGCCGGCCGCGATCTCCTGGAATTGCGGCGCTGCGTCCAGATGGTTTTCCAGAACCCGTATGATTCCCTCAATCCGCGGATGACCGCGCTGGAGACGATCGCCGAGCCGATCTGGCGTCACGGTATGGCCGATCGGCGGGAGGCACTGAACCAGGCCTCGAAACTTCTCGACATGGTGGAATTGCCGTCGACGCTTGGCGAGCGCAAGCCACGGCAATTGTCGGGCGGTCAATGCCAGCGCGTTGGTATCGCCAGGGCGCTGGCATTGCAGCCGCAGGTGCTGATCGCCGACGAGATCACCTCGGCACTCGATGTGACCACGCAGGCGCAGATCCTGGAACTGCTTGCTCGCCTGCGCCGCGAGCGGTCGCTCACGCTGATCTATATCTCGCACGACCTGTCCGTCGTCAGTTCCTTCTGCGAGCGCGTCTATGTGTTTCGCGCGGGCAGGATCGTGGAGCAGGGGGACGCCGCAGATGTCCTGACGAATCCGCAACAGGCCTACACACAGGAGCTTGTCGCGTCGCTGCATCGGTTGCCCGGGCCGACCGCAGAGCGGGAAAACATCGAGGGATGACAGGCGTTCAAGCAGATCGCCCGCCGGCAATGGAGATGAGTTGAAGATGAACGCCAACAGCAGCGCGCCCTGGCGCGATCCGAAGATTCCGGGAACGCCCATCATCCCGCGTACGGATTGGGACTATCCCCCCTATCATCGCTGGACTTTCCAGCATGTGCGGGAAATGACTGCCACCGCCCAGATATGGCGCGGCCAGGGGCCGGTTTTGCCGCTGCCGACGCGCACCGTCGAAATCGATAACATCGAGTTCGAGATCGCCGGACGCCGCCGCACCATCCGCGATTTCCTCGACAGCAGCTTCACGGACGGGTTTCTCGTGCTGTCGCGCGGTGAAATTGTCGCCGAGCGTTACATGAACGGGATGAAACCGCATGGCCACCACCTGGCGATGTCGGTGACCAAGTCGATCGTTGCCACGGTGCTGGGCATCCTTGTTCATAAAGGGCTTGTCGAGACCGCTGCTCCAGTGACGAAATACCTGCCGGAACTGGAAGCGACGGCCTATCGAGGCGCAGCGGTCCAGCAGGTGCTGGACATGACGAGTGGTGTCCTGTTCGACGAGTCCTACACGACAGAGGGCTCGCACATGCAGCAGCTAGACCAGGCCTGCGGCTGGAAGCCGATGACCCGTCCCGAGTGGCCACAAACCGTGTGGCAGCTGATCATGACGCTGACCGAGCAACAGCGGCCGCATGGCCAGATTTTCAGCTATCGTTCGATCGAAACCGATATCCTCGGCTTCCTGATGGAACGGGTCAGCGGGCTGCCGCTGGCCGAGTTGATCAGCAGTGAATTGTGGGCGCCGATGGGCGCGGAAGAGGATGCCTACATCACCGTCGATCACGGCGGCTATGCGCTTGCTGACGGTGGCCTCAACGCGACACTGCGGGACTACGCCCGTTTCGCCCTGCTGCATCTGCGTGGCGGCAGGCTGAACGGCCGGCAGATCGTTCCGTCGGAATGGATAGAGGAAACCCGGCGTGGCAACCATGATCTCTTCCAGGGCGTCTATCGGACCGTCCTGCCGCACGGTGCCTATCACAACCAGTTCTGGATCGAGGATCCCGAGCGGCGCTCCTATATGTGCCGGGGCATCTTCGGCCAGTATATCTACATGGACCCGCAGACTGATTTCGCCGTGGTGAAGCTGTCGACCTGGCCGGAGTTCGTCAATCCGGACCGCTCGATCGAGGCGTTGGCGGCCATCCATGCCATTCGCGATGTTTGCGCCACAGCGTGAACTACCGGTGGCGGCAACGCCACTATCCCCAGCGTTGTCAGCATGTTTTCAAGGCTTCCTGTCGGTGCGCAGGAGGCCTTTTCGGGTATGGATCAAAGCACGACTTTGTCGGTTGCTAAATTATTTTTTGCGATCGCAGATCGCACTCTTGTGTGCCGCGCGATCGCGTGACAGTCTGCTCGTGAAGCGCACATGACGATGCGCAGAACCGGGAGGGAAGAACACAATGGCCTGGACGAAGACCTTAGCCGCGGCTGGTGTCGTAATGCTTACCAGCATCGGTTCGGCAGGTGCTGAGGGCGTGCTCAACATCTACAACTGGGGCAATTACACCAGCCCGGAAATGGTCAAGAAATTCGAGCAGAAATTCGACGTCAAGGTCACGGTGACCGAGTACGATTCCAACGACACCGCGCTTGCCAAGGTTCGTCAGGGTGGCCATGGCTATGACGTCGTGGTGCCTTCCGCGCCGGTGGTGAAGGTCTGGATCGACGAAGGCCTCGTCCTGGAGAGCCGTCCGGATCAGATGGAGAATTTCAAGAATGTCGATCCGCGCTGGGTCGATGTGCCGTTCGATCCCGGCCGGCGTTATTCGGTGCCGTGGATGTGGGGCACGACCGGCGTGACGGTCAACAAGTCGGTCTATTCCGGCGACATCAACACGTCGGCCATCTTCATGGACCCGCCGGCTGAACTGGTCGGCAAGGTCAATGTCGTGCCGGAAATGTCGGACGTCATGTTCCTTGCCGTCACCTATGTGGGCGGCGAGCCGTGCACCAGCGACAAGGCGGTGCTGAAGAAGGTGCGCGACACGCTGGTGGCGGCCAAGCCGAAATGGCTGGCCATGGATTTCGGCAACATCGACAAATATTCGCGCGGCGACATCGCCGCTGGCGTTAACTGGAACGGTTCTTCCTTCCGTTCGCGACTGCAGAACCCGGACATCCTCTACGGCTACCCCAAGGAGGGATATCCGGTCTGGATGGACAATCTGATGATCCTGAAGGATGCCAAGAATGTCGAGAACGCCAAGCTGTTCATGAATTTTGTCATGGATCCGGAGAATGCAGCGATGTTGTCGGCGTTTTCGCGCTATGCGAACGGGATCAAGGGGTCCGAGAAGTTCATGCCCGCGGACATGAAGGATGCACTAGAGCTGAACATCCCAGCTGATCTGGTCCAATACGGCAAGGTCAATGTCGGCTGTCCGGCCGATGTCCAGGCGATGTATACCAAGATCTGGACAGACCTGTTGAAGTAAGCCCGGCATACAGGTCGTGAATTCATGCTGTCGGCGCAAACGACGCCAGGGTTCACGACCTGGTCGGAACTGGAGTGGAAATGGCACTCGATCCGGATATCAGGGATATGCTCGACCGGCTGGCGCGCGAACAGGCCGCCCAGCAGGATGAGGTTACGCTGGACAGTTCTCGCCGCAGCTACCAAGATCAATATCGGGAAATGAGCAAGCCTCCCGAACAGTCGGTGATGGAAAACATCGTCAGGCTCGGTGCGGGCAGGGGCGATGTTTCGCTTCATCTGTACAAGCCGGCAGATGCCATCGGTCCTTTGCCGATTATCCTCTATCTGCATGGCGGTGGCTTCGTCCTTGGCGATGCGGAAACCTACGCATTGCAATCGGCGCGCATCGCGTTGCAGTGTGGCGCGCTTGTTGTCTTCGTCGAATACAGACTTGCGCCGGAGCACCCGTTTCCGGCGGCGGTGGACGATGCGCTCGCAGCCGTGGACTGGGTCTTAGCCGAAGCGGCGAACCATGGTGGTGACCCGACATGCTTTGCGCTGATGGGGGACAGTGCGGGTGCGAACCTGTCCATCGCGCTTATGCGCCACTACAGGCAGCAACAGCTTTTTCGTAGCGTCTGCCTGCTCTATCCGCTGGTCGACGCCAGGCCGTATCTCGGCCTGGCGCCGCCATCGGGCTCGGACCGTGAATTCGCCACCGGCTACTATCTGGAATTCGCGGAGACCGAATATTTCGCTAAGGCTTATCTGCCGGACCCTGTAATGGCCATCGACACACGCGTTTCGCCCGTGCTGGCGACTGATCTCGATGACCTGCCGCCGGTCCTTTTCTACGCGGCCGAAAACGATGTGTTGCGAGACCAGGGACAGGCTTTCGCCGAGCAGCTCAAGACTGCCGGAAACGATGTCCGCTATCGCTGCTTCGACGGGTTGATCCATAATTTCATGCAGCATACCGGCATCTCGAAGGTGTCGGACGCTGCTTTCCAGGAAGTTTGCGCTGCCGTTCGCCTCGCACTCGTGGGCAGGGATTTGCGGTAGGCTGTCATGTTCGATACTTCGTGCCGCCTGGAGCGCATTACCTTCTATCCGCTGAAGTCGGGCGCCGGTGTTCCGATCGAGACGGTGCGTCTGGAAGCCGAGGGGCTGGCTGGCGATCGACGCATGATGGCGGTCGACGAGACCGGCAACTGCCTTACAGCCCGCAAGGCACCGCGTCTGATGCAGATCCGCACGCATGTGGACGGTGACGACATCATTCTCTCTGCACCTGGCATGTCGCCTCTGGTGTTCTCGCGGGCCCGGCTCGAGGTCGCCCGCAACGTGTCGATCTGGGGCGACGATGTCGTGGCGCTCGATGCCGGTGAGGAGGTACGCCAGTGGCTGACACATTTCCTCGACCGCTCCTGCAGGATGGTTATCAAGGGCGCAATCACGCATCGGCCCCTGGCGATCGGCCCAGGCGGAACGGTGAGCTTTGCCGATACCGCACCGTTGCTGTTGACCAATTCGGTCTCGCTTGCCGAGGTCAATCGCTACCTTGACCTCGAAGCCGAGATGGAGCGGTTTCGGCCCAATCTGGTGATCGGTGGTGCGCCTGCCTTTGACGAGGACGGCTGGCGTCATGTGCGCATTGGCGATGTCGAGTTCGAGGCCGTCGGTGCCTGCGACCGTTGTGTGATGATTACGCTTGATCCCGCGACCGGCGAGGCAAGGTCCGATCACGAGCCGCTGGCGTTACTTGGCCGGCAGCGTCGGGGTGAGGATGGCAAAGCCTATTTCGGTCAGTTCCTCGTCCCGCGTACGCTCGGTAGACTGCATGTCGGCGACAAGGTCGAAGTGTTGTCGCGCAAGCCGGCAATCACCATCCTGCGGGGAAACGCGCAGCCGGTCACGCGGCTGCCATCCACTACGGTGAATGGCGGTGTGGCTGCTCGTCATGGCATTCACGAGCGCAAGCTGCGCTGCGTGGCGATCATCGACGAGGCGAACGATTTCCGTACCTTCCGTTTCGTGGTGGATCATGCCGTCGACTACAAGCCCGGCCAGTTCATCACCCTGCTGCTGGATATCAACGGCGAGGTTGTCCGGCGCAACTACACGATCTCTTCGTCGCCATCGCGGCCGCATTTTCTGTCGGTGACGGTGAAGCGGGTTGACGGAGGGCGTGTTTCCAACTGGTTGCATGATACGCTGAAGGTTGGCGACAGCATTCGTTCACTTGGGGCGAACGGCCGCTTCCACCTTGCTGCGGCCGGGGCTGCCGGGAAGCTTCTGCTGCTGTCGGCTGGCAGCGGCATCACCCCGATGATGGCAATGCTGCGTTTCATTGCCGATACAAACCTGCCGCTCGATGTGTGCTTCCATAGCAGCGCACGCGGTGTTGAAGATGTCGCCTTCCTGCATGAATTGCTGTCGATCAAGATGCAGATGGGTGATCGGCTGAAGCTTTCCTGGAATCTGACGGGGAGGAATGCCGCAGCTGAGGCCGCCGCCCTGGCGGGTCGGTTCGAGGGCGGGCCTGGGACGCTGGCTGGCCGGCTTGATACTGGCATGATGGAGGCGGTTTGTCCCGACCTTGCCGAGAGGGCAGTTCTGTGTTGCGGCCCGGATGGCTTTCGAACCAAGGCTCGCGAAATCTACGAAGGCTGGAGGGTGCGGCCAGAATTCCCGTTCCTGGAAGAAACCTTCGGCCCTGATCGGGCGGCGACGCCATTGCCGGAAATCGGCGACTACAAGGTCTCCTTCCTCAAGGCCGGAAAGTCGATCAGCGGTTCGGGCGCGGTGACGCTTCTGGAACTGGCACGCAAGATTGGCGTCAAACTGACATCCGATTGTGAAGCCGGCATCTGTGGAAGCTGCCGCTGCAAGGTGACTTCCGGAGAATGGCGAGTGGCTGCCAACGCGGCCGATCCCGAGCGGTCGGTGCTTTCGCAAAGCGAAAAGGACGAAGGTTATGTCCTGGCCTGCTCCACCAGTCCGATCGGAGATGTCTGCGTCGAAGCATAGCTTCCGCATCGCGCGTTTGTCTTCGGCAGTTTGGTTCCTTTTCGAAGTCGAATGCTTCTCACAAAATTCGACTCTCCAGGGTCCAGCAAGTTTTTTAGAATCAATATGATGTTCGATTTTTCAGCCGCTTTAAACGCGGTGGAAATTCTGGATCAGTGACTTTTTGTTGTGTGATCGTCGATCGCAAATTATACAAAGGAAAGGCACCGGATTCTGCAACGTCACCGGTGCGGGAGGAGAAAGATGGTGGCAAGCGCCGGACTTGATGGCGAGGCCCTGGTGGCACTCGATCGGGAAACCCAGTTTCATCCCTTCACGGCGATTGCCGATCAGCAGGGGAATGGCGCGCTGGTGATGGCGCGGGCATCGGGTTCTTCCATTACAGATGTTTCCGGCAGGACCTATCTCGATGGCGCAGCTGGTCTCTGGTGTGTCAATGTCGGCTACGGGCGTGGGGAAATCTCCGACGCCATTCATCGGCAGTCGCAGGAACTGCCTTATTTTCATTCCTTCAACACCGTTGCCAACGAGCCAAGCATCAGGCTTTCGGAACGGCTTTTGCAGCTCGCGCCAAACGGAATGCGGCGCGTGTTCTATGGTCTGTCCGGTTCGGACGCCAACGACACTGCGGTGAAGATGCTATGGTCGTACAACATCCTTCGCGGCAAGCCGCTGAAGCGCAAGATCATCTCACGGTCGTACGCCTATCATGGTGTAACGGCGGCGGCCGGCAGCCTGTCCGGCATTCCGATGGTACACCAGAATTTCGGATTGCCGCTCGATTTCGCAAGGCATGTCTCGCGCCCTGACCTCTATCGGGATGCGCCGGCGCGAGGCTTTTCCACCGAAGAGGCCTATTCGGACTTTCTTGCCCGTGAGCTCGAGGAAATGATCCTGGCTGAGGGAGCCGATACAGTTGCCGGTTTCATTGCCGAGCCGGTGATGGGCACCGGCGGAGTGCTGTTACCGCCGGCCGGTTACTTCGCTGCGATCGCCAAGGTGCTGGAAAGACACGACGTTCGTCTCGTTGCCGATGAGGTCATCACCGGTTTCGGGCGCGTCGGGGCATGGTTCGCGTCCGATCTCTATGGCATCGAGCCGGATCTTATCGTTGCCGCCAAGGGCCTGACCAGCGGCTATCTGCCGTTGTCGGCTGTACTGGTCGGCGAGCGCATGTGGTCGGTATTCGAAGAGGCTTCCCGCGACGGACGCCCGTTTGCGCACGGCTTCACCTATTCGGGACACCCGACCTGTGCAGCGGCGGCCCTGGCCAATCTCGACATTCTCGAGCGCGAAAAACTTGTCGAGCGCGTCGCTGCGATGGCGCCAGCATTCGGGTCGCGTTTTGCCGAGACGTTGCTCAACCTTCGCCTGGTCGGCGACGTGCGCAGTGCCGGCTTCATGATGGGCGTGGAGCTCGTCGCGGATCGGGCGACCAAGGCAGCATTCCCGGCTTCGCTGAAGGTGGCAGGTCGTGTCGCCTTGGCGGCGCGCCGTCGTGGCGTGCTCGTCCGCGCCTTGCCGAACTCCGACGTGATCGCGCTGTCCCCGCCCTTCATCGTGACGGACGCGGAACTGTCGCAGCTTGCCGAGACCTTGCGCGACGCGGTCGATGAGGTGACCGCGGACCTCGTTCGTGAAGGGCATCTCTGAAATGGTGGAGGCGGGGCCTTTCCGCTCCAAGACGATCGAGACGGTTGCCGTTGTCGGCTCGGGGCTGATCGGCGGGGCCTGGGCTGCCTATTTCTTGAGCCGTGGTCTCAGGGTACGCGCCCATGATCCCCAACCAGGCGCGGAAAGTCGCTTGCGCAAGACAGTCGACGATGCGCTTCATGACCTGTCGCAGCTGAATCCTGTCGCCAGCGCTTGCGCCGACAATCTGCTGTTTTTCGGTCAGCTCGAGGACGCGCTGAATGGCTGCGACTACGTCCAGGAGAACGCACCTGAAAAGCAGGTGCTCAAGCAGGATCTGCTTGCCGCAATAGATGCCATCGCTGCTCCCGATGTGGTGATCGGCTCCAGCACCTCGTCATTCATGGCCAGCGAGCTCCAGCTGCGGTGCAGACATCCTGAACGGGTGCTTGTCGCGCATCCATTCAACCCGCCGCATCTCGTTCCTCTCGTCGAACTGGTGAGGGGAACGGCAACGGCACGGGCGGCGCAGGACGCCGCCTACGCATTCATGGAGCGCATCGGCAAGGTGCCGATCAAGGTGACGCGGGAAGCGCCCGGGCATGTTGCGAACCGCATGACGGCGGCATTGTGGCGTGAAGCCGTCAACATCGTTGCCGAAGGCATCGCCAGCGTTGCCGACGTCGATCGCGCCATCCGCTCCGGCCCCGGCTTGCGCTGGGCGATCGACGGCCCGCACATGCTCTATCACCTCGGCGGCGGCGAGGGCGGGATGGCTGCCTATCTGAAACATCTCGGTCCGGCGCAGGAGGCGCGGTGGGCATCGCTCGGCAAGCCGAAGCTCGATGCGGAAACATGCGCGGCACTCGTTTCCGGGGTCGAGGAGGAAGCGGCAGGCCAAAGCATTGAAGAGCTGGCCGCCCGCCGAGACAAGTTGCTGATTGCGTTGCTGCGCACACTGGAGGGCACCGCATGAACAGCACGCCGATCCTGCCGCGCATCATGGTTGCATCGAACGGCGCCCGCCGCACCAAGGCCGATCATCCAAACCTGCCAATGACTGCGGAAGAAATCGCGGCGAACGCTGCAGCCTGCTTCGCTGCGGGCGCTGGTGCCATTCATCTTCATGTGCGTGACGCGGATGGCCGCCATGTACTCGACGCAGGTCTATATCGCCAGGCGATCGGGTTGATCGAGGCCATGGTGCCGCAAATGATGATCCAGGTCACCACCGAAGCCGTAGGCCTTTACAAGCCGGCGGAGCAGATGGCGTTGGTGCGCGATCTCAAGCCGGATGCGATTTCCGCGGCGGTCCGTGAATTCGTTGCCGATGCCGGTGCCGAAGCGGCGGCCGCCAATTTCTACGAGTGGTGTGCCGAGCGCGATACTGCCGTCCAGCACATCCTCTATGATGTCGCCGATGTTCTCCGGCTCGCTGATCTCATCAGGCGCGGCATTGTACCGGAAGCAGGGCTTTCGGTGCTTTATGTACTCGGTCGTTATTCCGTCGGCCAGGAAAGCAGTGCCAGTGACCTCGGCCCGTTCCTAGAGGCCGCGTCCTCTTTCCCGGTACAGCCCGACTGGATGGTGTGCGCTTTCGGTCGAGGTGAGACCGCGGCGCTTTCCGCAGCCATGTCCGCTGGCGGCAAGGTGCGTGTGGGTTTCGAAAACAGCCTGTGGAATGCAGACGGATCGACCGCTGCCTCAAATGAGGAGCGTGTGGCCGTCATCGCTGCGATCGCAAGGCGGTTGGATGCCGGAAGGAAGGTGGCAGAAGGGGAGGTCGAACGTGGCTGAACAGAGCGCCTATCGCATTTTCGACGTTCGCCATGCCGGCAGGCAGATCCTGTCGCCGCATATGGCCCGTATCACTTTTACAGGCGAGGACGTTGCCGCCATGACGACCTTTGCGCCGGACCAGCGCATCAAACTGTTTTTCCCGAGAGCGGACGGGACGTTGCCAGCGATCCCGAACCGGCCAGACTGGTACGATATCTATCGCACCGTGCCGCCGCGCGAGCGCTCGCCGATGCGCACCTACACGATACGATACCTGCGGGCCGATCGCTGCGAGGTCGATGTCGATTTTGTGCTGCATGGCGACAACGGGCCGGCGTCACGCTGGGCCCTTAACGCAGAACCCGGTGATCCAATCCAGATATCGGCGCCGAACGCGAAATACAGCGGTGAGGTTGGTGGCTATGAATGGCAGCCGCCTGCGGGTGTCCGGCACGTCCTGCTGCTTGCCGACGAAACCGCGTTGCCGGCGGCTGCTGGAATCCTGGAGGAACTGGCTGCGCTCGACGCGCCGCCGCAGGTCGATGCCTTCCTGGAGGTGCCAGACGAGGCGGACAGGCTCGAGCTGCCGTCCTGGGATGGCCTCGACCTCCGCTGGCTGGTTCGCGAAGGCCAGGCCGAGAAGACGCATGCTTATGGCGACAGGATGATAACGGCTGCCAGTCAGGTCGAGCTGCCGCGTGATGTCTTGTCCGGTTCGAATGGCGAGGCTCTGATGGAACCTGATAGCGATGATCTGCTTTGGGATCGCGCTTCATCCGCACCCGGCAAGTTCTACGCCTGGGTGGCAGGCGAGACTGGAGCCGTGAGCAGGATCCGCTCGGCACTCGTCAAGGAGCGGGGCATCGATCGCCGGCTCGCGAACCTGATGGGTTACTGGAAGCTCGGCAGGGAGCGCGAGTAGCCCTTCATTGGCCTGACCGTTCGATACCACGGTTCAGCTGTCTCCCTTGTTCAATACGGATGTGAAAATGCAGAACTCCATAACAGACCGTGCACAGATCGATCTGGCTAATTGGCGCACGAGACCGCACTCGTCCTGGACGTTTCACAATGCAGCCGAGCTTGTTCCGACCGCTACCATTCGCGGTGCCCGGTTGCAGGAAAGCCCGGCGTGCGAACTGGGTGATTTCGCTGACATCCAGGTCGACGACCTCGATGGGCAATCGCGCAGCCTGCGCGAGTTCCTGGTGAGGAACCACACCGATGCCTTCGTCATCATGCGAGGCGGCAAATTCATCGCGGAATGGTGCGCGGACCACAACGACGCTGCCAAGCCGCACCTTGTGTTTTCTGTTTCGAAGTCGATCACCGGCCTTCTCGCGGGAGCGCTGGTCGGAAACGGCAAGCTTTCGCTGGATGCTGTCGCCGGCGATTATGTCCCCGAAGCGATCGGTTCAGCCTATGGCGACGTGCCTGTGCGCGACCTGCTCAACATGCAGGTGAGCATCGACTTCGACGAGATCTATCTTGACCGCAGTGGGGCCTTCGACCGCTACAGGCGAGCCATGCTCTGGAACCCCGAACACAGGGATGAAGCGACGCCAGATCTCAAGAGTTTCCTGTGCACCTTGCCAAAGGCCTCGCATCCGCATGGCACCAGGCATGTCTATCGCTCACCCAACACCGATATGGCGGCACTGGTGATCGAGCGGGCCGCCGGCGAGCGGTTCGCTGAACTCTTGAGCCGCCTGCTGTGGCAGCCGATGGGGGCACATACCGATGCGCAGATCACGGTGGACAGGGCCGGAAACCCGCGTGCGTCCGGCGGTATTTCGATGACGGCGCGTGATCTTGCTCGCGTCGGCGAACTGGTGCGTCAGGGCGGCTGCGGCGTGATTCCTGCGGATTGGGTGGCAGGTCTGTGGGAAGGCGGCGATCGCGCCATCTGGGCAGCCGGTGACCAGGCCGATTGCCTGCCGACCGGCAGCTATCGAAATTACTGGTACGAGACCGGCACCGGCGAGCTGGCGGCGATGGGCATTCACGGCCAGTGGTTGTGGATCGATCCTAAGACGGAAACGGTGATCGTCAGGCAATCGGCGGAAAGCAATCCGATCGACGAAGCGATGGATCAGGTGATGATCAAGCTGCTGAAGAAGGTCTCGGCTTTCGGCCGGAGTGCGGGTTAGCCGGCTTCAGGGAACCTGGCGTGCTTCAACAGATGTTGATAGCCGTCATTGATGTCCCGGACGATGGCGGCGCGGGCACGCGCACCATCGTGTTCCGCAATCGCTGCCACGGCCTCGTCATGGTAGTCGATGTCGAGGATCGAGGCGAGATTGTCCTCGAAGCCTGTGGTCAGGTTGCGCAGAAACGGACCAACCTGCATCCACACAGTTTCGATCAGGAAGATCATCTGATCGTTGCCGCAATGGCGATAGATCGAGAATTTGAAATTGTAGTTCTTGCGCAGGTAGTCGTTGATGACGCCGGCCTGTGCTGCCTCGGTCAATTCCGCACAGTTGCGGCGTATCGTGCGCAGGGCATTGCCGTTGATGCGCTGCGCGGCAAGTTCCGTTGCCGAGCCCTCCAGAAGAGTACGGACCGCCGTCAGCTGGGAAAACCGCTCGGCCGAGATGACAGGCACTTCCATGCTGCCGTTGGGCAAGGGGCTCAGCGCCCGCAGCGCCTGCAGGCGCATGAAGGCGCTGCGTACCGGCATGTCGCTGGTCCCCAATTCCTTGGCCACCTTTCGCGACGTCAGCTTCTGACCGGGCGCAAATTGTCCCGACATCAGCGTGCGGACGATTTCCAGATAGACTTTTTCGTGCAGGGGGGCGGTGTCGACGGCAGTCAGTCCAAGTTGCATCTTTTCGGCCATTGGCGGTGCGTTACTTCAGCTTCTGAAATTCACGCATCTAGCTACAGTTTCAAATTGCTAAAGCCACAATGCGTGTCGATTGCGCTCAAGCGATCGGCGGCCGAAGCTCGCATCATTTCAAGGACATAATGGCTGCTGGCGCGACGTATCGCAAGCGCTGCGGCGATACCTGCCGGCTTTTGCCAGCGACATGCACATGATCTTGCCGGCCCAAGGAACATAGTCGGGGTTTGGGTCATGATGTTGATGGATGCAAAGTGCGACTTTGGTCGTGAAATTCTCAATAAATATGCTTTTCAGTTAAACAAAATCATGAAATAGTTATCATCGACAAAAAAGGTTTCGACGGAGGGTGATATGCGAAACGTCCAGGGGCACGGCAAAAAGCTCTCCTATTACGATTTCGGGCACACGACCGTGTACGCCTCGCGTTACGACCAGCGCTTTGCCTACTGCGCCTATGTTCCGCAGGACTATGAAGAGGATGGTGACAAGACCTATCCGCTTGCCGTGATCGTGCACGGCACGGAGCGCGGCATGGAAGCCTATCGCAACGCCTTTGCCGATTTCGCCGAAGCCAACGGTGTCATCGTGTTGGCACCGCTGTTCCCAACCAGCATCTGTTTTCCCGGCGATTTGTCATCCTACAAGATGCTGCGCCACGGCGATCTGCACTATGACGCCGTCATGCTGGACATGATCGAGGAGATGCGCGAGCGCTATCGCATCCAGGGCGAGCGCGTGATGATGTATGGCTTCTCGGGTGGTGGGCATTTCACCCACCGCTTCCTGTTCCTGCATCCCGAACGTCTGCTTGCCGCCTCGATCGGTGCACCAGGCGTGGTGACATTGCTCGACTTCGACAATGATTTCTGGGTCGGCGTGCGTGATTTCGAGGAGGTCTTCGGAAAGAAGATCGATCTCGAGGCGATGCGCAAGGTCGCCGTGCAGATGGTGATCGGAGGAGACGACCTGCAGACCTGGGAGATCACCATCAGCAAGGATGACGCCTGGTGGATGCCGGGAGCCGACCTCGCAGGTGCCACCCGAAACGATCGCATGCGTGCACTGAAGGCGAGCTTCGAGAAGCATGGCATCGCGGTCCAGCACGATATCGTGCCGGGCATCACGCATGACGACCTGCACCTGGTGCCCAAGGTCAAGGAATTCTTTGCACGGACGCTGAAGCTGAATTCGGCGTCCAGCTAAGAACGAACACAATTCGTCAGCTGGAGAACAAAAGAATGGGAACAGCTTTGTTAATGGGAAGACGGGAAGTCCTCAAGGCGATGGCCGCCACGCTCATGGTCAGCGTTGCTTTGCCTGCGATGGCGGAGGAGGCGCCAAGAAAAGGTGGCACGCTCAATGTCCGCCTGAATGCCGATATCCGGGCTACCAACGGCATCCAGCGTGATGCCAACACCGATACGGTCATGCACCAGATCTTTGAGACCCTGGTCGGCTACCGCACCGATCTGTCGATCGGGCCGGTTCTGGCCGAAAGCTGGAACGTGTCCGAAAATGGCAAGGCGTATACCTTCACGCTGCGGGAGGGCGCCGTTTACCACAATGGCGACAAGGTCACCGCCGGCGATGTGAAATGGAACTGGGAACGCCGTATGGACCCGGCCAACGAATGGCTGTTCGTCACCAGCTTCGATGGCACCCAGGGCCTCAAGGTCGAATCCGTCGAGGCGATAGACGAGCGCACCGTCACCTTCAGGCTGAATGCGCCTAATGCGCTCTTTCTGCCGTTACTGGCTGGTGTTCAAGCCAATATCTGGGTCGCCAGCCCGAAGAATGTCGGCGCCGACGGCAAATGGATCGATGGTTCCGCCATCGGCAGCGGCCCGTTCAGGCTGAAGGAGTGGGTGAAGGCTCAGTATATCGCGCTGGATCGCTTTGACGGCTACAAGCCGATCGCCGAGAAGCCGAGCGGGTTTGCCGGCAGCCGCGAGGCCTATGTCGATCATGTCCGCTTTACGGTTATTCCTGATACCTCCGCTGCCGAGACGGCACTTTTTGCCGGTGAACTCGACATCCTGCCCAACTTCGAAACGACGCGGCTGGAAGAAGCGAAATCCCACGGCATGAATGTGGTCTCATCGCCGGGATTGTCGTGGACGGCGATCCTGATGCAGACGACGGATCCGCTGCTGTCCAATCCGAAGATGCGGCAGGCATTGGCGCATGCAGTAGACATTTCGCAGATCGCCGCGGCCCGCACGAATGGCCTGGCCAAGGCCGATCCTTCGGCAGTGGCGCCGGCGAGTGCCTTCTTCGACGACAGCTTTGCGTCGCTGTGGCCACAATACGATCCCGAAAAGGCGAAGGCGCTGGCCGCTGAGGCCGGCTACAAGGGCGAAAAGCTGAAGATCCAGACCAATACACGTTACCAGGGCATGTATGAGAACTCGGTTCTGCTGCAAGCCATGCTGACGGCCGCCGGGTTCAACGCGGAACTGGAGGTGCTCGACTGGGCGGCCCAGCTCGACAATTACCTCGCCGGCAAGTTTCAGCTGCAATCGTTCGGCTATTCCGCCCGCTTCGACCCGTCGCTGATGTACAGCACGATCATGGGCGACAAGAAGACCGACCCGACCGCGCAGTGGGACAGTCCGAAGGCCTGGGATCTTTATCTCAAATCCGTGGCCACGGATAAGTTCGATGAGCGCAAGGCCGTCTTCAAGCAACTGCATGCCTTGATGGCCGAAGAGGTGCCGATGCTTGGCCTCTATTTCGAGCCGTCGGTGGAGGCAGTCTCGCCGAAGCTGAAGGGCTATGCCGCCTGGCCGGCCGAGAACACCCGCACCTGGGGTGTATGGAAGTCAGAATAGGGTATCCCGACACCGGACGATCAGATCGGGGGCTTTGGCCCCCGATCCCGTTTCAGCGACCAGGTCCCGCAACAGGGGCAAAGGAGGAAGATCATGCGCACGGAAAATCTGCCAATTGTCGACTGTGCCGGGAATGCGCGGCGACGTGGCCAGGCGCATGGCGAGGCGCTGCGCAGCGTGATCCTTGCCAAGGTCGAACGCTGGCGGGAGGCGATCGGTGAAGCCTATGGAATACCAGCTTCGTTGTTCCTGCCGCGGTTCCTTGAGGCAACGGATTTCCGTGTGGCGATCATGGCCCATGCTCCGGATCTTGCCGATGAAGTTGTCGGCATCGCTGAAGGCGCTGGATTGCAGGAAGAAACTGCCTATGCATTGCAATTGATGGATGAAGAATGGTGGTGGGGCCGTTCGAACGCCGCTCATTGCAGCAGCCTGGCGGTGGCACCTGTGGATGGCAGGCCGACACTGGTCGCCCAGACGATGGACCTGCCACGTTGGCACGATGGCGCCCAGGCGCTGCTGAAGATCGCGGACGCGGACCACCACAGCTTCGTTTTCACCTCCGCAGGAATGATCGGCCTGATGGGTGTTTCCGGCCGAGGGCTCGGCATCTGCGTCAACACGCTGAGCCAACTCGCAGTCAATCCAAGCGGCCTGCCGGTGGCTTTTGTCATGCGCGGCGCACTTGCTCAACGTTCGGTCGCGGCCGCTGCCGATTTCCTGGGTCGGGTGCCGCACGCCTCCGGCCAGAACTACCAGTTGGGTGATCGCGGCGAGGCGCGTACCTTCGAATGTTCGGCCGGCGGAGCAGTCCCAGTACCGTTTTCAAACGGCTGTTCGTTGCACACAAACCATCCCTTGGTCAGTTTGGACCGGCGTGATGCAATCGCGCGCATGGAGGGCAGCGAGGATTCCCGCGGCCGCCTGCAAAGCCTGCGAACGGACATTGCCATCGTGCCCGATGTGGCCGCTATAAAGGCAAGTCTTGCGGCTCGGAGGACAGGCGGTATCGTCTCGATAACGCCGCAAAGTGCGGCATTGACCGCTCCTATGACGATCGGCTCTGTGGTCTACTCGCTCGGCGAAAACATGGAACTTTCGGTCTGTGCCGGTCCGCCGAGCCACGAAAGCTGGCGCGAGATCGCCGTGTAACCTAGAGCGTTTCCGTTTTTCACGGAAACGCGGAAGTGCTCTAAATTTTTGTTTTAACAGTATTTTTTGTAACGCCAAGTGATGCCGCTTGGCTACAAAATGCTCCAGTCGTTCGATGCAACCAGCCGTCTTGTGGTGGCTGGTTGTGTCTAAAGTCCAGCCATTGTGCTGGTTTGGCGTCAGAGCGCCATCGCTTGTTTGGTCGGATCGTTCTCGGCAAAACGGCGATCGATCAGCATCGCCGCCTCCAGCAACTGGCGGGTGTAAGGATGTTGCGGCCGGTCGATGACATCGTCGCGCTCACCGATCTCGACGATGCGTCCATCCTGCATGACCGCGATACGGTCCGCGACCTGTTCGACTGCACCGAGATCATGCGAAACGAACAGGCAGGCGAAATTGTGCCGGGCCTGCAATTCACGGATCAGCAGCAGGATCTGCTTCTGCACGGTCATGTCGAGCGCCGAAACCGGTTCGTCAGCCACGACGAAAGCGGGGCGTCCGACAATGGCGCGGGCTATCGCGACACGCTGGCGCTGGCCTCCCGACAACTGATGTGGAAAGCGGCGACCGAAATCCGGCGACAATCCGACCTCGGAAAACACCTGTTCGACGCGGCTGGCGCGCGCGGCAGCATTCATCGCTCTGTCGAGCTTTAGCGGCTCCGCGATGATATCGGCAATTCGCTGGCGTGGATCGAGCGAGGAGTAGGGGTCCTGGAAGACGATCTGCATCTCGCGATGACGCTCCTGACGATCCGCCGGCCGACGCCCCTCGGCACCGAGAAAGGCGATCTGACCCGACGTCGGTCTGACCAGGCCGACAATGGCACGGCCGAGCGTGGTCTTGCCGGATCCCGATGCTCCGACCAGCGCCAGCGTCTCGCCGCTTCGGACCGTGAGATCGACACCATGCACGGCGCGCTTGGCCTCGGTCCTGGAAAAAAGCCGATTGCGGCCGGGATAATCAATTACCACGTTCCTGACTTCGACCACCGGCTTGCCGCACCCGCCACCACGCATGCCGCCAGCGCTGCGCCGCGGAAGCGCGTCGAGCAGGCGGCGCGTATAGTCGTGCTTCGGCGCACGCAGGACTTCCGAGCTCGGACCGCTCTCTATCGCCTTGCCTTCGCTCATCACGACGACATTGGGGATGTAATGGGAGACCATGCCGAGGTCGTGGCTGATCAGGAGGACCGCGGTGCCATCGGCTTGCGTGAGTTCGACCATCAGGTCCAGCACATCGCGCTGCACCAGCGTGTCGAGCGCCGTGGTCGGCTCATCGGCGATGAGCAATCGCGGTTTCAGCAACATGACCGAGGCCAGCATGATGCGCTGGCGCATACCACCGGAGAATTCATGTGGATAGGCGGTCAGGCATTTTGCCGGCTCCTTGATCTGGATGCGCTCCAGCATCGCCAGCGAACGATCGCGGATCTCGGCCTTGCCAAGCTTGTGATGCAGGCGCAGGCCCTCGGCCATCTGCTCACCAATGGTGACGGCCGGGTTGAGCGAAACCATCGGCTCCTGGAAAACCATGCCGATCTCCGCGCCGCGTATCTTGCGCAGCGCTCTCGGTTCGATGCTGGTGATGTCGTTGCCCTTGAAGAGGATCTGGCTCTCCGGAGCCGTTACCAGGGGCTGTGGCAACAGGCCGAGGACGGAACGAGCCGCCATGGTCTTGCCGGAACCGGATTCTCCCACGATGGCAATCATGTCGCCGGAGGCCAGGTCGAAATTCAGCGCATCGACGATACGCTTGCCGCCTGGGCCGATGGTGATCGTCAGGTCGCGTACCGAAAGCATGGAATTTCTCATAAGGCTGGTGCCGTCCATCTTCTGACCTCAGAGTTTGGGGTCAAGCCAGTCGCGAACCGCATCACCCAGCATGTTGATGCCGAGCAGCGTGATCGAGATGCAGAGCCCAGGCAGCACGATGAGGTGCGGCGCCTGGCCGATATAGGGGCGGGCGGTCGACAGCATGCTGCCCCAGCTTGGTGCGGGTGGTGGAACGCCGAGGCCGAGGAAGGAAAGCGCACTTTCCGAAAGGATCACCCACCCGAACATCGTCGTCGCCAGCACGATGATCGGCGCAACGCAATTTGGAAGCACATGGCGCGCCATGGTGATGAACTCGCTGTTGCCCATGACACGCGAGGCTTCGACATATTCCCGCTCTCGGATGGACAGGACTGCCGCACGCACGACACGCACGACGATCGGCATGTAGGCAAGCCCCAGTGCGAGCACGATGCCGTCTCGGCTGGCACCGATCACGGCCATGATGCCAAGTGCCAGAAGCAGGCCGGGGAAGGCGAGAAAGGCATCGTTGATCATCATCAGGATGCGGTCGGTCCAGCCGCGCAGGAAGCCGGCCACGACGCCGAACACCGTTCCAGTGACGAGTGCGAACAGCACCGTCGCAAAGGCGATCCAGGCGCTGGTACGGGCCCCATGCACCAGCCGGCTGAGGACGTCGCGTCCGAATTCGTCGGCGCCAAGCAGGTGCTGCGCCGAAGGGCCGGCCAGCCGTGAGGGCAAGTCGAGCTTCAGCGGATCGTAGCCAACCAGCCATGGTCCGGCTATCGCCCCGACCAGGAGGAGAGCGGTCACCGTGATGCCGAACATGGCATTGAACTTCAGACGGGACTGTCCAAGAACGAGAGCGATCATGCCGCAACCCTCGGATCGAGGAAGGGATAGAGCAGGTCGACGACCAGATTGACCACGACATAGATCGCCGCCACGAACAGCATCGTGCCCTGAACCACCGGGTAGTCGCGAGCATAGATGGCATCGACCAGCAGGCGGCCGAGGCCTGGCAGGGTGAACACCGTTTCGATGACGGCTATGCCACCAAGCAGGCTGCCGAGCACGAAGCCGATCAGCGTCAGTGTCGGTGCGAAAGCATTCTTGAAGGCGTGGCGCCACATGACCGCCGACTCGGAAAGTCCCTTGGCGCGCGCGTGGGTTATGTATTCCAGTCGCGCCACCTCGATGGTGCTGGCGCGCGCCATGCGAGCGATCGGCCCTGCCTCACTCAACACAAGCGTTGTCACCGGCAGGACGATGTAGACAAGCGCCGGCCAGAAACCCTGGCTGAACGGAACACAACCGATCACCGGCAGCCAACGGAGATGGAGGCCGAAGGCGAGCAGCAGCATGAGGCCGAGCCAGAAACTCGGGATTGACAGGAGAATGGTCGAAACCGCGATGACGCCGACGTCGCCTGGGCTGTTCTGGCGCCACGCAGCCAGCATGCCTGCCGGAACGGCGATCAGGGCGGCGATGAACACGCCGACAAGCACGATGGTGGCTGAAACCGAAAAGGCGTTCAGCATCAGCGGCAGAACGTCCTGTCCAGTGCTGATCGACCTGCCGAAGTCGCCGGTCAGCACGTTACCGATCCAGATCAGATATTGAGCAACAACCGGCTTGTCCAAACCCATCTGGACACGCATGGCTTCAACCTGGCCAGGCTTGGCAAGGTCTCCGAGCATCAGGGCGGCAGGGTCTCCGGGAATGAAGCGGAGCAGGCCAAAGACAGCGATCGATACCAGAATCAACGTTGGTATCGCGCTGGCGATACGGGTGAGGATAAAGCGGGTCATCTTTCTCCCACTGCACGGGCAACGGTTTCGCGGTGGCCGGCCCTGCTGCGTTCGACGCGGGCAAGCACGGCTTCATCCATGGCGAGTTCATAGCGCGTGAAGTCACGACATTCGGCCGGCAGCGGCGCGATTTCCATGTAGCCGGCGGCCGGCTCGAAGATGATCATCGCGACCGTCGCGGAGATGTTGCCGCCTTCCTTCCTGACCGGCGGCCGGCAGACACTGAGCGGCCACGCGAATTCGTCGAAAAGGGCGTCCTTGAGATCGGCGACGGTGATACTGCCCTGGCTCTTCATGAGCCGGCGCTTTACACGATAATCACGATAGAAACTGTCCGGAACGTCCTTCAGCCCGGTCTCCCTGAGCTTCGACAGTGCGACGGGACTTTGCCAGTGGTTGGCATGCACGATGAGGTCTTTGTCGGGATAGATGGAGAAGGCCTCATCCGGAGCGCATTCGAGATCGACGGCAAAACCTTCCGCTGTGGAGAGGATCATGTTGTTGGAGCCGGACTTTGGTGTGATCGCCACGACGCGCACGGCGTCTGCGAAGTGTGCTGCTTCCAATGCCCGGCGTCTGATGAAGGGCAAGGGAATGCCGATCTCGCGGTAGTCGCGATCCGATTCCAGATAGTTGGCGGTGATGCCGATGCCAGCTGCATTGAAGCCGCTACGGGCCAGGCCTCCGGCTTCAGTGAAGGTCAGCAGGTCCGGGCCGTCGTCGCGCCTGATACGCAACACGATGGATGTTTCGGCGCATTCTGCGCGCCAGTCCCAGTTCTGGCCGTGGATCAGCCTGCCGTCGCGCGTCGCGTCCGGCAGAACCACCGCGCCCGTGCAGCCGTCCGGCTCGTCATCGGCAATGCCTTTTTCGCGTCGCGCCAGCTGCAGCACTTCCGTGCGGGCGTTGACCATGAGGATCGATGTCAGGTCGACATTGGCGCCAGCGGCTATGCCCTCCATCTCCTCCACAAGATCGGGAGCCCATTCCCGCAGGCGAGGGAGGAAGATCCCGGAGAACCGGCTGATCTCTTCGCGGGCAAAGCCGAACCTCTCCAGCTGCGAAGCATAGAGCGAAATCGACAGGCCGATACGTGCCCGCGCCTGCTCGCCATACGCTTTCCCACGCTCTGACGGAGTTCCGCTGACGTCGATGAGCGGGAAGGGTGGAACGACTGTCATGCGGTTACCTCAAAAGCCATGATTGTCGATCATAATGCATTTTGATTGCATGAAAAGCACTATTTTTAGCAAATCACCCTCTTCGTAATGTCTCGTGACCCGACTATAATGCTGGAAGCCAATCAGGAGGTCGCATGGATCGACAAGATGAGGAGAGCGACCGTGGCGAGGCTGCAAGCCCGCTGCAGATCGATCTGGCGCGGCGGATCCTCGATCGCATCCGCGATTCCGGTTGGGGTGTCGGAACCCGCGTCTCCGTGCCGGATCTCGCACGCACCTTTGGTGTCTCGCGCTCGCCGATCAGCGGCGCTCTCGAACTCCTGGTCTCCAAGGGTATCCTGGCGCCGTTGGAAACCCGTGGACTGCAGGTTGCGCTTGACGTGACCGGTCTCGACACAGCGGAAGTGCTGCCCAGTTCCCCGCTCGAGGAACTCTATCGGCGCATGATGCGCGAGCGTGCGCTTGGAGAGCTGCCGCAGGAGGTTTCGGAAGCCGAATTGATTCCGCGTTACGGCGTTTCACGCGGCATCATCCGCAAGCTCCTGTTGCGTTTCGCTGCCGAGGGGCTCGTGCAGCGTCTGCCGGGGCATGGCTGGCGTTTCGCGGATTCGCTGGTCGGCGAGGATGCCTACCGCGAGAGCTACGAGTTCCGCACTGCGGTCGAGTGTGCCGCGCTGCGCTCTGTCGGTTTCCATGCCGACCCGCACGTGCTGACGCCGGTGCGGCGGGCGCATGAACGGGTGCTGGGCGATAGCGACAGCATCGGTGGTGACGAGTGGTTCCGCATCAACGCGTCGTTTCACCAGGGGCTGGCGATCTGCTCGGGCAACCGCTTCCTGGCCGATGCGGTGCGCCAGCAGAACAACCTGCGCCGCATGCAGGAATCGGCCGGGTTCGATGAGCTTCCGTCCGAGCGGATCGAGCAGTCCTGCCGCGAGCACCTCGCCATACTCGACGCCATAGACGCCGGTGAAATGGAATGGGCGGAGGCACTGCTGCGGCAACACCTGAGACAGGCTTCGGAATTCGCTACGTTGTCGTAGCAGTAAGCCTGTAGTTTCCGACCACGGCCAATCGATCAGTTGCCGACAGCGATCTCCGGATACAAGGCTTTGGCCAGGTCGCGTACGGCATCGGCCGTGCGCGGGCCGAAACCGATCATGTAGGCGCCATCGAGTACGAGCAGCGCCTTGGTCTTCGCGGCTGGAGTTGCAGCCAGCGCCGGCACGGCAAACACCTCGCTGGCTGTTGGTCCGCCTTTGCCGTCGCCCATCATCAGGATGACGTCAGGCGCGAGTTCGATCAGCTTCTCCTCCGAGGCGGCCTTATAGCCAACCACTTCCGCCATTGGGTTGACGCCGCCAGCATAGCGGATGATGGCATCAGCAGCGGTGCCGGAACCTGCCGCCGTCAGGCGGACGAGACCGTGGAAAAACACCACCTTCCTGCGTTTTTCCTCCGGGATGTCGGCGGTGAGCTTCGCAGCGGCATCGAATGTCTCCATCACCCGACGAGACAAGTTCGTGCCCGGTTGCTTCAGATCGAGCACTGCGGCGACAAGGTCGATCTTGCGCAGGATCCCGTCACGGGAATTATCCTCCGGAACATAGACGATAGGGATCGTCAGGGACGACAACACATCGACGGCTTCCGCCGGCCCAATATCTTCCGCCGCGATGATCAGATCCGGATCGAGAGCAGCCAGGCCCTCGACGGAGAGCTTGCGCCGGTAGCCGACATTCGGCTTTTCGGCTGCAGCCTGCGGATATTTGCTGCCCCGGTCGACGGCGACAATGCGATTGCCGGCATCCAGCGCATAGGCGATCTCGGTGATGTCGGACCCAAGTGTTACGATCCGCTTTGCCGGGCCGGTTTCGACCTGGCGTCCGCGCGCGTCGACCACTTCAGCCGCTTCCGCATTGGAGCAGAAGATAGATGCTACCATCAAGAAGGAGAGCGCGAGGGTTGCGACGTAGCTCGTTGACCGACAGGCCACAACGTTACCCGGATTCAGGCTTGTGGCCATGGCGTCACTCCTTCAGCAGGGGCTCATTTTCTGTTTGAAGCCTATACGAATAAAGTTGACTAATGTCATCAAGTTTAAATATCTAACCGCTGCCGCCGCCAATCGGCAGCGCATTCAAAACTGCCAGCCGCGCCCGTCGGGTACCGCCAGCCATGCATTTCATGAGCGGGGGCTCGATCCGAATGAGACTGACAAAAAAGACGACATGGCTGGCAGAAACGGCAATTCCGATCCTGTTCTGCAGCGTGATGGCTTTACCGGCGAATGCCCAAACTGCCCAGCCGACAGCCGAACACTCCAAGACCAGGAAGCTAAATCCTGCAGCGTCGCAGCAATCGACGATGCTCGATCGCATCACCATCACAGCCACCATGGTGAAAGGTGCCGTTGTAGACGCTCTGGCGGCAATCAGCGCTGTCGACAGCAGGGAACTTCAGCGCATACAGCCCGACACCGCCGCGGATATTTTCCGTGCCACGCCCGGTGTTGCCGCGTCGATGAACGGAGACGATCCGGCAACGGCAATCAATATTCGTGGCCTGGAACAGTATGGCCGCGTTGTCGTCACCCTCGATGGCGCCCGTCAGGACTACTGGCGTGTCGGCCATGGCTCGGGGTCGTTCTATGTCGAGCCGGAGCTGATCAAGGAAGCAACCGTCATTCGTGGGCCGAGCTCCAATGCCTACGGCTCCGGCGGCATCGGCGGTGTGGTTTCCTTCGACACCAAGGATGCAAGCGATTTTCTCATCGCGGAGGAACGGTGGGCGCTCAGCGAGAAGCTCGGCTATGAAAGCAATGGCAGGGGCTTCACGACCAGCACGACCGGTGCGTACCGGTTCAGCGAGGATGCGGACGTCATCGGCAACCTGGTTTACAGAAACCGCCATGCCTACAAGGACGGCGATGGCAGCGAGGTACCCTGGACCGGTGAGAAGGTGACAAGCGGCTATTTCAAGAGCACCCTGCGTCCGGCAGACGGGCATGAACTCAAGCTCGGCCTGATCCTGCAGAACTACAACGACTTCATCACCGGTTCGAGCGGCTCCACGTCGCCGACCTTGAGCCGCTACGATGCCGATACCGTGAACCAGACCTATACGGCAGCCTATACGTTCCGGCCCGAGGACAACCAGCTGATCGACTTCAGCGCCAATCTCTATCACAACCGGACCAAGGCAGATCAGGCGCAGGTCTGGCCGAAATCGGCGATCGGCCAGTCACGCTACTATGAGGTCGCAACGACCGGGTTCAACCTCAAGAACTCTTCGCGTTTCGAGGCGTTCGAGTTTGCCCACACCGTCACCTATGGCGTGGACTATTACCACCTGACCGGGGATTCGGATGCCGCGCATTTCGGCGCCGGCAAGCAGCAGGGCTACGGCGGTTTCGTGCAATGGCAAGGAGACTACAACAACTGGCTGCAGCTCATCACCGCGCTGCGTTACGACGGCTATACGCTCGACGGACAAACCAGGACCAAGCCGCCGGTTGACGCGTCGGTCTCCGGCGACCGCTGGTCGCCGCGCGTCACCGTTGGCATCACTCCGGTCGAAGGGTTCCAGCTCTACGGAACCTATGCCGAAGGCTACAGGGCGCCCGGACTGCAGGACGTCTACCGTGGTGGTGGCGCACATGGCTCGGGCGACAGCTACATACCCAATCTGCTGCTGCAGCCGGAAACGGCGAGGAGCTGGGAAGCCGGTGTCAATCTCAAATACAACGACGTGCTGACGGCCGGCGATCTGGTTCGCGGCAAGCTCAACCTGTTCCACACCGATGTCGAGGATTACATCGACGTCGACCTGACCAAGACACTGAGAACCGCCATCAACATCGGCAATGCGCGCCTCAAAGGTGTCGAAGCCGAGATGGTCTATGACTATGGCGTTGGCTTCGTAAATCTTTCCGGCGCGCTGATCGATGCCAAGATCGTCGACGGTGTCTATGCCGGCCAGGCCTTGAACAACACGCCACTCGACCGCTTTGCGGCAACCGTCGGCTTCCGCGCACTCGAAGACAGACTGACCTTCGGCGCGCAATTCCTCAGCATCGGGGAAGTCACACGCACGAGCCGGTCGAGGCCGAAGGATCCATCGGTCGTCGATCCCGGCTTCAACCTGGTGAACGCTTTTGCCAACTGGCAGATCAACGACCACACCCGGCTGGATTTCGGCGTCGATAATATCTTCAACACGTCGTACACGGACCCGCAAAGTTCATGGTCGACCACGGCCGCGACCGAGCAAGGGAAGGGCAGGACCTTCAAGATTGCCCTGACCAGCCGCATCGGCGGCTGAGGAGGGAGACCATGAACGTCCTGAACTGCGAAGCGCGCCTGCAACTGCCGAACCTGGAGCGATATCTTCATCTCATCACCGACAGGGTGATGAGTTTCGACGCCCGGATGTCCCGGAACGACGAACGGGTCGACTTCCGCTTCGCCTTTGGCGAGGCGGCATTTGAAATGAAACGCGATCTGCTGGTCCTGCGTGCCGGCGCTGGCGAGCGCGATGGGCTCGCGCGCATCAAGGATATCCTTGCTACCGCCGTCGAGATCTATGCCAGGCAGGACGAACCCGAGATCGTCTGGACCGGTGACCTTGCCGGCGACACGCGGCTTGCCCAGTTCCGCGAGATGACGGTCATCCACGTCGCCGATCTGACGCCGCATATGCGGCGCATCCGGCTGGCAGGCGAGGATCTCGCTCGTTTCGGCAAGTTCCAGGGCATGCACATTCGCATTCTGTTTCCGACGGCGACCGTTCCGGATCCGGTCTGGCCGAGCCTCGGTGCCAATGGATTGCCGCTCTGGCCCTCGGACGAGCGTCGACCAACGGCTCGCGTCTACACGATCCGCGCATTCGATCTCGAGGCCGGGCACATGGATGTCGACTTCCTGATCCATGAAGGGGAAAGTGTCGGCTCGGCTTGGGCCATGCAGGCGAGGGCAGGACACAAGGTCGGCATCATGGGGCCTGTCGGGCGACCCGTGCGACCGGCCGACTGGTGTGTTCTCGGTGCCGATGAAACGGGATTGCCGGCGGTCGGCCGGTTGCTGGAGACGTTGCCGCCGCAGACGAGGGGCGTCGCTTTCGTCGAAATCGCCGACGGAAACGAAAGGCAACAGATAAACAACGTCACCCAGATCGAATTGCACTGGCTGGAGCGGAACGGCAAGGCGCCTGGAATGGACGGACGCCTTGCCGAACAGGTCCTGTCGGTGCAATGGCCGGGGCAGGGCACGGCCTTCGGCTGGTTCGCGGCGGAAGCTGAAGCCGCCAGGCTTGTTCGAACCACCTGGCGCGATCAGATGGGGCTTGGCCGTGACCAGACCATCGCCGCCGCCTATTGGCGCCGCGGACAGGCCGGGCTGATGGCGGGGTGAGGCGGGTTATCGCTGGCAGCCGTGATCGCCGGTTTCGGCAAAGGATTTCGTCGCGACGTCATATCGATAGGCAATGGTTTGTGTGGTGCAGGCGTCTTCGTAACGCGTGCAGGCTGCCATCGAAACGCATAGACGGTTCTGCATGCCCCAGACCTTGGCCGGAGGCTTGTCATAGATACCGTCGTAGATCGTCTGAGTTCGATCGCCGCCGTCGTGCCAGGTCGCGGTAATTTCCGAACGGAAATGATCGTAGCCTATGCTGCTATATCCGATGGTGTATCGGACAGTCCCGACGCCGGAAACGTTGGTTGTACCTGATGCCAGGTCGGCCCAGACCTCTTCGGCATGGGCAAGGCCCGTGGCGAGTAAGATGCAGCTATATAGAAAACAGGCCCGCAGGATCGCGAAATTACGCCATGAAAATCCTGAAAAAGTAAGTGCGAACAATGTTCTACCGCCATCTGTTGTAGGTTTCAATCGGCCGTGCGTTCGTCGCCAGCAAGTGGCTTGAGCCAAGAAATCGGTCTATCCCTACTATATGAGAACTCTCGGAAACCTGATCCTATCCGCAGGTGCTGGCGCTTTTTTTGCAGCCTCGTCGTCGCGGGACTTTTTCTGCCCGTCTACGGCATTTTCGAGGGTGGGATGCACAATTGCCTGAACGATGGCATCGGGGAATGTATTTCCATCGTTCCGCTGAGCGCACTCATCTATGGACCGCTGTTTTCCATTGCTGGCGTCCTGGTTGGCACGCCCATTTTCATGATGATTGTCGCATGCTGCAGCTCCCGCTCATCGCCCGGATGATCTTGCGGTGACTGGGTTATCTACGGGCAGGGCGGTCTTCTCGGCGCCGAGGCGAAAAGCCTTCGACTAGCCCCGCACTGCGTTTCTGAAGGCTGCCGACAGCGCGGCAAGCGCATCGCGTGGTCGACCTTCCTTGGCCCTTGAGTGAAACAGGATTGGCAAGCGTGGCAATTCGGGAAGTCCGAGTTTAGGGCCTACGTCAACTGCACCGAATGGCACCATGCGCGGAGACAATGCGGCAACGCCGAGTCCGGCTGTGACGGCGGCAGCAACCGCCGTCACGCCGCCGCCGACGAATACTTCGGTCCATGGCACGCGCGCCGCGTTGAGAAGTTGCTCAGCGATCGAACGTACGCCGCAGGGCTCCGCCATCGTGGCAAGTGGCAGCGGCTCGTCCGCACGATGCCGCCAGTCTGGCGCTGCGAACCAACCGAATTTTTCCTCGGCAATGATTTCTCCATCGCTTCGTCCGGCATGCAGGCGGACTATCACCGTGTCGAGTTCCCGCCGATCGAAGCTTTGAAGCAGGTCGCCCGACGATCCGATCCGGATCTCGATCAACAGCTGCGGGTCCTGTGCGTTCATGCGGGCGATCAGCGCCGGGAGATCCGGCCCGGCAACATGGTCGCTGATGCCGATGGTGAGGCGCTGCCGGGACGATCCGCCAAAGACGGCGAGCGTGCGATCGTGTTTCTCCAGGAGTTCACGGGCGTGTTCAAGGAAGACCGCGCTTTGCGCCGAAAGCTGCACCGACCGGGGCGTCCGCTCGACAAGTCGGCGACCGAGCCGCTTTTCGAGCCGCTTCAGCTTCAAGCTGACGGCAGCCTGCGTCGTCCGCATGGCTTCAGCCGCACGCGTGAAGCTTTCAAGCTCAGCTATGCGGACGAAGGCCCGGACGGCATCCAAGTCGAGGGGATGTTCAGCCATTTCTAGCCGTTATCGCTGAAATTATCTTTCATCAAATATGAAAATGTTTCTGCGGCCCGTAACGTCAAGTCCTTATCCATGGAAAGGACCCGCGATGCCGCTCGTTCACATCTCGCTGCGCGCCGGAAAGCCGGAGACCTACCGCCGGGCGATCTTCGACAACTTGTACCGCGCGATGCGCGAAACGCTCGATGTGCCTGAAGACGATCAGTTCATGACCATCAGTGAGCATGACGCTGCGAACTTCCGACACGGCAATGCCTACGGCGTCGCCCGGAGCAGCGATGTCATCTACATCCAGATCTCCGTGTTCAACTCTCGCACCGTGGAACAGAAAAAGGCGCTGTTCGGGCGAATAGCGAAACTGCTCGGCGAAAATCCTGGCATTCGGCCGGAGGATGTTTTCGTGAACATCATTGATGCCCCGAAGGAGAATTGGTCCGTCGGCTACGGCCTGGCGCAATTTGCCTGAAGTCGTGGCCGAAGCCTTTTCCGTGCGGCTGCTTGCCATGGGCTGACGACGAGATGAGCGGGCAGGGGCTGGGCGCGTCGGGTGGCTCGCGAAAAGGCTGCACGTCGCATGCTCGAGTGTCTTTGGTTCTTCACGAGATCGCGAGATCCAGATGCATTGGGACGCTCTTACCCTCGATTTCAGAGTCCCCACCAACGAATCCGCATTTTCGATAGAAACCAACCGCGTCGGCGGCCACGGATGACGAAATGCGGTTGATCCCTTCCTTGCGGCAGAAATCAATGATTTTGGAAATCATTTCCCGCCCGTAGCCGTGCCGCTGAAATGGCCTGTCGATCGCCACCCGCCGCAGTTGTGCATGTGAGCCGTTGATATCCACACGCGCGACCCCGACATAGTTTCCGTCGATTTGAAGAAGTACCGCGTGGTTGCCGGGACTGGTGTCGTCGGGATGGTTCGCATCATATGCGGCCAACAGGCCTCTATCGTCAAAGAGGATTCTCTTGCGGATGTCGTGGTAGGTCTTCCACTGATCCGCACTCAGAGGCGAAAGAAGCAGGACAACCAACAAAACCTCCTTCTCTCTACCTCGAAGGAGCTAACCTTCCGATCGAATGCGCAACAACGGGTTTGGTTGTCGTTCAACAAATTCCTTCTTGAGATGATCGAGTGTCGCCCGTTGTCCGGAGAACGGCAATAGTTTCGTAGCCTCCGCAAAAGATAGCCAACGAAAATCATCATGTTCTTCGTTGAGTTGGACCTCGCAATCCGGGGGCGCAAAGGCGACGAATACGGGGGTAATCGCTATTGCGTCCCGATCGGATTCGTAAAATTGCTCGCAGATATCGGCGGAATATACTTCATTCAAAATGAGGCCAGTTTCTTCGTGGGCCTCCCGGATTGCCGCCTGCCACGCTGTTTCCCCATGTTCAACGCTGCCCGCAACCTGACACCATTGTCCGTTGAGATTTTTGCCTGTCCGCCGCATCAGCAGGAGATCAAAAGCACCGTCGCGAGGTCTTAGGATGAATAGAGAGATTGCATAGGACTTGATCGGAATTTCACGCTTCAAAGCTTCCTCCTGACGGGTAGCGACACGACCATCTTTGCCGAAAGTTGAGCAGGGCACGAAAACCTCGACAGCAAATCGGGGATCGGTTTCAGGGACACAAGTTCGATTACTGTTTCATCCGGCGTTGTGCCAACATAAAAGTCGCATAAGATAGATTATGGAACTCATGTCTATCGGGCAGCACGTGCCGATCAGGCGGTTTGCGCCAGCTCTTTCGCTATCGACGCAAGAAGCCGTGGATCGTCGGGCGTCACATCCGGAGCAAATCGCGCCGCGATCTTGCCATCACGGCCAAGAAGAAACTTCTCGAAATTCCAAAGGATGTCGCCGTGCTCACCAACTGGAATGCCGCGGGCCTGTAGCATCTCGCGCATTGGCCCGTCGCCGACCGTCTCGGAGACAAGGCAATCAGTTGCTTGTACAGCGGATGCTTTTCGTCGCCTGTGACGGCTATCTTCGAGAAAATCGGAAACTGCACATCATAGGTGCTGGTGCAGAATGCGACGATCTCTGCATCGGACCCAGGTTCCTGGCCCTTGAAATCATTGGCGGGAAACGCCGCTATGACCAGGCCTGCGTCGCGGTTTTCGCTGTAGAGCCTTTGCAAGCCTTCATACTGCCGGGTCAGCCCACATTTCGAAGCGACATTGACGACAAGAATGACCTTGCCGCTGTATTCGCTGAGCGTGGTCTCATGTCCGTCCGCACGTTTCACTGGAATATCAAGCAGTTCCATTGGATCGCTCCATTCATGGATACGGAATTTCGATGATCATCCCATCGAACGCCGGTTCGACATTGTCCGGAGTTTCAGCTTGCACCGCCTTGTAGTCCAACGGGACATGCATATGCGTCAGCACGGCACGCTTCGGCGCGAGCCGTTCGATCCACGACAACGCTTCGCTGAGCGAGAAATGGCTCGGATGCGTTTTGTATTGCAGTGCGTCGATGATGAGGACGTCGAGATCCCTCAGGCGGGCGGCCGTCGGTGCGGGAAAGTCTGACACGTCTGGACAATAAGCCAGCTGCCCGAGACGGAAGGCCAGGGAGACGATGTCGCCGTGCACCTGCGGCAACGGCTCGAAGGTGAGGGCGCCCCCCTCTCCTTCCACCGAGAATGGCTGGTGGTGGTCGATCAGATGTGGCCGCAAAATCGGCGGATAAGAGCTTCCGGGCGGCGTTTTGAAACAATAGCTGAAACCCTGTTTCAGCCGCTCCATCGTTGGCCCATCGGCATGGATATCCATCAGGCGATCCCGGCCGATCACAAAGGTGCGCAGGTCGTCGATGCCATGGATGTGATCGGCATGCGCATGCGTGTAGACCACGCCATCGATGTGCTTGACCGACGCCAGCAGCATCTGAGCGCGGAAATCCGGTCCGGTATCGATGGCAACCGTGGTCCTGGCGCCATTGGCCTTGATGCGCTCAACCAGGGCCGCGGCGCGCATGCGGCGGTTCCTGGGATTGGCCGGATCACAATTACCCCAGTCACCATTGAGGCGCGGCACGCCTGGCGACGATCCGCAGCCGAGAATGGTGAGGCGGAGCCGGTCGGCCACGGCGCTCAGTCGCCTTGCTGTGCCAGCTGCGGCATCTTCGAAAACAGCCGGAAGAAATTGTCGGTGGTGATCCGTGCGATCTCGTCCTGGCTTACGCCGATCGTTTCCGCCAGAACCCTTGCGGTTTCAGTGACATAAGCTGGTTCGTTGCGTTGGCCGCGATGCGGTACTGGCGCAAGATAAGGCGCGTCTGTTTCGACCAGCAACCGGTCGCGTGGCACGTCCCTGGCGATGTCCCGCAGCTCGGCCGAGTTCTTGAAGGTCAGGATGCCTGAGAAAGAGACATAGCCACCCAGTTCCACGCCGACCTCGGCCAGCCGTCGGCCTGAGGAGAAGCAATGCAGAATGAAAGGGAACGCGCCCTTCCCTGTCTCGTCACGCAGGATGGCGATCATGTCGTCGTCGGCATTGCGCGCATGAATGACCAGCGGCAGTCCGGTTCTACGCGCGGCTGCGATATGTGTACGCAAGCCCTGAGCCTGCGCATCGCGCGGCGCCTTGTCGTAGAAATAGTCGAGACCTGCCTCGCCGATCGCGACCACCTTCGGGTGTTCGGCCAGTCGAACGAGATCCTCCGTCGTGATGTCGGGCTCCTCGGCGGCGTTGTGCGGATGCGTACCGACGGAGCAGAACACTTCCTCGAAAGATTCTGCGATTTCAAGGATCTGCTGAAACCGCTTCACGCGAGTCGAGATCGTGACCATACGCCCGACGCCAGCCGCCAGGGCGCGGGCGACGATGGCCGCCCGCTCCTCGGCAAAATCCGGAAAATCCAGATGGCAATGGCTGTCGACAAGCATCAGGCTGTCGCTTCCGGCGCTGGTTCGACGTAACGCGGAAACACGGGTTGCGGCGCTGGCAGTGCTGTGCCGGGCACCAGTGCATATGCGTCCGCCAGATTCTCGAAGTCGCGCTTGTCGCCGGCCACAGCCAGCGTATCGAGCAGCTTCGCGGCCGAACCCGGAATATAGGGCTGGCACAGGATGCCGACACGTCGGATGATTTCCGCCGTCGTCCACAGCACCGTTTCCATACGCGCGGGGTCGGTCTTCTTCAGCGCCCAGGGTTCCTGTGCCGCGAAATAGCGGTTGGCATCGGCGACGACCGTGAAGATCGCAGCCAGCGCCTGATGGATGGCCTGCTCGGTCATCGCCTTGCGCGCCGTTGCCAACGCTGCCGTTGCCTGCTCGAGCATCGCCTTGTCGGCCTCGGCAAGCGTGCCGCGCTGCGGCACCACACCGTTACAGTTCTTGGCGATCATCGACAGTGAACGCTGCGCCAGATTGCCGAGATCGTTGGCGAGGTCGGCATTGGTGCGATTAACGATCGCCTCGTGGCTGTAGCTGCCGTCCTGGCCGAACGGCACCTCGCGCAGGAAGAAATAGCGGACCTGGTCGAGGCCGTAGTGATCGACCATCGTGAATGGGTCGATGACGTTGCCGACCGATTTCGACATTTTCTCGCCGCGGTTGAACAGGAAGCCGTGCGCGAACACGCGCTTCGGCAGTTCGATACCCGCCGACATCAGGAAGGCCGGCCAATAGACGGCGTGGAAACGCACGATGTCCTTGCCGATGATGTGCGTGGCCGGCCAATAGCTCCAGGAAGGAGACTGGGTGTCCGGGTAGCCGGCGGCGGTGATGTAATTGGTGAGCGCGTCGACCCAGACATACATGACGTGTTTTTCGTCACCTGGGACCGGGATGCCCCAGTCGAAGGTGGTGCGCGAGATCGACAGATCCTTCAGACCCGATTTGACGAAGGAGGCGACCTCGTTGCGGCGTTCGGACGGACCGACGAAGTCGGGCTGATTTTCGTATAGCGCCAGCAGCCTGTCCTGATAGGCCGAGAGCCGGAAGAAGTAGCTTTCCTCCTCGACCCATTCCACCGGTGTGCCCTGTGGGCCATAGCGGACATTGTCGGCGCGGACTTCGGTTTCCTCCTCGCCGTAATAAGCCTCGTCGCGCACCGAATACCAGCCGGCGTAACCACCCTTGTAGATGTCGCCATTGGCTTCCATCGCCTTCCAGATGGCCTGGGAGGAAGCATGGTGGCGTTGTTCCGTGGTGCGGATGAAATCATCATTCGACGCATTGAGCGCCTGCGCCATGCGGCGGAACTCGGCAGCGTTGCGGTCCGCCAGCTCGCGTGGGGTGATTCCTTCCTTCTTGGCCGTCTGCAGCATCTTGATGCCGTGCTCGTCCGTGCCGGTCAGGAAGAACACGTCCTTGCCGTCGAGGCGCTGGAAGCGGGCAAGGGAATCCGTTGCGAGCAGTTCGTAGGCATGGCCGATATGCGGCTTGCCGTTCGGATATGAAATCGCAGTGGTGATGTAGAATTTCTCACGGGACATTGTGGGCCGTCATGAATGTCTGAATGGAAGAATGTCTGAGCGGATATCGGGGCGTGGATATCGCATCGGCATGGCGAAAGCCATCCCGAGAGGGCCGTCACATTCGCATCGCAGAATTCAGGCGGTCGATCATCGTCAGTGCGTGTTGTTTCTTGTCGAGATTGTAGGTCTCAGTCTCAGATATAGCGCGCTGCGCATCTTGCCAAGTGTCGGACAAAAGTTTGGCGCGCGCCAGATCCCCGGCGATCGCACAGGAACTTGCCGCCGAGGACAGCAATTCCAGGGCGTGGCGGTTGAAGGTCTCGAACGGGATGGCCTGATCGCGACCTGCCACCGTTTCAGCCAGCTTGTAAGCGCTGGCAAGGTCCACCCGACCCGCCGAGACCAGCTTTTCGAGTGCCGCGGCAATCTCCAGGCCGCCATATTGGGTCAGCAGAATAGCAGCCCGGGCGCTACCCCCTGCCCGTTCCGCCAGCGCGGCGCGTTGGACGTCGCCGTCGGGAACCGCCTGCCCGATTGCGTCCAGTACGGTCATCAGGTCGCGCTCATCAAGCGGCGCCAGCCTCAGCACCTGGCAGCGCGAGCGAATGGTTGGCAGCAGGCTACCCGGCGCATGTACGATGAGAATGAACACAGTACGTGCGGGCGGCTCTTCAAGATTTTTCAATAACGCATTGGCGGCATTGGTATTCATATCGTCTGCCGGATCGACGATCACCACCCTGTAGCCGCCGTCGTGCGATGTCATCGACAGGAACTGTCCAACCTTGCGGATCTCGTCGACGGTCACCACGCTTTTGAATGCTTTGGTGCGGTCATTCATCGGTCGTGTGAGATGCAGCACCGAGGGATGCGCGCCCATCGCGATCTGCCGGTAGAGCCCCGACGCAGAATCGGGAATGGCCAGGGTTTCCGGTGCCAGATTGCCGTTGGGGTTTTTCAGCAGATGATACGCAAGGTGGAAGGCAAGCGTGGCCTTGCCGATGCCTGCCGGTCCGCACAGCATCAGCGCATGCGGAAGCTTTCCCGCCTTGTAGGCGGCAGCCAAAGTCGTCGTGACGTCCGCATGTCCGATCAGGCGCGGGTTCTCCGCGGGCTCCGGAATCTCATCCAGCGTGTCGTGCTGCTCGGGCGCCAGCCGCTCGAAACTCATACCGACGCCTTGTGACTGGTCTTGGCCGGCCTGGACTTCTCCAGCATCGCGAAAACGGCATCCGTGACCGCATGTTCGACCGTGTTGGCGTCACCGGAAGCGTCGATGACCACACAGCGCCTGGCCTCGGCCCTGGCGATGGCCAGGTAAGCATCGCGGCGCTGTTGATGAATGGCCAGGGTCTCCTTTTCGAAACGGTCGGGCGTTTCGCCTGGATTGCGCCGGGCTGTCGCGCGGCGCAATCCTTCTTCCGGATCGATGTCGAGGATCAAGGTAAGGTTCGGCACCATACCATTGATGGCCACGCGCTGCAGGGTATCGATGAACGCCGGGTCGAGGCCGCCGGTGGCGCCCTGATAGACGCGCGAGGAATCGATGAAGCGATCGCAAAGCACGATCGCGCCGCGCTCCACGGCAGGCCGGATCACCTGTTCGACATGATCGGAACGCGCTGCGGCGAACAGCAGCGCCTCCATCTTCGGTCCGAAGGGTTCGGCCGCACCGGACAGCAGAACGTGTCGAATGGCCTCGGCCCCTGGTGAACCGCCCGGTTCTCGGGTCACCAGGACATCGTATTTCTTGCCGCGCAGCCGCTCGGCCAGCCGCTTGATCTGCGTCGACTTACCGGCACCCTCGCCGCCTTCGAAAGTGATGAAAGATCCGTTCGCCAAACGCTGCGCCTCGGTTGTGGCCCCGACATCAAACATAGGTGTCCAACGCCGCTGCGGCGAGAGGACTAGCGCATCGGCCGGAAAATCGGAAATCGATTCTCAACAAGCGCGATGCGCAAATCCAGGTGCCGGAATGTGCTTTGTCTGTCGCAGCAACCCGAGTCGCCTAGGCGCACATCCGAACGACCCACTCATAGTGCCGGCCGACAGCAAGGTCCACTACTGACACACAAAAGCGTGCCCATGAATTGCCGCGGGGCGACGCCCTTGCCCGCCTAGCGCAGCCAGCCGACCGCCAGTTCCTTGACCGCATCCGCCGCGCGGCGTGGCAGGGAGCCGACTTCCACCGTTTCGGCGGCGAACACCGGAGTTTCCTGGCTCAACGTGTCACCAATCCAGACGCGCAGCGTGCCGACGGGCTGGCCGACCTCGACGGGCGCCGGTAGCGGGCCATTGTAGACGATACGCGCGGTGACCTTGTCGCGGTTGGCGATCGGCAGGACGAGGTCGATCGCTTCCTTGGCTTTCAGCGCCACGCCGGATTTGACGCCGCCAAACACCGCTGCTTCGCCAACAACTTCGTCCTTGGCGAAGACTTCGGTCTTTTCGAAGGAGCGCAGGCCCCAATCCAGCAGCTTGCGGACTTCCTCCGAGCGCTCGCGGTCGTTGGCCAGGCCGCTCATGGCAGCGATCACCCGCTTGCCACCCTGGTTGAGCGCGCCGACAATGGCAAAACCATCCTGCTCACTGGCGCCGACCGCCAGACCCTCGGCACCCGCATCCATCGCCAGCAACGGATTGCGGTTACGCTGGGTGATCTTGTTCCAGGTGAAATCCTTGAGAGCGAAATAGGGATAGAATTGCGGATACTCGCGCGACAGGCGCAACGCCAGCAGCGCCATCTCGCGCACCGTCGTCTTCTGCCCTTCCGCCGGCAGCCCGGTGGCGTTGACGAAGGTCGAGATCGGCAATCCGATCTGACGCGCGCGCTCATTCATCTGAAGAGCGAAATTTCCTTCCGAGCCAGCAAATCCTTCGGCGACGATGATGCAACCATCATTGGCGGCCTGCACGGCGATACCCTTCATCAGGTCTTCGAGCCGGATCGCCGACTTCAGTGCGGCAAACATGGTGGAGGTACCCGAAGGCGCCCCGCCCTTGCGCCACGCGTTTTCGCTGACCACGAAAGTGTCGTTAAGCGTCATGCGGCCGCTCTTCACCGCATTGAAGGCCATCTCAAGCGTCATCAGCTTGGCGAGCGATGCAGGCTGGATCGGTTTGTCGGCCTGCTTGGAAAACAGCACCGTGCCGGTCTCTGCGTCGATCATATAGGCGGTCGCCGCCTTGGTTTCGAACAGCTGTGCGGCTGCCGGCAATGCGGACAGCGCCAGCAGGGCTAAGCCAAGCAGGCTGGCCAAAGAAGAGCAAAAGCGGGATTTGGCAATCATGGTGGGAGGTTATCAGGATCGCTCGTCACGGATCAATCGTCAGCAGGCGTGGGTGACGACTTATCCGCGTGTTCGTTTCCCGATTAGTCGCGAACGGCGAAAGCGTCCGGCGCGCCGTGACTCCAGGCTGCCTCCAGCATGTTGTCCACGCTCATGCGGCCATCCTGGTAGAGATTGACCGAATACCAGTCCTTGCCGTCGAGCTTGGCCTGATCGATCTCGACGCGGCCATAGGCTTTTAGCGCTGCCGCCACCTGCTTTGCCTGCTTGGCGTCGTCGAACGTGCCGGCAGCCACATAGTCGTCGGACGGATCCTCCGGCTGTTTCCAGCTGCCCAGTGCCGCCGCAGGCCCTTCCAGTGCCGCAAAGGCGCTGGCGGAACGCTCCGTGCGCTCGGCAGCATAGTTCAGGCTCGCCATTTCGAATGGCAGTTTCGGGCTCACGGCGAAGTCCGGCCGTGCCGGCGCGATCGGGCCGAAATCCGGCAGCGCGAGGCTGCCGGCGTCCATCGGCTGCGCCGCCGGAACAGGCTCAGGCAGCGACGTGGTGTCTGTCAATTGTCCGGGGAATGGAATGGCAGCTGCACTTGCACGAACAGGCGCACTTGGCATGGAGCCGTTCATGGCAACCATCACGCCGGTCGGCAGTCCGTCCGATGGATCGGGAACCTTGTTGCCCGGATGATAGGAGGCCACGAGGTAGGAATCGTCATTGCCTTCGAGCGGCGCACGGCCGACATAATCGACCTTGACCCGGGCAGTGCCGATGTTCGAATAGCCGAGCATGTCGGCGGCGCGCTTGGACAGATCGATCAGGCGGCCCTCGTGATACGGGCCGCGGTCATTGACGCGCACGATGACGGAGCTGCCATTGTCGAGATTGGTGACACGGGCATAACTCGGCAAAGGCATGGTCGGATGCGCGCCGGTCAGCTGCGACAGGTCATAGACCTCGCCGTTGGCAGTCATGCGGCTGTGAAACGCCTCGCCGTACCAGGAAGCGGTTCCCGTCTTGGAATAGCGCTTCTCTTCCTTCGGATAGTACCATTTGCCCCGCACCTGATAGGGCTTGCCGAGCTGGTCGCGCCCTCCTCCGCGCCGCATGGCGACACGCGGGCTGGCTTTCACGCCATATTCGGATTCGGCGAAATATTCCTTCGAGCGTTTCTTGCTCACCATGCTTTTCGGTTCGGACGAAGCACAGGCGGCAAGAACGCCGACCGAGACGGCCAGCAGCGCGTAGGTGGAAAAACGACGAAGACGCGCCGAATTTGGCATACTGGAACTGTCCCCTCCGAACAACGGCGACGCTACTCAAACACAGGCGAAGCCGAAGCATTTCGTGTGACAAGCCTGTCCCGCGCCCCGATCCCCAGAGCCCTTTTTGCGCAGGAAATGCTTATCAGGCGCTTAACCGACTATGGTTCGAAACCGGCGAGATTGTGGCGAAATGGCGGCATTGTGCCGCGGGGCTCGTAAGTCGCCGGTTCCGATCGCTCAACTCTCGGGCCGAGACACACTCAAAGCCGCAATCTTCCTTCGGCGGCCACCACTCCGCTTGCGCTGATCCGCACCGCGGGACCGTCGATTTCAACTTCGATCAGGCTCGGCCGGCCAAGTTTGGTGCCCTGCTCGACGACGACGCGTCCGTCCGACGCGAAACCGTGACGGACGAGGTGCGCGGCCAAGGGACCTGCCGCAGTGCCGGTCGCCGGATCCTCGCCAATGCCCATTGTCGGATTGAAGAAGCGGGCATAGGCGAATGCGCCCGCGGTTGGTGGGTCGAGACTGTAAACGTAACAGCCTTCGGCGCCGGCCTGTCGCAGAATCGCGCCGAGCACGTGGACATCTGGCCTCGCGGCATCGACGGTTGCGCGATCCCTGAGCGCGACCATCAGATGGCCCGCGCCGGTATCGACCACCTGTATCGGCGGGCCGGCGCCATTGACAGTATCAGGCGCAAGACCGAGTGAAGCAGCCAAGCCTGCATGATCTTCCACCTGGTTTCCCCATCGGGCGGGGGATTGCGCCATCGTCACGCGGATCGGTTGGCCGGGTGTTGCGTCGATCGTCAAAGGAAAGAGTTGCCCACCGATCTCCTGCGCGAAATCTGTTCGCGTTTCCCTCAATTCCAGCCGTCCCGATTGCGCAAGCCAGAGCCACGCGCCGAGGGAGTTGTGTCCGCCTGCCCCGAACACCTCGTGGCCCGCGGCTGTGAAAGAGCGCAACCGCCGTGTTGCGTCGGGAAGCGTCGCTTGCAGGACGAAGGTCGTCTCGACGAGGTTGAACTCGCCGGCTATGGCGGCCAGCCTCTCGTCGGGCAGTTCGTCGCCGCCATGGACGACGGCCAGCGGATTGCCTGCAAGCGGGCTGGTGGCGAAGACATCGATGATGGCAAATGGCAATGACATTGCTGTTCTCGCGAAAACTAGTGTTGAAAACGATGGTGGGGAGGTTGGTTCAGGCGTTCAGTTTCGAAAAGAATGCGCGGATATCCTGCGCCAGCAGATCCGGTGCGTCGGACGCGGCAAAATGACTGCCGCGCGGCATCTCGGTCCAATGCACGATGTTGTTGGCACGTTCGGCAAAGCTGCGTACGGAGCGGAAATCATTCGGGAAAACCGCAACGCCCGTTGGCGTTGGGTTCATCACTTCGCGATAACCGGCACCCGTCTGCTGGTCTTCGTAGTAGACGTTCGCCGCAGATCCGCCCGTTCCCGTGAACCAGTAGAGCGATGCCTGCGCCAGGAAGCGGTCACGATCGACATTGGCGATGTTGTTGCCGTCGAAACCGAACCAGAGTTCCGTGTTCCAGGCCATCTGGGCGACAGGCGAGTCGACGAGCCCGTAGGCAAGTGTGCCTGGACGCTTCGCCTGGATCTGATGATAGCCGTTGTATTTCTCGAAATCGGCCAGGATCGCCATACCCTCCACCTCGAAAGGCGTGAGCTTGTCCATTTCCCCTTCCGCGCCGGTCGGGAAGGCGAAGATCTGCAGCATATGCGTGCCGACAAGGCCTCGCGGCTGCAGGATACCCAGTTCGCGCCCGATGCCGGAGCCTACATCTCCGCCATGCGCGCCATAGCGGCCATAGCCCAGCCGTTTCATGAGCGTATCCCATGCCCTGGCGATCCGAGCTGAATCCCAGCCGCTTTCACGAAGCGGACTGGAGAAACCGAATCCGGGCAGCGAGGGGATCACCAGATCAAAGGCCTGGCCGCTGCTGGTCGGGTTGGTCAGCGGCTGGACCAGGTCGAGGAACTCCATCACGCTGCCCGGCCAGCCGTGGCTCAGGATCAGCGGAAACGCACCGGAGTGCTGCGACCTGATGTGCAGGAAATGGATCGGCTGACCGTCGATTTCCGTGATGAATTGCGGATAGCTGTTCAACCGGGCTTCATGTTCGCGCCAGCGGAAGTCGTTCATCCACTGGTCGACGAGTTCCATGACAAAGCCGACCGGTTGCCCGCGTGAATGATCGTTGGTCGTGGCATATGGCCAGCGTGTCTTGCCAAGCCGCGCCTTCAGGTCGGCAATCTGCGTTTCGGGAATGGCAATCCGGAATGGCTGTACGACGGCCGGATCAGACGTGGCGACAAGGTTGGCCTGGGACATCTTTGTTCTCCTGCGGGGGCGCTTCAATGCCAAGGAGTGTCGTTGTCACTGCCGACGAAAAAAATGGAGATTTTGCCTACGAGCCTATACAATATCTATATGGTTGCTTTGAATCGCATTCCCCTGAACGGCCTGCGTGCCATCGAAGTGGCGGGCCGCCTCGGCTCACTGGCAAAGGCGGCCGAGGAGATGGGCATCAGTGTTGGCGCGGTCAGCCAGCATGTCATCCGCACCGAGAAGCTGTTTGGACGTCCGGTGTTCGAGCGCACGCCGCGTGGCCTGTCCCCGACGCCATTCGGCGCACGGATGCTGGCCTCACTTGAGCCGGCGTTCCGCTCGATCGCGCAGGCGCTGGATCAGGCCGGTGCGACCGATCGTACGGTGCTGGCTGTGACCACCACGCCGGTCTTCGCCACGCGATGGCTGGTGCCGCGGCTCAGCGCATTTCAGCGCAAGCGCCCCGAAATCCAGGTGCGTATCGAAACCGGTCTTACATTAACCGACCTCGATCGGTCCGATCTCGATGTCGCTCTGCGCATGGGCCGGGGCAAGTGGCCTGGCACCAGCGCGGAATTGCTTCTGCGGCAGCGCATCTTTCCAGTCTGCGCCCCGGCGCTCGCCTCAAACCTGAGGACACCGGCCGATCTGAAATCGGCTCCAGTGATCCGCTATCCAGCCATGGAGAACTGGACGGACTGGCTGGCCCCGCATGGCATGGTCGAGGCCGATCTGCCGCAAGGGTTGAGTTTCTCCGACGCATCCCTGTCGCTCGAGGCGGCAACGGCCGGCCTCGGCGTGATGATCGCCTGGCAAGCGATCGCTGCCGACGCACTTGCCGACGGCAGGCTGGTCAAGCCATTCGAGTGGGAAGTCGAAACCGGCATCGACCTCTGGTTCGTCGCGTCCGCAGCCCATGCCAACGATGCCAAGATCGTTGCCTTCAAGCGCTGGCTGAAAAGCGAATTGGCCGGGCAGGAAAGATGATGCGGTTGCCGATGTTTCCGCCTGTCGCTTGCCTGGGTCTCGTTTGATGCCCATTGTTCGTCAAGACGGTTTTTAGCCTAACCGCTAAAGGTGCGATCCTCACTCAGAGACGCGATCCACTCATGGCCGGGATGCATTGCCTCAAGCCAGCCGGTCAGCTCGGCTCTCTCCCCGGCATCAAGGCGAGGCAGTGCGGTACGAAAATCGAAATCATCCTTTTCCCGGCGATGCTTCGCCTTGAACAGCAGCACGATGGCCGGCACCAGATAGGCAATTCCGGCAGAGGTCCTGCGGATCGCCGCTGCCCTCGGCACTTGGATTGAAGGTTCCCGCTTGTAAACCCAGAAGTCCGTTGCTCCCCGTTCGATCATCATGTCCACGCGCCATAGACCCGCGGTCATGTCGGCTCCCCAAAGCTGCCAGAGATCTACAGGAAGCGCGGCCTTGGGCAGGATGATGCGTCAGGGTGCCGTCTCGGGCGGCAAAGAATTCCAGATCCGACAGGAGCTTGCGACAGTGTTCGACCTGATCTGGCGTAACGGCGAACTCCAGATCGTCGTGCTCGCGGGTCTGGTGCCCATGCCAGAGGTCCAAAGCCCATCCGCCAACGACATACCAACTGGGACCATCGTGCCCAAGCCGCGAAGCCAGCTTGTCGGGCAACCATGGATTCCAGGCATCTTCTGGAGGAGGTTTCATACCGACGCTTGTATCGCAGGGAAATGGCGGAGGGAGTGGGATTCGAACCCACGGTGACATCGCTGCCACGCCGGTTTTCAAGACCGGTGCCTTAAACCGCTCGGCCATCCCTCCACTGTCCAGTACGTGGCAAGGCGATTGCCATGCCGTGCCGAACCAGTCGAAACCGGCTTTAGCGCTTTCCTGTTCCCAGCGTCAACGGTATCGACGTCGTCATCGCGGTTGCCGGTGGTGGCGGGACAATCAGCGATGGCTGATGTGTCGTCTTTCCACGGCCTTTCCGCGCCAGGAACTTGACGCCACAGGTCGATGCTCGTAGGGCCAGATTCATACAACCCGATGAGGAGCGCTTCCATCGATGGAAATCTTCACCGCAGCAGGCTTGTCGGCTCTTCTCCAGGTCATCGCCATTGATCTCGTCCTCGCCGGCGACAACGCAATCGTCATTGGCCTTGCTGCGGCCGGACTTCCCAAGGACCAGCGCAAGAAGGCGATCCTCGTCGGCATCGCCGCCGCTACCGTGCTGCGCATCATTTTCGCCCTGATCACCCAGTGGCTGCTTGCAATCGGCCCGATGCTGCTCATAGCCGGTGGCCTGCTGCTGTTGTGGGTGTGCTGGAAGATGTGGCGCGAACTGAGCGTCACGCACGAGGAAGAGCACGAGGCCACCGAGGCCCTGGACGATATCGATAGCGGAAAGACGACATCCGGCCCTGCGCGCAAGACCTTTGCCCAGGCTGCCTGGCAGATCGTCATTGCCGACGTTTCCATGTCGCTGGACAACGTGCTCGCCGTCGCCGGCGCTGCGATGGAGCATCCGACAGTGCTGATCATCGGCCTTGCACTGTCGATCGCGCTGATGGGTTTCGCAGCGTCTTTTGTCGCCAAACTGCTGCACCGCTATCGCTGGATCGCTTATATCGGGTTGCTCATCATTCTTTATGTCGCCTTGAAGATGCTGCTCGACGGTGCGGTCGAGCAGTTCCCGGAACACTTCCAGTTCCTGTCGCCCTGGTTCGGCAAAGCCGCAGGCGCCGCCCATTGAGGGGCGCCTGAGTGAGCCTTAGCCGGGGCGCTCGACCCGTCGCCGTTTGCTTGACCTTCGAACTGTGCTATTGCGCCGCTGAATTGAGCGCCGCCCAGGGCGCACCAACAGAAAACCAGAGATTTCCGGGCCGGCCCTTCAAGGGTTCCGGCCCGCATCCATTGGAACGTCACGATGACCGCAGCGCCCCGTATCAGCTTTGTCAGCCTCGGATGTCCGAAGGCCCTCGTCGATTCCGAGCGCATCCTGACCCGGTTGCGCGCGGAAGGTTACGAGATCGCGCGCAAGCATGACGGCGCCGACCTTGTCGTGGTCAACACATGCGGCTTTCTCGATTCCGCGCGGGACGAATCCCTCAACGCCATCGGCACCGCGCTGAAGGAAAACGGCAAGGTCATCGTCACCGGCTGCATGGGCGCGACGCCCGAACTGATCCGCGAGAAGCATCCGAATGTCTTCGCCATCACCGGTCCGCAGGCCTATGAAAGCGTGATGGCAGCCGTGCATGAGGCCGCCCCGCCGGCCCATGACCCGTTCACCGATCTGGTGCCGCCGCAGGGCGTCAAGCTGACGCCGCGCCACTACGCCTATCTCAAGATTTCGGAAGGCTGCAACAACCGTTGCACCTTCTGCATTATTCCCGACCTGCGCGGCGACCTCGTCTCGCGTCCGGCCGCAGATGTGCTGCGCGAAGCCGAAAAGCTCGCCGCCGCCGGCGTCAAGGAACTGCTGGTCATCTCGCAGGATACCAGCGCCTACGGGGTGGATATCAAATATGCCAGCAGCCCGTGGAAAGATCGCGAGGTCCGCGCAAAGTTCCTCGACCTGTCGCAGGAACTGGGTGAACTCGGCGTCTGGGTGCGCATGCACTACGTCTACCCCTACCCGCATGTCGCGGACGTCATTCCGCTGATGGCCGAGGGCAAGATCCTGCCCTATCTCGACATTCCCTTCCAGCATGCCTCGCCGCAGGTCCTGAAGAACATGCGGCGGCCCGCCCATGGCGAAAAGACGCTGGATCGCATCCGTTCGTGGCGCGAGGCCTGCCCGGATCTCGCCATCCGCTCGACCTTCATCGTAGGATTCCCCGGCGAGACCGAAGAAGACTTCGAAATGCTGCTCGACTGGCTGGACGAAGCCAGGATCGACCGGGCGGGCTGCTTCAAATACGAGCCGGTGAAGGGTGCGCGCTCCAACGATCTCGGCCTCGACCAGGTTCCGGACGACGTCAAGGAGGCGCGCTGGCACCGCTTCATGCAGCGCCAGCAGAAGATCTCTGCGGCACAGTTGCAGAAGAAGGTCGGCAGGCGCCTGCCCGTCATCATCGACGAAGCGAACGGCACGGTAGCCAAGGGCCGCACCAAATATGACGCCCCGGAGATCGATGGTTCCGTGCATGTGCAGTCGCGGCGGCCGCTGCGCGTCGGTGATATCGTCACCGTCAAGATCGACCGCGCCGATGCCTACGATCTGCACGGCATGGCCGTCTGATCGCAGGCGTTGCGCTTCGGTTGAATGCAAAAAGGGCGCCCTGAGGCGCCCTCTTCCGTTCGAGCAGATCGCTTGCTTACTGCGGCAGCTTGTCGTCCACGCCCTTGACGTAGAAGTTCATGCCGAGCAGCGTCTTGTCGTCGGCAACTTCGCCGTCCTTCAGCCAGGCCGAACCGTCCTGCTTGGCGACCGGACCGGTGAAGGGGTTCCAGCCGTCGGCGATCTTCTTCTGGGTGGCTTCCGCCATCGCCTTCACGTCATCCGGCATGTTGGTGTAGGGCGCCATGAAGACCGCTCCTGCCTTGATGCCTTCCCAGCGATCTTCCGGCTTCCAGGTGCCGTCCAGAGCCTTCTCGACGCGTTCGATGTAGTACGGACCCCAATCGTCGACGATTGCGGTGTACTGCGACTTCGGTGCGAACTTGATCATGTCCGAAGCCTGGCCGAAGCCATGCAGGCCGCGTTCCTGCGCCACCTGCAGCGGCGCGGTGGAATCGGTGTGCTGGACGATGATGTCCGCGCCCTGGTCAAACAACGCCTTGGCGGCATCGGCTTCCTTGCCCGGGTCGAACCAGGAGTTCACCCAGACGATCTTGGCCTTGAAGTTCGGATTGATCGACTGTGCGCCCAGCATGAAGGAATTGATGCCCATGACCACTTCCGGGATCGGGAAGGAGACAATGTAGCCGGCGACACCGCTCTTGGACTGCTTGGCAGCGATCTGGCCGAGGATGTAGCGGCCCTCATAGAAGCGGGCATTGTAGATGCCAAGGTTCGGACCGGTCTTGAAGCCGGTGGCGTGTTCGAACTTGATGTCCGGGAACTTGTTGGCGACCTTCACTTCGGCATCCATGAAGCCGAACGAGGTACCGAAGATGAGCTTGCAGCCCTGGCGTGCCAGACGCTCGAAGGCGCGCTCGGCATCCGGGCCTTCTGCGACGTTTTCGAGATAGGCGGTCTCGACCTTGTCACCCAGCTTCTTTTCGACCGCGAGGCGGCCCTGATCGTGCTGGTAGGAATAGCCGAAGTCGCCCACCGGTCCGACATAGACCCAGCAGGCCTTGAATTTGTCCGCAGCTTCAGCGGAGACGGCAACGGACATCGCTGCTGCCGAGGTCATAAGGGCAATCAGTAGTTTTTTCATGATGTTACCTCTCTGGATTAACCTTGCTATGCTTGTGTTCTTTTAGGTTGTCAACGATCCGGGACGAAAGCCTGTCCGAGCGATGCGGGGGTGTTCATCATGGTGAGGCGCTTGTTGCGCGAGATGATGACGAGCACCACGATGGTGGCGAGATAAGGCAGCGACGACAGGAACTGCGACGGGACCGGGATGCCGAAGGCCTGAGCATGCAACTGGCCGATCCAGACGGCTCCGAAGATGTAAGCGCCAGCGAGCACCCGCAGTGGCCGCCAGGACGAAAACACCACCAGGGCCAGTGCGATCCAGCCACGGCCGGCCGTCATGTTTTCCACCCATTGCGGTGTATAGACAAGCGAGAGGTGACCGCCGGCGAGGCCTGCGCAGGCGCCGCCGAACATCACCGCGAGGTATCGGTACTTGATGACCTGGATGCCCAGCGCATGGGCAGAGGTGTGGCTGTCGCCGATCGAGCGCAAGGTGAGTCCGGTACGGGTCTTGAACAGAAACCAGGATACGCCGAACACCAGCGCGATCGACATGTAGAAAATTGGGTCCTGCCCGAACAACAACCTGCCAACCACAGGCAGGTCGGTCAGCATGGGAATGTACAGGTTGGGCAGGCGTTCGCCCGGCAGGCCGACGAAGCTGGTTCCAAGCATACCGGACAGTCCGAGCCCGAGAAGTGTCAGCGACAGGCCGGTGGCGACCTGGTTGGTGGCGAGCGACAGCGTCATCACCGCAAAAAGCAGTGAGAACAGCGCGCCGACAGCGACGGCCGCAACGAGGCCGATCCAGGGTGAGCCGGAAAGCAGACCTGCACCGAAGCCGGCGACCGCGCCCATCACCATCATGCCTTCGACACCGAGGTTCAGCACGCCGGAGCGCTCGACTACCAGTTCACCAATTGCGGCGATCAACAGCGGCGTAGCGGCCGTGGCAATGGTCAGGAGAATGCTGACAGTGATATCCATGTCAGTGAACCTCTTCCAGCTTCGGCGAAACGTCGAGCTTGGGAGCCGGCGCTAGGCCGACAAGCCGGATGCGATAGTGGATCAGCGTGTCGCAGCCCAGCACGAAGAACAGCAGCATGCCCTGGAATACGCGCGCCACCTTGTCGGAGATGCCGAGCACGCTTTGCGCGGCCTCGCCGCCGAGATAGGTCAGGCCGAGCACCAGGCCGGCGGCGACGATGCCCAACGGGTTCAAACGGCCGAGGAAGGCGACGATAATGGCGGTGAAACCATAACCCGGAGAAATCGAGGGCTGTAGCTGGCCGATGGCACCGGAAACCTCCGAGATACCGGCGAGACCGGCACAGGCCCCCGAAAGCATGAAGGCGAAAAACACCATGCGGTTGAACGAGAAGCCGGCGAAGCGCCCTGCCCGCGGGCTCGATCCAAGCACACGGATTTCAAAGCCTTTCAGCATGCGGCTCATCAGGATCCAGACCAGGACCGCAGCGACAAGCGCGAAAACAAAGCCCAGGTTGGCCCGGCCCGACATCGGCATCAATTCCGGCAGCACGGCTGATGGATTGAACTGCACTGTCTGCGGGAAATTGAAGCCCTTGGGATCGCGCCAGGGCCCGCGCACCAGCCAGTCGAGGAAGAGCTGCGCAACATAGACCAGCATAAGGCTGGTCAGGATCTCATTGGTGTTGAACCGGGTCTTCAGGAATGCCGGGATCGCGGCATAGGCTGCGCCGCCGATCATGCCCATCAGCAGCATGAGAGGCAGTACGAACGGGCCCTGCAAGTCCGGATAGAGCACCGGTATGACGGAACCCACGATCGCACCGAAGACGAACTGGCCTTCGGCACCGATGTTCCAGATGTTGGAGCGGAAGCAGACGGACAAGCCGACCGCGATCAGGATCAGCGGAGCCGCCTTGATCGCCAGCTCGTGTAACTGCCACACTTCGGTGATCGGCGAGATGAAGTAGATATAGAAGGCTGTCAGCGGATTGATGCCAAGCAGCGCAAAAAGGATCGCCCCGGCGACTATCGTCAAACCGAAGGCGATGAAGGGCGACAGCGCAGAAAACAGCATAGAGCGTTGTGGGCGCTTGACGAGTTCCAGGCGCATCACGCGGTCTCCAGCTTGTGCTCGACGTGACCGGGTTCGGCGCCGCCCATCAACAGGCCTATCCTTTCGAAAGTCGCTTCCGCGATCGGGATCGGCTTGGACAGTTCGCCGTTGTGCATGACCGCGATGGCATCGGAGATCTCGAACAGCTCGTCGAGGTCCTGGCTGATGACCAGCACGGCCGAGCCGCCACGCGCAAGTTCGATCAGAGCCTGGCGGATGTGGGCGGAGGCACCGGCATCGACGCCCCAGGTCGGCTGGTTGACGATCATGACCGTTGGCTGGCGATCCAACTCCCGGCCGACAATGAACTTCTGCAGATTGCCGCCTGAAAGCGCGGCGGCTTCCGGATCGGGTGCGCTCTTGCGTACGTCCATGATCTTGATGATACGCTGTGCCGCTTCATAGACGGCGCCGTTCTTGACCATGCCGCCCGAGCTGACGAACGCCTTGCCGTCGGTGGCGTAGCGCGACAGCAGCAGGTTCTCCGAAAGCTTCATGCGTGGCGCGGCGCCATGACCCAGTCGCTCTTCAGGGACAAACGCTGCACCCAGCAGACGACGGCCGGTGATGTTCAGCTTGCCTGCGTCCTTGCCGCGAATGCGCACGGCATCGGCACTGGTTTGCTGCACCTCGCCAGACAATGCCTCGAACAGCTCGCCCTGACCGTTGCCTGCAACGCCTGCAATGCCGAGGATCTCGCCAGCCTTCACGGAGAGCCAGATGTTCTTGAGTGGTGTGGAAAACGGTCCGGCGGGCTTGCGGCTCAAGCCGCAGACACTGAGCAGTTCCTGGGTTCCATCGAGCGTGATCGGTGTTCGTTCGGCAGATTTGACCTCGTTGCCCACCATCATACGGGCCAGCGACGATGCGGTTTCCTCGCGCGGGTTGCAGTGACCGACCACCTTGCCGTGGCGCAGAACCGTCGCCCGGTCGCACAGACGTTTCACCTCTTCCAGACGGTGCGAGATATAGAGGATCGACTTGCCTTCGGCGCGGAGCCGCTCAAGGGTTTCGAACAGTTTGTCGGCTTCCTGCGGCGTGAGCACCGAAGTCGGCTCGTCGAGGATGATCAATTGTGGTGCCTGCAGCAGGCAGCGGATGATCTCGATGCGCTGGCGTTCGCCGACGGAGAGGTCGCCGACAAGCGAGTTCGGATCGAGCGGCAGGCCATAGGAGTAGGACAGTGCCCTGGCTTTGGCCGCGATCGAGCTGATCGGGGCGCCATCATCGAGTGACAACGCGATGTTCTCGGCGGCGGTCAGCGCCTCAAACAAGGAAAAATGCTGGAAAACCATGCCGATACCGAGCTTTTTTGCCACGCTCGGACTGGTCATCCTGACCGGCTGGCCTTCCCAGCGTATTTCGCCGGAATGGGGTTCCAGCGATCCGAACAGCATCTTCACCAGCGTCGACTTGCCGGCGCCGTTCTCGCCGAGGAGCGCGTGGATCTCGCCTTTCTGGATGGTGAGGTCGATATGGTCACACGCCGTCAGCGTGCCGAATATCTTCGTCAGCCCGCGAACCTCGAGCAGGCTCGTGGCGGCTTCTTGTGCACTCACAGTGCCTCCCATTCGGTTTTCCCGAATATGTTCTGTGTTCCCGCGAGCATCGTAGGCAGCAGCGACTTAACTCCGATAGCGGCACGCAAATTGAAAGAGCTTCAAGAATTTCAGCAAGACCTCGCTTGAAGGCTCACGGAACAAGCACAGTCGTTCCTGTCGTCTTGCGTCCTTCAAGGTCGGCTTGGGCTCTGCCGGCGTCTTTCAAGGCATAAGTCTGATTGATCTTGATTTCGACAATGCCCTTCGCCACCACGTCGAACAACGCCTTTGCCGAGGCTTCGAGATCTTCGCGTCTGGCATTGTAGACAAACAGTGTCGGCCGGGTGGCAAACAGCGAGCCCTTCTGGGAGAGGAGCGCGATGTTGAACGGCGGGATCGGCCCGGATGACTGGCCGAAGCTGACAAAGGTGCCCAGCGGACGCAGACAGTCCAGCGAACCTGGGAACGTGTCCTTGCCGACCGAGTCATAGACGACATCACATTTGCGGCCATCGGTCAGCCGGGCCACTTCGGCTACGAAATCCTGCGTCTTGTAATCGATGACATGGTCATAGCCATGCGCCTTGGCGAGGTCGGCCTTTTCCGGGGAACTCGCGGTGCCGATCACGGTGGCGCCCAGATGCCTGGCCCATTGTCCGAGGATGAGCCCTACACCGCCGGCGGCTGCATGATAAAGGATCGTATCACCCTGCCCGACCCTGAAGGTTCGCCGCAGCAGGTATTCGGCCGTCATGCCCTTCAGCATCATGCCAGCAGCCTGTGCGTCGCTGATGCCATCCGGGATCTTCACCACACGGTCGGCGGCGATCACGCGCTGTTCGGCATATGCACCGATGTTGATCGCGTAGGCGATGCGGTCGCCTTGCTTGAGCCCGCTGACGCCTTCGCCCAGTTCGAGCACGACACCAGCCGCTTCGCCACCAGGGATCAGCGGCAGACCATTGGGGGCCGGATAGAGCCCGGTGCGAAAGTAGATATCGATGAAGTTGAGACCTATTGCCGTATGCCTGACAAGGATCTGTCCGGGGCCTGGCCGACCCGGATCGGCGTCTTCATAGACCAGGGCTTCGGGACCGCCATGGACGTGGATGCGGATCGCTTTGCTCATCTTCACACTTTCCTGGCGCCAAGGTTCGGGAAGAACTGCATGACACCGCCGATGCAGAACAGGTAGATGCCGGTGATGCTGATGCCGATCTTGGTGAAAAGGCTGACCTGCTCGCCCAGCACACCGATCTGGTTGTAGAAGCTGGCAAGGGCCGACTGCGCCAGCGCCAGCGCACCGAAGGCGCACCAGAGCAGCGTGACGGTCAGGTTCACGGGTCGCAGCCTTACGACACGGACAGGATGCAGGAAATTGATCGGCACAAAGGTGAGGATGCCGGCAATCACCACCACGGCGAAGGACACCCACTGCCCCGGTTCAATGACAAACAGCGTGAAGACAACCATGTTCCACACCACCGGGAACCCCTTGAAGAAGTTCTCCTTCGTCTTCATGCCGGTGTCGGCATAGTAGATCGCGCTCGACACCACGATGATCGCCGCCGACAGGAACGAAAGCCCCTCACCCATGAAACCGCGCTGATACAAGGCGAAGGCCGGGATCAGGACGTAAGTCACGTAGTCGATGATGTTGTCGAGCAGTTCACCCGACCAGGTCGGCAGGATTTCCTTCACTTCCAGCTTGCGCGCGATCGGTCCATCGATGCCATCGACGAACAGGGCAAGGCCAAGCCACCAGAACATCGCCGTCCAGCGTTCCTCGCTTGCCGCTACCAGCGACAGGAAGGCCAGGAACGAGCCGGATGCGGTGAGCAGGTGGACGGAGAATGCCCTCGCCTGCGGCCACGTCACCTTCTTCTTCGGACGAGGGATACGTTCGGCAATCTTTTTCGCAGTTGTTTTCGTCTTCACGGGCCCCGCCAATCCAGCTTGCAGATTTCGGCCGAGCGGCCAGCGAAATTCCAGTTGCGGCCAAAGGCTCGCATACGGCTCTTGTCGGACTTCGCGACGATGATCTCCGGCGCGATCCAGTATTCGGAGTTGCTGATCACCGTGTCCTTGCCGCGTGTCTTGCCGGGAACCGGCGTGATGGCGCCATCGATGATCTTTGGAATCTGGAAGACGCGTGTGCGATCCTGCGTCTCATAGCTGATCGGCACCTGTTCGACGCCGAGGAATTTTCCGACCAGGATCGACAAAAGCGAGGTCGTGCCGCCGGCCTTGCCAGTGAAAATACGGGTGACCGCCTTGACCGCATGGATCGACGCCCGCTTGTCGATGAAAAGACCGGCGGTCCAGTTGCCGCGGCTCATGTAGCCCGGGATTTCCATGATCAGGCCGAGATTCAGCCCAGACAGATCGACTTCGCCAAAATGGCCGGCGTCGATTCGAAAGCCTGCCCAGGTCTGGCAATAACCTTCTGTCGGCGGATGGTTGCCGAGCGACAGCACGCAAGGGCAAAAAACCGTGCAATTGCAGGAAAGTACAAGCTCCCCCTTCATTGCCCAGCTGTGGTCGGTCATTGCCTGGTGTCCCTCTATCACAGGGACACTAATAGCAGGGCGCCGGACCATACAAGCAGTATCGCTCCGGCGATCCGGCTTGGCAGGCGGCCATTCACTTGTTTTTCGAGCAAGGCAAACAGCCCCAGCAAGACCATCCAGAACAAATTCATGATGCCGACGGCGAACATGACCAGCATCAGCGCCCAACAACAGCCGAGGCACCAGATCCCCTGCTCGATTCCCAGGCCGAAAATGCGCCGAGGCCTGTCGCTCCAGCGGGAAAAGAGAATGGAAAACGGCCGGCGGCATTTCCTGAGGCAGGCTTCCTTCAGGCCGCTGAATTGATAGAGCCCGGCCACAGCGAGCAGCATGGCGGCGATGATGCCATTGGCGGGGCCAAACGCCTGCCCGACGGGGTCCATCATCTGCAACCCCAGCGTCAGAGCAGCAAAAACCGCCGATGCCGCCAGCCAGACCGCCATATAGCCGGCCACCAGGATCAAGGGATGCACCACCGGCTCACCCTTGATGCGGGCGGTGTCGGCGATTTCGCAATAGGTACGGATCATCGGGGCCGCCGAAGGCAACATGGTCGCCACTGCCATCAGGAACCACATCAGGATCAAGACGAAGAACTGACCGGTGGAAGCGGCCTGGAATGGAGCCGCCCCGACGCACAATGCGATGAAGCGCCCAAGGAAATCGGGCAGCGGTATTGCCGGCAGATCCTGCAGCAGGCCACCACCTGGCACTGCACCTGCAAAGCCGGCCTGTACACTGCGGACTGCCATCGCGGCGAGCAGAAGCCATGCCAGCAGAACAGCACTGGCAAGGGCTGCCAGGACCACGAAACCTGGTCTTGTGCCGATGCCGGCAACGGTTCGGCCGACACGGTCGAGATGGCTGAAATCTTCGCTCTGGCCGGCCATAGGCTGAATCGCCACGTTGATCATACAAGTCCGGCTGCACTATATGCGTTGTTCATGGCAGGTCGACCGCCACCGGACACTCTCCGATCCGCCAGCAGAGAACAAAGCGAGTGCCGATGCCCGATTCCAAAACCCGTATCATCGTCGCAGGCACCGGTCCGGCCGGTCTGATCGCGGCTCTTGGCTTTGCCCATGCCGGTTTTTCTGTATCTCTGGTCGGGCCCGACGCCAATATCTCCGACGGTCGCACCACCGCGCTGATGAATCCGGCACTTAAGGTGCTCGACCGGATCGGTATTCTTGGCGACTTGCGAGCCGTGGCCGCTCCACTCAAGGTCATGCGTATCATTGATGCCACGCGGCGCCTCATCCGCAGCCCGGTGGTCACGTTCCGCGCAAGCGAGATCGACGAAGAGCAATTCGGCCTGAATTTTCCAAACAATGTGCTCAATCCGACTCTGGCCAAGGCGGTCGAAGCCTCGCCCGGGATCGAATGGCGCAAGTCCCTGGTTGCTGGATGGTCCCTCGAAAGAGACACGGCAACGGCTGTTCTTGCTGACGGCACTTCCGTTTCCGGCACCCTTGCCGTTGCCGCCGATGGCCGTCTGTCGCCGGCGCGCGAAGCCGCCGGCATAACGACCGCAAGGCGCACCTATCCGCAGGCGGCGCTGGTGCTGAATTTCTCCCACCGGGTCGAGCATGGTTTCGTTTCGACCGAATTCCACACCGAAACGGGCCCGTGCACGCAGGTTCCCCTGCCCGGGAACCGATCGAGCCTGGTCTGGGTGGTCGAGCCGGAAATGGCCGAGGAGCTGGCGGCGCTCGATGACGCTGCACTCTCGGTCAAGGTCGAGGAACGCATGCAGTCGATGCTCGGCCGTGTCAGTGTCGAGCCTGGCCGACAGATCTATCCGCTCTCGGCCGCGACGCCCCTGCGTTTTGCTGCACGGCGTATCGCGCTGGTTGGCGAAGCCGCCCATGTCTTCCCGCCCATCGGCGCGCAAGGGCTCAACCTAGGCATCCGGGATATCGACGATCTCATCGACGTTGCGTCGAAACATCGGGACGACCCTGGTGCCATCGCGGCGCTCGCTGCCTACGATTTCAAGCGGCGGCCCGACATCCTGGCCAGAAGCGGAGCCGTCAATCTGCTCAACATGTCATTGCTTTCAGACATGCTGCCCGCGCAGATGGCGCGCAGCGCAGGCCTTGGCCTGCTTGGTGGTTTTGCGCCGCTGCGTGCTTTCTTCATGCGCGAGGGACTCCGCCCCGGCAGCGGGTTTGCAGCGCTTGCGGGCGGGCTAAGGGAACAGGTCCGGCGGTAGGATGCCGTTGCGGATCAGATAAAGCAGGCCCGTCACCGTAAACACCGACAGGCAGGTGGTGATCAGCACGCTGGCTGAAGCGCGCTGCACCCACACGCCATATTGCTGGGCGATGACAAAGACGTTGGTAGCCGTCGGCAAGGCAGCCAGGAGCACCGCCGAAAACAGCCAGGCCGGCGAGAAGTTGCCGATGGCACTCAACACCACATAGCAGAGCAACGGGTGCACGACGAGCTTGAGCAGCGCGATCGGCAGCATTTCAGCCGGCACACGGTTCAAAGGCCGCAGTGCCAGCGTCACTCCCATGGCAAACAGCGCGCAGGGGGCGGCTGCATTCGACAGGTAGACGAGCAGCCGTTCCGCCGGCACGGGCGGTCGAAACTGGAAATAGGCAGCAGCGACGCCGATGGCCGTAGCGATGATGAAAGGATGCAGGACGATCTTGCGGATGACATCCAGGATCAGCGCAGGCACAGGTCGCTTTTCGCCGCCGGACAGCGCCATCATCATCGGTGCGACGGCGAAATGGATGATGTTCTCAAAACAGAAGATAAGCGCCACCGGCACTGCAGCCTGTTCGCCAAAGGCGAGCAGCGCCAGGCCCGGCCCCATGTAGCCGATGTTGCCGTAGGCAGCGGCCAGCGCCTTGATGGTCGACTGAGCGATCTCGCCGCGTGACAGGATGACGGAAGCAGCGAACATCACCGAAAAGACGACGTAGGTCGAAAAGACCGAACCGAGAATGAAATTCCATTCGGTCAGCTTCTCGAACGGCGTCTTGGCGAGAAGCTGGAAGAACAGCGCCGGCAAAGCGACATAGACGATGAAGGTGTTCATCCACCCCAGCGCTTCCAGTGGCTGCCTGGTCAGGCGCGCCACGAGAAAACCCAGGAAGATCAATCCGAAGAACGGCAAGACCAGACCGATGACTTCCGACATGCCGTTCCCCGACAATTCTCGAGCCGGCCTATAGGCTGATCGGAGGAGGTGCAAGCCTGGCAGGATTGAATTGCGAAGGTTCCTGCGCCAAATAACAATGGAAAGTTGCGTGGTGAGTGTGATGAAAACAGCCAGATTCTCGATCGGACAGGTGGTTCGCCACCGGCTGTTTCCGTTTCGCGGCATCATCTTCGATGTCGACCCGCAATTCGCCAACACTGAAGAATGGTATGAATCGATCCCTGCGGAAGTCAGGCCGCGCAAGGATCAGCCGTTTTATCATCTGCTGGCCGAGAATTCGGAGACCGAGTATATCGCCTATGTCTCGGAGCAGAACCTGCTCGAAGACGATTCCGGCGAGCCCGTGCGGCACCCGCAGATCAACGAGTTGTTCGACAAGACGGCGGATGGGCGCTACGAGCCCAAACATCACTCCAAGCACTGACCCGTCAAACCGCTCGTTTCGGGACAACAAAAAAGGGCTCCGGATGTCGGAGCCCTTTTGATTGGTTGCCGGCGTGGGTGCCGATCAGGCATCCTTCTTCTGCGGCGTTACGCGCAGTTCGAGTTCGCGCAACTGCGTCAGCGTCGCCGGGCTCGGTGCCCCCATCAACAGGTCCTGTGCCTGCTGGTTCATCGGGAACAGCGAGATCTCGCGCAGGTTCTTGGCGCCGACGAGAAGCATGATGATGCGGTCGATACCGAACGCCGCACCGCCATGTGGCGGCGCGCCGTACTGGAAGGCGCGATAGAGGCCGCCGAAGCGCTCTTCAACGTCCTGCTGGCTGAGCCCCACCTTTTCGAAGGCCGCCACCATCGTCTCCGGCGACTGGTTGCGGATCGAACCCGAGGCAATCTCGAAGCCGTTGCAGACGGCGTCGTACTGGAAGGCCTTGATGGTAAGCGGATCCTGGTTCTTCAGCGCCTCCAGGCCGCCTTGTGGCATCGAGAACGGGTTGTGCGCGAAGTCGACTTTCTTCTCGTCCTCGTTCCACTCGAAGAACGGGAAGTCGACGATCCAGCACAGTTCGAAGCGGTCGCGATCGACAAGGTTCAGTTCTTCGCCGGCACGGGTGCGTGCCTCGCCGGCAAACTTGTAGAACTTGGCCGGCTCGCCGGCGACGAAGAAACAGGCGTCTCCGTCATCCAGTCCGAGCTGGGTACGGATCGCCTCGGTGCGCTCCTCGCCGATATTCTTGGCGAGCGGGCCGGCACCTTCGAGCTTGTCGGCTTCCTTGCGCCAGAAGATGTAGCCAAGGCCAGGCTGACCCTGCTGCTGCGCCCAGGCGTTCATGCGGTCGCAGAAGGCGCGCGAGCCACCCGTCTTGGCCGGAATCGCCCAGACCTGAACCTTCGGGTTCGAAGCGATCATGTTGGCGAAAACCTTGAAACCGGAACCATCGAAATGGCTTGTTACCTGTTGCATGACGATGGGGTTGCGCAGGTCGGGCTTGTCGGAGCCGTACTTGCGGATCGCCTCTTCATAAGGGATGCGCGGCCATTCCTTGGTCACCGGCTTGCCTTCGGCGAACTGCTCGAACACCGAGGTCATCAGCGGCGCCATGGTGTTCCAGACGTCTTCCTGGGTGACGAAGCTCATCTCCAGGTCGAGCTGGTAGAATTCTCCCGGCAGGCGGTCGGCGCGAGGGTCCTCGTCGCGGAAACAGGGCGCGATCTGGAAATACCGATCGAAGCCCGCCACCATAAGGAGCTGCTTGTACTGCTGCGGTGCCTGCGGCAGCGCGTAGAAATTGCCGGGGTGGATACGGCTCGGCACCAGGAAGTCGCGCGCGCCCTCCGGCGATGAGGCGGTCAGAATCGGGGTCGAGTACTCGGCGAAACCTGCAGCCGTCATCTCGCGGCGCATCGCGGCAATGACCTGGGTGCGCTTGACGATGTTCTTGTGCAGCGTGTCGCGGCGCAGGTCGAGGAAACGGTACTTCAGCCGCACGTCCTCGGGATAGTCCGGCTCGCCGAAAACCGGCAGTGGCAGTTCCTTGGCGGCCGAAAGCACTTCGATCTCGCGTGCGAAGATCTCGATCTCGCCGGTCGGCAGGTTGGCGTTCACGGCTTCGGCGGTGCGTGCCTTGACGTCGCCATCGACACGGATCACCCATTCGCCACGCACGGTCTCTGCCGCCTTGAAGGCAGGCGAATCCGGGTCGGCGACGATCTGGGTCAGGCCGTAGTGATCGCGCAGGTCGATGAACAGCAGGCCGCCATGATCTCGTACACGATGGACCCAGCCGGAAAGCCGGACATTCTGGCCGACATCCGACTTCCTGAGAGCTGCACAGGTGTGGCTGCGGTAACGATGCATAGGACTGCCATTCCAAGATTTCAGGGGTTCATGCGAACGGGCGGCGCAGCATGCGCCATGCCCGAAAATTGGCGCGAAAAGCGCATGCAAGCCGGCTTTTGTCAAGGAGAACGCGCCAACAGAAGAGCTATACGGCCCGGCTGGCCGTTTTATCAGAGCTGTGGCCGCTCAGAACCGCTTCTTCAGCCAGATGGTGGCTTGTCCGGGAGGATAATCGTCGATGCGGCCGAATTCCTGGAAACCGTGCCGCTTGTAGAACTCCGGCGCCTGGAAGGAAAAGGTCTCGAGATATGCGCCGAGACAGTCATGTTCGCGGGCGACCGCTTCCGCCTTGGCAAGCAGCTGGCTGCCAAGACCACCCTTGCGGCTCTCGGGGCTGACCCAAAGCCAATCGACGAACATCCAGGAATATTCGATATGACCCTTGAGTCCTCCCAGGACGCTGCCATCGTCACCGTGCGCCAGGATCCAGACATCTTCTTCGTTATAGGGCCCACCTTTCGCGAGATTGTACTCGTCCAGGCCCTCGCCGATCATGTCGGCGATCTCCTCATCAACTTCCGTGCTGACGGTCAACGTTGCCATTTGGGCACCTGAGATTTCGCTTGAATAAAGGCTGGCAGGACTGCTCGCGGAACGCTTCCTTGTGTTCCCTTCTGCAGCAATGTTCGCGATTCCCACTCAGCGATTTCAAATCTGGCGGGAAAAAGGCCGATATACACCGCCGATGGCAAGATTGCGCCTATAGACGACTTGACGAAGCCGGTCGGCAGGCGAGACAAGATCGCATTCCTTGCCAATGAGATTTTGATGCATCTGATAACAACCCAAGACGAACTGGATGCGGTTGTTCGCGAACTCGCCAAATCCGAATTCGTCACCGTCGATACCGAGTTCATCCGCGAAACCACTTTCTGGCCCATACTCTGCCTTATCCAGATGGCGGCGCCCGGTGTTACCGCGCTGATCGATCCGCTTGCACCAGGGCTGGACCTGAAGCCGTTCTTCGATCTCATGCGCAATGAGAACGTCACCAAGGTTTTCCACGCCGCGCGGCAGGACATCGAAATCATTGTCCATCTCGGCGACCTCGTTCCGCATCCGGTTTTCGACACCCAGGTTGCGGCAATGGTCTGCGGCTTCGGCGACAGCGTCTCCTACGATCAGCTGGTGCAGAAGGTGACCGGGGCCCGCCTCGACAAGTCATCGCGTTTCACCGACTGGCGCCACCGGCCGCTATCCGACAAGCAGCTCGACTATGCGCTGGCCGACGTCACCCATCTGATCGACGTCTACAACTATCTGAAAGACCAACTGGCCCGTGAGGATCGGGCTCATTGGCTGAATGAGGAAATGGAGGTACTCACCTCCCGCGAGACATACGACCCACATCCTGAAGATGCCTGGAAACGGCTCAAGATGCGGTTGCGCAAACCGCAGGAACTGGCGGTGGTGCAGGCCGTTGCTGCCTGGCGTGAGCGCGAGGCACGAGAGCGTGATGTGCCGCGCGGACGGGTACTGAAAGACGACGCGATCTATGAGGTCGCGCAACAGGCACCGCGCGATGCCAATGCGCTCGGCCGCCTGCGCACCACTCCGAAAGGCTGGGAGCGCTCCGCCACGGCAACGTCGCTGCTCGAGGCGGTCAACACGGCGCTTGCGCTTCCCAAGGACGAGATGCCGAAGCTGCCGAAGGTGTTTCAGCCACCGGAGGGCACAAGTGCTGCATCGGAACTGCTGAAGGTCCTGCTCCGGATCGTTGCCGAGAAGCAGGGCGTTGCCGCCAAGGTGCTGGCGACAAGCGACGATATCGACCGGATTGCCGCGGAAGGCGAGGATGCCGACGTGCCAGCCTTGCAGGGCTGGCGTCGTGCCGTGTTCGGCGATGCTGCGCTGCGGCTCGTGCGCGGTGAAATCGGCATCAAGTTCGAAAAGCGCAGGATCGCCGTCTTCGACCTGAAAGCCTGATCGCGAGGGCAGAACTGCCCTCGCCCATCTTGCTGTCCAAGCGGCTCAGGCGCCGCCGTGATAGTTCGGGCTTTCGCGCGTGATCGTCACGTCATGCGCATGGCTCTCGCGCAGGCCCGCATTGGAGATGCGTACGAAGGTCGCCCGTTCGCGCAGGTTGCCGAGATCGCGAGCACCGACATAGCCCATCGCCGCCCTCAGGCCGCCGGCGAGCTGATGCAGCACACCAGCCACCGGGCCCTTGTAGGGTACCTGCCCTTCGATGCCTTCCGGAACCAGTTTCAGCGTATCGCGCACTTCCGCCTGGAAATAGCGATCGGCTGAACCGCGCGCCATCGCGCCGACCGAACCCATGCCGCGATAGGCTTTGAACGAACGGCCCTGATGCAGATAGACCTCGCCGGGGCTTTCGTCCGTGCCGGCAAGCAGCGAACCGATCATCGCCGCATTCGCGCCGGCAGCCAGCGCCTTGGCAAGATCGCCCGAATATTTGATGCCGCCGTCGGCGATGATCGAAATGCCGGCCTTGTCGGCCGTTTCCACCGCCGACATGATCGCCGAAAGTTGCGGCACGCCGACGCCGGCGACGATGCGGGTGGTGCAGATCGAGCCCGGCCCGATGCCGACCTTGACGCCGTCGGCGCCGGCATCGATCAGTGCCTGTGTGCCTGCCGCCGTGGCGACATTGCCGGCGATGATGCGCACGGAGTTGGAGAGCTTCTTGGCCCGGGTCACTGCATCGAGCACGCGCTGGGAATGACCGTGCGCGGTATCGATGACGAGAAGGTCGACGCCGGCGTCGATCAGGCGTTCGGCCCGCTCGAAGCCGTCGTCGCCGACACTGGTTGCCGCAGCCGCGCGCAGGCGGCCCTGCGCGTCCTTGGTGGCATGCGGATTGAGCTGCGACTTCTCGATGTCCTTGACGGTGATGAGGCCGACGCAATTGCCCTTCTTGTCGACGACGAGAAGCTTCTCGATGCGGTGCTGGTGCAGCAGGCGCTTGGCCTCGTCCTGATCGACGTTTTCCTTGACGGTGATCAGGTTCTCGCGCGTCATCAGTTCGTAGACTTTTTGCTCCGGGTTGGAGGCAAAACGCACGTCGCGGTTGGTGAGGATCCCGACCAGGCGGCCGGTGATCTGGCCGCCTGTGCCGCCGTTCTCGACGACCGGGATGCCGGAGATGCCGTAGTGACGCATCAGGCCATGCGCATCCGCCAAAGTCGCGTCCGGGCCGATGGTAACCGGGTTCACCACCATGCCGGACTCGAACTTCTTGACCTGCCGGACCTGCTCGGCCTGTTCGGCTGGCGTGAAGTTGCGATGGATGACGCCGATGCCGCCAGCCTGGGCCATGGCGATGGCCAGCCGTGCTTCGGTCACCGTATCCATGGCGGCGGAGATAATGGGAACGTTGAGTTCGATGTCGTTGGCGATGCGCGTACGGATGTCGGTTTCGCCCGGCATCACTTCGGAATGTCCCGGCTGCAGCAAGACGTCGTCGAAGGTCAGCGCCAGGGCGCCGGTAGCGGTCTCGATGATCTTTGCCATTGCCGATCCTTGTCTAAAAGCCGAAACGGGCGCTGACCCGGATGGGTGCGCCGACTCGAAGTTCCCTTTCAGGATTGGCGGTGGCTGGTAACACGTCTGATTGCCGATGGAAAGCGGCAAGGCCCCATGTCGGAGGTCACAATGAATGTCGCGGGAGCTCTCGTGGCCCAGCTGTGACCAGTTGCGTGATTGCAACCGCACTGCTCTACATCGCGCAGGGATAGTTTCCGGCGCGAGAGGGGCGGCGAAATTCATGACAAGCATTCAATGGGGGCGAGAAGGTCAAGCTGGGGCTGCTGTGGACAGAAATGTACCTGGCAACCTGGAGCGTTTTTCCTTCAGAGGTCGAGCCGGAGAGTATTTCGGAATCTGGATCGTCAATGTGCTTTTGACGATCATCACGCTTGGTATCTATTCGGCCTGGGCTAAGGTCCGGCGCCAACGCTACTTCTACGGCAACACCTATCTTGCCGGTTCGAGCTTCGACTATCACGCAAGACCAACGCAGATCCTGCTCGGCCGTATCATCGTGATCGTGTTTCTGATCGTGTACAACGTCCTGCTGAATTTGTTCCCGATCGTCGGTTTGCTTTTTGCGCTGGGCTTCTCCCTGGCAATACCCTGGTTCATCATGCGTGGCCTTCGATTCAATGCTCGCGTGACGAGCTATGGTAACGTACGGCTGAACTTCAAAGGCGGCTACTGGGGAGCGTTTCGCGCGTTCGTTCTGTCCGGTTTCGTCGCTGGCGTATCGCTTGGTATCTTCGCTCCCTACGCGTCCCGCTGGAGCTGGCGCTATCTGCTCGATAATCTGACCTACGGAGATCGCCCGATCTCATCGGATCCGAGGATAGGCGACCTTTACAGGCACTGGTGGCTACCAGCCATTCTGACCGTCGCCGGGCTAGCCGTCCTTGGTTTCCTCGTCACGGCGATAGGTGCGGCTTACGGCGCATTCGAAGTGCCGAAGGATGGAGTGGCACACCCTGGTCTTGTGCTGGCCATATACGGCATCCTGCTCGGTCTGTTTCTGGTCTATGCCTTGCCCGCATTGCTCTACAAGGCCGGCGTCCGCAACGTCGTTTTGAATGCAACCGTGCTCGACCAGCGGCATCGTTTCGTGTCGGAGCTTGGCAAGTGGCGCTATGCATGGATCGCCATCACGAATTTCCTCGCAACGATTTTCACGCTCGGTCTCGCGCGCCCCTGGGCGGCAGTCCGCATGGCGCGCTATCTGGCAGATCATACCGGCCTGCATGCGGTTGGCTCGCTCGACAGCTATGTCGGCACGGTGCGTGATACCGGTTCCGCCGTAGGGGCTGAATTCATGGATGTCGAAGGCTTCGACTTTGGCTTCTGAGGTCATCCAGAAAACCGTTTCGGGTCTCTGGCGTCTGTCGGGCTCCGCCAGGGCAACGCCTGCGGTGTTGAGTATCGACGGTTCTGCAACGACGTTGGTTACGGGAGACGGCGTGGCCGTGTCCCTGCCGCTATCAACGCTTCAAATCTCTGACCGGATCGGCTCAATACCTCGCTACATCACCTTTCCCGACCAAGGTGTTTTCGAAACGGCGGATAACGACGGCATCGACGCTCTGATGAAACCGCATGTCGGGCGCCACGCTGGCCTGATTCATCAGCTTGAGCGGTTTCACCCGCGCCTTTTCGTTTTCGTGGCATTGGCGATAGCCTTCTGCTTTGCGTTGTATCGTTTTGCGGTGCCGGCCCTTGTAGAAGTCGCCGTGCTTGTGACACCGCCGGTCGTGCCGCAGCTTATGAGCCAAAGTGCCTTGGTTTCTCTGGACAAGACCGTGTTCAGCGAAAGCGGATTGGCGGTCGAACGGCAAAAGACGCTGGTCGAAAAATTCAGGCAGATCGCAGCGTTCACACCGGACAGAATCAAAGGTGATGTTCGTCAGCCAGCCCCCTACACCCTCAATTTCCGCAAGGGTGGCATCATCGGTCCGAACGCATTTGCATTGCCTGACGGCACAGTTGTCCTGACTGATGAACTCGTTGAGCTGGCTGGACAGGACGATGAAATTGTACTCGGGGTGCTCGCCCATGAGATCGGCCATGTCGATCACCGGCACAGCCTCAGGCAACTTTACCGTGCTGCCGGCGTCGCCACGCTGATCATGTTCATCGGTGGAGACATCGGTTCCGGCACCGAGGATGTCCTGGTGCAGGGTTCAGCCGTCCTGGCGCTTTCATACTCACGCAGTGCCGAGGCTGAAGCTGATCGCTACAGCGTCGAACTGATGCACAAAGCTGGGCATGATCCTCTTGCGATTACCCGTTTCTTCGAATTGCTGCGGACCAAGCTGGGCGAATCCTCCGACAGTGGCTTCCTCTCCACGCATCCTGCTACGCCCGAGCGTATCGCCGAAACGCGCCGTTATGCAGAAGAGATCGCTGCCGGGAAATAGTGCCCGTCTTCGGTTTGCGTCAGCTCTGGAATGATCCGCTTGTAGCCCTGGACGCTTGAAATACCGGCCGGGTCGCACAAAAAGTGACCGAACAAGGCAGGACGTAGCTGCGTTGCCATGGTAACGGCGCGCCATCGTGCCGCGGTTTCAAGGTCCAGATTTTTCGTGAACAGAATCATCCCGCTCGTTCTGGCCGTCGCCCTGTTCATGGAGAACATGGACTCCACCGTCATCGCCACCTCGCTGCCGGCGATCGCCACCGACATCCAGACAAGCCCGATCGCGCTCAAGCTGGCGCTCACTGCCTATCTCGTGGCGCTCGCAATCTTCATCCCGATCAGTGGCTGGATGGCGGACCGCTTCGGTGCGCGCAACGTGTTTCGGGCGGCAATCGCCGTTTTCATCCTGGGCTCGGTTGCCTGTGCGATGGCCTATTCGCTGGAGACCTTCGTGCTTGCCCGCTTTTTCCAGGGCATGGGCGGTGCGATGATGACGCCGGTCGGGCGCCTGGTGCTGGTGCGGGCAACGCCGAAGAGCGATCTCGTCGCCGCGATGTCCTGGCTGACCATTCCGGCATTGGTCGGCCCTCTCGTCGGCCCGCCGGTCGGCGGTTTCATCACCACCTATTTCTCCTGGCACTGGATCTTCCTGATCAACGTGCCGATCGGCATCGTCGGCATGATTCTGGCGACCCGCTACCTGCCTGAGACGCCGCCCGGCGAGACGCCGCCGCTCGACTACATCGGTCTTATCCTGAGCGGGCTGGCCGCTTCCGGCATCGTTTTCGGGCTTTCGGTGGTCAGCCTGCCGGCGCTGCCGCCCATCATTGGCTTCGTCACCGTGATTGTCGGTGTCGTTTGCGGCGGGCTCTATCTCTGGCACGCACGCCACGCCAAAAACCCGCTGTTGGCGCTCGACCTGTTCCGGAACCAGGCTTTCCGCGCCTCCGTCCTGGGCGGTGGCCTGTTTCGCATCGGTATCGGCGCGGTGCCATTCCTGTTGCCGCTGATGTTCCAGATCGGCTTCGGCCTGACCCCGTTTCAGTCCGGCATGATCACCTTCGTCTCGGCCCTCGGCGCCATCGGCATGAAGTTCGTCACCGCCTGGCTGTTCCGTGTCGCCGGCTTCCGCCGCGTCCTGATCTGGGGCTCGCTGCTGGCAGCCGCTTCCATCGCCATCAACGGGCTGTTCACGCCGACGACGCCCTATCTGCTGATGCTGGCCGTGCTGCTTGTCGGCGGCTTCATCCGGTCGATGTTCTTCACTGGCGTCAATGCACTGGCATTCGCTGAAATTCCTGCCGAAGACACGTCAAAGGCAACGCCGATCACGGCGGTGGCGCAGCAGCTCAACATCGCGCTCGGTGTCGCGCTGGCCGGCGGTATCCTGGAGATTTCCACCAAGGCGCATGGTGGACCGCTTACCCTGAGCGACTTCCACATCGCCTTCTTCATTGTCGCCGGCGTGGCTGCCCTGGCATCGTTGTCCTTCATGCGGCTGTCAGCGGATGCCGGCAACGCCGTTTCCGGTTACAAGGCTCAGCCTGGAAAGCCGATCGAAAGCACAGCACCGACAGCTTGAGGCGCTGTACCTTACTCTTCGGTCGGCGCCCGTCCCTTGAAGTCCTTGGCCAACAGATAGAGCTCGACCGATTCGTCGCGCGAAGCCGGCGGCTTGACGTGATGAACCGAGCGAAACGACCGTTTCAGCATGTCGAGCAGCTCGTTTTCGGTGCCGCCCTGGAAGGTCTTGGTCAGGAAGTGCCCGCCGGGTTTCAACACGGACATGGCGAAGTCGGCTGCCACCTCGCACAGATGCATGGTGCGGAGATGGTCGGTACGGCGATGCCCGGTCGTCGGCGCCGCCATGTCGGAAAGAACGATATCCGGTTCGCCGCCCAACGCCTCGATCAGTCGTGTCGGCGCCGCGTCGTCGAGGAAATCCATCTGCACGATGGCGGCGCCGGGAACGGCATCCATCTCCAGATAGTCGATGCCGACGACATGCGGCGCCTCTGCCGTCGATTTCGTACGCGCTGCCGCCACCTGGCACCAGCCGCCGGGTGCGGCACCCAGATCGATCACCTTCTGGCCCGGCTTCAGCAGACGGTGCTTGTCGTCGATTTCAATCAGCTTGTAGGCGGCGCGCGACCGATAGCCGTCCGCCTTGGAACGCTGAACGTAAGGGTCATTGAGATGCCGCTCCAGCCAGCGCCGGGACGATTCCTTCAGCCCACGTTTCTTCTTCACCTTGGTGCGCAAGACACGTGTCGTGCTGCCAGCACCATCCTTCTTGTTGGTCATTGCCGGCCCTCTGCCCGCCAGGAACCACGCGTTGCGCGGTCATCGGCCATCAATTCACTCAATATCCCTTCCCGCAAGCCACGGTCCGCGACACGCAGGCGCTCCGACGGCCACACCGCCCGGATCGCCTCGAGGATCGCGCAGCCGGCAAGAACCAGGTCGGCACGGTCGGCGCCGATGCAAGGATTGGCGACGCGCTGCTGGAAATCCCAGCCCAGCAGCTTTTCCACCATGCGGTCGACATTCTCTCGCCCCATCCACAGGCCGTCGACGCGGCGACGGTCGTAGCGCTCGAGGTCGAGATGGACACCGGCCAGCGTCGTAACCGTGCCGGAGGTACCGAGCAGGTGGAAGTGCGGCCCTGCCACGAGGTGGCTCAGCCTGTGGCGCCCTTCGAATGCGACGAGCCGTCCCGCGACATCGTCGACCATCGCAGCGAAGCTTTCCCGCGTCACCGTGCGGCCGCCGAAGCGTTCAGCCAGCGAGACGACACCAACCGGCAACGAGGTCCAGGAGACGATGTGATTCGCCAGGCGTTGCGAGCGGCGATTGCTGAGATCGATCAGGGCGATCTCCGACGAACCACCACCGATGTCGAACAACACCACCCCCTTGGTTTCGCGTTCGATCAGCGAACCACAGCCCGAAACGGCAAGCCGTGCTTCGGTTTCGCGGTCGATGATTTCGAGCTTCAGCCCGGCTTCGCGTTCGACCCGTTCCAGGAATTCCTCGCCATTGGCTGCGGACCGGCAAGCCTCGGTGGCGATCAGCCGAGCGCGGGCGACCTTGCGGATGCGCAATTTGTCGGCGCAGACCTTCAACGCTTCGATGGCGCGGCTCATGGCGGCGTCGCTCAGCCGTCCGCTCGCTGAAAGCCCCTCGCCGAGACGTACGATGCGCGAAAAGGCATCGATCACCCGGAACTGGCCGTGGCGTCCCGGCACCGCCACCAGCAGGCGGCAATTGTTGGTGCCGAGATCGAGCGCGGCAAAGACCGGCAATTCGCCGTTCCAGGGGGAACGCGGCCTCTCCTGCGGGGTTGACGCCGCGAGTTGCGGCTTTGCAGCGAGCGGAGTCTGCCCCGCTCCCAGCGGTACCCCGGCTGTGGCAGCAGCGGGCGTTGCGCCGTCGGCTGGCGCGAAAACCTTGCGCCCGCGCCGCCGCTTGCGTCGTTTACGTCCCTTGGCTGCCTGCGGAGCAGCGGCGTGCGAATCCCATCGCGTGCCACTGTTGCTCTGTCCCTCTCGGCCTGCGGCCCGGGATCCAGGATCGGGCGATGCCGAAATCCCCTCCGACATGCCGCCCTCCGGCGCTCCAGCGCCGGCGTCGCGGTCTTTCACTGTTTATCCTTCCAGTGCCGCGCGAACCGGGAATCCCCGGACGCTGCTGGCACGCACATTTTCGTAAGTTGGCACCAGACTAACAGCGCCGCGCCCAATCACCAAGTCCCGCCCGAAAATTGTCAATTGCCGTACCGGCGTCACACATATCGCCGTAAACACGCCACAAGTGTTGAATAGCCGGCTTCGATCGGGCATTTCTGGTTCGGCAGGTTTATCGGTGCTGGTGTCGCCGATGAAGCCCGTGCGGGGCATCGAATTGTGATGGGTTGGGGTTGCTGATGGCCGTGACGGCATGAATTTCAAGCGTTTTATCTGGCCGGTCATCGGACTGGCCGCAGTCGCCTTTTCAGTGTGGGTTCTGTTCAACGAACTGCGCGGCATTTCCCTGGATGATGTCTGGGCCAGTCTTGCGGCGATACGCTGGACGCATTGGCTGCTGGCCGCACTGAGTTCGATCATCGCTTACGCAGCCCTTGCCGGATATGATCACATCGCCCTGACGCATCTCGAGAAACGGGTGTCCTGGCTGTTCGTGACGCTCTGCTCCTTCACCACCTACGCTCTGTCGCACAACATCGGCGGCTCGGTGTTCTCCGGAGCGGTGATCCGCTATCGCGCCTACGCCACGCGCGGCCTGTCCGGCCAGGAAGTCGGCGTTCTGGTTGCGGTCTGCTGGATCACCTTCGTGCTGTCGTCGATCCTGCTCGGCGGCATCGTGCTGATCCTCATCCCGGACCTGTTCGAACGATTCGCCGATGTCAGCGCTTTCAAGGAGGTCGGCTATGGCGGGCTGTCGGCCGGCGCCGGGATCGCGATGATTCTTGTGGTGGCTGCCTATGTGTTCGGCAGCTGGCTGCACTTGAAGCCGCTGAAGATCGGTTCCGTGCAGATCCACTACCCCAGGCTGCCGATCGTGGCGCGCCAGCTGGTGATCGGTCCATTGGAAATCCTGGCGGCCGGCGCGATCCTCTATTTTGCGCTGCCTGTCGAAAACAATCCCGGCTATCTCGTTGTCTTCGCTATCTTCCTGGTCGCTTTTTCAGCGGCACAGATTTCGCATGCACCGGGCGGTCTTGGGGTGTTCGAGGTCGTGTTCCTGGCGGGCTTGCCCCAGATGGACCAGGCCGGCGTCATTGCGGCCTTGCTGGTGTTCCGCATGTTCTACCTCATCATCCCGCTTATCCTGGCCCTGATTGTCGTGCTCCTGTTCGAGCGCTCGCAGTTTGGCCGCCGTGCCAATTGAAACGCAGTCGAGGCTTGACTATTTGCCAAGCATGGCTACAAGGCAGCGCAGAAACGGGCGCGCGGCATACCGAGCCGCCGGCCAAAAGCCGTAAAGCACATCAGTTCGTTTCGCCAAGGCATTGAATTCTATGCTTTTTGGGGAATAGGTTAACGGTAGACCCACGGACTCTGACTCCGTTAGTCCTGGTTCGAATCCAGGTTCCCCAGCCACTTCTCCATTCCCCAATCGGCTTGGAGGTTACGGTGTGTGTGCCAGCTTTCCGTCAAATTTAACGATGGCTCGGCCGCTGGTCAGGTCGCCTACCATGCGCGCCATACCGTCTGCCCCATCCTTCGGAATCAAAACTGACAGCTCCGCCCCTGTATCGGTGAATGCCTGGCTGCCAAGTTGCGCGCCGGGAAACGCCTCCAGCCGTGCCCGCAAGAGAGCCAGCTCGCTGAAACCGCAGCTGATCGTCGCCGCGACCGTATCGATGAGCGGCGTCTTTTCGGCCTCTCGCAGGCACATGGCCGCGGTGCCACCATATGCCCTGATCAAGCCGCCGCTGCCGAGCAGCACGCCACCAAACCAACGCGTTACAACAATGGCGACACGGTCGAGCGATTGACCGTCGATCGCCTGCAACATCGGCTTGCCTGCCGTTCCACTGGGTTCGCCGTCATCACTGAACCGATAGGCCTGTCCGATTCGCCACGCCCAGCAGTTGTGGTTCGCAGTCTGGTCGGAATGCGCCGCGATGAATTCCTTTGCCGTGGCCTCATCCGACACAGGGCTCGCGACCGCAATGAAACGGCTCTTCTTGATCTCCTGCCGGGCCGTGACGGTTGCGACCAGTGTATTGAAGGTGCTCATGCCTCCATGTAGCGGCGGATGCTACGCCGCTTCAACCAGATACATGTCCGGGGAGGTTTGGCGAGAAGGCTGCTCTTGATCTCAAGGGCACAGGCCTACTCCTCCCGGAAAGCCTTCTGAATCTGATCTGATAGCGGCTTCACCAGATAGGAAAGCATCGTTCGATCGCCGGTTGGAAAGAACACCTCAGCCGGCATCCCTGGCGTCAGTGCCAGGCCGTGCAGCTTGGCAACCTCCGCTTTCGGAAGCTTCACGCGTGCGACGTAATACGCCATTCCCGTACGTTCATCTGTCGTCAGGTCAGCCGAGACGCGCGACAGCGTTCCGGTCAGTTCCGGCGTGGTCTGCTGGTTGAAGGCTGACAGGCGCAGAATCGCATTCTGGCCGGTTGTCACCTGGTCGATATCCTGCGGCGCGATGTGTGCTTCAACGGTCAGCTCGTCCGTTACCGGCACGATCTGCATCACCTGTTCGCCAGGCGTGATGACCCCGCCGACCGTATGCACGGCCAGTTGCAGCACCACGCCGTCCTGCGGGCTGCGCAGATCGATGCGCTTCAGCTGATCCTCGGCCGCGACCTTGCGTTCGACAAATTCGGCTATGCGTCCCTGCACTTCGCGCAGTTCGGTCGCGACTTCACTGCGGAGGTCCTGGTCGATCTGGATGATCTGCAATTCGATCTCCGCCGCCTTGCCTTTCACCTGGGCTATTCCGGCGGTCAATTGGCCATGTTCACCTTCGAGACGGACCGCATCGCGTTCGAGCGCCGTCATGCGGTTGATCGACACCAGCTTGCGATTCCACAGGTCGCGCACGCCTTTCAGCTCGACCTGGATCAGTTCGATCTCGCGACGTTTCGCCTGCCGCTGTTCGGTCAGCCCGGCGGTCTCTTCCGTCAACTGGGCGATCCGTTCGCGCAATTGCGAGCGCTGGCCGGAGCGTGCCTGATAGCGAAAATCGAACAGCGACTGCTCGCCGGCAATCGATGCAGCGACACCGGATTCACTGTGCCGCGACGTCAAGTCCTCTGGGAAGCTGACCGTATCCTTGCCGTCGCGCTCCGCTTCCAGGCGGGCGAGCCGCGCATAAAATTCGTCCAGGCTTTTCGAAACAATGGCCAGATTGGCACGCGTTGTCGTCTCGTCCAGGCGCACCAGTATATCACCGGCCTTGACCATGTCGCCGTCGCGGACCCGGATCTCGCCAACCACGCCGCCGGTCGGGTGCTGGACCTTTTTCACATTGGAATCGACCACCAGCCGACCGGAAGCAATCACCGCGCCGGACATTTTGGTCACCGCCGCCAGGCCGCCGACACCTCCGACCAGCAGGAGACAGGTCGCGAGCCCGGCCACGAGATAGCGTTGGACCTGTCGGTGCGTAGACGCGGTTTTGCTCACGCAGGCACCCCTCTTTCCGCGGCGGCAACGACCTTGAGCGACGCTGCCGGTCGGAAGACCTTGCTCAGGACCTCTTCCTTGGGACCGAAAGCCTGCACGCGGCCATTGGCCATCACCAGCACGGTATCGACGCTGGCCAGGGCACTGGAGCGGTGCGCTATCACGACGACAATGCCACCGCGATCCCTGATACCTTGAATGGCGGCAGACAGTGCCACTTCACCTTCAGCATCGAGATTGGAGTTCGGCTCGTCCAGGATGACAAGGAACGGATCGCCATAGAGAGCCCGCGCCAGGGCTATGCGCTGACGCTGTCCCGCCGACAGGGCTGCACCGGCTTCGCCCACGCCTGTGTCGTAACCATCGGCCAGATGTACGACGAGATCGTGCACGCCAGCGGCCCTTGCGGCCGCCAGCACCGCTTCCGACGAAGCATCCGGGTCGAAGCGGGCGATGTTCTGCGCAATCGTTCCGTCAAACAGCTGCACATCCTGCGGCAGATAACCGATATGTCTGCCCAGTTCCTCGGCCGGCCACTGGTCAAGCGTCGCGCCGTCCAGCCGCACGGCGCCGCGCGCTGGCAGCCAGACGCCGGCAAGCGCACGCGCCAGCGAAGACTTGCCGGAAGCGCTCGGACCGATGACGCCGAGGCCCGCTCCCTTGGACAGCGTGAAATTCGCATCCCACACCACTGGCTTCTGATCACCAGGCGGCGCGACGCTGACGGTTTCAACCACCAGCGTGCTGACGGGTGCCGGCAAGGTTATGCTGGTGACGCCCTCCGGCAATGCGGACAACAGCTGCTTCAGGCGCGCCCAGCCTTGCCGCGCGGCAACAAAACCCTTCCAGTGCGCTATCGCCAGCTCGATCGGCGCCAGCGCCCTGCCCATCATGATCGAACTTGCAATCATGATGCCGCCGGTCGCTTCCTGCTTGATGACGAGATAAGCGCCGATCGCCAGAATTCCGGACTGCAGCATCAATCGCAATATCTTGGAGATCGTACCCAGCGTGCCGGCGACATCGCTGGCTGCCGCATGGGCGTTCAGATAGTTGGCATTGACGGCATGCCAGCGCTCGGCAATGCGCGCGCCGAACCCCATGGCCTGCATGGCTTCGGCGTTACGCCTCGTCGCTTCCGCCAGTGCGCTGCGGGTGGTGGCGTGCTGTCCGGCGATCCTTGTCGGACCGCGGGTCCGGAATTCGGCCAGAAGCGTCAGCGCGAAGAGGACAATGGCGCCGGCCAGCGCGGTGACGCCGATCCAGAAATGGAAAATGAAACAGATGCCGATATAGAGCGGCACCCAGGGCAGGTCGAACAGGGCGGTCGGCCCGGCACTGCCGACGAAGGAGCGGACCTGATCCAGATCCCGCAACGGCTGCAGTCCGTCGCCGGGAAGCTTGGCGCGCAGCGGCAGGCGCATCAGCGCCGAATAGACCGACGGGCTCAGCTCCGCGTCCAGCCCCTGCCCCAGCCGCACCATCAGGCGTGAGCGGATTAATTCCAGAACGCCCTGAAAGACAAACAGCGCGGCGGCAAGCACCGCCAGGCCGACCAGCGTCGGCACGCTTCGGCCCGGAACGACCCTGTCATAGACCTGCAGCATGAAGAACGAGCCGGTCAGCGCCAGTATGTTCACGACCCCGCTCATCAGGACAATGCCGGAAAAAGCGCGTCGAAATGACGAGAGAATTCCCAGCAGCGTAAGCTGCGACGACGAGGTTGGCTTCATGCAGGCTCGCAATCGAGACAAGGTCTCTCGATGCCGAAAATGATCATACCCCCAGCCATTGGTCCCGGCCTTTCAATACATTACCGTCTTGAGTGTGACATGGACGGGTGAGCCCGCCTCGACCTTTGCGCTGCCACGGGCGACCAGCCAGCCATCCGCGCGCTCCAGGCGCGCAACGATCTGCAGCGTCGGCGAGACGGTGGGGCTTTTGGTCAAGGGCAAGGAAAACCCTATTGTCCTTGAGCCGCCGTCGCTTTTGACGCGCGTTTTCGCGGCGCGACGTTGCGCCTTGTCCTTGATGGCTGGATCCTCAAGATAGATATCAAGATGACCTTCCGGGATTGCCACGTCGCCCTTGAACGTGACCTCGCCACGAATATCCGTCGATTGAGCGGCAGCCGTGCCCGCTGTGGCAACGACAGCCGCAGCTCCCGCTGCCATCAGTATCGTGCGGCGCGTGGTCGGACGCTTCATCACAAACTCCCCTTCGATCATTGCAGCGTCCAGGCCGGCTCTGGATGCACAGGATGACAGACGCTGTTGGTCGGGAGGGGCGCTCGAAAGCGCCCCTCCATAACACGCTAGGTGACCATGAAGTCCGCTGCCGACAGGTTCAGATGTGCGCTCAGCTGCGCGAACTGAACAGCTGCTCCTTGTCCGGAACCATCGGCGTCGTAGGACAACACGCCACTGTCGATGTCATAGATGATGCGGTCGTCGGCATCATGAGCGACACCTGATGCGCTTTTGAAGAAGGCGCCCAAGGCGAGAGCGCCGTCATTGCCCAGGTTGGTGAAGATGAGGTTGTCCAGCAGGATCGTGTCGTCGGCGACGTTGAAATCCTTGATCCAGTCGACATTGCCATTCCCAAGCGCCGTCGAGAAGCGGAAGGAGTCCTCGCCTGCGCCGCCAGTCAGCGTGTCGGCGGCCAAACCACCATCCAGAAGGTCGCTGCCGCTGCCGCCATTGAGCTTGTCGGCGCCTGCAACGCCCGGCTGAGCTGGTGCCGGCGGGAATTCGACCGACACGTTCACCTTGTATGTCGAGCCTTCCGGGACGGCATCTGCCCAACCATCGCCGGGCAAGTCGGGCGACCACATACCCTCCTGGATATAGTAGGTTCCGGTTTCCTTGACGACGAACACCGTGCTCGAATCCCGACCGGTGGTCGAGCCGGGATCGCCACCACCGTCATCGTTCTGGGCAACGATGTTACCGTCGCTGTCCAGCAACCTCACCCAGCTGTCATGGACGTTGGGATCGGCAATCCCATCGATATCGATCGAGATGACCGTGCCGGCCGCCAGGGTGATGCCATAATATCCGCCCTTGCCGTTTCCGGTGGCGTTGACGGTCGTATGGAGAGTGGTCGTCGAATCGAAGATATCCGGATCGGCGGCCAGCGAGAAGTTGTTCGAGATGTCGAAGGCGGTTGCAATCGAATTGTTCGTCGCATCTGGCCCAAGCGTGGCATAGCCGGTGCCCATGCCGGGACGTGGTGGTATGTCGCCCTGATAGGCGAAATCGCCGAGCAGGATGTCATCGCCGCCGCCACCATTGATGGTGTCGTTGCCGCCCTGCCCGGTCAGGACATTGGCTGCGCTGTCGCCGGTCAACTGATCGTTGAAGCCTGAGCCGGCGAGATTTTCGATAGAGATGTAGGTGTCGCCGCCGGACTTGCCGGCGCCCAGCTGGAGCCTGACGCCGCTGGTCGCGTCGGCATAGTCCGCCGTGTCGCTTCCCGCACCGCCATTCAATGTGTCGGCGCCGCCGCCGCCGGTCAGAATGTCGTCGCCGGCACCACCGGACAGAACGTTGGCCTGAGCGTTGCCGATGAGATGGTCGTCGTAGAACGAACCGACGGCATTTTCGAAACCGACCAGGATATCATGCCGGATAACAGTGCCGCGTCCGACGATCTGCACCGGGCCGTCCGCGTCGCCGCCGCTGGCTGTGCCGTTGGCTAGATCGATCGTCACGCCGTCGGAACTGCCTGCATAGACCACCGTATCGACACCGTCGCCACCATCCAGATAGTCCTGCCCGGCGCCGCCGATGATGGTATCGTTGCCGCCTTCACCGTACAGGATGTCGCCATCGTTGCCGCCATCCAGTATGTCGTCGCCGTCACGGCCGTTGAAGTAGTCGCCGCCGCCCTGGCCCCAGAAATGATTTGCATCAGAGTTGCCGATGAAGCGGTCGATGCGGTCATCCGACCCGATAAGATTCTCGATGCTGTAGAAGGTGTCGCCCGAGGCGGTGCCGCCGCTGGCGACGTTCGTCTCGAGGTTGACGAGCAGCTGGAACGGGCTTTCCTTGCTGTAGTCGACCGTGTCGACGCCGGCGCCGCCCCTGAAGATGTCGACGCCGTCCTGGCCGCTCAGCGTATCGTCGCCATCGCCGCCGTCGAGGATATCGTTGCCCGCGCCGCCGAGGATGGTGTCGTTGCCGCGGCCGCCATAGAGCGTGTCGTTGCCGTCGTCGCTCTCGGTCTGGTCTGGAAGATCCGCGATGTCGATGGTGTTGTTGATGTCGCGGCTGGCAAGCGAGTCACGGCCGCCGATGATGAGGTCGTCACCGTCTTGACCAAAGATGGTGTCGTCGCCAGCACCGCCGTCGAGCGTATCATTTCCCTTGGTGCCGAAAATGATGCTGGTCATCGTGTTGTCGCCGATGATGGGCGGGGTATCAGTGCTACCGCCTCCCGGCTGGAGCGTCGACTCGTCGGCGTAGATGATGTGCTCGACGTTGGCGATTTTGCGGATCTTCAAATTCCTGGAGAGCAGGACGACCGTGTCGTTGCCGCCATTCGCTTCCTCGCGCACGATGTCATCGAGGGAGTCGACGAAATAGATGTCGTCGCCGCCATTGCCGGCCATGCGGTCGGCGCCGCCACGGCCGTCAAGGACGTTGTTGCCGTCATTGCCGATCAGAATGTCGTTGAAGCTGCTGCCTATACCGTTCTCGATGTAATAGTCGGTCGTGTCGGCATTGTGCCCGGCAAAGATCGACACGTTGTTGCTGTGACCGTTGACGCTGGAGAACTGTCCGGCGCGCAGGTCAAGGATGGTGCCCGCTGTCGAACCGGAGAAGTCAAGCGTGTCGGTTCCACCGGTGTCATGGATGACAAAGCCGATGTCATGCTGCATGCCGGAGGCGCTGAGCCTGTAGCCATCCTGTGTGGCGCCGAAGCCGTAGACGTTGTCGCCCGTGTTGAGGTTGATCTCCTGATAGGTGCGCTCACCATTCGCGTCGACGGTCGAGAAAAAGCGACGGATGACGGCCTCGATGTCGGCCATCATCGGCGTCGAGGCCGACCAGCGGGTGGTTTCGCCGACGTCTATGCCGTCGAAGTAGGACATGACGCTGTATTGCTGGCGATCATAGGTCCAGGTCGCATTGTTCAGATAGTTGATCTGGACGCCGCCGGGACCGCTGTAGTTGTACAGGCCGGGGTGGTTCAGTCCGAACTCATGGCCGAATTCATGGATGAAGGAATCGAAGACATAGCCGCCAATGTCTGTCTTGTTCGGCTCCGTGTCGTGGAAGCGCTGGCCTATGCTGACATAGCGATCGTTCGAATAGGCGCTGCCATCATCTTCTTCGCCCACCTCCGGGCTGACAACCTGCATCCAGTCCGTTGCGCTGTTGTAGGGCGCGTCGTCGACGATTTCGAACTTCAAAGGAGTGACAAGTGACCACATCTGCAAGGCACCGATCGCGGCGGCCTTGTATTCGGGATGGTCGTTCAGCCCATAGACATTGATCCTCAGTGTTCCCGCCGCGATTGCTGGCGTCAGGCTGCGGTCCAGTGCTCCGAGATAATCGAGATAGGCTTCGTAATCCGTGCTTTTGCCGTATGGATTGTCCGGCGTCTGGTCGTTGACCCACCACTGGTCGCTATTCTGGCTTGGGTTCGGCATCGTTGGGGTTCCTCTCCTACAACCGCGGAAAGCACGGCTGTACCGGTTTGCTACTTCCAACCACCAACAGGCATCGCTTGCGCGCCTGCTAAGCCCCATCGCCTGCGTCAATATGTTATCGGAACATTCGACTTGTCTACCCTGCTGGATGCTGACGCAGAGGTACTGCCGTGAGGTTCGTGTTCACTTCCCATTCCCGGTCGACAGATTTCGTCATTCGCCGGCATCGAGGTCGGCAATGGGGTCCATTCGTTGAACCGCTCTCCCTCAAACAAGTGATGTATGGATAGATCCGGAGTGCTATCCTGTTCCAGGTGCCGGAGTGCCCCCACTTCCGGCGCTTAGGCCGGCGCTTTCCCCGGTCCCTCTGGCGCGCGCCGGCCGCCCCATCGAACTCACGTTCCATGGCAACGCCAGCGAACGTGTCTTCTCTACTTAACCGGGATTCTACTGGACCGAGATCGTGACCCACACCGGCGCGTGATCGCTCGCCTTCTTCCAGCCGCGCACTTCGCGGTCGACACCGGCTGCGGTAAGTTGGCCGGCGATTGCCGGGCTGAGCAGCAGATGATCCAGCCTGAGGCCGGCGTTGCGACCCCAGGCGTTGCGCAGGTAATCCCAGAATGTGTAGATGCGCTCGTCGGGATGCAGCGTGCGGATCGCATCGATCCAGCCCTGGTCGATGAGTTGCTGCAGTGCCTGGCGCACTTCAAGGCGGAACAAGGCATCGTCCTGCCAGCGCTCAGGCTTGTAGACGTCGATTTCGCCCGGAATGACATTGTAGTCGCCGGCGAGGATGACCGGGATGTTGTGTGCGAGCCGTTCCGCGGCATGTTTCTTCAAGCGCTCGAGCCATCGCAGCTTGTAGTCGAATTTCGGGCCCGGTGCCGGGTTGCCGTTCGGCGCATAGAGGCATCCGATCAGGACGCCGCCCACGGCGGCTTCGATGTAGCGGCTCTGCATGTCGTCTTCATCGCCGGGCAAGCCGCGCTGCGTTTCGATAGGATCGATGCCGCGCGCCAGGATCGCGACGCCGTTCCAGCTTTTCTGCCCGTGCCAGATGGCGCCATAGCCAGCCTCGCGCAACGCCTTCGCCGGGAACCTGTCGCTCGGCGCCTTCAATTCCTGCAGGCAGACGACATCCGGCTCGGCCTCCGCCAGCCAGTCAAGCAGGACCGGAAGCCTGCCATTGATGCCATTGACGTTGAACGTCGCGATTTTCATCAGCTTAGCGCCGAAGCGTACCGGCCCAGGACGAGACTTTGTCGGCCATGCTTTTCAGGTGATCGGCTGCCGAGAAGCCCGAAACGCTCTTGCGCGGTTTTAGGTCATGATCGCCATCTTCCAGCCAGAACAGCTCGATGGCCTTCGACAGCGTGTAGGACGGCACCTCGTCGCGCGTGCCGAACTCGTCGCGCGTGCCCTGCACGATCAGCGCCGGGGTCTTCAAGTCGGCGAGATGCCTGGTGCGCAACTGTTGCGGCTTGGCCGGTGGATGGAACGGATAGCCGAGGCAAAGCAGCCCGGCGATCTTGCCCGAGGAAAACAGCTCGTCCGCCACCATCGAGGCAACGCGGCCGCCCATCGACTTGCCCCCGATGATGAGGGGACCTTTGGCGTCCAACGCTGCGACGGCGGCGACATATTCAGGATTGAGCGTTTCGGCGCGCGGCGGCGGCTTGCGGCTGCCCTCGGTGCGTCGGCTGGCCATATAAGAGAATTCGAAGCGCGCGACACGAAATCCCACCGCGGCAAGCGCCTTGGCTGCAGCATTCATGGAGGCGGAGTCCATCGGCGCCCCTGCCCCATGTCCGAGCAGGATGGTGCAGCCGGCATCTTGCGGACCGTCAAAGAGGAAGGACATGTTCAACTCGCTGTTCTTTCCGCCAGATCGACAAGACGGATGCCATTGCTGGCCGCGCGGGCCCATTGTGACGTTGAATCGAGCTCAAGATAGCGAGACCACCACTTGCGTGCGCCGGACATGTCACCAGCCTCATAGTCGAGATTGGCCAGGTTGAAGACGGCGTCGGCATAAGCGCCGTCGATGGCGATCGCGGCAAGAAGATGCCGGCGCGCGGTGTCTTTCTTGCCTTCGCCCGCGAGCAGGCCCGAGAGATTGAACCAGGCCTCGACGAAGCGTGGATCGCGCTTGAGAACTTCGAGATAGGATTGTTCGGCTTCCTTGGCCCGGCCTGCCGCCAGCAGGCAGTTGCCGCGGTTGAAGAAGACGACCGGGTCGTTTGGATCGATAGCGATGCAACGCCGGTAGAGATCGGCGGCATCGCCGTATCGACCCTCCTCCTCCGCTTCTTCGGCCAAGGCGAACAGCTCGTCGAGATCCTCCGGTTCGGCGCGGCCCAAAGGCAATAATGCCTGACCATCCAGCTCGCTCACGCCGTCGTCCGAGCGCGCATAGATGGCATTGTCCCGATCGGCATGCAGCGAAAGCGCGGTCAGCGAGGCGATCGAGCCGGACCGGCGCACCGACCTGGCGATCGTCCCCCAGCTGGCACCCGACGCTATCAAGCCGGCATATTTCTTGGCCAGGATCAGGTCTCGGAACGAGAAAGGTTCGGCGTCGTGTTCGAAGGCATCGAACAGGGCGAGCAGGTCGAAATCCCCCGAGGCTAGCTTGGACTGGTCGAGGATGGACTGGCGGCTCAGCGTCGCGCCACCGGGCGCTTCAATGAGTCCGAGCAATCTAAGAAACCCGTTCTCACTCAAGACGCGGCGGTTCTTCGCGGTTTCCTCGCGGTAACGCGCCGCGATCCGGGTGGCGTCGGTTCTGCCGAGCAATTTGCGGCCGAAAATCACATGGCTGGTGCGCCGCGAGACGCCGCGCTGCAATTCACCGCCCTGCGCGCCGACCTCGCGCACCGCCAGACGGCGTGGAAACGCCGCCAGTCCGCCGATGAGACCGAATGTCCTGCCCCTGGCCGAGGTCACTTCTTGCTCTTGGCGCCCGCCTTGGAACCGCCACTCGCGGCAACCTTGGCAGGTTTTTCCTCAACAGCGGGTGCCTTGGTCTTGCTTTTGGCCGGCGGCTTGGACTGCCCGAGACTGGCTTTCAACGCATCCATCAGGTTGACGACATTGCCGCGTTCCGGAGCGGCTGCAACGATCGGCTTATGACCTTTCAGCTTCTCCTTGATCATGTTCATCAAGGCAGCCTCGTAACGATCTTCGTAGTTCTTCGGATCGAACTTGGTCAGCTTCTGCTGGATCAAGGCTTCTGCAAGCTGCAGCATCTCGCGGTCGGGTTTGCCCTGCGGAATGTTGTCGAAATATTCGGCTGTGCCGCGCACCTCATGCGGATTGCGCAGCGTGCAGACAAACATGCCTTTCTCGCGCGCACCAATGGTGACGACACGTTCTCGGCTCGACAACACCAGCCGCGCTACCGCCAGCTTGCCGGACTTGCGCATGGCTTCACGCAGGACCACGAACGTTTCCTCGGCCATCGCTCCGTCAGGCGCCAGGTAATAAGGCGTGTCCTGATAGATGACGTCGACATCCTTCTCGTCGACGAAGGCCTCGATGTTCATGGTGTGGTTGGATTCAATGCGCACGCTTTCAAGGTCGGCATCGTCGATGATGACGTATTGCTTGTCCTCGTACTCGTAGCCTTTGACCAGGTCGGCACGGTCAACCAGACCGAGTTCGGGGTCGACTGGTTTCATGTTGATGCGGTTGTGCGTCTTCTTGTGCAATTGGTTGAAGGAGATGCGCTCCTTCGTGCTCGTAGCCGGATAAAGCCGCACGGGGCAGCTCACCAGACTGAGTTTCAGATAGCCCTTCCAACTTGCCCTGGGTGCCAATTCCGCCTCCTACGCGACGACACAACGCTACTTCTTCGCCTTCGCAGGCGCCGGCAATTCCCGGGCAAAATCATCAATGTCCACCCAGGGATCACCAGATGCGGCCAAAAGACCTGGAAGCGAAGAATAGTTCAAATCCTCGGCAGCGTCGATGGATTCCAGATCATTCCATTCCAGCGGCGTCGAAGCCGGCATATGCGGACGCCTGCGCAGCGTGTACGGCGCGGCCGCCGTGTGGCTGCGCGCATTGCGGTGAAAGTCGATGAAGATGCGCTTGCGGCGGTTCTCCGCTCCCATCGTGGTGGTGAAGGTTTCGGGCGCGGTGGCGGCGATGCAGGAAGAGATTTCGCTGCAGGCCTGATGGAATTGCCGCCAGCCGAGTTTCTTCTTCACCGGTACCACGACATGGATGCCTTTGCCGCCCGAGGTCTTCACGAAGGGCACCAGACCGAAGCTCTCCAATTCCCCTCGGACATGAATGGCGGCCTCGACCACCTCGCGCCAATCGATGCCTTCGCCGGGATCGAGGTCGAAGACGGCACGGTCGGGCTTATCGAGGCTCTGCCGATGCGCGCCCCAGGTATGGAACTCGACGACGCCGAACTGCGCCAGCGCTAGATAGGCCTTGGCATCCTCGACTGCGATGTAGCTTCGCGCCTCGCCGTCAGAATTCTTCGTTTCGAACGACACCATGGTCGCCGGCATGCCGGTGAAGGCATGGCGCTGGAAGAAACAGTCCTCCGGCTTGACCGTCGGGCAACGCACCAGCGACACCGGCCTGCCGAGGACATGCGGCAGCATGAAATCGCCGACAGCGGCATAATAGACGGCGATGTCGAGCTTGGTCGGCCCGGTCCTGCCGAATATCCGACGCGTCGGATTGGTGACGAATATCCCGGCGAGGTCGGCATCGGAAATCAGCCGCTTGCGTGGTGCTGCCGTGCGTGCCGACAGCTCGGCCTCGCGCAGCCCTTTGAAGACAGCGTGGCGCAGCGCATTGTCGCCTGTGCGATTGGCATAGTGGACATGGGCGGTCAGCACTGGCCGAACAGGGATGACTTCGCGCGGCATGCCCTCCAGCCTGACGGCGTCGGCCTGCAAGGCCTGCAGTCTGCTCAGCAGCATCGGCAACGTTTCAGCATCGAAACCCGATCCGCATTTGCCGCGGTATTCCAGTTCGCCGTCGACCCATTCAGCAAGTGCGAGGGCAGCGAGACCTTCAGCCGCTTCGGAGACGGTGTAGCCGGCAATGACGAAGTCGCCGACCGTACGCGCCTTGACCTTAGTCCAGCTTTTGGAGCGGCCGGGCACATGGATCGATGACGCCTGTTTGGAGACGATGCCTTCCAGACCCAGTTCCGATGCGTGTTCGTACAAGGCATCGCCATCGGACGTGACGTGATCGCTGAGCTGCAAAGCGCCTTTTGCCGTCACGCCGCCCAGCAACCGCCCGAGCAGTTCCTTGCGTTTGACGAGCGCGACGCCCGATAGGTCCCAGCCGTCGAGATACAGAAGATCAAAGGCGTAAAAGGTGAGCTTGTGGGTCTCGCCAGCCGCCAGCGCATCCTGCAGCGCGGAGAAACGGCTGACACCTTTCTCGTCGGTGACAACGATTTCGCCATCGATGATCGCGCTGGCGCAGGCGAGAGTTTCGAATGCGGTCTTCAATCGTCCGTAACGCTTGGACCAGTCGAGGCCGCTGCGGGTTATGAAGGAGACGGCGCCGTCCACGATATGCGCCGCCGTGCGGTAGCCGTCGAACTTGATCTCATGCAGCCATTCCTTACCCGAAGGCGGGGTGGCGACCGCGGTGGCCAGTTGCGGCTCGAGACGCGTCGGCATCGGTCCCCGGAGGGCGCCGGCGGCTTTTGCCGGCTTTGGTGCGATTGCCTTCGCAGCCGGTTTCGGTTTCTCGACCAGTTCCTCGATACGAAGCCCGGACTTCACACTTTCAGGGCGGGTGGTAAGGATGTCGACCTTGTTGTCGGCGGCCTGGTCGCGCTCCTTGAACAGCAGCCAGTTGACTTTGTCCTCATCCTCTTTCGCCTTCAGTCTGGCAAGCATCCAGCCGCCCTTCAGTTTTTCGCCGAACAGCCGGAACTTGAACGCGCCTTTCTCGAGCGACGTGTCGATGTCATCCATGGGCGCCCAGATGCCGGTATCCCACACGATCATCGGACCACCGCCATATTCGCCTGCAGGAATGACCCCTTCGAAGTCAATATAGTCGATGGGATGGTCTTCGGTCTGGACGGCGAGCCGCTTGTCGGCAGGATTGAGCGAGGGTCCGCGCGGCACAGCCCAGCTCTTCAGCGCGCCGTCGATCTCCAGACGCAGGTCATAGTGGTCTGCCGTGGCGTGATGCTTATGGACGACGAAGCGGTTGCCGTCATGCTGGCCCTGGATGCCGGCGGGTTCAGGTGTCTTCGCGAAATTGCGCTTGGCGCGGTAGGACTGGAGCTTGGGTGAATTCGCCATGGAAGGGCTTATTCGCCCATTTCCTCATGCAAGGGCTCCAGGCCAAGTTCTGCAGGACGATAGCCTTTGTAGAGCTGATCGAGCGTTCGCTGCCCGACCAGATAGGCTTCATTGGCAACAATGACACGATAGGTCGGTTCTTCGCCGGCCTTGAACCGCCGGGAACTGACAAAAACCTTATGACGCCCGAGCGCTTCGGCAACCGCCTTGCGCTGCTTGACCTGGCGAGACGTGGGCGTGCTCATCGGCCTGCTCCGCTGCTTGCGCCTGAGACTATCTTCCATTGTGGCGCCGCGATCAACCGGGTGGCGGTTTGAGTGTTAATAGTTAGCTCTTGCGCTAAGTGATTGCCTGCATTAGTTAGCCATTCGGATAACTTTTTTCAAACCCGAGCGCATCGTTACATGCGCAGTTACCTGGAAGGTCTCGATATGAAGCTGGTGTTGATGGAATTCTTGTCGCTTGACGGCGTCTGCCAGGGTCCTGGTGCGCCCGATGAAGACACAAGCGATGGCTTCACACGCGGCGGTTGGTTTGTCCCCTTTCTCGAGCAGAGCTTCATGCAGACGGTCACCGGCTGGGTCGGACAGGCCGATGCCTTCCTGTTCGGGCGCCGGACCTATGAGAGTTTCGCACGCGATTGGCCGAAGATGGACGATCCCAATGACCCGATTGCCAGTAAAATGAATGGCTTGCGAAAGTATGTTGCGACGAATTCCTTGAAGGGAGCGCCGTGGGGGCCTGCGACGATCCTGTCGGGAGATATCGCAGCCCAGGTCGCTGACCTGAGGCAGAAACCGGGGCGCGAACTGCAGATCCACGGCAGCGGACGTCTCGCCCAGTCGTTGCTGACCGCGGGATTGATCGACGCGTTCCGGCTGGTGGTCGCGCCGGTCGTTCTGGGACAAGGCCGAAAGCTGTTCCAGGAAGGCATGGCGCCTGCGGGCTTCAAGCTGATCAATGTCGAGGCGACGCCTGGTGGATTGGCTGTACATCACTATGAAAAGGCCGAAGCCCCCATGTTCGAGACCTACGACACGGCGGCGGCCTGGCGTTGAAGTTGCATGCACCGGCATCACACCAACGAGAAGTCAGGCTGTCGAAACCTGACGTTCAATCACGCTCCCCGTCACCATTTCACGCCGATCTTTGCGGTACCTGCGATGTTTTGGACATTTCCGGAGAGTTCGCCCTGGAGGCTGGCGGCGGCGAAGAAGCCGTTGGCGGTGGCGTATTCGATGCCGGCGTCGAGCAGCGCGCT
>DASZAX010000012.1:0-346915 GCA_035944705.1 Mesorhizobium sp. | reverse complement strand
GGTGGCACTGGCCGGCAGGCTCGAATAGCTGCCGGAAACGGAGCCATCGACATTGAACAGCCGGTAATAACCGGAGACTGCGCCCGGCGTCAGCAAGGTGCCGCCAAGCGTCAGATTGCCTGTGACGTAGACGAGATCATTCAGCGGACCGCCGACGGTGCCCGGTGCGCCGAGCTCGAACAGGCTGGTCGAGCCCGCGCCCAGCGTCAGGTCGCCAGCAACGGTCAGCTTGCCCGGACTGTTGCCGGCCGACAGCGTGCCGTTGACGATGGTATTGCCGAGCGTGCCATTGCCGCCGATCGTGGCGCCAGCATCGACTGCAATGCCCGACGACGACGCGATCGAGCCGTTCACCAGCAGCTTGCCGCCGCTCACCGTCGTCGTGCCAGTGTAAGTGCTGGTACCGGTGAGGACCGTGGTGCCGGCAATCTGCTCGACGCTGCCGTTGCCCGAGATGTCGGGGGTAAACTGGTAGTTCGTCTCGGTGTGGTTGAAAACAATCTTGCCGGTGCCGGATCCGAAATTCACCACTGGCGCGTTGAGTTTGCCGGCGCGGGCTGCCGTGTCGCCTGCAGCCGCACCGATGTTGAGAGTTCCTGTCGAGCCCGTGTCCTGTGCAATCCGCAGGTAAGTGGTCGAGACGGCACCGCCGTCCTGGATCGTCAATTTGCCACTGCCGGCGCTGCCAAGAAACAATATGCTGCTGTTGGTCCAGGCCGAACCTTCGCCCGTCACCATGACGGTACCTGCCCCGGTGGGTTGGTCTCCTATGCGCGCAAACGTGTTGCTGACGGTCCCGCCATCGGCGATCGTCAACACGCCGCTGCGAAGACCGCCGACATACAACTCCTCGCGGTTGGTCCAGGTCGAGCCGTGACCGGTCACCAGAGCAGTGCCGGATGAACCAACCTGATATCCTATGCCCGCGAACGAATTGCTGACGGTGCCGCCATCGGCAATCGTCAACTTGCCGGTGCCAAGGTAACCGACATAAAGCGCACCGCTGTTGGTCAAGTGTGACCCGTCGCCCGTGACCGTCACTGTGCCAGAGGAACCGTAATGATAGCCTGCATATGTAGTGGTGCCGCCGACGGTAGCGCCGTTGGTGATTGTCAGCTTGCCGGTTCCTTCATAACCGACGTTCAATTGGCCGTTGTTCGTCCAGCTTGCAGTGTTGCCTGCAACCAGAACCTCGCCTTCAGTGCCCGCAGCCTTGCCTGCATAGCCGTCGCCGTTGGCGACGGTCCCCGTGATCTTCAGCGTTCCGCCATCTACCGTCGTGCTGCCGCCATAGCCGCTGTTGCCGGCCATTGTCAGCGTGCCGGCTCCGGTCTTGAGAAGGCCGCCAGCGCCGCTGATATTGCCGCCGATGGATGAGGAGAACGTGTTCGTGTCGATGACACCACCATTGGCGGTGAGCATCAGATTGCGCGTGGACGCAAAGTCGAATGTCGCGCCCAACTGGAGCGTGCCGCCATCCAGGGTCAGGCCGCCGGATGTGTCGCCAAGGCTTGCATCGCGTGAAACGACGAGTGTGCCGCCTGAAATGGCCGTACCGCCGGAATGCGTGTTCGTGCCATTGAGCGTGAGCGTACCGGTGCCCTGCTTGACGACCGAACCGGAGCCCTTAGTCACGCCTGAGAACACCGAGGTGGTTGTCTGGTAGACCTGAAGGATTGCTCCACCGAGTTCAACCGTGCCGCCATTGCCTGCCAACTCGGACATCGTCAGGCCGAACCCGGCCAGATCAAGCGTGCCACCGTTGACGGTGTATTTTGTATTGCCAACGAAACCTTTGCTGGAGCCAGCCCGCAACGTGCCGTTTTCGACCGTGGTTCCGCCGTTGTAGTTGCTGAAGGTGCCGGACAGCGTCAGTGTGCCGCTACCGGTCTTGACGAGCGAGCCGCCCGTGCCGACGATAGAACCGCTGACCATGGTCGAGCCGTCATTGCTTCCGACCGTGAAAGTCTTGGACCCCAGATAATAGTAGCCGCCTCCCTCGATCGAACCGGCTGTCATTCCGGCCGATGTCAGTCCGGATATTTCGACCCAACTGCTCGCATCCGTGACCAGTCGCGCGTTGCCGCCGGTGCTGTTTCCGCGAAACGTCACAGCGCCCGTGGACTTGGCGGTAATCGTCGAACTGCCTGCACTCGCGTCGTCGGTGAAATAGACGCTGCCAGCGATGTTGGTGATGTTGGCTGAGCCGGCGCTCGTGCTGTTGTAGAAATTCACACTGCCATAGTTGTCGATGTCCATGGGACCCGCGGCCGTATCACCGCGGAAACTTATGTTGCCACCATTGCCGGTGATGCCCGTGATGCCGCTGACATCGGCGCCATCCACGGTGAAACTGGTGTTGTTGTTGACAGTTACCCTACCTGTGATCGAACCAGGTTGCCGAGGGTGAGCCCGCCTGCGTTGATCGTTGTGCCGCCGGCATAGGTGTTGGTGCCGGTCAGCGTCAGGTTGCTGGCACCTGTCTTGATCAGCGCACCGGAGCCGGAGATGACGCCGCCATAGGTTCCGGCCGCCACTTCGTTGAAGGTGAGCGTTGCGTTGTTGAGGATGTCGCCGCGCAAGCTCGTCGTGTTGCCGGCAAGGGTGCCGGCATTGATCGTGGTGCCGCCTGTATAGGTGTTGGCCCCCGTCAGCGTGAGTGTCCCGGTGCCGACCTTGGTGAGCGCTGTCTTGTTGGTGGCGCCATTTTTGATGACGCCACTGAACGCGGTCGAGCTGTTGTCGCCCCCTGCCGTCAATCTTGCGTCGGCCATGCCGCTGTTGGTGACGGTACCGCCTCCGGTCAGCGAACCGACTTCCTGGCTGGCTCCACCAAGATCGATCGTCGCGCCGCCAGCCACGCTGAAGGCGCTGCGCGCTGCAAAGCTGTTGGCTGCGCCGCCCTTCAGCTCACCGTTCGAAACCGTTGTGGCTCCCGTATAGATGCTGGTGCCGGACAGCGTTAGCGCGCCGCTGCCGACCTTGACCAGCGAACCACCAATGCCCTCGATCCCTCCGCTGACTTCGGTCGAATTGTTGTTGCCACCGACAGTGAGCGTCTTTGCGCCGAGAAGATGCGTGCCGGCGCCTTCGATCGAGCCGGTCCCCGTTCCGCTTGAGGCGTTGGATATATCGAAAGTGCCGCCGGCATTGGTGATGAAGCGCGCGTTGCCGCCGCTGGCATTGCCAAAAAATCTGACAATTCCGCCGCTGTTGGTGATGATGGTTGCGCTGCCGGCCGTGCTGGCAGCCCCGATCAGGACCCTTTCGTTGAAGGACAGGTCGCCATTGTTGGTGATGACGGCGTTGCCGGCGCTGCTACCCTCAAGGAAGGACAGGCCGGAATTGTTGGTGATTTCAGCATTGTCGGCAGAGCTGGTACCCGAGAAGGCCAGATCGGAATTGTTGGTGATGCGGGCAGTTCCGGCTTTGCTGCTGGCGGAAAAAACCACACGGTGCCCAATGCCGCTCTCGTTGACGATGGTGGCATTTTCGGCAGTGCTGTTGTCATCGAAGTTCACGGTGCCACGGTTGTTTATGGTGGCAGCGCTTCCGGCCTTGCTGGTGTTGTTGAAATTCAGCGTGCCGTTGTTGCCGATCCCGGCGCTGCCAGCCGTGCTGGAGCTATTGAACGCCAATGTGCCGTTGTTGGTGACGGTGGCGTTGCCGGCCGTGCTGGTGCTCAGGAAAATCGCGGTACCGTCGTTCGTGATTCCAGCGGTTCCAGCGCTTGATGTGCCGTCGAAATACGTGGTGCCTCTGTTGGAAATGCTTGTGATGCTGCTTGTGTCTGCATTGGTGATGATGAACGTACCAATCGCGCCGACGTTCACGCCGCCAAGAATCTTGCCGGTTGTGCCAGCGTTGCCGATCTGCAGTGCGCCGCCGTCGATTTTGGTGCCGCCCGTGTAGGTGTTGGTGCCGGTGAGCGTGACGGTTCCGCCGCCGCCGATCGTCAGGTCATCGCCGCCGATCACACCCGACAGCGTGAGGGTCTTTCCGCTGGAGGCAGAGATTGTTCCGCCGCCTGCGGCGAGTGTGATGGCGCGCGCGGAGGAGAACGTTTCGCTCGCCAGCAATGTCCCGTCGGTCGTGGCGTCGCCGAGCGTGATACCCGTCGTGAGGCTGCCGAGCTGACCGTTGTTGCTGATGCTCAGTTTGCTGTTACCTCGAACGATCGTGTCGCCCGAATAGCTGTTGGTGTTGTTGGTCAGGATCAAGGTGCCGCCACCGATGACATCGACCACGCCCGCGCTGGCGCCGTCCTCGATCTTGCCGGCCAAGGTGATCGTGCTGCCGGCGGTGTCGATGGTGGGCGTGGCGGTGAGCGCGAAGCCGTTGTTGAAGGTGCCGTTGGTGGTGAACTGGACGGCTGTACGGTCACCCAGCGAGACTTTTCCATACCCCAGCGCGCCGTTTTTGCCGGGCGAAGCACCCGCGCCCGCGCTTACCGTCGTACCCGGACCGCTGACGAAGAGCCCGTTGAAGTTGTTGGCATCGTTCAGCAGCTTCAGCGTACCGCCGCCCGAAAGGGAGATGCCCTTGTCGCTGACACCCTCAACGGAACCGGAAACCGTGGTCGTTGCCCCGGATGCGATCGTGACGTTTGTCACAGCGTCGGTGGTCGTGAAGAGCGCGCCACCGAGTCCGACGCCGTTCTGCGATCCCCCGCCACTGCCCGATCCGCCAGCAGCCGTGCCCCCGATCGTCGCGTCCCGTGTGTTGTTGATCGTCAGTGTGGCACCACATTTGGCATCAATCGCTGCGGTACAAACGAACAGGCTGCCGCCCATGCCAGCGCCGCCGCCGCCCCATCCGCTGGACGCGCCACCCGCACCGCCGCCGCCGCCGTAACCTCCAGATGCGCCGCCGCCGCCAAAGCCGGCACCACCGCCGCCGCCGCCGAATCCGCCACTGCCCCCACGCCCGCTCGTACCGACGCCACCACCACCGCCGCCGCCGAATCCACCATTCGCTCCAACAATGCCGCCACCGCCACCGCCACCGAAGCCGCCAGCGCCGCCGTTGCCACCGGCGTTGCCGGCGCCGCCATTCGTACCACCACCACCGCCGCCATTGCCACCGAAGCCACCACCGCCGCTGTTGGCGCCACCGCTTGTCCCACCCGCGCCGGCATTGCCGCCGGGCAGAATTCCACCTGATCCACCGCTGTTGTAATTGCCACCGTCGGCATTCACACCAACGCCGCCGCCGCCGCCCGCCCCTGCACCACCGCTGCCACCGCCATCGCCACCCAGGCCGCCGCCGCCGCCAGAAATACCACCGCCTGCGCCGTTGCCGCCTTTGGCGGCATTGCTGGAAAAGTCGACGTTGGTCAGGATCACATCGCCCGACATGGCGAACATAGCGCCACCAGCGCCAAGCCCGCCTCCGCCTCCGCCTGCGCCACCGTCACCGCCCTTGGCATAGCCGTTGGCGAGCGTCACATTCGAGATATTGACGCTGCTGCCGCTGCCCGCGGCTACGAAGAAGATGCGATATTGGTTGTTGCCGCTGATCGTGTGGTCGTTGCCGGCAATTGTCACGCCCTTCGTGAGAGCGGTGAGCTCTGCATTCAGGGTGATGTTGCCAGCGATACTGATTGTGTCGCCGCCGCTGCCGGCGTTGACGCTGGCGATCGCGGCCTGAAGGCTAGCCGTATCGTTCGCGATGTAGGTTGCAGCCCACGCAGGCATTGGGGACAAGACGATGCCAGCCAAAGCCGTACCCGCTGAAAGGCGCGCGGCCCAACTTGCCCGGATTCCTGAAGCCGCCCCTGCACTCACGTTCGATTCCCCTCACGCCGACAGTGGGCGTAGACACCAACTTTCGAGGCGACGCGAGCCCCGCAGCTGATCCACCCAAGAAAAGTCAAGCGGCTGATTTTGTTGAAAAAATTGGTGTGCACCAGTGCGCCGCACGCTTGAGCATGCAGTCGACGGGCCGCTTCGCTCCGACGCGGGCGGTCATGTGCTGACAATCCCAATTCGCGGCACGGAACTCCTCCCGCACCGTCCCCTGCCCCTCGGTAACTTGAACATTCTCATTGCCACCTAGCCGTCGCAGGCGTCCTGATCTTGCACCGGGAGATTTCTGAAATTTTTCTGAAATTTTGTTCTGCCCGACCGATTCAGGGCCGCGGGTAGATCAGACATGGGGAGCCGTCGGGCACGGCAGCCGATGTCACGGAACAAATCTGCAGGCGGTTGGATGGTCTATGATCGGTGCTCAGTCTGGTGCAGCGCGCCGTCAAGCATCATCATCAGCCGTATCAAGTCAGCTTGGCGGTTTGTGCCCGTTTTCTCGAAGACACGTTGCAGGTGCACACGAACGGTCGACAGGGAAACAGAAAGCTCGTCGGCAACGGCCTGCAAGCCCGGGCAGCGGGCCACGGCCAGCGCCACGTCGGTCTCAGCCCTGGTCAAGCGGTATGTCTGCCGCAGCACCGAGGATGGAAATTCGGCCTGAGCTTGCGGATTGACCAAAAGGATGAGCGCCGAGGACAACTTGCCATCACCGTTGCTGCGGCCAAGAGGCACGACCTGCAACAGAATTGGATGAGGCGAATTCGACGAATGCAACGCATAGCTCCCACCACTGGGTGTGCCATCGGCCGGAGCCTGGATAGAACTTGCGATCAGTCTCTGGAGCGCGGCATCATCGGCTGGCCGGACGGCTTGCAGACAACCGCCGATGCCGATCTTGAGATCGAGGCCTTTACGGATATGGTCGAGCGCTGCCGAATTGGCATGCATTACCTTGCCGTGCGCGGACACAAAGATCACGCCGTGGCGAACTGCCTCCCAGGCATCGAAAATATCCCTGCCGATGGTTGTATGCTGCCCAAGCAGCGACTGCGTCCGCAGGGCTTGCCGAAGGTGCGGCATCAGAAGCCGCATCAGATCCTGTCGCTCTTGTGTGCCATAGGATGCCGACCGCAACGGCGCAGCGATGCAAAGCCACGCGTCGACCATCGCATCCGTATTCAGCTTGGCAAAAAGGCCGTCTCCTACTTCGTTGGGCAGCGCCCAGTCGACAAAGAACTCGCTGCGCAGCAATTGCGATCTCGACGTAATCTGATTCCCCGTCAGAATTGCGCCTACGGGAGAATGGCGAATGGCAGCCGCAACGGGATCCATGCGGCCATAATAGGCGTTGTATGTTTGCATCGCCGCCGGATCGGTCCCGGAAGACGCCACCTTCATTTCGCGCGATTTCGGGTCGACAGCCAGCAGCGCAACACCGAAAGCGTCGAAGGCTCCTGCAATCCTCCGCAAGGTGAAGTCCCACCTGACCTCATCGAGGGCGGCCTCGTGAATGTTGGAAACAAGCTCCGAGAACTGTCCAAGTGCGACAGTCATGTGCCCCTCCGGCAGCGACAACGCCGTGCTAACCTGAGCCAAGGGCTCAGCCTGTCAAGGACGAAATGCCGTTCTCAATTGCAGGTCCTTTTCACAAAGCCGCCTCGTCCATCGGAGATGCTGCTTGGCGAAGTTCGCTCCATCTATCGCAGCGGCCAAACCAGCATCAGCATGGGAACCGCGACAGCTATCACCAAGATGGAGAGCGGCAGCCCGAGACGCGGATAATCGCTGAACCGGTAGCCGCCCGGCCCCATAACCAGCGTGTTGCACTGATGGCCGATCGGGGTCAGGAAGTCGCAGCCGGCGCCAATGGCAACAGCCATCAGGAAGGCTTCCGGATGATAGCCAAGCGTCGATGCAAACCCTGCGGCCACCGGCGCCACCACCAACACAGTCGCGGCATTGTTGAGAAATGGCGTGACTGCCATGGCAACAACGAGAATGAGCGCCAACGCACCGGCCGGCGGCAACTTCGAGCCTATTTCAGCCAGCCACATGGCGATCACGTCCGTCGCACCGCTGCGGCGCAGCGAGTCCGACACGGGAATGAGCGCGGCGAGCATGACCAGGATCGGACCGTCGATGGCGTTGTAGATGTCGCGGATCGGAACCACGCGAAAAAGCACCATCGCAACCGCCGCCGTGAAAAAAGCGACCGGTATGGGGATCACTCCGCTGGTCGTGGCGATCATGGCGGCAGCCAGAATCAGGATCGGGATACTGCCACCCCGCACGCTGCCGAGCAGAATTGGCCGTTCGGCGAGCGGCAATGCACCGAACTCACGCAGGATGTCGGGCAGCCGAGTCCGCTTGCCCTGCAGCAAAAGCACGTCGCCCAGCCGTAAGGTCAGTGCCCCAAGACGCTCGCTGATGCGTTCGCCTTTGCGGCTGACGGCCAGAAGATTGATCTTGTAGCGGTCGTAGAGCGCCAGGCGCTGGGCGGACCAGCCGATCAAAGGCGAGCTTTCACCCAGGACCGCTTCGACCGTCACATAAGATTCGCTGCTGCCTTCCCCGGAATCCTGGCGACCGTCGGTCAGGTCGAGCTTGGCCTGGGCAACGACGCGGTCGAGAGCTTCGGGCGAGCCTTCGAGCAGAACGATGTCGCCTTCCCGCAGCCTGGCGTCCGGCAGGGGTGCAACATGGAACGTACGCGAGCGTAGAATGGACGTGACCACCACCTCGCCACCCGCGTAGTTCATCAACTCGCCGACTGTTTTTCCATTCACCGCTGAACTCGAAACGACCAATGCCTCGGTGACGTAGCTGTTGACGTCCAATGCGTCCTGAACCGAGCCGGTTTCGCGAACACGCACTGGCACCAGCCAGTAGAAAAGCGACAGGAAGACGATGCCGGTGACGGCGAGCGCTGCTCCAACCGGGGTGAAATCGAACATGGTGAAGGAGGTGCCGGTCAGCTCCTCGCGAATGCGTGACACGACAACGTTCGGCGACGTGCCGATTTGGGTCATCAGCCCGCCAAGCAGCGAACCGAAAGCCATCGGCATCAGAAAGACAGAGGGTGAACTGTTGGATCTGCGTGCGAACTGAAAGGCAATCGGGATCATGATTGCCAGTGCACCGATGTTCTTGACGAAAGCCGACAGGACGGTGACGACAGCGACCAACAGCACCAATTGCGCGCGGACACCTGTCACATTGGGTGCGATGCGCTGTATTGCGAATTCCATGATGCCTGAGCGTGCCACGCCAGCGCTGACCAGCAAGGCACTTCCCACAATGATGACAATGTCGTCGCTGAAACCCGAGAATGCCTGGTCATAGGGTACAACGCCGACGGCAAGCGCGAGGATCAGTGCCAGGCAAGCGACTAGATCGTAGCGCAACCGCCCCCAGACAAAGGCAACCATCATCAGAATGATGACGGCAATAGAGAGAAGCTGATTGATTGCCATGGAGAGGAGGTTCCTGCTCCAGGGTGGTTTGTCAACGACCTGCGTGTTGCCGGAAGATAGTATTTGCCTGAGGGCACGTCGCCCTAGGCGACCCTTGCGGTGTCCTCTCGAACCATTGCGTCAACATCGGTGATGAGCAAATGACCGGGAGAAGCGGTGATGGCGATCGCCAGCTCTGCATGCATCAGGGCCTCCTGTGCCGTCACGCTGCTTGCCCAGAATACCGGAACCTCATTGTCCCGCAGGTCGATGGCATCCCCCCAATCGGGCGAATCGAGATCTGTTATGCCCAGGATTGAAGGATCACCAACATGAAACGGCGAACCATGAGCGTGTGGAAAACGTGCGGTTATCGCTCGAACCCTGTCGACGTCGTAGCGTCTGATGGCGCGCATGGCGACGACCAGATTGCCGCCAAACGGGCCGGCCGCACGACTTCTGATCCCGGTGCGGTATTTCGGTATTGGCCCGCTGATGCCGCCATGGCGTAGCTGTACCCCCTTCTCCACCAGTGTCGGCTCGAAACTCAACGAGCTGCCCAAGGCAAAGGCAGAAAAATCCTCACGCCACAGATCAACGATATGGTTGGTGTGATGCACGAACGCGCCGTAGCAGAAGACGCTGTACTGGGGCGCATCGGTACGGATATCGATATTGCCCAACGCCGGAACAAAAGGGCTACCAGCGCGGCCGAGCCCGACGAGCGGGCATGCCTTGGAGTTGGCGAGACAGAATTTGTGAAAATCGGCAGCGAAACGCTGCGGCACGATAACCACATTTGCCTGCAGCTTGCCGCGAGCCAAACCACTGGTGGCGCCTCTGTAGGCGCCGGCCCTGACCATTCGGCGCAGCTGGTCAGGCTCGACCAGCCGCAAATCTTCGACGATTGAACTGGTCTGACGTCCCATGCTTCGAGGTGGTCCGCGCTGCTTAGACTCTTCAGGAGGTGCTAAAATCAGAGTTGGCGCTATCGCTGTCAAATCACCAGAATTTTCTCCTGACAATAAATTGCGTTTATTAGCCGGCAAATTTTCATTTCATGAACATTCCGCACAACTGAGCAGTTTGATCTGCCGTATCGCTTCGTGCAGGAAGCCTAGATCGCGTCTCATGTAGGACAGAAGAAATGCCGCATAGAGAACGAAGACAAAACTGAATACGAGTGTCTTCACGATCAGCGACAGGCTGAAGACATTGAAATGCGGGGAGGCGCGTGCCACGAATGCCAGCACGATGTCGGACAGCAACATGCTGACGATCAGCGGAAAGACCAGGGTCAGCGCCATTTTCAGCAGCTGATTCAGCAGCTCGAGGAAGATCCCGGCAGCATCTCTGCTGAACACCGGCATCAGTCTTTCCACAGGCCAAAGCCCATAGCTGTCGTAGACGGCGTTCAGAGACAATTCCAGCCCGCCTGCCGCGAGGTAGACTGCGATCATGACGATGGCGAGCAATGTGCCGGTGGCGCTGGTCTCATGCGTCATCATCGGGTCGATCAGGGTTCCCATGGACGAACCACGCTGCAGGTCGAGGATATCGCCTGCGGCTTCAGCCGCCCAGAAGGGAACGCCCATCGCCAGACCCAGCGCGATGCCGACCAGAAGCTCTTTCAGGATATAGATTACGATCATCGCGCCGGCGATCTGCTGTCCAGCTAGCGTGTGCATGAGCATTGGCAGGATAGGCACCGCCAGTGCCAGTGCAACGCCGTTGCGCAGCAGTCCCGACAGTGGAACGCGTGAGAAAAGCGGCATCATCAGCATGAAGCCACCCAGGCGCGCCAGCACGAAGGCTCCGGCAAGAAGGTAGAGCTGCAGGTCCCTGAGCGATGCGAAGAGCGGTTCTACCGGCATGGCGCAACCTCAGCGGGTCGCCGACGGAAATTCGTCAAACACCGCCGAGGCCTGTTCGGCGATCTGCTGGGCGATCAGTGGGCCGACGATGATGATGACGACAAGGATCACGACCAGCTTGATCGTCTGGGGCAGAGACTGATCCTGGATCTGCGTCAAAGCCTGGGCGAGCCCGACCAGAAGCCCGACCGCCAGCGCCGCGATGATGGCCGGGCTCGAGGCCAGCAGTATCGTTATCAGCGCATTCTGGACTTTCGCGAGGATGAAATCGCTGTTCATGCCACCGCCTGCTTCAGCTGTAACTGAGGATGAGGCCGTGCATCAGGCGCGACCAGCCGTCTATGGCGACGAAGAGCAGAAGTTTCAGCGGGATCGAGATCAACACCGGCGAAACCATGATCATGCCGAGTGTCATCAGGATGTTGGCAACGACGATGTCGATGATCAGGAAGGGAATATAAAGCAGGAATCCGATCTCGAAGGCGCGCGTGAGTTCGGAAGCAACGAAGGCGGGAACGAGAATGGAAAGATCGTCATCCTTGACGTTCTGGCGCGCCTGCTCGGGCCACAGGCGGGTGGTTCCATCAAGGAAGAACTGACGCTCGCGCGGGTGCGTAAACTTGATCAGATGCTGCTGCAGTGGCTGTTTCACGATTTGCGCGGCGCGGGCAAGGTCGTCCGTGGTCTGGAATTGCACCTGCCCTTCCTGCAGTCTTGTGCCCATCTCGCTGATCAGCGGCGTGGTGACGTAAACCGTCAAAACCAGCGCAATGCCATAAAGCACGAGGTTTGGCGGCATCTGCTGCACGCCAAGAGCATTGCGGATAAGAAACAGAACCACCGAGATCTTGAGGAACCCGGTCATCGTGACCACGGCAAGCGGCAACAGTCCGACAAAACCGACCGCAATCAGAATGCCGAGGAGATTGGGAGAAGCGTCAAGCATTGTCGAACATACGGATGATCCGCACGCCAAGGCTCTCGCCGATCCTGACCATTTCACCTTGCCCGACGCGCTTGCCATTGGCGACGATATCCACGGCCTGGCCGGTTCTATCCAGCTGGACGACCGCGCCGGCACTCAGTTTTCTGATGTCGCCAAGCGGCATTGCCTTGCGTCCAACCTCGAAAGCCAGCGCAACCGGCAGATCCTCGAGTGTCGCATCGTCCAGCGCATGGCTTGCTGCCCCTGTGTCCTGACCCATCATCCACTCCCATTTCGATCCGGTGATAACGACTGGTGCGGCGGTCACCAGCGTCCCTGACGTGCTTGTGCTGGCAGGTGCGATCAACCGATCACCGATAACGAGCACTGTCGTCGCGTGTTCGGCAAACAACACGACATCTCCGGGCTTCAGTCCCCTCACCTCACCAAGGCTACTGGCGAGAACGTCGCACCACAGGCGAACCGGCAAAGGCAACGCGGCCGGAAACTGCGCGACACTGCGGTCCGCTTCATCCAGGAGCTTGCTCAGCCTTGAAAGCAGCGCACCGTCATTCAGTCGCAGTGCGCATGTCATCGGTTGGTCGCCGACGGACAGATTGAAGCCGAATGGCGGTGTTTCGGGCGATGACGCTGGCTTTTCGACTATCGCGAATTCTATCGTCGCCTGCAGCCTGGCTTCGAGATCGTCGAGCTCATCGGCGACGGCAGTTTCCAGAAGGAGAGCCGCGTGCTGAGGCAAAAGGTTCTCCAGCCTTGCTGTCCTGTCCACCGTCGCCAGCAGCTGTTCAGCGAGCGCGAGCGGCATATAAAGCTCGGCGAAATGGTCTCCGACTTTCAGACCCAGCTTACATGATGCCTGGCCATCGGCCTGTGCAACCGGCCAGGCTGTCGCGATGTTGGCTGGCTGCCCAGCCAGCGTTACGTCGATGGCGCGGCGGTGTTTGTAAAAAGCGTTCAAGGCCGCGACATGGTCTTCCGGAACTGTTTCTAGTTCCAGCCGATCAAAGGCCGGCGCACTCTTTGAAGTTCGACGGGCAGGTTTGCGCCCTGTTGCGACCTTCGCTGACGTCAGGGCTCGAGGCATCGAACTATCCCCTGCTCGGTCATCGAACATCATTGTTTTTGCGAAGCATGCGGCAGCCGCCCCTCATCGTCGAGGAGTTCTGCCGCCGCGGCATGGCGCGGCGCCGCTCGTTTCTCGATCTGATCCGCCAACTTCTCCAATTTCAGCAGAGCTTTCCGGCTCTGCACGTGCCGGCGCTGCGCTTCTGCCAGTCCGACTTCGCGCTGCTCCTGGACAAGCACTGCAGCCTCGCCCTGAGCCTGGATCTGCCCGGCCTTGGTGATGGATGCTTCGTAGCGACTCTGCGCCATATGAAATTCGGTGGCTTTCACGACCCGGTTGGCCAGCCCGGAAACCGCCGCGTTCTGTTCGTCGATGGCGCGCTGCAAATGTTCAGTGAGCATCTGTGACGCTGCCTCAACATTCTGTCTCGCTTCGCTGACCCTGGCTTGATGCACCGCAACGACCCCGCGCGCATGGTCCTCCCGCCGCTGCCTGAGTTTTCGCAGCTGGACGATCATCTGGTTGTTATCCATCGACGATCTTCCTCATACGCTGGCGGGTCCCCTCCATGCTTTCGCGTTGCACCGATGCCTGCTGCAGGAAGGCGTTGATGGTATCGATCTTGCTCACGGCCTCGTCGGCCAACGTGTCACCACCGGCCTTGTATTCACCGACCCGTATCAGCAGTTCGATATCGGCGTAGCGGGCCATAAGCTGCCTCAGCCGCGCCGCGTCCGCCCGGTGCTGGCTGGGCGCGACCGTTTCCATGAGGCGGCTGCGGCTGCGCAGCACGTCGACCGCCGGAAAATGATTTCGCTGCGCCAGTTCGCTGGACAGGAAGATATGGCCGTCCAGCAAGGCTTGCACTTCCTCGGCGACGGGATCGAAAGTTCCATCGCCTTCGAGAAGAACACTGTAGAGACCGGTAATCGAGCCGATCTTCCCAGGGCCGGACCGCTCGAGCAGGCGCGGCAAGGCGGCAAACAGCGACGACGGAAAGCCGCGGCGCGTCGGTGGTTCACCCGACGCCAATCCGATCTCGCGCTGTGCACGTGCAAAGCGGGTTATGTTGTCCATGGCGAGCAGTACGTGCTTGCCCTGGTCGCGGAAATATTCGGCGATCGTCGTGGCGACATAGGCTGCCTTGACGCGCTCGATGGCTGGGCGATCGGAAGTCGCCACCACGACGATCGAGCGTGCCAGTCCTTCCGCTCCGAGCTGTCGTTCGACAAATTCGCGAACCTCTCGTCCGCGCTCGCCGACGAGGGCGACAACCGTTACGTCGGCATCGGTAGCGGTAACGATATTGGACAAGAGGAGCGATTTGCCGACGCCCGGCTCACCGAAGATACCAACGCGCTGTCCCCTGGCGCAGGTCAGCATCCCATCGATGGCACGAATGCCGAGCTGGATAGGCTCCGATATAAGCCCGCGCTGCAGCGGCGATGGCGGATAGGCGTGAATGGGATAGGCGCCATCCAGTGAAAGGGGTTTACCGTCTAGCGGCTCTCCGAACGCATCGATGACCCTGCCAAGCAAGTCCGGCCCCACCGGGACCTGTTGGTCCCGCCGGGTGGGTACGACTTCCGTCAAGCCTGACAAGCCGGCCAAGTCTCCGAGCGGTACGAGAATGGCGGCTTCTTCCAGAAGCCCGACCACCTCTGCTTTCATGGTTCGACCGGTTCTTCTGTCGATCAGCTCGCAGATCTCGCCGATCCTCGCTTCTTCGACGCTGGCGTGAATGACGGTACCAACAACACGCTGAACGCGTCCCTTTTTCGGCCGGCTCGCATCTTCGCTCAGCCCGGAGCGGAGGCCAGGCATGATCGAAGCCAGGCGGTTTTCGACGGCTGCACGCTCTCCGGTCACAAAGCCTCCTGCGATCTCGAGGCTATTGCAGCGCCGATTGCTTCGAGCTGTGCTTCGATACCCGCGTCGATCACGGCCATGTCTGTCGAAAGAATGCATGCTCCGGGCGCCAGCGTGTCGTCGGCATCGATTTCCAACGACATGCCAAGATCGCCGTCCGCCAGGATGGCGCTCAGTTCGTCGCGCATCCTGCCGACACTTTGGGGATGCACTCGAAACTTCAGATATTTGGCGCGGCGGACTTCTGAAATCGCTTGCCGGGCAGCCTTGGCGACCAGCGTGCCGACGTCGAATTGTCCAAGCACGCGGCGCACCACGTCAAGCGCCAGGCCTGCAACCTCCGTCTCAAGACCGGCCAGGTAGCGGTCGACTTTGACCGACGTGTCGACAACCAGACGGGCAGCGTCGGTTTCACCCTGCGTCCTGCCGTCCTTGTAACCCTGCGCGTATTCGGCGGCGTAGGCGCGCTTGGCGGCATCGTTCAGCTTCTGCGCCTCGGCCTTGGCCTGTTCGATGAACGCATAGCCATCCTGCCAGGCGCCTACCTCGTCTGCGCGCAATATGCGCGCACGCGGCCGGGGCAGTGTTGTCCGGGTAACGTCGTCACTCGACATCCGGCTACTCCACAGCGCGACGCAGGATGCGCGCACCAAGCTCCGCAACCTGCTTGGCATCGCCCAAACCCGGCAAACCGTTTGCGAGCTTCAAACGCACCCGACTGGCAAGCTGTGGCGGCACGTCTTGCAGCCATGACTCAAGGCAACTCAATCCGTCAGCAAATATCCTGCCGCTCAAACTGTCCAGCGGCTCCAGCGGCTTGGCCGGACCGGAAATGTCCCGGTTCGCTACGGCAAAAGCGCAAAGCTCAGGACCAAGAGCAGTCTGGATAGCGCCGGCCTGACGTCCGTCGATGATTGCAGCGAGGCTGTTTCCCCAATAGATGGCACCAGCGCGCAAGGCCAATCTTTCGAGCTCATCGCCCGATGAAAGTGCGATCTGTTGATCGACCTGCTCAGGCAGCCGGGCAAGCCCCCGAGCCGCCAATCCATGACGCTCCGCCAGGAGTTTCGAAAGCCGCGCCTGCAAGCGCGGCGTTTCCAGCATTCGCTCGCAAGCGTCGAAGCCGATCTGGCCATCGAAACAATCGGTGAGCCAGCCGGCATCGGCGTAGCTGGCGGGATTTGACCAGAATTCCTGCCAGTCCGGACCAACAGCTTCCTCACGCCCGGCCAACTGCGTCATGCCTTCTTGGCCGGCACCGCCGGCACCTCGAGCGCATAGACGCTGGGGCGCCGGTACCACCTCATGTAGGCCAGCCACCCCGTAAGAGCAGCGATGACGGCGATCATCCCGTAGAACAGCCATTGTGCCGTCGCGACGCTGTCGGGGTGAAGCCAAAGACCCAGGAACGATGTAAAACCAACCTCGCCTGTCAGCGGTTCGGCAGTCGCCGCGACCGGCAACAGCGTCACCGACACATTGTCATAGGTCAGCCCTGCAACGCCCTTGGCTACAAGCATCTTCACCTGCGGGATCAGTTCGTTCATCGGAACGGATGCACGGTGACGGATGAAGACCGACGCCGATGACGGTACCAGCCCCTGTTTCAGTGGGTCGTTCTCGGGCAGCACCAGATGAACCCGCGCCGACAGCACGCCGTCGATTTCGGATATCGTGCGCGACAGCTCCTGGCTCAGGCCATAAATCATCGTCGCCCGTTCCTCGGCCGGCGACGAGACGATGCCGCTGCGCTTGAAGACATCACCAAGCGTCTGGAATTCCTGCTTCGGCAAACCGCTTTCGTCGAGGATCGCCATCGCCTCGGCAAAACGGTCCTTGTCGACGAAGACGGTCATCTTTCCGTCCTTGGCGACCTCGCGCTGAGCCGGAATGCCGTGACGGATCAGGGTGGCGACGATCTCGTTCGCCTGCTGCTGGTTGAGACCGGAATAGAGCTCGACCGAACAGGCTTGCAGAACGAGCATGACCGATACGGCCAGAGCCGCGCGCAGCCATCTTCGGAAACGGAGCGGTGTGAGCGCGCGCAACAGTGATGACATCAACTTCCCCACCACGGCCGGTGCCTATTGCTGCTTGATGAGGGTGCTCGTCGATGACGTGACGGCGGTTACGCTGCTGGTTACCACTTCAAGGTTGGCTGCGGCCCACATGACCGATATTGAACGATCGAGAAGCTGTTCTGCGTTCTGCGCCGGCGAAACGGCTTCTTCCGCTTCCGCCGCTCCTGTCCCGCCATGTGTGTCATTCGGCCTGGCGTCTGGCTGAACGCCGGCTTCCTTGAGGGCGGCCTGCACTTTTTGCATCGTCCCCTCCAGCGACTTCACCGCCGAACCCAGCAGGGCGGAAGTGTCCGAAACCTGCCCGCCTCCGGATTTTTCAACCTGGGTCAGATATTCGAAGAGTTTGTGCTCACTGGTCGCTTCGACAGGTTCCAGGGTTTGTCGCTGCGCCTTGGTCGATGCCGCGGTCTGCGGCGTATCCTGTGCCACCTGTTGGCCGGCACCAGTCGCCACTCCACCCTGCTCAGGTTTCTTAGCCTTCAGGACCTGTGACTTCGGGTCGGCTGCATTCGTGCCGCTGCCCGGCTGTGTTGCCGAACCGACTGCCATCTGTTGCTGCAGCGCCATGCCGCTGGACATGTTCGACAATGCAACCTCGAGCGCTCCAATCGGTGCAACTTGCATCAGCGTGCCTCCTGCCCTTGTTTCGGTTTCTCGGCGGGAACGATCTGGGCCTCCGCCTGCCTGCCCCGGAAAACCCGAACCGAAACAGCTTTCTGCGCGCTTTGTTTCGCGGAGACGCCGAGCGTCTTCCTGATGAGGTCGACGTAGGATGGCGGACCGGCCACCTGGACTACATCGTCCTGCTGCGAGACCTTGAGCGAGAAGCGCGGATCGATGACACCAAGCCTGTTCAGCTTTTCTTCGGCTCCGGCCGCAGTGTTCGCATCGAGCGGGATGGTCTCGTTGCGAACTTCAGCTTCGGTCGCCACGTTGAGAACGAGACCGTCAAAGTGCCAGACCAGGCCGTAGCGGCTGCAGAGCTCGTCGAGAAATGTCTTGGCAGTGCCGGCTGGCATGCTGCCGCTCAAACGTCCCTTCACCTGATCGCTGACCCTCACGGTCAGGCCCATATTGCGTCCCAGCTCGATCAGCGCATCGCGCACCGACTGGTCGACGGTGATGTATCTGTAGGGGCCATCCGGCCAGCGTGGCTCGGCCGCCTGCACGGAAAATGTGGAGAAACCGAATATGAAAAGGCCGACGACCCCCGCCAATCTCGATGAGGCGAAGGTGAAAGAAGACAGTCGATCCGAAGTGCAGGAAGCAAGTCCCGTCAACATTGATCCTACCGAGAAAAGCCGGCTTTTGCCCATCCGGCCCACGCAACATTCACCCGCCGATTCACTCTATCGCGCACATGTTGAAATGGGAAGTCCAATTGGATTGCGAATGTAAAATCAGTTCCAAATGTTGCACGCACTCTTGAAAACGATATGTTGCGCTCCAGTCGAGGATCACAGGATGGTGATCGCGCGCAGAGGGGACATGGCGATGACGAGACGACTGCGCTTGCCGCTATTTCTTGTAAGCCTGATCTTCACGGTCGTCTCCGCAGGCGCTCAAACCAATTCTGGCTATGACCCGCGCAGTTGGACTTATGATGAAGCCACCGATGCAGTGATCCCGCCTTCCGCGGCGGGTGAGATCGATCAAGCTGACGAGAACGAAGGTCCGCCTCTTTCCTGGTCGCCCATTCCCAGGCAGGTCGTGAGCTTCCGCGATGCGCAGCCCATTGGAACGATCATTGTCAGCACAGGCGAGCGGCGGCTCTATTATATGCTCGGCAATGGAAAGGCCCTGCGTTACGCCATAGGGGTGGGCAAGGAAGGCTTTGAATGGGCCGGCCGCGACAAGATCTCGGACAAGAAGGAATGGCCGGACTGGCGCCCACCACAGGAGATGCGCAGCCGCGTTGCAGCGAATGGCAAGTCGCTACCAGTCCATGTCGCCGGCGGGCCGAACAATCCGCTCGGTGCAAGAGCACTCTACATCGGCAACACGCTCTACCGTATCCATGGTACGAACCAACCCTGGACGGTCGGTAAGGCAAACTCCTCCGGGTGCATTCGCCTGACCAACGAAGATGTCATCGATCTTTATGCTCGTGTGCAGGTCGGAGCACACGTTATCGTGAGGCAATAAGATCACGACAAAAAGCAATTTTCAGCAGCAAAGAACGTTTAAAGATCCCAATGATCCCATTCAATATCAAGCAATTAGAGACATTCCTTCTGGTGGCAGCCTTCGGCTCCTTCCGTAAAGCCGCCGAGCGCCTGAACACCACGCAGCCTGCTGTCTCCACCCGCATTGCCGGCCTGGAGGAAGCGCTCGGGGCAAAACTTTTCGAGCGCCAGGCCAGTACCGTGCGACTGACTGCGCAGGGCCAGCAGCTGCTCCCCTCAGCCCAGAGCGTGCTCAAGGTAGCGGAGCGGTTACAGCTTACGGCCAAATCGCTTTCGGAAACTGCAGGTGTATTGCGGCTCGGCGTCTCTGAAACCATCGTCCACACCTGGCTGCCGGACTTCCTCAAGCAATTGCAGGCGCATTGTCCGTTGGTGGACGCTGATATTCTCGTCGATTCATCTGCAACGCTGCGCAGCGAATTGATGACGCACCGCATCGACCTGGCATTCCTGATGGGACCTGTCTCGGAATATGCGATCGAGAACATCGACATGCCGCCCTTCCCGCTCGTGTGGGTCTGCAGTCCTGATCTGGAGTTGCCGAAGGGCCGGAAATTGAGCTTGCAAGAGCTGACGCGTTTTCCCGTCATCAGTTATGCCCGCACCACGCGTCCCTATACCGAGCTCTACCGAAAATTCAGCCGTGATCTCGACGAAATGCCACGCATTTTTCCAGCCAATTCGATCGCTGCGGCACTGAAGATGGCAATGACGGGAATAGGTATTGCCTCGCTGCCTCGCGATGTCGTCACGGAGCATACGATGGCCGGGACCTTACGCATCGTCGACTGCGATTGGCATCCATCCGATCTGGAGTTCACCGCGTCCTATTCGTCAGAACCATCCAATCCACTGGCCGAGCAGGCAGCGCAACTGGCGGCATGCACCGCACACTCCTATTCGGTTCGCGCCAGCAGAGCGCGGACCCAATGACGGACGACCCCGGTCAACCAACCGCCGCACTTGGCAGATAGATCCGATCGCCGGCAAAGATCAGATCCGGGCTCACGATGTGGTCCATGTTGAGCACCACCGTATCGGCAACGTCGGCCGAATTGGTCGTGGCAATAAGCCGGATGCTGTCGCCGTTTTTAACTTCCACCCAGCGGTAGCCGCTCTGCTCCAGCCTGGGGTTGGTGCGGCCATCCTGGCTGCTGGCGCCATCAGGATGAGGCTTCACGAGATCGGAGGAAACCCAGCCGCTATGCACCTTGCCGTCTGGCCCGTAACCTTCGACGGGCAGCCAGCTCTTTCCTGCCGCGTCAATCGACGGCTTGTCCGTCTGCTCGACAAAGGTACCAGGCTGAAGAACCGTGACGACGGTTGAGTTGCCGCCTGGATCGGTGCGCAGGTTCAAGCCGTCATCGGCAAGAACGACAAGCTGCTGGAAGGTTTCGGGCTGTTCCTTGATCCCCGGATCCGGCTTGTCGGTACCGTCATTGGGCGGGGTGCCGTCTACGCCGGACTCGTCGTCCGGCTTGACAGGGTCGGTGCTCGGCCCCTTGTCAGTGCCTAGCAGCTGTTCGTCCAGCGTATCCCACGCGAACATCAGCATGCCGACGCCGAAGGTTATGCCGAGCGCGAGGCGATCGGCCGTTCCCCAACGTTTGTCAGACTTTTCGCGAGCTTTGATGTCGTCTTCCGTTCTCGGCACGGATTTGCGGTTGAGCCGATCGGCACGAACTGCCGATGCCCAGAATTCCGCACTGCCAACCGTGAAGAGCACGCCTGCACCGGCCGCGAGCGGAGAGTCCCAGGCGTACCAGGTGTACGCCCCCGACCCGAACATGAAAGCGGCGTTTCCGACATGATCCGCTGCGGTGCGGAAGACAGGCCTGCCCGTGAACGCCTGCAGAAGCGATTTGGGACCGAAGATCGCATTGCCCAGGGTATATGTGCTGTTCGCAACAAAGTTCGTTGCGGGGCCGGTAAGCTGGAAGGTTGCTGCGGCTCCCCCAGGCATGGAAAGGATCTGTGACGCTCCGCTTGCTGCGTTCAGCACACGGCCAAATGGCTTATGATTTGCCGTAGCATTCGGGAACAGCGACTGCGTCGTGAAGACGACACCGCGGATGGTAAAGGCGATGCCGGAAGCGGTCGTTGCCATGTGCGGCGGCAGCATCTGCCAGACCGTGTAGGTTGACCCCGCCATCGGACCGAAGGTTGCAACCAGCTGCGTATTTTCCACTATGCGGGCGTGGGTGAGTGCCGCATCGACAGCAGCTGCCTGATCAGGCGTCATCGCGCCCTTGTGCGTCGCGCGATAGGTCGTGAGTTGCACCACCGACAATGCGTTGGTCTGTTCCGTCGTCATCCAGCTAAATTGCTCGGGCTTGAACTTGCGCAACTGGCCTGGGCTCAATTCACCGAGCTGTTTCGGTGTCAGCGCCTGGACCTGTTGTTTCGTGAGAGCCTCGATCTGTTCGATGGTCAGCGCTCCAAGCTGCTCACGCGTCAGTGCGGCGATGTGATCCGGTGACATCCTGGCGGTTGTGGCCGGATTGCGGGCTGCAACAAGGTCCGGTTTGAACGCCGCAACCTCTGCCGGCTCAAGCTTGGCAAACTGGGCAGGTCTGAACGCTTCGAACTGTTCAGCCGTGAATGCGTTGCGCTGCTCGTTGCTGAGGGCGGCGATCTGGTCCGGTGTCAGCTTGCGTACCTGCTCCCTGGTGAGGGCGGCGAGTTGCTCGGGCGAGAAAGCAGCCAGTTGTTCCGGGGAGAAAGCCGTGATGCGGCCGGGCGCAATAGCTTCCAGCTTGCTTGGCCGGATTGCCTGCAATTGCTCCATGCTCAAGGCCCGCAACTGCTTTGGTTTTAATGCTGCCAGCTGATCGAAGGTCAATTGCCCAACCTGCTCCGGCGTGAGCGCAGCTATCTGCTCAGGGGTGAGCTTGGCGATGTGTTCCGGCTTGATCGCGTGCAATTGCGCACCAGTCAGACCCGATATCTGGTCGGGCGACAGCGCATTTACTTCCTTTCCTGTCGGTGCCCGCACCGGTTGCGTATGTCCCGGCTCGGCCGCGAATCTTGGTGGAAGCTCCAGGCTGACAACCCGGCCACTTGCCGGATCGACAATCGCCCTGCCGCGATCGGGCGCCGGTGGCCAAGTGGCGGATGGAGGCGTGTCGACATTGGCCACCACTGGGGCCACCACGAGCATCTCGCTCGTCACGACTGCGGGTTCGCTGACAGCGACCTCCTTCACTGGAGGGGTCGAGTTTTCCGCCGGTGCACTGACATCCCAGAACTCGTCGGCGGTGCGGAGAATGATCTGCGGACGCTTGGGCGCTATTGTGCTGGGATCGACAAAATCCGGATTGAGTGTGAACTCGCCGACGAAATTGCCGTCGGGGTCCATCATCCGCCAGCCATAGACCTCACTCCACGGCACGCTGCCGTCGATGGCTGTCTCGTCGACCGCAGCCATGCGGTTTCCGACAGGACGTCCCGTCGCCTCGAATTCGGTCGGCACATGCAGGCGCGGATTGTTGGGATTGAGCACGTAGAGATAGGTGAAGCCCTGCTCGCGCGCGGCCCTGGACTCTTCAGCAACAAAAGTCTTGGCCCCGGAGATCGACCGGCTGGTGCCGACGAAACGGCCATGGGTGTTGCCAAGCACATAGTTGCTGAGCGTGATGCCTTGCGTGTTACCCACCCAGATGCCGGTTGGTGCCTGCGGTGAAAAACCTTGCGCGTCCTGGATTTGCGACGGCGTGCGCGTATCGGCCCGGAATACATATGGGCCGACATTACCGCGCATGGCGTGTGTCGGATCGCCCGCACCTCCTGCCGGCTGGCCCCTCTCCTCCGGTTGGCCGAGGCTGCCCGGTACGTGGTCTTCGGAAGCGCCGCGGATCCAGGGCAGGACAACAGGTTCGCCGCTGTCGGGGTCGCGAACCAGGATATGCGTCTTGGTGGCAGTTTCAGGTGCATCCGCCGCCAGGCGTGGTCCGTCGACCGGCGGTATGTAGACCTGTTCCGGGCTTCTCGGTTCAGTGCCCAGCATCGCCGCGACGATAACCTCGCCGTCCTTGTCCCTGAGTTCGATGGTTCGAGGCGACTCGACCACCACCGGTTTGTTGTGTCCGAAAATGTTGCCGATGATGCCGGCTTGATCCAAGGCCCCTTGGAGTTCCGCGGATGGCGGCGCATCGAGGAAAACCCAGCGCGGCTGATAGCCCGGATTCTCGTTGCGCAATGCCACGTCCTTGTTGATCTGTTCCTGCAGCTTTGTCGACAAAGGCACTTCGCGTGCCTGCGCCACACCGTCGACGGTGATCCAACGATGATAGGTTTTGACTTCGATCGCCTCGATCTCGCCCTGGCTCTTGAAGACAGGCGCGTCCACATAGCGCCCACCTTCGCCGGTAACGGGGTGCGGTCCGTTTGGATTGGCGGCAACGGGGAAATGGGCCTCGCCCAGCGAACCGTTGAGTTCGCGCGTATAGACCTCACCGGCTTTCCATTTCTCCGGCTGCCGCATGTTGCGGACCTGCTGCAACGAGAATGTGGTCGTAGGCGCGGCCTCCAACGCCTTTCTGGCAGGCGCTTCCTCTACTTCCTTTTCGCCCGGGGGTAGAGCCCCGTCGTCCGGTTTTCCCAAGCTCCCCGGAACATGGTCCTCCGAAGCGCCACGCGTCCATGGCAGAACATAGGCTTCGCCGGTTTCCGGATCGCGGAAGAAGATGTGCGACTTGTGCATCAAGTCGGGTTCGTCGCCGCGTGCCTGCGGGCCGTCCGCCGGGGGGACGTAGACGCTCTCGGCGCTCTTCGGCAGCGGCCCGAAGCGGGTTGCCGTGATAAAGTGGCCGTTCTCGTCCCTGATCTGCATCGGTCCGCTGTTGCGGCGACCGACCTGCGAGGAAAGCAGTGTCATGAGGCCGTCGGCAACGTTCTGGCGCATGAAGCCGCCGTCAACGATCGAGGCACCGAACTCGCTGCGGAACTGCGCTATTGCGGCCAGTTGATCGGGCCGAGCCGTCGTTTCCAGCTTATCGAGGAACTGCTCGAGGGACTTCTTTCCACCCTTCGGAATGCCAGTAGCGGCGCCGTCGCGCGAAGGCTCAACGGCGCGTGCGATCCAGGCCGGAACCGACAGCTCTTCGCTTTGCCCGTCCGCGGTTTTGAATGTTACCTGGGCGGTTTCGTTCTTCGCGATGGAGCGAGCGGCGCTGGGTGCCTTCGACTTGTACTGGAACCTGACTTCAGCGCTGTATGCGAACGCTCCTCCAGGCAATGGCGGTGTCGAAAGTGATGCGGTGTACCGTGTTGCCGGCGTGCCATCCGCCCCATAGAGGTTCTTGTAGATGTTGCCGGCGCTCGGCATGTAGCGTGGCTGCGGCGCGCCATCGGGCTGGAGGCGGGCCGGCAGCCATGATTTGATCGTCGACTTCACTTTGTAGGTCAGCGATGTCGCGATCTTGTCTGGGGTCGTGCCGAGCACTCCAGGCAATCCGTTGCGGTCGTTGAAAATGATATCGACCAGCAGTGCTTCGGGATTGAGGACGCGCACCTTCTCTCCCGTCAGAAGAACGATGTCGGCGCTTGGCGTCTTGCCCGGAACAGCCGAGAGCCGCAATCCGCTGACCGTCGGTTCGTCAGCGTATGAAACGGTGTTGGCAGGATCTATCTGGCCGGCCTTGGCAAGGTCACGGATCGACTGGATGCCGTTCCCCTCCCCAACGGCCACAACCAGGTCCGCGGCTTTCACAGGATCCTTGACCACGAACTGGACCTTCAGGACAGTCGAGCCGAGACCGGACTGTATCTGGTCGTAGGTCTGTCTGGAGACGATGTCGCCTGGCTTGAGCGTGTCCTTGACAGGCAACTCCGGGCGCATCTCCACGCCCACGCGTGGAAGTGCGTCGACCGCGCCGACATGGTTTGCGACGATGGGCAGCCGCAGACCAGCCTTGGTCTCCGTCATGACGCGATCGAAAGGCAACGCACCTTCCAACCTGACGTGGCCGGCCTTGTTTTCGGCAGGCACGCCAAAGAAATCATGCTGACCCGGCGCGAGCGTAACCTCTGTTCCCTTGAGTGAAGGGGAATAGGTCATCTCGATGACCGTGCCGTCTCCATCCGGTGTCTTGCCAACGATGGCGGCATTGAGCGGCCTGGCATCATAGCCAGCCGTATCATTGAAGATGCCTTCGCTCGCCTTGCCCGACAGATCGCTGGCGCGGACCGGCAGAGCCGTCTGCTCGGAAACCGGCCACACCCCTGCCTGAAGCGCCGTGATGTTCCTGTATTCGCGAGCGCGATAGGAAACAACGCCCTGCGTGCTCAAGGCTTCCTTGAACGGCGTGACGCTGTGTTGGCTGAAGCTGTCGACGATCGACCACCCGATGGCGCCGAAATCGGTCTTGGTACCAACCCCGAAACCGACCGCGGCAATGGTCGGAGAGCCGATGTCGAAGGCCTGCCCGGTGTTGAGGCGCACCCGGAACGTCACGCCGACACGCAGGTCCGGCAGGCTCTCGCGCAGTGGCGTACGTGCCAACTGGACGCCATCCGGTCCGTAACGCTCTGCCAATTCGCGGCTCGAATAGTAGCTCTTCTCCGTCTCATAGCGCTGCAGCAACTGCTCGTTGGTCAGGCCGTCCAGATAAGCCGAGGGCGTGCGCTCGTCCTTACCGCTGGTGTAGGTATAGCTGCTGCTGTCCCTTTCCGGGATGCCACTGAAGGTGCGCGTCGTCGGATCCCAAACGAGACGCACCGGATCGTCTGCCGTAACCGGCTTGTCCGGCACGATGATGGGGTCGCTGTCGCCCGGCCTGCCAACATTCACCTTGGTGGGGTTGCCACCTGCGCGTGTGGGCGTCGCGCCGGGAGATTCCCCATTGCCCGACGGATCTCCCTTGCCACCGGTCGGCGGTGTTTGCTCTGGTCCATGTCCTGTGCCGGCCGGTAGCGCGCGCTGGCCGGTCGGATTGGTACCTTCCGGCGTGCCTTCAGGACCATTTCGAGTGCCGAAATTGGTCCCCGGTCCGCCGGGATCTTCACTGACCACTTCGCCTTGTATGACGATTTCATCCGGGCTCGGCATGACATATCGGCCTGTCGGCCTGTAAGCACCATCGGCACCCGCCTCATAGACGTGGCGCGGCCGGGGCTCGGAGCCTGCCTCACCCGCCGGCGGCGGAGGCGGAGTATCGGTTGGCGGTCCATCGTGCGACGAGGGGCCGTCACTGCCACGGGGGCCGGATGCTCCCGGCATGTTGTGCACCAGCCCGCGGCCACCGAGGCCTGTGCCGACGGCACCCGTCCCTATGCCCATGATGGCATTGGCGAGCTCTGCAAACGACATTTCGCCACCGTGCAGCGCCAGATCCTCAGCAGACCGCATCAGGATCGGTACGCCGGTGGCAAGACCGGCTGCATCGAGCCCCCACGCGGCAGTGTTGAGCCTGCCGCCGCTCTGCACGACGCTGCTTACCTCGCCGGCGTAGGACGACTGGGATACATTCACCTTGAATTTGCCGATGCCCCAGCTGGCGTCGGCCATGCGCGTCATGCCAAAGCCACCCTTGAAAGCCTGGAACGTGGACAAAGATGCGCCCGACTTTGCCAGGCCGATTGTTCTTAATGAGCCTGCGCCGACCGGCAGGAATGAAACGACGCCGGTCGCGATGTTCCAGGCAGACTGGCTGTCGAATTCGCCACCCTGCAGCAAGTGTTCGCCTTCCTTGTACAAGGTCTTGCCGCCAAGGGCGGCGCCGGAAGCGAGTGCGATCGGAATTGCCCACTGCCCGCCAGGAATGAAGGACACGATGGTCGCGGCGCCTGCCACGATACCAAGGCCTATGTCGGTGGCCTTGTCCCAGAAGTCGACCTTGCGCCCGTCGGCAACCTCCAGCTCGTCGAGCGTGAACTTTCCGTCGGCGCCGAGCGACATGTCGCCGCCCTTGGCCATGACCAGCTTGCCCTTGTCGCTGAAGATGCGGTTCTCGTGCTGGAATTCGTCGAAGCTGCCGTAATATTTTCCGGAACTATCGACGTAGCCGACCTCCTTGCCACCACCATCCTTGATGGCAAACAGCGCCGTCATCGACTCCATGCCGCCATCCAGCGAGAAGATCGGCACGATCTTCACCTGGGCGTTGTCGCCGGCACGGTCACGAATTTCATCGGTAACGTTTTCGACCCCCTCGCTCGAAGGATCGAGGCCGAGCGTCTTGGCAACGGCATCAGTCAGCTCGCCGCCTTTGTATTGCTTGTATTCGCCGGTGAAACCCTTGTCGTAGAGGTTTTCGAACTGGACCTGATATCCGGCGAGTGCCTTGTCTCTATGCTCCTGGAAATATTCGTTCTTGAGTTTCGATTCACGCTCCCCCATGCCGCTGTCGTCAAGAAGCTTAGGGTGGCCGGCTGAGAAGCTGTACCAGTCGCGTGCCGCCACCATGGCGGGCCGTGCCTCAGTCTCCCATTTCTCCAGCTGGTTCTTTTCATCCTCGGCTCTGCCGCGATCGATTTCAGCGGCGGCGACCTCCGGATGGACCCAAAGCTTCTGGCCATTCATCTCGATCTGGACAGCCTTGCCACTGTCGCCGATCGCACTCGGTCCCTGCTTTCCATAGGCAGCGGCAACCTCCGGCGCGACCCAAACGTCACGGCCGTTGACCGTGATCTTCACCGGCTGCTCGCCCGGCTTAAGCGTGCCTGCTGGTGCTTCGATCGTACCGCCACCATGGTCGGTGATTGCTTTTTCGAGAGCCGTATCTGCGGTGATGAGTTTGGTTTTCGCGTCTTTCAACCCGGCATCGAGTTGCCCGACCTGTGTGCCAATGATCTTCGATTTGGCGGCTTCCAACGCCGATATCGAACCCGTGCCCCCCGGTGTGCAAACCGGCGCGGAGGTCGGCGTGCTCCGCGTCGACGACATCACGTCCTGCCACTGCTTGTTCAGGGAATTGTTGCGGAAGTCGTCCCTGATGTCCTTGTTGTTCAGATCGTAAGTGAGCTGAACCTTCAGAACATTGGTGTCGTTGTTGTTCTCATCCAGGAAATTGTCGTTCTCGTAGGTGTTGACCATATAGAGCTGGCCATTTTCCTCGATGAATTCCTGTTTCAGGAGCTTGCCGGTGTAATCACCCTCGCCGTTGGTGTAACCCTTCTCATCAAAATGATGCGGATTCCTCTGCCTGGCCTGCGCGATGATCTGCTGCTTGATCGGCTCGACACGAACGGCCAGATCCATGGCGTCCTTTTGTGCAACGCCGTACTGGGCATAGGCTTCGGCCAACGCGACCTGGTTGCCGGCCGCCTTTTGCAGCGTTTTCAAACCTTCGAGCCGGTCCGTAAGCGCCTTATGCTCCGGGCTTCCCGGTTTGGCATCTGTTAGTTTCAGCTCCAGTTCGGTCGCACTGACCATCTGGTCGACGGTCGCCTTGTTGCCGTTGGCGGTATGCAAGCTTGACTGTATGAAAAGGTTGGAGACTTCCGAGTGCTTGGCTTTGGCGTCTAGATTGATCTCCATATTGCTCGGCCCGCCGGACTGGCCAGCCGCGGGCTTGCTCGGATCGTTGATGGCCGGCAGAGTTGCCTGTTTGCCAATCGCGGCAAGAAAATCCTTCTCGCCTTGCGCATATTCGATCCTGGCAGTCGTGGCCTTTTCAAGCACGTCGTTGGCGAGGGTCAATCGCTCTTGTGCCTCGGCAAGCGTGCCTTTCGGGGTCGGTGCTTTCCATTCCAGTCCGTAAGGCGCCAACGCCTTGTCGAGCGTCGACTTGGCGCTATTCATCGCTTGCTTGTAAGCGGGATCGAGCGCGTAGACATCCAGCTGTGCCTGGCTTTGCACGGGCTTGGCCTGGGCCTCACCGAGACGCGCAACGGCCGTATTCTCCGCGGCGATTGCCTTGGCCACTTCCGGATCGAACCATTGCCAACTGCCGTCGACCATGAGCGGCACCCATTTGCCGCCGGATTTGGTGGGTTCCTTCGGTGGCGCGCCGAATGGGCCAACCGTCGTGGTGGAGCCATCGAGCTGGGGCGTTGCGGGTTTTCCCCCGCCATATGTCGTGATCGCGTCCTTTACTGCCTGCTGCTTGTTCGTGACGTCCTGAAGCAGTTCGGGGCTTGCTCCGCCCAGGATGCCTTCCAAGGTGGTTTTGAGAACCGTGTCCGCCTTGGCAGTCTCCGGATCCTTGCTTGTCGGGTTGATCGACAGGAGCAGCGTGGCCAGCGCCTCTTGGGCCGTACCAGCCTTGATATCGAGATCGGTACCCGTGGCGTTGTTGTGCAGCGTTATCTTGCCATCAGGCTTGGTGGTCAGTGTGTAGCCGTTGGCTGTGACCTCGACGGTCGTGCGGGTCCCATTCTCGATTCTGACCTTTTCGCCAGGATGAATAAGGTTCGGATCGCGAGGGTTGTCGAAAAGCTCCGGATTGGTCTTCCTCAGCTCATCCAGCGTCACGCCGTGCTGTTGCGCGATGAGAGTGAGGTTGTCTCCAGGTTTAACTTCATAATCTATCGGTTTGCCATCATTTATCTTTTCGGTGGTCGTCTTGGTAACGCGACCATCCTTGTCGGTGACGATCTTTATCTCGGTGCCGGCCTTCGGATCGACGATGGTCGTGGTGGCCTCGCCTGTCTTGGTGTTGCGGTCGGTGTTGCTTGTCTTGCCGTTGCCGTCCACAGATGCCGTGGTTTCGGTATCGCCCTTCGTGGTGACGACCGTGCGTGTGTCGTGCTGGTAGTCGTAATAATAGGACGTTTTGGCGCCGGAATGCGGATCGACCAGTTCGACTGACTGCACGTCGCCATTGTCACTCTTCGGGTCCCCGGTCTTGACCTGGTAACCGGCTCCTTGCAGCTCAGCGATCACCTGCTCTTTGGTAAGGACCCGCTCCTTGGCGATCTGGTCGATGCTCTTGCCAGCGGCAAGATCATCCTGAATGCCCTTCGTTGTGGCCCCGCCCGGATCCTGGGTTGGCGCAAGCACGGTTTTCTTCCCGTCCGGTCCGGTCACGGTGGTGACCGGTAGCGCCGGTCCGCCCTTCGGCGTCACCGTTTCAACCGACGCCCCGTTCGGCATCGACGTCCGCTCGGTTATGGTGCCCGAGCCAAGATCGTCCTCGTAGCGGGTGGTGATGGCTCCCGTCTCGGAATCGTGGCCGCTGGTCTGCTTGCGCCCGAGGCCATCTCGAAGAGGTGTTTCGGTTGGAGCAGCGGACCCGTCCTGCACGGCCGCATAGTAGGTGTCATGCTGATAGTCATAGTAGAGCGTGACGGTCTTCTGGTTTTTCGGGTCGCTGGTGTCCTTGATAACGGTCGTCCGGACATCGCCGTTGTTGCTCGTCGGATCGGTGACGGTGACCTCCAGGCTCTTGCCCGCCCTGATCGCCGCGAGCACCTGTTCGTTTGTCATCCCTCGTTCCGAGGCGATCTTTTCGATGCTTTTGCCCTTCTTCACATCATCGATGATGCTATGGGCCGTCGCGTCTGCAGCGGGGTCTTTTTCTGGTGTGCCGGTGTTCAGCTTGACCGGAGCAAAGGCCAAGGTCGTTGGTTGAGTGTAGAGCGCCGGCTGAACGCCCGTGCCATTGGCCGGCGCTCCAGCGTTCGTTGGAACGCTTGCGTTGACGGGCGTCGCAGCGGGCTGCTGGAGGGCGTCAAGCTTGCCGGTGACCTGAGTAAGCTCCTGGCGCGCAGTCGCTGCCCACTCACGCTCACCCATCTTGTTGGCAAGCCGAATCTGTTCCCTGAGCTGCGCGGCCTGGGCTTCCAGTTGCGCAATCTGCGCCGCATTGGCTTTAGGGTCGACCTTGGGCGTAGGATTCAGCTTCGGCAATATCGGACGAACCACGTGAACGACCTCCGCAATGTGCTCCGCCCCGAGGGGCTGGCCGAAGGTCGTCCGATAGGCACCCCGGAAGGGTGCTAGCGAGCGGCCTTCCAATAGACGCCGAAGGCAGCGCGCTGCTCTTGCGACTGTTTTAGTTTTTCGGCGGCATCGACATCGGTGAGCGGCGCGGCCAAAGCGACAAGGATTTCGACCGCGGCAAATGCCGGTACCATGCTTGGAAAAAATGAACTCGAGTTCGATGTCACCACGATCGTTTCGCGAGCCATGCGCGCCAGCGGCGAAACGCTGCTGTCGGTGATTGCAATTATCGCCGCCCCCTGGCTTGCGCACTGACGGGCGAAATCGATGGTGGCACGTTCGTAGGGTGCGAACCCGACAACAAGCACAACATCGCCAGCCCCGGCATCCAGCAACGCTTCGGCCCCGGCGCCATGCGAATCCGCTACGAATATGGCTCGGCGGCCTTCATCAACGAGAGGCGAAACCGTCTGCACGAAATGGCTGACGACCGAACGAGAGCCTCCGAATCCCAGACCAAAAATGGTCTTTGACCCAGCGATCAGCTTGGCTGCCGCCAGAAACTGCATGGCGCTGCCATATTCGCCGAGGCTGGCAATCTGAGCGGCGAGCGTGTCCGCTGCGATACCGGCCGCGGGATAGTCTGGATCCTGTTGCGGCAACGAACCGGATCGACCCACCTCGCCTACACCGCGCTCGCGCAATGCACGCGCGTACAGGCTGCGCATGTCCTCATAGCCATCGAGGCCAAGCCAGCGCGCCAGCCGCATCATGGTGCTGTGGGACACGCCCGCCTGGTTGGCCTGCTCGCGCATGGACATCAGGGCGACGTCCTGAGGATGGTCGAGCACGAATCGCGCAGCGACTTGCAACTGCGGCGGCATCGTTTCGAATCGCTCCACGAGCAGTTCCGACAAAGGACCTTTTTCCATCTTCCTAAACCCCAATTTGCCCGGTTCGAATTTACCTGCTGCTCGCAAACAATGCAACAGTTGGAATTTTCATGTTTTCGATATTCCAAATGGACTTTTCATTTCCGCGGCACTGCACTAAGTTCGAACAGCAATCTAAAGGGAGTCCATTACGCCGGGCTGTCACGATTGCGTGGAATGGTTCCTCAAGGAGACAGTCATGACCACTACCCCTCCCGTTAACGGCGGAAGTCCGGAGCAGAACCTGGACAAGATGATCAAGCACCAGGAGCGGATGTTCGGCCTGGAGATCAACAAAGAGATCGCGAAATCTCAGCACGATATGCTGATGAGCACCGCCAGGACGCTTGGCCAGTCGGCCGAAAAAGCCTGAGGCGCAGGGTTATCAATCATTCTGCGCCGCCGGAGGTTGCCGGCGGCGAGCCTTATCTCGGTGCATGAACGTTGCCGACAGGCGTTTGAAATCGTTTTGGCGGGAGGTTGAAAGGCATGAGCGCTCACTCGACCCAGAAGCTTGAAGGTGGTGCAGGCAAGCTTGCGCTGCGTGCCCTTGCGAGCGGCGCTGCAGGCCTGATCCCTTACAAACCCACGACGCTGGCCGTCACCGGTGGCTTTCATAGCGGTGCCAGCCTGGAGTTGACCGAGCCATCCTATGTGATCGGTTCGGACAATGGTTCGGATATCGTCCTCAGGGATCCTGGCATCGCATCATTCCACGCCAGGCTTCACCGTAAGGGCAACATGGTTGAAATCGAAGCCGTCGGCGGGGACCTCGAGCTTGACGGTGGCGAAACCATTCGCAAGGGCCAAGGCTGCCGGCGCCGGCTGCCGCTCAGCATTTCGTTGGGCGACGCGCAGTTGCAACTCACAGGACCTGAACCGCTCAAAAGCCGCTGGTCGCTTTCGCAACGTCCATTGCTTGCCGCGGGCGTTTTCATCGCTGCGGTTTTTGCCATTTCCATTGCCGCCAACGGCCTGTCCATCGCAAAGACTGACGATAAAGCCGTCAAGCTCGCGCCCGCCGACGGCGAGGTGACGGGAAGTATTCCTGGCGCCGACGCCGAACATCTGGCTGCCGCACAAACGGCATTGACCGAGCGGCTCGGGCAATCGGGACTGGGGACCGTCGCGGTCGGACGTTCGGCCGAACGCCTGGTCGTTTCCGGCACGATACCAAATGCACAATCGGGCACCTGGACCGAGGTACGCTCATGGTTCGATCAGAAGTTCGGACAGGTACCACTGGTGTCGAACATCGCGGTTGGCGATGCTGCGCAGCCACCGCGCCTCACCCTGCAGGCGATCTGGTATGGCGAGCGCCCTTATGTGATCGCCGGCGACGGCACACGCTATCATGAAGGCGCTTTCACGAATGATGGCTGGACGATCAAGGAAATCGGACAGACGTCGCTCGTACTGACAAAGGGCGGCGCCACCGTCGCGCTGAAATACCAGTGAATCGCCGCGTCGACGGGCCACGTTTCGACGCAAGGCCGGATTCGATCGGCAGGGATGGGCACGCAAATGCTTCCCATCCGCAACCGATCGAACGCCGGCGCCTGAATGGCGTCAACCGAACTAAAACAAAAGGTGCAAACTCCGCTTCTGGCACCGATGAACTGGAAACGGAAACCTTCGGCGGGCCGTCAGCAAGCACCACCGGCAAATCGCTCGACGAGATTCTCGCCGAGTTCGTCATGCCGGAAATCCCCGAACCGGCGATCCTGCGGCGTTCAGTGCCCATTCTGCACCATTTCATCACGGAGGTCGTTCCCGATCTGGAGGGTGGAGAGCCGCTGAGAGCGCTCGCCAGAACGCTGATGCAAGACGAGATCGAGCGTCACCGGGAATTGCTTGGGCGTCTGCAAGGAGGGACTGGAACCTGACCGGGCCACACGAGGCTGCACATCTGCTGCATGTCCTTGGCCATCTCTACGGATGTCACGGCCAGGCCAGGCGAGGTGCGGTCTATCTGTTGATTGCAGCACAGCTTTCCCCGGAAGACCCCGGCGTACTGAGAACATTGGCACACCTGCTCATCCTGGACGGAGAAGCGGACAAGGCGCTCGCTACGATCGCCAGGCTGGAGACACTGGAAGGAATGCAACATCCCACCCTTCACCTCCTGAAAAGCCGCGCCCTGCTTGTCGCGGGGCGCAAGCCGGAAGCGCGCGAGGCATTCCAGCGTTTTCTGGCGAAAAGGCAGGTGCAATGACCCTTTCCCAACGGCTGCTGCACTTGCTCGGCAAGGCGTCCCAGCGCGGTGACCTGGTCATTGCCGTGCTGATGCTGGTGGCCGTGGTGATGATGCTGATCCCGCTTCCGACTTTCCTGGTCGATGCACTGATCACCGCAAACATCGCGCTCAGCGTGCTGATCCTGCTGGTCGCTTTCTACGTCTCGCATCCGCTCGAATTCTCATCGATGCCATCCGTTATCCTGATCGCCACACTGTTTCGGCTGGCAATCACCATAACGACCACCCGCCTGATCCTGTTGCAGGCCGATGCGGGCGAGATCATCACCGCCTTCGGCAATTTCGTCGTCGGTGGCAGCATCGCGGTGGGATTGGTGGTCTTTCTCATCATCACCGTGGCACAGTTCATCGTCATCGCACGTGGCGCCGAGCGTGTCGCCGAAGTGGCTGCCCGCTTCACGCTCGACGCACTGCCCGGCAAGCAGATGAGCATCGACGCGGAACTCCGGAACGGCGATATCGACCAGGCCGAAGCTAGGCATCTGCGCCGGCAATTGGAGCGGGAAAGTCAACTCTTCGGCGCGATGGATGGCGCCATGAAATTCGTCAAGGGCGACGTCATCGCAGGCATCGTCATCATCCTGGTGAACCTCATCGGCGGCTTCACCGTCGGCACATTGCAGCACGGCATGTCGATCGGAGAAGCCGCATCCACCTACTCCCTCCTTACTGTTGGCGATGGGCTCGTGGCGCAGATCCCTGCCCTGCTCGTCGCCATCGCGGCAGGCACGATGGTGACGCGTGTCGGCGGTGTCGACGGTACGGAAGATCTCGGCAGGCAGATCAGCTTCCAGTTGCTGCGCGATCCACGTGCGCTCGGCCTTGCCGCGCTGATCATGATGGGACTGGCGCTCGTGCCGGGTTTCCCCAGCCTTGTCTTCGTCGCACTTGGCATCGCCTTTGGCGCCGGTGCTTTCATGATCCATCGCAACAACCGTCGCGAAGATGAACCGGCGGAGGCCCTACCCGCAGCGACTGTACAAGAATCTGAAGGTGTACCCGCACTCAATGGTAGCGCGAGGCCGTTGCTCGGCTCCAGCCGTATCATCGTCAGGCTCGGCAAGGCACTCGCCACCGAAGTGGCTGAGCCGCAATTTCGCCAGCGTACCGAGGCGATGGGTCGAAAGATCTTCGAGGATCTCGGTGTCGAGATCCCGGCCGTCGCGGTTGATGTCAGCGAGACGATTTCACCCCGCAACATCCGCATCGATCTCGAAGGTGTGCCGATCCTGGAGGCCGAGATCCCGGCCGACCGGGTGCTGGTCGAAACAGAGGCAAGCCATCTGGAACTGCTCAGCCTCACCTACGAGGAAGGTGCGGCCCTTGTCGGTCAACGCAAATTCTCCTGGGTCGATCGGGATGGCGTTCCGGCGCTGGAAGAGGCACAACTGCCCTATTCGGAGCCGCTTGATATCGCTTCCAAATGGACCGCGCATGCGCTCCAGCTCTATTGCGGCCATTTCGTCGGCATCCAGGAAACACGCAAGCTGCTCTCTGAGATGGAGACGGACTATGCCGACCTGGTGCGACAGACCGCCGAGATCGTGCCATTGCAGAAGATCGCCGACGTGCTTAGACGGTTGGTGGCCGAAAACGTGCCTATCCGCAATCTGCGCCTCGTGCTGGAAGCGCTGGTCGAGGCTGGACAGCACGAGCAGGATGTCGTCCCACTCACCGAGCATGTTCGGACGGCACTGAGGCGCCAGATCAGCTTCCGCGTTGCCGACCGCAACAACATCATCTCCGCTTATGTGCTGCAGCGTTCGGCAGAGGATCTTCTGCGCGAAGCGGTGCAGAAGACATCGACCGGAGCTTTTCTCAACACGGCGGATCCAGGTGTCCAGGGGCTGGCTGCCGAGATCGAACGTCACCTTTCGCGCGCCGCCGCCAGTGTCTTGCCGGTGATCGTGACGGCCGCCGATGTGCGCCGTCATATGCGTGCGCTTCTGGTGCAGAACGGCATCGAGCTGCCGGTTCTTTCCTTTCCTGAGCTTGCCCCTGAATTCAACGTCCAGCCATTGGCAACGATAACGGGGAATTCAGGACGATCCAGAACCCCATCGCTGCCGTCTGCCGGGGTGTTGGGGGGACAAAACACCGCCGGATGAACTGACAGCAACGGCATCGGGGACCAACGAATGCCGGGAATGCTTGAGAGAGGGACTGCATGCCTAGCCGCCATACTGCGAGAGCCGAAAGACGGCGCACCTTTCCGGCCGGAATGAAGATATCCTGGCTGGTGCTCGCTCTTGCCGTTTTCCTGACAGGTCTTGTTTCGTCTCTGACGGACCTCAAGGCGCAGGAGATTTCAGGAATGCCGGCGCAGCCAACGGTCGACCTGCCCGTTGGCCAGGGGCGTCTGCTGCGCTTCAACGAACCGGTCGAATCCGTGCTGATCGCAGACACGACGATCGCTGACCTGCAGGTCGTCTCACCCGGTGTGGTCTATGTCTTCGGCCTGAAGCCCGGCCTGACCAATCTGATTGCGATCACGTCTGATGAACGCATCAAGGCGACAGCCCAGTTTCGTGTGACAGCCGACATCTCTTCGGCCAATCAGGCGAAAAAGGCCATGAGACCGAATTCGGCAACGAACCTTGCCATCTTCGGCAACCGCATCGTGACGACCGGGGAAGCCCGTGGCGTGGATGAGGCGACCGACATGGACAATATCGCCCGGACCTTCTCTCCGTCTGAGCAACCGCCGATCAACAATATGACGGTGAAAGGCTCGCAGCAGGTCAACATACGGGTACGCTTCGCCGAAGTCTCGCGCACGGAGCTGCAGTCCTACGGTGTCGACTGGAACGTCGGCTACAAGAGTGCCGGCTTCGAATTCAACATGTTTCAAAACAACGGTGTACCGAGCGGCAACACTGGAAATTTCGGTCTCAACCTGGGCCAGGACCATGGCATCAACTTCGATATCCTGATCGAGGCGCTGCAGCGCAACGGCATCGTCAAGATCCTGGCTGAACCGAATCTGACGGCCGTGACCGGCCAGACGGCGAAATTCCTTGCCGGCGGCGAAATCCCGATACCCATCCCGCAAGGAAACGATGTCGTCACTGTCCAGTACAAGCAGTTCGGCGTTTCGCTGGGTTTCACGCCGACATTGATCGGCCGCAACCGGATCGCTCTCAACGTGCAGCCGGAAGTCAGCTCACTGTCCGACAGCGGCGCAGTAATTGGAGCCAACGGCTTTTCCCTACCGAGTTTCGTCGTACGCCGGGCCGACACCACCGTCGAAGTCGCAAGCGGTCAGACTTTCGCCATCGCCGGGCTGTTCCAGCAGCGCACGTCTCGCAATGTCGAGAAATTCCCGGTGCTTGGCGATGTTCCCGTGCTCGGACCACTGTTCCAGTCGCAACGTTTCCAGCGCGAGGAAACTGAACTGGTCATCCTGATCACGCCCTATCTGGTTGAGCCGGTGCGCGACAGTCTCGCCACCCCACAAGACAGACCGGCGAAACGCGCCAAGCGCAAAAAAGGCGGATCGTCCGTCGGCCTGATCGTCAAGTAGGAGAATAGCAATGAGAGTGTCGAACACCTTTTTCGCCGCCATTGCGACCATCCTGCTGTGTGGCTGTGTCGGCAGCACCAAGCCGGAACAGGACTATTCGCCCGGCTACAGTTATGTCGCGACAGGCCCGGGCGGCTCGGACAAGAGCACGTCCGGTTCCGTTCTGGCACCCAATGCCTGCCTGAACGATCCGGTCGATGATGACAATCCACCGGCAAACTCGTCGGCGAGCCTGACACAGATATCCGGTGTTGGTCAGCACCTGCCGCCGGGCTGCGCCAACGCCTACAATCTGCAGCGCATGGTCGAGAGCCAGCGTGACCTCGTCGAGGGCCGTCGAATGGGACCGGCCGCAGCAGGCCCGACAGCGCGCGCAGCGCGGCGTTATCTTGACGGCGAACAGCCGGAACCGGCCGCCGAGACGCCCAGCCTGACGACGAATTAGCCACAGGGTTCACTTCCGGCCAGGGGGTCGGAACGATTTGAAATACGACAGAGGGGGAAGAGATGGATATGCGTGTCGTTTTCCTGCCGGCTTTGGCGATCTTGACGCTGGCAGGTTGCCAGACCGGCACTCACAGCGCCGTCAATCCGAAGAGTGCGGCCACAGCCTCGCCCTCAGAGCGATTGATCAAGCTCGCCGATGACATTGCGAAGCGCGGCGACAGCGATACGGCAATTGCGCTGTACCAGAAGGCGGCGGCCCTGCCCGAAGCGCGTCCGAGCGCCTATGTCAAAACGGGTGATGCCTACATGCGAGCCGGCGATCCGGACCAGGCCGCCAAGGCTTATGAAGCGGCGCTCGCCAAATCGCCGAACAATGGCGAAGCGATGCTTGGCCTGGGGTCAGCGATGATGGATGCCGGCGACTACAACGCCGGAATGCGGGCACTCGCCCAGGCGGCGCCACTGGTCAACACCAGCAGTTCCTACAATCGCCTCGGTGTAGCGCAGACGCTTTCCGGCCACACCCAGGAAGCGCAGGTTACCTTCGGGCAGGCGCTCAAGATGGCGCCCGGAGACCTCGACATCGAGACCAATATGGCTCTGGCTGCAGGGCTTGAAGGCAATGCCGGCGTGGCGTTGCCGTTGGCGCAAAAGCTGGTTGGAGCTTCCAACGCGCAACTGCATCACAAGCGCAACGCCGTCATCGTCTACGGGCTGCTGGGCCAGGGCGATCAGGTCAGGGCGACGCCTCCTGTCGGCCTGCCAACGCAGGAGATCAACAAGCTTCTGTCGCAGGCGCAATCCATCCGCGCCAAAGGCAGCACACAAGCCAAGGCCCAGGCCCTCGGTTCCGTTCTCGGTTAACGAAGGAAAGCCCCTGGGGGCAACATGGCCGAAGAAGCCGAGGAAAAAAGACTACCGGCATCCGACAAGAAGCTTCGCGATGCCAAGCGCAAGGGTCAGGTTTCGCAAAGCCGCGACTTTGTTTCGGGCTTCGGCCTGTGCGCGGTGCTTGCCTATGTCTATCTGGTCTGGCCGACCGCATTGGCGCATTTTTCCGGACTGGTCGACACGATCACCGACTACAACGTCCCTTTCGGCGAGATTTTACTGCGCAGCGGCCGTCACGCATTTTTCCTGCTGATGTACATCACGGTGCCGATGGTCGCGATCGTCGTCGCGGTCACTCTCGTCTTCGGCATGCTGGCAACATTCGGTCCGGTCTTTTCCTTCGAGACCATCAAACCGCAATTCGACCACATCAACCCGGCCAAAGGCCTGCAGAAGATCATGTCTCTGCGTAATGTCGTGGAGTTCGTGAAAGGCCTGGTCAAGCTGATCTTTCTGTCCACCTTGTTCGTGGTGATCCTGGTGCAGTGGTTGCAACCGCTTTTCGATGCACCGGGATGCGGCATGTCCTGCATGACACCGATGCTGTGGGGCGTGATGGTACCTGTCGGCGTTTCAGCCGCTCTTGCCTTCCTTGCGATCGGGATCTTCGACGTACCACTGCAGCGCTGGCTGTTCCTGCGCGACATGCGCATGACCACGACGGAGTACAAGCGCGAGCACAAGGATATGGAAGGTGACCCGCTTATCCGCCAGGAGCAGCGACGCCAGCGGCGGGAAGCCGTCCAGCAGCCGGCACGGCTGGGTATCCAGAACGCAATCATCGTGTTTGCCGGCGACGAACTGGCGGTGGGGTTGCGCTACATCAAGGGCGAAACGCCGGTCCCGACAATCGTGGCCAAGGGACAGGGCCGCGCCGCACTCGATATGATCGCCCAATCCCGGTCAGCCGGCATCCCCATCGTGCAGGATGCTGCATTGGCCCAGGATCTCTTTGAAAAGACCAACATTGGAAACTATGTCGGCCAGAACCTGTTCTCGCCGATCGTGCGTCATCTCGTCCGTCACGGCCTGACTTAATCTCTATCCGTGCCCTCAACTTTTCGGAACGATCCCTCCAACGTGTCGTTGGGTCTTTGTGCATCCGTTGCAGAAAAGGAGATCAGGCATGATGAAAACGGCACTTTTGGGCGCGACATGCGCGCTGCTGATTGGTGGCTCTGCGCTCGCGCAAACCGCAACGCCAAGCACCGGTGGTTCGACTGAAACCGAAATGTCGGTTTCGACTAAGGACGTCTTTACGGCGCCGCCCGGTACGGACGCCAATACGGTTGGCTCGATCCAGCCGAAGGACGGACAGGTTCTGGCGACAAACTTCATTGGCCAGAGCGTTTATGAAAGCGACAAGGCCGATGCGGCTACCGTCGGCAAGGTCAATGACCTTATCTTCACGCCTGAAGGTAAGATCGAAGCCGCTGTGGTCGGCGTCGGCGGGTTCCTCGGCGTCGGCGAGAAAGACGTCGCGGTCAGCCCTGACCAATTGCAGATGGCGACCCGCAGCGACGGCAAGACCTGGCTGGTCATGAAGGCCAGCAAGGATCAGCTCAACAGCGCACCGGCTTTCGACAGGAACAAGCTCGCCGAAGGCGTGGCAGCTCCGGGTGCATCCGACAGCGGCACAACGGCTCCGGCCGGAGGCGGCACAGCTTCGCCGCCTGCACAGTAAGTCGCAATAACATATCCGGCCCGGGTCAACCGGGCCGGATTTCCTCGGCCAAGCGCTATCCCCCTAGATACAGCTTGTGCAGTTCGTCCGGCGAACGCAGCAGCGTCTTGCAATCGCCGTCGTAGACAACACGGCCTCGGCGCAAAACATAGGCGCGATTGCCTATGCCGAGCGCTAGAGCGGCGAACTGCTCGACCAGGAGCACCGCGAGACCGGCATCAGCCAGCTTGCGCACAGCCGCCATCAAACGCGAAACGATGACCGGGGCGAGTCCCGCCGACATCTCGTCGATCATCAACACCTTCGGTCGGGTCAAAAGCGCCCGCGCGATGACCAGCATCTGCTGTTCACCACCCGACAGCAGCCCTGCACGTACAGTGCGACGCTGCAGCAACTCCGGAAACAGGCCGTATGCTTCGGCAAGATCGCTGCCGTCGCGCAACGCCACCTTCATGTTCTCTTCGGTGGTCAGTTGGCTGAAGATGGTGCGACCCTGCTCGACATGTGCCAAACCTTCGCGCGACCGCTGGCCGGGCCGGGCTTTCTGGATCTCGTGGCCGTCGATGGCAATGGTTCCGCTCGCCACCGGAATGATGCCCGAAAGCCCTTCCAGCAGCGTCGTCTTGCCGGCGCCGTTGGCTCCCAGCACGACACTGATCGAGCCGCTTTCGACACGCGCATCGATCCCAGTGACAACCGGCAGTTCGGAGCGACTGATCGACAGCGAGGAAATGACAAGTTCACTCATGCGGCGACACTCTCCTCGATACCGAGATAGGCTCGCTTGACGGGGCCCTGATCTAGCACCACGGCAGGCGGTCCAGACGCGATGACGCGGCCGAAGTCGAGCACCGTGACCTGGGTGCAGGCGGCGCGCACCAGATCCATGTCGTGTTCGACCAGCAATACGGAAGATCCGAAACGTCCCGGAATCTCCGCGATGCGCTTGCCGAGCCTAAGTGTCTCTTCATGCGACTGGCCGGCTGCCGGCTCGTCGAGCAAGATGACGGCAGGTCTTGCCGCAACCACGCCGGCAACATCGAGCAAGCGTCGTGTACCGGCATCGACTGCCACCACCGGCGTTTCAGGGTTCGGACAATCCAGCCAGTCCAGCATGGCGCCAACCTCTGCCTCGCTCAGGTTGCCGGCGGCAAGACGCAGATAACCGCCAACCGTCAATTCGGGCGCGATGCGGTTGGTCTGCCAGGTGCGGCGCACCCCTGCCCGCGCCCTGAGATGCGCCGCTTGCCCTTCCAGTGGCGTCGTGCCGAGTTTGATCGAGCCTTCATAGGCAGCGAGGAAACCCGACACCGCGTCAATGAAGGTCGACTTGCCGGCGCCGTTAGGCCCGATCAGACCGGCAACCGAACCGGCGGGAATGGTCAGATCGACGCCATCGAGCGCCAACACCGCGCCATAGCGCACGGTGAGCTTGTCGACGGTGAGCGCTGCCCCTCTGGTGTGTTCAACGCGCGCCGGAAGATCGCCTTCGGACGAAGCACGGCCGGCTGCATGGCGCCGTGGCGCCAACTTGCGCAACAGGCGACGGTAAGTCTCGCTCATCGTCTCTCCGGTCGACAGCGCCTGCGTGGCGCCGAGCGCGAACAGCACGTTGCCGATGTCCTGCGGCAGTTCGAACCGGCGCAGGATCTCCGGGAACATGACGACGAGGATGCCGCCGATGATGGCACCTTCGGCGAAGTGCGCGCCGGTCATCACCGCAACCGCATAGAGGCTGAGCGACTGCATCATCGAGAAATTCTCGGCAACCAGCGTGCCGAGATAGCCGGCGAGCAGACCACCCGAGATGCCGGCGATGAAGGCGCTGATGGCGAAAGCGGACAACTTCGCCTTGGCGACGCTGACGCCGTGTGCCGCGGCAGCGCGTTCGGAGTGGCGAACCGCAAGCCAGGAGGCGCCGAGCCTTGAGCGTGCCAGGAACTCGAGTGTCACGGCGATGGCGACATAGAAGATCAGCGCAAAGACGAAGTAGCCTTCGTCGCTGTCGAACAGCGCCGGTCTCGGCACCTGGATGAAGGCGGTCTGGCCGGGAAATGTCATCGTTGCCAGGATGACGTCGAAGGCGGCAGCAAAGGACAGCGTGATGATGGCGAGATTGATGCCACGCAGCCTCAGCGCCGGCAGGCCGATGGCGACACCAAGCGGCACGGCGGCAAGACCGCCGAGCAGTATCCAGGTCGCAAGTCCGCCCGGCGCTTCGGCGAGGTTCAGATACCCCACCGTCCAGGCGCCGACGCCAGCGAATGACATCTGGCAAAGCGCGATCATGCCGGTTCGGCCAGCCACCAGCCCGAGACTTTGCAGGGCCACGCCGGTAATCAGGACGGACGTCGCCAGGAACACCCAATAGGACGGCAGCAGCCCGGCGACGACGCCGCCAAGAACGACGGCAGCAATGATGATTGTGAGCGAGGTTCGGACACTAGCGCGCGTCATCCCAGCGAGCCTCCCTTTGCGACCACAGAAGCACGGCCAGGATGACCAGGAACGGAATGGCGCTGCGATACTGGCTGATCGAATCGACCGAGCTCGCCAGGCCTTCGACGACACCGAGCAGGATACCGCCAGCCAGTGTCAGCCAGAAGCTGCGGAACAGGCCGACCAGTGCAGCAGCCAATGCCGGCACGACGAGCAGGCTGAGCGTCATGAAATTCGGCGAACGCTGCGGCGCGATGATCATCAGTGCGAAAGTGGTGAAAGCTCCGGTTGCGCCCCACACCAGCAGAGACAGCAGCCTGACCTTCACGCCGATCAGTTCTGCAGCGAGCGGCCTGTCGGACAGCGCGCGCAGATGCAGGCCTATGCGGGTGCGGTTGAGGAAAAGATCGGAAAGCACCGTGAAAAGTACGGCAAGGCCGATGGTAAGCACGGAGGCGATGGTCACCTCGACGCCGGCCATGCGGAAGGCCGAACCTGGAAACAGGTCGGGCATGACGCGCGGATGCTGGCCACCGGTCAGTCGAAGACCAATCGCGATCAGGCCGACCAGGAGGGCCGCCGTCACTGCCGCCTTGGTCGACGAATTGGCTTCCGCGAACCACCGGGTCATGATGAAACCGATCAACACTCCGACAGCCGCACCAACCAGAATGCCGGCAATCACCGACGGAAAGGTCGGATAACCGGATTCGGTCAAGGCAATCAGGGCGAAGGTGCCGGCCGAACCGATCGCGGCGCCGGTGAAATTGACAACGGCGACAAGCCGATAGGTGAAGACGGCGCAGACGCCGAGCAGCGCATAGGTGCCGCCTGCCGCCAGCCCCGCAATGGCGGGTGTGAGAAACGAATTCATCGATGATCCCGAGTGAAAAAAGAGGACGGCAGAACATGTCTGCCGTCCTTCAGTCAGCGGCTACTTTGCGTCAGGAAGCACGACCCACTCCGGTGTTTCCACCTTCCAAGCCCCGCTTTCGAGCTTCATGACCTTGGTAGCGCGCATCGGCGAATGGGTCCTTGCTTCACCGAATACGTAAGGCGAGCCGGCGAGCGGATCCGAGATCGGCTTCATTTCCAGAAGCGCCTTGGTCACGCTTTCGCGCGTCACTTCACCGTCGATGCCCTCGACGACCTTGAGGAACATCTTGGCGGCCAGGTAACCGCCTTGCGAGAAGGCGGTGAGCGGCCGGCCGGCCTTGTTCATGTCGGCCATCCACTGCGCGTTGGCGGCAGATCCGGTCTCTGTGAACGGCTCCCACTCGGTGCCGACATAGATCGGCTGCTTGGTGTCAGCGAGTGCCTTCGCCACCTGCACGGTATAGCCTGGAGCCAGGAACAACCAGTTGATGCCGGTGATCTTCTGCGCGTCGACGGTCTTGATGAGCTGCACCACCTGCGGCTCGACCTGGTTGGTCAGCACCGTGTCGCATCCAGCGTCCCGCGCCTTGATGACATATGGCGTGAGATCGCCCTGGAAAGGCAGGGTGAGGTCAAGCAGATGCACCTTCTGGCCGCTGATCTTCTCCCAGTCCTCGATGCCCTTCTTATAGGCCTCCTGGGTGCCGCCGATGATGATGAAGAAGGCGCAGAACTTCTGGCTCTTCAGCACATTGGTGGCGTAATAGCCCATGGCGGTCGACAGGGTGAACGGACCGACATTGACAGGTGCGACGCTGGGTGAGGAGAAACATGCAGCATCGACGCCAAGTCCCTGAACCGAAGAGATCTTCTTGCGGTTGTAGTTGACGGCGTTGACAGCGCAGTCGAGCAGGCTGCCTGAGCCTACCAAGGCGACAGCTTCCTTGTTGTCGATCAGGTCACGCGCAGCCTGGGCGGCAACGGCAGGGTCGGCCTTGTCGTCGGCGATGGTGTACTCGATCTTGCAGCCATTGATGCCGCCGGCGGCGTTGACGGCATCAAACGCAGCTTGCGTCGCCTTCGGCACCTCGCTGAAGTCGGCTGGGCCGGTGATGGTCGAAACCGCACCGACCTTGATGGTGCCGTTGGCGCAGGTCGGACCGGCAGCAGCGGCGCCTCCCGTCACGGCGCCGATGCCGATCGCGGCAAAGACGCCAGAAAGCAAAGCTGATTTCCAATGCATTTTCTCTCTCCCCTTGTTTCAGGCGTGTCTACACGCCTTGATTGATTGCTATGCCGCATGCCTTTCGGACGCCTGGGCCGGCCGAACTCCGGCGAATTTCGCAAGCGTCCGTTCGATGGTTTCGCGGGCGATGTCGCGCACGATGAAGACGAGCCGGGTTCGGCGATCCGGCGACGGCCATGAATCCAGTCTCGTTGGCGGGTGAAACACGTGCTGTACGCCGTGCAGCACCAACGGCCGCTCAATGTCGTCGGCCACGCACACGAGCCCCTTGAGGCGAAGAAGGTCCTCTCCCTTCAGCGCCGCGATGTAGTCCAGCCATGTTGCAAATGTCCCCCATTCCACCGGCTCGTCGATGACGAAGCTGTAGGACTGGATGCCATGATGATGGCTATGATCGTGGTGGTGATGATCATGGTGATCACAGTGCGCACCGCATGCGTGCTCATGGTCGTGAACCGCCTGGATCGCCTTGTCGAACCAGGCGGCGATCCTGTCCGCGCGCGCCTCACCACCCAGCGTTTCAGCGTCGAGCAAGGTTTCCAGCGCGGCGTCCGCCACGAGGCAGCGTTCGGCGGCTGGTGCGAGTGCCGCCAGCCTGTGCTGCAGTGCATCCACCTTCCAGCCATCGACAAGATCGGCCTTGGTAATGATCAGTCGATCCGCCACCGCCACCTGCTTGGCGGCTTCGGCGTGACGTTCTAGCGTCGCCGGACCGTTGACGGCATCGACCGTGGTGACAACGCCGGCAATGCGGTAACGGCTGGCGAGGTCCTGCTCCGCAATCAGCGTATGCAGGATCGGTGCAGGATCGGCCAAACCGGTCGTTTCGATCACGACGCGGTTGAGTTCCGGCAACTCGCCGTCTGCAGTGCGCCGATGCAAGGCCTTCAGCGTCTCGACCAGATCACCGCGCACCGTGCAGCACACACAGCCATTGTCGAGCAACTGGAACTGCTCTTCGCTGGCTTCGATCAACAGATGATCAAGCCCGATCTCGCCGAATTCGTTGACGATGACGGCGGCCCTCGCCATTGACGGCTCCTTGAGCAGCCGGTTGAGCAGCGTCGTCTTGCCGGAACCAAGGAAGCCAGTGAGGATGGTGACCGGGACAAGCCTCCCGGCAGGGTCAGGTCCGCTCATACACCACCCTTCCCTCGAACCAGGTCGTCATGACCTTGATGTCAGCGATCTCGTCGGCTGGGATTTCAAGTACGTTGCGGTCGAGTTCGATGAAGTCGGCCGACTTGCCGATCTCGATCGAGCCGATCGTCTCGCCGAGGCCGATGGCGCGGGCGGAATTGATGGTGAAGATCTCCAGCGCGGTGGCGACGTCGATCGCCTCTTCCGGCCACAGCGCCTCGCCGGCGAATTCACCGCTGGGGTTCTGTCGAGTGACCAGACCCTCGATGCCGTTCCATGGATCGGGATTCGGCATGACCGGCCAGTCGGAGCCACCTGCCAGCAGCGCGCCGGCGGCGAGCAACTGCTTGTTCGGCCAGAAGCGCAAGGCGCGCTCCACGCCCATCGCCTGCTTGTGGCCTTCCAGGAAGCTGGTCGGATACCAGAGGAACGGCGAAAGGTCGGCGGCGACGCCGAGTTCGGCAAAACGCGGAATGTCGCCGGGTGTGATATAGCTGGCATGCGCGATATGGTGGATCAGCCTGGTGGGGCCGTTGAAGGAGCGCACAACGTCGATGGCATCGAGCGCCTGTGAGACGGCCGCGTCGCCGGCGCAGTGGATCTTCACCGCGAGCCCGAGCTTTTCGCATTTGCCAACCCAGCGAATGAGATCCGGCACCGTGACGATCGTCGAGCCGCGGAAGCAGCAACCGAGGATCGGATCGGCGACATAGGGCTCATGAAACGCGGCGGTCCTGGCACCCGGAACGCCATCCAGGAAGACCTTGACGAAATCCGGCTTGGCGTGAGCGCTGCGATATTGTTCCTTCAGCGCGATCAGTTCGTCGCCGGCAATGCCAAACATGAAGGAAGGTTCGACCGCCGGCATGGCGGAGACCGACCAGGCCGTCAGTTCACCACGGTCGTCCAGCCCTTTGAGGGCCGCCAGGATCGGCTGCATGGCGGCCGCGTCGAGGAACGCCGTCACGCCGTAGGAATTCAGCGTCGAGATGGACTGCGCCATCGCCGCCCTGTCCATTTCCTCGGTGTAGTAGCCGGAATTGGCGATCACACTTTCAACCAGACCCGACGCGGATTCGATCATCAGGCCGGTCGGTGCACCGGTTGTCGGGTCTCGGCCGATGGAACCCTGATCGGGATCAGGCGTGTCCTTGCTGATACCAGCCAGCCGCATCGCTTCCGAGTTGACCCAGCGGTTGTGATAGCTGTCGTCACGCAGCATCACCGGACGGCCCTGCGCGGCAGCGTCCAGTTTGGCGAGCGCTTCCAGGCTGTTCAACTTGGCGTGCAGGTCGCTGCCCCACTGGCCGCCGATGATCCAGCTGCCTGGCTTCGTCGAAGCTGCCTTTTCGCGCACCTTCTCGATAATGGTCTCGAAGCTTGAGGTCGAGGCGTAACGCAGCTCGAACAATTCCGCCTGGCCACCCATCATCAGATGGGCGTGGACGTCGACGACGCCCGGCATCAGCATCGCGCCCTTCAAGTCGACGGAGCGCGTGCTGCCTCCGGTAAAAGGTGCGACGCTTGCCGCATCGCCGACCGCCACGATGCGGCCGCCCTTCACTGCCAGATGCGATGCCCAGGGCTGCTTGCGGTTCATCGTGTAGATGCGGCCGTTGCCAAGAACCAGTTCGGCACTTTTGTCAGGCATTCTATTTCCTCCACCCAATTCACCCGGCCGCCGCTGCGGCCGTATTCTCCTCACACCGCCCGGTTCTGGGTCGGTGCCCGCCCTCCACCGTCGGCGACCAGAACTGCACCCGTCACGAAGGATGCCTCATCGGAAGCCAGAAACAGGCAGCACGATGCAATCTCGGTGGGGTCGGCGATCCGTCGCAGAGCAATACGGCTGGTCAGCGCCGCGAATTCCTGCTCCGGCGTCGAGCCGTGGGCGGCAGCGGCGACATCCATCTCCTCTTCGCTCATCGGCGTGCGCACCCAGCCGGGCGCCAGCGCATTGGCGCGGATACCGTCCGGCCCATGGGCGTAGGCAATCGAGCGTGTGTAGGAGACCAGCGCAGCCTTGCTCGCCGAATAGGCAGCATTCTGAGCGCTGGCATTGAAGGCACCGACCGAGGCGATGTTGACGACAGAACCGCCCTTCTTCTTCAGGAGCGGTAGCGCCGCGCGGCAGACCATCATCGTGCCGGTGACGTTGACGGCGAAGGTCTTTTCCCAAACTTCGTTGGACACGGTTTCCGGTTCGTCCGGGATCAGCAACCCGGCCGCGTTGACGAGAATGTCGATCCGGCCGTCACAGGCATCGATCGCGCGCGCCACATCCACCCTGTCGGTGATGTCGCCATGCACGGCCTCGCCACGGCTAGCCCTGGCGGCATCGTCGAGAGCCTCGCCTCCAAGACCAAACAGTATGATTTCAGCGCCCTGCCTGCTGAAGAGTTCCGCCGTCGCCCGTCCCATTCCGGTGGCGGCACCTGTGATCAGCGCCTTGCGCCCCTGCAAACGCCCACTCACGACAGCCCCCAATGCTTTTCGACCGCGTAGCCGGTTTCCGGCAGCGTCGAGCCGCCGTCGACGACGATCGTCTGGCCCGTGGTGTATTTGGCCTCGGCGGACGCCAGATAGAGCATGGCGTAGGCAATATCGTCGGCCTCGCCGTAACGCCCGGCAGGAATGAACCGACCAAGCCTGTCTGCTACTTCCGGCTTGCTCATCGAGCCGCGATCCTTGGCGATGAAACCGGGTTCGACGCCATTCACGGTGATGCCGTCGCGCGCATATTCGAAGGCAGCGCCCCGGATGAAGGCGTTCACGCCGGCCTTGGCCGCCGAATAATGCGCCCCGCCGGCCATCGCGACCCGCGCCGAGACCGACGACGTCACCAGGATGCGGCCGAAGCTCTGCTTGCGCATGATGGGTGCCGCCGCCTGTGCCAGCCAGAAGCACGCCTTGAGGTTCAACGACAGCGCCTGTTCGAGCTTGTCTTCATCGAGATCATCGATCGAAGCCCAGGGGCAGCCTCCCGCATTGTGTACGACGATGTCGAGCCGCCCCGCTCCCGAAGCGGCGTTGCCGACGATCTCATGCAACTCGGAGCGCCCGAGACCGGGCAGCGGCACGGCGCGGGCCGACAGGTTGCGGGCGGCAAGCTCTGTCGCGAGCGCTTCCGCAACATCAAGGGTACGGTTGGCGATGACCACGGAGGCTCCCGCCTCGGCGAAACGCGTGGCGATCGCAGCCCCGATGCCGCGTCCGCCGCCGGTAACCAGGGCAATCCGTCCGGTCAGATCGAAGCCCGGCGTGGCCATTGCTCACGATACTCCGGCGTCGGCGAGAAGATCGACGAAACGTCCGAACACTTCCGTGTGGCGATCAACCTGTTCAGCTGTCGTCGCCGGGCACATCAGGAACATGGTGTGGAACGGCGTCACCAATATGCCTTCGTTCATGTAAAAGGCGTGCAGCAACGTCTCGAGGTCGCCACGCCGGTTGGCGATGACGTCGGCGCCGTTGCGTGGCGGCTTGGGCATGAACATGATCTCGGCGCGGGCGCCGATCTGGGTGACGTGCCAAGGCAGTTCACGCTCATTGATGATATCACGTGCGCCTTCGGCAAGCCGCGTCGCATTGCCGGCCATCAGCTCGAAATTCGCAGGTGTCAGCACCTCCTCCAGCACCGCGCGCATGGTGGCCACCGTCAGTGCGTTGCCGGCCAATGTTCCGCCAATGCCGAGATGGGCGGACTGGCGTTCGCGCGGATTGACCTTAGGCACGATCGACCACAGTCGCTCGGCGATTTCCTGAGAAACGCCGAAGATACCGGCTGGAATACCGCCAGCGATGGCCTTGCCGGCCACAAGGATATCCGGCTCCAGCCCATGCTGGCTGGTGTAGCCGCCAGGGCCGCTGGAAATGGTATGCGTCTCGTCGATGATCAGCACCGTGCCGGTGCGCCGCGTGATCTCGCGGAGCGCCTTGTGGAACCCCTCGGCTACCGGGATCATGCCGAAATTGGTCATCAACGGCTCGGTGAGCACGCAGGCAACGTCGCCGGTCGACAGGGCCTGCTCCAACGCCTCGACATCGTTGAATTCGACCACCCGCGACACAGTCGAATGGTCGACGCCATTGGGATGGATCATGTTGCGCAGACCGACGCGGCCGTCGCGTATCTCGACATGCGCTTCCTCGACGCCACCGTGGTAACAGCCGGAGAAGACAAGGACTTTTGGCCGCCCCGTAATCATCCGGGCGATGCGGATAGCACCGCGATTGGCGTCGGTGGCCGACGTGGTCAGCGTCCAGTAAGGCAGGCAGAAGCGGCGGGTCAGTTCGGCGCCGACCCAGAGGCTGTCTTCAGTCGGCAGCATCATCGTGGTGCCATTCTGCAACTGGCGAAGTGCTGCGCGTGTTACCGCTTCGGGCGCATGACCGCACATGCCGCCGGTATCGCCGAGCGCAAAGTCGACATAGTCCCGACCATCGATGTCGCGGATATGCGCGCCCTTGGCCTGCGCCGCATAGACCGGAAAACCACCTGCCCAGCGCCGCATCCAGTGCGACGGCCCGCCATAGAGGAAGTGCCGCTGCCCTTCTTCCCAGGCTTCGGCCGAACGGGGATGGGTAAGCCGGAAGCGCTCCTGCTCCTGGTCGAGCAATTCCGCGATGGTCGCGCTATTGCGGTCTGATCGTGCAGCAAGCGTCAAGCTGTGAAATCTCCCTGTACATGCCCCCACAGGCACGGCTACAATTTTCCTCGGTTCATTATTTGAACCAGCGTTTTATTTGTTGTATGCAAACTGCCGGCTCGATTGCCTGCTGTCAAGTTAATTCACACGCTAAGTATCGTTTTAGAAGCTGATCATGAGTACCGTACGCAAGGCTGTGTCGCTGCTGGAACTGTTCACGCTGGAGGAGCCAGAAATCGGCCTTTCCGATCTGGCCAGAAAGGCCGATCTTGACAAAGCGACAGCACGACGCCTGCTGGTGGCGCTGGCCGAACATCGGCTGATAGAACAGGAGCCGGCAAGCCGCCGCTATCGCCTCGGAGCCGGCCTGACCCGCCTCGCGCGCATCCGTGACGCGCAACTGCCGCTGACGCGCGTCGCCGTGCCTATCCTGCGTGAGCTGTCACAGCAGACAGGCGAGACCGTCCATCTTTCGGAATACAGTGCCGGCGCTCTGCTCACCATCCATGTCGAACTCTCGGCGAAAGCCAATCGCGTCAACGTCAATGTCGGCCAGATCCTGCCATTGCACGGTACAGCGTCAGGCATCGCGCTGCTCGCCTTCGCACGCGACGACGTGCGCCGCGCTTATATGGAAGCACCGCTCACTGCCTTCACGCCGCATACCATGACCGACGCGGATAAGGTATGGCAGGCCGTGCAACTGGCTGCCGAGCGTGGCTATTCGCGCAGCGCGCAAGGTTATGAAGAAGGCGTGCACTCGGTGGCCGCGCCGATCCTTGGTTCCGATGGCTATCCGATTGGTACAGTCGCGATCGCATCGCCGGTTTCGCGCGCGGATGATTCCGTGGCTGCAGTCCAGGGTGCAGTGGTAAGGGAAGCGACGCGACTGATCACATTACGGCTGATTGGCGAGGCAGTCGAACCGGCGAAACAGATGCAGGGCTGACCGCTCAAGCAAGCTTCACCGCCGACATCCGAACCATTCCTCCCAAGCTCGAAGACTGATGAGAGCAAGGTCAGAAGCAAGCGCTGATTTCGCTTGACCGACTTGCTTGTGACGGCTTGCATGAACGTTGCGAAAAGAATGATTAGCGTGTTAAGTTCCGTTTCAAAATATGTCACGCCACTTTCTTGGCGTCGTCATGAAAACCCGCACCAAGACGGGAAGCACCACCGAGGAGGAACCCATGCAGCATGCCGCCCGACATGTCAGCATCGCCGACGGCGAAGCTTTCCTGTCCACGTCCCGTATCCTGTTTGGCCCGATTACCCAGCGTTTCGCGCGCGGTTCGGTCGAATCGATCCCCAAGCTGCTTTCGGTCAATCTGGGTCCCTGCCGGCTTTCCGAGATCAGGGCCAAGGCGCATATGGTGGTCAACGACCGTGCGCATTGGCGCAGCTTTGATCCCGATGCCATCAAGATCCTTGTGCAGGTCGCCGGCCGCAGCCATTTCGAACAGCAATCGGTCGCCGTCGACCTCAACCCACGCTCGGCGATCATCTACGACCCGGTGCGCAGCTATTCCCTGCAGAATCTGACCGGTGTCGACCAGCTTATCCTGCAGGTACCGCGTTCCACCTTCAGCGACGACACGCTGGCGCGGCTGGCAGCTCCCCTGCCCCTGCCCGGCGATGATGACAGTCTGACGCACATCGTGTCCGGGCTGATGCGCATGGCCATCGACGATGGCCGCAGGCTGGACGAAGCCAATTGCCGGCGCGTTGGCGAAAGCCTGATCCAGCTCGTGAACGGGCTGATCTGCTCCAAGCCACAGCTCGTCGACCAGCGTCGCTCACCTTTGGAAGCGCTGCGCGAGCGCATCGTCGCCTATATCGACGCCAATCTGTCGCGCAGCGATCTCTCCGCTGACGAGATTGCCCGCCACATGGGCTGCTCACGCCGCTATCTGCATCGTGCCTTCGAAGGCGAGGACATCACGCTGGAGCGGTTTGTGTGGGATCGCAGGCTGGAGCGCAGCCGCGAGGCGCTTATGGCGGGAAACGGCGCCTCGATCTCCGAGATCGCCTTTGCCTGCGGCTTCAATTCCAGCGCCCACTTCTCGCGCGCATTCAAGGCAAAGTACGAAGTCTCGCCGCGCGAATTGCGCGACGCCGTGCTTGACCGGCTGCACTGACGGCTTTGCCTTCCCGTTTTAGGGAAGGCAGCACCACAAGACCCGTCGAATTTGGAATCGCGAGGTTCGTCAGTGCCAGCTCTTGGCACAACGAACCGGCGCTGAACTGAACAGAGATCGTTCGCAGCTTGCGTTGCGCGATATCAATTCCGCGCCATCGACATCGGCAGGATCTTCCGCACCAGCCCTTTCGGCAGGAACAGCATCGCCAGGATGATGGTCAGCCCTGAGATGATGGGGTGATAATCCGGCACGAAAATGCGGGCGATGTCGAATACGGCATACATGATGAAGGCACCGAGGATCGGCCCGAGTACGGTGCCCGTCCCGCCCACCACAGTCATCATCAGCGGCAGAAGCATCCAGTCGAGGTTGAAGACGGAGTCCGGGCCGACGTGGAAGATGTAGTAGCTGTAGAGGCTTCCGGCGATGCCGGCGATGAAGGCGCTGCCTGCGAAGGCTGCAACCTTCACCTTCAGCGTGTTGATGCCATTAGCCGATGCCGCCATCTCGTCGTCGCGCACTGCGATGAGTGCGAGGCCGTAACGGGAACGCATCAGCCAACCGATCGCGAGCGCAGTTCCAACGGTAAGCCCGAGCCCAACATAGTAATGCGGCATCAGCGTCTCGAAGGTGCTGGAGGGCGTCACGAGACCAAATGCGCTGCCGGTGAAATCACCGCCATTGACAAAAATGACTTTCAGGATCTCGCCAAAACCCAGAGTGCCGAGAGCAAAATAGTCGCCGCGTAATTTGGAAAGCAGCGGCAGGCCGATCAGTGCTGCCGCCAGTGCCGCGACCAGACCGCTCAGCACCATGGTGACAGGATCGAAGTAATAGATGCGCGGGAAGGTCTCATATAGAGAGCCCCACAGGTAGTTGCCGCTCCACAGGATCGCCGTGGTGTAGGCACCCAGTCCGAAGAAGGCATGCGAACCGAGGCTGATCTGTCCGCCGAAGCCGGCAACGAGATTCCAGCCCTGGGCCATCACCGCATAGATGAAGACAAAGAACAGGAACGAAAACAGGTAGCTGTCGATCGCGCCGGGCCAGAATGGCACCAGGGCGAGAATGACGGTCAGGAGCGCTGCCGCCCATTTCCAGGAGATAGTGGTCATGGGGGTCATGCCTTCTTGTACGGCCGGCTGAACAGCCCTTCCGGCTTGAACATCAAGACAGCCAGGAAGACGCCGTAGGCGATGGCGTTGGTCCAGCCGCCTGAGATGAAAAACTGCACGTAAGCCTCGATGAGACCGAGAATAATCCCGCCTGCCAGAGCTCCCGTAACGTTACCGATGCCGCCGAGCGCAAGCGCCACCAGCGCCTTGAGGCTGAAGATGAAGCCGGCGAAGGGATTGAAGGGGAATGTGGTCGCCACAGCCACACCTGCCGCACCCGCCAGCGCGATGCCGATCGCAAAGGCGATCGCGTTGACCTTATGCGGGCTGATGCCCATCAGCGTTGCCGCTGTCATGTCTTCCGAGGCCGCCCTCACCGCCTTGCCGACCAAGGTCTTGCGCAGGAAAAGCACGACCAGTGCCGTTCCCGCCAGTGCGATCAGGAATCCCATGGAACGTGTGAAAGAGGCACGCACACCGAGCAATTCGATGCCGCTCGCCGTGTAGCTGGTGACCACTGCAGCGGTGTTGCCTCCCCATATGACGGTCATCAGGTTCTGCACCAGGAACATGACGCCGACAGCGATCAGCAACGAGATGTTGCGGTCCTCCTCGGCGGCGGCCTTGCGAAAAAGGCCTTGATAGATCAGCCACCCGGCCGCCAGCCCAACCGGCACCATGATGATCAGTGACAGGAATGGGTCGATGCCGAGGTGCTGGAACAGCGCGCGCACCAGATAAGCGGCAAGGATGATCATGGCGCCCTGCGCCAGGAAGATCAGCCGCATTGTACCGAAAATCAGGCTCAGGCCGACTGCGGCGACGCCATACATGGCACCGCCGAGCGCGCCGTTGATGGAAAGCTGCAGGAGTATCTCCGGCGATGGCAAGGTCATTACAGCTCCAATACGCCCATATAGGCTTTCTGGACTTCGGGATCGGCGATGAGCTCAGCGCCGGTGCCTTGCATGGCAAGCTCGCCGGTCTTCAGCACGAATGCGTAGTCAGCGATCTTCAGCGCCTGATGGATGTTCTGCTCGACCAGCAGGATGGTGACACCTTGCTTGTGCAGGGTCTCGATCAGCTGGAACATCTGCTGCACCACCAGTGGCGACAGCCCAATCGAGGGCTCGTCTAGAATGAGCAGCGACGGTTCGGACATCGTGGCGCGCGCAATCGCCAGCATCTGCTGTTCGCCGCCCGACAAAGAGCCTGCCTTCTGGCCAGTTCTCTCCTTCAGGCGTGGAAACAGGTCGTAGGCCTTTTCCAGGGCGTGTTTGATGTTCGATCGCGCCTTGGGCTGGAAGGCACCGAGCTCGAGGTTCTCCAGCACCGTCATCTGGCGAAACAGCCCTCGCCCCTCCGGCACGTGGGCGATGCCCATGCGGGCGATGTCTTCTGGAAGGTGGCCGAGCAGCGAGGTGCCCGAAAGCCTGATATCGCCGCGTTTCGCAGGAACGAGCCCGGATATGGCCTTCAGCAGTGTGGTCTTGCCTGCACCGTTGGCACCCACAATGGCGACCACCGAGCCCGCATCGACATGAATCGACACGCCCCAAAGTGCGCGCACATCGCCGTAAGCGACTTCGAGATCTGTTACTTCAAGCAGTCGGTTCGCCAAGATAGGCCTCGATGACTTTGCGGTTGGCGACGATTTCGGTGGGTGTGCCGTCGGCGATCTTGACGCCGTGATCGAGCACGACGACGCGGCTGCAAACCTTCATGATGGCATCCACTTTGTGTTCCACCCACAGGATGGAGATTCCCTTTTCCGATCGCGTGCGACGGATGACCTCGACCATCTGCCGGATCTCCGTCGGATTGAGACCGGCCATAGGCTCGTCGAGCAGCAGCAGCGACGGTTCGGACGCCACCGCGCGCGCTATCTCCAGCAATCTGCGATCGGACAACGTCATGTGTGCCGTCGTCACATTGCGCTTTGCGCTGAGACCGACCAGCTCAAGTGCCGCTTCCGCTGCTTCCCTGGCATGTCTCACGCGCCCGCCGGAACCGTAGACGGCACCAACCATGACGTTCTCAAAAGCTGTCATGGTGAGAAAGGTGCGCACAAGCTGGAACGTTCGCGCGATACCGTAGCGGCAGATCAGGTGCGGCGCTGCGCCGGTAATGTCCTTGCCCTTGAAGCGGACTTTGCCGCGTGTCGGGGCGTAGATCGCCGTCATGACATTAAAAAGCGTCGACTTTCCCGCACCGTTCGGGCCGATCAGCCCAACCAGCTCACCCGGGCCGACGACCAGGTCGATGCCGTCGAGCACCACAAGGCCACCGAAGCGTTTGGTCACCGCCTCGAGGCTGAGCACGGTTTCGTCCGGCTGCATGCTTGCTAGATTCCTTTGCCGCTGGCTTCAGAGGAAAGACTGCGTGGATTTTGAATGAGCACAAACAGTGGTGCCGCAGGCTGCGTGCACGGCGGGACGGCGCCGGCATAAGACTAGAGCGGTTCCGATTTTGCGGAAACGCTCTAACTCTTTGCTTCTACGCAATTCCGGATGCAAAACTGCTACGCAGTTTTGCTGGAATTGCGGTGGCGTCGTCCCGACGGCACCCCCAACGTCTAGCGCTTGTCCCAGGCGGGAGCCGGCTTGTAGGTCCAGGTTCCATTCGGGAAGAGCAACTGGTGTTTGCCTTCCCACCACTGCGTCGCAACCGACGGGATCAGGGCAAAGCCCGTCTCGTCGAACTTTAGCGGGCCGACCACGGTATCCTTGAATTCCTGGTTGAAGATAGCGTCATGCACTGCCGCGGCATCGGTCGATCCGGCGCGCTCGATGGCCTGGAACAGAACTTGGGCGTTGGCGTAGAAGGCACCGACCGTAACCGAGTCCTTCTTGTATTCGGTCTCGTAACGCTCACCCAGTTCCTTGGCGCCGTTGTACGGGTAGCTGGCCGACCAGAAGCCGTCGGTCAGCACGTAGTTGGAGTCTTTGCCGAGCGCGTCATGAAACTCGCCGGTCCAGGTGCCCTTCCAGCCATGGAAATACGGGACGCTGAAGCCGAGTTCCTTCATCTGGCGGATCAGCGTGACGGTGTCTGCCGGAGAGCCGAACACCAGCATGGCATCCGCATCGGCAGCCTTCAGCTTGGTGATCATCGCCGAATAGTCGGTCGAGCCGGTTGCCCACGGATCGTTGAAGGCGAAGGTGTAGCCGTACTTCTTGGCTGCGGCCTCGAAAGCGCCGCCGAAGCCTTTGCCGTCTGGCGAATCTTCTGTGACGAGAGCCGGACGCTTTGGACGTTCATTCTCCGGCAGCTTCTGCCAGATTTCGAACGGCACCTCGGCACCGGGGCCGGGATGGAAGAAGAACAGCGCCGAATATTTCATCTTGAGCGGCTGCCACTCGAACGGAAAAGCCGCCGTGATCATGTAGAATTTCTTGTATTTCTCGGCGACGATCGCACCGGCGACATTGAGCGGGCCGGAGTGGGTCGAAAGCAGGATGTCGACCTTCTGGACCTTCACCAGGTTCTCGATTGCCGAAGCGACCTTGGCTTCCGTGCTTTCATCGTCTGCGATGACCAGCCTGACGGGAAGCTTCTTGCCGGCTTCCTTGACCATGATGCCGCCAGCCTTGTTGATATCGGCGACTGCCTGCTTGTAGGCCCATTCCTGTTCCTTGCCATCGCCGGCGAACGGACCGGTCAGCGAGACCGGCGCACCGATGACGATCTCGTCGCCAGCGGCGTTGGCAATGACTGTTGCACCGGTCGTCAGCACAGTGGACAGCGCGAGCGCCGCCAGCATTCCTTTCAGGCTCATTTCCATGTTCTCTCCTCCCAATTCCACTCCCGCCGGATGCCGGTCGGGCATGCCCCAGATCGTCAGCCGGTCGCCTGCGCTACCAGCTTGGTGTCGGTGAACTGCTCGAACCGCAGAACCTTGCCGTCCTCGACGTCCCAGACGTGAACGACACGCGCCTTCATCGGCTTGCCGGTGCGTTTGTAGGTGCCTGAATAGGTCCCTATGCCGAGGATGGTCGAGCCGCCGTCGACCAGCCTTTCCAGCGTGAATGTGTACCCCTCCCACTCGTCGCCGATGCGCTTGAACACACCTTCGATGATGGCGACAGTGCCGACATAGGTACCGGCGTAGGGAAAACCGGCCATCTCGGTCCAGGCCGTGCGGTCGGTGATCGGCGCCATCATAGCCGACAGGTCCTTGCTGTCGGAACCGGCGTAGTGCGCCTTGATCGCTTCGTAGTTCTTGCTCATGGCTTTGCCCGCGCTCAAACCGGCGCTGGTCCCTTTCCGTAGTCGGTTGTCGATTTCTTGGTGATGAACGCACCGGCTGGCTTGTTTTCGATGGCGCCGGTCGAGATCACGCCGAGGAACTTCCCTGTCGAGCGCATGTCAGCCCAGTTGTAGAAGAACAGCGATGCCACCGGGATGATGAACTCGCGGAATCCAAAGACGTATTGCCCCTCGGCAAACTTCCAGGTCGTGGCCAGATCGACATCGCCATGGCCGCGCTGTACGCCGACCAGGTTTTGCCAGGCATAGCGCTGCGAGGACAGATAGATGTGCTCGTAGACGTGGTTAGGGCTGTATTCATAGTGTGCGGTGAGGCCGACCAGATCGCGCGACGGTGCGGGTTCAGCACCTTCCGGCCTAACTGAGGGATCGCCGAGCACGCCCGCCAGCCATGTCTGGGCGACACGCGGCTCGCCCGGTGCTTCATCTGCTTCCCTCACCCGCTCGCGCACCGAAAGCACGCGCCTGGTGCGGGTGTTGACGATGAGGGCTTCGTCTTCGGTCGGACGCGCGGCGAACGTCATGTTGATAAAGACGGTGTCGGCCGCGACTTCGAGCGCCTCGTACCAATCGACGCCGGCATCCTTGCCCTCGCCCCACGCGACGGTATCCGCCGATGTGAAAGCCAGATCGATCTGGCGTCCGCCATTCAGCGTGATCTTGAAAGTCTGGCCAGCCAGGGCCTTGGTCGTCGGCAGCCGGTTGGTGGCAATGCCGGCGGCAAAATCGTCGAAATGCTTCCAGTCGGCCGGTCTGTTCACGTCATTCATCGCAGGGTCCTCGAACGCTCAATCAACAAAGGCTAGGGTCGGCAGGTCGACCACGGTGGCACCGCCATCGACAGTCAGGATCGAGCCGTTCATCATCGCGGCCTCTTCGGAGGCGACAAAGCAGATGACGTTGGAGACCTCTTCCGGCGTGGCGGGACGGCCGAGCGGCACGTCCTTGGTGACCAGCCTGTAGGCCTCGTCGACGGTAGCCAGACCATGTTTCTCGACAATGACCTGCATCTGCTCGTCGGCCATCGTAGTGGCCACCCAGCCTGGGCAGATGGTGTTGGTGCGTACACCACGGCGGCCGTAGTCGCGCGCCAGCGATTTGCCGAGCCCGACACAGGCGTGTTTCATGGTCACATAGCCTGCGGCGGCGGGGCCGGCGAACAGACCGGCAATCGACGCAACGACGACGATGTTACCGCGCTGCGAGATCAGGTCGGGCAGGATTTCGCGAGCACAGACAAAGGTGGTGTCGAGATTGGTTCGGGTCGAAAGCGCCCATGTCTCGTCGCTCATCGAGATCGTTGGTCCGACGCCGTGCCCGCCTGCATTCGCGATCAGGATGTCGACAAGACCGAACCTGGCGTGAACTTCCTTCAGCGCGGCGCGTACGGCGTCGGCGTCAGCCGCGTCACCCTGCACGATCAGCGCATTGGTGTCGTTTGCCACCGCCTCTAGCGGTTCGCGACGGCGGCCCATCAGAACGATGTTGGCACCCTCCCTGGCCATGCGCCTGGCGACGGCTGCACCGATACCTGTGCCGCCGCCGGTAATGAATGCGGTCTTTCCGGAAAATCTCATCATCGCCCCATGTTGACGGACCGCCGAGTCCGGCCCGTTCGTGTGCATCGATAGTGCGATGCCGCAGGGTGCAGCGTCTTGTCCGAGCGGGAACTTTGTTTTGACTGAACGTGCACTTGCCCGGTCTCTGCCTTGAAGCGCGTACGCCGTCCTCCTACCGCTCAAACAACGGCCAAGTGGCCGGCAGGAGGATTTGATGAACGAGAGAGTTGCCCCCCCGATCAGCGCCGCGGCCTCGGCATTCCTTGCCCGCACGCACCGTCCGTTCATCGGAGGAAGCTTTATCGACGTCGACCAGGGCGGCGCATTGCCGGTAGACGACTCCGCGACAGGCGAAATCGTTGCCCGCGTGCCAGAAAGCGGGCCTGATGTCGTCGACCAGGCGGTAAAGGCCGCGCGCGCCGCACTCGAGGGGCCATGGGGCTTGATGCCGCCGGTCGAGCGCGAGCGGCTGATGCTGAAACTCGCCGACGCCGTCGAAGCGGACATGGATCTGCTTGCCGAAATCGAAAGCATCGAGAACGGCAAGTCGCTCGGCGTCGCCAAGATGCTGTCGGCAGGCGGCTCAGCGAACTGGTTGCGCTATTATGCCGGCTGGGCAACCAAGATCGAGGGCGCGACGATCAATGTGTCCATTCCGGTACCGCCCGGAGCGAAGCACCAGGCCATGACCATCATGGAGCCGGTCGGCGTCGTCGGCGCCATCGTGCCTTGGAATTTCCCGCTGATGATCGGCGTGTGGAAGATCGCCCCGGCACTCGCCGCCGGGTGCACCATCGTCATCAAACCGCCGCAGGAGACCCCACTCGGCCTGCTGAGGCTTGCCGAACTGATCGAGGCCGTCGGCTTCCCGGCCGGCGTGGTCAACGTCGTTACCGGCTCGGGCGCCGTGACCGGCGAAGCGCTGATCAAGCATCCAGGCGTCGACAAGTTGACCTTCACCGGCTCAACCGAGGTCGGCAAGCGTGTCGGCCATGCAGCCGTGGATCGTGTTGCCCGCTTCACGCTGGAGCTGGGCTCCAAGTCGCCGATGATCCTGCTGTCGGACATGGAAGACGGTATCGAACCCCTGCTTGCTGGTCTCGGCATGTTCTTCAACCAGGGCCAGGTCTGCACGTCGGCTGCCCGCATCCTGATCGAAAAGTCGATTTATGACCGGACGCTGGCAAGGCTGGCTGAAATCGCCGATGGCATGACACTTGGCGCGGGACGCGACGAAGGCGCGCAGATCAACCCGGTCGTCTCCGCAAAGCACAAACAAAGCGTGCTCGGCTATCTCGATCGTGCCTTGGCGGCCGGTGGCGAACGTGTCAGCGGCGACCGCGCCGTGCCGGCCAGGGGCCACTACATCGCTCCGACCATCCTGCACAATGTGAAGCTCGACGACGAAATCGTGCGCGAAGAGGTGTTCGGGCCCGTCGTCGCGGCGATGCCAGTTGCAGATCTCGACGAGGCGATCCGGCTTGCCAACGATACGCGCTACGGCCTTTCCGCGTCTGTCTGGACACGCGATCTCGGCAAGGCAATGAAAGCCGCCCATGGCCTGAAAGCCGGAACGGTGTGGGTTAACTCGCACAACACGCTGGATCCCGCCGCCCCGTTTGGCGGTTTCAAACAATCCGGCATTGGCCGCGAGCACGGCAAGGCTGCGCTGGAGAGCTATCTTGAGACGAAAACCGTCATCATGCGGTATGCCTGAGCCGATGACGGAAATCTTCGATTACATCGTTGCCGGCGCGGGATCAGCTGGCTGCACCGTTGCCAACCGTCTGGTGACGGCCGGCAAACGGGTCCTGTTGCTGGAGGCGGGACCGCGCGACAACGACAAGTTCATCCATATGCCGGCGACCTTTGCCAAGGTCATCGGCACCGATCGCAGCTTCATCTACGAGTCCGAACAGGAGACGAATGTCGGCGGACGGCGGCTGCCGATTCCGCAGGGGCGCACTCTGGGTGGCGGCTCATCGATCAACGCAATGCTCTACATACGAGGCCAGCACGAGGACTACGACACCTGGCGTGACCTCGGCTGTCCTGGCTGGGGCTGGGACGACGTGCTGCCGACTTTCAGGCGGCTGGAGCGCAACGAGCGACTGGACGGCACCTATCACGGCACCAATGGCCCATTGCCCGTGTCGGATGCGCGCCACAGGCATCCGCTTTCACTTGCCTATGTGAAAGCCGCGCAGCAAGCCGGATATCGCTACAATGACGACTTCAATGGTGAGCGCCAGGAAGGTGTCGGCTTCTACCAGCTCACCACGCTCGATGGTGTCCGCCAGTCGGCCGCGACAGTCTTCCTGAAACCGCTCGCCGGCAATCCCAACCTGACTGTCGTCACCGATGCACGGGTGAATACGCTCACGCTGGAGAACGGCGCGGCGAGCGGACTTTCCTATACGACCGCCGATGGGCGGGTGGTGCAAGCCTCTGCCAAGGACGAGGTGATCCTGGCTGCGGGCGCACTGGCGACGCCGAAGATCATGATGCTGTCAGGGCTGGGTCCTGCGACACACCTTGCAGAATTGGAAGTTCCGGTCATCCGCGACATGGCAGGTGTCGGCAGGAACCTGCAGGATCATGTCGCGACACCAGTCTATGCAGCGACGCGCGAGCCGATCTCGCTGCTCGGCCAGGACAAGGGGCTGAAGGCGCTGCGGCACGGATTGCAATACATGCTGTTCGGCACCGGCCTGCTGACCTCGAATGTCGTTGAGAGCGGCGGCTTCTTCGACACCGATGGTGATGGACGACCGGATATCCAGTTCCACGTACTGCCGGTGATGATCGAGAATGCGGTGCACGGCTCGGTGGCCGAGCATGGCATGGAGCTGAACCCTTGCGTGTTGCGACCCAAGTCGCGCGGCAAGGTGGAATTGCGCTCACGCGATCCGAACGATCCGATCCGCTTCACCACAGGCTTCCTTTCAGAGCCCGATGACCTGAAACTGCTTGTCGAGGGCGTGAAGGTGGCGCGCAACATATTGCGCCAGCCCGCCCTGCAGGCGGTGATCCGGCAAGAACTGAGGCCCGGCGGGGAGCCGGACCTGCCGGAAGAGAAGCTAGTCGACCACATCATGCAGACAGCCAAGACCGTCTACCACCCGGTCGGCACCTGCCGGATGGGCACAGACGATGCGGCTGTCGTTGACACCCAGCTTCGCGTGCGTGGGGTGCCACGCTTGCGCATTTGCGACGCCTCGATCATGCCGCGCCTGGTCAGTGGCAACACCAACGCGCCGACGATCATGATCGCGGACCGGTGTGCCGACTTCATTCTGACGACGACCTGATCTTCTATCTACGGTGTGTCGAGATGTAGGCATGGGTAGCTGGCAGCAACCCTGGCCCGCCCCTCGGCACACCCATGGACGGGCACAAACCTTCCGTTTCGGCAGCTCCAGTTCTGTCATAAAGCTGTTGACGCTTGACCAAATCAGGCGTTCCATTCCCGTATGCGTACGGAGTACTCCTGTGCGCCAGCGTGCTTTATGCGTTTTCAATGCTTTGCGGCTGAACGATCAAGCAGGGGTGGAGCTGATCATGTTGCATGTCAAACCCGATTTGCTACGCGAGCGCTTCGACATGCAGCGACGCGCCTTCGCTGTGGAACCATTCCCGTCCCTTGCTGTGCGCAAGGATCGCCTGAAACGCCTGCAGGCTCTAACCGAAGATCACGAACAGGCGATCTGTGAGGCAATTGACGGCGATTTCGGTAGCCGATCCGCGCATGAAACGCGTTTTGCCGAACTCTTCGTGGTGCGCGCCGGCATCAATCATGCGCTCTCACATGTCGGTTCGTGGATGCGTGCACGCAGCGTCGGCACCAGCCTGCCCTTCCTGCCGGGGAAAAATCGCCTCGTGCCGCAGCCTCTCGGCGTGGTCGGCGTTGTTTCGCCGTGGAATTATCCGTTTCAGCTCGCCGTTGCCCCGGCCACGGCAGCACTCGCGGCCGGCAACCGGGTGCTGATGAAACCTTCGGAGTTGACCCCGCGCTTCTCGGCCCTGCTGGCCGATCTGGTGGCTGAACATTTTGCGCCCGAGGAAGTCGACGTCGTCACCGGCGACGCCGAGACCGGCAAGGCTTTCGTGTCGCTGCCCTTCGATCATCTCATCTTCACCGGATCGACGGCGGTCGGTCGCCAGGTGGCGCTTGCCGCCGCCGCCAACCTGACACCTGTGACGTTGGAACTGGGTGGCAAGTCGCCGGCGATCCTCGATCCGTCCTGCGACATGGATGCTGCCGTGCGTAGCATTGCCTTCGGCAAGCTGCTCAACGCCGGCCAGACCTGCATCGCACCGGACTATGTGATGGTGCCGCGGGGCCAGGCTACAGCTCTGAAAAAGCGTTTTGCCGAGATTGTGAGGAAACTCTATCCGAGTTTGAAGGCCAACGCCGACTACAGCTCGATCGTCTCCGATCGTCACTATCAGCGACTGAAGAGCCTCGTCGAGGAGGCGGCCGCTGGCGGCGCAGTCGTGACCGAGATCAATCCGGCCAGCGAGACACTTCCCGCCGAAGGTCGCAAATTCGCACCGACTCTGGTGGAGAAAGCACCGGAAGACAGCCGCCTGATGCGCGAGGAGATCTTCGGCCCGGTATTGCCGATCCTCGAATATGCGTCGCTGGATGATGCGATCAGTCACGTCAACCGGCATGATCGGCCGCTTGCGCTCTATTGGTTCGGCACCGATTCCGCGGCGCGCGAACGGGTGTTGCACGAAACGATCGCCGGTGGCGTGACCATCAACGATTGCCTGCTGCATATCGCGCAGGAGCGCCAGCCCTTCGGTGGTGTTGGCGCCAGCGGTACCGGTGCCTATCATGGCGAATGGGGATTCCGTACCTTCAGCAAGGAAAAGCCCGTTTTCCTGCAATCGCGCTTCAATGGCGGAGCACTGCTGCATCCTCCGTACGGCGCCATGTTCGAGCGCGTGCTGAAGATGCTCAGGCTGGTGACCTGAGAGCGCAAGGCAACACCCACTACTGTCCGGGATGTCCTTCGCCGATCAGCCGCATGAACTCGGTCTCGGCGGCGGTGACGTAGCGCTCCTTGTGGCGCAACATGAAAAACTTGCGGCGCGGCACCGGATAGTCGATCGCGATCAAATTGCCGGCGGCAAGTGCATTGGCCGCAACGAGACGAGACATCACGGTGACGCCTGCCCCGGCCGCAACAGCCGTCCGTACCGCTTCATTGGTCGGCAGCACGAGGCCAATATCGATTTCGGCTTCTGAAATACCTTCCTGGCGCAGCATGGCCGCAAGGGTCGAACGCGTTCCGGAACCGCTTTCACGCAAAATCCAGCTTACCATTGCGAGCGAGGGTTTTGAGCCCTTGCCAAGCTGGCCCCAAGGATGGCCGGCCGGCGCCAACAGCACCATCTCGTCCTCAGCCACCGTGGTGACGGCCAGGGTCGGCTCGTCGACTTCACCTTCCACAAAGCCGAGATTGGCCTCACCGTCGCGCACCTGGCCCGCGACCGTCTCGGTGTTGCCCATGGTGAGCGAAACTGTGATGCCGGCATGCTGCGAACGGAAAGCATGAATAAAAGGCGGCAGCCAATAGTTGCCAACCGTCTGGCTGGCAGCGAGACCGAGCGAGCCGACTTTCAACCCGGCAAGATCCGCGAGCACCAGTTCAGCAGCTGTCGCCCGCGCCAAAACCGCTCTCGCTTCGATCAGGAAAAGGCGTCCGGCATCGGTGAGCGCGATGCGGCGGCCAACACGGTCGAACAGCTTCGTTGCATAGCGCGCCTCGAGAGCCGCCACGGCAGCACTCGTCGCCGACTGCGTCAGATTGAGATCGCGTGCCGCATTGGTGACGTGCTCGCGCTCGGCGACGGCAACGAAAATGCGCAACTGCTCCAGCGTCATGCGGGCTCCCCAGAGCGTTTCCGCTTTTCACGGAACACGCTACGCATCGTTCCTGCCAGGAACCGAACCCGGCCGATGCGCTAGCCCACCAGTTTGATCAGAAGCAGGCTGAAGCAAGCGATAAAGACAAATGCCGAAAGCGCAAGCAGCAAGGGGCGAAGACCGCGCGAGCGTATCTTGCCGATATGCGTCTGCAGGCCCATCGCCGCCAGGCCGACCGACAACATGAAGGTGGTGGAGAAAACGATCAGCGACTTGGCTTCGGCCGGCACTTCGACAGCGCTGTTCAATGCGACCACGGCGACAAAGGCGAAGACAAACCAGGGCATGGGCGGCTTCGCGGTCTTTTCAGCGGCTCTGCCGTGTGCGGCCATGATGCCGAGCGCTATTACCATCGGCGCCAGCAGTGCTACCCGTGCCAGCTTGGCGATGGTGCTGATCTCGCCAGCCTGCGGACCGACCTGGAAGCCGGCGCCGATCACCTGGGCGATCTCGTGGATGGAAGCACCTGCCCAGAGGCCGAAACCATGCTGATCGAGCCCTGCCGTGCTGGCCAACAGCGGATAGCCGAGCATCGCAATGGTGCCAAACAGCGTGACTGAAGCCACCGCATAGGCAACATCCTCATCGCTGGCATCGGTCACCGCATTGGTTGCGACGATGGCGGAAGCGCCGCAGATCGAGGTTCCGGCGGCGATCAACTCTGTGAGCTTGCGCTCGACGCCGAGCAATCGTCCCAGACCGAGTGTGAAGCAGAAGGTCGTCAGAAGCGACGCCGCAACGATGGCGACACCGCCCAGCCCGATCGCGCCCAGCTGCGTGACCGTCAACTGGAAGCCCAGCAGAACGATGGCAAACCGGAGCAGCGTCCGTTGGCAGAACGCGATGCCGGCGCGTGTGTTGGCCGGCAGGCCGACCAGATTTGCAAAGACGATGCCGACGATGACGGCCAGGATCATCGGGCTGAAAATGCCGAGTCCCGGCAATTCGCGCATCGAAAAGGCCGATGCTGCGACGATCGCCGCCAGCACCACGCCAGGCCAGATCGTGGTTTTGTTGGCGGACGCCGGCTTGCCCATCTCGGCGGGCGGTGCGATCGGGCGATCAAACGATACGGCAGACACGGCATTCTCCAATTCCAAACAGAATTGGAATGCCATTCCTACTTCCATCTATCCAACGCATTGTTCGTGTCGAATCATTCGATTCAAACGAACGATCTCGCTGCCAAAGGTTCAAAGCGATGATACGCGCCGAATTTCTCCCGACGCGTATGGCACGCAAGAAACGGATCAGCCGACCCAGCGTTCGTAGTCGGAGACCAGCAGGTGCAGCGGTGCCTCATCTCCTTCGATATCGGAGAAGCGGCCGATCGGGTCGCGGAATATATTATCGGTGAGATCGTCGTTGACGGTCGAGACCTCACCGATCAGCACATCCTTGCCCTCTGCCCAGAAGGCGTGCCAGACGCCGGGCAGCAGCGTGACGCTCTCACCTGGATCAAGCTTGAGCAGACCGCCGGCCGGCAGCTTGCGGATGGTGCCATCGACCGGAACCGATACTTCGGCCTTCGGGTCGATACCGCCTTCCGCATCAGGCATGAACAGCTCTAGCACCAGCTTGCCGCCGCCGCGATTGATGATGTCTTCCGCCTTGATCACGTGCCGGTGCATCGGCGAGAGCTGGTCCTTGCGCGTGATCATGATCTTCTCGGCATACAGCATGCCGGCGCCCTTCTTCATGTCCTCGAAGCGGCCATTGCGCACCGTGAACAGGAAGAGGCCGAGCTCGTCGAACTTGCCCTGGCCGTAATCGGTGATGTCCCAACCGAGCCGGGAGTCGAACACGCCTGCGGATGTACCGCGACGCGCCTTCATGTCCTCAGGCGTCCAATAGGCGAAAGGTGGCATGACGTAACCGAAGGAGCGGATGAAGGCATCGCCCTCGCGAAGGATGGCGTTGACGGTCGAACGTTTCATGAGGACGATCCTGTGAAAGCAATTTCCTTGGGCAGGTTCTCGTCGCAAACCGCGGGACACTTTTGCAGAACCTGCTTAAGCGTTCCGCATATCGCAACGTCTGTCCGCTGTCGATGCGCTCGTCAGGCGTCGGCGCGCCGTGCCGCCATGCGACGCATGGCAATCACACGACGGCGACGAATCTCCGTACGCATTGCGATCATGTGCAGCGCAAAGAACAGAACCGTGAATCCGATCGCCATCACCAGAAGCGGCCAAAGAAGGCTGGGATCGATCGTCGGTCCGTCCAGCCGGAACACCGAGGCTGGCTGGTGCAACGTATTCCACCATTCCACCGAAAACTTGATTATCGGGATGTTGATGAAGCCGACGAGCGTGATGATCGCGGCAGCCCAGGCCGCGCGCGCGACATCATCCAGTGCGCGGGTCAGCGCGATAATGCCGAGATACATCAGGAACAGCACAAACACCGACGTCAGGCGGGCGTCCCACACCCACCAGGTACCCCACATCGGCTTGCCCCAGATCGAGCCGGTGATCAGCGCCAATGCGGTGAACACCGCACCGATGGGCGCAGCTGCCTTCAATGACACATCGGCCAGCGGATGGCGCCACACCAGCGTTCCTATCGCCGATACGGCCATCAGCGAGTAGCACATCATGGAGAGCCAGGCGAACGGCACATGGATGTACATGATGCGAACGGTTATGCCTTGCTGGAAATCCTCCGGCGCAGCGAAGCTCATGTAAAGCCCGACCGCCAGCACAAGCACCGCAATGCCCGTCAACCAAGGCACCAGCCTGTCGGCCAATGCCATGAACCGCGTTGGGTTAGCCAAGTCTGCCCAGCTCGAGGGGCGTGTACTCGTATCGCTCATGAGGTGTTCTTAGAACCTTTCGATCAAGCTTTGAAGCCATGACGAAAGGACAACACCGCGCACACCAGAGCGTTTCCGTTTTTCACGGAAACGCGGAAACGCTCCAGCTCTTTGCCATTACGCAATTCCGGACGCAAAAGCGCTGCGCACTTTTGCTGGAATTGCCCTGAGGACACGCGGTGTTGATTCAATCATGAGAGGCCAGCCAGGATCGTCGAAGATCAGGCGGCTTCACCGTTAACCGACACGATGCTGAGCCGAGGCCCCTCTTCGTCGGCAAGCAGACCACCGGCACGCAACAGTGCCGCGAAACGGCCGTTGCGCATCGACAGTTCCTGGAACCCACCCATCTCGACGACACTACCCTTGTCCATGAAGATGACCTGGTCGGCGTCACGCACCGTCGTCAGGCGGTGCGCGATGACGAAGGTGGTACGGCCGCGGCGCAGGTCGTCGAGCGCTTCCTTGACGCGGCCCTCGGTTTCGACGTCGAGCGCGCTGGTCGCCTCGTCGAGGACGAGGATCGGCGCATCCTTGAGCACGGCGCGGGCAATAGCGATGCGCTGGCGCTCGCCACCGGACAGCTGACCACCACGCTCGCCAACGACAGTGTCGTAACCGTCGCTCTTGGCCAGGATGAAGTCCTGCGCCACGGCGGCGTTGGCAGCCGCGTGCACTTCTTCGTTGGTCGCGCCTTCACGACCGACGCGGATGTTGTCCTCGATCGACCGATTGAGCAGGCCGGCATCCTGGAAGACCGTGGCGATCGAATGACGCAGCGACTTGCGGGTTACCGTACGCGTGTCGACGCCGTCGATGAGGATGCGGCCTTCGCTCGGCGTATGAACCCGCTGCAGAAGGTTGATGAGCGTGGTCTTGCCGGCGCCTGTCGGTCCGACGATAGCAACCGTCTGGCCGGCTTTCACCTCGAAGGAAACGTCTTCAACGCCCTGTGTGGAGTTGGCGAAGTTGAAGCTGACATTTTCGAACTGGATATGGCCGCTGACCTTGCCGAGATCGCGCAGACCTTCCGGCTCGGCGGCTTCGGCGGAATCCTCTTCGAGTTTGTAGAACTCCTCGAGCTTGGCACGGGCTTCGGAAATCTGCGTCACGAAGTTCGAAACCAGGTCGAGACGGCCGATCAGCAGCGTGGCAAAACCGGTGAAGGCGACGACATCACTGATGCGCAACTCACCATGCATGACCAGATAGGAACCGATCATCAGAACGACCATCATCGAGACAGTTGAAGACAGCCGGTTCATGGCGCTGGCGAGAGCCCACCAGTCGAGAACCGGGTTCTGGGCGTTGAGCAGATCCTTGATGTACCGCTTCAGCGCGTCGGCTTCATGGCCGATGCGGTTATAGCTCTGCAACACGGCGACGTTGCTGACGGAATCCGTCACGTGAGCGAATACGGTGTGATAATGACGCTCGACGTTCGCCTGACCCTGCTTGGTTTTGCGCATGACCAGACGGCCGATGGCGAAATAGAACACGCCAAGCACCAGGAGAACTGCGGACATACGCGCGTCGAGGCTGATTGCCGTCGGCACCAGGAACACCAGTGCGACAACGGTCGACAGATGCTGGCGCATGAATTCCAGCCAGAGCGTGAACAGCGACTCGACCGCGCGCAGCAGCGTCTGCAGCGAGTTTGAGGTGCCGCGCTGCTGGTGCCAGGCGAGCGGCATCGTGATGACGCGTTCGAAGGATTCACACAGCACTTCCGAGCGACGCTTGTGAGCGAAGCGGTCAGCACCACGAGCGACCAGGACGACTGCGATGATGTTGAAGGCGCCGAGGCCAGCCCACATGACCAGTTCGCTGAACGGGTTGGTCCGTTCGGCGATCGCGCCGATGACCTTACCCAACAGCATCGGTTCGTAAACCGCGACCATCGCGAGCATGACGTTCGCCATGCAGATCAGGACGAGACGCTTCTTGTCGGCGGTGAGGTAGCCGAGCGCTCTCCAGTAGATTTGCAGCAGGGACAACCCAATTACTCCCGCGTAACGATCCATAGTGCGCCGCATTATTGCGGTGAACACCTAGCCCTAGATGGGTGGCAAAACAATGCCCGCCTATGCCTTCTGCTCCGTTCCGACGAACAAAACATGACAACGGGCAGAAATCTGCCGTGATCGCGTAACGGTTTGAGATAAAAGGTGAAATCCCAACCCTGCGGCAAAATTGCGGCAGATACCCATTGCTGCCGCATTTTTGAGCAACTGGAGGCATTTCCAGAGGCCTCCAGAACCATTTCCGCCTCTATCAGGCTGGAATCTTGACAATAATCTCGCTGGAACCGCTACCCTTCAGGTCGAAAGCGTTACCTTTCACCTTGGCCCCATCAACCTCCAGCGAAATGGTCTTGGTGCCCTTGGCTCGCACCACACGGACGGCGTGCTCGGTGCCGGCGATCTTGAGCTTGGCCGAATAACCTTCCCATTCCTTGGGCAGCTTCGGCGTGATCTCGATGCGGTTGCCGCGCCGCTCTATGCCGAGGATCCCTTCCACGGCGGCACGATAGAGCCATCCCGCCGAACCGGTATACCAGGTCCAGCCGCCGCGGCCGCCCTTGCCTTCGCCGGCATAGATGTCGGCTGCAACAACGTAGGGTTCGACACGGTAGTGTTCGGCTGCCGTATCATCCAGGGCGTGATTGACCGGATTGAGCATCGAGAAGCAGCGATAGGCCTCGTCGGTCCGGCCCATCTCGGCCAGTGCGATGACGAACCATGTCGCGGCATGCGTATACTGGCCGCCGTTTTCGCGCACGCCCGGTGGATAGCTTTTGATGTAACCGGGATCCTTCTCCGTCTTGGAGAAAGGCGGTGTGAACAGCTTCACGATCTTGAGCTCATCGTCGACCAGATGTTTGACGGCCTGATCCATCGCTGTCTGCGAGCGGGCCGGGTCGCCCTCGCCCGATAGCACGCTCCACGATTGCGCGATCGAGTCGATCTTGCATTCGTCGGACCGGCGCGAGCCGAGCGGCGAACCGTCGTCAAAACTGCCGCGGCGGTACCACTCGCCGTCCCATGCCGCATTCTCCAGTGCCCGCTTCAGGCTGGCCGCATGCGTTTCCCAGGCCTTGGCACGCCTGGCATCGCTTTGCGACTTGGCCACGGGAGCAAAGTCCGTGAGCGTCCTCAGCAGGAACCAGCCCAGCCAGACGCTCTCGCCCTTGCCGCCGATACCCACGCGGTTCATGCCGTCGTTCCAGTCGCCGCCAAGGATCAGCGGCAGACCGTCGGTGCCGGTTCTCTGGACGGCGAGATCCAGGGCCCGGGCGCAGTGTTCATAAAGCGGGACACTCGTCTTCGAGACCTGCGGCTCGAAGAAGGAGTCGTGCTCACCCTCGGCCAGCGGCTTGCCCTCGATGAACGGCAGCGCTTCCTTCAGGATTGCCTTGTCCCCGGTCACGAGGATGTAGCGTGAGACGGCATGAGCCAACCAGACGACGTCATCGGAGATCATGGTGCGCACACCGGCACCGGTACGAGGCAGCCACCAATGCTGCACGTCGCCTTCCGGGAACTGCCGCCGGGCCGCGTTCAGGATCTGCTCGCGTGCCAATGACGGGTCATGGGCCAGCAAGGCCAGCGTATCCTGCAGCTGGTCGCGGAAACCGAAGGCTCCGCTCGCCTGATAGAAGGCTGAACGTGCCCGAATGCGGCAGGCCAGCGCCTGATATGGCAGCCAGTGGTTGACCATGGCGTTGAGTGCCTTGTCCGGCGTCTCGACCTGGATCGTATCGAGGAAGCCGCGCCAGCTGTGTTCGTTGTCGGCCAGCCTTTTGTCGAAGTCCTTGGCGCGATGCGTCTTGACCAAAGCGCTTGCTTCTTCGGCGGAACCCGCGTCCCCCATCAGCCAGAGCAAAGTCACGTCGCCGCCTGCCGGAATATCGACATCGCGCGCCAGCGCGGCACAAGGGTCGTCGCCCGCCTGAACGCGGCCAGACAAGGCTGCACCGGTGACGACGGACTGCGGTATGGTCGTGCTTCCGTCGCGACCGAGGAACTCCTGCCGGTCGGCCGTGAACGACTGCGGCTCGCGATCGCTGGCCAGGAATGCCACGCGGTCGCTGAAGTCGAGCCCATACGGGTTCTGCGCCAGCAGGGCTCCCGTGGCCTCGTCGCGCTGCGAGAGGATGGTGGCCGCCGTTTTCGAACGATGGCTGCCCAGCACCCATTCAGCATAAGCGTAGATGCGCAACCTGACCGGCGCCGATCCGGCATTCTGGATGCGCAGGCGCGAAATGCGTACCGGGTCGGCAGGATCGACCACGTGGGTCAGATCCATCGACAGCGCGCCGCGCTTGGTACGGAAAGTCGAGAAGCCCTGCCCGTGCCAGGCTTCGTAGACCATGGCCGGGTCGCGCAGCATTGCTGCCGTCGGCGAATAGGATTCACCGCTACCGAGATCGTGGATGTAGATGCCTTCGCCCGGACGGTTCGTGACCGGGTCATTCGACCACGGCGTCAACTGATAGTCGCGGCTGTTGCGGCTCCAGGTGAACCCCGCGCCCTCCGCCGAGGTATGGAAGCCGAAAGCTTCGTTGGAGACCACATTGATCCAGGGCTGCGGCGTCGAGCGTTCGCCCGCCAGGCGGACGACGTAGTGGCGGCCGTCACCGTCAAAGCCACCATAGCCATTCCAGTAGTCGAGGCCGCTGCCATCTGCAGCTGTCGCACCATCCTTCTTGGTCGGCTTGCGCAAGGCCGGCGCAGACGTTTCGCGAAGCGCCACGGCACCACCTGGGTGCAAGGCATCGCGGGCCTGGATTGCCGCGGTCTCGGCACGCTCGATCTGATCGAAGATCGTGCCGTTGCGGGTGTGCAGCACCACGCGCGCGACAGCCAGCAGCGTCTTGTAGGTGGTCTCATCCATCAGATCGCGGCGTACCGCGAAGATGTGCTGGCGCGAACCGAACTCGTTGCCGCGCAGGCGGCTGTTCTCGCACAGCGCATCGATCGCCTGCTGCAGGTCCTGCACGTAGGACGACGCCTGCTCGTTGACGATGACAAGATCCGCCGTCATGCCGCGTGCACGCATATATTCCTGGAAGCGCAGCGCCTCGGCAACGATCTCCAGATCGGCAACGTCGCCGATACGTACGGCAAAGATGGGGAAGTCACCCGAAATGCTGGTCGGCCACAAGCTGGACTGGCGACCAAGCCCCGGAGCGATGGCGTCCGAAGGCAGACGCAGGAATGGATCCGGATAGATCAGATAACGCGCGAGTTTCTGCACGTTGGATGCATCTGTCAGGCTCAAGCCCATATGGCGGGTCTGCACCTGCGAACGGGTCCAGGCCAGCATCGACTGGCGGGCGAAACTCTCGGCATGGTCAAGCCGCGCAATCGCCTCGTCCAGCTCCGTACGGTTGGCACCGGTTACCGTCCAGAAGGTGAGCGATATCTTCTTGTTCGCCGGCACCCGCACCCGACGCCGCAGTGCGGCAACGGGATCCAGCGTGAACCCGGCATGTCCTTCCAGTCGAGCACCTGGATCGAAGGCAGCAGCATCGGCGATGGTGCGGCCGCGGCCAATGAAGGCACGGCGATCGGTCTCGGCCTCACCATCGCGGGCAAGCGCGGACGGGTCAGTTACGAAATGAGCGGCAGCGATGTCCGGCTCGCCGGCATCGCGTTTGCGGCGCGTAGCGAAGATGGCGTTGTTGTTCGGCGCGATCTCGGTTTCGATGAACATCTTGGAGAAGGCAGGATGGGCGTAGTCCGCGGCCTCCTGACCGAGCACCAGTTCGGCGAACGAGGTCACCTCGATATGCCGGTCGGTGGCACCGTCGTTGTAGAGGGTGACCCGCCTGCCTTCGCCATTGCCTTCCGAAATGACGATGCATTCAACCTCCGAGCGCAACGAGTGCACGGTCTTGATGAAGGTTGCCTTGTCGTCCGAGAACTGTGCCTGTGCGGTTTCACCCGGCGCACGCTTCGGCTCGACGGTCGCCGACCACCAGTCACCAGTGTCGGCGTCACGCAGGAAGATATAGGAGCCGAGCCGATCCTCGACCGGATCCGGCTGCCAGCGGGTGACCGCAAAGTCGCCCCAACGCGAGTAACCCGAACCGGTCGCCGTCACCATGACGGAATAGCGACCATTCGACATCAGGTTGGTGGCGCGCAGCGCCCATGCCGGATCGAGCACCACACGCATGTCGGGGGTCTGCGCCTCGGTCTCGTCGGCGACAGCCTGCTCCTCGGCGTCTGTACGCACCGTGTCGGCTGGAATCTCGCGCGGCGCCTTCTCCTGTAGCAGCAATTCGGCGGATTCGATCACCGGGTCGCTGTGGAAGCGATCACGCAGGCGTCCTTCGAACACGGCGTCGGCGATCGCCGCGATCGACATGCCGGAATGGTGTGCAAAGTAGTTCTGCACCACAGCGCAGGTCGCGCCTTCCGGCACACGCTGCGGCGTGAAGTCGACAGCATCGTAGTAACCGTGGCGGCCGAGTGCGCCGATCTCCTTGAGGCGTTTCAGGTTGGCAACGGCCTCGCGCGGCAGGAACTGCGCGCTGAGGATTGTGGCATAAGGAGCGATGACCGTGTTCTGGCCGAGACCGCGCTTGAGACCGAGGCCCGGCACACCAAAGTTGGTGTACTGGTAGTTCATCTCACGGTCGCGGGCATTGTATGCGGCTTCGGAAATGCCCCACGGCACCCCCTTCGAGCGGCCATACTGGATCTGTCGCTTGATGATGAGCTGGCTGGTCTGGTTGAGGATCGAGCCTTGCGGCTCCTTCATCACCAATGGCGGCATCAGATATTCGAACATCGAGCCGGACCAGGACATCAGCGCACCCCGGAAGCCAATCTCGACGATTGGGCGTCCCAGGCGGAACCAGTGCTCGGTCGGCAGGTCGCCCTTGGCGATGGCGAACAGGCTGGTCAGACGGCATTCGGAGGCGAGCAGATCGTAGCAGGCCTCGTCAAGCTGGCGTTCCTCGACACGGTAGCCGATCGACAGCAGCTTGCGGTCCTGCCGCAGCAGGAAGCCGAATTCCATCTCGAAGGCGTAGCGGCGGGTTCGTTCGTGCAGTTCGAGCAGCTTGGCTCGCATGGCCTGGACCGACTTTTCATCGGCCTGGGCGTCCTGCACGTGCGCCTCGCAGGTGGCTTCCAGCCGCGCGGCCCAGTCGACGATGATGTCGCTGGCGGTCGACTTGGCCTCGGCGTGGATGGCGGCAGCGAGCTTGCGTATTTCTCCTGCGAGTACCGTCAGGTTGACGGTGCGAGCCAGGGCCATCTCCGGCTGTGCCTTGATCGTGCGCACGGCACGGCGCATGCCGTCCAGGCGATCGGCCAGACGTTGACGCAACGGCCTGAGCTGACGGCGGTCATCTGGCAATTCGTCCAGGCTTTCGTCCAGGATTGCGACGGTGTCCAGCACGCCTTCGACGTCGCCGTGCAGGTGCACGGAGGTTGCCTCGGCCCATTCGGTGCAGGTCGCGGCCACAGTCACCAGATGGCCGGCCAGATTGCCGCTGTCGACTGCGGAGATGTAGGTCGGGCGCAACGGATTGAGCGTCGTCGTCTCATACCAGTTGTAGAGATGGCCACGGCTGCGTTCCATGCGCTCGATGGTCGACATGGTGGCATCGATGCGCGCGATTGCCTCCGAAAGACTGATCCAGCCGAAGTCGCGTGCCGAAACGACCGACAGCAGATAAACGCCGATGTTGGTGGGTGAGGTGCGCGAGGCAATGACCGGCTTCGGGTTTTCCTGGAAGTTGTCCGGCGGAAGATGGTTCTGTTCAGCCGTGACGAAATTCTCGAAGTAATGCCAGGTGCGGCGGGCGGCGATACGCAGCGCATGTACATCCTGCGGCAACAGGTGCAGCCTGTCTTCCGTTTCGGCCGAGCGGCTGACCAGCCACGCGAATGCCGGCGATCCGATCCAGAACAGCGCAAAGGCAAAGGCGACGAAAGCGCCGGTGGAATCGTCAAGAACCGGAATGGCGAGGCCAACGGCGCCGATGATCACGGCGCCATACATCATCGAGTAGTAGGAGCCGATGTCGTTGCCGCTGCCCTGATGCGCCTGCGAAGCGGTGCGCCATTCGAGCATGTTCTTGCGGCTGACGAAAAGACGATAGAGCGTACGGATGATGGCATCGCCCATCATCCAGGCCTGATGCGCCATCAGCACGATCTTCAGCGCCACCATCGCCGTACCGAAAGCGATGTCATGAACGAGCGCAGAGAAATGGCCGCGCGGAGTGGCGTCGCTGTTCTTCGGGATGATCGCGTTGACGATGTCAAAGGTGGGCGCCATGAACAATGTCAGGATCAGCAAACCCTGCCACTGAGCGGCCTGGGTGAAAGGGAGCAACGTCCAGCCGGCGATCGCCGCCATCACCCAGAAGATCGGGGTCAGCGAGCGACGCAGATTGTCGATCATCTTCCAGCGTGACAGCGCCGGAACACCCGAGCGCGGATCGAAGATGAAGCTCAGCAGTTGCCAGTCACCACGCGCCCAGCGATGGGTACGCGAGGCATCGACCCAGTAGCGGGTCGGATAGTCCTCGACCAGTTCCACATCGGTGACAAGTGCCGAGCGCGCCAGGGCGCCCTCGAGCAGATCGTGGCTGAGCACGGTATTGTCCTCGATGCGCCCCTTGAGGGCCGCCTCGAAGGCGTCGACATGGTAGAGGCCCTTGCCGGTGAAGGAACCGTCGCCGAACACATCCTGATAGAGATCAGAAACGGCGAAGACATATGGATCGAGACCGCGATTGGCTGAGAACACGCGCTGGAAGAACGACGCCTCGTCACCAGTGGTGAGCGAAGGCGTGATGCGCGGCTGCATGATCGCGTAACCGGCGGTAACCCTGCGCTTCTCCGCATCGAAATGCGGCTTGTTCATTGGATGGCACATCTTGCCGATCAGTTTCGAAACAGCATCGCGCGTCGTGCGGGTGTCGGCGTCCAGCGTCATGACGTGCACGACGTTTTCGGGCAGCGGCGTTTCCAGCGGCAGGAAGGTGGTGTCCTTGTCGCCACGCAGCAAAAGGTTCAATTCGTGCAGCTTGCCGCGCTTGCGCTCCCAGCCCATCCAGCGACCCTGCGCAGGGTTGTAAAGGCGGCGGCGGTGCAGCAGGTAGAAACGCGGTGCGCCATCGGTCGGGTAACGCTGGTTGAGTTCCGCGATCTGGCTACGGGCAAATTCCAGAATTTCAGTATCGTTGGCGCTGATCTCCGATTTGCTGTCGGGCCAGTCCGACAGCAGCGCGAAATGAAGTTCCCCCGACATGTTGGCGAGGTGGTGCACTTCGATGTTGCGGACATTCTCCTCGACATCGTCGCGCGAGCCGATCAGCGACGGCACGACGACAAGGGTTCGCGCTTCAGCCGGGATGCCGTCCTTGTACTCATAGCCGACAAGACGTGTCGGCTTCAGGAACAGGAGGAAGACGGTGTTGAAAAATGCAAGCGCACCTTCGCTCGCCGGCACCGCGAACAGCACCAGCATCAGCGTTATGCCCCAGAGCGGCAGTCCCAGCGCGGCCAATGCGCTGCCGGACAACCAGAGCAGAAGCGCTGTAAGCAGGAAGACAGGCAGCACGATACCCAGCCAACCGGTCTTGCGGAAAGCTCGCAGGAAACTGCGCGCCAGGCTCGGCGAATAGCCGATCGCCTTTTCGAGTTCAGGCCGGCGCGAACCAACGAGGAAGAAGCCGATATCGGTGGTGTCGGCAGCATCCGGAGCTTCGCCGGCGGCTTGTCTCGTCGCAGCCGCCATGTCGGTTGCCTGCTCAGCGACGCGATATTCCGACTGCTTCGAACGTTTGGCGAGGTCCTCGATCTCCGTGCGGTATTGGTCCCTGGAAGGGAAATCGAGTTCGCTGAAATTGGTGCGCTCGCGCAACAGCGCATCGATGCGGCTGACGCCTTCGAACCAGATCGTCCAGTCGACGTCGTTGATAAGACGCAGGCCACGAATGATGTTGCCCGTGGTGACGTTGCCGCTCGACAGGGTCTGATGCTCGGCAATGGTGATCTTTTCGGCATCCGTGCCGGACTTCTCCAGCTCGGCTTCCAGCCATTCGAGTGCCCTGCCGGCATTTTGCGAACCGTCGCGCAGGCGGTAGAGAAGCTGGGTGGCGAATGAGGTGTCGGCGGCCTGGGCCTGATATTTGTCCAGGATCGCCTGCCGGTCGGCACTGTCACCGGCAGCGAGCACGCGGTCGGCCACGTCGTTGGCGATGAGACGCAGGTCCCGTGAACGGTTGACCCGAACCGCAAGCCGTCGAAGGTTCTCGATCAGCACGAAACGCAGCAGCGACGGCAAGGCCCAGATCTCGCCGATCTTCATCGGCTCGACGGACTGGAATCCCTCGACGATCGCCTTGAACATCTGCGCCGAGACAGAACTGTCCGAATGCGCGACATAAGCCCATGCCAACGCCAAGGCGCGTGGCACGCTGACGCTTTCGGAGAGTTTCAGCGTAGGCAGCTGCTTATAGAAACGGCGCGGCAGATCGCGCTTGATCTGATAGATGGTCTCCTCGACCAGATAGTTGTTGTCGAGCAGCCACTGTGCCGCCGGCGTAACCGTCTCGCCCCTTGCCTGGGCGGCATTGGTCAGCTTGTAGACCTCGAGGATCTTCTTGGCGCTTTCGCGGATGCGCTTCTGGAAGTCGAACGGCTGCAAGCCGGCGAGATCGGAGACATCGCCTCGGGCGAGGCTTTCACCCAGCGCCCGCAATCTGTCCTCAGGCAGAAACTGTGACCGGATCGGCTCTTCCGCTGTAGCAGGGAAACGTGCGGTGGCTGTCCGGATCTCGGCGGGGCTGGTCTGAATATTCATCAAGCAATCCGTGCAGTGGGGACCGGTCGCGGCGCGTCCGTGTCGTCCCCGGTGTTCAATATCGATTTACAGGTGATTGATTGCATAGCAAAGCGGGTCGAACGAGCTTGTTCTGTCTTCCCGTCAAGATTAGCGGACGTTGCCTTGCCGACAACCGTGATACTCGCGCTCATGCTCACAATGGGAAGAAGCGAAGGGCAAGGATTCCGGCAATTTCGTGATGGCGCAACCGCCCGACCTGATATTTCGGGTCAGGTTCGATAACGCTTGGAGACAGCTTTTAATCGTTTTGGATGGAGATCAGGAAAAGCGTGGCCTGCGCCAGGGGGCGAAGCGACAAGGTCTGTCCCGCCCCATCGAGCCACAATGTATCACGAGCGCCAAGCGCAAGTGCAGCCGATTCGCCGATCTGAATGGCGCCTTCGTCGCAGAAGACGAGCGTGACAGCGGCCTGCGTGACGAGGTCCAGTGGTTCCGAGAGCGACAGTCGGCGCACCGTGTGATGCACGCGGCCACGGCGGGTCATCACATTGAGGTCGGTGATGGGTCCCGCCGGCAATGTCGCTTCGGTCGCAGCATCGGCAGGAAAGGCCAAGGGCTCGCTGGCACGCGTCAGCTCGATGGTCCCGTGACCGGCGATGGAGAGCACCATGCCCTCGCCTTCGAGGATAGAAAGCGTGCGGTCGATGCCGGCAAAAACGGAAAAAGGTCCGCCGGTCTCGACGCGCGCCATGGAGATGCGCCAGTCAAAACCATCCAGCCCAGCGCCGGCCGGCGAGACAACGATCTCGGTCGTGGTCCCGCCGCCGTTCTTCCACGGCATGGATCGATAGTCGCCGGCGCGGAGGATACGCATCAGCTTAGCCGAGAATGCCCGGCAGGTTGAGTTGATGTTCCTTTGCGCACTCGATGGCGATGTCGTAGCCGGCATCGGCATGGCGCATCACGCCGGTTGCCGGATCATTCCACAACACGCGCTCGAGACGGCGTGCCGCATCCTCGGTGCCATCGCAAACGATGACCATGCCGGAATGCTGCGAGAAGCCCATGCCGACGCCGCCGCCATGGTGCAGCGACACCCAGGTCGCACCCGAGGCCGTGTTGAGCAGGGCGTTGAGCAGCGGCCAGTCGGACACGGCGTCCGACCCGTCCTTCATCGCTTCGGTTTCACGATTCGGCGAAGCGACCGAGCCGGAATCGAGATGGTCACGACCGATGACGACAGGCGCCTTCAGTTCGCCCTTGGCGACCATTTCATTGAAGGCGAGACCGAGGCGGTGGCGATCGCCGAGACCGACCCAGCAGATGCGCGCCGGCAGACCCTGGAGCTTGATGCGCTTCTGCGCCATGTCGAGCCAGTTGTGCAGATGCTTGTTGTCGGGCAGCAGCTCCTTCACCTTGGCGTCGGTCTTGTAGATGTCTTCCGGGTCGCCCGAGAGCGCCGCCCAGCGGAACGGACCGATGCCGCGGCAGAACAGCGGACGGATATAAGCCGGCACGAAACCAGGGAAGTCGAAGGCGTTCTCGACACCCTCTTCCAGTGCCATCTGGCGAATGTTGTTGCCGTAGTCGACTGTCGGGACGCCCATCTTGTGGAAATCGAGCATCGCCCGGACCTGAACGGCCATGGACTTCTTCGCTTCCCTGGCAACGGTTTTGGGATCGCGTTCACGCTTTTCTTCCCATTCAGCGACGGTCCAGCCCAGGGGCAGATAGCCATTGACCGGGTCATGGGCCGAGGTCTGATCGGTGACGGCATCCGGCTTCACGCCGCGGCGCACCAGTTCGGGGAACACATCGGCGGCGTTGCCGAGCAGTGCGACCGAGATGGCCTTCTTTTCTTGGCAGGCCTTGTCGATGATGGCCAGCGCGTCGTCGAGATCCTTGGCCTGCACATCGACATAGCCGGTCTTCAGGCGCATCTCGATGCGGGAGGCCTGGCATTCGACGGCGAGACAGGCAGCGCCCGCCATGGTCGCGGCCAGCGGCTGTGCGCCACCCATGCCGCCCAGGCCCGCGGTCAGGATCCAACGGCCGGACAGATCGCCATTGTAGTGCTGCCGACCCATTTCGACGAAGGTCTCGTAGGTGCCCTGAACGATGCCCTGCGAGCCGATATAGATCCATGAGCCGGCCGTCATCTGGCCGTACATCATCAGACCCTTCTTATCGAGCTCGTTGAAGTGGTCCCAGGTGGCCCAATGCGGCACCAGGTTGGAGTTGGCGAGCAGGACGCGGGGGGCATCCTTGTGCGTCCTGAACACGCCAACCGGTTTGCCCGACTGCACCAGCAGCGTCTCGTCGGCCTCCAGATTACGCAGCGCGCTGACGATGCGGTCGAAGCTCTGCCAGTCGCGCGCCGCGCGGCCGATACCGCCATAGACCACCAGCTCGCCCGGCTTTTCGGCGACGATCGGGTCGAGATTGTTCATCAGCATGCGCAGCGGCGCTTCGGTCAGCCAGCTCTTGGCCGTCAGCTCGGTGCCGGTGGCGGCGCGAATGGTGCGGGAATTATCGATACGGGTATGTTGGGTCATGCGAATGCTCCCTCGAAAATCAGGCCTTCGCCCAGGTAAGTGCGGTCGTCAGGATTTCAGTCAGTGTCTTGCGCATCGGCGCGGCGAAGTCCGGATCATAGCGGCTCGGCCAGTTCGCCTGGTCCACCCTGCCCTCCGGCTCCAGCATGTAGCCACGGCAGGAAAGCTCCATCTGCAGAGCGTGGACGCCATCTTCCGGATTGCCGTGATGACGCGTGATCCAGCCGCCCTTGAAGCGGCCGTTGACCACAAAGGGTCGCCCGGTCGCGGCCATGATGTCGGCAACCTGCTTTTCCAGTAGAGGGTCTGTGCTCTTGCCGGAATTGGTGCCGAGGTTGAACAGCGGTAGCCTGCCCTCGAACAGCCGGGGAATGACCGAACGGATCGAGTGGCAATCATAGAGCACAATCTTGCCGTGCAGGCCGCGCAACCGGGTGATCTCAGATTCCAGCGCTGCGTGGTAAGGTTCGAAATAGGCCCTCCGACGCTCGGCCACATCGTCGGCGTTCGGCTCGTGCCCAGACCTGTAGAGTGGCTCGCCATCAAAGGTGGTCGTCGGGCAAAGCTCGGTCGTCGCCTGTCCCGGATACAACGAAATACCCGAGGGATCTCTGTTCACGTCGATGACGGAACGCGAGATGCCGGTGCGCACGACGGTCGCACCGAGATCGGTGGCGAAATCATAGAGCTTTTCTATCCACCAGTCGGCGTCGCGGCGAGCCAGCCAGGGTGAAACGAAACCATCTTCCAATCCCGCCAGGTCGAGACCGGTATGCGGAATGCTGACCAGCAGCGGCGCTTCGCCGCGCTGGACCTCAAGCCATGAAGGCTGGGTCATGCGGCAGCTCCGCTGACAGCCGGCAGATCGACCGCCTCTGCCGCCTTTGCGAGCGAACCGTCACGCACCAGGGCGATCGCCTTTTCCATGTCGGGATGAAAATGACGGTCATCGTCGAGATGCGGCACCTGCGCCCGCAGCACCTTGCGCACGGCCTCGAGCGGCTGGCTCGATGCCAGTGGCTGATGGAAGTCGCAGCCCTGCGCCGCTGCGAGCAACTCGATGCCGATGACGGCGGTGGCATTCTCGATCATGCCGATGAGGCGGCGCGCGCCGTGTGCCGCCATCGAAACGTGATCTTCCTGGTTGGCCGAGGTCGGGATGGAGTCGACCGAAGCCGGATAGGCTTTCTGCTTGTTTTCCGAAACGAGCGCGGCTGCCGTCACCTGCGGGATCATGAAGCCGGAATTGAGCCCCGGCTTCGGCGTGAGGAAAGCCGGCATGCCTGAAAGTGCCGGGTCGACCAGCATGGCAATGCGCCGTTCCGATAGCGAGCCGATCTCGCAGACGGCGAGCGCGATCATGTCGGCGGCGAATGCCACCGGCTCGGCATGGAAATTTCCACCCGAGAGTGCAGTGTCATCCTCGGCGAAAATCAGCGGATTGTCGGTGACGCCGTTGGCTTCGGTCTGCAGCGTATCGGCGGCCTTGCGCAGCACGTCCAGCGCGGCACCCATCACCTGCGGCTGGCAGCGCAGGCAATACGGATCCTGAACACGTTCATCGCCGACGCGATGGGATTCGCGGATGGCGCTGCCCGCCATCAGATTGCGCAAGGCGTCGGCCGTTTCGATCTGGCCGCGATGCTTGCGCAGCAGATGGATACGCGGGTCGAACGGGGCATCGGAGCCCTTGGCAGCGTCGGTCGACAACGCGCCGGCGACCAGCGCCGATTGATAGAGCACTTCGGCTTCGAACAGGCCGGCCAGAGCATAGGCTGTCGAGAATTGCGTGCCGTTGAGCAGGGCCAGCCCTTCCTTGGCGCCCAGTGTCACCGGCTCCAGCCCGTGCGATGCAAAGGCGACCCTCGCCGGCACGCGGCCATGCGGGGTGAAGCACTCGCCGACACCGATCATAACCGCGGTCATGTGCGAAAGCGGGGCAAGATCGCCGGAAGCGCCAACGGAGCCTTGTGCCGGCACGACCGGAATGACGTCATTTGCCAACATCTTCTGCAAAAGGTCGATGGTCTGCTGCCGCACGCCTGAAGCGCCCTGCGCCAGGCTCGCCATCTTGAGCGCCATCATCAGGCGCGCCACTGCAACCGGGATCGGTTCACCAACGCCGGCGGCATGCGACAGCACGATGTTGCGCTGGAGCGTTTCGAGATCTGCAGCGGGAATGCGCACGCTGGCGAGTTTGCCGAAGCCGGTGTTGATGCCGTAGACCGGTTCACCCTTGGCGACGATGCGTTCGACGGCTTTGGCGCTGGCTTCGATGGCCGCCTTGCAAGCAGGATCGAGCACCGGAGTGGCGCCGCGATAGATGGCGCGCCAGTCGGCCAGAGTCGTGTTGCCGGGCTTCAATACGAGTTCAGTCATAGTCCCCTCCAGATACGGGCATGGAGCGGATTGAAGCCCATGCGATAAACGAGTTCTGCCGGCCGCTCGATGTCCCAGATGGCGAGGTCGGCCGATTTCCCGGCTTCCAGCGTACCGGTCTCGTCAAGCAGGCCGAGCGCACGCGCAGCCTCGCGGGTCGTGCCGGCGATGCATTCCTGCACCGTCATGGCAAACAAAGTCGCGGCCATGTTCATGGTGAGCAGTAGCGAGGTCAGCGGTGAAGTGCCGGGATTGTTGTCCGTGGCGATAGCCATCTTCACGCCGTGCTGACGAAACAGCGCGATCGGCGGCTTCCGGGTCTCGCGAATGAAGTAATAGGCCCCGGGCAGGATACCGGCGACGGTGCCAGCCTTCGCCATAGCTGCCGCGCCAGCCTCGTCGGTGTATTCGAGATGATCGGTCGACAGCGCACCATAGCTTGCCGCAAGTGCAGCGCCGTTGAGATTGGAAAGCTGGTCTGCGTGCAGCTTTACCGGCAGGCCAGCTTTCTTCGCCGCATCGAAGACACGGGCAATCTGCTCGGGTGAGAAGGCGATGCCCTCACAGAAGCCATCGACCGCATCGGCCAACCCTTCTGCGGCAATGGCCGGCAGCATCGTCTTTGCCACCAGGTCGATATAGGCGTCCTTGTCGCCATTGGCTTCCGGCGGCAGGGCATGGGCGCCGAGGAAGGTTGTGCGCACTGTGACCGGGCGCTCGACACCGAGGCGACGCGCAGCCTTCAAGGACTTTTTCTCATTGTCGAGATCGAGACCATAACCCGATTTCACTTCGATCGTGGTGACGCCTTCGGCCATCAGCGCATCGAGGCGCGGCAGCGTCTGGGCAACGAGTTCATCTTCGCTCGCCGTGCGCAGTGCCTTCACCGAGGAGACGATGCCGCCACCGGCTCGCGCCACCTCTTCATAAGTGGCGCCAGCCAGGCGCATCTCGAACTCGTTGGCGCGATTGCCGGCATGAATCAGATGCGTGTGGCAGTCGATCAGGCCAGGGGTGATCCAGCGACCGTCGCAGTCGACGACCTCGGCCCCTGCCGGCGCGGCCGGCATGTCCTTTTCGGGACCGGCATAGACAATGCGGCCGCCGCTCGCCACGATGGCACCGTGTTCGATTTCACCGAGACCCGCGGCATTCTCAGCCAGCGTCGCCAGGCGCGCATTGCGCCAGATGCGGCTAGCCCCTGCCCGGCCCTTCTCCTCCTCAGCCATAGCCTTTTTCCGCTTCACTCCGTCAAAATTATGTATATACATATTAAGAAGCGACGCAAGTGTTAATGTCGTGCAGGTTACGGCAAGCGGAGGACGGAGGCGTGACGGTGATTTTTGCGGAACAGGCTTTTCTGAGCGACGGTTGGCGCAAGAATGTGCGTCTCTCGATCGCCGATGGCGCGCTGATCTCCATTGAAGCCGACGCTGTGATTCAAGCAGGCGACGAACGACACGCCATCGTTGTTCCCGGCATGCCTAATCTGCACAGCCATGCCTTCCAGCGCGGCATGGCGGGTCTCGCGGAAACGCGTGGCCCCGGTGCTGATTCATTCTGGAGCTGGCGCGAGGTGATGTATCGCTTCGCCCTGTCGATGACGCCGGAAGATGTCGAAGCAGTCGCCGCCCAGCTTTATGTAGAGATGGTGGAGGCCGGATTTTCACGGGTTGGCGAGTTCCACTATCTGCATCACGATCGCGACGGCAGGCCTTATGCCAACATCGCCGAAATGGCCGAGCGCATCGCGGCAGCGGCCAAGGCGACCGGCATCGGGCTCACGTTGCTGCCGGTATTCTATGCACATTCGGGTTTCGGCGGTGGTGCACCGAATGAGGGGCAGCGCCGCTTCATCAATGATCTGAATGGGTTCTCCAGACTTCTCGAAAAATCGAAAGAAGCAGTAGCCGGCCTCGATCGGGCAGTCGTCGGTGTCGCGCCGCACAGCCTGCGCGCGGCCACACCGGAAGAATTGTCCGTTGTCGCCAGGCTCGAACCAAAGGCGCCGATCCACATCCATATCGCCGAACAGGTCAAGGAAGTGGAGGATTGTGTTGCCTGGTCCGGCAAACGGCCGGTGGAATGGCTGGTGGAGAACCAGCCCGTCGACGGCCGCTGGTGCCTGATCCACGCCACCCATATGACGGACGCCGAGACGATCGCCATGGCAAAGTCCGGCGCGATTGCAGGCTTGTGCCCTATCACCGAAGCCAATCTTGGGGACGGCACCTTCTCGGCGCCATTATTCTCAAGCCACGGTGGCCGTTACGGTATCGGTTCCGACTCCAACGTCTTGATCTCGGTTGCAGATGAGTTGCGTCAGCTCGAATATTCCCAGCGCATTTTCCACCGTGCCCGTAACGTATTGGCGGCGCCCGCCCAGTCCAACGGCGAAAATCTGTTCACGCAGTCCCTGATGGGTGGAAACGTGGCTCTCGGGGTTGAAACACCAGGTCTTGCGGCCGGCGCACCGGCCGACTTCGTTTCGCTGGACGCCAACCACCCCTCGCTGGCCGGAAAATCCGGCAATGCGATCCTCGACACCTGGGTCTTCGCCGGCGGCACCCGCGTCGACTGCGCGTGGGTCCACGGCCGCAAGCTGGTGGAAAATGGCGGCCATTTCGCGCGCGAGGCCATTGCCGAACGCTTCCGGAATGTGATGATGCGGTTGTCGGCCGGCTAAGGGCCGCCGGGATTCGAAAAGCGGAGAATGGCAGGCTGATGAGCACGACAGCGGAACCGGCATCGCTTCATCAGCGCATCCTGTCCGACATCAGTGAGAAGATCCTGTCAGGCGTGTGGGCGCCAGGTCATCGCATTCCTTTCGAACACGAACTGACCGCCGAGTACAACTGCTCGCGCATGACCGTAAACAAGGCATTGTCGCAGCTTGCAAAGGCCGGCCTGATCGAACGCCGCCGGCGTTCGGGCAGTTTCGTGCGCCAGCCGCATTCCCAGGCCGCGATCCTCGAAATCCACGATATCCGCACCGAAGTCGAGGCGACCGGCCTTCCCTATCATTTCGAACGCGTCTCGCGTCTCAAGCGCCGTTCCGGCAGCGAGGATCGAGAACTGCTCGGCCTTGATGCCGCGGGACCGGTTCTGGCTGTGGAATGCCGGCACTTCGCCGGCAAACGGCCATTCTGCCAGGAAAAACGACTCATCAACTTGAGCGCCGTTCCGGAGGCGGAAGACGAAGAGTTCCTGGAGATCAGTCCGAACCCCTGGCTGGTCGGCCATGTTCCGTGGAATGCGGCCGAACACCGTATCCGCGCAATGGCCGCCGACGAAGACGTTGCTTCGGCGCTCGATATCACGGTCGGTTCACCCTGCCTTGTCGTGGAACGACGAACCTGGAATGCGGAACGCCCGGTCACGCAGGTACGCTTCGTCTATGCTGCCGAAAGCCACGAGCTGGTCGCGCGTTTTGCACCATCGCAGGGTTGAACGTCAGCTTTCCAACCTGGGTTGTTGCTGCCACCGATAGAGGATGTCTGGCTCGCGTTCTTCATTGTCGCGACCGTCGGTCTCTCGGATGGGCGTGAAGCCATGCTTCTCATAGAAGCGGCGCGCAGCCATATTTTTCTGGAACGTCCAGAGCTGCAATGCCGGCCAGGCCGCCTTCGCCACACCGAGCAGTGCCGCACCGATGCCTCGCTTCTGTTGGCCTGGCAGCACATAGAGCTGATCCACCCACCCTTCGCGAAAAGCGATGAAGCCGACGATTTCACCGTCAACGGCACCCCAGATTTCGCAGGTGGCATAGACATGATTTTCGAAGAAACGGCGGTCTTCCTGTGGAGTGTGAATTCCTGCTAGCCACGGCAGCCGGTCGTCAAACGCCTGCCGCAACACCACAGCGACACGCGCCATGTCTTGCAGACCCAGCTGGCACAGGGAAACGGTCATGGATCAGACGAGCCTGACAATGGAGTGATCCATGAAGACAAGACAATGGGGCCGATCCACCCGGACGGCCCCATTCTGTTGGTCAAGCAGCCCGCGCAGCTGGCTTGCGGTTGAAGCGACGCTTGTTGCGGAACGGCTTGCCGCCCTCCGGCTTGCGTTCGCCATGCGGCTTGTCACCAAACGGCCGGTCGCCCTTGGGCTTGCCGTGGAAATGGCGCTCGCCGCTCGGCTTGCCCGAGAACGGACGGTCGCCGCCCTGGCTGCGTTCGCCTTGCGCGCCGCGCTCACCATCCGGCTTACCTGAGAACGGACGTCCACCCTGCGGCTTACCGCCAAAGCGCTTCTTGCCGAAGCCGTCATTGCGCGGCCTGCCGTCACGGCGCTGCCCACGGTCCTCACGCGCGCCATCGTTGGCCGGTTCGAAACTGCGCTCGCCCTGCGGACGCGGCTCGCGTGCCGGATCGGGCTGACCGAGATGGTCGGCCAGCACCGGCAGCTTCATGCGAATGATGCGCTCGACCTGACGCAACTTGCTGTTTTCCGACGGATCGACGAGCGTGATGGCAATGCCGTCGCAACCGTTACGGCCGGTGCGGCCGATACGGTGCACATAGCTTTCGGCCTCGTCCGGCAGGTCGAAGTTCACGACATGGCTGATGCCGGGGACATCGATGCCGCGCGCGGCGATGTCGGTGGCGACCAGAATGCGCACCGAACCGTCGCGGAAGCCGTTTAGTGCCTTCTGACGGGCATTCTGGCTCTTGTTGCCATGGATGACCGCAGCTTCGAAGCCATCGCGCTCGAGATCCTTGGTGACGCGATCGGCGCCGTGCTTGGTGCGCGCGAACACGATCACCGAGCTCATCGCCTTGTCGGCCAGCATGTCGGACAGAACCTTGCGCTTCTGCTTGGTCCGGGCGAGCACGACACTCTGCACGATCTCGGCGGCGGTGGTGCCCTGCGGCGCCACTTCCACGCGCACAGGGTCACGCAGCAGGCTCTGCGTCAGCTGCTCGATCTCGGTGGGCATGGTGGCTGAGAACAGCGCGGTCTGCCTGGCCGGATGCGTGGCCTTGGCGATGCGCTTGACGTCGTTGATGAAGCCCATGTCGAGCATACGGTCGGCCTCGTCGAGTACCAGCCATGTGGTCTCCGACAGGTTGATGTCTTTCTCACGCACAAGGTCCATCAAGCGGCCCGGGGTAGCGATAACGAAGTCAACGCCGGGGCCGATCTTCTTGACCTGGCTGAAGCGCGAGACGCCGCCCAGTACCAATGCCGTGGAGATGTGCGCGCCTTTGGCGAGCACCTTGATCGTCTCCTCGATCTGAACAGCCAGTTCGCGGGTCGGCGCCAGGATCAGGGCACGCGCCGTCTTCGGCCGGCGTTTGGTGCCGAGCGCGATGATCTTTGACAGGATCGGCAGTGCGAAAGCAGCCGTCTTGCCGGAACCAGTCTGGGCGATGCCCAGGATGTCACGGCCAGCCAGCTGTGCGGGGATGGCCTGTTCCTGAATTGGCTTCGGTTCGGTGAAGCCCGCCATGGTGGTGGCCTTCAGGAGTTGGCCGGAAATTCCAAGTTTGGCGAAACCTGTCGGTTCCACATTGATTTCTTCAGTCAAAACAATCTTCTTTCATGCGGCGCTTGCCGCAAACAGCAATGGCGGCGGAGCGCAACCCGCCGTCAAAAACAGGAATGGGACGACAAGGCGGGCGGGCAGAAAGCCCGCTCGGCTGCGCTGTCGTGCCCGCCAGCCTCTTGCCGCGGGACTTACACCGCCTTGCGCAATGCAAGGGGAACAGACGCAACCAGTCTCAATCAGGGAGAAAGCCGGAAAGACCCGGCCCGAGCGCCTATGAAGCCGCATATGGAGTAGTTCGCGAAGAAATGCAAGAGCGTCATGTTGCATTGCAGCATTGTACAGGGGCGTCCAATCGCACCCCAGAGACAAACTGCAGCCATCGATGACTGCGCGAGGCGTGCGAAATACGGGTTTGCATCGTGAAATCAAAGCCACGCTTGCGCTCCCTGCGCCACGCCGATACCAAAAGCGGACTAAAGATCTGAGGGAGGCCGCCCAATGAAGGAAGTGCTGAAGGAACTCGAGCGCCGGCGCGACATCGCCCGTCTGGGTGGCGGTCAGGCACGCATCGACGCCCAGCACGCCAAGGGCAAGCTGACAGCACGCGAGCGTATTGAAATCTTCCTCGATGAAGGTTCGTTCGAGGAGTTCGACATGTATGTCGAACATCGCTCCACCGATTTCGGCATGGAAAAATCGAAGGTCGCCGGCGACGGCGTCGTCACCGGCTGGGGCACGGTCAACGGCCGTCCGGTCTATCTGTTCGCGAAGGATTTCACCGTTTTCGGCGGTTCGCTTTCGGAGGCGCACGCCGAGAAGGTGATGAAGGTTCAGGACATGGCGCTGCGCAACCGCGCGCCGATCATCGGGCTTTATGATGCCGGCGGTGCACGCATCCAGGAAGGCGTGGCAGCGCTGGGCGGCTACGCCGAAATCTTCCAGCGCAATGTGCTGGCTTCCGGGGTCATTCCGCAGATCTCCTTGATCATGGGCCCCTGCGCCGGCGGCGACGTCTATTCGCCGGCCATGACCGACTTCATCTTCATGGTACGAGACACTTCCTACATGTTCGTGACCGGCCCCGACGTCGTGAAGACGGTGACCAACGAAACGGTTACGGCCGAACAGCTTGGCGGCGCATCCGTACACACGACAAAGTCTTCGATCGCCGACGGGGCCTATGACAACGATGTCGAGGCTTTGTTGCAGATGCGACGGCTGGTCGACCTGCTGCCTGCCTCCAACACCGCCGAAATCCCGGAAGTCGAATGCTACCAGTCGGTGACCGAGCATGACATGTCGCTCGACCGCCTCATCCCCGACAACGCCAACAAGCCCTACGACATCAAGGAGCTGATCCTGAAGACCGTCGACGAAGGCGACTTCTTCGAGATCCAGGCTTCTTTCGCCAGGAACATCGTCACTGGCCTGGGCCGTGTCGAAGGGCGCACCGTGGGCTTCGTCGCCAACCAACCGATGGTGCTGGCTGGCGTTCTGGACAGTGACGCCTCTCGCAAGGCGGCGCGTTTCGTGCGCTTCTGCGATTGTTTCAACATTCCGCTCGTAACCTTCGTCGACGTGCCCGGTTTCCTGCCCGGCACGGCTCAGGAGTATGGCGGACTGATCAAGCACGGCGCCAAGCTGTTGTTCGCTTATGCTGAAGCGACGGTGCCGAAAGTGACTGTCATCACCCGCAAGGCCTTTGGCGGCGCCTATGACGTGATGGCCTCGAAACATCTGCGCGGCGACATGAACTATGCCTGGCCGACTGCGCAGATCGCGGTGATGGGTGCCAAGGGCGCGGTCGAGATCATCTATCGCAAGGATATCGGCGATGCCGAAAAGATCGCGGCTCACACCAAACACTACGAGGACCGCTTCCTGTCACCTTTCGTGGCCGCGGAACGCGGCTATGTCGACGAGGTGATCATGCCGCACTCGACGCGCCGCCGCATCGCGCGGGCGCTGAGGATGTTGCGCAACAAGGACCTGCAGAACCCCTGGAAGAAACACGACAACATTCCGCTTTAGGGCGGAACGGAGCCATCATACGCTCGGCGTGTTGGCGCGGACGGATTCCGCAAAAATCCTGGCGATCTTTCTTGCACCGTTTTCATTCGGATGGATTTCGTCGCGGTACCAATCGCGCTCGGTCATCGCCGGCCTGAGGTCGTTGTAGACGACATGCGCGGTGCTCTGCGCAAAGGACTGCAGGGCATCGTTGAACAGCGTGACCATTTGGGCAACGATTGCCCGGCACAGTTGCGCATGAGCGACCGGATCGAAGCCGAGCGTTTCGAGCGGGCCACCGAGATAGTGGCCACCCTTCTTCGGAATAGCATTGGCATAGCCGTGCACATAAAGCACGACATGGCCTGCGGTGGCGTCGCGCGCATCGTTGGCCAGCATGCGGTAGAACTCCATCATCTGGCTGATCTTCTGCGGGAATGTCGCTTTGACGTAGTCGGCCGCGTGCGCCGGATCTGTATCGCCTGACTTTCGAGGCTTCACATAGGCCGGGATGGACCCCAGCACGTCATTGCCGCCGCCCGAGAACAGAAAATGCCCGAACAGACCGGAGCGTAGCGGCTGGCGATATTGCTTGGCTGTAACCATTGCTTCCAGCTCATCGCCCCAGAGCGCAATGTTGCTGACGTCGAAATCGTGGTCGCTGCCCAGAAAGTCGATTGCCGTCTTTGGATAGATGTAGTCCGGCAGGTTGAACCAGGAGTCGCCTTCCGCCAACAACTTGGTCCTGGCCGCCTTGCGAAGTGTTTGCGTCAGCACCCTTGGCTTCTTCGGAAGCGGTGCTTGTGCTCGCGTTGCCTCGGCGTAAAGTTTGGAGATCGCGTCAGGGCTTGGTCTGGCGCGACCGACGTCCACCAGCGCCTCGTTGAGTTTCAAGGCGGGAGCGAAGGGCTTGCTGTGTTCTTCATCAGGCAGGAAGTATTCGGTGAGTTCCAGCTCGCTGAGCGATGCGTCGCGACAGCGTTTGCGCAGCTCGGCAAGCGAGATCGGAGGGCTTTGGGGTTTCTTCGAAACCATCGGTTCACTCCGCCCAGCCGGCAATGATCCTGGCTGTGTCCTGGTTCATCAGATAGCCATAGAGATCATGCGGGTTGGAGACGAGCTGCCCGCCGGACGCATCGCGATAATGCCAGCAATTGTAGATCTTCCTGTCGGCAATCGAGCGGCAATAGTGTTTGGCACGCATGGTTGAGAAGGCCGTGCGCATGCTCTGCACATGCGCGATGAAATCGTCCTCCGCGTGGACATTGATCCAGTCCACGAACTGGTTGCGCGGATACTTTTCATCATCCAGCGCCACAGCGTCGAGCAGATTGCGCTGGATCCCGATTTCGCCGAGCGGACAACCCAGTGTGAGCCAGATCCTGACCGGGGTCGCGGCCGCGTCGCGCCGTTCCTCGTACTCGGAACGGAACGAGTATTTCCAGAATACGTCATGGGCGACCATGCAGCCCATGCTGTGGGTGACAAGGCAAACGTCATCGCCGTCAGCCAACGATTGCTTCAGGATGTCCTGAAGCCGCGCGCGGATATCCGAGCCGACACGCTGCGATGTGAGATAGACGGCAAGATCCCACTTGATGGAGACTTCGACCAGCGAGTTGACGAGGCCGAAAGTGAACAGCTCGCCGAACATGGAAGCAGCGTGTATCGCCTCGTCAAGAAAGCGCCAATCTTTGGCGATGTCGAGGACATGGCGATAGCTCGCCTTGTTGAAAGTTCGCAACGCGTCGGTAAGGTTGAAGGCGTCATCCAGGACTTCAGCCGGAAAACACGGCTTGAAATCGTAGACCGGATCGTTCTGCGCGGTCAGCAATGCTGCGGTCCTGGGATCGTAGGACGCCTCGATGCGATTGGTGACATCGCCGTAATACGCACTGGTGAATTTGATGGCCCCGCCTTGGATGTCGTCTGCGACATCGTCCCTGCCCGCCCGCTGCAATCCCCTGACGATGGCGCGCCTGGCGAGCGCGGCCAGCGCCGAACCTGCCGGCTTGATATCTCTGCCGTGAACGAGGATGAGGTGTTTCATGCCGCGTGCCCTCGCTGGACAGGCTACGGTAGCACAATGTCCAGAAGGCTTTCTTGGATCTTCCGGTGTACGTCGAAAGACGTATCCTGAAACTCAGGCTGCTCTTACCAGATCATTGTATTCATCGAGATCGACGTAGAAGACGCGGGTGATCTCGGTAATGATCTCGTCGTCGTCGTAACCCTGCGATTTCAGGATGTTGATGGCCGTCAGGATATCGACGCGCTCGACGAGGCGTCGCTTCTGGTAGTCTTCAAAAAAAGTCTCCACCGGCCCGTCCCTTGCCCGATGTGCCCAGTAACGCCGAGATCACGGAAGAAACGCCAAGCTGATCACCTGCGTGGAAATGTCCCCACGCCGACGAGATCTTCCTCGATCTGCCCCCAAATCAAGTTTGACGCGGAAAATATGGCCGACTCACCAAGGCCAACCAAAGGGTAACATGGGTGGACCAAAGTGCAGCAATATTAGTTGTCCAGAATATATGATTTCAGCGGTGAGATTTGCGCAAGGGCTGCGTTCAGCGATGTTGCGGTCTTGTCGAAAAAATGGTGCAAAGCATGCGCCGACCGCATTCGGATCAATCGATGACGCGTTGCCTGACCTTTTTGTTTTCCATCATGGCTGCGGGACTTGCGGGCGGCAGCGCACATGCTGCCATTGTCGATGGCACCTTGCCCGACGGCAGCTACCGCTGCGAGGTCTACCTGCTCGGCGCCTTCGTCAACTTGGGCGATATCAAGATCAGGGGACGCGTTTATAGCGGCCCGACCTACGGCCCCGTGATGCAAGGCTACAACTACGAGATGGACAACAACGGCGAGATCAGCTGGCTTGGCCCTGTCGGTGGCTTCACCAGCGGCGGCAATGGCATATCGCTTACCCAGGTGACGTCCGACGGTCCCACCGACGCTTCCTTCGACATCGTGATGCGCCAGCCGGATGGCGCCTTCAGCGCGGCGACCTGCACGATCCGCAAACCCTGAACGAAAAACGCGGAACACCGTGGGCGTTCCGCGCGAATGGCTGGGAGGCTTTCAGATTGTCCTGGCGGCCATCTGCTTGGCAATGTAGTCGGCCTGCCGGATCGCCAGCGTGACGATGGTCAGCGTCGGGTTCTCGGCACCTCCGGTGGTGAACTGGCTGCCGTCCGAGACGAACAGATTCTTGATGTCATGCGTCTGGCCATGCTTGTTGACGACGCCGTCCTCCGGCTTCTCGCTCATCCGGTTGGTGCCGAGATTGTGGGTGGACGGATAAGGCGGCGTCGGAAAAACGCGCGTCGCGCCGACCGCATCATAGATCGCCGCGCCCTGCTTGTAGGCATGGTTGCGCATCGCCGTGTCGTTGGGGTGGTCGTCGAAATTCACGTTGGCCACGGGCATGCCATGCGTGTCCTTCTCGGAAGAATGCAGCGTCACCCGGTTTTCGGCCCGCGGCATGTCTTCCCCGACGATCCAAAGGCCGGCCATGTGATCGTAGTGGTCGAGTGCTGTGGTGAAAGACCTCCCCCAGCCGCCAGGATTGAGGAAGGCCGCCATGAACGGCAATCCAAGCGACAGCGTCTCCAGCTCGTAACCGCCAACGAAACCGCGCGAAGGATCGTTGCGTGCTTCGTCGCGCACGATGCCGGCCATTGTGGTGCCGCGATACATGTGCACCGGCTTGTCGAAGATGGCGTAGACCGAACCAGTGGTGTGGCGCATGTAATTCCGTCCCACCTGCCCCGAGGAATTGGCAAGCCCATGGGCGAACTTTGACGATTCCGAATTGAGCAGCAGGCGGGGACTTTCGATCGAATTGCCGGCAACGGCGACGATGCGCGCCTTCTGTTCCTGGAGTTTTCCGTCCTTGTCGGCATAGACGACGCCGGTCACCTTGCCCGATGCGTCGTGATTGATCTTGATGACCATCGCATCTGGACGCACCTCAAGGTGCCCGGTCGCCTCGCCCTTGGGAATTTCAGTGTAGAGCGTCGACCATTTGGCGCCCCACTTGCAGCCCTGGAAACAGAAGCCGGTCTGCTGGCAGGAGTTGCGGTCGTCGCGTGGCTGCGAATTGATCGCCATGCGACCGGTATGACATTCCTTGTAGCCGAGTTTGTCGGCTCCGGCTTTCAGCACCTTGAAGTTGTTGTTGCCGGGCAGGCCGGGGATGTCATTGGTACGTGTCACCCCCATCTTGTCTTCGGCCTTGGCATAATAAGGTTCCAGTTCGGCCAGGCTGACAGGCCAGTCGAGCAGGTTGGCGCCCTCGACCTTGCCATAGGTTGTGAGCGTCCTGAATTCGTGTTCCTGCAGGCGCAGCGAGGCACCGGCCCAATGCGTAGTGGTTCCGCCTACCGCCTTGACGATCCAGGCCGGTAGATTGGGAAAGTCCTTCGCCACACGCCAGTCGCCCGAAGTCGTGCGCATATCCTTCCAGGCGAGCTGGGCGAAACTGTCCCACTCATCATTGATGAAGTCGTCATATTCGAAACGGCTTCCCGCCTCGAGGATGACGACGTCGATGCCCTTCTGGGCGAGTTCATTGCCGAGCGTGCCGCCGCCGGCGCCCGAGCCGATGATGACGACCACGCCATCATTCTTCAGGTCGAATGGTGCTGCCATGGTTTCCTCCCATGAGATTCCTGCTGATGACGAGTGTGTTTCAGAGCCACTCGATGTCGTCGAAGCCTCGGCTGATGTAGCCGCCCTTCGAGTAGGACTCGCCCTCGTAACCGAACACAGGCCAGATCTCTTTCTGGTTGTAGAGACTGACGACCAGCCCGCCGCGCACTGCCTGGAAAAACGGTGTCGTCTCAATGGCCTTGAGCGCCGCAACCCGTTCCTCCTCCCAGCCGAGGGCGCGATAACCACCCTCGCCGGCACGCTTGTCGAGATCTGCGATACCGACCTCGATCAGTTCCTTGTGCTTGGCATCCTTGCCCGCCTGTTCGTCATGGCTTTTCACCGCCACCGCATAGAATTTGTCGGCCAGTTGATCGTGCGGGTAGATGTCGCGCGCCATCTGAATGAGCGTCGCCATCGTCTCCGGTTTCAACGCCGAGGTTTCCAGACCCCAGGCGTTTTCAGGACTGATGACCGCGTTACCGGCGATGACCAGCAACGCGCCGATGCTGCCGCGTTTCAGAAGCTCGCGGCGCGACAGGCCGGGCCTGCCTTCATGGATTGTGACCAACTTTTCCTCCCTTGCTTGCTGTTGCGCCTCCCGGCGCTGTGGCTGGCGTCGCATCCCCTCCCCGGGTGCGACAGCATTTTCCTCCTATTTGAAACGACCGTGACGCTGCAGAACCTCGATCTTGTAGCCGTCGGGATCCTCGACGAAGAAGAAACGCGCCAGGAGCGCACCGTCGCGATTGAACTCGACAATCTTCTTCGGGTTAAGGCCGAGCGCGCCAAAACGGTCATGTTCCGCATCGAGATCAGACACGGACACCGCCAGGTGACCATAGCCGTCTCCTAGAGCGTAAGGCTCCGCCCGTCCCTTGTTGACGGTCAGCTCCACCTCGAAATCGCTTTCCGCATTGCTGAGGTAAACGAGCCTGAAGGTCTCGAAATCCAGGCGTTCGGCAATATCGAGGCCAAAGGCCTGTTTGTAGAATTCGACCGACCGGCTCTCGTCCAGAACCCGTATCATCGTGTGGATTGCCTTGGCCAAGGGAACTCCGTCCGCATCTTTCTGATGGGGAGGATTATGGGCCTGGCGAAAACAGTTTGGTGGCAGCCCGTTACCACGCGCAAATCCATGCTCCCGCTTATGGTTTTGGCGATTCTGCCATTGCGTCGCGGACGAAAGTCCGATTGCCGGCTCGGTTGTTTCGGCGGAAGATATACTGAAAGCTGGCTGGCACGGGGCGTGCCGGCCAAAGCCATAAGGACGGGAGATTTATCGATGTGCAGGGTGTTTGCCGGACAGGACCCGGAAGGGTATCGCCAGATCAACCGGTCGATCCGCATTGCCGGTCATTCGACAAGCATCCAGCTCGAAGCCACCTTCTGGGAACTGCTGGATGAAATCGCCGAAAGCCAGGGCCTGACGACGCCGAAATTCATCTCGAAACTTTACGACGAAGCCATTGAGATCAATGGTGAAATACCGAACTTCGCGTCGATGCTGCGCACAACCTGTGCGCTCTATCTACGCGGCCATCGCCCCTGCGCGGAAGACATCGAGGCGCTGCGACGTCAGGCAGCCTGACGGTCCATAGAGCAAGCCGTTCAGGATTTGCCTTCGAGAACGTCCTTCACGACGGTGGCCAGCTGTTTCAGCGAAAACGGCTTCGGCAGGAACCCGAACTGGGCGTCGGCAGGCAGGTTCTTGGCGAAGGCGTCCTCGGCATAGCCCGACACGAAAACGAACTTGATGGTCGGCTGGCGCTTTCGCAATTCACCGAGCAGCGTCGGGCCATCCATTTCTGGCATGACGACGTCGGATACGACGATATCGATCTTGCCTTCGAGTTCATCGAACACCTCCAGCGCCTCGACGCCCGATGTCGCCTCATGCACGGTGTAGCCACGCGACTTGAGTGCACGCACGCCGCCCATGCGCACGGCATCCTCATCCTCGACCAGAAGAACGATGGCAGAACCGGACAGGTCCTTGCCATCGCCGGACTTGGCTGCATCGCCATTCTTTGCAGGCTCAGCCGCAGCCGAGTTCTCCGCTCCGGCCGCCTTGGTATCACCTGGCTTTCCTTCCGCCGGAAGCTTTGCCGCCTCTGCGACATGGCGCGGCAGGAAGATACGGAAGGTCGTGCCTTTGCCGACTTCGGAATCGCAGAAGATGAAGCCGCCCGTCTGCTTGATGATGCCATAGACCATCGACAAGCCGAGGCCGGTGCCCTTGCCCACTTCCTTGGTGGTGAAGAAGGGTTCGAAGATCTTCTTCAGCACATCCGGTGCGATGCCCGACCCGGTGTCCTCAACCTCGACGACGACATAATCGGCGGCTGGCAGCTCGCGATAGGAAAACGCGGCGCATTCGTCGGCCGTAACGTTTTTTGTGCGCACTGTGAGATCACCACCCGATGGCATGGCGTCGCGGGCATTGACGGCAAGATTGACCACCACCTGCTCGAACTGGCCGATATCGACCTTGACTGGCCAAAGGTCACGGCCGTGGTCGACCTTGAGCTTGATGTTGTTGCCGACAAGACGCGCAAGCAGCATGCGCAGGTCGGCAAGCACGTCGGTGAGGTTGAGCACTTCCGGACGCAACGTCTGCTTGCGCGAGAAGGCGAGAAGCTGGCGCACCAGCGACGCCGCCCGGTTCGCATTCTGCTTGATGTTCATGATGTCGGGGAAGGACGGATCCGACGGACGGTGGTTCGCCAGCAGCAGGTCGGATGCCATGATGATGGCTGTAAGCACATTGTTGAAGTCGTGCGCTATGCCGCCAGCAAGCTGGCCCACGGCCTGCATCTTCTGGCTCTGCGCCATCTGGCCTTCCAGCGCCTTCTGCTCGGTGGTTTCCACCGCATAGACGATGGCCGCCTCTTCGGCGCCCTCGCCATCGGTGCCGTCGGCGACCGCGTTGACGTAGAAGCGGACATGACGCTCTTCATTGTCCGGGAGCACCGTGTCGATCGGCGCGATATCGGCCTGGCGCTGATGCGCCTTTTCGAGTGCCGTCGCAAAAGCTGGCCGGTCCCGTTCATGGATGACCGTGTCCAGGCGCACCTTGCGGTCGAGCGCATCCCGGTCGACCGCTGGCGAGAACAGCGACAGGAACGGCGCATTGGTGCGCAGGATGCGGCCGTCGTGATCGACGCCGGCAATCGCCATCGGCGTCGAATTGAAGAAACGGGTGAAGCGGATTTCGGAAGCCCGCAAGTCGGCGGAGGCGTCTTCACCCTGGGTCCTGTTCAGCACGATGGTACGGCTGGGACCGTTCAGCCCCTCGCGGCTCGCCGAAACACGATGCATGAAGCGCACCGGCAGCGCCTTGCCGGCCATGGTGGTCAGATCAAGATCGATTACCGCGTTGCGCGTTGTTCCGGGATCCGCCCTCACCGAGCGGATGAGCGCCATGCCGTCACCGGCGACAATATCGGGCAGTGTAACCGCGCCTGGCGTGAAGGATGCCAGATCGATGCCCAGCCACTCGGCCAGGGTCGCGTTGATATATGTGACGCGGCCATCCTGATCGGCAGCGAAGAATCCCGCCGGTGCATGATCGAGATGATCAATTGCCTGCTGGAGATCCAGGAAGAAGCGTTCCTGCTCGGCGCGTTCGACCGAAATGTCGGCAAGTTGCCAAGCCGACAGCGGCTGCCGAAGGCCCGGAACGGAAAAAGTGCGTGCCCGCGTGCGATACCAACGCCCACCAGGTTCGGCACCCGGGCGAACCGATTGCGTCAGCCGGAACTCGCCGTCGCCGGCCTGTCCATCACGCAGGCCGGCGGAAAGGCGGTAAATCGTGCTGGTTGCTTCGGGAACATCCGACAGCAATCCTTCCACGGTCTTGACGTCGGCTGCGGATGTAGCGCCAGTCATGTCGGCATAGGCGCGGTTGGCGTAGACCACGCGATCCTTGGCATCGGTCACCAGAAGGCCCTGCGACATGGAGTCGACAAAGGCCTTCGAGAGTTCGTCACTGGTCGAGCGCGGCGCGATCTGCACGAAACCGATCGCAGTTGCAAACAGGAAGCCAACGCCGATCATTGCCAGCACACCCAGCATGCCAAGCAGGAACGGATCGCCGAAACGCTCACGGAAAATGCCGAAGACAACGGCGGCCGCAGCCAGGACCACCATGAAGACGATAAGCCGCGTCACTGCGCCCGGCCTTGTACCCTGGTCGACGATCGGCATCGGATAAAACTCGCCGCCCGTTTCCTTGGCCATGTGCCCCCTGCTCACCAATTCCAGCCGCCGGCGCCCCGACTCGCCCGGTTGAATCATATTCTCCCTGCCCGGAAAAGACCCTGCTGGCAAATGTGCGCCAAAAACAGCGCTATCGTGGGGCTTTGCCGCAAGCTGTTCCGATATGCCCTGTTCACAAAGCGCCAAACGCGCCTTGCGACATCCTGACACCGCCTTTAGTGTCGCCCACGCTGGGGCCGGATCATTGTTGGGGATGTCTATGCTGAGTTGGCTAGAAAGCATGGCAGGGCCGAATTATGCGCCTGCCATCCTGTGGACCTTCGCGGCACTGGTCCTGCTTGTCATCCTGCTGGTTATCGTGAGGCTGATCCGCGGCCTGACCTTCGGCACCTATGTTGCCGGCGGCAAGAATCGCAAGACGCGTCTTGCGGTCATGGATGCAACCGCGGTCGACAGCCATCGCCGTCTGGTCCTTGTGCGCCGGGACGACATCGAGCATTTGATCCTGATCGGCGGACCAACGGACGTGGTTGTCGAGCGTGACATCCGCATGGTGCCTTCGCGCCGCCCGGTTCTCACCGGAGATGGCCAGCAGCAACAATCAGCAGCGCGCCCAGCCGTCGAACAACAGCGCCAACAACAACCTGCTCCGGCACGACGGCCTGAACCACTGCGCCAGCAGGCTGCGCCGAGCAATCCGACGCCGCATCGCGAGCCGACCCTGCCGCTGTCTTCACCACCACGAGTTCAACAGCCCGCAACGCAAGCCGTGGTGCGCCAGGAACCCGTTCGGGCCGAACCGCCATTCCGTGCGCCACCGGAGCCGCTGGAAGATCCGCTCGACGACGCATTGATGCACGAGCTAGAAGTTTCGCTGGAGCAGGACGACATGCCGCCAGCAAAAACCAATGCAAAGGCGCAGCCCACTCTTGACGATGAAATGGCGAAGCTTCTCGGCGAGTTGTCCAGCCACAAGCGGTAATCGGCGACAGGCGCGCGACACCAAAGAAAATGGCCGGGCAAAGCCGGCCATCTCCAAAGACAAACTAGCGTCGACGAACATCAATCGTCGCGGTAGACTTTTTCCCGCCGCTCGTGACGTTCCTGCGCTTCGATCGACAATGTGGCGATCGGGCGTGCATCGAGGCGCTTCAGCGAGATAGGTTCACCCGTTTCCTCGCAATAGCCATAAGTACCCTCATCGATACGCTGCAAAGCAGAGTCGATCTTCGAGATCAGCTTGCGCTGACGATCCCGGGCTCTCAGCTCGATTGCACGGTCCGTCTCCGACGACGCTCGGTCGGCGAGATCCGGATGGTTGGCGTTTTCTTGTTGAAGGATTTCGAGAGTTTCACGCGCCTCGCGCAGAATATCATTCTTCCAGGTAATCAACTTCTGCCGAAAGTATGATTTTTGCCGTTCATTCATGAACGGCTCGTCTTCGGAGGGTATGTAATCGGAAGCTACTATTTCGCTCATTCGACTCACCCGACTGCCCCAAATTTGGCGCCTATATATTCGCGGTGCAATTGCTTAACAAGCGCAATCCGTCGTGCCGTCACGCATTTGTTAATACAAGCCCTGCCCTGCCCGCCGCATTTCCGGTCAACACTCCAGCTGCAAGGCTCTCGGCATATCTGCCAACAGCCCGGCCGTTGCGTCGAAGCTCCCGGCTGGCTAATTCTTAGTTGACGGATCAGCGGACGGCGCCGATCGGAAAGAGGGATCTGCGTGGCGAAACTCTATCTTCTCAGGCACGCGAAGGCTGGATGGGCTCTGCCGGGTACACGCGACTTCGACCGCGCGCTCGACCCTTCCGGTGTTACCGATGCCGAGATGATTGGAACCGCCATGCGGACCCACGGCTATGTTCCGGACCTGACACTGTGTTCCGGTGCGCTGCGGGCCCGCGAGACCCTCGGCGGGATAGCCGCCCATACCGACACCGGCCGCGTATTCTACTTCGATAAACTCTACAGTGAGGATGCCGCCGGTTATCTGGAAATCATCCGGGACCATGGCGGTTACGGCTCCCTTCTGGTCATTGGCCACAATCCCATGATGGAAGATCTTGTCATGGCCATATCCGGCGACGGGGAGGAAGGCGCGCGCGAGTCGCTGGAACACGGGTTTCCAACATCGGGGCTTGCAGTGGTGCGCTTCGACGGAAGCCTGACAGGCGCCGCACCGGGCAAAGGCTATCTGGAAGATTTCCTCACGCCCATAACCGCCTGACGCGCAGCAGCCATTCAAAAGCCGCCTCCGGCAGCCTATATCGAGATACCCGCACCGCGGGCGACTGGACGAGCGGAGCACTAGAGACCCGATTTGGCTTCATCGCTGACCACCATTTCCGATGAGGCTCGCATCGCGCTGGACACCGTGACCGGCCGTGCTGCGGGATTGTTTCGACCTTCGATCAGGCTTGGCGTCACGGGTCTCTCGCGTGCCGGCAAGACGGTGTTCATCTCATCTCTCGTCCATAACCTCATACATGGCGGTCGCCTGCCGCTGTTCGAAGCACAAAAGTCAGGGCGGATTGCGCGCGCTTTCCTGGAGGAGCAGCCCGACGATGTCGTGCCGCGCTTCCAGTATGAGGACCATATCGCAGCTTTGGTCGACCAGCGTATATGGCCGGACTCCACCCGTGCCATTTCGGAACTGCGGCTAACCATCGAGTTTGAATCCGCTTCTGGCTGGAACCGTATGTTTTCGGCAGGGAGACTGTCGGTCGACATCGTGGACTATCCCGGTGAGTGGCTGCTCGACCTGCCGCTGCTCGGCAAATCCTTCACCGATTTCTCCAACGAGGCTTTCGAGCTGGCAGCCTTGCCGGTACGCGCCGACCTCGCTCGCGAGTGGCGAGCTCTTTCAATGACCGCAGCTGCCGAAGCGGATGCAGACGAACTGACCGCGCGCCGGCTGGCCGAGAGTTTTTCTGCCTACCTGAAGGCGTGCAAACGCGACGAGCGCGCGCTTTCCACCTTGCCGCCCGGCCGTTTCCTGATGCCGGGCGATCTCGATGGCTCGCCGGCACTGACTTTCGCGCCACTGCCCGGAATAACAGGGAAACGGGCAAGGCCCGGTTCGCTCCATGCCATGATGGAGCGTCGCTACGAGGCCTACAAAACGCATGTGGTGAAGCCGTTCTTTCGCGAGCACATTGCGCGCCTCGATCGCCAGATCGTGCTCATCGATGCCATGCAAGCCCTGAACGCAGGGCCTGCGGCAATGGCCGACCTTGAACGTGCCGTCACGGAAATCCTTGCCTGCTTCCGGCCTGGGCGCGGCAACTTCCTGACCGACTGGTTCACACGCCGCATCGACCGCATCCTGATCGCCGCCACCAAGGCCGATCATTTGCACCACGAAAGCCACGACCGGCTGCAGGCGATCGTGCGGCGGCTTGCCGATCGAGCCATCGCGAAGGCGAGCTTCACCGGTACAGCCGTCGACGTTGTCGCCATGGCGGCGGTGCGTGCCACCCGCGAAGGCACGGTAAAGCAGGGCACCGAGATCTTGCCGGTCATCATAGGCACGCCGCTTGAAGGCGAACGGATCGGGAGCGAGACTTTCGACGGCAACACCGAAACGGCCATATTCCCCGGTGACTTGCCGAAAAGCGCTGATGCCGTTTTCGAGGAACACCCGCAGGATCGTACAGACAATCCCGCCATACGCTTCGTGCGGTTCCGGCCGCCGAAACTCGAACGCACTGCCGAGGGTGTGACATTGTCGCTGCCGCATATCCGCCTCGACCGTGCCTTGCAGTTCCTGATCGGAGACCGCCTCGCATGACCACGTCCCGCAAGCCGGCGGCGTTCCGTATCGAGCCGGACACCGCGTCCCACCCGAAGGTTACGGCTGTCGAAAAATCTCCGGAAACGACACGCAGGCCGCGCGCGATGAAGACCGAGGCGGCCATCGTCGTGCCCGACGCAGTCGATGTTTTCGACGAGCCGGACCTGATCGCAGCCGAACCACCTGCAGCACCCGCGCCACGAAAACGCTCGTTCCTCGCCAACATCTTCTTTGGTGCCATCGGTGTTCTGGTCTCGCTGGCCATAGGTTTGTGGACGGACCAGTTGATCCGCGACCTCTTCACGCGTGCCGATTGGCTCGGCTGGCTGGCCGCCGGCGTGGCGGCAATCGCGCTGCTGGCACTGCTTGTCATCCTGGCCCGCGAATTCCTCGCGATTGCGCGGCTTGCCAAGGTGGAGAAGCTGCAAGGCAAAGCGCTGGATGCCATTGCCCGGGACGATCCCAGCGCCGCGCGGGCCGTCGTGGACGAACTGTCTGCCTTTGTCGCGGCGCGGCCACAGACCGCATCCGGTCGCCGTGCGCTGGCCGAATTGCGCGGCGAGATCATCGACGGCGGCAATCTCGTGAGACTGGCAGAAACCGAAATCCTCGGTCCCCTCGACGCCCAGGCCAAGACAATGATCCTGGATGCGGCCAAGCGCGTATCGCTGGTTACCGCCGTCAGCCCGCGCGCGCTGGTCGACGTCGCCTACGTCGTGTTCGAGGCGGGGCGACTGATCCGGCGCCTTTCAGAACTTTATGGCGGTCGTCCCGGCACGCTCGGCTTCATCCGGCTTGCCAGAAGTGTACTTGCCCATCTCGCCGTCACAGGCTCGATCGCCGTCGGCGACAGCTTTGTCCAGCAGATCGTTGGTCACGGCCTTGCGGCGCGGCTGTCGGCAAAGCTGGGTGAAGGCGTGGTCAACGGCATGATGACGGCACGAATCGGCATCGCCGCCATGGAAACTGCCCGCCCCTTGCCTTTCACTGCCGTGAAGCGACCCGGGATGGGCGATTTCCTTGCCGCCTTGACCTCTTTCGCCGGAGGAAAGGATCGCGGCAACGGCACGACTTCCTGATTCTCCCGGGTCAGGTTTACAGATTCATGCCGAGAGTGCGCCCACCCTGGTCAGCATCAGTGGCCGATCATCCATTTCTTGCGCATTGACGTCGGCTTGTTACCGATCTTGCACAGCGCACAACCACAGCCGCTGAGATGCGCCTTCTTGACCACTTTCGGTTCGGTACCGCTTCGCTCTGAACGCGCCAGTGCACGACGCAGCTTATCGTTCATCAGGCTCAGCCGTGGTGCAGCCACATCCCTGTTGCTCTGCTCCTTGCATTGTGGGCACGCACACGCCCTCAGCGCGTCTTGCATCGGCACCCATTCTTCAAACGGTCCGCAACCGTCGCAGACATAATTGTAAAGCGGCATCGCCAGCCTCCCAAAAGCATCAAAAACAGTGTGGCAGGCGAAGAAGCTCCCGCCCGCTCAAGTTGCCAAGCCAGGCGAGAACTGCATCACAGCCTGCCGTCCAGCAGCAGGAAGCCCGGCAGCCAGCCGGTGACGATGCCTGCAAGCAGTGTTGCAATCGCGGTCACTCGCAGGACCGGGCGCTGCAGCGCCAAAAGCAGGAAATACAGGAACCACACCACGCCCCAGATGACCCAGTTGGATGCCATCCAGAAGTCGATCGACGTTTGGCCGTCTGAAAACCCCCGTACCGCCACCGGAATGGTGGTGATGGCGACGAACAGGCTGAACCAGCCGAGGCCTCGTCCATCCACCTTCATCACCCTGTTATAGGCCACCCAAAAATAGGTCGCCGTAAACAGGATCGTCAGCGCCGCGCCCTTGATGGACGCAGCATCAGCGCTGGGTCCGAACGCCCAGGCGAGCGACACGCAGAACGTCACGATACCGGAAACCACGTTGATAACGATGATTTCCAGGTCCTCGATTTTCCCAAGAAGCCATAGCCCATTCAGGAACAGGACGGCACCGACATAAAGCAAAGCAAATCCGAGCAGCATGATTTCCCTCCCCAAAAGAGCGCCGGCCAGTACTGAGCCTGACCGTCGCTTCATCGTTGTGCAGCCTGATCAGCTCGTCTTGGCGACGTCGGCCTTGAAGGCCTGCTTCTTCGGTCCGTGGGCGTTGGGATTGATGTCGAAGTCGAAGATCGCCGTCGGTATGGCCAAAGTGGCGCAAACGTTGGGGATATCGACAATGCCGGCAATGCGTCCTTCGACAGGGGCAGTACCCAGGATCATGTAGGCCTGTTCGCCGGAGTAACCGAACTTCTTCAGGTACTCGATGGCGTTGAGGCAGGCCCGACGATAGGCGACGTGGGCGTCGAGATAGTATTGCTCGCCCGTGTGCTCATCGACCGAAATGCCCTCGAAAATGAGATAGTCGTCAAAATGCGGATCGATCGGGCTTGGCTTGAAGATCGGGTTGGTGACGCCGTACTTCGCCATGCCACCCTTGATGACGTCGACGCTGATATCGACCCAGCCAGCCATTTCGATGGCGCCGCAGAAAGTGATTTCGCCATCGCCCTGTGAGAAATGGATATCGCCCATCGAGAGCCCGCCCCCCTTTACGTAGACAGGGAAGTAGACCTTCGAACCGCGCGACAGGTTCTTGATGTCGCAGTTGCCACCGTGCTCGCGCGGCGGAACCGTGCGCCATGCCTCGGCCGCGGCCTTCCTCGCCGCATCGCCCTTCAACTGCCCCATCAGCGCGGTATCGGCATATGGCAGCGCTGCCAGCGGCGGCACACGGCCGGGATCGGTCGCGACCAGTTCGGCCTCGCGCCTGTTGGCTTCGGCGAGCAGCTTGTGGTCCGGCAGGCAACCGATCAGGCCAGGATGGATGATGCCGGGATACCGGACGCCCGGAATGTGGCGCGACGTCGTGTAGATGCCATGGAAATCCCAGCAGGATTTGCTGGCTTCAGGGTAGTGCTCGGTCAAGAAGCCGCCGCCGTTTTCCTTGGCGAACAAGCCGTTGAAACCCCACTCGGAGTCAGGTTTCGCGCCAAGGTCCAGGATGTCGACCACCAGCAGATCGCCGGGTTCCGCGCCATCGACGCCGAATGGGCCGCTAAGGTAGTGAACGCGGGTCAGGTCGACGTCGCGGACATCATTGGCGCTGTCGTTGTTGCCGATCTGGCCTCCCGTCCAGTCGTGGCATTCCACGCGGTAGGTGCGCCCTGGCTTGAGGTGCTCCACCATTGGAATATCCGGATGCCACCGGTTGTGCGTCTTGATGGCATGATCTTCGGGCGCTTTGTTCAGATCGACTGAAAATACTGTCTTTGGCATGCGGCTGTTCCTCCTCATTGCCAGCGTGCAAGAGGGTGGCTTGCGCGCCGTCCTCGTCCTTGCACCGGGCTGCGCGATGGCGCCCGGTATCGCCGTGCGACGACAGGCTAGGTGCGGCATGTAATCGCCATGCATCGGAACGCTGCCCGCTTTGTAATTTTTTGTAACCAGGCGGCTAGCCGCCAGCGCTCGGAACGCGGGATAGCCTGACGATTTTAGCTATAATTTTCAGCGTATTGGACAGATCTTCCCACGCGCGAAAAACGTCAAACTGCCCTCTCCTCGCTTCATGCAACGCCGACCGAGACAAATGACTGTCTTCCCTTCTCGACCGTATGCAGGAATTGCGACTATCGTAGCGGCCATGTCAGTCGCCGAACAAAGATCACGCATTCTCATTGTCGACGACGATCGTCGGCTATGCAGCTTTCTGGAAAGATTCCTCACGAGCGAAGGTTACGCCATCGTCAGCACCCATGACGGGCGTTCAATGCGGCGCGCGTTGGCCGATGAGGCGTTCGATCTTGTCATCCTCGATCTCAGCTTTCCGGTCGGCGAGGATGGCGTGACCCTGGCGCGCAGCATGCGGGCGCAATACGACCTGCCGCTGATCATGCTGTCGGGCAAAAACACCACAATAGACAAGGTCGTCTGCCTCGAACTGGGGGCTGACGACTACATCACCAAGCCTTTCGAGCCGCGCGAGCTCCTGGCGCGCGTCCGCACCGTGATGAGGCGTTTTGCCAAGCGCATCAGCCTGCCCGAAGCAGCAGAGGCGGATCGCTCGGCCACCGTCTGTTTCGACGGCTGGCGGCTCGATCCCACGCGTTACAGGCTGTCGTCCCCGAACGGCGAAAATGTGCGACTTACCAGTCAGGAGTTCCAGATCCTGTCAGCACTCGTCGAACGGCGCGGCCGCGTCCTGTCGCGCGAGCAGATCCTTGACATCGTCGCCAATCGCAGCTGGACGCCCTATGACCGCAGCATCGACGTGCTGATTGGCAAGATACGTCGCAAGTTACGGGACAACGCGCGTGACACGCAGTTCATCAAGACCATTCGCGGTGTCGGCTACATGTTCGCCACTCAAGGTCGGGACTGAGGCGCGCGGCAGATAAAGATTGATCCGGGTGCCTTCGTCCGGCTTGCTGGAGATGCCAAGGCGTCCGCCTGACTGCCGCACGAACCCGTCGACCATCGTCAGGCCCAGGCCGTTGCCCTTGCCCGCAGGTTTGGTGCTGAAAAGCGGTTCCAATGCCCGGCGGCGTACCGTCACCGGCATCCCATGCCCGGTGTCGATGACAGAAATAACGACATACTGACCGGGCAACAGGCCCGACGCGACCCGGGCATCATCCGGCCGAACGACAAAATTGCAAGCCTCGAACCGGAGCTTGCCGCCGTCAGGCATCGCGTCGCGCGCGTTGAGCGCGAGGTTGAGCAGGCTGGTTTCCATCTGCGCCGGGTGAACCTCGATCTCATGCAGATCATCCGCAAGCTCGAGCGAGAGGCTGATGTCGTCGCCCAGCGTACGACGCAAGACGCGCATCAGGTCCGGCAGCACCAGGTGCAAGTCGACGCGAACCGCATTGCCCCCTTCCTGGCGGCCGAAATTGAGCAGGCGCGTCGTCAAATCGGTACCCGCCTTCACCGCCGCCAGGGCATCATCGAGCATCTGTACCTGCTCCGGCCTGGTTCGCACATGCTCCTGCAGCCAGCGCAGATTGCCGAGCAGGACAGCCAGGATGTTGTTGAAGTCGTGCGCGATGCCACCGGCCAGTTGTCCCATCGTCTGGATGCGCTGCATCTGCCCGAGCCGCTCGGCGACTAGGCGCTTTTCCTCCATCAGGCGGATGCGCTCGAAGCAGCGCTCCAGCGTCGCCAACAGGTCGGCGCTGTGGAATGGCTTGCACAGATAGTCATACGCACCGGCCTGCAACGCCTCCACAGCTGTCTCGACCGAGGCGTAGGCTGTCACCATCAGGCAGATGAGATCGGGGCTTTGCCGGCGAAACGCCCGGACCAGTTCGACACCGTTGCCAACGCCCAAGCGCACGTCGACCAAGGCAATCGCCGGCTGGTGCAGCGCCAACGCGCCTTGGGCCGACAACGCATCATGCGCGATGATCGCCTGATAGCCCTCGAGTTCAAGCAATCCGGCAAGACTAGCGGCAAAATCCTCGTCGTCGTCGACAATAAGGACGCGCTTCTTCTCAACCGCCTCCTCGGCCCCGTGCGGGACGATATCGTCGCCGATGAAATCGGTCTGCAGGTCGGTCTGGTCGGTCATGACGAACCAGCGCCCGTTCGCGGCAACACGATCGATACGCGTGTGCCGGCACCTTGTTCGCTGTCGATCAGGACCGAGCCGCCATGCTGCTCTACGATGCGCTTGACCAGTGGCATCCCCAGTCCTACGCCAAACGCCTTGGTGCTGAACAGCGGTTCGAACACCCGCGCCACCGTTTCGCGCGACATGCCTGAACCATTGTCGGCAACGCAGATGATGGCATTTTGGCCCTCGCAGCGAGTGGAGACGACGATCGCCGCGTCCTCCACTGCGTGCCCTTCGCAGGCCTGGATGGCATTGGCCAGAACATTGGAGAAAGCCTGCCGCAGCCGCTCGCCATCGGCCGATATCCTGCATCCGGCGGCGAGCTGGAGCTGTATCGGCCGCGTGGCGTCCTGTTCGGCGACATGTTGGGCCACCCACCGGTCAATCAGGATCGGCGTCACGGTCAGGGCGTGCTTGCGCGAGAAATCGAGCAGGTCTTCGATGATCCGTACGCAGCGCCAGGCATTTCGCTGCAACCGTTGCAATTCGGAACGTACCGGCTCGTCGGTGTTCCGCAGCGAGCGGAGCAAGACGTCGGCGGATGTCACCAAGGTACCCAGCGGATTGCGCAACTCGTGGCTGACGGTTGCCGTGATCTGGCCGATGGCGGCAAGGCGTTCGTTGCTTGCCAAGTCCCTCTGGGTCTGGCGCAGTTTTTCCAGTGACGCAACGAGGTCTCTTTCGGCAAGTTCGCGGCTTTCCTGCGACAGCACGATCCACCAGGCACCGATTCCCAGCAGCGGCAGCAGAGCGAGGAAGACCCGCAAAAGCAGCTGGCCGCTCGCCAGATGGGGTTGTTCCGATCCCGGCTCGATCAATCGGTAAGTGAGAAGAAAGACGCCTCCGGCGACCACCGCCAGGGCAAACAGCACCCCCGCCACCTTGAGCAGGCGCTGCCCCATTCGAGGAGCGATCTTGTCGCGCATATGTGGCAGCGCCCGGCCAAGATGCCGCGTGCGCGAAGTCTCCAGCGCGACTCCCGGCGACTTGCACACATCGTGGCAATGCGAATCCAGACTGCAGCACAACGAGCAGATCGGCTGCTGATAGAAGGTGCAGTGGACCATGTCGGAGCCTTCATAGGTGACACCGCAGATGGCGCACAAATTGCTGTCCGGCGTCGTTGCGGGCAACTCGACAGGCTGTCGCGCCAGATAGTACCGCCCTCTGGTCGCGATACCAATTGCCACCGCGCCGCCAAGCGCGGTGACGAAAGCGATCGGCGCGGCATAGGCTTGTGCCATGATGCCGAAAATACCGGAGAAACAAAGGAACGCGACGAACGACGCCATGGCCATCGAGCCGCAGCCGACGGGATTGAAATTGTAGAGATAGGCACGCTTGAATTCGGGGAAAGCGGGGCTGACCCCAAGCGGCTTGAGGATCGCGAGGTCAGCGAAAATCGAGCCGATCCACGCGGCGGCGATGATCGAGTAAACCGCCAGTACAAGCTCAAGCGTCTGAAAAATGCCGAGCAGCATCAACAGCAGCGAGATCAGGATGTTGAATACCAGCCACACGACCCGACCGGGATGATAATGGGTGACGCGCGAGAAGAAATTGGACCACGCCAACGAGCCGGCATAGGCATTGGTGACGTTGATCTTGATCTGAGAGATCAGCACGAATGCCGCGGCGAGCGCGAGCACGACGCGTGGGTCGGAGCTCACATACTCGTATGCCTTGATATACATGTGGATGGGTTCGAGCGCCGTTGACCGCGACAAGCCGGCCTGGATTGCGAGTACTGCCAGCAGGCTGCCACAGAGGATCTTGAACCCGCCGACGACGATCCAGCCCGGGCCGGCGGCAATCACGGCCGCCCACCAGCGGAAACGGTTCTCGGGTGTCTTGTCAGGCAGAAAGCGCAGATAGTCGACCTGTTCGCCGATCTGGATGGACAGCGCGGACAGAACACCGACCGCCGATCCGAATGCCAGGAAATTGAACCCCTCGCCTGTCATGTCACTGCCAACGAAAGCAGCCCATTCGTCGAGCGTGTCGGGATGAGCAAACAGGATGTAGGCAAATGGCGCCAGGTGCATGGCGATCCAGATCGGCTGCGACAGAAGCTGCAGCTTGCTGATCAGCGTCACGCCCATGAAGGTGATCGGGATGATGACAACCGAAGAAATGACATATCCCAGCACGAGCGGCACGTCGGCAAACAGATTGAGCGCCTGCGCCATGATCACGCCTTCGAGGGCGAAAAAGATGAAGGTGAATGTTGCGTAGATCAGCGAGGTGATCGTGGATCCGATGTAGCCAAAGCCGGCGCCACGCGTCAGCAGGTCCATGTCGATGTTGTAACGGCTGGAATAGTAGGCGATCGGCAGGCTTGTCGCGAAAACAAACAGGCAGGTCACGAGGATCGCGGGAAAGGCGTTGGCGAAGCCGTAGCTGAGCGTAATCGCGCCGCCGATAGCCTCAAGGGCCAGAAATGAAATGCCGCCCAGCGCGGTGTTGGCAATGACGAAAGGCGACCACCGGCGAAACGACCGCGACGCGTACCGGAGCGAATAATCTTCCAGCGTCTCGTTGGCGATCCAGGAATGATAGGATCGCAAGGCTGGCAACTGCGGCGTTTCCATCAACTTCCGCACGCATGCGCGATGGCCCGATACAGCGCCCGGCACATGGAACTGCTCCTCCTAAAACCTTCTCCCGGTCAAATGATCACACAAAGGCGATTGCCAGACCAGCCCGTTAGAGCGCTCCCTTTGGCGGGGGCATGCCCAGCGTTTTGCGAAGTCGTTGGCACATCTCGATGCCGTCTGGGGCGCATCCAGCGCAATCTCGCTGTTAAGCGTCCGATCCATTTTGCCGCGTTCTGATCTCCCCTTGCGGGTGGATATGATCCGGTTAAGTCAGGTTTACCGCCTTCCAATCGCCATCGGGTGACGAAGCATTAACCAATCTTCTTCATGGTTGACCTCGTTCCAACACAGCGTCCTCGTTGCCGGGTATCATCCATGAAAAGCGTGTTCCTGTCCGCCGCCATGCCTTTTGCGCTCGCGGCTGCCGCCTCGGTCGCGGCGGGTAGCTCGGCATTCGGCGCCGACCGCGACAAGCAGTTCTTCCAGTCCGTCGAGGGACAATGGATCGGGCCAGGCGAGATCGTCGCCGGCAAATACAAAGGAACGAAGTTCAACTGTAATTTCAAAGGATCCACGCCGGAAGGCAGCAAGGTCGGCATGACGCTGGATGGCGACTGTCGCGTCGGCGTCTTCTCGCAGAAGATGGGCGCAACCATCGAGCGCAGGGGACGCGAAGGCTATAAGGGTTCCTTTATGGGCGGTTCCTCCGGCGCTGGACTCGATATCATCTCCGGCAACGTCGTCGACAATCGCAAAGTTGTCTTCGCCATCAACCGCAATCAGCTGCGCGGCGTCATGCAGGCGCGTATTCCCAACGACAATTCGATGATCGTCACCGTATCCGTGAAAGTCGACGAGCAGATGGTCCCGGTGATCGGCATGAACCTGAAGCGTGTCGATGGCGTAGCCGTTGGGGCCATCGCCCGGAACTGACGAGCGATCCTTCTCAGAAAACAAACGGCGGCCAGTGGCCGCCGTTTCAACATGCGCAAGGCCTTCGCCTCGCGTGGAAGCGGGCAATCAGCCCTTCTTCACTTCAGCGATGATCTCGTCATAGGCCTTGCAGGCGTCGGCCTGGTTGTTCGAGCCCGAATACTTGGTAGCGATTTCCTGAATCTTGGCGGCCCATTCCGTAGCCTTGGCCGGGTTCTTGGTCACGGCCTCCTGAACTGCGGTTGTCAGTTCCTGGGTCTTCTTGCCGATTACCTCTGCGGTGCATTCGGGCGCCTTCGAGCAGGCCGAAAGACCGAGCGCCGCCACGCCGACAACAGTCAGCACAATCTTCTTCATGGTAGTCCTCTCTCCATAGTGGCGGCGATCCCGTCCGCCCGCGTTTGTGGCCCCAGCCTCGCCGTCCATAGCGCGCCATTGCGCCTTGCTGCAACTCACCAACGTACAGCTATTGGAAATATTGGATTTACCGGCTTTGGGGCGTTCATCAGCGAGGGCTGAAACACGGTGATTCGGGGCTGTTCGCCGCGTGACGAACCTCCTATCCTGATCAGGGGCTCCACCTGCAACGATGCGGCGAGAACAGGAACAGACATGGCGGTTGAGGCTTCGAACAGCGAACTGGTGAATGTGGTCGCCCTTCTCGGCGCCGGCGTCATCGCAGTGCCGATCTTCAAGCGCGCCGGCCTTGGCTCGATCCTCGGCTATCTTGCTGCCGGGTTGGCGATCGGCCCGTTCGGCCTGGGCATCTTTTCCGATCCTGCCGCAATCCTGCATGTGGCAGAGCTTGGCGTGGTGATGTTCCTGTTCATCATAGGTCTCGAAATGCAGCCGTCCCGGCTGTGGGGCCTGCGTCGCGACATCTTCGGACTTGGCGCGCTGCAGGTCGGCTTGTGTGCCCTTTTGCTGACGGCATGCGGGCTTGCCGGCGGCTTTCCTGTCGCCCAGGCTTTTGTCGCTGGTGCCGGCTTTGTGCTGACATCGACGGCCATCGTCATGCAATTGCTTGAGGAACAGGGCGAAATCGCCACCCCGAAAGGCCAGCGCATGGTCTCGATCCTGCTGCTTGAGGATCTGGCCATCGTGCCGCTGTTGGCCCTGGTGGCTTTCCTGGCGCCCGGTGGCGCCGACACCACCTTGCAGCAGCGTTTCACCGAGATCGGCATCGGCGTTGCGGCCATCATCGGCCTGGTGGTTGCCGGCCGTTATCTGCTCAACCCGTTGTTTCGGGTCCTTGCCGATGCGCGAGCGCGCGAAGTGATGACGGCCGCGGCCCTACTTGTCGTGCTTGGATCGGCGCTCGCCATGCAGATGAGTGGCCTTTCCATGGCAATGGGCGCTTTCCTGGCCGGCGTGCTTTTGTCAGAGTCAACCTTCCGCCACCAGCTTGAGGCCGATATCGAGCCATTTCGCGGCGTCCTGCTCGGTCTGTTCTTCCTCGCCGTCGGCATGTCGCTCAACCTCGCCGTCGTGGCCGAGAACTGGCAACTGGTCGCGATCTATGTCGTTGCCTACATGGTGGCCAAGGCGCTCGGCATCTATGGGGTAGCGCGCCTTCTGAAGGCATCGAACCGCGAAGCAATCGAACGTGCCGCGGTCATGGCGCAAGGCGGCGAATTCGCATTCGTGCTTTACTCCTCGGCCACGCAGGCCGGCATCATCGATGGCCGGGCAAACGCCATCCTCACCGCCATCATCATCATCTCGATGGTGCTGACACCCTTGGTGATCATAGCGCTTCGCTATCTGTACCCGCCACGTGACGAACCTTCGCTTGACGGCGTCGATGTCGCGGAGGGCCTGTCTGGTTCGGTACTCATCATCGGCTTCGGCCGCTTCGGCCAGATCGCCAGCCAACCGCTTATCCTGCGTGGTGTAGATGTTTCGATTATCGACAACGACGTCGAGATGATCCAAGCCGCCGCAAATTTCGGCTTCAAGGTCTATTACGGCGACGGCACGAGGCTGGATATCCTGCACGCCGCGGGCGCGGCACGCGCCCGTGCGGTGCTCATCTGCGTCGACAAGCCGGAAACCGCTGTGCGCATCGCTGAACTGGTCAAGGCCGAGTTTCCGCTGGTGACGGTGTTTGCCCGAGCCTTCGATCGCGGAACTTCGCTCCAGCTGGTCAAGGCAGGTGTCGACTATCAGCTGCGCGAAACCTTCGAATCGGCACTGGTCTTTGGCGGTTCAACGCTTGAGGCGCTGGGCGAAGACCCCGACGAAGTCGCGGAGATCATTGAAGAAGTCCGCCAGCGCGATGCCGCACGGTTCGACCTGCAGCTTACGGGCGACATCCGCGACGGGCGCAATTTCCTGAAGGGAAATCTCGCGACGCCGGCTCCCGCGCCTGTGACACAACCGCGTCGTGCGGCGCAGGCGCTCAGCGAGGAAACAGCCGAGGTGCTGAAAAACGCGACTTGATCCGCTTCATCTTGAATTCGAGATTTTCGCGATCAACTCTTTGATAAAAAGGAAAATAATGCACATGGTTGATGAACGCGCACTCGATGTGACGGCCTTCTGGCGCAATGCTGGAACGGATGCCTGGTTCACGAAGAATGCAGCCTTCGACACCGAATTCAGAGCTCGTTACCTGGATTTGCATCATGCAGCAGCGCGGCGGGAACTGGATGGCTGGGTCGACCATGCCGAGAGTGCCCTGGCGCTTATGATCCTGCTCGACCAGTTCCCGCGCAACTGCTTCCGCGGCACCGCGCATATGTTCGCCACCGATCCGCTCGCTCGTCATTTCGCTGTCAAAGCGGTGGCTGCGGGACACGATCTGGCAGTCGACGTCGCGGTCCGGGTGTTCTTCTACCTGCCCTTCGAGCATTCCGAGAATCTTGAAGACCAGCGGCGCAGCGTCGAACTGACGGAAGCGAATGCGCCGGACTATCTCAGTTACGCAGTCGAGCACCTTGAAATCATCGAGCGTTTCGGCCGCTTTCCACATCGCAATCCGCCGCTCGGCCGCGAGACCACCGCGCAGGAAAAGACGTTTCTCGATGGAGGTGGCTTCTCCGGCTAAAGTAACATAGATCGCGGGTCGGCTGGATCAGGCCGACCACCAGTCGCGGCCGGACGGCAACTGCTCGATGCCGGTGATGTCCATTGCCGCAAGACGCTCCGAAACGGTCTTGCCGGCCAGAACCAGTTCCGGTGCAATTTCTGCCAGCGGCACCATGACGAAAGCACGCTCCAGCATACGCGGATGCGGGACCGCCAGTTCGGTTTCATGAATGGCACGATTGCCGAAGACGAGGATGTCGATGTCGATCAAGCGCGGTCCCCAACGCTCCTCGCGTACCCGTTTCAACCTGCGTTCGGTTTCCAGGCACAGCTCCAGAAGCACATACGGCGTCAGCTCGGTCGTCAGTTCCGCAGCAATGTTCAGGAAATCGGGCTGGTCGGTCTTGCCCCAAGGGGGCGTGCGATAAAGCGAGGAAACCGCGACGACGCGCGTCCCGTCATCGTCGTTCAACATACGCAATGCCGAGGCGATGGAGTGAGCCGGATCGCCGAGATTGCCGCCAAGGCTGAGGAAAACGGTGTTATTGCGGCCAGACAACGGTGACCTCGACGTGATCGAGCACGCCGGGCACCGGCGCATTGGGCTTGCGGACGGTGATTTCAGCCGTCTTGATCTGCGGGAACCGCCGGGTCAGCGCCTTGGCGACATCAAGCGCCAGCGCCTCGATGAGAAAACGCCGTTCGCCGGTGATGATCTTTTCGATGACAGTGAACGCAACGCCGTAGTCGACCGTACTGTCGATGGCATCCTCGTCCAATTCCTTGGCCGGATCGACGGTCAGCACCGCATCGACATAGAAACGCTGACCAAGTCGTTCTTCCTCGTCGTGCACGCCGTGCCTGGCAAAGAAGGCGCAGTTCTTCATCCGGATGACGTACATTATCGAGGTTCCTGCGAGGTGTTGCTACGGGCCAGCATAGCATCCGTCATGGTCAGAGCGTCCACGTTGATTGCGACATCGTGGACGCGAAACAGATCGGCGCCTTTGAGCCTCAGGATGACGCTGGTGGCCGCAGTGCCGGCTGCCCGGTTCGAGGCATCCTTGCCGGTGACGGTGCCGACAAAACGCTTTCGGGATGTGCCGACGATCAGCGGAAAACCGAGATCGGCCAACTCTTCGAAACGCACCATCAGATCGAGGTTTTCGTCGGCCGTTTCCTTATTGAAGCCGAAGCCAGGGTCAAGCACGATCTGGTCATCGCCGATACCGGCTTCCCGCGCGATCTTGAGCGATTTCCCAAGAAAGAGGCGCTGGTCGGCAATGACATCCGTCAATTTCTCGCGACCCCGGCCGGTATGCATGATGACAACGCCAGCTCCCGCCCTCGAAACCTCATTGGCGATTTCAGGATCTCTTTGTAACCCACAGACATCATTGACAATATGAGCACCGGCTTCAATTGCCAGACGTGCCGTTTCGGCGCGGTAGGTATCGATGGAGATCAGCGCGTCGCCGCGTCTTGCCAGTTGCTCGATCACCGGCAGCACACGCTGCTGTTCTTGCTGTGCCGTAACGGCCGCAGCCCCGGGCCGGGTCGATTCACCGCCAACATCGATGATGGCGGCCCCCTCCTGGATCATGCGGCCGGTTTGCTCGACCGCCAGTTCCAGTGCGTCGAACCGGCCGCCATCCGAAAATGAATCCGGGGTCACGTTGAGGATGCCCATGACGACGGACTTCTCGCCGAGGTCGAGATGGCGTCCGTGCGCCAATTGCCACCGTCTGTTCATCTTTGCCCGCCAAGCTGTGCTGGCGATACGTATTTCGTTGCGCCGGCAACGGCCGTAACGCAAGGTGAGGCAAGAGGCAATAAAATGAATCGTACCCTGCTTACCGCGTTACTCGTCCTTTCCGCCGTTTCCACGGCCGATGCGGCGAATCTCGTCAAGAACTACAGTTATTTTTCGATCGGCGGACGCTCCCTGGAGCAGATCCAGGCGGAACTGTCGAAACGTGGGCCGTCGGTGAAATCCACCGGCATGCGCCATCCCGGCGCCACCCGCATGGCCTTCACCAGCCGCATCGGTTACGCCGACGCACCGGATTCGTGCCGCATTGTCTCGGCGGTTGTGACGGTAAAGACCCATGTCATCCTGCCCAGATGGAAGCCGAACGGCAAGGTAGGCCCGGATGTGCGGCTATTCTGGAATACGCTTGCCGCCGACATCAAGCGGCATGAAGACCGCCATGTCGAAATCGCCAAGGACTACGGTAAACGCCTCGAAAGTTCGCTGAAAGGCATTGGCAAGGAGGCCAATTGCAAAATCGCCGCCGCGAAAGCCCGCGACGTAACGGCAAAGATTCTCAGCCAGCACGATCAGGCGCAGGTTGATTTCGACCGCGTCGAAATGGTCAACTTCGAAAGCCGTATCATTCGGCTCATGCGCTACCGTATCCAGCAGATCGAAGCCGGTCGTTTGCCTGGCTGAGCCATAGCTCCGGTATTTTATCGGATTTTGCGAAACAGGATCAACGGAAGCAACCCGTTGGTCCTTGAACCTCTCGCGCTATATAGGGAACGAGATTGCCGACGGAGTGCATTCGCTCCGTCCGCAAACAAAAATTCAGCCGTCTGTCGAAATGCGCACAGCCGGTGCGACATAAGTTCGGCCAATACAACTCTCGACAAGCACGGGCGAACAAAGCCGCCGCATAAACCCGGACACTACCGGGTTCGCCACGGCAGACAGGTGAATGACTATGGACCAGACTGTTTCAAAAGCGGCGACGGCAGAGAATGGCGCGCTTTCTGAAAGCGAAAAGAACGCGATCATCGGCGGCGTGCTCCTGTCGATGCTGCTCGCCGCGCTCGACCAGACCATCGTCGCCCCCGCCATGCCGACCATAGCGGAAGCGCTCGGCCATGCGCAGTACCTGCCCTGGATTGTCACTGGTTATCTGCTCACCGCAACCGCCATGGCTCCGCTCTACGGCAAGATTTCTGATGTGCATGGCCGTCGGCCGACGCTTTATGCCGCGATCCTCATCTTCCTGGCCGGCTCGCTGGTAGCAGCGCTCGCCCCCAACATGCTGGTTCTCATCATCGGCCGTGCCATCCAGGGGCTGGGCGGCGGGGGCTTGTTTGCCATGGCCCAGACGGTGATCGGTGATCTGGTACCGCCGAAAGAGCGCGCCCGCTACGCCGCCTGGATTTCCGGCACCTGGGCTGTCGCCAGCATTGCCGGGCCTCTGCTTGGCGGCACCTTTGCCGAACACCTGCACTGGTCGCTGATCTTCTGGATCAATCTGCCGCTCGGCCTCCTGGCAATGGCCATCATCAACAAGCCGCTGAGAAAGCTCCCCGTGGCCGCTCATCGCCACAGCATCGACTGGCTCGGAGCTGCACTGCTCGTCGTTGCCACTTCGCTGCTGCTTCTGGCATTGAACTGGGGCGGCGGCACCTATCCATGGGATTCTGCCCAAATCCTCGGCCTGTTCGCCGCCTCTGCCATCGTGTGGGCTGTCTTTTCGCTTCGGCTGGTCAAGGCACGTGAGCCGCTGATCTCGCTGAATGTGCTCGGCAATTCGATCGTGCTTGCCGGCACGTTGTCGCTATTCCTTCTGCAGGCCGCCAATGTCGGGCTTTCCGTCTACCTTCCGGTTTACCTGCAGGCTCATCTCGGCCTGACCGCGTCGGAATCCGGCATGGCAATGCTCGGCATCCTGCTCGGCACGGTTGCCGGCGCAACCACAGCGGGCCGCCTGACCCCGCGCTTTACCCACTACAAGCGGCTGGCATTCGTCGGGGTCTGCTTCGGCATTGTTGCCCTGGCCGTGCTCGCCTTCGTTGCCGGCAGCACATCACTGATCTGGGTGGTGGTGCTGACCACTTGCGTCGGTTATGGCGCGGGCACGACTTTCCCGGTGGCAACCATTTCCGTGCAAAACGCAGTCGAACGCAGCCATCTCGGTGTGGCAACGGGCGTGCTCACCTTCATGCGCTCGCTGGGCGGCGCACTCGGTGTCGCATTGCTCGGCGCGGTCGGTGCCGCCTATGGTCTTCCATTGATGGGTGAAGGCATACAGGCACAGACGCAGTTCTCGTCAGCAGTTCCATTTGCCGCGATTTTCTTCGTCAGCGTAGCGCTGCTTGTCGCGACGCTTGCCGCGCTCACGGCAATGCCGGAAAAGCCGTTACGAGGACGCGACGAAGCCGAAGCGCCAATGATCGCGGAATAAACTGTTTAAAAACAGAATATTACAACCATGCTCTAATATCTGAAGTCAGCCCTGGCGCTCGGGAATGCGCACAACCAGACCATCCAGTTCATCCCGAACCTTGATCTGGCAGGACAGGCGCGAGTTCGGCTGAACCTCATACGCGAAGTCGAGCATGTCCTCTTCCATCGTCTCCGGCTCGCCGACCACGCCCGTCCAGGCGTCGTCGACGTAGACGTGGCAGGTCGCGCAGGCACAGGCTCCGCCGCATTCGGCTTCGATGCCAGGGACCGCGTTGCGGATTGCGTTCTCCATAACGGTCGAGCCGTTTTCGGCATCGACGTCAAAATGCGTCCCGTCATGGGTGATGTAGGTCAGTTTTGTCATTTGATCACCTGAGAAGTCACCGCCGAGATAATCACTCGGCGGCGCAAGTCAACTGCCGCGCGAAACCGCCCCAAAGTGACGCTTTTTGAAAAACCGGACTTCGGCCAGTCAACAGCGATCATCCATCCAGCCGTCAATCTCTCTAGCGGCTGATCGCGGAGATGAAATCGCGGACGTCCTCGACCAACGGACCCAGCTTTTTAACGAGGCGGTCATCCTCCGGCTGACGCTCGAATGAGGTCGCCCAATCGGCTATCGCCGAAGCACCAACGCCGCGAGCCGAGCCCTTCAAAGCGTGTGCCAAAAGGAGACGCTGGCTTTTGTCGGCCCCCGGCAGTTTCTCGACCACAGACAGAGCCTGCTGCACAAACAATGCAAGCACCTCGCGTTCCAGATCCCGATCGCCCATGGTTTGCCGGGACAGATGTTCCATATCCACAGGCCTGATGCGGGCCCGCCCCGACGCTTCTCCACCAGGCATCGAGAACGCCACGTTTACGCTACGCATACCACTCAACTCCATTGCCGCGGCCGCCCGAGGCCTTACAAACTAACGAATTCCGATGGATGGCGGGTTAACAGGGAGTTGTGAAAAATGTTTGGCAACGCCGGTTCGGCTCACGCTCTCGTTAACCTTATATTTAAAGTTTTACGTATGTCCGCGAATGCATGTTTTCTTTACCCCCCTGTGTCATTACGATACGAGGGTCCAAAATCAGGCCTCGGCGCGGGACGAAAAAAGACAATAACGACCGCTCTCGCAGCAGCTAGTACAGGGTAGCGAAGGCATGGCGAAGAAAACCACCACGACGAAGAATCTTGATTCCGAGGTCGCCAAGGAACTCGAGCAGGCTCTCGATTTCGACCTATCCGGAGAGTCGGGAGACCTCGACATCGCCGCGTCCATGGAAGATCTAGAAGCGCAGATCTCCCAGGCAGCAGACGAGCTTGCGCGCGCAGGTCGCGCCGAAAAGGTCGCTCCGGCGCCAGCTCCCCAGCCAGTCAAAGCCTCCGTGGCTGAAGCCAAGCCCGCCGAGCTGCGGCCCGTCGAGCCGCGCAACGGTGCAGCACAGCCGGCCGGATTCTCGCCTGCCAATGACGATCGCCAGAAGGACTATCGCTCCCTGCTGCATAGCCTCAATCGCCGTGCTTCCAACACCATCTATTGGGTGGTGGCGTTCGTCTCGATAGCATGGATCGTCGGCGCGGCTGCCCTGGCCAATCTCCTCTTCGGTCCTGATATCTGGAACATCCGCTCCATCGCGCAGGTGCTGCAGCGACCCGAATTGATCGGTATCACCGTTGCGGCTATTGTTCCGATCATCCTGTTCTGGGCTTTCGCCGCAATGGTCCGCCGCGCACAGGACATGCGGCTGGCCGCGCAGTCGATGACGGAAGTCGCCTTCCGCCTTACCGAACCGGAAAATATCGCGCAGGACCGGGTGATGATGATCGGCCAGGCCGTGCGCCGCGAAGTCGCGGCCATGGGCGAAGGCATCGAGCGCACACTCGCACGCGCCGTCGAACTGGAGACCCTGGTTCACAGTGAAGTCAGCCAGCTCGAACGCTCCTATACGGAAAACGAGAGCCGCATCCGCAACCTGGTCGACGGGCTGGGCAGCGAACGCGAAGCCGTCATCGGCCACGCCGAGCGTGTACGTGCTTCAATCTCGGGCGCACATGAGACCCTGCGCGACGAGATCAACTCAGCCAGCGACATCATCCGCGAGAACATCCTCGGCGCTTCGAGCAAGCTGTCGATGACCATCACCTCGTCCGGTGATCAGCTGATCGACCGCATCAATGAAAGCTCGATGTCGATTTTCGATTCCGTCGAAAGCCGCCTCGACACGATCACCGACCGCCTGTCCACCTCCGGCGAGGCATTCGCCAGCCTGCTCGACACGCGCATCGCCAAGCTGACAGACAGCACCGACGGTCTGACGCGTTCGCTGACGGAACTGCTCGATGACCGCACCCAAGGCATGGTGTCGTTGCTCGGTGGTGCAGCCCGCACCCTCAGCTCCGAATTCGAGTCCAGCCTCTCCGGCATCGAACGCACGCTGGCCGAGCGTGGCCAGGCACTGATCAGCGAGTTCCAGACGCGCGCCGAGGCGCTGGACACGGGAACGCAGAAGCTTAACGCAGCGCTGGAAGCCCGTGCCCGCCAGATCAACGAAACGCTGGTCGATCGCGCCCGCGACATCGCCACCGCCTTCACCGAAGGCAAGGACACGCTGTCGGCCCTCATCGACCAGGGCAAGGCACAAATCGGCGCCGATATGGCCGACATCGTCACCTCGACGTCGACGATGCTGGAGGCTCGTGCAAGCGACTTCGCCGGCCGCATGGAGGCGGCACGCCACGCTGTGTCGCGTACATTCGACGCCGACATCGCGCGTCTCGCGGACGCCCGCGTGGGCATCGAGGAAGCGGTCGAAAACCACAGCCGCAAGCTGGAGGAAAGCCGCGAGCGCATGGCCGCCGCCATGCAGGCGGACCTGGAGAAATTCTCGGAGGGCCGTGCCGCCATCGACGAGGCAGTCACCTCACAGGTGCATATGCTGTCCGAGGGCCGTAATCTCATCAGCCGTGCGCTCGAAGAGGATTTGCGCAAGGTCAACGAGTCCCGCGCGGCCATCGACGCTTCGCTCGGCAGCCATCTGGAGCGCCTGGAGGAAGGCCGGTCGCGCCTGACTCACGCCCTGAATGAAGATGCCGACAAGCTCGTGCATGCCCGCACAATCATTGACGAAATGGTTTCCGGCCATGTCGGCAAGCTGGCCGAAGGTCGTTCCATCCTCGCCCGCGCTCTCGATGCAGATCTCAACAAGCTGACTGAAAGCCGTACGGATATCGACAATCTGGTCGCTGGCCAGGTTGCCAAGATCGCCGAAGGCCGCGCTGTGCTGGCACGTGCGCTGGAAGCCGACGTCGACAGCATCAAGGCGTTGATGGAAAGCCACTCGGTGCAGCTCGCCGATGATCGCGACCAGCTCGGTCGTGCGCTCGACGCCGACCTGTCCAGCATCCGCCGGCTGGTCACCGACCACTCCGGCCAGCTCGTCAACGAACGCAGCCTGCTCTCGCAGACCCTGGAGTCGGATCTGGCCAAACTCGCCGAAAGCCGCGCTTCCATCGACGGATTGGTTGCCGGCCAGGTCGAGAAGCTCGCCGAAGGCCGCGATATCCTCAAGCGCGCCCTCGAAGCCGATCTCGGCACGATCAGCTCGGTCATTTCCGACCAGTCGCAGAGATTGACGGACGATCGTGCGCAATTCGCCCGCCTGCTGGAGCAGGATCTGGCCAGCGTCAGCGAACTCGTGCGCGGGCACGCCGATCAGCTCGCGTCCGACCGCTCGCAGCTTGCCCGGGCCCTGGAAGATGATCTTGCCAAGCTGGCTGACAGCCGCTCGTCCATCGATGGCCTGGTCACCGGCCAGGTCGAGAAGCTGGCCGAAGGCCGCGACATCCTCAAGCGCGCCCTGGAGGCCGATCTCGGTGCTATCACGGCAGCCATCGGCGACCAGTCGCAGAAGCTGGCCGACAACCGAGCTCTGTTCTCTTCGGCGCTGGAAACCGATCTCGGCAACGTCAATCATCTGATCGCCAGCCACAGCGAACGCCTCGCCACAGATCGCTCCCTGCTTGCAAGGGCTCTGGAAGATGATCTCGCCAAGCTCGCCGACAGCCGTTCGTCCATCGACGGACTGGTCGCCGGCCAGGTCGAGAAGCTGGCCGAAGGTCGCGATATCCTCAAGCGCGCGCTGGAAGCCGATCTCAACACCATCACAGCAACGATCGGCGACCAGTCACAGAAACTGGCAGACAGCCGTGCCCAGTTCGCGCAGGCTCTCGATGCCGATCTTGCCAGCGTCAATCATCTTGTCGCCGGTCACAGCGAACGTCTTGCTGCGGATCGCTCCCTGCTCTCCAAGGCACTGGAGGATAACCTCTCGAGCGTCAGCAACCTTGTCGCCGGCCACAGCGACAGGCTCGCGGCAGACCGCTCCTTGCTGTCCCAGGCACTGGAAGACGATCTTGCCAAGCTCGCCGACAGCCGCTCGTCCATCGACGGACTGGTCGCCGGCCAGGTCGAGAAACTCGCCGAAGGCCGCGATATTCTCAAGCGCGCGCTGGAGGCCGACCTCGCCAAGATTGGCGATAGCCGCAGCGGTATCGACGAAGCCATCGCCGGCCATGTCGGCAGGTTGGCCGAAGGTCGCAACATGCTTACCCGCGCACTCGAAGAGGATCTGGCCAAGCTGGCCGACAGCCGCGAATCCATTGACGGGCTGGTTGCCGGTCAGGTCGAAAAGCTTGCCGAGGGCCGCGATATTCTGAAGCGTGCGCTGGAATCCGACCTCAACACGATCACTGCGGCCATTGCCGATCAATCGCAGAAGCTGGTCGACAACCGCGCGCAGTTCTCCGAGGCGCTGGATGCCGACCTCGCCCGCGTCAACACGCTGGTTTCCGGCCACGGCGACAGATTGGCAGCCGATAGAGCCCTGCTTGCCAGGTCTATGGAAGACGATCTTGCCAAGCTTGCCGAAAGCCGTGCCGCCATTGATGGGCTTGTTGCTGCACAGGTCGAGAAGCTCGCCGAAGGCCGCGATGTCCTGAAGCGCGCGCTGGAAGCAGATTTGTCATCGATCGGCGGCGTGATGGCCGGTCAATCGCAGAAGCTGGTCGATGCCCGCACCGACTTCCAGCAGGCGCTCGATGACGAACTGCGACGCGTCAACGACATCGTCGCCGGCCACAGCCAGCGGCTTGCCGCGGATCGTTCGATGCTGACCTCGGCGCTGGAAGACGATCTCGCCAAGTTGGCTGAGAGCCGCTCGTCCATCGACGGACTTGTCGCCGGTCAGGTCGAGAAGCTCGCCGAAGGCCGCGATATCCTGCGTCGCGCTCTGGACGCCGACCTTGCCAAGCTCAATGAAAGCCGCGGCGGCATTGACGCGGTGATCGCCGGCCATGTCGGCAAGCTGGCCGAAGGCCGCGATCTCTTGACGCGTGCACTGGAAACCGATCTTGCGGCAATCGACGGCGCACTTGGTGGCCACGCCCAGCGCCTGGCCGACAACCGCGCCGATTTTGCGCAGGCTCTGGAAGGCAGCCTGGAACACGTTCAGGGCCTGATTTCGGGCCACAACGACCGCCTGTCAGCCGACCGCTCGGCGCTCACCCGGGCATTGGAGGAAGACCTCGCCAAGCTGGTCGACGCCCGGCGCGACATCGACCGCGCACTGGCCGGACATATCGACCAGATCGCCACCTCCTCCTCGAGCATCTCGGATGCCATTGCAGCCGATATCGACAAGGTCGAGCAGGCCTTCGCGCGCCAGACCGGCGTCATCGAGGAGCGTTCCAGCACTATGGAACGCGCGCTCAACGCAGGTGTCGACAACATTCGCGGAGCTCTGGAAAAGAGCGCACTCTATGTTGCCGGCCAGTTGCGTGAAAAGGTCCTGGAAGTCACCAACACGCTGCACGAACAAGCAGGCATTGCCTTTACCGATGCCGACCGCAAGATCGCCGAGCGCGCTGAACAGACCTCGGCCGCCCTGCTCGCTCGTGCCGAAGACATCGCCCAGACCTTCGAGAGTGCGGACCAGAAACTGGTCGCTCGTGCCGTCGAGACGGCGCAGACCCTGGCTTCCCGTGCAGGCGATATCCTGCGCAACTTCGAAGATGCCGACCAGCGCATGGGTGCTCGCATCAGTGAATCCGCCGACGCGCTCGCGGCTCGTGCAACCGACCTCGGCCGGGTGTTCGAAACGGTCGAACAGCAGCTGGCCGTGCGCATCGCGGAAGGCTCGGACGCCCTGACGGCTCGTGCCGCAGAGATCAGCCGCGTCTTCGACGATGCCGACAGCCGCATGGTGTCGCGTATCTCCGACAGCGCTTCGGCAATCGGCAGCCACGCCGACCAGATCGTCGGGGCCTTCGAGGATACCGAGCGCCGCGTTGCAGATCGCGCCCGCATGACCGGTGAGGAACTGGCCGGCCATGCCGTCGAGATCGAACGTGCCTTGACCAGCGCCGACCAGCGTCTGGCATCCAGCGCTGCTGCTGCCGCGACACGCGTCGAAGGTCAGGTCGCCAGTGTCGAGAGCCGTTTTGCAGCATCGGCCGACGCGATGGGCCAGAAGCTCGAACAGCAGATCACGCAGGCCGAAGGTCAACTGGCGTCGCGCGCCAATGTCATCGCTGAAACCTTCGCCGCCGTCGGCCAGCATATCGGTCAAAGCACGAATGAAGCGGCCAAGACCATCGGCGCCAACACACGCGAGCTCAACTCGATGCTGGCGGCTCGTTCCGCGGAGCTTTCCAAGATCCTCGACGAGACGGCCCGTCCTTTGGTCGACAAGTTCTCGGAAGGCGGCATCGAGCTGCAGAAGAGCATGGAGGAGGCAACCGAGCGCGCCACAGCAACGCTGCGCCGCGAAAACGCAGTTCTTGCGGATGCGCTTGCCAGCCGTACGGCCGAAACGCTTGCTGCAGTCGACGGCGCCCGTTCGTCCCTGGCAGACAATGTGTCCGATCTCATCGGCCGCATGACGAACTCGGCCGACCAGCTCAACACGCTGATCGCCAAGGCCTCGGAAAACCTGGGCGAGGTCGAGACCCGTCTCGCCGGCTCGACGCAGAGCTTTGCGACGACCACCGAGAAGGCGTCGCAGACCTTCGCAAGTTCGGCTCGTCTGGTCGATTCCAACACGACCAGGCTGACCGAGTTGTCCTCGGCAACCCTGCGCGAAGTGGCTTCCATTGCCACCCGCTTCGACGAGCACAGCCGTCTGCTCGCCAGCGCATCGGATCTGCTCGGCTCTGCACAGAGCAATCTGGAGCACACCCTGGCCCGCCAGTCGTCGCTCGACGATCTCGCGGTCGGCCTGGTCAAAAAGTCGGAAGACCTCGAGAAGGTCATGCGTTCCTTCGAGACCCTGGTCAGCCAGACGCTGCAAAGCGCCGAAGGCAGGACCCTGGAATCGGCCGACAAGATCCGCGTCGCTATTTCGGAAGTGGTCGATTCCGCCACCAAGCGGTTCTCCGACGCCACCGAAGAGATGCGCCGTACCGCCGGCTCGATCAAGAGCGAGCTGGACCTGACCCGTGCCGAACTGCGCAAGGGTGTCATTGAGATGCCTGAGGAAGCAAAGGAATCGACGACGGCAATCCGCCGTGCGGTTTCCGAGCAGATCAATGCACTCAAGGAACTGTCGGACATCGTCGCCAAGTCGGGTCGCACGGTCGACGTCGCGGAGCCGCGCAACCTGCGCCCTGCTCCGACGCCAGCTCCACGTCCGACGGAGCCGCAAGCGCGGCGTCCTGCGGAACCGCAGCGGCGCGCGCCTGAAGCACCGGTCGCGCCAACGGGTCTGCGCGGTTCTCTGGACGCCGGCGAGACGGCACTCAGGCCACGTGGTGATGCCGGCGCCCGCACGCCGCAGGGTGGCTGGGTGCGCGACCTGCTGACAGGCGCTTCCGAAGACGACGGCGCACGGCCGGCTCCGCTACAGCCACGTGCCACGCCGGTGCAGCGTTCTCCGCTGCATGTCGTGGAGTCGCTGAACTCCCTCTCCGTCGACATTGCTCGGGCCATCGACCACGATGCTTCGATCGAATTGTGGAACCGCTACCGGCGCGGCGAGCGCGACGTGTTCACGCGCCGTCTCTATACGCTGAAAGGTCAGCAGACCTTCGACGACATCCGCCGCAAGTACCAGTCGGAGGCCGAGTTTCGCGCCGCAGTCGACCGCTACTGCGACGACTTCGAGAAGTTGCTCAAGGATGTTTCGCGCAACGATCGCGACAACATGATCTCGCAGACCTACCTCACCTCGGACACCGGCAAGGTCTACACCATGCTTGCTCATGCCAGCGGCCGCCTGCGCTGAGGTAGCGCACAACAGGAAAAAGGCGGGAGTTCAACTCCCGCCTTTTTTGTTTGGGATCAATCAAAGAACGCTATTTGGGCGTCAGCATCTTGTCGAATGAAGCGACCGTCCCGTCATAGGCCAGACGCTCGCCGTTCAGAAAAAACGTCGGCGTACCCTTTATCGCCAGCCGTTGCATCGCCTGATCTCGAAGACTTTCGAGCTTCCGAAGATAGGCCTCGTTTTTGAGGGCTTGCTCAAAATGCGGCTGATCGATTCCTTGGGAAGCCGCGATTTCACCCATCACACCCTTGCGCTCTGTTGCAGCAACGATTTCTTCGTAGCGATCGGTGAAGGCTGCAAGCGTCTTGCGGTAGCGCTCCTGACCCGCCTGCTCGGCTATCAGGAAAATTGCGGCGTCCACCACGTTGCGAACAAATGGGCGTATCGAGATCTTCAACTTGCCGGTCTGAACATATTTCCGTTCAAGGTCGGGAAGCACTTTCTTCTCGAAATCGACACAGTGGCCGCAGGTCGGCGAGGAATAGACAATGAGGGTAGCGGGCGCCTGTTTGCTGCCAATGAAATTGTCCTCGATACCCGCCGGCTGCATCAGTACGCCATTCAAGGCTACGGTCGATGCAGCAAAGGCTGCACGATCAGACAAGAGCAACGCCGAAATGACCGCGGCGGTTGAAAGGAACTTCATGGCTCACCCTGAAATACTGACGCCCTCCCATCCTGCGAGACTACAATGCAGCGCACCATGAAAGCAGGTGCCAAATTGCCGCAAAAGAGCGGGTGATGATGGGAAAACCTTGAGAACGCGGCCTAGATCGTCGAATCCGACCAGCGTACGATCTCGCCAACCGCCTGGCCGAAGGCCCGGTCGAGCGCGGCCACATAGGCCGAGTTGCCGCCGCCGCCGGTAACCGGCGCGCTGGCCTGGAAACTGCGCGAAGCACGCACTTCCCCGTTGCGGTCATTGAGGATGCGGACATAGAGCTCGACATGTGCCTGCTCGCCTTTCTCGGCGCGCACTTCGAAGGCTCGGATTTCGGTGATGACCTGATAGTCGATCGCCAGTCCTTCGCCCGGCCGCCCGACACCTGCAAACCGTCCCGTGCGCTGGAACGCTTCAGCCAGCCTTGCCTGCACGATGACCGGCAACCTGTCGGCCCATTGCGCGCCTTTGAGATACTGGATCGAGCGCTGGGCGGTCTTGATGACGATGTTCTGACTGTCCAGCGCCTTCAGCGCCACCGGCTGCGTGACGAGGATCTGGCGTTTGCTTTGACCACCCGTCTGGACGCTCGGCGTCGACAGATCAAAGGTATCGAGTGGCGCGGGGCCACCGCCTGGCAGTGCCGCGCATCCCGCAAGGATAGTCGCGAGCAGCAACGCGCCCGCATGCACTCGGATCGACTTCACGCTATGTCCCCACTGAACACGGCCCCTGGAGCATTTCCGTCTACAACGGAAATGCGGAAACGCTCTAACTCTTCGTTTCTACGCAATTCCAGATGGAAAACCGCTGCACACCTTTCCTGGAATTGCTCTGGGTCCCCTTCCCGGCGGTATCTATCAATGTAACCGTACCGCGCCGTCAACGCCGTACCCTTCCATCATACTGACGTACCTCGCCGTCGCCACCCGACAGGATACGCTGCGGATTGCGCTGGAAGTCGGTAACCGCCTCTTCGATACGATTGACCGAACGCCTGGTGTCGCCAACCAGCGCCTCCACGTTCTGCAGTCCCTGGCCGGAGAAGCGCTGCAGGTTGTCGGAGATAACGCCAACATGCTTGTTCAGCGTGTCGGCCACCTGCTTGAACGACTTCAGCGTCTCGCTGGCCTGAGCCACCAGACCCTTGGTGTCGCTGGAACCAAGCATACCATCCACCTTGGCCAGGATGCCGTCGATGCGCACTGAGGCGTTGTTCAGGCGCTGTGCCAGCTGCTGAGCATCCTTGATGGTCTGCTGAATGTCGTCGGAGCGTGCGGAGACCTTTTCCGTCACCTTGGCAATGTCTGCCGAGGCCTTGCCTGCATTGACGCTGGCATCCTTGATGTTGGCCAGCGCGGTGCGCACATCGGCGGGGTCGACGCTGTCGAGAACGCCATTCACCTTGTCGAGCGTCACCTGCGTCTTCGCGGCGAAATCGTTGATCGATCCAACCGCCTGCTTGACCTCGGCGATGGTGGAATCGAACTGGTCGCTGGTCTTGCTCAGATTGCGGGTGAATTCGTCGACATTGGCGACGATGTTCCTGACTTTGTCGCGGTCGACAGCGTTGAGCAGACCTTCCGCGGCCTTCAGCGCACCATCCAGCTTGCCTGAAACGCCCTGCAATTCTGTCGAAAGTGCGCTGACGCTGGACAGGAACTTGTCGATGCCATCGGAATTCTTGGCCAGAGCATCGGAGAATTTTGCGGCGTTCTGGGCTGTCTGCGTCAGCGGTCCACGCACATCCTTCGCGAAACCCTCGAACTCGGACAGGACCTTGTCGGCGCGGGTGGCGATATCCTGTGCGGTCTGCAAAAGATTGGTCACAGCGGAAGGCTTGGCAATGATCACCGCCACACGCCCGTCTTTTTCCGCTTCATCGAGAAGCTTCGGCTCCTTTGGATTCGCACCGGTCAGCTCGATGTTCGCCTGCCCAGTCAAGCCGGCTAGGCCGATGTCTGCCTGTGTCGACTGCGTAATCGGCGTCATGCGGTCGATCTCGGTATCAGCGACCGCAATGGTCGGATCATCCACGTCGATATAGACGCGGCGCACGTCGCCCACCTTGACGCCGTTGAACAGCACGAAACTGCCGCGGCCCAGGCCCGAGGCCGAGCCGGGGATGCGCACGCGCAAGGTCGTCGTCTCGCCGCGATCGCCTATGTTCGCGGTCCAGTAGACAAAACCGAACGCAGCCAGGATAGCCACCAGTGTGAAAATGCCGACAATGACGTAGTTGGCTCTGGTTTCCATTGCTTCACTTATGGCTGCGCGCGCGTTGCAAGATCAAGCTGTCGTGCTCGTTTTCCGCGGAAATAGGACTTCACCCAGGGTTCTTCGCTCTTCAGCATGTCCTCGACGGTGCCTTGCACCAGCACTCGCTTCTTGCCCAGCACTGCGATGCGATCGCAGGCGGTGAACAGCGAATCAAGATCGTGCGTCACCATGTAGACGGTCAGATCCATCGTATCGCGCAGCTTGACCACCAGCTCATCGAACTCGGCTGCGCTGATCGGATCGAGACCGGAAGTCGGCTCGTCGAGAAATACGATTTCCGGATCCAGAGCCAGGGCGCGTGCAAGGGCAGCGCGCTTGATCATGCCGCCGGAAAGTTCCGAAGGGTATTTGCGCGCAGCATCCGGCGGCAGGCCGACCAGCTCGATCTTCAGCATGGCCAGTTCGTCCATCAGCTTTCGCGGCAGATCCAGATACTCGCGCATCGGCACCTGGACGTTTTCCATCACCGTGAGCGCCGAAAACAGCGCGCCCTGCTGGAACAGCACACCGAGCCGCATGTCGATGCGCAGCCGCTCTGCATCGCTGGCGTTATCGACATCGACGCCGAACAGTCTGATCGTGCCGGCCTGCTTCTTCACCAGGCCGAGCACGGTGCGAAGCAACACGGATTTGCCAGCACCGGAGGCCCCGACGAAACCGAGGATCTCACCGCGTCGGATATCCAGCGACAGGTCGTCCAGGATGACTGTCTCGCCAAACGCCACCTTGATGCCGCTCGCCGACAGTACGACGTCGTCCTGCCCGCCATCGGTATGTTCGGCATGTTGTTCGACGATTGCCATGTCAGAAACTGATCGACGCGTAGAAAAGGGCGAAGAGCCCATCCAGGATGATGACGACGAAGATGGATTTCACCACCGACTGGGTGACGTGCAAGCCAAGCGATTCGGCGCTTCCACCAACTTTCAGCCCTTCCACCGACGCGATGGTACCGATGATGATGGCCATGAACGGCGCCTTGATCAGACCAGCAAAGATCGTGCTGAGATCGATGGCGACCTTGAGCCGGTCGATGAAGGCTGCCGGGGGAATGTCGGAATAAGCCCATGCCGCGAAAATTCCACCGCCAAGTGCCGCAAAATTGGCCAGCACGGTGAGGCACGGCAGGCCGATGACCAAGGCGACGAGACGCGGGAATACCAGCACGCCGATCGGGTTGAGGCCGATGACCTTCAACGCGTCGACTTCCTCGCGCATCTTCATGGAACCGATCTCGGCGGTGATTGCGCTGCCCGACCGGCCGGCAATCATGATCGCCGTCATCAGCACGCCGAGCTCCCGCAGCACCAGAACGCCAACCAGATCGACCACGAAGATGTCAGCACCGAAGTAACGCAGTTGGTACGCACCCTGCTGCGCCACAATGGCACCGACGATGGTCGACATCAGAAGCACGACCGGCACCGCACCGACGCCCATGCGATCCAGCTGGTTGAAGATCGCGGCCGGGTTGACCGCATGACCGCGCCCAAGCTTCATCTGCGCGCCCCGGATCGTCGCGCCCAAAATGTTCATTCCGGCCAGGAAGTCATCCCCGGCCTCGCAGACACGACGCCCGATCAACTCCAATGCGCGAATGACGATGTTCGGCTGGGGAATCGCCTTGCCGAGTTCGGCCCTGCTTACAGCTTCAAAGACGGCGTCAATCAGCGTCTTGACCGTCTCACTCTGTCCGACTTGCTCGATCTGCACGCCACGCTTCTGACATGCATTGATCAGCCGTGCGATCAGCCAGGCACCGGCTGTATCCATGCGTGCAATGCTTGAAAAATCGAGCGACAAGGAACTGAAATCGTTTCGTTTTTCCAGTTGACGCATCTCGGCGTCCACTTGCGCGACACGGCGTGTCGTCCAATTGCCGTGAAAGGCGCAGCCAAGTTTTCCGTCGCTCTCGCTGACGACAACGCGCGGCTCAACGCTCGCCGTGGCGGCCTTGTCGCTTGCGTCGCGTTTGCGGATCGTCAACATGCCATCCTGTTTATCTCGACGGGACAGGCCTGTCGATTTACCGGCCGCATTACGCCGGCATTACCGGAGCAGAAAAATATGGTGCGTGTCATTTCGGTCGATGCCGAGCGTTTTCCCATCGCCGGGGTCTTCACCATCGCCCGCGGCTCCAAGACCGAAGCCGAGGTCGTCACCTGCACCATCCGCGACGGCAACCACGCCGGACGCGGTGAATGCGTACCCTATCGGCGTTACGGCGAGACCATCGAGGGCGTTGTGGCGGCAATCGAAGCGGTGCGCGTCGCATTGGAGGCCGGCCTGGATCGCACTCAACTTCAGGCCGTGATGCCAGCCGGTGCAGCCCGCAACGCCATCGACTGTGCCTTGTGGGACCTTGAAGCCAAGATGGCGGGAGCTTCGGTCGCCCGGATGCTTCGGATCACCCCGGCTGCACTCGAAACTGCCTACACTCTGTCGCTCGCGGAGCCCGAGGCAATGGCCACGCAGGCCCGCGCCAATGCGGCTCGGCCGCTGCTCAAGGTCAAGCTGGGGGGCGAGAACGATGCCGCGCGTATTCGCGCTGTTCGAGAGGCTGCGCCAGGGAGCAGGCTGATCCTGGATGCCAATGAAGGCTGGACCGACGACAATGTCGCGGAAAACATCGCTACCGCGGCGGCTCTCGGTGTTGCGCTGATCGAACAGCCTTTGCCCGCCGGCCGTGATGACAAGCTGCGGCACATTTCCCGTCCGATTCCGATCTGCGCCGATGAGAGCGTGCATGCAGCAAAGGATATCGATTCGCTGGTCGGCCTTTACGATGCCGTGAACATCAAGCTGGACAAGGCCGGCGGCCTGACCGAGGCAATCAAGCTGCGCGACCGTGCCCGGGAGGCGGGTCTCGGTGTCATGGTCGGTTGCATGGTGGGAACGTCGCTTGCCATGGCGCCGGCAGTGCTCCTTGCGCAAGGCGCCGACTACGTCGACCTCGATGGCCCCTTGCTGCTGGCGCGCGATCGGGAACCTGGCCTCGTCTACGATGGGTCGCTGGTTTCACCGCCTGATGGTGCGTTGTGGGGCTGAACGCGCCGCAAGCAGGATGAGCGCAAGGCCCAGCAATGCCACTGGCACCATGGCATAGAATCCTTCAGCCCCGAAGCTCTGGTAAAGCGGACCGGAGGCCAGCGTGACAGCGGCCATGGCAAAGCCGTTGGCAAAGAATGCGATGCCCTGCGCCGCGCCAGTGCGCTCCTCGGCCACTGTTTCGCCGATCATCTTCTGCAGGCCGATCAATACCAGCGCTGTCGAGATGGCGTGCAGCGCCTGCAGGCCGAAGAACCCGGCCACGCCGAGACCCAGTGGCCAGATCAGCGGAAATGCGATCCACCTGACGATGGCACCGCAGGCGGCCAACATCATCACGCGAACGACTGGGACATGGCTGAACAGCCGATTGAAGGCCATGAACATGCCGACTTCGCAGACAACGCCGAAAGCCCAAAGAAAGCCCACCACGGAATCGTTTATTCCCAACGATTTCCAATAGATGGATGAGAATCCGTAGAGAAAGCCATGGCTGCCGACCAGGACGCCGGCGCCAGTGGCAAAATAAAGGAAATAGGGATTGCGCAGGGTGGGTACCGCTTGCTGCAGATCGGTCGCAGAGAGCGGCGACGCACGCCTTGGCCTTCCCATGCGAGGCGCCATCAAGCCGATCGCGACAATCGCCAGGAACGATACGAACAGCATGATCGGTACAGCACCTGCACCGGTCGAAGTCAGGATAAAGCCGCCAACCAGATTCGCGCAGAGATAGGAGATCGATCCCCAGATGCGCATACGCGGATAATTGGCCCCGAAGCGGCGTACGCCCGACAGCGCCAGCGAATCGGCAATCGGCGAGTGCGGCGTCCAGACCACCGCCAGAACCAGTGAAACCGCCAGCACGATTGCGTAGCTGGGCGGCAGGAAATAACCCGCAGAAACCACCACCGAGGCGAAAGCGAGTGCCAGATAGACGTTGACGCGGTCATTTGCCTTGTCGGCCAGGGAGGTGAACAGCGGGGTCGTCGCCACGCGCAAGAACATCGGCGCGGACAGAATGACGGCTATCTTTTCCGGGCTGAAGCCGTGCGCCTCCAGCCAGAGCGGAAAATATGGCAGATAGATGCCGCTCGGCACCAGAACGGTGAAGAAAACCAGCGCCATGCGCAGTTCATAGTTGCGCGGCTTGATCTGCTGTTCAGGCGAAAGCGGAGGCAGGGACATAAAAAAAAGGCAATCGGCAACTGCTGCCAGCAAAATGGCCGGTCAGCCGCCCTGCTCTATCATGCCTGCCAGTCGCCAGAAACTGGTTGGCCTAATCGATTTATGTCAAATATTGTGGCGATGTGAGACTTGCAGGGATCGGCAGTCTTCAAGCCGCTTCCGCCGCGCGGACCTTGGTCGGCAGGACATCAAAAGTCACCGGCACCAGCACCGGTTCCGCCGACGGCGCTTCGGGCATGACATGCGCCCAATGCAGGATCTCGAAACGGCCGTCGAAATGCTCGACCACAGCCGTGCAGCTTTCCACCCAGTCGCCAGTGTTGATGTACTGGACGTCGTCGACGGTTTCGATTGCGGCGTGGTGGATGTGCCCGCAGATCACACCGTCGACCTCCGACCGTCGCGCCTCTTCGGTGAGCACATTCTGGAAGGAACCGATGAAATTCACGGCTTTCTTCACCTTGACCTTCGCCCAGGACGAGAACGACCAGTACGGCATACCGAAGACTTTGCGGAAGCGGCTGACACCGCGGTTGATCAGCATCGCCGCGTCATAGGCATAATCACCGAAATAGGCGAGCCAGCGCGCGTTGTGCACGACCGTGTCGAACTGGTCGCCATGGATGACCAGCATGCGGCGGCCATCGGCCGTTTCATGGATGGCGCGATCGGCCACTACGATACCGCCAAAGTGCACGCCCTGGAATTGGCGGGCGAACTCGTCGTGATTGCCGGCGATGTAGGTGATCGAACTGCCTTTGCGCGCCTTGCGCAGCAGTTTCTGCACCACGTCGTTATGAGCCTGAGGCCAATGCCAGCTGCGACGCAGCCGCCACCCGTCCACGATGTCGCCGACAAGGAAGATCGTATCGGCATCATGATGCCGCAGGAAATCGATCAGAAACTCTGCCTTGGCCGCTTTCGATCCCAGATGCACATCCGAGATGAAGATGGAGCGGAACATGCGTGGTTTGGCGCTGGACATCGCGATCTCACCTTTCGCGCTGGCTATGCCTCGATTCATGCAACAACCGTATGACGGTTGCGATTAGGCCAGTCCTTTCGCTAGCCTTGGGTATCCAATCGGAGGTTTTTGACATGGATCTCGGCATTCGCGGCAAGAAGGCGATCGTTTGCGCATCGAGCAAGGGACTGGGGCGCGGGTGCGCGATGGCGCTGGCCGAGGCCGGGTGCGATCTCGTGGTCAATGGTCGCGATCCCGTGCTCCTGGCGAAAACCGCTGCGGAGATTCGCGAGCGGTTTGGGGTTCGCGTCGTCGAGGTGATCGGCGATGTGTCAAAACCCGATGTACAGAAAGCCCTGATCGCGGCCTGTCCGGATCCCGATATCCTCGTCAACAACAATGGCGGCCCTCCCTATCGCGACTTCCGCGAACTGGACCGCGAAAAGATCCTGGAAGGCGTCACCAACAACATGGTCACGCCAATTGAACTGGTGAAGGCTGTCATCGACGGTATGGCAGCCCGCGGCTTCGGACGCATCGTCAACATCACTTCGCTCTCGGTGTATGTGCCGATCCCTGGTCTCGATCTGTCCTCCGGCGCGCGCGCCGGGCTGACATCCTTTCTCGCTGGCGTCGCCCGCACGGTCATCGACCGCAACGTCACCATCAACAGCATGCTGCCCGGCAAGCTGGACACCGACCGCCTGCGCGGACCGCACGAGCCGGGCTCGATCGAAACGGTGGACGCCGCCAAGGAACGCAAGGCTCGTCTTGCCGCCGACATTCCCGCCAAGCGGCTGGGAACGCCGGACGAATTCGGCCAGATCTGCGCTTTCCTGTGTTCGGTCCACGCAGGCTATCTCACTGGGCAGAACATTCCGGTCGATGGCGGGCTTTACGTCAGCGCCTTCTAGCCAAGGAAAGTTGCGGAAGCACCCGCAACGTCCATCGCCATCACTCTGAAATAACGTAGTTTTTCGTTGATTTGAAAAACACGGAGCTGCGTTACATCGCGTCTCGAAAAAATGGCGGCACATGCTAAAAGGGGTGACGCAACAGGAGGCTGGGAAAGCATGGCAGGCGACAAGAGCAAGACGGCACGTTCGGATCTGGATGAGGCCGCGCTCTTCTTCCACAAGCATCCCGTCCCTGGAAAGCTGGAGATCCAGGCAACCAAGCCGCTTGGCAACCAGCGAGACCTAGCGCTCGCCTATTCTCCAGGCGTCGCTGCGCCATGTCTTGCCATCAAGGATGATCCGGCGACGGCCGCCGACTACACGGCGCGCGCCAATCTGGTGGCCGTGATCTCGAATGGCTCGGCCGTGCTCGGCCTTGGCAACATCGGCCCGCTGGCCTCCAAGCCGGTCATGGAAGGCAAGGCAGTCCTGTTCAAGAAATTCGCCGGCATCGACGTCTTCGACATCGAGATCGAGGCACCTGAGATCGACCGCATGGTCGAGACGGTCGCGGCACTGGAGCCGACCTTCGGCGGCATCAATCTCGAGGATATCAAGGCGCCCGAATGCTTCGAGGTCGAGGAGCAATTGAAGGCCCGCATGGGCATCCCGGTTTTCCACGACGATCAGCATGGCACCGCCATTATTGTCGCAGCCGCCGTGCTCAACGGGCTGGAGCTGGCCGGGAAGAAAATAGAAGACGTCAAGATCGTGACGTCGGGAGCCGGCGCCGCGGCACTTGCCTGCCTCAACCTGCTTGTTTCGCTCGGTGCCAGTATAGAGAACATCTGGGTTACCGACCGTTTTGGCGTTGCCTACAAAGGCCGCGTCGAGGAGATGGATCGCTGGAAGGATCCATACGTCAAGGACACAGAAGCCCGTACGCTGGCCGACGTCATTCCCGGTGCCGATGTTTTCCTCGGCCTGTCCGCCGCCGGCGTGTTGAAACCTGAATTGCTCCAAGGGATGGCCGAGAAACCATTGATCCTGGCGCTGGCCAATCCAACCCCCGAAATCATGCCGGAGGTCGCGCGGGCAGCCCGCCCGGACGCCATGATCTGTACCGGACGTTCGGATTTCCCGAACCAGGTCAACAACGTCATCTGTTTCCCCTATATCTTCCGCGGCGCGCTGGATTGCGGTGCCAGCGCCATCAATGAAGAAATGAAGATGGCTGCCGTACGCGCCATCGCAGCACTGGCACGCGAAGAGCCTTCGGACGTCGCAGCGCGCGCCTATTCCGGCGAGACGCCGATCTTTGGGCCGGATTTCCTGATCCCATCGCCGTTCGATCCGCGTCTCATCCTTCGCATCGCGCCGGCTGTGGCAAAGGCGGCCTGTGATACTGGCGTGGCTACACGTCCGATCACGGATATGGCGGTCTATCTCGACAAGCTGAACCGCTTCGTCTTCCGCTCCGGCCTGGTCATGAAGCCGGTGTTCTCAACAGCCCGAAGCTCCAGCGCCAAGCGGGTCATCTATGCCGATGGTGAGGACGAGCGGGTGCTGCGGGCAGCTCAGGTGGTGCTCGAGGAAGGTATCGCCGAGCCGATCCTGATCGGCCGTCCGCATGTGATCGAGGTTCGTCTCAAACGCTATGGCCTGCGTATCAAGCCCGGCGTCGACTTCGGTCTGATCAATCCCGAGGAAGACCCGCGCTACCGCCACTATGTCGACCTCCTGATCGAGCTGGGCGGCCGCCGCGGCGTTACGCCAGAGGCGGCCCGCACCATGGTGCGCACAGACAATACGGTGATTGCGGCCCTTGCGGTGAAACGCGGCGACGCGGATGCCATGATCTGCGGTCTAGAAGGCCGTTTCGCACGTCACCTGCGCAACGTCACGCTGATCATCGGGCCGCGTCCAGGCATCACCGATCATGACCTTTCGACGCTTTCGATGCTGATCTCGCAGCGTGGCGTCCTGTTCCTGACCGACACCTATGTCTCGATCGACCCAAGCGCCGAAGAAATCGCCGAGATGACCATCCTGGCAGCTGAGGAAATCCGCCGCTTCGGCATCGAGCCGAAGGCCGCCCTGCTCTCGCTGTCGGATTTCGGCTCGCGCGATGCGCCAAGTGCCCTGAAAATGCGCAAGGCTGCCGAGATCCTGGCGCGTATCGCGCCGGAACTGGAATGCGACGGTGAAATGCATGCGGATTCGGCTTTGTCCGAACACCTGCGTCAGCGCGTGTATCCACATTCGCGGCTGAAGGGCGAGGCCAATCTGTTGGTGTTCCCCAGCCTCGATGCAGCCAACATCACATTGACGGCACTTCGGACCATGCTGGATGCCCTGCATGTCGGTCCGATCCTGCTCGGCACCGACATGCCGGCGCACATCCTGACGCCCTCGGTAACCTCACGCGGCGTCGTCAACATGACCGCATTGGCCGTTGTAGAGGCATCGCACAAGGCACAGGCAGCGCTTCACGCGCCGCGTGGTTGATGAGCTCAAGAGAAGCTTAACCGCCCAGCCTTATTTTCATTGCCCGACACAGGCGGGCGATGAAGGTGATGACCGGGGCGAATCGAAGGCTGGCGCTTGCATGGACGCTGTTTTGCGTCATCGCGCTGGCCTTTTGTTCCTCGACCAGCGCCGAGGCCGCCTCTCGCATCTGTCGTCAGCTGCGAGCAGAGCTTGCTTCTCTGCAAAAAGGTGGTGGTGCCGGCCAACAGCGTCGCTATGACGGTGCCATCGCCCGGCAGAACAATGAGCTCGCCAAGGCACGGGCCCAGGCACGTGACGCCGGCTGCGGCTTTTCATTGTTCGGGGGCAGCGTCAGTCAGTGCGCGGCGCTCAACACGGCCATCGATCGGATGAACGCCAATCTCGACAAACTTCAGCGCAAGCGCGCGCAAATGGGAAATGGCTCGCCGCGTCGCGATCGAGGCCGCCTGCTGGCAGCGCTTGCAACCAATGATTGCGACGGCAAACCGGCGGAGCAAAAAAGGGTTCAGGCAGACGAGCCTGACGGCGAGACAGAATCCGGAGCGGAAGAAGCTGCACTCGGAGCGGCCTTCGTCCCTTCGCCATCCGGTGAATTCCGCACGATGTGCGTGCGTACCTGCGATGGCTACTTCTTCCCGATGTCGAATGCCGCCACAGTCAGCGACTTCCAGCGCGACCAGAACCGGTGCAATGCGGGCTGCCCCGGCACGGAAATGCAGGTCTTTTATTCGCGCGGCATGACAGGCGATCCCGCAGCGATGATGTCGTCGAGAACCGGGCGCCCCTATTCCGAACTTCCGTCAGCTTTTCTCTACAAGCGTTCCGACCAGCCGCTACCGCAAGGTTGCGGCTGCAACGCAGCACAGAATTTCAGGATCATCGCCGGCAACCCGCCGGTCGCGCAGCCAGAAGCCATTGCCGGTTCCGGCAGTCCATTCCTGCCAATACCGACAGACAAGCCAGATCCCGCCGACGATCCCGAGACACTGGCCAATGCGGCGGGAGGACTCGACACCACGATCATGCGTCAGATGGTGAAGAAACCCGACGTCTCTCCCGTCTCGGCCTTGCCGCCGGAACAGCGCAAGATCAGGGTCGTCGGGCCAACGTTCCTTCCCGCCCCAGAAGGGGCAATAGATCTGCAAGCTCCGGCCCCGAAACAAGTCCGGTGAGCGCCAGTCTGAGCGGCAGGAACAACGCCTTGCCCTTGCGGCCGCTCGCATCCTTGACCCGAGCGGTCCAGTCCTTCCATACCGTTGCGGTCCAGGGCTCTTCCGGCAAGAGGTCGAACGCTTCGCGGACGAACTGCAATTCTTCGGGTTCGAATTCAGGTTTATCGAGCGGACCGTCCTGAACGATACGCCACCACGAAACCGCATCACTCAACCGGTCGAGATTGCCGCGCACGATATTCCAGAATTGTTCAGCCTGATCGCCGGATACACCAAGCACCGCGAGGCGGTCGCGCGCATTGGCAAAAGAAAGCGTATGCATCAGGCCCCGGTTCAGGACGACCAGCTCTTCCGGGTCGAACTTGGCGGCGGATTTGGATGTCGCGGCAGGATCGAAATGCGCTGCCAGTTCGCTCATATCAGGCATCGGCTGGACGTTTTCCGAGGTACCGATCAGGACAGCGAGGGACGCGACCGCCATCGGCTCGATACCGTCCGAACGCAGCCCTTCGATCGAGAGCGAGCCGGTGCGTTTCGAAAGCCCCTCACCCGTTGTCGTGGTCAGGAGATTGTGGTGGCCGAAGACCGGCACCTCAGCTCCCAGTGCCTTGAACAAAGCGATCTGCACGCCAGTATTAGTAACATGGTCATCGCCACGGATGACATGGCTGATGCCCATCTCGATGTCGTCTACCACTGACGGCAGCGTATAGAGATAAGTGCCATCCTCGCGCACCAGAACCGGGTCCGACAGGGAGGCCAGATCGACGGTCTCTTCGCCGCGAACGAGGTCGTTCCAATGAATATCCGTGCGTTCCGTTTCCTGGGGATCGCTCTTGAAGTTGGGCAACAGGAAACGCCAGTGCGGACGGCGGCCGTCAGCCTCGAGGTCGGCGAGCTGCTTGGCGGTCAAGGTCAGTGCCTCGCGTCCATAGACGGGCGGCAAGCCACGTGTACGCCGGATCTTGCGTCGCAGATCCAGCTCCTCTGGTGTTTCAAAGCAAGGATAAAGGACCCCGGCCTGCTTCAGGCGCTCGACTGCGGCATCATAGATATGCACGCGCCGCGACTGATAGTCGGTGGCATCCGGGAAGATGCCCAGCCAATGCAGATCATAGAGGATGGAGTCGGCATATTCCTGTTTCGAGCGCAGTGTGTCGGTGTCATCGAAACGCTGAACGAAGCGGCCTTTGTGCTTTTGCGCAAACAGCCAGTTGAAAAGCGCGGTGCGCGCGTTGCCGATATGGATGCGGCCGGTGGGAGACGGGGCAAAACGGACGGTAACTGTCATGAACGGGGCGTACCGGATGAGTTGGACCTTGGCAAGGCGCGCCTTAAAACCTCGATCGGTCGGAAATATGGTCAATGCCGATCAACTGAAAAAAGCAACGGGCCGCCTCCATCGAAGCGGCCCGGTTTATTTTCGGCGGACTGCCGGATCAGACCAGCCCTTTGGTCAATTCCAGCGCCTGCCGCTCGAACAGCCGGCGGTAGATGCCGCCGCCCAGGCGGATAAGCTCTTCATGCGATCCTTCTTCGACGATCTTGCCGCGATCGAAGACCAGCAGGCGGTCGAGCGCCCTCACCGTGGACAGCCGATGTGCGATGACCAGCGTGGTGCGCCCGACCATCAGCCTTTCCATTGCCTGCTGGATCAGCACCTCCGATTCCGAATCGAGACTTGAGGTCGCCTCGTCGAGGATCAGGATTGGTGCATCCGCCAGGAAAGCACGGGCAATCGCCACTCGCTGGCGCTCACCGCCCGAAAGCTTCACGCCGCGCTCGCCGACCAGCGTGCCGTAGCCTTTGGGCAGCCGGGTGATGAAGTCGTGCGCACTGGCAAGGCGTGCTGCTTCTTCAATCTCCGCCTGGGTGGCATCGGGCCTGGCATAGGCGATGTTTTCAGCAAGCGAGCGGTGGAACAGGATCGGTTCCTGCTGAACGATGGCGATCTGCTGGCGCAGCGACGATTGCGTGACCTGCGAGATATCCTCACCGTCGATAAGGATGCGGCCACCGCTGATATCGTAGAGCCTCTGGATCAGCTTGACGAAGGTCGTCTTGCCGGATCCCGAGTGGCCGACGAGGCCAACACGTTCGCCCGGCTCGATCGCCACCGAGAAGTCGCGGTAAAGCGGCTCGCGATGGTTGCCATAGTGGAAGGTGACATGGTCGAACACGATGCCACCATCGGTGATACGGGCCGGATCGGCTCCCGGCGCATCCTCGATGCCGAGCGGCTGCGCCTGAAAGTCGACCAGTTCCTCCATGTCATTGATCGAGCGCTGGAGGTTGCGAATATGCATGCCGATATCGCGCAGATATCCCTGCAGCACGAAGAAGGATGTCAGCACAAACGCGACATCGCCAGCGGTCGCCTGCCCGCGCTGCCACAGCAACAGAACGACACCGATCACCGCCGCACGCAGGATCAGCAACATCACCCCCTGGGTGGTGCCGTTGACCGTGCCACGGTTCCACGTGCGTCCCGTGCGGTGATGCCACTTGGTGACAACCTCGGTCAGTCGCTGCTCTTCACGTGCCTCCGCGCCGAAGCCTTTCACCACCGCATTGCAGCTGACCGCATCCGCCAGCGAGCCGCCAAGCCGCGTGTCCCATGAGTTGGCGAGCCTTGCAGCGGGCGCGACATAGGCGAGCGACAGGATTGCCGTCACAGAGATGAAGACGAGCGAACCGATCGCGACGACAAGGCCCATCATTGGCCAATACCAGCCGAGCAGCACGGTCGAACCCACGAGCATGACGACAGACGGGAACAAAGCGACAAGGATCGTGTCATTCAACAGATCGAGTGCCCACATGCCGCGGGTGACCTTGCGCACTGTTGAGCCGGCAAACGAATTGGCATGCCAGTCGGTCGAGAAGCGCTGGACACGATGGAAAGCGTCGGCGCAGATGTCCGACATCATCTTCAGCGTCAGTTCCACGATGCCGTAGAAGCCGAAGTTGCGGAAAACGACCGAGGACAATGCCAGTCCGATCAATGCCGCGAATGCGGTGACGGCGGCATTCCATGCCTCGTCATTTGATGCGGCACCCGAAGCCACGGCATCGACAAGACGGCCGGAATAGAGCGGCGTCAGCACGTCGGCCATGGTCGACAGCAAAATCATCAGCATGATGAACAACACTCTGAACGGCTGGCGCCGCCAGTGAACCAGAGTGAAGCCAAGAACGCTGCCGAATGCGCCAGCGCGCAAATCGATCTTGAAACGAGTCATGATGTTTGCAGGCACAATAGTGCCTGATCCCAAAAAAGTGTAAAGAAAACACCGCGTTGAGGGCCTATAGCCGTCGTATATGCGGATGCGAAAATGGATCTGACCAACCCCATACGGGGTGGTGGTCGAGGAATTCCAAAGCTTATTCTGCGACGGCATGTTCCAGCAGGAACAGCCTCGAAGACCTAAGCCTCGTTACCTCGTATAGATTTTTCAAATGCCATCATTCGTATCCTCCCGGTCAGGGAATCGCGGATGCAGACTTATAGGAGAGGCGTTTTGCCGCGCCAACCCCGCGGCTGTCACAAAACTGCCTTGGCACAACCGGTGAGGCTATGCTGCAACACTCGGAGCACCGGTGGCAGAAATCACCTTCGCCTGAAATGCATCGTCTTGCCGTCAGCGGAAACCTCGAAGCCGAATCCGGCATAGAGCGTATGCGCATCGGCGGTACGCAGGCTCCAGCCTCCCACTGTGGCAAGATCCGGATGATCGAGCAGCGCGCGGATCAGCTTCTTGCCAATGCCGGCACCGCGGCGATCCGGCCACACAATGACGTCGCACAAATAGGCAAAACAGGCATAGTCGGTGATCACGCGGGCAAATCCCACCTGCTCGCCATCCATGAAGGCCGCGACACAGAGCGAGTTGTCGAAGGCGCGCCGGTGGATGTCGTCGCTGCGCTGCGCCCCCCAGTAGCTCTGCTTGATGACCTTGGACGTCGCAGCGAAATCGATCCGCCCGGGATCAAAGGAAATCTCGACTTCCGCCACGATCAGGCTCGATCACGAAAACGATTGGTGATCGGATAGCGGCGATCGCGGCCGAAATTCTTCTTGGTGATCTTCACGCCTGGAGCGGCCTGCCGACGCTTGTATTCGGCAATGTAGAGAAGGTGCTCGATACGCTCGACGATGGCACGATCATGACCGCGCTTGACGATATCATCGACCCCCATCTCATTCTCGACAAGGCATTCCAGGATGTCGTCGAGAACCGGATAGGGCGGCAGCGAATCCTGGTCGGTCTGGTTCGGGCGCAGCTCAGCGGACGGCGCCTTGTCGATGATGTTCTTCGGGATGACCTCCCCCGAAGGGCCCAGCGCACCCGGCGGCACATGCGTATTGCGCCAGCGCGAGAGCGCGTAGACCTGCATCTTGTAGAGGTCCTTGATCGGGTTGAAGCCACCGTTCATGTCACCGTAAAGGGTGGCATAGCCGACCGACATCTCCGACTTGTTGCCGGTGGTGACGACCATCGAACCGAACTTGTTGGAAATCGCCATCAGTATCGTGCCGCGGGCACGGCTCTGCAGGTTCTCTTCGGTGATGCCTTCCTTGGTGCCCTCGAAGAGTTGCGTCAACGCATGGGAGAATCCTTCGACCGGCTCGAAGATCGGCACGATGTCATAGCGGCAACCGAGCGCCCGCGCGCAGTCCTCGGCGTCCTTCAAGGAATCCTTGGAGGTGTAGCGATAGGGCATCATCACCGCACGCAGCCTTTCCTCGCCCAAAGCATCGACGGCAAGGGCGGCGCAGATCGCGGAATCGATGCCGCCGGAAAGCCCCAGAACCACGTTCTTGAAGCCGTTCTTGTTGACGTAGTCGCGCAGTCCCAACATGCAAGCCCGATAGTCGGCCTCCTCCTTCTCAGGGATTTTCGACATCGGCCCTTCGGCGCACACCCAGCCGTCGGCGGTACGCTTCCATTCGGTAACGGCAAGCGTCTCTTCGAACTGGCTCATCTGGAAGGCGAGCGTCTTGTCCGCATTGAAGGCGAAACTCGCACCGTCGAAGACAAGTTCATCCTGCCCGCCGATCTGGTTGGCGAACAGAAGCGGAAGACCACTCTCGATGATCTGGCGCAGCGCCACCTGATGGCGAACGTCGAGCTTGCCGCGATAATAAGGCGAGCCGTTCGGCACCAGGAGCAGCTCCGCTCCGCTCTCGGCCAGCGTTTCGCAGACGCCGAGATCATTCCAGATCTCCTCGCAGATCGGGATACCGATCCTAACACCGCGGAAATTGGTCGGACCGGAAATAGACCCCTCCGAGAAGACACGCTTCTCATCGAACTCGCCATAGTTTGGCAGGTCAACCTTATCGCGCGTGGAAAGGATTTTGCCGCCGTCGAGTACGGCCACGGAATTGTGCTTGCCCTTTTCGCCTTGCCGCGGAAATCCGACAATGATGCCAGGACCACCATCGGCGGTATCGCGCGCCAACTCTTCAATCGCCTTGAGACAGGCTTCCAGAAAGGCCGGCTTGAGCACCAGGTCCTCCGGCGGATAGCCGGAAATGAAAAGTTCCGTGAACAGGACAAGGTCTGCACCCTGGCGGGCTGCATCCGCCCTTGCCTCGCGCGCCTTGGCGAGATTGCCGGCGATGTCACCGACGGTCGGGTTCAACTGGGCAACGGCAATGCGAAGCGTGTCGGGAGCGGTCTTGGTCATGACAGGGGTTTAGCGTGGCAACCTTGCGGCTGCAACGGACAAGGCGGGAGACTGTTTATACCAATGCTCAATATGAGCATAATACCCCCTGCCAACACTGGTGACTGCGAATGTCATTCACCGGTGTATTCGCGAATGGTCTCCGGCGCATGGTTCTCGCCGATCGACATCGACAGGATGCGCGAGATGTGTTTGCGCGGCAGGCCGGTTTCAATCGCCCAGACGTTGATCTGTGCCTGGATCTTGTCGAGGTCACGTTTGGAGGTGGGGGTTTCGGCGATGTCCAGTCCGGCATCGCGCAGCGCTGCCGACATATCCTTCGAGATGATAAAGCTGTCCCACTCCAGCCAGCGCAAAAGATACTGGCCGGTGTTGCCGCCGAGCCGGCTGCCATGCCTGGCGAAATAGGCGGTCAACCCAACCTGATCATCCGCCGGCCATGCCGCCAAGAATTTGCCGAAAGAACCGTGTTCCTTGGAAACCCGCTCGACGAAGGCAGCGTTGTCGCGCACAGAGCGGATTTTCTGCGGATTACGAACGATACGTTTGTCGGAAGCGAGGTCGTGCCAGAAATCATCGGGCTGGAAAAGCAGTCGTTTCGGCTCGAAGCCGAGAAAGGCTTCCTCGAAACCCGGCCATTTCTGTTCGATGACGCTCCAGACGAAGCCGGCAGCAAAAACGCGCTCGGCCATCGTCGAAAGCGCACGATCGTCGGGCACCTTCGCAAGCGTCGCATTGTCAGGCGCAGCACCCAACAGCGATACGAGTATCGCATCACCACCCTTGCGCTTTGCGGCGCGGGCGCGAATCTGCTGAAAATCGAGCATGTCTCGCCCTTCCCGGGTTGTGGTGTGGGCCACGATGAGGTGTTCGCGCTATCTTCTATAGATCGCTGGCACGTGCAAGCGCTGGCAAGGAGGAGCAGATGCAACGCAGGACCATGGCGGAATTGGCCAGCCGCTGGCTGTCGCGCAACGCCGATGCGCTGACCGACAGCGAACGTCGCGTGCTGCAGAGCGCAATCGATCGCAAAACGGTGTCTTTCTATTCCGGCGATGCCGAACAACAGGGCGCCACCACCGGTGCACGCGTTGCCGATGCGGTGGCCAGGATCGGCGGCTCGTGGGGCTTCATCATTTCCTTCATGGTGTTCCTGGTCGCCTGGGCATTGCTCAACAGTGTCCTTCTGGTCAGCGGAGCGTTCGATCCCTACCCCTACATCTTTCTCAACCTTGTGCTGTCGATGTTGGCTGCCATCCAGGCGCCGGTCATCATGATGTCGCAGAACCGGCAAGCCGAACGCGACCGCACCGCCGCGTCGCACGACTATGAGGTCAACCTCAAAGCCGAAATCGAAATCATGGCGTTGCACGAAAAGCTGGACGAGCTACGACACAGCCAGATCATGGCGATGCGCGACGACATCAAGCACCTTGCCGATCAAATGCTGCAACTCGAACAAAAGCTGTCGGCGCGTGCCCGCCCGACGCGTTCGCGCAAATGACGGAAACCCTCCATCAATTCATCGAACACTACGGATTGCTGGCCGTTTTCCTAGGCTGCCTGGCAGAGGGCGAAACCGTTGCCATGCTTGGTGGCTTCTTTGCCCATCAGCATGTCTTCGCAGTCTGGCAGACGCTGCTGGCCGTCTTTGCTGGCGCGTTTGCCGGTGACGCTGCCTTCTTCGCGCTTGGGAGACGTTTTGCCCAGACCCAGCTTGTACAACGCATCAGCCGCAGGCCTGGCTTCGACCGTGCCCGCCAGCTCGTTACCGACCATCCGAACATCTACGTGCTGTCAAACCGTTATATCTACGGCATGCGCATCCTGGGAGGTGTGGTTGCCGGTCTTTCCGGGATTGCGACGGCACGGTTCCTGGTTTTGAACGCCATTTCCGCTGCGGTCTGGGCGACGTTATTCTGCGGCTTCGGCTATCTGTTCGGCCTCGGCGCGGAACAAATCGTCGGCCGCGCCCTGCTCCACCACGAACGCCTGCTGGTGGCATTCGCGATCGGCGCTATCGTCATGACGGCGGCAATCGTCATTGCCCGCCACCTGCTCCGTCGTGAAAAAGCCCGCGAAAACCGGGCTACCGAGCCAAGTCAGATCGGAGCGCCGTAAAGGCGTTCGACAATGGCGAACAGCCAAATGCCCGCAGCAAGGACAATGGAGATCAGCACCGCAAGCGAGCCGCAATCCTTGGCGAGCTGGATATCGATGTTGAATTCGCGGCTGATGGCATCACAGGTTGCCTCGATACCAGTGTTCAGGACTTCCACCATGATGAGGACGAGAACCGCACCGATCAGCAGCGCATAACCGCTCCAGCTTGTCGCCACGAACCAGCCAAGCGGAATGGCCAGGACAAGCAGCATCAACTCCTGCTGGAAAGCCGCTTCGCTTTGCGCGAGTCGGCGGAATGCACGAACGGAATTGTGGAAGGCGTCGATCAGCCGCTTCATGAAGTCTGTCCCTTTCCGACGATCGGCTTGTTCGATTGCGCCTTACGATGGAGTGGCGTGCTTATCCAATATCCTCCGTTCATCCGCAACCAAGATCGCCGAATCCGGTTCTTCTACGCCTGGAATGAAAGCCGACAAAAATATCTTTGCCTGCTCTTGCATAACAAGCACAGCCTCAAGTAGAAAAATGCGCCGGAAAATCGGCAGGTTAAGAAAACTTTAGCGCTAGCACATCTAAGGTCTTGCGAGCGAAAGTCGTTGGCGGAACGTCTTTCGTGTGGATTCGACTTCGAAATGAGTTCTGCAACCGGCAGCTTAGAGACCTTTGTCTCGCGTCGGTTCCGATGGGGGAATTGGGTCCAAATGCAGCCGGCAGCCGTCACGCCTGAGCGGAGTTCCGATATTGCGACCACCGTCGTGGCCACGATGCGGCAACTCGGCGTCATTGCGATGCCTCGCAATTACGAGATTTTCTATGAAGCGCTGGTCGGAACAAATCCGGAGCTCAGCCTTGCCGTGCTCGACCTAAGCAAGCGGCCAACGCAGGATGACCTGGATCGGATCGGGCGCAGATTCTTCGCTCAAAACCACAAGCACGGTATCGTCGACCATGTGCGTGATGTTCTGGCACGCGAACTGGAAGATATTGCCTCGCTACTGCGCAACGAACGCAGCCATATCGAAAAGTACGGCAAGATACTCGACGAGACTTCCGATGGACTTGCCAACCGCAGCGTGATTTCCAAGGAACTTCTGGAAAAGATCGTCGGCGCGGTTTCGACGGCAACCGCCTCGACCATCGATCATGGCAAGCAGGTTGCAAGCACGTTGGGCGACAAGACGGCCGAGCTCGAAAGCGTCAAGTCGAAGCTCGAGGAATACAAGCGCCTCGCCGACACCGACCCCTTGACCCAGGTTTGGAACCGCCGGGCTTTCGATGCGGAGATCGCGCGCATCTACAACAGCAACAAGGGCATCCTGTTCAACGCGCTGATCCTGGCCGACATCGACCGCTTCAAGGAAATCAACGACCGCTACGGCCACCCGGTGGGCGACAAGATCCTCAAGGATATCGCCGACGTCTTCCAGACCAGTGTTTCCAGCGGCATGTTCGTTGCTCGCACCGGTGGCGAGGAATTCGCCCTCATCATCGAAGGTGCCAGCGAGGAAGCCACTTTCGACATTGCCGAACGGATCCGTATCCTGATCGAGCAAACCCCCTTCGTCAGCAGCCAGAGCGGCGCCAGCTACGGTACGGTGACGATTTCGATGGGCATCTGCATGGCTTCCGAGGCTATCGGGCCGGAGGATCTCTATTCCAAGGCCGACCGGGCCCTCTACCGCTCCAAGGTCGAGGGCCGCAATCGCGTCACGCGCCATTCAGTCATGGGTGGACGCGCCAGCAAGAACTGGCTGATCTACAAGAAAGACTAAGTCCGTAATTCGTAGCGGGACAACGTTGCGCAATCACAGCGAATGTCGCCATCTGTATGTTCTTGCTTTGTTCTAAATTTCATCAAAAGCCTTTCAAGATGAACTTTTCTGCCTTATATTTGCAGCAGAAAGGAAGAACCATGTCGACCAGGATTGCAGCAGCCCCCCACGCGGAAGAAAGCGCTGTCATTACCAAGGCAACGCTACGGGCCGCCGAACGGCTGGACGTTACCGCACGAGCCTTGTCCATGATCATCGGTGTGTCCGAGGCGACGGTTTCGCGCATGCGCAAGAGCGAATTCCTGCTCGACAGAGGTTCCAAGCCATTTGAGTTGGCAGTCTTGTTCATACGCCTGTTCCGATCTCTCGACGCCATCACCGGCGGTGACGAGACCGTGGCGCGCACATGGCTGCGCAACGCCAATACTGCGCTGGGCGGCAAGCCGCTGGAGAAGATCCTGACTGTTACCGGGCTCGTCGATGTCATCGGCTATCTGGACGCCCGCCGCGCTCTCGTCTGAGGCAATCGGCCTCGACGGGCAGTGCTGGCGCATGGTGGAGGCGCAGCACCACGTCTCCACACTGAAGCTCGTCGACACACTGGATGAACAGACGCTGCTGGAAGAGCTGATAGAAGACACCAAGCCGCATATTCCGCTCGAATGCCGGCATCTGCACTATCTGCTCGCCACCCCATTTCGCTATGGCTCCGTCTATCCTTACGGCTCACGGTTCCGCCGCGCAGGCCGAACGCTCGGCGTCTACTACGCGGCTGAAACCATCGCCACCGCAGTCGCGGAAATGTCGTTCTACCGGCTGCTGTTCTTTGCGGAATCACCCGATACGCCATGGCCACGGGACGCTGCCGAATACACCGCGTTTTCAGCTGCATACCGTACCGACAAGGCGCTTGACCTTACCCGACCACCCCTGGACAGCTACAAAGGCGTATGGACGCATCCAACCGACTATGTCGCGTCTCAAGCTCTTGCAGATAGCGCGCGCGAAGCAGGTCTGAAGGCCATCCGCTATCAGTCTGTACGGGATCCGGACGGCAGGAACCTCGCTTTGCTGACCTGTACTACCTTCAACAACTCGCAACCGATGGAATGGCAGACTTGGCGTGTGCGCCTCAGTGCGTCCGGCGTGCAGGCGTTGTGCGAATTTCCGCCGCGCCGCATCGGTTTCGGGCGTAGCGCCTTTGCCGGCGACCCGCGACTTGCCGCATTAAACTGGGATCGTGGCAAAGGCTGAACGCGTCGCCTCTGCTTCGGCGATGATCCATTCGCGGACAAGCCTGATCTTTCGTGAATGCCGGCGCGACTTTGGATAGACTAGGCTGTAGCTGCGATTGTCGCGCCCGCTATGCCGGAAAGGCCGTATGAGCCGGCCACTGCTCAGTTCGTCAGCGAAGAAAATCGGCATCACCATAGCGACGCCCTGCCCCTGCAAGGTCAATCCGACGTCAATGCTCTGAACGCCGATCACCAGATCCATGCGGCTGTCGTCGTTGCCATTCTCGACGCCCGCGCCGGTGAGCCAGTGCGCCCACCAGCTAAGCGCTCCAAACCTGCGAACCTTCAGAAGATCTGCGGGTTGCGCAATGGCATGCCTTTCTCGGTATTCGGCCGTGCAGACAGGTGCATACTCCATCGGAAATAGCGAGAAAACCTCGTGTTCCGGCAGCACGCTGTCACTGCCCCGGATCATCACATCGATGTCCTCCCTGGCAAAATCAATGCTGTCGTTCGACGTATGCAGCTTGATCCGCACCTCCGGATTGGCGGCCTGGAAGGACGGAAGGCGCGGTACGAGCCAGGTCGAGGCAACTGTCGGCAGCGTTGATATGATCAGATGAAGATCTGGTTTCCTTGCCACTTCGACAAAGGCGGACCCAAGCAGATCCAGCGCCTCGGTGACCTTTGGCGACAGCTTTCGGCCTGCCGCCGTCAAAGTCACCTGTCTTGGCTCACGCACAAAAAGCGGTACGCCGATGCGATCTTCCAGCAGCTTTATCTGATAGCTGACTGCCGCCTGTGTCATGCCGAGTTCTTCGGCAGCGCGCGTGAAGCTTTGATATCTGGCGGCGGCCTCGAAGGCCCGAATGGCGGCAATAGGCGGCAGCTTCATGCGCATACATAAGCATTCTTTATGGCAGATTGCGATATTTCGCTTTGTCAGACCGGGCGATACCCACCATCTTCGCTTTCGCACGATCCGCCGAATCCAGAGGCCAAGATGAAAGCGCTGCTAAGAAGACTTATCGCCGGGCTGGGCTTTTCTCGCCGCGGGATCGTCGATGTACGCCGCTTTGACCGCTCGGGCTCCCTCACCGGGATGAACGACGCGCAACTGCGGGATATCGGCCTGTGGCGCGCTGACGAGCAAACCTATCTGCGGCTGCGCGAGCCCGCGGTCCTCGACATCCTGTTTCCAGGCACGGGTGGAACCCGGGTTGGCGAGGATGGCAACACCCGTTCCGGTCCGATGAAACCGCAGCTGGGCGTCAAAAGCCAAACATTGGCGGATTGATCGCATAAAAAAGGCGCCGGTTACGGCGCCTTTTGCCTACCATCCGGTGCTCTACTCGGCCGCCTGCGTATGCGGCTGACGCACATGGCTCTTCTTGAGCAATTCCGACACGAGGAAAGCCAATTCGATCGACTGGTCGGCATTGAGGCGCGGATCGCAATGGGTGTGATAGCGATCCTGCAGATCCTCCGCCGTGATCGCACGTGCGCCACCGGTGCATTCGGTGACGTTCTTGCCTGTCATCTCGATATGGATGCCGCCTGCATGCGTGCCTTCCGCCTGATGCACCTCGAAGAAGGTCTGCACCTCTTTGAGAATGCGTTCGAAAGGACGGGTCTTGTAGCCGGCGGCGGTCACGGTGTTGCCATGCATCGGGTCGCACGACCACACCACGCTATGGCCGGCATTCTTCACCGCACGCACCAGCTTCGGCAGATGGTCGGCGGCTTTGTCGGCGCCGAAGCGCGCGATAAGCGTAAGCCGGCCAGGCTCGTTTTCCGGATTCAGCAGGTCGATCAGTTCCAGCAGGCCATCCGGCGTGAGCGATGGTCCGCACTTCAGGCCGAGAGGGTTCTTGATGCCGCGGCAATATTCGATGTGCGCGTGATCCGGCTGGCGGGTACGATCGCCGATCCAGATCATGTGACCCGATGTGGCGTACCAGTCGCCCGAGGTCGAGTCGACACGTGTCAGCGCTTCTTCGTACCCGAGCAGCAGCGCTTCATGGCTGGTGTAGAAATCGGTCTCGCGCAGCGCAAAGTTGGTTTCCGAAGTGATGCCGACCGCGCGCATGAAATCGATGGTTTCGGTGATGCGGTTGGCGAGCGCTTCGTATTTTTCGGCCTGCGGACTATCTGCGACGAAGCCGAGCATCCAGCGGTGCACATTTTCCAGGCTGGCGTAACCGCCCTGAGCGAAAGCACGCAGAAGGTTGAGCGTCGCCGCCGATTGGCGATAGGCCATCTCCTGGCGGGCAGGATCAGGCACGCGCGACTTCTCGTCGAATTCAATGCCGTTGATGATGTCGCCGCGGTAGCTCGGAAGGGTGATCTCACCCTTTGTTTCATTGTCGGACGAACGCGGCTTGGCGAACTGACCGGCGACACGGCCGATCTTCACCACGGGTTGCGATCCCGCAAAGGTGAGCACAACCGCCATCTGCAGGAACACGCGGAAGAAGTCGCGAATGTTGTCCGCGCCATGTTCCGCAAAGCTTTCGGCGCAGTCACCACCCTGAAGCAGAAAAGCCTCGCCATTGGCCACAGCCGCCAGCTGTTTCTTCAGCTTGCGAGCCTCACCAGCGAAAACCAGTGGTGGAAAGCTCGCAAGACGCGCCTCGGTCTCCTTCAGCGCAGCAAGGTCCGGGTAGGCGGGAACCTGCTGGATTGGCTTCGCTCTCCAGGAATTCGGGGACCACTTCGTCATTTGTCGCACCCAACGCGCTTTTCGCGGCTCGGCACTATCGCCCAAGCCCTTCACTCCCCAACAAGGAGATGCGGCTCCATACAGGAAGCCGGTTTCCTATTCTAGCCCGGATTTAGCAGGGACGCGAACGACTTATGCTTGCCTCGGGAGGCCTACGCCGTTTGCGCTGAAGCCGCCAAATCCGCAGCCCCGGCAAGATCTTACCCCAACGTCACTGTGGCGGATCAGTCACGCGGGTGAAGCCAATCACAGACCGCTGCTAACCATTTAGTGAGAATGTTAACGGAAAATGATCAATTGGTGTTACTCTGTGTAACAAAACTAGAGAGGTTTGGGCGGGAAGTGATTCGGGTCGTTAGACCGAGCCATTCAATGCTGAGACGGCGGAGCCACGATACGGCAACACCGTCAACCCGGACGCCGGTTTCTTCGATGCGCGGTTTCTGGGGCCTTATGCGGGCATACTGGTTCTCGGACCGGTGGCGAGAAGCATGGGGATTGACCATTGTCATCACCCTTTTGACGGCACTCTCGAGCAAAGCTGGGGTGTGGTTTGCGATCGCCTCGGGCGAACTGGTCAACTCCATCGCCTTCTTTCACGATGCCGCGAACCCTACCCCCCTCACTTCTCTGCTGAGCAATGCCGGATGGCTGGTTCTGCTCGTTATCATCAAGGATGTCGGCATTACCGGCACGCGCACGCTGGTTTCGGCAACATTGCATCGCAAATGGCGCGGCTGGCTGAACGGCCGCTTCAATGACGCGCTGCTCGATTCCAACCACACCCATTTCCATGCCCAGAATGGCGGCGATGGCACAGCGCCTGACAACATCGACCAGCGCGTGCAGGAATCGATCAAGGGCATGACTGGCGGCGCTATCGGTCTGGCCATGGGCGTGCTTGGTGTTGCTACGTCCCTGTTCTTCGTTGGCCAGCAACTTCTCGCCACCTCTACGGAGGTTGCAGGCCTGGAGTTCCTTGGTGACTATGGCAGCGTTGTGCTGGTGCTGGTGGCCGTCGCGGCCTATGTCCCGATCAGCACCTGGGTAGCCACGAAGCTCGGTGGCATACTGGAGCGCCTCTCCGTAAAAATGCAGCAGGCGGAGGGTGGTTATCGCGGGGAATTGACCACCCTTCTACGTCGTTCCTTCCACGTTGCCGCTTCACGCGGGGAGGACGTTCAGAAAGCCATGCACAATCGCCTCTACGACGATATCGACCTGACCTGGGGACGGTTGAACCGCATCAATGCTGGCTATTCGTCCTTTGAACTGGTCTATAATTTCATCGGCGCGCGCGTTGTCGCCTATGGCCCGGGTCTGATCCCCTTCATTCACAACAAGATCGACCTCAAGGGCTACATTACCGGGGCGGAACTGGTGAATTCGTTGATTGGCCAGTGCTCGTGGATCATCAAGGAAATGCCGGCGATTGCCACGCTCAGAGCGAACAGCCGACGCGTCATCGAACTGGCCGACGCCATCGAGAACGTCCAGCAACCGGCCGAGTTCTATCGGCAATCCGGTCATTCGGACTTCCGCTACACCCACCAGAACCCTGTTTTCGGCCTGACGATCCAGCATCTCGAGCTGATGCAGAAAGGTGCCGACGCCGAGCCATTCGTGACGACTGAACGGCTTCGCTTCCGGCGCGGTGAATGGACTTTCCTGAAGGGAGAATCCGGTAGCGGCAAGACCTCGCTGATCAAGGCGATCAATGGATTGTGGCCTTATGGACGCGGCACGGTCGTCTTCCCGGAAGGGGTGAAAACGTTCTACGCAGCGCAGGAAGTGAAACTACCGCCGGTATCGCTGAAGGAATTGGTCTGTCTGCCGGATTCACCCGATGATCATTCCGACACCAAGGCGGCGGCCGCCCTGCATCGCGCCGGCCTCGGTGAATTCATCGAATATCTGTCCGAGGCGACACGCGACAATCATGGCTGGGACCAGGTTCTTTCCGGCGGCCAGAAGCAGAAGTTGATCGTTGCCAGAATTCTTCTGCAGCAGCCGGGGCTACTGTTCCTCGATGAAGCGACCGCCGCACTCGATCCCCAGGGCAAGGTGGCATTCCATCAAGCGATCAAAGACAATTGTCCTGACGTCATCGTCATCAGTGTGATGCACGAAGCGATCCCGCCTCGTTCGGCAAACGGCGAGGAGTTCTACAACAGCGTGCTCAGCATCGCCGATGGCGTCGCCACCAAGAAACCGCTGGTACCGACATTGCCGCGCGAGATCACCACGATCCTGGCCAACCCACCTGTACGGCCTGCTGCCCCCAGGGCACCACGACTGGAGGATGGCTGGGCGCGCATCACACGCATGCGGCTCAGGCAGAAGTAGCAGATCCTCGCGATCATGGCCCGGAAGCGGCCCAGACCCGCTCATCCCGGTGAATTGGCATTGACGCGATCTGAAAATTTGCGCCAACCACTGTGACGCGCGGGCGCAGCCCATCACCGTCTTGACTTTGACGTTCACGTCAATGGTACGCTCTGCTTTCGATCATGGAAGGCAGGATCGATGACATCTCCCCAAGCGCAACCTATCCGACCCGAAACTTTTCAAAGGGACAAGGCAACAACCGGCCAGGAGGTGCGTCGGCGCGATATCCACTTCCAAGCTGAGGATGGCTTTCCACTTACCGGCACACTGTTCGAAGGCGACGGACAGCAGCCGCTCGTGCTGATCTCTTCGGCAACCGCGGTGCCGCGCGGCTTCTATGCGGCCTTCGCAACGGCAGCTGTGAAGGCCGGTGCACGCGGCGTGCTTGTTTATGACTATCGCGGTACAGGCGATTCAATGCCTACGAACGGTTGGTCGAAACGCATCGGCATGGCCGATTGGGGATTGCTTGATATGCCGGCGGCAGCGAAAGCACTCGATGCGGTTGCGCCAAAACATCTCATGGTCGGCGTGGGGCAATCCTATGGCGGCCAGGCGCTGGGCTTGAGTGGCATTTCGAACCGCTTCACCCGTTACGGTATGATCGCGGTCATGTCAGGCTATCACCGTGGTCTCGACGACAAATGGGCGGGACCGCGCATGTTCCTGCTTGGCGTGCCGCTCTCCTACCTGTTCCGCAACATGCCAAAATGGATGCGCCTGGGCGAACCGATCCCCGCAACGGTTTTCCGCGACTGGGCTCGATGGTGCTCGATGCCGGACTATTTCTTCGACGATCCCGGTCTCAGGGAAACAATACGTTTCGCAGAAGTACGCACGCCTATCCTGTCGCTGCGCATGGGCGACGACGCTTGGGGAACCGAACGTGCTGTCGCAGCGCTGATGAAACACTATGAAAACGCACCAATCGAAAGGCATTGGGTTTCGCCGGAAGACGCCGGTGGCCCGATCGGCCATCTCGGCTTTTTCCGTTCACGCTTCGCAACCACGTTGTGGCCGCCATTTCTGGGCTGGCTGCTCAACGGTGGGGCCTTTACCGCCGGCAGTCAGCCGCCACAAATGGCGTAGAAGCTGGCCAGCTCACCTGCATACCCTTTGACCGTGCGGACAAAAATGCTAGGAGCCCCGCAACGAAGACGCGGGGAAGCGAATTCCAACCATGGATGCCAGGCAGCTAAAGATCGAATCCGCGCGGGCAGCCCTCGCCCATGTCACGGATGGCATGAGGCTCGGGATCGGCACTGGCTCGACGGCAGAAGAATTCGTTCGGCTGCTGGCCGAAAAGGTCGCCACCGGCTTCTCGATCATCGGCGTGCCGACGTCTGAACGTACGGCTGCACTGTGTGCGGAACTCGGTGTGCCGCTGACAACTCTTGAGGAAACGCCTGAGCTCGACCTCACTGTCGATGGCGCCGACGAAATCGATCCAGAGCTCACGCTGGTCAAAGGCGGCGGCGGCGCCCTGCTGCGTGAAAAGATCGTGGCCGCGGCTTCGCAGCGCATGATCGTGATCGCCGACCGTTCCAAGCTCGTCGATACACTCGGCCGTTTCCCATTGCCCATCGAGGTCAACCGGTTCGGCCTGCGCGCGACCGAGATCGCGGTTGCCTCGGCTGCACGCGAACTTGGCCTTTCCGGGCCGATCACATTGAGGATGACGGCGGGCCAGCCTTTTGTTACAGACGGCGGTCATTTCATCCTCGATGCATCTTTTGGCCGCATTCCGAATACAAGAGCGCTATCGAATGCCCTCCATGCCATCCCCGGCGTGGTCGAGCACGGTCTTTTCATCGGGCTGGCGTCCGCGGCAGTCGTTGCAGGTGCCAATGGCATCGAAACTGTCCACGCACCCCGATAAACCAGGGAGTCTTTTCGATCATGATGTTGAATAACCGCGTCCGCCGCCTTTCCGTGATGCTGGCAACTGCTGCCGTCGTTGCCATCGCTGCCCCTTCCTTCGCCCAGGAAATCTCCGAATCGCACCTCAAGGCGGCCCGCGCGGCAGTCGCGGCAATCCATGCGACCGACGCGTTCGACAACATCCTGCCACAGGCTGCTGCGGCGCTCGAAGCACAGCTGATCCAGAAGAATCCCGACCTGCAGGAACTGATCAGCCAGACGATCAACGCCAAGGCTCTCGCGCTGGCTTCGCGCCGCTCCGATCTGGAGAAGGAGGCAGCGACCGCCTACGCCAAGGTTTTCTCCGAACAGGACCTCAACAACATCGCCACCTTCTACCAGTCCGAGACCGGTAAGAAGCTTCTCGACAGCGGCCCGATCGTGACCCGCGAGCTCGTGAAAGCTGCGGAAATCTGGCAGAACGGTGTCGCTCGCGACCTCGCCCAGCAGGTTGGCGAAGGGCTGCAGGTTGCCGCGGGCGCCAAGGCTCCAGCCCCGGCCGACGGTGCTGCACCAGCCGACGGCGCCGCCCCGGCCGATGGAGCGGCTCCCGCCGAAGGTGCCGCGCCCGCCGACGGCAGCGCCAACTGATCGCGGCATCCCAGCACACTGGATCAAAAGCCCGGCCACTGCCGGGCTTTTCTTTTGACGATTCGACGCCTACCTCTCACCGGCGTGCACAAAGAAACAGGATTTTGTCATGAGCGCTTACGACTACGACCTTTTCGTTATCGGCGGCGGCTCAGGCGGCGTGCGGGCGGCGCGCGTGTCGGCAGCGCTCGGCAAGAAGGTCGGCGTCGCTGAAGAATACCGCTTCGGCGGCACCTGTGTGATCCGCGGCTGCGTGCCGAAAAAGCTGTTCGTCTATGCCTCGCAGTTCCCGGAGCATTTCGAGGATGCCGCAGGTTACGGCTGGACCGTGCCGCCGGCACATTTCGACTGGCAGACGCTGATCGCCAACAAGGACCGCGAGATCGCGCGGCTGGAAGGACTTTACGCCAAAGGCGTTCAGGGCGCCGGCGGCGAGACCTTCCAGAGCCGGGCCACCCTCCTCGACCGCCACACCATCAGGCTCGAAGCGGAAAACCGCACCATCACCGCTGATCAGATCCTGATCGCCACTGGCGGACGGCCGGCGGCGCATCCGGCACTGCCAGGCCATGAACACTGCATCACCTCCAACGAAGCGTTCCACCTGGCCGAACTGCCGAAGGCGATCGCCATCGAGGGCGGCGGCTACATTGCTGTCGAGTTCGCCAATATCTTCCATGGACTCGGCGTGGAAACGACGCTCATCTACCGCGGCACCGAAATCCTCAGCCGCTTCGACATGGATCTGCGCCGCGCCTTGCATGAAACCATGGAGAAGAAAGGTATCCGTATCCTCTGCCGCACGGTTTCGGAAGAGGTGACACGCCGCCTGGACGGACGGCTCGAGGTAAGAGTGACGGGAGGCAACGTCCTTGCTGTCGATCAGATGATGCTCGCCATCGGCCGCCAGCCCAACACGGAAAAGCTCGGCCTCGAGGCCGCAGGTGTCGAACTGTCACCGGCAGGCGCCGTCATCGTTGACCAGCACTCCCGCACAAATGTCGACAACATCTGGGCAGTGGGCGATGTCACCAACCGTGTGCAGCTGACGCCGGTCGCTATCCACGAGGCCATGTGTTTCGTGGAAACGGCCTTCAAGAACAACCCGACTTCCCCGGATCATGACACCATTGCTACCGCCGTGTTCTCGCAGCCGGAAATCGGCACCGTCGGCCTTTCGGAAGATGATGCTGCCAAGCGTTTCGCGGACCTTGAGGTCTATCGCGCCTCCTTCCGGCCGATGCGCCACACGCTTTCCGGACGCGATGAGAAGATGCTGATGAAGCTCGTGGTGGATGCGGCGAGCCGCAAGGTGCTGGGCGCGCATATCCTCGGGCCCGATGCGGGAGAAATGGCTCAGCTTCTGGGCATTCCCATCAAGGCGGGCCTGACCAAGGATGATTTCGACCGCACCATGGCAGTGCACCCGACAGCCGCGGAAGAGCTTGTCACGATGTACAAACCAACATACCGCGTCAAAAATGGCGAACGGATCGACTAGCGCATCGCCATCGGTTCGTTTTCCGACGAGGCAGAAAACCAGACTACTGCTCTTGACTGCGGAGCAGCACCGGATAGTTTAAGGACAAAATACCGGCCTCGTTAGCCGGACGGCAAGCGTGCCTCGTATGCCTCGCCCGACGGCGATGGCTGCGGGGCATTTTCGTTTTGGGGGACATTGCTGGTGAAGCGCCGCATCGAGATCGGCATCCTGTATTCCCGTTCCGGGAACTACAGTCTTGTCTCGGAGTCCTGTCATCGCGGTGCCATGCAGGCCATCGCAGCAATCAATGCCGATCCCTTTTGTCCGATCGAATTCATCCCCATCGAGCGCGATCCGCAAGGCAACGCCGACCGCTATGCGACGCTCGCCGAGGATATCCTGCGCAATTCGAGCGCCCGCCACATCATCGGCGGCGTCACGTCCTGGAGCCGCAAGGAGATCATTCCGGCCCTCGAGAAAGCTGGTGGCATGCTCTGGTACGCCTGCCCGTATGAAGGGTTCGAGGCCAACGAGCATGTCGTCTACATGCATGCATGCCCCAATCAGCACCTTGTGCCCCTGCTGGGGCACGTCATCCCCATATACGGTGCCAATGGCTTCCTGACCGGCTCCAACTACATCTGGGGCTGGGAAACCAATCGCGTCGCCCGCGACCTGATTGCCGACGCCGGCGGCCGCGTGCTCGGCGAACGCTATCTGCCGCTTGGAGAAACCGACGTCTCACGGCTGATCGACGAGATCCGGGCGACTCGCCCGAACTTCATCCTCAACAACCTGATCGGCCCCTCTTCCTACGCTTTCTTCCAGGCCTATGCGGAACTCGCCCAGCAGGACGATCACTTCACGCCGCAGCACTGCCCGATCGTCTCCTGCAATCTGACCGAATGTGAGCTGCCGGCCATCGGCGCCGCCGGCAATGGCCACCTTTCCGCCGGACCGTACTTCCATGATACTTCCGTCAAGGAAGTCTGGCTGGTTGGCCAGCCCGAAAGCGGCGAGCCACGTCCTTCATCTTTCCAGGCTTCGGCCTTTGCTTCCGTGAAAATTCTCGCTTCGATTCTCGCTGCCGACAGCGACGCCAGCCCTAGCGAACTGTCCGCGGCCTTTGCAAACAGCGACTTCAACACACCGTTCGGGACGATCCGCATCGATCCACAGACACAGCATGCGACGCTGCCCGTCGAGATCGGTCGTATTGCGGGCGACGGTTTTGAAAAAGTCAGCGTTACCAGGGCGGTAGACCCTGATCCTTACCTGTCGCGCTATGATCGTACCAAGGTATTCGGTCGTCGCAAGCTGAAGGTGGTGTCATGAAACGCGCCGCCCGCATCCCCATACTCGGTGGCGCAAAGGCCTTTGTGCTGCATCGCCAGCATGCCAACCTCACAGCCATCATGCGCCAGCTTTCGGCGATCGGCCTTTCTGCGACAGACTGCTGGCCGGAATTGCCGCCGGAGGCACTCGGTGCGGACTTCGTCTTCTTCGACGTGGATCTCGGCTTCAATGAACAATTTCCCTGGATGCCAGGCGAAGCGCCGATGCCGATCATTGCATTGATCGGCTCCGAAGCACCCGGCCGTATCGAGTGGGCGCTGTCGCACAATGCCGATGCCCAGCTGCTGAAGCCGGTCGGCAATTCCGGCGTCTATTCCGCACTGTTGATCGCCCGCCAGAGCTTCGCCGCGCGCCGGCAACTGGCCGACGAGATTGCAACGCTGCAGGCGCGTGTCGCCGAACGCCAGACCATCGTGCGCGCAGTGGCCGCCCTGACCAGCCAGGGCATCGACGACGAGCGCGCCTATGCACAATTGCGTTCGCTGGCGATGAGCTGGCAGGTGAATCTGGAAGAAGCTGCCCGCCGCGTTGTCGCCATGACCGAAAAGGAGGGCGGCATTGACCAATCCCATCGCGCCTGACGCGCCGATCGCAGTGCGCTTGCCGGCAAAACGCCGACCTGGTGTGTTCGGCCGCCTGGTGAAACGCCCCCTCGCCGTCATTGGGCTCACCATCATCGCCATGACGGTTCTCGGCGCGATCTTCGCTCCCTGGCTGACGGCCTATGATCCCAACGAACAGTTGTTCGACGGACTGACACTCGAAGGCGCGCCGCTGCCGCCCAATGCCGCGTTCTGGCTCGGGACGGATCTGCTCGGGCGGGATCTCTTGACCCGTATCCTCTACGGCGCCCGTACTTCGCTCATCATCGGCGTCGTTGCCAATGGCGCAGCCCTGCTCATCGGGACACTGGTGGGCGTCACGGCCGGCTATTTCCGCGGCTGGATCGGCGGCGCGCTGATGCGGTTCACCGACCTGATGATGGCCTTTCCGGCACTGCTGCTGGCCATCTGCCTGGCAGCTGTCTTCCAGCCAAGCCTGTGGATCGTGGCCATGGTCATCGCACTGGTGAACTGGGTGCAGACCGCTCGCGTGGTGTTCACGGAGACCAGTTCACTGGCCGAGCGCGAGTTCATCGATGCCGAGCGCACCATCGGCGCCGGCACGCCACGCATCCTCTTCCGCCATATCCTTCCGCACCTTCTGCCCACCATCATCGTGTGGGGGACGCTCGGCATCTCGACAACGGTGCTGCTGGAAGCCACGCTGTCCTATCTGGGCATCGGCGTGCAGCCCCCGACAGCCTCCTGGGGCAACATCATCTTCGAGAACCAGACCTACTTCCAGGCAGCTCCCTGGCTGGTCTTTTTTCCCGGTGCCGCCATCCTGGCTCTCGCGCTTGCCTTCAACCTGGTCGGCGATGCGCTGCGCGACATTCTCGACCCGACGCAAAGGGGGCGGGCATGATCGCCTATCTTACCCGCCGCCTGATCCAGGCGGCGCTGATCCTGCTCGGCGTGTCGATCATCACCTTCGCCCTGCTCTACCTGCTGCCAGCCGACCCGGTGCGCCAGATCGCTGGCCGCAGTGCGACGCCGCAGACAGTCGAGAGTATTCGCCAGCAACTCGGTCTCGATCAGCCCTTCATCGTGCAGTACTGGCGTTATCTCACCAACCTGCTCTCAGGTAACCTCGGTCGCTCCTATATCCAGCGATCCGAAGTCACCGAGCTGATCGTCTCGCGCTTGCCGGCAAGCCTCATCCTGATGGTGGGCGCGATCCTGTGCGAACTGGCGATCGGCCTGACCATGGGACTGATTGCAGCCGCGAAACGCGGCAGTGCTACGGACCAGACCCTGATGGTCGGCTCCTTCATTGGTGTTTCAGCGCCGCAATTCGTTGTTGGCCTGCTGCTGCTCTATGTCTTCGCCGTGCAGCTCGGCTGGTTTCCGATCGGGGGCTACGGCACATGGAGGCATGCGGTGTTGCCTTCGCTGACGCTCGGCATCCTCGGCGCCGGCTGGTATTCGCGCATGATGCGCTCGTCGATGATCGACGTGCTGCGCCAAGACTATATCCGCACCGCACGTGCCAAGGGGCTGGCGCGCGGCGCCATCCTGTTCCGCCACGCCCTGCCCAACGCCATCCTGCCGGTCGTTGCCATGATCGGCATCGACATCGGCCTGTTCATGAGCGGCATCGTGGTGGTGGAAAGCGTGTTCGGCTGGCCGGGCATCGGTCAGCTCGCCTGGCAGGCGATCCAGCGTGTCGACATTCCAATCATCATGGGTGTGACGCTGGTATCAGCCTGCGCCATCGTACTCGGCAACCTGCTCGCCGACATCGTCGCCCCGTTCATCGATCCGCGCATCAAGCTGCGCTGACCACGGCAACCACAACAAGAGAAGGGAACAGAAGATGAAGAAATATCTGGCCTCAACCGTAGCAGCCTCGGCGCTGGCGCTGATGCTTGGCCTGATGCCCGCGTCGGCAGAAGAAAAGCTTGATCCGAACGCCAAGCAGGGCGGTGCCATCACCATCACCTACAAGGACGATGTCGCGACGCTTGATCCGGCGATCGGATACGACTGGCAGAACTGGTCGATGATCAAGAGCCTGTTCGACGGCCTGATGGACTACGAGCCCGGCACGACCAACCTGCGGCCCGAGCTCGCCGAAAGTTATGAGATCTCGCAGGACGGCACGACCTTCACCTTCAAGCTGCGCAAGGGCGTGAAATTCCACAACGGCCGCGAGATGACGGCCGACGACGTCAAATATTCGCTCGACCGCGTCACCAACCCGAAGACACAAAGCCCCGGCGCCGGCTTCTTCGCTTCGATCAAGGGTTATGAAGATGTCGCAGGCGGCAAAACGGAAAGCCTAGCCGGTGTCACCGTTGTCGATCCTGCGACCGTCAAGATCGAACTGTCGCGGCCCGACGCCACCTTCCTGCATGTGATGGCGATCAATTTCAGCCATGTCGTGCCGAAGGAAGAGGTTGAGAAATACGGCGCCGACTTCGGCAAGCATCCGGTCGGCACGGGTGCCTACAAGCTCGCTGAATGGACACTCGGCCAGCGTCTGGTGTTCGAGCGCAACGGCGACTACTGGCACAAGGGCCTGCCCTATCTCGACAAGATCACCTTCGAGATCGGCCAGGAGCCGATCGTCGCGCTGCTGCGCCTGCAGAAGGGCGAAGTCGATGTGCCGGGTGATGGCATTCCGCCAGCCAAATTCCAGGAAGTGATGGCCGACCCGGCGCAAAAGGCGCGCGTTGTCGAGGGCGGTCAACTCCAGACCGGTTACGTCACCATGAACACCACCATGGCGCCGTTCGACAATGTAAAGGTTCGCCAGGCCGTCAACATGGCCATCAACAAGGAACGCATCGTCAAGATCATCAACAATCGCGCAATTCCGGCCAACCAACCGCTGCCGCCATCGATGCCCGGCTACGACAAGAATTTCGCCGGCTACAAATACGATGTCGAGAAGGCAAAGGCGCTACTCGGCGAGGCCGGCCATCCGGATGGCTTCGAGACGCAGCTCTTCGTCATGAACACCGATCCCAATCCGCGCATCGCCCAGGCGATCCAGCAGGATCTGGCTGCCATCGGCATCAAGGCATCGATCCAGTCGCTGGCGCAGGCCAATGTGATCGCGGCCGGTGGCGATAAGGCCGGCGCGCCGATGATCTGGTCCGGCGGCATGGCCTGGATCGCGGACTTCCCCGATCCGTCCAACTTCTACGGCCCGATTCTCGGCTGCGGTGGCGCGGTCCAGGGCGGGTGGAACTGGGCCTGGTACTGCAACAAGGACCTCGACGCCAAGGCCGCGAAAGCGGATTCCATCGTAGATCCGGCCAAAGCTGACGAACGCTACAAGCTGTGGGGCGAAATCTACGGCAAGGTCATGGAAGACGCGCCCTGGGCACCGGTCTTCAACGAGCAGCGCTTCACCATGCGTTCGCCGCGCATGGCAGGCGACGACAAGCTCTACGTCGACCCGGTCCATATCCCGATCAACTATGACTATGTGTATGTGAACGATGTGCAATAACTGCAACTACACGATCCACGGGCGTCATCATCATTTCGGCTGGGACAATTCTTTCGTCCCGGCCGAGCGGGTGAAACCCGGCGCGACCATCGAGTTCAACTGTCTGGATTCATCCGGCGGCCAGTTGCAGCCCGACAGCACGGTCGCGGACATCGCCAAGCTCGACTTCGGCAAGATCAATCCGGTGACCGGACCAATCTATGTTGAGGGCGCAGAGCCGGGCGACGCATTGAAGATCACCATCGAGCAGTTCAAACCGTCCGGCTTCGGTTGGACGGCGAACATTCCGGGCTTCGGCCTGCTCGCCGACGACTTCAAGGAACCGGCGCTCGCCATCTGGAAGTATGATACCAACTCGCTGGAACCGGCGCTGTTCGGCAAGAATGGCCGCGTGCCGCTCAAGCCCTTCGCCGGCACCATCGGCAACGCACCGGCAGAAAAAGGGCTGCATTCAGTGGTGCCGCCGCGTCGCGTTGGCGGCAATCTCGACATCCGTGACCTAGCCGCCGGCACCACGCTGTACCTTCCCGTGGAAGTGGCCGGTGCCCTGTTCTCCGTGGGAGACACGCACGCAGCCCAGGGCGACGGCGAGGTCTGTGGCACAGCGATCGAGAGTCCGATGGATGTCGTGCTCACGCTCGACCTGGTCAAGGATGCCCGGCTCAAGATGCCCCGGTTCACCACACCCGGTCCGGTGACCCGCCATCTCGACGCCAAGGGTTACGAGGTGACGACCGGCATCGGACCCGACCTGATGACGGGTGCCAAGGAAGCAGTCGCCCAGATGGTCGATCTGCTCGCATCTCGCTATCAGATCGATCCGGTTGACGCCTATATGCTGGTTTCGGTCTGCGGCGATCTCAGGATCAGCGAAATCGTCGACATGCCGAACTGGGTGGTGTCGTTCTACTTCCCGCGCTGCGTGTTCGAATGATCGCAGCAGGCGACATAAAATCAGGCGCGGCGGCGGCTGCGCCTGATGTAGGAAACAAGCCGGTGCTCACGATTTCCGGCCTTACGGTTTCCGTGCGCGGCGATGAAGGCGAACGGGAGGTGGTATCCGATCTCTCCTTCACGCTCGCTCGCGGCGAAACGCTGTGCATTGCCGGCGAATCCGGTTCAGGCAAGTCGATGACTTCGCTGGCGGTGATGGGCCTGCTGCCGCAGCCGCAGGCACGTGTTTCGGCTGGTTCGATCCGGCTTGGCGAACTCGATCTCGCGACCTTGAGCGACAAGCGCATGCAGACCATTCGCGGTAATCGCGTCGCGATGATTTTCCAGGAACCGATGACATCGCTCAATCCGGTGCTGTCGGTCGGACGCCAGCTCGTCGAGGCGATCGAAGCCCACACCAGCCTCAGCGGCAGCGCCGCCCGTGCCCGTGCCGTCGAAGCGCTCAAGGCCGTCCGTATTCCGGAAGCCGAGAGCCGGCTGAAACAATTCCCGCACGAGCTTTCTGGTGGTATGCGCCAGCGTGTCATGATCGCCATGGCACTGGCCTTGAAGCCAGATGTGCTGATCGCCGACGAACCGACCACGGCTCTCGACGTCACCGTGCAGGGCGAAGTGCTGGAACTGCTGCGTGACCTGCAGCGTGAGCAAGGCACTGCCGTCATCCTGATCACCCACGACATGGGCGTCGTTGCCGAAATGGCGGATCGGGTGATCATCATGCGCAACGGTCGCATGGTCGAACAAGGAACCATCATCGATATCTTCGAGCGCCCTCAGGTCGACTACACGCGCGAGCTGCTCGCTGCCGTGCCCAAGATGGGTACCGGGCGCGCCACAGCAGCGGTCGGACCCGAGGAGCAGATAAAGCCGGCCGCCGTCGCCGAGGTCCGCGACCTTCATGTGCGGTTCGACCTGCATGGCGGTTTCTTCGGGCGTGTCACGCGTCGCGTTCACGCCGTCGAAGGGGTCAATTTTTCGATAGCGCCGAATGAAACGCTATCGTTGGTCGGCGAATCCGGCTGCGGCAAATCCACCACCGCGAAGGCATTGGCAGGCCTGTTGCCTTACAGCGGCGACATCGCCGTCGGCGGGCGTAATCTTGCTGGCTTGGGGCGCGACGAACGCAAGGCGGTGCGCCGCGACATCCAGATGATCTTCCAGGATCCGTATGCATCACTCGACCCGCGCATGCGTGTCGGCGATCTGGTGGCGGAGCCCTTGCTCATTCATGGCATCGGTACCCCGAAAGAACGGATGGACCGCGTCGCGGCATTGTTCGAGCGCGTTGGACTGACCGCCGACCAGATGGAGCGTTATCCGCATGAATTCTCTGGTGGCCAACGCCAGCGCATCTGCATCGCGCGGGCTTTGGCGCTGCGGCCCAAGCTTATCATCGCCGACGAGAGCGTTTCGGCACTCGACGTTTCGGTGCAGGCGCGTGTGCTGAAGCTGCTCAAGGAGCTGCAGAGCGAGTTTGGCGTCGCTTACCTCTTCATTTCACACGATATGGCGGTGGTCGAGAACATTTCCGACAAGGTGGCAGTGATGTATCTCGGCCAGATCGTCGAGATGGGGACGCGTGACCAGATCTTCGCCAATCCGGGCCATCCGTACACGAAGCGACTGATCGAAGCGGTTCCGGTGCCGGATCCCGCTCGTCGGCGGGCGCGTTTCGCCAGATTGGACAGCGAGATCGCAAGCCCGGTCCGTCGGGTCGGCGACCCTCCGGCGAAATTTTCGTTGCAGGACGTCGGTGACGGTCATCTGGTCGCAGCACATTAGATCCAGGGTCACGCTGCTTGTCTCGGAGCGATCGAGCAGCTATCGCCTGATGCAACCCGCAATCACGGACTGGATCATGACGCGCCCCATTATCGTATTCGACCTTGACGGAACGCTCGTCGACACCGCGCCGGACCTGCTCGACAGCCTGAACCACAGCCTCACCGACGGTGCGCTGGAGAGCGTCGACTATGTCGGCTTCAAGCGCTTTGTCGGCCAGGGTGGGCGTGTCATGATCGAACGTGCCTATGCGGCGCAGCGCAAGGCCTTGACCACTGAAGAACTCGACCGCCTGCTCGGTCTGTTCATGACCCATTACACGAAGAACATTCCCGGCAAGTCACTGCCCTATCCAGGCGTCGTCGACGCAATCGGCCGGCTGGAGGAAGCAGGCTATGTGCTTGCCGTCTGCACCAACAAATATGAAGCGAACTCAAAGGCCTTGATCGAAGCGCTCGGTTTGGAAAAGCACTTCGCAGCGATTGCCGGCCAGGATACCTTCGCGTTCCGCAAGCCGGATCCGCGCCACCTGCTCGAAACCATAGCCCTGGCGGGTGGAGATCCGGAGCGCGCGGTCATGGTCGGCGATTCGCAGACCGACATCGACACGGCCAAGGCGGCCGGCATTCCGGTGGTGGCGGTGGATTTTGGCTACACCGACCGCCATGTAAGCGAATTCGAGCCGTCCGTGGTCATCTCGCACTTCGACGAACTGACCGCTGCCCTTGTCGAAAAACTGATCGTGGCGGCACGCTGAAAAATCTTTTGCCGTATCCGCACTTTCCTACCATTGAAGCGTGGAACGGACTGTTGACTTCCAGCTACCACCCACCTTATATCGCGGCGCGCTTGGCCTTCGGGCATGGAGCGGGCGATTAGCTCAGCGGGAGAGCACACCCTTCACACGGGTGGGGTCGTAGGTTCAATCCCTACATCGCCCACCATTGCGCTTACCTGATACCAAGCTGATTTCCCTACATGATCTGGCCTCAGCGGTCCGTGGATCACACAGTCCACACAGCAAGGCCGTCGGTAGATCATCGCATCGCGATCCGTGGAAACCCACGGACAGTCCCATGGATGCTTCGAGCAGGAGATCCCACCATGGTCGCCCGGTTCCCGGTAACGCGACTCTCACAACGGGCTTCGTCATGCCGCCGCCATGAAGATGGTGCCTATTTCACCTTCCTTCTCTTTCGGCGGCTCGTGGTAGCGGCCTTGAGCTACGGAAGAATATGTGAAGCCTAGTTGAGTGGCTTGCTTTTCGTTCGCATCTCTATTTATGACAAATATCTAAACTGACGATGCGATTGAGCGCAGTAAGCCTCGCTGCGGCTTAACTCGCATTTATGCCTCCCATCCAGTCAGCCCGGCTGCTTATCGCGTCTCTTATGATCCACCTATTCAATGGCTTCATGAGCCCTTTCGGGGGCAGTGACCTGGAGACCCTAGAACTGTATCGACACCTGAGTGTCGATACGAAGGTTCGTCTTTGGGCTACCTCCTCCAGAGCATCGAGTGAATTGGTGCTCCGATACCCCATTCGACGTCCCTCTCCGCTTACGTGGGACGTACCGGACGGCGGTACTTACGTGTTTCTCGGCGCGCACTGGCGGGGCAAACTCTGGCCCTACCTGATACCGCGGCCGCGCCGATTGATTTATGTATTCAATACCTTTCACCCCAAGATTTTGGCGCTGACGACACAGATGCCGCGCATGCTCGGCTGGCCAAAGGCCGAGATGGTGCTGATTTCAGAATTCCAAAAGCGGATGTTGCAGCTTGACGGCGTCGTGCATCCGTCGCCGATTGATATCGACAGATTTTCGCCGGCTCCGCAAAGACCAGATCGCCCCTTCACGGTTGGCAGACTTAGCCGCGATTCTCCCGCCAAACATCACCCGGACGATACACAGGTCTACGAAGCTTTGCTGGCGGACGACGTGGCAGTGCGGATCCAGGGCGGAACAGTTCTCAAAGACAGGTTGGCAGCATGGTCACAGGTTGTACTTCTACCTGAAGGACAGTTTCCCGCCGAGGAATTCTTGCCAACGTTGGATGTGTTCTATTACCGCACCGGCACGCATGTAGAGACTTTCGGCCGTGTGGTGCTGGAGGCGATGGCGTGCGGTCTGCCTGTGGTCTGTCACAGGCATGGCGGCTATGCTGACCACATCAGGCAGGGCGAGAATGGCTTTCTATTTGAGACACCCCAGGAAGCTATTGAGATCCTGGCCACACTAAAAGCAGATCCTGCTTTGCGGGCTACCGTCGGCCACAACGCCCGACAGACAGCCGAGCGCCTCTTCTCGTCCGTCGCCCTGAGAGAACGAATGAATTTCTACAGGAGCTGACAGCTTAGCTCGCCGGAGAGCAACTGCGAACCGACCGACGACTGTGCTATCTGGGTGCGAGGAGCGGAAAGCACATTACCGTTTGGAAACGCGGACCAATCTGGCTAAGTCTGCGACGGCAAGATATCTCCGGCGTCATTGCTACTTTTCTTCTGCAGCGCTTGTCGTCGCGGTATTCTGGTATCCGCGAAAACGAGCCGACGAGCTCCGAACAAACATGCAACGCGCACTTTGGAGCCTGCTAGCAGCTATAAACATCAGTCTCCATCCGGCCGGTTTCCCAGCGAAATCGAGGCTAGTCGAGCCACGGCAACCAGATTGAATTTAGGCCCGGCCCTTTTCTAGCTAACCGGCCCGCGTACCGCGGCTACCGCTTCCAGGGCCTGACGCAGGCGATCGTCGCGGCCGTAGACATCGTCGAAAAACTCGACCTTTCCAGACATGTCCGGCCAGGCGGTGAAATAAGCGACATAGACCGGGATCTTGCGGCTCACCTTTTCGGACGAATGTCCCTTGGCCAGCTTGCCGGCGACATAGTCGACCGAGGTGCCAAGTACGGCGGCGGCCATGCCGCGAGGATCCTGCAGGCGCACGCAGCCATGGCTCAGTGCCCGATTGTCGCGCTGGAAAAACGCCTTCTGTGGCGTGTCGTGCATGTAGATGGCATGCTTGTTGGGGAACAGTATCTTCAGTTCGCCCAGCGAATTGGCCTCGCTCGGCTGCTGGCGGACATTGAAAGGGATCTTTGAACCGTATGCACCCCAATCGACGGAGGAGGACGGGATACGCTTGCCGCGCGAATCCGAGACCTCATATCCTGCGCGGTCGAGATAGCCGGGATCGCGCCGCAGCCGCGGCAGCATCTCATTCACCAGGATCGACTGCGGTACGCCCCAATAGGGATTGTAGTCGACCTGCTCGATCTCGTCGTAGAAAAAACTGGTTTGATTGGCGACCTTGCCGATGACAGTCCGCGTTTTCAGCTTCTCCTGACCGCCCTCGATGTAGCTGGCGCTGAAGGCTGGCTGATTGATGAAGACCCGCGGGTCTCCGAGTTCGGACGGATGCCAGCGCAGTTCCTCGAGCGCATACTGCACCTTGGCGACGCGATCCGCCTTCGACGTACCGGCAAGAGCCGCAACGGTGCGCGGTCCAATGACACCGTCATCCTTCTGCCCAGCCTTCTTCTGCGCCGCCTTGATCACCGGCACCAGTTCCGGAACATAGGTCTCGCTGGTAACGAGCCGCGACAGCACTTCGCCGTAGTCGCCGCCCATCTCATCATCGAGATCCCGCGCGATCAGCGACAACAGCTTGGGTAGTTCCGGGCTGGTTTCACCCGGCTTTAGCTTCAGTTTGGCATCGACGACGATCTCGTTTTCCTCGCTCGCCTTGAGCGCTTCGAGCTCAACGCGCAGCGCCTGATATTCGGCATTCTGCGGATGGCGCGACTCAAGATAGGTGCCGACCTCCTGGGTGCGGGCAAGAGTCCTGAGGGCGCCCTCCCGATCCAGAGGCTTTGCTGGGAAATCATAGTAGCCGGAGATGCGGTTCGGATCGATGCGGCCATCCTGGGCGTCGTCGATGTAGCGCAGCACGCGCGCCGACAGTGCCATTTCGAAGCGGATCATCTCCTTCGCGCGTGCCGTTGGATCGGTTGAAGCGGAAGCAGGCACATCGACCAGATAGTCCTGCGGCGCCAGCCCGTAGGTCGTGGCATCGCCCAGTACACGCATCGCCTGCCTGGCCCGCTCGTTCGGCTCGGCACTGGTCACCCAGATGAAATCGGGATTGGCGGCATAGTAGGCAGTCAGTGCCTTGGCGTTCGCCGATTCGGCACGCAAGTCATAGTCGGCCAATCCGCCAAGCGCCTCATGGAAGGCATCGCCGGCCTTCGCCGGTTCAAATGCAGCGTTCTGGGGAGCTGCCGACAAAGCCGAGAAATCAACCTTCACCAGCGGGTCGGCTTTATAGGTGTTGTAGGTCGGCCCCGTGATCTTGGCGATGGCGGCCGCCTTGCGCGCGTTTGGCGGCGGCGGAAACTCACCGCGCCGCGATACCGGCCGCTTGTAGGGATCGCCGTATTCGCCGTCGCTCACCGGCGGCGGTCCGCGACGAACGTCGCCGCCAAAGAGCATATCAAACAGGCCCTCGGCATTGGCGTGAGGAGATCCAAGCAACGTCGCAGCCAAAGCCGCAAACGGCAGCAATGCGGATCTCTTCACAAACGACTTCATGGATCACCCTCTCCGACCCGTCATCGGGCTCCAAACTCCACCGCGGATGTTCTGATCATCCGCATGGCGGTTCCGTGACAGGATCATAGCGTTTCACGCGCATTTGTTTAAGCCTTCGTTAAAAAAGCCGGCATTGGCCGATCACTTCCGCAAACGCAGTGTGGCGGCACGGAGACGCTCCGCACCGCCACAGCATCGAAAAGCGGTGGCTCAGGTGTTGGCGCCGCCGTCAATGGTGAAGGCGGAACCGGTGACGAATCGGCTTTCCGGCCCAGCAAGCCAAGCGACGAGGCTGGCGATTTCCGACGCGTCACCGAAACGCGGTGTCGCCATCTTCTGGCGCTGGTGCTCGGCGTGCGGTCCGTCTGCCGGATTCATGTCCGTGTTCGTCGAACCTGGATTGACGATATTGGCTGTGATGCCGCGCGCGCCCAGGTCGCGTGCCAAAGCCTTGGTCAGGCCGACCAGGCCGGCCTTGCTGGCGGAATAGGCAGCGAGCCCCGGATCGGTGACGCGATCGGCAAGGTTGCTGGAGATCGAGATAATCGAACCACCCTCACCCATCAGCGCCGCCGCTGCCTTCGATGCCACGAACGGCGCCCGAAGATTGACCTCGATCGACTCGTCGAAATCGGCAAGCGAAAGGCTGTCGACCGGCTCCGCACGCCAGATGCCGGCGCTGTTGACCAGGATGTCCAGTCGCCCGAGAGCCTTGGCCGCCTCCTTGACCGACCGCTCGACGGCATCGGCATCGCGGTTGTCGGCCTTGATCGCGACAGCGCGCCGGCCGCTTGCCTTGATCTCCGCCACGACCGCTTCGGCCTTTTCCGCGCCGTTCACATAAGTGATGGCGACATCGGCGCCCTCGGCGGCGAGCCGTTTTGCGACAGCCGCGCCGATGCCTCGGCTACCGCCGGTCACCAGGGCTGCCTTGCCTTGCAATCTCGTCGAAGTCATCGATTTTCCTTTCTGTATCGATCGATACAGAAATCTCTGGCAAGGTTGTGCAATGCCGTCAAGTGATTTATGTATCAATCAATACAGAAATGGAATTCCTATGGCGGATCGTGGACGCCCGCGCAGTTTTGACCGTACGGTGGCCCTTGAGCTGGCGATGCAGGTGTTCTGGAAAAAGGGCTATGAAGGGTCCTCGCTGAACGACCTGACAGCGGCGATGGGAATAGGCTGCCCCAGCCTCTACGCTGCCTTCGGCAGCAAGGAAGGCCTCTTCCTCGAAGTCATAGATCATTACAGCAACATCGTCGGCAGGGAGATCTGGGACGCGGTCGAGACAGCCCTGACGGCGCGTGCCGCGATGCAGGGGTTTCTCGATGCAACCGTCGACGCCTATTCGAGGACGGATACCCCGCAGGGCTGTCTGATCGCGCTGGCCTCGCTGCACCAGGATTCGAGTTCCGGCGCCATCTGCAGCGAATTGCGCCGTCGACGCGCGGAAAACATCGATGCCTTGCGCCGCCGCTTCCGGCGGGGAGTGGAAGAGGCCGACCTGCCTGCCGGCTTCGATTGCGACGAGGCCGCCCTGTTCTACGCCACGACGCAGAACGGCATGTCCATCATCGCGCGCGATGGCGCCTCCCGAGAAGCCCTCGCTGCCGTCGCCAGTGGAGCCATGGCCGCCTTCCAACCGTTGGTGGACAAGGCCAGCGCATCGCATGGCTCGTGACAAAATCCCGATGGTGTGATGAAAATCCGGCAAGGGCGCCACTGCGTCAAGGTCTTGCGGAGGACAGCGTGAAAAGAGGGTTTCGCCAGATGCTGGACGAGGCCAATGCCGAGATCGAGGCGGTTTCGCCCGATGAGGCGGCGGCATTGCTGGAGCACGACGGCACGGTCTTTGTCGACCTGCGCGATCCCCGCGAGATCGAGCAGAGCGGACGCATACCTGGCGCCAAGCACTGTCCTCGCGGCATGCTGGAATTCTGGATCGATCCGGACAGCCCGTATCACAAGGCCTATTTTGCTTCGGGAAAGAGCTTCGTTTTCTTCTGTGCCGGAGGTTGGCGTTCCGCGCTTGCCACCAAGACCGCGCAGGATATGGGTCTGACCCCGGTCAAACATATCCTCGGCGGCTTCACGGCGTGGAAGGATGCAGGCCTGCCAATCGAAGCGCCCGAAGGCAAGAAATAGACGAACAGATCTTAATCAGTGCACCAGTTCCGGCCGGGTGCGTTCCGCGGCAAAGGCGACTGCTCTCTCCACGACACCAGGATCTGCCAGGATGCGGCGGTGACCAAGGCCATTTGCCCAGTGCAGGCGAACGTGGTCGCCGGCACTCGCATAGAGATCGGCATGCCGCGCTGACACTTCCTTGTCGTCGGGTGCGTGGATGACCAGGGTCGGAACCGGCACATCGGCGAGCTGGCGACCCCCCTGAAATTCCTTCAGCGGACGTCCGGAAAGCTGCTCAACCTTGCCCGCCATCGCAGTCTGCGAACGCGGACCGACATTGAGCAGGCGGCTGAACTCAGCGAAGAGATCCGGTATCGAGCTCGGAGCCGCGATCAGAACCAGCTTCTCTGTATTGACCGGCAGATAACCTTTGACCGACCCGACAGCAGCGTTGGTCGCAACGGCGCCGCCGAAGGAGTGGCCGACGGTGGCAACGAAAGGGCCAAACCAATCGCCGGCAAGTCGCGCGGCCTCGACCGCGTTGACCATGTTGAGGCGGCGTCCGGACGAGGCGCCATGACCAGGCAGATCGAGCGACACCACCCTGTAGCCGTCTTCGAGAAACCCCTGGATCAGCGAGCGCATGTATTCCGTGCGCGAGCGCCAGCCATGGATGGCGAGAATCGTACCGCGCGATCCCCTGCCCTGATCGGGGCGGAATTCGTGCACGACCACGCACCCCGCCTTTGTCTTCAGCCGGTGATGACGTGCTCCGGCCATGAAATCGGCAGCGCGTTCGATGGCGCGACGCTCGCCATCACTCGCCTTGTTGACATTGGGCGTGCGACAGAACACTTCGAACGCTGCGCGGCCCGCCAAACCGGGCGCGACGCGCTCACCGAAGCCAAACAGGCCGCGGATGACCTTCAAACCAAATGATGCCATAGTGGCGATCCAACAGAATAGTTCAACCATGAACATGTTAGTTCAAGAATGAACAAAAAACAAGACTTGCCTTGGGACAATCCGCGATTCCGCAACTGGATCGCGCTCGTGCGCGCCGAAAAGGCCGTGGTAGCGGCGCTGAGCAAGGCCTTGCAGCCCCTCGACCTGAAGATCGCGCAGTTGGATATGCTGATGAACCTCTATCGGCATCCCGGCATGTCGCAGCACGATCTCGCCCGCAGGCTGCTGGTGGGGCGGTCCAACATCACGATGCTGTTGCCGCAACTCGAGACCCGTGGCTTGGTCAAGCGTGAGAACGACGCCAAGGACAAGCGAGTGATGCGCCTCACCCTCACCGCAAGCGGTGAAAGCCTGCTGATGGAGGCGTTGCGGGTCTATACAACGCTGATCGAACGCGTGATGGCGCAGTCGACACCGGCCGAATGCGATCGCATGGGAGCGATGATGCTTCGCATCACCGAGGCCATGAAGATCGAATAACACCCGCCGTCGCCACGGCTGAATTTACCAGTTCTTGCCCGGCCTTCACCACATCGACTTCTTCGCCCGTTCGGGCCAGTCCTTGTCGTAAGTGGTGCCGTCGATGCTCTTGCGGCTCGTGATCTCCAGCATCTGCCCGGGCGTGGGCAGGCTCCTGGAATCGACATGCTTGTCCGCATTCCACAGATCGGAGCGATGGATGGCGCGGGCGCACTGGAAATAGACTGTCTCTACTGCAACGACCGTGACCGAGCGCGCCGGCTTTCCTTCCATGGTGAAGGAAGCGCACAATTCGGCATCGGTGGTGATGGCAGCTGTGCCGTTCACGCGCAAGGTTGTTCCCGAGCCCGGCACAAGGAAGAGCAGTCCGACGCGCGGATCTCGGATGATGTTCCGCAGCGAGTCGGCACGGTTGTTGCCGCGGCGATCGGGCATCATCAGCGTCTTCGGATCATGAAGGCGCACAAAGCCCGCCAGGTCGCCGCGCGGTGAACAATCCAGTCCCTCCGGCCCTGATGTGGCGAGAGCCACGAAGGGCGAAGCTTCGATGAAGGCAGCGTATTCGGGGATGACGTGATCGAGCTCCTTGACCAGCGATGCTTCGCCGGGAAGCCCATAAAGTGCCTCCAATTGCTCTACGGTCTCTATGATCGACATCGCCCTTGCTCCGTGAACCCTGCGGCTACCGCGACCGCATGACAGTTTGACGACACGCCCGGCTAACGATCTCTGCTCAATCCCTTCGTCGCCAGTTCATCGAGGTAGCCCTGCCAGCGGCTTTCTTTTTCGTGGCCGAGCGTATGCAGGTAGGACCAAGTGAAAATACCGGTGTCGTGGAAATCGTCAAACGTTATGCGGACCGCGTAGTTGCCCACCGGTTCGATCTTGAGGATGGCGACCTCGCGCTTGCCGGGTATTGTTACGCGTTGCTCGGGCGCATGGCCCTGCACTTCCGCCGAGGGTGAGAGCACGCGCAACAATTCCGCCGACAGTTCGAATGGCCGGTGGTCGGGAAATGTCACCGTCAGCAGTTTCCGGTCCTTGGAGACCCGAAGTTCCTTCGGAGCAGTCATGGGCGTCCCTCTTGGATTGGCATCCGACTACGCCTGTTCGTCGGCGTTGGGAAGACCGCAGTTCTGGTGCCCTTTGGCCCAGTGCTCGAAATCAGAAACCTTCCTTGCCGATGGGTATGAAACCTGACTTCTTTGTGCTGCGGATCACCACGAGCGTTACGAAAGTCCGTATACGCTCGTCGCTGGCGAACAGGCGGTGCACCAGATTGTCGTAACTCTCCATGTCGCGCGCCACGATCTTCACCGCAAAGTCGTATTCCCCGGTGATCTGCCAGCCTTCGATCACCTGCGGCTCGGCCTCGAGCTTGCGCAGCAGTTCATGGATGGTGCGCGAACCTTCCCGCTCGAGTGTCACCAGAACGATCATCGAAAGCGGCCACCCCAGCGTACGGGGGGCGACGACCGCCACCTCGCGTTGGATTGTGCCGTTCTCGCGCAGGTGCCGAATACGCCGGTAACACGCAGGAGCGGAGAGGCCGACACGCTCGGCCAGTGCCGGGACAGGAATCCTTGCGTCGATCTGCAGCTGCTCGAGAATCCGTCTGTCGGCTTGATCAAGCACGATGTTTTGCGTCATCGATAATCTCGCTGTGATAATTTTTATCACAAAATAGCAAAACTCGATCACCTTTGGCGAACGACAAAGCTAATTTCCCGTCCGGAAAAATGTGCGGGGACAGCGATGACAACGGCAATCAGACAGACTGAAACTCCAACAACGCTCCTCTTGCCTGTAGGTGCGCTGATTGTGGCTATGCTGTCCTTCACCTCGGGAGCATCCGTCGCCAAACAGCTCTTCCCCGTCGTCGGCGCCGAAGGAACGACCGCCTTGCGTCTGTCGATCGGCGCGCTGATCCTGCTTGCAGTCCTGCGGCCCTGGCGCGTCCGCCTCTCGGCCACATCATGGCAATCCATCGTCTTCTACGGCCTGGCGATGGGCGGTATGAACCTGCTGTTCTACATGTCGATCCAGACGCTTCCCCTGGGCATAGCCATCGCGCTGGAATTCACAGGTCCGCTGAGCGTAGCCATCCTGTCATCCCGCAGGAAGATAGACCTGCTGTGGGTGACGCTTGCCGCCGGAGGACTGCTCCTGTTGCTGCCGATGAGCGACAGCGTTGCCAATGTCGATCCGACTGGCGCCCTGCTGGCACTGGGTGCCGGCGGATGCTGGGCGCTCTACATCATTGCCGGCAAGCGAGCGGGACAGGAACACGGCACGCTCGCCACGTCGCTTGGAATGGCTGTGGCAGCATTTGCGGTTGTGCCGATTGGCTTTGCACATGCAGGCACGGCTCTCTTCCAGCCCGACGTGTTGCTGATTGGAACAGTGGTGGCCGTGCTCTCCAGCGCGTTTCCCTATACGCTCGAAATGTTTGCCCTGCGCCATCTGCCGGCACAGACCTACGGCACGCTGACCAGTGGCGAGCCAGCTGCCGGAGCCATGGTGGGACTGTTCCTGCTGGGAGAAGCATTGCCGTTGCTGCAATGGTGCGCGATCGCCATGATTGTTGCCGCCTCGGTCGGCGCCACAATGACGGCGATGCGCATCCGGACACCGACCGAACCGCTCAATCTGGGCTGAGCGACGACTGGATGTCCCAGGCGCGACATTGCCGTGGTTGCGTCTGACGGATGGGGAATGATACCAAATGGCACCCTCTGCCGGGCTTGAAAGATTGCTATCAAGGCCCGACATTCATTAAACGGTTTTCGATTGCAGTGACGGCGGACTAGAGCAATTCCAGGAAAAGTGTGTAACGGTTTTCCGTCCGGAATTGTGAAAAACAAAGACCAGAGTGTTACCGCGTTTCCGTGAAAAAACGGAAACGCTCCAAAGGCGACTGAATGCAATTTGCCAATTCCATGATCGATCCCTTTGGTCGCACGATCAGCTATTTGCGCGTGTCTGTTACCGACCGCTGCGATTTCCGCTGCGTCTATTGCATGGCCGAAGACATGGCTTTCCTGCCGAAGAATGACCTTCTGACGCTGGAGGAGCTTGATCGACTCTGCACCGTTTTCATCGAAAAAGGCGTTCGCAAGCTGCGATTGACCGGCGGCGAACCGCTGGTCCGCAAGAACATCATGCATTTGGTGCGCGAGCTGTCGCGTCACCTCAAGAGCGGCGCCCTGGAAGAACTGACGTTGACGACCAACGGTTCGCAGCTCGCGCGCTTCGCCGATGAACTGGCAGATTGCGGCGTGCGCCGTATCAATGTTTCACTGGATACTCTTGACGCCGACAAGTTCCACGCGATCACTCGTTGGGGCCATCTCGGCAAGGTGATGGCTGGCATCGAGGCCGCTCAAGCCGCTGGAATCAAGGTGAAACTCAATGCCGTGGCATTGAAGGGATTCAACGATCGGGAAATCCCCGACATGCTGCGCTGGGCCAACGGCCGCGGCATGGACCTGACGCTGATCGAAACAATGCCGATGGGGGAAATCGACGGCGATCGCACCGACCAATATATGCCGCTGTCGCTGATGCGCGCCGAACTGGAGCGCAGCTTCACGCTGAAGGACATCCCCTACAAGACCGGCGGCCCTGCCCGTTATGTCGAAGTCGCGGAGACCGGCGGCAGGCTCGGCTTCATCACGCCGATGACGCATAATTTCTGCGAAAGCTGCAATCGCGTGCGCCTGACCTGCACCGGCACGCTCTATATGTGCCTGGGCCAGGAGGATGCCGCCGATCTGCGTACGCCGTTGCGTGCTTCCGAAGGCAATGAGCTGGTTTCGAATGCCATCGATGAAGCGATCGGTCGTAAGCCCGAAGGGCACGACTTCGTTATCGATCGCCATACCAATCGTCCATCCGTGTCGCGCCACATGAGCGTTACCGGCGGCTAGGACGCGGCCGGCTGAGCTGCGCGATTTGATCGGTTTGGCGGCCCCCTCAACCTCGCCAGGGATTGGTTGACGCATTCCTGGCCCATCGCTTTGCCATTGCTGGTGACCTCACCGGTGATAGAGGTTTCCGAACCTGGAGCGCTTCCGTTTTTCATGAAAACGCTCTAACTCTTTGTTTTGATGCAATTCCGGACTGAAACCGCTACGCACTTTTCCTGGAACTGCTTTGGCCGACAGGATCAGCCTTGCCTCTTTCGCCCAATCTTCGCGGCGCCGTCTACATGATCGTGGCGATGATCGGCTTTGCTTTCAATGACGCCATCACCAAACATTCCTCGGCCTCGATGAACATGGCGCAGGTGATGCTGGTACGCGGCGTCTTCGCCTCGAGCTTGATCGCCATGCTTGCCTGGCGACGGGGAGCACTGGCATCGCCGCGCCTCGCCTTTCACCCGCTGGTGGCGTTGAGAGCGCTCGCTGAATCGGGTGGCACGCTCAGTTTCCTGCTCGCGCTTGCGCATCTGCCGCTCGCCAACGTCTCGGCTGTCATGCAGGCATTGCCACTGGCCGTCACCATGGGTGCAGCGCTGGTTTTCGGCGAGGGCGTCGGCTGGCGCCGCTGGCTCGCAATCGTCATGGGGTTTTTCGGCGTGATGATCGTCGTACGACCGGGTTTCGAGGGTTTCAGTCCCTATTCGCTGCTGGCCTTGGCAAGTGTCGCCTGCTGCATGGTCAGGGATCTCGTGACCAAGAAGATTCCTGCGGAGATCCCGACCTTGCTGGTCTCGACCAGCACGGCGATGATCATCACGATCCTCGGTGCATTGCTGCTCGCCCCAATGGGCGGATGGACGACGATATCGGGCTCCGACTTGACCTTGCTTGCCATCGCCGCGGTACTCGTCCTGATCGGCTACCAGTTCGTCATTCTGTCGATGCGCACCGGCGACGTCTCCTTCGTTGCCCCCTACCGTTACACCGCACTCCTGTGGTCGATGCTGCTTGGGTTGATCGTCTTCGGGGACATTCCCGATTCCGCGATGTTGCTGGGTTCAGCCGTCGTCGTTGCCTCGGGCCTCTACACCTTCTACCGCGAGCGTGTCGTCGGAAGGCCGCGCAATGCCGTCGAAAGCACTGGACCCACAATGGAGCCGGACGGCATATAACGAACGCACAGGCCACTGCAGGGAGGCGAACGTGAGCGTCGAAGTTGCCGGGGTCATTCTGGCCGGAGGACTGTCGAGCCGCATGGGCGGCGGCGACAAGGGTTTGCTGTCGCTGGGCGGCCAATCCGTTCTTGACCGGGTGACGGCTCGCTTCACGCCACAAGTCGGCTCGCTTGCGCTCAACGCCAACGGCGATCCCACCCGCTTTTCAGCCTTCCAGCATCCGATACTGGCCGACACGGTCGCGGGCTTTCCGGGGCCCCTCGCCGGTATCCTCGCTGGACTGGAGTGGGCTGGCACGAAAACGAAGGCCGCGATGATCGCCACCGTGGCCGCCGACACACCCTTCTTTCCCCTGGACCTGATTGCCAAGCTGGTGACCGCGATCGATGGGCGTGATGAAGCCATCGCCGTGGCACGTTCTTCCGGCCGCCTGCATCCGACTTTCGCGCTCTGGCCAGTTGGGCTGAGAGAACCGCTGCGCCACTTCCTGGTCGAGGAAGGCAACCGGCGCGTCCTGTCGTTCATCGAGCGTCATCGTTTCGTTGAGGTGGACTTTCCCCTGGTGCAGGTGCGCTCAGGCACGCTCGACCCGTTCTTCAACATCAACACGCCCGCCGACCTTGTCGAAGCAGAGCGTATCCTCAAAGAGCATTTCGCATGAGCAATCGCGTCTTCGGCATCACCGGCTGGAAGAATTCCGGCAAGACGACGCTAACCGAGAAACTGGTCACCGAGCTGGTGCGGCGGGGGCGGCGCGTCTCGACCGTGAAGCATGCCCATCACGACTTCGACATCGACAAGGAAGGCGCCGACTCCTTCCGTCACCGCCAGGCCGGCGCGAGCGAAGTCGCCATCGTCTCTGGCCGTCGCTGGGCGCTGATGCACGAATTGCGGGGCGAAGAAGAGCCGAAACTCGCTGACATTCTCGCAAGACTGGCGCCGGCTGATATCGTCATTGTCGAAGGCTACAAGCGCGAGAATCATTTCAAGATCGAGGCCCGGCGCGCCAATGCAAAGGATCGGACACCACTTGCGCCGTCCGACCCCAGCATCGTTGCCGTCGCGGCAGATCACCCCCAGGCGAACGAGACACTGCCTGTCTTCGACCTCGATGACATCGCGTCGATAGCCGACTTCATCGAGCGGCGAGTCGGCCTTGGCGGCTGATCCAGGCTGCCGAAAGGCAAACGCTTCCCCAACGATATGTGCAAAACCCACGTATTTTTGCCGACGCTGAAAGACATTATCGGCGGTTTTGCAGTTGCTTTCACTTGGCAAAAAGTTCCAGTATTTGGACCAGCGGGCGGTCAACAGCCCCGCCCGAACGAGCCGCCTGGACAGCGGCCGGGACCAACAGAGAGGATCATCATGCGTATTGCAATGCGTATCGCGCTCGCCACGTCAGCGATCATGCTGGCGTTGGGCGCCGCCCAGGCCCAGGAGAAGGTCGTCAAGATCGGCACCGAAGGCGCCTACCCGCCCTTCAACAACCTGACCGCCGACGGCAAGCTCGTCGGCTTTGACATCGATATCGCCCAGGCGCTCTGCGACGAAATGAAGGTCAAGTGCGAATTCGTGGCCCAGGACTGGGACGGCATAATCCCGGCCCTGCAGGCCGGCAAGTTCGACGCCATCGTGGCGTCCATGTCGATCACCGAAGAACGCAAGCAGAAGGTCGACTTCACCAACAAATATTACAACACGCCGTCGGCCATCGCCGTGCCGAAGGACAGCGCCCTGAAGGGTGTGAAGAAGGAGGACCTTGCGGGCAAGACCATCGGCACGCAGTCTTCAACCACCCACTTCAATTATGCGTCGAAGACCTTCACGGACTCGACCGTCAAGCCTTATCCGACCGCCCAGGAATACCAGCTCGACCTCGCCAACGGCCGTCTCGATGCGGTCGAGGACGATATCGTCGTGCTCAGCCAGTGGCTCGAAACCCAGGACGGCGCCTGCTGCAAGCTGCTCGGCCAGCCGGAACCGCAGCCGGTCGATATCTTCGGTGAAGGCGCCGGCATTGCCATCCGCAAGGGCGATACCGAGCTCAAGGACAAGCTCAACGCTGCCATCAAGGCCATCCGCGCCAACGGCAAGTACAAGGAAATCAACGAGAAATACTTCAAGTTCGACGTCTACGGCGCCGATTCTTGATCGATTGATTGTTGAAACAGAAAGGCGGGGACACCCGCCTTTCTTGTCCTGGCCGGCCATGTCATGAGGGGATGACAGGGCGGGTTCAAAAAGGGGAACAGGCGGGCGTATGGAAAGCGTTTGGACGCTTCTGAGTTGGGGACCAGAAGGCTGGTCGGATAATATCTTCAACGGCGTTTTGGTCACGATCGCCCTTGCGATTGCCACCCTGCCTGTCGGACTTGCGATCGGTTTTCTGATTGCACTGGCCAAGCAGTCAAAGGAACCTTCACTCAGGCTCGCCGGCAATCTCTACACCACCATCTTCCGCGGTCTGCCTGAACTGTTGACGCTGTTCCTGGTGTTTTTCGGGGCGCAAATCGCCTTGCAGAAACTGGTGCAGTTTTTCAATCCGACTGCAACCGTCGAGGTCAATGCCTTTGTATCCGGCATGATTGCGCTCGGCGTCGTTTTTTCATCCTATGCCAGTGAGGTTTTCCTGTCAGCGTTTCGTGCCATTCCGCATGGCCAGTATGAAGGCGGCTATGCCGTCGGCCTCACAAAGAACCAAACCATGAGGCTTGTTGTCCTGCCGCAGTTGATCCGGATCGCCCTGCCAGGCCTCGCCAATCTATGGCTGATCCTGCTCAAGGACACAGCACTCGTTTCTGCCGTCGGCCTCAACGATATCTTGCGGGAGACTGGGGTTGCCGCGCGCGTAACCAAACACGCATTCCTGTTCTTCGGTTATGCCGCGTTGATCTATCTGGTGCTCGCCATCATCTCCTCCTTCGGCATCAACGCCATCGAACGCGCAGTCGGGCGACGGGAGGCATCGCGATGAGTGCCGCTGACATCGCCACAGTCGAGAGACCGCCAGAGCCGCCGCGCGGTTGGACAAAGGCACGCATGACCGGCCATGCGCTGCTTGCACTCTGGGCGCTTCTGGGTCTCGGACTGGTGTGGTTCCTAGCCACATCCTGGAACCCCGAACTTATTCAGAAATATGCCCCGGGGTACTGGTCGGGCATTCTCGTCACCTTGAAGCTGGTGGCGATTTCGTGTGTGGTCGGCGCACTGCTGTCGATCCCGATCGCCTATATGCGCATGTCGAAGAACACGATCCTCTCCGCCATCGCTTATGCCTATGTCTATTTCTTCCGCGGCACACCACTGCTTGCCCAGACCTTTCTGATTTACTACGGCCTAGGCTCTTTCCGGCCGCAACTCGAGATGGTTGGCCTGTGGGGGTTCTTCCGCGAAGCCTTCAACTGTGCCGTCTTCGCCTTCGCCCTCAACACGGCGGCCTATCAGGCTGAGATCCTGCGCGGCGCCATCGAAAGCGTCCCGAGGGGACAATGGGAAGGAGCGGCATCGCTCGGTCTGCACAAACTGCAAACGTTGCGCCAGATCATCCTGCCGCAGGCATTGATCGTCGCGCTTCGTCCCTATGGCAATGAAGTGATCCTGATGATCAAGGGCTCGGCGATCGTTGCCATCATCACGGTCTACGACCTGATGGGCATCACGCGCCTCACCTATTCCCGCACTTTTGACTTCCAGGCCTATATCTGGGCGGCAATCTTCTACCTGATCATGGTCGAAGTGCTTCGTCACGGCATCGAATGGATAGAACAGCGCATAACCCGCCACCTGCGTCGCTGATCGAATCCCGACACGCCGTGGACCAAACTGCAAATTGCCCAAATCCGCTTTGATCGGCTAAGACTTCCACAAAGCGATCAAAAGGGACTTCTGGCATGGCAGTGGTGGCATATCTTGGCCTCGGCGTGATGGGTTATCTGATGGCCGGGCATCTCAAGAACAAAGGTGGTCACGACGTGACCGTCTATAATCGGACCCCCGCCAAGGCCGAGAAATGGGTTGCCGAGCATGGCGGCGCCATGGCGCTAACGCCGAAGCAGGCCGCGGAAGGCAAGGACTTCGTCTTTTCCTGCGTCGGCAACGACGACGATCTGCGTTCTGTCACCATTGGCCCGGACGGTGCATTCCACGGGATGAAGAAGGGGGCAATCTTCATCGACAACACCACCGCTTCGGCCGAGGTCGCGCGCGAATTGGCCGCGGAGGCCGCAAGGCGTGGTTTCTACTTCCTCGATGCGCCGGTCTCCGGCGGACAGGCCGGAGCCGAGAACGGCGTGCTCACCGTCATGGTCGGCGGTACCGACGAGGCCTTCGAAACGGCCAAGCCGGTCATTTCGGCTTTCGCGCGCATGGTCGGCCTGATGGGACCGGTCGGCGCGGGACAGCTCACCAAGATGATCAACCAGATCTGCATCGCAGGCCTTGTCCAGGGCCTCGCCGAAGCCATTCACTTCAGCAAGAAATCTGGGCTCGACGTCGAAAAAGTGGTGGACGTCATCTCCAAGGGGGCCGCAGGTTCGTGGCAGATGGAAAACCGCCACAAGACGATGAACGCTGGCAAGTATGATTTCGGCTTCGCGGTCGACTGGATGCGCAAGGACCTCGGAATCTGCCTGGCGGAAGCCGACCGCAACGGCGCAAAACTGCCGGTTACAGCCCTGGTCGACCAGTTCTACAAGGACGTGCAGGCAATGGGCGGCAGCCGCTGGGATACCTCCTCGCTGCTCGCGCGACTGGAGAAATAGGTTGCGCAGGGTGCTGCTGCTTTTGACGGCGCTGCTTATTGCATCTGGTTCCGCCAATGCAGAGCCGAACAAGACCGTGACTGACTATTTGCACGGTCAAATCGCGCAATGCTGGAATATTCCACGCGATACCGTTGGAATCGGCGCAGTCACCATTGCATTCAAACTCGATCGCCGGGGCAGGATCGTCGGAACCCCGGCGTTGGGCGGACATGAGGCCGATATTGGTATCGAGCTCGACGACAAGGGTGAGCTTGCCAGCCCTCCCCGGATCATCGCAATACAGCCAGACATAAAGCGGACGACGTTTGTTCAGAGCGCGATAACAGCCATCCAGGAATGTTCACCCTTTCCGGCACTGATAAAATTGGCTCCATACAACAGCTGGAAACAGGTCATGGTCACTTTCAAACCACCCCAGCCTCGTTGAAAGCCGCTCAGCGAAAGTCATGACAATTCCCCTCTCTCCTGCCTCAACCGCCGCTGAAATCGTTGCCTATCTGCACACCCTCGCCTCGAAGGAGAACCGTGAGGGCATGCAGCGCTTCGGAATCAAGGTGGAGCGCGCGCTGGGCATTCCACATGGTCCCCAACGCGACATCGCCAGGAAAATCAAACGCAATCACGAGCGCGCCTTCAAGCTCTGGGAAAGCGGCATCGTTGAGGCGCAGTTCATCGCGTCGGCAACAGCTGATCCGAAACGCTTTTCCATAGGTGATGCAAGGGCTTGGGCGGCGACGTTCGATTCCTGGGACATTGTCGATGGTGTCAGCGACCTGTTCGTTGACACAGAACATTGGCAGGTGCTCATCGCCGAATTCGCCGAGGACGAGCGCGAATTCGTCCGCCGCGCGGCCTTCGCCATGATTGCCTGGGCCGCCGTTCACCGCAAAAAAGAACCGGATGCCACGTTCGCGAATTTACTTCCGTTGATTGAAAGACACTCGGGGGACAGCCGCAACTTCGTCAAGAAAGCGGTGAACTGGGCACTCCGCCAGATCGGCAAGCGTTCGATGGCGCTGCAAGTCCCTACACTTGCCCTGGCGGAAAAACTGGCTGCCTCCTCCGACAAGACCGAGCGCTGGATCGGCAAGGACGCCGCGCGTGAGCTGACCAATCCGAAGATCCTGGAAAGACTGGCGCAGCGCGGCTGATGCGGCTTGAACGATCAGGCCGCGCTTTGGCCGGCTTCGCGATCGAGTGTCATGTAATCCAGCGGCATTTCGGTGGTGAACTTGATCTGCTCCATCGCAAAGACCGACGAGACGTCGCGGATTTCGATCTTGGCGATCAGGCGTTTGTAGAAGGCATCATAGGCAGCGATATCGGGTACCACGACACGCAGCAGATAGTCGACATCGCCGCTCATGCGGTAGAACTCGACCACTTCCGGGAACTCCTGGATCACTTCCGAGAAGCGGCGTAGCCATTCATGGCTGTGCGAATTGGTACGGATCGAGACAAACACCGTCACGCGTGCATTGATCTTTTCAGGATCGAGCAGCGCGACACGGCGTTTGATGACGCCCTCTTCCTCCAGCTTCTGGATGCGACGCCAGCACGGGGTCGTCGACAGTCCCACTTTCTTGGCTACATCAGCGACCGCAAGCGTCGCATCCTCCTGCAAAAGGCGGAGGATTTTTCTATCAAGACGATCCATCTTGGGCTCCCGAGGAAAATATTTCCCCATATTCCTTCGAAACTCTGTCACAGACAAGAAAGGAATTCTGCCTGATTGCCACGAAACGAGTGATAATTTGCGCCGAAATCAATCAATGCGAGAGCGGATTTCCGATTTCAGGAAAGGCAGCAACTCCATTTCGAACCACGGATTCTTTTTCAACCAGCCGGTGTTGCGCCAGGATGGATGCGGCAAGGGCAGCACTTTCGGGCCAACTGCTGTGTTCCAGATCGCACGCCAATCATACACGGTTTCAGTCAACGAAGCGCGCCGTGCCGCGCCCATATGCCAGCTCTGTGCATAGATACCGATGGTCAGGACCAGGTCGATCTGCGGCATCGATGCCATGAGCGGCGCGCGCCAGGCCGGCGCGCATTCCTTGCGCGGCGGCAAATCCGCACCCTTGGCGTCCTGCCCTGGAAAACAGAAGCCCATCGGCACGATGGCGAATTTTTCGGCGTCGTAGAACTCTTCCGACGTCACACCCAGCCAGTCGCGCAGCCGGTCGCCGGAAGCGTCGGTAAATGGCATACCTGAAAGATGCACCTTGGTCCCCGGTGCCTGGCTGGCCAGAAGAATGCGCGCGGTCGATGACGGTCGCAGCACAGGCCGCGGCTCATGCGGCAACGGCCTGCCGCGCGGTGTCTCCACACAGATGCGGCATGCCCGCACCTCGGCGACAAGCTGGTCCAGGTCAGCTTTCATGCCATTCAGGCACCGGCACTCGGTCGAGCTGAGACCGCCTTGTACCAGCGCAGGACGTGCGTGCAGTCTTCCGGCACCTGGATGCGGGCGGGTTTCATGAAATCGACGGCGACCAGACCGGTGATGTCAGCCACCGAATAGCTGTCGCCGGCGATGAATTCGCGTCCGGCCAGTTCCTTGTCGAGAAGGTGTAAAAACTCCACGGCCTTGGGCTTGTTGGCTTCGCCCCATTCGGGAACCTGCGGCACTTCCCATTCCTTCATGGCGGGATGGATATGGCGAAAGGCCTGCGCCACAGGCGTAAACAGGTTGAATTCCATACGCCGCTGCCACATCTCGACCTTCGCGCGTTCGAGCGCGCCCGTCCCGAACAGCACCGGCTCGGGATGCAATTCCTCGAAATAGCGGCAGATGGCGATGGTCTCGGTGAGCACGGTGCCGTCATCCAGTTCCAGTACAGGCAGGCGCTGCAGCGGATTGCGGCGGGTGACCGCCTCTTCCCTGTGACCGAGAGCGCCCATGTCGACCGGCTCCAGCGGCACACTCAATCCTTTTTCCGCCAGGAAAATGCGGACCCGGCGCGGGTTGGGCGCGCGGCCGCCATCATAAAGCTTCATCACATGCTCCCGATCTGATCTATGCCCACCATAAAACCGCAATCAGCGGAAGCGAAACAGTTCTCGCAAGGTATCGCCGACACCCGCCAATGCTCCGTGCTTCGGCTCCACGGCCCCATCATGAGAGCGGCGCCAATTCCTCGGCTCTTCAAAACTGCCCGCCCAGATGCCGGCGCGTGCAACGCGCGCCGCAGCCTCCTCCAGGTCAAAATCGCCAAAGGCAATCGCCCAGCCGGCCCTGACCTGCCCGGCATTGAGATCGACATCTCCCGCCTTGCAATCGCCAAGAAGCCGGTCGTAGCGATCGTGCTGCCATCCGCGGCAGGATACCGCGCGGCCGCCGATCAATTTCACCAACGCCTGTCTCGACAACTTCCCGCAGGGATAGTCCACCCCGTCCTTGCGGCACAGTTGAGAGTATTCCGGGGCGTCGATGCCCCGGAGGCGAATGCGCTCCTTGCCTAGCGTGATCGTATCGCCGTCATTGACAATCGCCGTGCCGTTTTCCTGGCGTGTCGAGACGCGATCGAAGCGGGCCACGATCAACGCCATCGATCCCAGGAAAAGAATGGCCAGCGCATAGTCGAAGAACCGGCGCCACGGGCTGCGCGGACGCGGCGGATAAGGCCGCCGCCCGGGCCTTTGCGACCATGAACGGCTCATATGGCAAACAAGTTCTTAATCATTCCGCCTTAGCGTCCAACCTGGAGCCGCTGCCCGCAATAACTGAAGTTTCATGCCACTGCTAAGCTCGAACACGGCGGACAAGAACATTGTGGACCGCAGCAAGCCGCATCGCAACAGCGATGTCGCGCGTGCTGTGAAGCGTACGCGCGACCGCCTCTCGCAGCAGGCGGGCAATCCGGATTTCGACCGCGAACTGCTGAAGCTGCATGCCCGCGCAATCGTGAACAGTGCTGCGGCCGTGCCGTTGCTGGTTCTGACTATCGCCGTTGCCGGCCTTGCGGCCGGAATGAATACGGACACGCTCGTCTGGGCGCTTTTCACGATGGGATGCTATGCAGGGCTTGCCATCATAGCGCGGCGCGTCGACCGCACCGAAGCCGCCGCTGTCAAGCCGGATCCGATCCGCAACACCTTTCTGGCGGCACACGGTCTCAGCGGTCTCGGATGGGCCTATTTTGCGTCGCTCGGCTGCGGTGCCTGCACGATCGACCAGTTCCCGGTGATCAAGGCAGTCATCCTTCTGATGGCGATGGCAGCCACGGCGATCATGGCGTCGTCTCTGCGCGGAGCGTTGCTGGCCACCTTCGCCATCCCGGTCGCGACTTATGCCTATGTCGGCTCCCAGGGATGGATGCCGGCGGAACCGATCATGGTCGCGCTGCTCGTCGCGGCGCTGCCTTTCTTCGCCTATGTGGCCCATCACCTCAATCGTTCGTCGGTGATGCTGCTGTCCTTCCGCACCGAGAAGGATTCGCTCATTGCCGAACTCGAAACCGCCAAGGCGATGTCCGACGAAGCACGGCGCCGGGCCGAGGAAGCCAATCTCGCCAAATCGCGGTTTCTTGCCTCGATGAGCCACGAGTTGCGCACACCGCTCAACGCCATCCTGGGCTTTTCGGAAGTGATGGCCAATGAAGTGCTCGGCCCCATGGGGAACGATACCTACAAGGCCTACGCTTCCGACGTTCACGATTCCGGTCGGCACCTGCTCGACCTGATCAACGAAATCCTCGATCTGTCGCGTATCGAGGCGGGCCGTTACCAACTCAACGAAGAGCCGGTGACATTGCTGGCGATCGTCGAGGATTGTTGCCACATGATGGAATTGCGGGCGCGCAACAAGGACATCCGCATCGTCGAAGAGTTCGAGCACCAGTTGCCGCGCCTGTTTGCTGATGAACGGGCTGTGCGCCAGATCGCCCTCAATCTTCTGTCCAACGCGGTGAAATTCACCCCGACCGGCGGTGAGGTGCGCGTACGCGTCGGCTGGACCGCGGGTGGCGGCCAGTATGTCTCGATCAAGGACAACGGCCCTGGCATTCCGGCAGACGAGATCCCTGTCGTGCTATCAGCCTTTGGACAAGGTTCGATCGCCATCAAGAGCGCTGAACAGGGGACAGGGCTTGGCCTGCCGATCGTGCAGGGACTGATGGCGATGCATGGCGGCGAGTTCGAACTCTATTCGAAACTGCGCGAGGGCACCGAGGCGATCGCCATCTTCCCGCCAACCCGGGTGATGGAGCAACTGCCGGCATTGCCGACCAAGGTTGCCGCCGGAAGCCGCCGCCGCTGAACCGGCGCAATTCCAGCAAACTGCGCAGCGGTTTTGCGTCCGCAATTGTCTAAAGCAAAGAGGCAGACCGTTTCTGAGAAAGCCGGAACTGTTCTCTAGACGCGAACCGCGGCGGCCATGCCGGAACTGGTCAAGGCCGCGGCTCTGGCGGTGCCCGCCGCCAATGCGCCGCCAAATCCTTCGCCATGGCTGATTCCAAGCTCAAACAGCGGCTTCAGTCCCAGTGACGCGGCAGCTCTGGCATGGCCCGGCTCCAACGAGAGACCGGCAAGCAGGCAATGGTCGAGCGCTGCCGGATTGGCGACATAAAGCACCGCTGCGGCGGCCGTCGTGGCAAATCCGTCGAGGATGACGGGAACATTCTGCATGCGTGCGGCCAGGATCGCTCCTGCAATGGCCGCGAATTCGCGTCCGCCGACGCGCCGCAGCGCTTCCAGCGGATCCTTGAGATTGGCGCCATGGAATGCGAGCGCGGCATCTACCGCTGCCGCCTTGCGCTTGCGCATCGCCTCATCGGCCCCGGAGCCCGCGCCGACCCAATCCGCACCCTTTCCACCCACTACGGCCGCCAGAAGTGCGGCGGCAACCGTGGAGTTGCCGACACCGATATCGCCCAGACACAGAAGATCGGTTCCGCCTGCCGTCGCTTCCATGCCGAAGGCCATGGTGGCAGCACACCCGCGTTCGTCGAGGGCTGCCTCCTCGGTGATGTCACCCGTCGAAATGTGCAAAGCGAGATCAAAGACCTTGAGGCCGAGATCATAAGCGATGCAGGCCTGGTTTACTGCCGCGCCGCCCGCCGCGCAGAGTTCAACGGCATTCGCGGTTGCAGCAACGGCACGTGGCGAAATGCCTTGCCTGGTCACGCCATGGTTGCCGGCAAAGACAGCGACCAGTGGACGATTGATCGCCGGCGGCGCTTTGCCGCTTGCGGCCGCGAGCCATGCAGCGATGTCTTCGATGCGCCCCAGAGAACTCTTTGGCTTGTCGGCCCTGGCAAACAGCGTTCGCACCCGATCACCGGCAGCGCCATCCAGCGGCGGCAGGTTGGCGATCAGGTCGCGAAAATCATCGAAAGGCAGCGCGCTGGTCATGGCAGGTTCCTGTTCGAAGCCGGCAATAGCCGCCCTGCCCGCTCGGCACAACCGCATGGCCGCGAAAACGACCCAGCTGCGTAATGCCGAAATTCGCACGGCGGACGACAGGGTCGCCAGATGGCGACCTGAAGTGGCGCAAGGCCAAGGCCTTGCATTGCCATATTCGTTGCACCATGTGGGAGCGAGCCCCTAGGATATTCCCATGACGGCCATCGAATCGCCCTGCATCCTGGTCTGCTCGATCGACATGAAGACCGGCTATTGCTTCGGTTGCGGTCGCACGCGCGACGAAATCTCAGCCTGGCTGACCATGACCCCGGAAACCCGCCGTGCCGTCATGGCAGAGCTGCCGGCCCGGCTCGCGACGGTGGAACGCAAACCGCGCCGCGAAACGCGCCGGACGCGCATGGCGCGTGAACGCGGTGAGGTGCTCTAGCCCCGATGAACCGTTCGCTTGTTCTCATCCTGGTGATCATCGGGGCAGCGATTGCCCTGCTTGCCTACAACGATTCCGCCGGCAGCACGTTCGGCGTCGAGAACAACAATTTCGGCAACCTGGTCTGGCTGGGCATCGTCGGCTCCGTAATCGCTGCCGGCCTTCTGCGCTCCGGCCAGCCACTCGGCAGCATGGCCCGCAATCTCGGATCCTGGGCCATCATCGTGCTGTTGCTCATCGCAGGCTATCAATACCGCTATGAGTTGCAGGACGTGGCCAGCCGTGTCACCGCCGGTCTCATTCCCGGCAGTCCGCTGGCGCTCGGCGTCGAAGACGGCCGCGCGACGGTGACGCTCGACAAGGGCAACAACGGCCATTTCCAGGCGCGAATCCTCGTCAACAACAAGCCGGTCAATGCCGTCGTCGATACCGGTGCGACGACAACGGTGCTCACGGCCGAGGACGCGCGCACAGCCGGCATCGACCCGAACGGCCTGAACTACACGGTGCGCGTCTCGACAGCCAACGGCAACGCCAATGCCGCAGCGGTCCGTACCAACGAACTGGCGCTCGGCGGCATCGTGCGGCGCGACATGCCAGTCCTCATCGCCGCCCCGGGCGCACTTGGCCAAAGCCTGCTCGGCATGAATTTCATCAGCTCGCTGTCGGGCTTCGATGTGCGCGGCGACCGTATGATCTTGCGCGACTGACGCAATTTTTAGTTGTATATTGCAAATTTATAATATACTTCTCATTGCAATTTTTCTCGGGTGAAAACATATGCGCAGCGCCCTATTGATCGCAGTTTTGGTGACAACTTCGGCCACGGCCGATCCGATCCGATGGACGACCTCGACCTGCGGAGGCAGCACGATAGACATACCCCAGTTCATGACTGAGTCAGCAGTACGTGGGCTGATCAAAAGTGGCGAGGAAGAGCCATATGGCACTGTCTTCCAGCCTGAGGGCTATCTCATCCTGCTGCGCCAATACTACATGGAGTACAGCAAGAGACCCTATCGATACATCTCCGGAAACGTAGACAATATCAATGTAACTTATAAGATAGACAAGCCAAATGTAGGCATTGTTTCAGGATCCGTTTTCGGCGGAAAAGAAATTTTCTTTGGAATGTGCACAAAGTCCGACAAGCTTCACTGCTTCGATGTCTTCTATTCGGCAAAGGAAAAGGCAAAATATGGCCCGATCGTCAAGCGGATCGCCAAATCTTTCAGGGAATCCAGCCGCGGGTGTCTTTGAGAAATGACGCATCATCGCGGGTCCTTTGCTGCAATGCTCCGTCCTGACGCAGATGCCTGAGTTCGAGCAGTCGGATGACATCCAGTTGTAGATTCTTGCGTGGTGCCTTAGTGAGCTGACGGCCACGACGTCACCAAGTCTTTATTGTATTTCTTGCTGCCGCCTTCGACGGCAATTACATCGGGCGAGATTCAAGAAAACCTACAATCTCCAAAGGACGAATGATTTACCACCCTTGAAAGTGAAATCGGACAACAAGAAACCCAGCGATTACAATCGGTTCCAGTTCGCCATCGCACCTATGATGGATCGGGCAGAATGATGAATTATTTCAATAACTTAATGGAAGTCGTGTGCATTTATTGTGCACGCCCGTTCTGAATAGCGGCTTCTACCAGCGAGGATTCACCGAGATCCAGAGAGACGTTTCGGTCAGATTCCAAGTCTATTTTTGGCGCTTTCAAGCTTACATTTTGCCAAGTGAAATCTGGACCCCGCTTCTCTACTGATTAATCTTCTGATTGCGGAATTTGCGCTCACTCTGCGGATGAAACGCTAAGCTTGTCACAGGTTTCAACGCGGGAAAGTCAACGGCCTGTCGGTTGGTTAGCCAACTCACACGCATCAAGCCACAGGCGGTACAAATATGCTAACCACCACCGGCTCAAACCGGCGCTGCCAAGGTCACAAATCAAGCCGCATCTCATTCGAATTCTGAAATCCGAGCTTCCGGTAGACTGACTCAGCTGCTTCGGATGGATGCAGCAAAACTCTGAAGCAGCCGATCGCGCTCAATTCAGCGACCAACCGCTCCACCAACATCGCTGCGATGCCTCGACGCCGCGCCGAAGGTTCTACGAAGACGCTCCAGATGTATCCGGTTTTGCGATATGCCGGCTGCGTCACGATCGGAAATGGTGCAACCCGGACCTGCCCGGCCGCAGACCCAACGATATGCTCGCCTACCTTGGCGACCACGACGACCAGTTCAAACTTCTGCCGCCCCTCAGCGATGAACGCCTTCACAGTCTTTGCTGCATCGGCGCTGTAAGCAGCAGCCGGGGTCCCATAGCTATCCCAGATGGCCATATAGTGATCGACGAGGATCGGATCGGCATCAGCGGAGGCAATGTTGATTTCAATCGGGTCCAAGGTCCGCGTTCCTGTTGGGCAGAAAGAATGGGCCGCGGCAGGGCACAGTTCGTTTCCTTCCTCTCGAACTGCGCATCCGTCCCTTCGTTCCCAAAAGCGGAGTTCACAGGTTCATATGTGGTTCGGGGGGCTGCTGGCGGGCTGCAATCCGCGTTGCCAGGATTTCGCCGCTATCGGATAATGCGTTCAATCAGCTGAAGCTCCAGCGCCTCCTGAGCCGTCAGATAGCAGTTGTTTTTGGCGCGCTCGAAAAGGTCGTCGGCCGACAGAGTGCTGCCCTCTATGAACTGCTCGAAGTCTTCACGCTCCACCCTTTCGGCTGTGTCCAGTGCAGAAGCCTCTTCGCGGATTATCTGCTTGCAGGACTCGATAGGCCCCTCAAGCGTGATTGACCGGGTGATGTGACGTTCATGGATCAACAACGTCGTGTCGGAAGTTAGGAAGCGATTTGAACGCCCGAACGCCGCCATGATGGTGATCCCCGCTGACATAACTGCGGTCTTGCCGACGACGAACGTATTCTTTCCGCTGTGGTCTCGAAAAATCCGCAACTCCAGGGCGATACGCCTTGCCGTATCGGCGTCGCCACCCTGCGTCATCAATTCGAGGATCAAATCATCTCCCCTCGTCCGGACTTCGCCAAGTTGCTTCATGAATGCCCGGAACAGATCATCGCTGATTATGCCGTTGATCTGCACGTTTGAGCCGACGAGAAGCTTCGCGTCACCCGGTCCCTCGGTTGGTGCGTTTGCCGCCGGCAGCGCCGGACTTTGCGCCCGATCGGCAACGCTGCCTTTTCCGGCGTGATAACTCGGATCATGGATCATGACAGTCTCCAGGAGAAGGATTCCTCGTTAGAAATTGCGGAGATGCAGCCGGCGCCCGAACTAAAAGGCGATCGGTCGGCGCCATGGCAACGATCAGCTGATCAACGGCGTGGTCAGCGTCCGGTCCGTTCCCCGCGAGGGTGGCCGGACGGGATAGCTCTCCTGCTCATAGGTCCAAACCTTGAAGGTGGTGAGTTTATGCGGCCCGAAGCTGTGCAGGAGGGGCACGTCGGTGGCGTCGCGACCGCGGGCGACGACCACGCGGCCGATGCGCGGCACGTTGTGGCGCGCGTCGAATGTGTACCATCTGCCGTCGAGAAAGGCCTCGAACCAGGCGTTAAAGTCCATCGGGGCCGGATCCGGGGGCACGCCGATATCACCCAGGTAGCCGTTTACGTAGCGCGCCGGAATGTTCATGCAGCGGCAGAAGGTGATGGCGAGGTGCGCGAAATCGCGACAAACGCCGACGCGTTCCTCATGCGCCTGCGCCGCCGTGCGCGTCGCTCGGGCATAGCCGTAGCCGAACGACAGCCGGTTATTCACATAGTCGGTGATTGCCTGAACCCGGGCCCAGCCCTGCGGCAGATTCCCGAACAGTCGCCAGGCGAGATCGCTGAGGTGATCTGTCTCGCAGTAGCGGCTACCGAGCAGGAACACGATCGCCTCCGGTGGCAGGCTTTCAACGGGCGTCTCGTTGGCCAGCGGATTGGGCAATTGGTATTCGCCGCTGTCTTCGACAAGCGCATCATAGAGGATCTGAAAGCCACCCTGGGGAGCGAGGTAGCGTCGACACAGGTTGCCGAAACTGTCCTGGTAGCTATCGCTCGCTACACGAGGAGAAGTCAGCACCTTCGTCTGCCGCTTGATGTCGTGCTGTCGCTCAGGATGGATATCCAGAAGAGAAATTACCGGCATAGATTGCGGGCAGTCGATAGCGATCTCGTAACCGAGCCTGATCAACATTCGGCTATCCTTTTACGGGAGATTTTTATCAGAACGTCACTGCATTGGCGTCGTTCCAAAAATCGAACTCTCGCTGCCTTCGAGCCACAATCCAAAGATTGCGAGACCTCTCTCCGAACGATTGCACGAAATTGGGAACGTCGGCTTGCTCGCCGCGTTGCCCGATGATGCAACCGCATCCTTTTGACAGGCCGGTTCTGATCTATTTCGGCAAACCGGGACGAACACGAAGCGTCAACTCCGCTTTCGAGGCGGAGCATTGTCTTAAGAGTGAGAAGTGGCCGGGAAACCGAAAGCACGCCTGGCAGCAGGCGATCAATGTGCTTGAAGCCCTAAAATTGGGCCAGGCAACACCAGCGCAAGCCCGACAGTCGTTCGAGCGCGCTGCCGGCGAGGCCCAAATCCTCGCTTCTGCCACAGAGATCGAAAAGCTGGACTACTAAGACCTCATGCCGCTCTGGAGCGCCCTACAAAAAGAAACGATTGTGGGTTTCCTGCGAAGCCTGGTCGTCGAAATCGCGCCGAAAGCGCTGCCACTGCGCCCAGTCCAAAAGAGTAAGAACGAGAAAGGAGAATAACTTTTCCTGAAAAAATCGGCAAAACACACGGCAGGCAAAAACCACCAGCAATCTGGTCCGAACCTCGATTATTCCTCGAAACGTCTGCTGAGATAGGGTGAGCCCGCAAGCCCGAAGCGCCAGAGCTTATCCGCTGCTTTCGAAATTCCGATGCGAACACCAACCGCCAAGGCTATCCTGGCGGTTCCAGGGGCGAAGCCGAATCTCGGATCGCTCAAGGACACCCCGTTATGCTCTCCAACAACACCAAGCGCCATTGAAAGACGTCCCGGCCCGGAACATAGAAGCCGGGTGACGGACAGGCCGCGCCGTTCGATCATGCGTTCGATGCCATGAACGGGCTCCAAGGCTCTCAGCAGTACGGCACTGCCGCGCTGGCACACAAAGTTCAAGCACCAGTGAAGCCCATAGGAGCGATAGACGTAAACCCTCCCCGGCGGACCGAACATCACTCCATTACGCCGGGTCTCGCCGGCGAAACTGTGGGAGGCCGGGTCGTCAGCCGCATAGGCTTCCGTCTCGACAATGATACCGCCGACACCATCCATCACGAAATCAACGCCAATGAGTTCGGCTGCCACCCGTTCAGGCGCACGATCCCAGAAGGCCATGAGCGCTGCGCGCGCCTCGTCGTCAAAGCTCGAAGACATCACGCCAATTGCTCGAATGTGCACTGCTGCGGCGCCTTGTCGGGCCGCCAGCGCAACAACCGCGTGCCGTGGCGAAACCGGTTTGCTGTCACCTGATCGAAGCGCACTTCGACGACAAGCTGCGGCTTCAGCGGTATCCAGGCAGCGCTTCGTTCGGTGCTCCACCGACTTTGACCACCGGGAGATTTCCCCGTGAATCCTGGAGCTTGCCGCAATTTCTCCAAGCGTTTCGTCAATTCGGCCCTGTCCTCGTTGCGGATCGTGGAGCTATACCCGACATGATCAAGTCTTCCCGCCTCGTCATACAGCCCAAGGAGCAGGGAGCCGACTTCCTTACGCGCGGCAAGATACCGAAATCCTCCCACGACACAGTCTGCGCTGCGCAAGGGTTTGACCTTCACCATCGCGCGGACACCGGGCTTATACTCCTCGTCTCGTCTTTTCGCGACGATCCCGTCGGTTCGACTGGTATCCTTTGACGTCAGCCATGCTCTGGCCACCCTTGCGTCGAATGTGACGGGTGACATCTCGATACCCCGAGCCCGCTCCGCGAATTTCTCCAGCGCGTCGCGGCGGACCGACAACGGCGCTTTTCTCAGGTCGTTGCCGGCGGTATCTACAAGCATGTCAAACAGGACAAGCTTGGCTGGCGTTTCCTTGGAAAGTTTCGCGATGCGGCTGGCTGCCGGATGCAAGCGCATCTGCAGCGCATCAAAGGCGTATCGGCCGGATAATTCGATGACAATCTCGCCGTCGACGACAAAGCGGGATGCCTTCAGGTCGTGCAGTTGCTCAACGAGTTCCGGAAAATACCTGCCAAGCGCCTTGCCGGATTTGCCCCGAAGCTCGACCCCCTGGTCCGATTTGAACGCGAGGCATCGAAACCCATCCCATTTCGGTTCGTATTGCCAGGCGACGGCGTCATTGTGCGGGATCTCTCGAGCCTGCTTTGCCTCCATTGGCGCGATATCAAGCGGCAGAAGATAGCCTTGCGCCGCCATCAGGCCGCGGCCTTTCGCGCTCGTTGAGCATTGGAGATCGCCTCCGCGAGCGAGCGCTCGCCGTCGCAATAATCAGACCAGGCTTCCGTCCTGGACAGCAGAGCCGGCACGGTGCGTAGCGTGAAGCGCTTGGGATCGAGATTTTTCCGCACCTGAGCCCAGGTCAGCGGCATCGACACCGTCGCTCCATCGCGTGCACGCGGGGAAAGCGGTGCGACCGCGGTCGCCATGCGGTCGTTGCGCAGATAGTCCAGGAATATGCGCCCTTCCCGCAGTTTCTTCGACATCTTGGTCAGGTACTTGTCGGGACTTTCTGACGCCATGGTCATGCACACGGCATGGGCAAAGCCTTTTGCTTCGTCCCATGTGAGTTTTCGACGCCCTTCCGCCTTGAGCGGAGTAACGACATGCAGCCCTTTGCCGCCCGTTGTCTTGCAGAAGGTGACGAGCCCCAGATGCTCAAGCCGCTCCTTCAATTCATGCGCCGCTTCGACAACGCTTGCAAATGACAGTTCCGGTGCGGGATCGATATCGAACACAAGCCGGCCGGGGACCTCCGGCTGGCGGGGTTCGCAGTTCCATGGATGCAATTCCACCGCGCCAAGCTGAGCCGCAGCGACCAATCCCTCGACCCTGTTGATTTCCAGGTAGGGCTTGCGATCGCCGAATACCTGAACCTGTTCAAGCAGGTTGGATGCGCCGGACATCGCATGGCGTTGGAAGAACTTTTCGCCGCCGATGCCGTCGGGAGCGCGAATAATGGAGCAAGGTCGCCCCTGGATGTGATTGATCATCCACGGCCCGACAGCCTCGTAGTAGCGGGCCAACTCCTCCTTCGTTATCGCCCCGCTATCCTCAGTGCGGGGCCACAGGACTTTGTCGGGGTTGGAAATCAGGACACCCATGACGTTCGCCCTGCCGGTGCGGCGTGGCGAACGTCGCGCGTCCGGTGCCGGCTCGACGAGTTCGGTATCGGATTGCGCGGGTTTCTCGGCTTCGACGTCGGCCGCGGGCTTATCTTCCCGCAGCCCTTTGTAGGCGGCCTGCCTGACGAGACCGTCAGCGGTCCAACCGGCAAATTCGATCTCGGCCACCAGGTCAGGTTTAACCCAGACGATCTTGTCCCCACGCTTGGAAACGAGGCCGCTTGTGAATGGCGACCGCGACACTTCCAACGGCTCTAAAGCCGCGAGCAGTGCTTCCGCCTTTTTCCCGCCGAAGCCTGTTCCGACGCGGCCTGTGTAGACCAAGCTTTTGCCGCGATGAACTCCAACCAGGAGGGAGCGAAAGCGGTTCTCGGTGGTGGCGTATCCGCCAATGACCACCTCATGCCCTGCCCGGCATTTGGATTTTGCCCAGGTTGTCGATCGACCTGAAAAGTAGGGAGCCTTCGCCTCCTTCGAGATGATCCCTTCCAGCGAAAGGCGGCAGGCGGAACGCAGAACCGCATCACCACCGGTCTCGAAATGCTCGACAAAACGGATGTTGTCGCCGTCATCAAAGGTTGAGAGCTGTTTCTGCAGGCGTGCCTTACGCTCGGTCAAAGGCAGCGATCGCAGATCCTCTTCGCCGTCAAAGAGGAGATCGAAGGCAAAATACACGAGATCCCCCGTCTTGCCCTCGCTGAGCGCTGCTTGAAGAGCCGCAAAATCTGGAGCTCCATTGTGATCGAGCGCACAGACTTCGCCATCGATGATGACGTCGGGCAGGTCGTCAGCGGCCGCTGCGATCGCCGGATAGCGCTGCGTCCAATCTAATCCCTTTCGTGTTTTGAGCGAGACCTGGCCGTCGACAACGCGCATCTGGATGCGGTACCCGTCGAACTTGATCTCATGGACCCAGCCTTTGGCGCTCGGCGGGCGCGACAGTGTCTGGCAAAGCTGCGGTTCGATGAATCCTGGCATCGTGGAACGGCTGCTCCGCTTTGCCCGTGCTGTGTTGCGCCTCTCCGCAGCCAGTCCCGTCTTGCTGTCCCAGACCGCATCTGCTTTGACTGCCGGCGCCGCGAGCATGAATGGCCGCGGCTTGCGGCTTTTGCCCGAGGCAATCTCCTCCATCGAGCGCCCGGAGGCCACAGAGGTATCGTTTTCCTCCAGCACCGCGTCGCCGTTCTTCTCGACAGCGGTCGAATCGCGATGCTTGATCAGCAGCCAGTTGTTGCGCTTGCCTTTGAACCGATCGCTGTCCATGCGAACCAGGACGAAGCTACCCTTGAGGCGTTTGCCGTCGAGTTGGAATTTCAAGTCACCTTTTCGAAGCTGTTGTTCGATCGAGCCCTTGCCTTCAGGCTCCCAGTAACCGCGGTCCCACAGCATGACCGTGCCGCCGCCATACTGGCCTTTGGGGATCGTGCCTTCGAAGTCACCATAATCCAGCGGATGATCTTCAACCTCGACCGCCAGCCGCTTGTCATGCGGATCGAGCGACGGCCCCTTGGTCACCGCCCAAGACTTGAACACGCCATCGAGTTCGAGCCGCAGGTCATAGTGAAGTCGCGTTGCATCATGCTTCTGGATGACAAAGCGCAGACGGTTCGACGGCTTGACATCGAGACGACCACTTGGCTCCTGCGTGGTCTCAAAATCCCGTTTCGCCTTGTAGGTAGACAGTTTGTCGGCTGGCACGCGTCACCTCGCTCATTTGCGGGAAATGCCAATGAGCAATGCGACAGGAAAGCTTGGGTTCCGAAATAGCTGGTTGTGTGCCTTAGTCCTCCGAAATCAAACGATACCTGTAGCGATCGCGAATGCGCGCGATGAAGAAGCGCCCCTTGGAAAAGGCGCTGCGAAATTCGGCGTGCGTCTGCTCGGATACGCCTTCGTAGTCATACCGCTTTCCACTCGCAACAAACCAGACTGACAGCACCTGCTTGTCCCGGTCGTATTCGATTTTGCGGATCGAGCTCGACGGCATGAAAGCGTCTCTCGGCGTGGCGCGGATCATCTTCCAATCGCCCACCCCATCAAAGGTTCCCCGCGGACGCCAGGTGAAAAATGAACCATCCTGAGACTGCCGCGTTCCTCCCCCGCTGCAGGCTGTGTCAACCGGGCATGACGGTACGGTGAACAGGAAGTCTTTTTCCCGGTTTCTCTTCCTGGCCAACGCAATGGCAGACGAGCACCTTGTCCCGTCCGGCCTGCAGCACTCTCTCCTCTTCGATTGAAAGCGCGGTCTCCAGTTTTTGGGAACAGACGGGCGGTTTGTAGGTTGGCCTAACACCGACCGAGAGGAGTACATCATGTCCATGTCCAGCAAAGGCGCGCCAGGCACCACGGAACAGAGGCCGACCTGGGAAGGCCCGCCCGAAAACCGCCCGGCGGGTTACCTGCCTGCCGATGACAATCCGGAGATCGAACGCGACGCCGCCGGGGAGAACCTGGCGGATCCGGATCGAAGTGATCTTTCGGACGCTGTCACGACTAGTGAGGCTCCACCGTCACAGGAGGATCGCATCCGTGCCCGGGCCTATCGGTTGTGGGAGCAAAGTGGTCAGCCAGAAGGAAACCGGGACGATCATTGGTATCAGGCTGAGCGCGACATCGATCAGGAAGACGGACGTATCCGGGACGCCGATGCCGCAGGTTCCGAAGAAGATCGCCGTCCAAGGGAAGAATTTCCGCCATTCGATGATCCGGCATTTTCTCCCGAACCCGCGCAGCCGCCGGTACAGCCAGAAGCACCCGGCTCCCAGACCTTCGAAAACAATCGGTACACCAGCCATCCCGAGTTTTCTCAAACTCGTGCGCCTGAGGCTGGAGCCGAAGGATACCGAAACCGCAGTCTTCAGGCGACACCAAGCCCTGCCACGGAAAAAACGTCCGGCGCGGGCCCGGCGATTGCCGAACGTTCCAAGGACGCCAAAGCCCCTAAAGGCGGCCGACAACCTGGCGCTTACATCAAGGATTGATGCGCCTGGGGGATACGCGCAGGAAGCTGCTTGAAGCGGCTTCTGGTTCAGAGCCACGCCCGTCGGGGAATTGTTGGAAGGGTGGCCGACGGGTTCTGTTTCCCATTCGGCTGATGGCCCCATTGCTATCACGGACTGCCCTGGTTGGCTCCTCAATCCGCGCCGGGCCAGTCTCGTGTAGCCGTTCGTGAGTGCTGGGACCGAAGTTCATAACCGCCTCCCACAATCGATGACGATTACATTTTCGTACGACAAGCCGTTTCTAACCAGCTTTTCGCCTTTTGGAGCCGCCCTCACCTTTCGCGGCCGGTCCCGCCCCAGCGCTCCGGCGCAAAGCGTCCATGAGGTCGACGACCTTGCCTTCAGGCTTGCGTTTCGGCGGCTGGATCTTGCGACCTTCGATCTTGGCCTTGATCAATTCAGCCAACGCGGCATCATACCGGTCATCAAACCGCATCGGGTCAAAACTGCCGGCTTTCGATTTCATGATGTGCTTGGCGAGGTCCAGCATCTCCTTCTTGATTTTGAGACGCGGGACCTTGGCGAATGCCTTTTCCGGCTCCCGAATTTCATAGTCGAAATGCAAGGTATTTGCTGACAATCCTTTCCCGTCGGCGCGGATGGCGACCGTGCGAAGCCTGCGGAACAGCACGGTCTGCGCCAGCGCGACGATTTTTTCCGCCGCAAGACTGTCACGGATCAGCGCGAACGCTTCATCAGCTCCCTTGTCCGGCCCAAGATAGTAAGGGCGATCGAAGAACAGGGGATCAAAATCGGCGTATTTGACGAAGCGTGCCACCGACAGCGTTTTGTCACTGGCCGGTACGAGATCAGTGACGTCGTCTGGATCAAGCGTCACGAAGGTGTCGTTGCCGAGGTCGAAACCTTTCATCTGATCGTCATCGACCACCGGTTTGCCAGTATCCTCGTCGACATATTCACGACGAACCCGGTTGCCTGTCTTGCGGTTCACGACATGAAAAGACACGCGCTGCGCTGTCGAGGCGGCCGCGTAAAGGGCTACAGGGCATTCGATGTCGACGACCTTCAGATCGCCTTTCCAAAGTGCGCGAGGCGCCATCGGTTCAATCCTTCGAACTGCTGGCACGGGCGCTCAACGGCGGCGTCGGCCGGGAGCATCGCTCGTGCCTGGCTACCGCGTGGCATCTGCCGGCGGTCCAACGAAAAGGAAACCGATCCCTGAAAGGATCGTTCCTATTTTCCGGTCAGGAGACGATGGTTTTCGAGCCGGCCACCACCGAGGACTTGGCTTCCAACCGCAAATCTTCAATGTCCGGCTGTTTACGCTGCATAGGGCGTCCGCGCTGAAGCAGGCTGCCGTAACCCATTGACCACGCTTGATAATGCGTTAAACAATCAAGCATCCAGAACATGCATGGGTAACAGCGATGGCTAAGGAAACACAGATCAGGAAACCACAATACCATACCAATCAGGCCACCTATGAAGCCGATTGCCGTGACGCTCTGACCGGTCAGGTCGACCGACTGCTCGACGAAGCCGAGGCCGCCGGTTGGGAACGTACCAAGGCAGCTTCGGCGCTGATGTATCTGAGCGCAAAACGATTGAGCCCCGGCTCGTCCACCTGATGCCCTCGATCACTTGACGCACGTCGACCCCATTCACATATCGTTTGTTGATCGCCGCCGCTGTCGGTGGTGATTGCCCTGAAGCCCCTTTATCGTTCAACTGGAGGATCTGATGAACGATCGGATGTTCGATAGTCCTGTATTCGTCAAAAACGCACACAGCCTGATCCAGGAGATTGCGTGCCTCGAGGACGCTCTGGAATTTCTTTACGAGTGGCCTCGATCGCGCCGAACGCCAATTTACCAGACCGCCGTCCGGGCGTGTCAGCAGGCGTTCCAGAGCGATTATCCTCTTTCTTACGCAAAATCGGCGTTCGAAGGTTTTGCTCGTTCCGCGAGAATCCTCGAAGAGGTCTCTGCGCCGCTACCGTGGATGGTCGGGCCAAATTCCGGCCGTGGTGGCGGCATGATCGCCTGATCATTTGACGGCGGGGAGTTTCAGGACTACCCCGCCATTTCAGCTTTACGGCCAAAATCTGCACTACGTCAGGCGCCCCAATCGTCTGTCACCTCTTGGTCCTCTGCTTGCTTTTCTTCAACGAGCACGGTCGCATCGCGTCTCCGGTGCTCGCTTCATTCTGCACAGTCGGGTGCTTGACGCGCGTGTGTGCTCCGCCCGGTGCTCGGCGTGGACCTGCTGCGGGGCGCGTTTTGTGCGATCGACGAATGTCCTTTCGAGCGGCGAATCCTCCACATCCATGAAAGTTCCCGATCCGGGTCTGAGACCCGGGCATAGCTTTGGGAACTGCCGTCGCAACATATTTGGAACGGCCAGCCGCAAACGGGTGATGTGCCGCTCGCGGGCTTGAGTAGGATCTTGGTCGGTGCCGGAGCCTAACCGGCGCTAGGCCTGTGCCGCCGCATCTATGGCGCCGGTCGATCTTTTTGTTGCCCCCGATTCTATGGATTCGTCATCGGTTGATGGCGTTTAACCGTCGTCCAGCTTGCGAGCTACGCTGCCTAGAGCTTTTTAACAGTCGCATCTTTCGGGAACGGCGGACAACGCCGGTTGTTTATTTAAGGCTGATGGACCTCTCCGTTGGCGATCGGGGCCGGTCCGATGTTGTCCACACTCCATCGGGCCGGTACCGGAACCTTAATTGCCAAGTGGCTTTCGCGCCAGTTCGGTCAATTCAGCCTCATCCCTGACACCGGCTAGATGCTGGGCGATGATGCGCGCCGCGCGCTGTTCCCTGTCACAGACATTCTCGAACTTTGGGCAAGTCGCGTCGAACACCCTGACAAGCATCTCAATCTCGGCGGGCTTGAACACGCCAGCCTCCTCCAGCTTTTGGCGTATGGGCATAGCGCTTCTCCTTTGCCGGTTAAGCCGCCATGCGGCGAAGTCCGGGACGCAAAAACCCTTATGTAAAAACGTTTGCGGGATGGCAGCGGTTTCAAATTTTTGGAACGGACGTGGGTCTTGCAAGTTTTGTGAGACTGGCACCCACTTCCAATCCGCGCGCCAGTGTCGGCCCGATGCGCTATGTCCCTTCCGCGTCGGGCCGGCGGCTTCCTCCAGCAATCTTACGTGTTGCTTTTGCCTGCACATGGGCGGCGACATACTCGCGCGTTTCTGGATCGTGTCCTCGCGCGTTTCGGCATCGTGTCCATCGTCGTTGACGCATTTGCAGGAATTAACGGACGTCGGATCGGTTTGCCGATTTCATCGACCACCGCGAACCGGAGACCATCCATGACGGATTTTCAGACCTTCATGAGCAGGCGCGATGCCGCGGCCACCGCCTATTGCGAAGGTGATGCGAGCGGAGTGAACAGTCTCGTTGCGAAACATTATCTGGTTTCCTTTTTCGGACCTGACGGAAAAAGTCTCCAGGGTGCACAAAGCATCAAGGCGGCTTTCGCCAAGGGAGCATCAGCCTTCGGCCCCGGCGGAAAAGTCGGCTCGAAATCATTCAGGGCCACGCTGACGGCGCTGTCGCTTACTGGTGCGGTCTTCAGCACGCCAAAGTCGAGACCGGCGGCAAAAGCGTGCCAATGACCCTTAGGGTCACGGAGATCTTTCGGCTTGAGGATGGGAACTGGAAACTCGTCCATCGTCATGCGGAGGTTGCAGCCGGGGCGCAATGAGCGATTTTCCAAGATTTCGAAATGCGCCATCTGCATCGCCTAAGGTTAACGAGGAGGTGACATGAACTCGAAACTACTTAGCGAAACGTCCGGCCAACGAACCTTTGCGGTCATCCTGGACCCGGGTGAGGAAGCCATCCAGGCACTGACGGCGTGCCTGAGCGAAGGACACATGCGCGGCGGACACCTGATGGATGCCATCGTTCGGCCGACGCTGGAAGCAATCGTCTTTGAGACGCCGGACTATCTGCGCCGGACCAAGCGCGAAGAACTTGGAATCGCCCTCATCGACCTGGGAAGCTGAGACAAGAAAAACGGGGGCCGAGACGGGGCCCGTTTTTCTCCTGCTGCCAGCGCTCAATTCCTACTGCCAGTAAGGGTCGACCTTGTAGTAGCTGTAGGAATCGTCGCGGGCGCGCAGGCCATCCTGCTCGGTCAGCTCGTTGACAGAATAGGACGGTGCAGCCCTCAGCTGTTCCTTGTCGTAGGGCACGACATAGCCGTCCTTATCCTTATCATACTCCAGCGAAGCCCACGGTATGGCGTGATACTTCTCACCGATGCCGAGGAAACCGCCAAAACCGATAACGGCGAACATGATGCCATTGGAGGTCTTTTCCAGCATCACATCCTTGATGTCGCCGATGTGTTCGCCGGCGGTGTTGTAGACGTTGGTGCCGATCACCCGGCTGGCCGGGATCGCTTCGGTATGGCCTGTTACCGTGGTCATGGTCATCTCCTTCGTTGACTTCGGACACCACGAAACCAAGCTCTCAAAGCCAGCACGGTTCCAATTTTCTGGAACAGCCAGGGTGACGCTCGCGATCGACGGCCATGCCTTACACAGCCATGCAACTCGTTACAATTGCGAGGCAAATTGGTTCGTGCCAGCGCATTCTTTTTGGAACCGGGCTGTTGGGCGGTCGTTCTCATTTTGTGTTCAACAAAAAAGGCAGAAGCAGATGAAACTCGCAACCACCGTGCTCACAGTCTCCCTGCTCACCGCCGGCTCCGCGTTTGCACAGACCGCGACGCCGGCGGCGGCCCCCGAACCGACGACGACCACCAAGGAGCTTTTCACGGCGCCGGCCGGGACCGACGCAGGCACTGTCGGATCCATCCAGCCGAAGGACGGTCAGATTCTTGCGTCGTCATTCGTGGGCGAAACCGTTTATGAGAGCGAGAAGGCGGATGCCGCCACGGTCGGCAAGGTCAGTGACCTTGTGCTTGCCCCCGATGGCAGGATCGAGGCCATCGTTGTCGGTGTCGGCGGTTTCCTAGGCGTCGGCGAAAAGGATGTCGCCGTCAGTCCCGATCAGCTGAAGACAGCGGTTCGCAGCGATGGCAAGACCTGGCTGATCATGAAGGCTAGCAAGGACCAGCTGAACGCGGCTCCAGCCTTTGATCGCAGCAAGCTCGCGGACGCTGCTTCAGGCGCCACTGGTGCCGGTAGTGGTGCACCTGCTGCGCCTGCCCCTGCACCAGCCCAATAAAGCGCACTTGCCCTGACAGGAGGTTGCCGGCCTTGACAGGCTGGCAACCTTCTTCGCATTCATGGGCGCGCCAGCTTGATCGCCGCCGCGCGATAGGTGGCGGAACGTTGCGGCTTCACAAACAGCGACGTCACCTCGGGGTGATGTTTCTTAATCTCGGCTTCGATGCGCTCTACCGCGAGTTCGATCTCGGAAGCACGCAATTCATCGACGAATTCCAGGCTGAGGTTGGCGACCACCTGGCGGGGGGACAGATGAACCGTGATGACACCATTGGCGTGATCGACTGTATCATCCCGGTCTGCGATTGCCAGTATGGACCGCTGCAACTGCGGCGTTGCCGCCTCCCCGATCAGTAGCCCTTTGCTTTCACGCGCGAGGATGATGGCGACGACAGCCAGGAGAAGCCCGATCCCCACCGAGGCAACCCCATCCAGCCGCGGCGCGTCAAAGTACTGAGCGCAAAAGATCCCCACAAAAGCGATCACGAGACCGACAAGCGCTGCGCTGTCTTCGAACAGCACCGTGAAGGTGGCGGGATCCTTGCTCTCCAGGACCGCGTCGAGATAGTTGCCCGGGCCCTTTTCCTTTCGGAATTCCTTCAGTGCGATGACCCAGGACGTGCCCTCGAACACGACCGACACCGCCAGCACGAAATAGGTAATGTATGGGCTCTCGATCCTCTGCGGCCAAAGGATATGGGTGATGCCCTCATAAATCGAGACGCCGGCTCCCAGCGAAAAGATGAGCAGCGCCACGATGAAGGCCCAGAAATACAGTTCCCGCCCATAACCCAGCGGATGGGAGCGATCGGGAGGATGCTCCGACCGTTTCAATCCGTACAAAAGGAGCCCCTGATTGCCGGTGTCGATCAGCGAATGTACGCCTTCGCTCAGCATGGCCGAGCTTCCGGTCCAGGCAGCCGCAGCGAATTTCGCGATCGCGATGCCGAGATTTCCAGCCAGCGCTGCGTAGATCACCTTCCTGGATTGTGAAGCCATGGCCGAGCCCCGAACAGAGATTTAGGGAACAGTTCTGTTGTCTTGCCGGTTCCCAAGAAGTCCCAGCGCATGAAAGGATGATGCCGTGGTTCGCATAGCAGTCGTGGCCATATTGGTTTTGTTGGCGGTCTATTTGTTTGTGAAGACAAACGATGCGCCATCACCTGGACAACCCGCGCCGCATGCGCTTGACCAGTCGCAATAGCGGCCGGAGCGAGGCGCAAGCCGCATCAACCAGGCGCCTGCAATAATTTCAGCCAGGCAAGCGCCCGCACTTCATCGGCATCGAGAAATTCCTTCCTCCGAAGGGGGCCGGCCGCTCTCAATTCGCCTGGCAGTTGCCCATGTTCCCATGAGGCGATGATCTGAGGGTGAATGTAGCCGCTGCGACAGACTGCACGCGTGTTGCCAAGCGAGGCGGCGACCTTGTCTATAAGGCGGTTGCGCGTTTCGCTACTCTCTTTCTTCGTTCCCGGCAAAGGTGTCTGGGCAAACAGGGCCAAGGCCTGCACTGTCGCGCCCCAGGTTCGGAAATGCTTCGAACTGAAGCCGCAGATATCACCGATATAGGCGTTGACAGCATTGGACGTGACCGAGGCGCGGTCGCCGTTTTCGTCCAGATATTGAAACAGGGTCTGCCCCGGCAATTCCTGTGTATGACGAACAATGCCGGCTATGCGCCGGTCGGCCAGTTTCAGTTTCCACTCCTTGCCGGATTTGCCCTTGAACATGAAGCGCAGGGTCGAGCCGATGATCTCGACATGCTTGTCCCGCAGCGTGGTCAGGCCGAAGCTGCCGTTCTCTCTGGCGTAGGCTGGATTGCCGATCCTGATCAGAGTGTTGTCGAGCAGCCAGATGACGACGGCCAGCACACGCTCACGCGGAAGCCCGTGGCGGCGCAGGTCGCTATCGACCTGGGCGCGGACCGCCGGCAAGGCGCGCGCAAAAGGCACCAGGCTTGAAAACTTCGCTTCGCCGCGCATGGTCAGCCAGTCCGGGTGGTACAGATACTGCCGACGGCCGCGCAGGTCCCTGCCCGTAGCCTGGATATGGCCCCTGTCGTCACCACAGATCCACACCTGTGTCCACGCCGGCGGTATCGCCAGCAAGCGAATGCGGTCCTGATCCGACTGCCTGACGATCTTGCCGCCGTTCGCGTCTTCATAGCGGAAGCCGCGTCCCACCCGGCGCCGGAATATGCCAGGCTCTGCGTCCGCCACATAGCGCAACGCCATGGCGCGTGCCGCTTCAGCGCCGTCGCGCAAGGCTTGTTCCGTCACCGATCGCTTGTCCAAGGATTGTCCTCCTCGCAAAGCAACTTCTTTGGCGGATGCCGGTTCCCGTTTTCAGTTTTTGGGAACCGTCGACGTTCGGCGCGGATACGCCGATGAAGCGGCCGGCGCAGCCTGAAGAGATCGCACCCGCCTATGTCTTTCTCTCGTCGCCGCATTGCTCCAGCTACATCACCGGCGAAATCCTTCCCATCGTCGGCGGATATTGAGCGCAAACCGGGCCCGTGATGACTTGTCGCGGACCCGTGTTGCGCTCCATGCGAGGCCTATTGCTTGTGTTTTTCCCTCGCCCCCCGAAATGGTCGAAGAAACAACTGCCGGCGGGCCACTGAAGGTTGCGCCCGCGTCCCTAGCCCTTGCTTTCCCGCGCCCTGGCTTCGACCTCATCCTTATGCGCCTGCGCATGACGCTCCAGTGTTTCTCGGTCGTTGCCGTAGCGCTTTATGAGATCGAGCACATGATCGGTGGAGAGGTTGAACTTGCTTGCGAAGTAGCTCACCTCATAATCGTCTTCGGCTGAGACGCGATCGCGGTCGCGAGCGTCCTGTTTGGATTTATCGTCGGCCATTTTCGTTGCTCCTTTTGGCTTCGCGTGGATCGAGAGCTGGCCCGACGCGGAGTGTGGGCGCGCCGAGCGAGCCTGGATCGCCAACGGAGAGGTCCATCAGCTCTACTGCAACTTGCGAAGGGTGTGGCCGTTCCGAAAAGCTTCAGGGCTCAGGCGTAGCACCACTGAAATCCGGAACCTTTCAGGGGGCGCGCCTTTCTGTCTTGAGGAACACCAAAGGACGGTCGCAGCGCATGCCCAAATCTCGAGCCAACGCCCCGGAACTCGAAACGCTCGCGCAGAAAGCGTCAGCGCAATATCTGCGTCGTTCGAGTCTTACGTTCCTGGAATGCGCTATCAACCTGATGGCCACCCATATGAGCCTGGAAGAAGTTGCGTCAATCCTGCGCCAGGAAGCAGATCATCTCGAGGAAATGCGCTGAACCCAGCCAAGCGTCCGGCTGGTCGTTCGCGATCTCGATCTCGGTTGCCAGTTGTGCATGGCCCGGCGGCTGCGAAGCTGGATCCGCGGCGCGGAAGTCATAGCAACCGTGTTGCACCCTTCGCTGACGAATAATTGGAACATCTGAGCTCGGCGCGTCTTTGATTACCTGGAAACTCGGAGGCAGTCTTGGCGCGGCAAACATTTTGGAAGGGCTATCTTAAGCTCTCGCTCGTGACATGTCCTGTAGCCATGACCCCGGCAGTTTCCGGAAGCGAGCAGATTCGCTTTCATACCGTCAACCGCAAGACCGGCAACCGCGTTCGGAGTCAGTATTTCGATTCCGAGACGGGTAAACCCGTCGCCGAGGATGATGAGGCCAAGGGCTATGAGGTCGAGGAAGGCAAACTCATCGTCTTCACCGAGAAAGAACTGGACGCAGTTGCGCTTGAAAGCACCCGCACCATTGACATCGAAACATTCGTCCCACTCGAGGCGATCGACTGGATTTGGTATGATCGCCCCTACCTCTTGACCCCCAACGACAAAGTCGGCGAAGAAGCCTTTGCGGTTATTCGGGAAGCCATGAAGGCAACAGGCATGGCCGGCATTGCCTGTTTGGTTATCGCCAACCGCGAACGTGCGGTCCTGCTTCGCCCGCGTGACAATGGCATCGTGGTTTGGACGCTTCGATACGGTGATGAGGTGCGCGACGCGGCCGACTACTTCGGGGAGATCGACAAGGAGCAGATCGCCGCCGCGACGCTGAAGGCGATGCGCAAGGCCATGGTGAAGAACACGGAAGCCTGGAGCCCGAAATTCTCGCATGACGAGCTCCAGGACAGGCTGCGCAGGTTGATCAAAAGGCGCAGTGCCGCTGTCGAGAAAGGGGGCAAGCGGGCCTCACCCAAGCAAGAACGAGCCAGCAACGTCATTTCGATCACCGATGCGTTGCGCGCGAGCCTGGAAAAAGAACGCACGAAAAAGGCTCGGTGACAACGAAATGCAAGTGCGTCGCGACTCACGAACGCTTTTGACCGTGGCCGCAATTTTCGGAACGGTTGTTTTGGCCTGGATCGTCATCCTTTGGCGAGGCGGTTGGTTTTAGCAATCCAACGACGCGTGCGTTAAGCTCAGCGTGAAGCAAGCTACTGTGTCTGGCAATCATGGCTCGTTTCTTTGCTCACGCAACAGCTTTGCCGCAGGCGAGCTGCGGCCGAGATAGGCGGCTACCGTATCGCGGACTTCGCTTTCCTCGACCACGCCTTGCGTGAACAGATCCATCATCGCTTTGGCCAGGTCTTCGGCGGCATGGCTTCCGCAATGAAAGCCTCTTTCGACGCAGATGTCGTCGTAAATGGTTTTGAGAAGCTTGAGATCGTCCGGGTAGGCAATTCCGCTGGTGGAGGAGAAGGCCGTTGCCATAGCTCCCTCCCTTCGTTTCGGGGCGGAAGCGCGATCGCCGCTCACAGCCGGCGATGCCCTGGTCAGTTATCGCCGATCTCTCATAGTGCGCTTAATTTGGACGGTTGTCTGGATGAAAGTCTCTGCACCGATCAATTCCCAAGACAGCGCGTTTCCGGCACTCGCAAGAGAGTGCCGGATTGGTCGCGGTCAAGAGCAGTCTCATACCCATTTCCATCCAGTGCGATGAACTCCGTCATCTGGCCACCAGTTTCGTAGGAACATTTTGCCAGTTCGCTCGATTAGGCCAACACCTATAGAGCTGGAGACTGAGCATGAAGGCGCTGACCTGGCACGGCCGAGGCGACATCCGATGTGAACGGGTCGACGATCCGGTCATCGAGGACGATCGCGACATCATCATAAAAGTGACCAGCTGCGCGATCTGTGGCTCGGACCTGCATCTCATGGGCGGGTTCGTTTCCGAAATGCACGCCGGCGACGTCCTTGGTCACGAGACCATGGGTGAAGTCGTGGAGGTCGGCAAAAGCCATTCGAAATTCCGGATTGGCGACCGCGTCGTCGTGCCGTTCACGATCAGCTGCGGCGAATGCCGGATGTGCAAATGGAAATTGTATTCGCTGTGCGAGCGTTCAAATCCGTCAGGCGCCAAGCAGGCTGAGGTGCTGGGTTACCCAACCGCAGGGCTTTTCGGCTATTCCCATATGTACGGTGGATTTGCGGGCGGGCAGGCCGAATTCTTGCGTGTGCCGTTTGCCGATATTGGCCCGATCAAGGTGCCAGAAGGGTTGAGCGACGAACAGGTCCTGTTCCTTTCAGACATTTTCCCGACCGGCTATCAGGCAGCAGAAAACTGCAACATCCAGCCCGGCGACACGGTCGCGGTGTTCGGCTGCGGTCCCGTCGGTCAGTTCGCCATCAAATCGGCGTTCCTTCTGGGCGCTGGCCGCGTCATCGCCATCGATACTGTACCGGAACGCCTGGCACTCGCCGAAGCGTCCGGGGCAGCCACCTTGCGCTACGACGATGAGGACCTTCAGCAGCACCTGCTCTATATGACCGAAGGCAATGGACCGGACTCGGTTATCGAAGCTGTCGGCCTGGAAAGTCACGGTGTGGGGGGCGTGATGGAGACGCTGCAGACCAATCTGACCGCGACTGAACGGCCCTACGCCTTGCAGCAAGCATTGATAGCTTGCAGGCCGGGCGGCACGGTGTCGTTGCCTGGTGTGTTCATCGGCGCCGTGCCTGTGGCGATGGGGGTCTATGTGGGCAAGGCACTAACCATGAAAACAGGCCAGACCCATGTTCAGCGCTATCTCGAACCGCTGCTGCAGCGCATCCAGGACGGCGAGATCGACCCCTCCTTCCTCATCACCCACCGCATCGGCCTCGACGAGGGGCCCGAGCTCTATAAGACATTCCGCGACAAGGAAGACGGTTGCATCAAGGTGGTCATCAATCCCTGAGCCTCAGTCAAGACTCCACCGCATTCGGTTCAATGGACGCCACCAAGTGACCAATCCGCCCGCTGGAGCCGGCTCTTGCTGTCCTGTCGGCTCATCCGCAGATCGCGGGCATGTCGTGAGCACTGATACGCGAATGCCGTTCGGAAACCGGTTACTGCGAAACGATCAGGCGACGCGTGACAGGAGGTGTTCATCCAGCTTGCATCTTGCGACGCCATAGCGCCAGCGGTGGTTAGTGGCTGCACGACGGCACTGATAGAACAAAAACAGCTGTCCGTTCTCGATCATCACGGTCGAATGCCCGTTTTCACCTGGCTCACCAGGTTCGAGCACGGGCCCGACGGTTCTGTATGGGCCGGTGATCCGGTCAGCGACAGCAAAGAACACGCGCTGCCGTGAGCCAGGCAGGCCCTCCGGAAGAAAGCACGTCGCATTCAAAAGGATCCGCCCGTCCGGAAGCTCGATCAGTTGTGCACCTTCGATTCCCCATTCGTAGGCCGGGTGATGTCGTGCATTGTGATGCGGGAGATCGGCATGATCCAGTATCTTGCCAATCCGCTTCCAAGGTCCGAACCAGGAATCCGATTGGCTTCGCGCCAGATAGATGTCCGGTTGCGGCACTGTCCCAAATTCTGGCATCGCAGAATAGACGATGTAGCGCTTGCCATCGATGATGGCCGGATGTGGATCGTAAATGCCGTCTTCATCCGTGCCAGGCATGGCAGCAATCGCTGTTTTCTGCATCGACCACTGAAAGCCGTTGTCAGAGATGGCATGTTCGCAGCGACCGCCAGATCGCATGAATTCGGTCTGGATGAACATGTGAAACACGCCATCCTCATGGATCACTCCCGGAGCAGCAACTCCCGACCCGCTGATCGGCAAAAGGATTGCAGGGTGTTCTGTCCAGGGCCCGTAGAGGTCGCAGGACGTTGCATGCAGGATACTCCAGGTCTCGCTGGAAACCGTGCCGCTCGAGCCGAACATGTGCCAGAGTTGCCCGTCGAACACCGGACACGGATCCTTCACGTCGTCGACCCCAGTCGGATGAAACAGCGGGAAGACGTTAGTTTCAAAATCGATCGACATCGATTCACCCAATTAACGTCCCGACGGTGCAGGCTAATCCTACGTGGGGCGGGGTCATCAGTCATCATGGGCCGCGCGGTTTAACACGGGATTACTTGCTCTGACCGACTAACAAAATCGTCGCGACCGCTTGCTCCCACCCTTCCACTGTCACGGCCGTGTTCCCGCCCGGCACTACGCCGTGTTTGTGGCGGAACAAAGCAGCTTGCCGCCGGTTAGGCGCAAGAAACATCACATCTCGCAGACAGCATTAACATTCGTTGTAACAACCGCCAGGCGGTTGATTTAGAAGGGTTTCATAATGAAGAAAGTGGCAGGAACATCTGTATCGAGCCCCCCAAAAGAAGATCGTTCCCTGCTTTTGTGCTTTTCACATCTACGATGGGATTTCGTCTACCAGCGCCCTCAGCATCTGCTGACGCTGGCTTCGAAAACCAAGAAGGTGATTTATTTCGAAGAGCCACTTTTCGAACAGGCAACTGTAGCGTCGATGCGAACCCACGCGGTTTCGCCGTCGCTGAAAGTTGTCACACCAATTCTCCCCGTGGGCACCCTTCCCGCGGAGGCAGAGAAGATGCAGCGGCAGTTCGTGGACCTTCTCGTTGCCTCAACCTCGCGCGATCTCTTGACGCTCTGGTATTACACGCCGATGGCCCTGTCGTTCAGCGACCATCTCGCTTGTGACGTCTGTGTCTATGACTGCATGGACGAACTCTCCGCGTTCAAGAACGCGCCTTCCGAACTCGTGCGGATGGAAAGGCAATTGCTGGAGCGTGCGGATATCGTGTTCACTGGCGGACAGAGCCTGTATGAAGCCAAACGCGGCTTACACAGCTCCATCTTTCCCTTCCCCAGCAGCATCGACCTCGCGCACTTCCATCAAGCCAGGGGTCCCGGGAACGACCCGGTGGATCAGGAGGCGATACCTCATCCAAGGGTCGGCTATTTCGGCGTCATTGACGAAAGGCTCGATGTGGAACTGGTTGCACGAACGGCACGGAGCATGCCCGACGTCCATTTCGTCCTGGTCGGGCCAGTCGTCAAGATCGATGCCACGCGTCTGCCGCAGGCGGACAACCTGCACTGGTTGGGCGGAAAGGACTACGCCGATCTTCCAAACTATCTCCGGCATTGGGATGCCGGTTGGATGCCCTTCGCGCTCAATGCGGCGACGCGGTATATCAGTCCGACGAAAACACCCGAATTCCTCGCAGCCGGCGTGCCACTTGTTTCCACCGCGATCGTGGACGTGGTGCGGACCTACGGTGCAGAAGGGCTTGTCGCCATCATCGATGCCGAGGATGCAACGACTGAACTGCGCGCCGTTCTGGCACGCCGCCGCGACGCCCTGCTGAGGCAGGTCGATGCATATCTGCTGGACATGTCCTGGGAAAATACCTGGCTGGCGATGGCTGGGCACATCCAGCGGGTGCGTTCGAGCAAGAATATCCTTCCTTTTCAAAGGAGCGCCTGACCATGTTCGACTGGCTGATCGTCGGCGCCGGCTTTGCCGGAAGCGTCCTTGCGGAGCGTATCGCATCGCAGCGCAACGAAAGCATCCTGCTTATCGACAGGCGCAGTCATATCGGCGGCAATGCGTATGACTGTTACAACGACGCCGGGATACTGATCCATCAGTATGGACCGCATATCTTCCACACCAACGCTCAGTCCATCGTCGATTACCTGTCCCAGTTCACGGCCTGGCGGCCGTATGAGCATCGCGTGCTCTCCAAGGTCGACGGCCAGTTGCTGCCTATCCCGATCAATCTCGACACCATCAACAGACTATACGGGCTCGACCTGACCTCGGAGCAGCTCGAACAGTTTTTCGTTTCGCGCCGCGAGACCGTTGAGGAAATCCGCACCGCCGAGGACGTGGTCGTCAGCACTGTCGGTCGGGAGCTTTATGAGAAATTCTTCCGGGGTTACACCCGAAAGCAGTGGGGCATCGATCCGTCTCAACTCAACAAATCCGTCACGGCGCGGGTTCCCACCCGCACAAGCCGAGACGACCGGTATTTCAACGATACCTTCCAGCAGATGCCGGCTGGTGGCTACACCCGGATGTTCCAGCGCATGCTCCAACATCCAAAAATCAAGGTCATGCTGCAGACTGACTATAAGGACGTACAGGCACGCATTCCGTTTCGGCGCATGATCTATACCGGGCCTGTCGATGAGTATTTCGACTGGTCCCTGGGCCGCCTGCCATACCGGTCGCTTCGGTTCGAACATGTGACGCTCGATCGCGAGCAGTTCCAGCCTGTCGCTGTCGTCAATTATCCGCAGACGCAGGAGTACACCCGGATCACCGAGTACAAGCATCTGACCGGTCAGAAAAGTCCGCAAACCAGCCTTACTTACGAGTATCCGACCAACATTGGCGACCCCTATTATCCGGTGCCGCGTGCGGAAAACGAAGCACTGTACAAACGCTACGAGGCGTTGGCGGCCGCCGTGGCCGACGTGTGGTTCGTAGGACGTCTGGCGACTTACCGCTATTACAACATGGACCAGGTGGTCGGTCAGGCGCTGGCGACATTCGCCCGAATTCAAAAGAGCTTGCCGGCAATTTCGGCCAGGCAATTCGAGGTCGCGGGATGACCGACAAGATCGAGATGTGGGGCGGCGTGGAGTGCAGCCATGTTCGCATTCACGGCGCGATCCGCGACCAGCTGGAGGAGACCGGGCACTTTCACCGCATCGACGATCTCGACCTGATTGCCGGGCTCGGCATCCGCACGCTTCGCTACCCGGTTCTGTGGGAAAAGATTGAAACGGAACCCGGCTCGTTCGACTGGAGCTGGCCGGATGCCCGTTTACGACGCCTGCAAGACCTGGGCATCAAACCCATTTCCGGGCTGATGCATCACGGCAGCGGGCCGTCATGGGCACAGGTCCTCGATCCTGCTTTCCCGGATATGTTTGCCCGATACGCCGGGCGGGTCGCAGAGCGCTACCCCTGGATCGAGCATTACACGCCCGTGAACGAGCCACTGACCACCGCCCGGATCAGCGGGCTCTATGGGCTATGGCATCCGCACGGCACAAGCGAGAAGACATGCCTGCAGCTGACCTTCGCCCTGTGCCAGGCGACCGTCCGGGCGATGAAGGCAATCCGTGACAGGGTTCCGCGGGCTAAGCTGGTGCAGACGGAGGATGTCGGGCGGATCTTTTCAACCGAGCGTCTGGCCTACCAGGCAAACCATGAGAACGAACGGCGTTGGCTCGCTTTGGATTTGCTTGCCGGGCGTGTCGACGAGCAACATCTTTTTTACGGACGGTTGCGCAGAGCCGGCATCGCCGCCGAGGCCCTCCGCGCGCTTTCCGCATCGCCCTGTCTGCCGGATATCGTCGGCATTGACTACTACCTGACCAGTGACCGGCTGCTCGATGAGCAGATCGACCGATATCCCGGGGAACCGATCGGGGGAAACGGCCTCGACACCTATGTCGATACCGCTGCGGTTCGGCCGGTCGGCCGGTACGACACCGGGTTGCGCCAGAGGATCGAAGAAACCTGGAGCCGCTACCGCCTGCCGATTGCTGTAACGGAAATGCACAACGGTTCAACGCGCGACGAGCAGGTCCGCTGGCTGGTGGAAGGGTGGCGGGCGGCGGAAGCCGCACAGGCTGAGGGCGTCGATGTCCGCGCTGTCACGGCATGGTCGCTGTTCGGCGCCTTCGACTGGAACTCGATGCTGACAGCACGGGGCGGATACTATGAAAGCGGCGCATTCGACGTGCGCGGCGCGGCGCCGCGGCCGACCGCACTCTCTCACACCATCGCACGGCTTGCTGCCAATGCTAGCGCCGATCATCCAGTCTTGGATCGGCCGGGCTGGTGGCGGGATGAACGTGGTTTCAAGCTGGGTTCTTCGCGACCGATCTTGCTGGTGGGATTTGATCGTCTGATCTCGGCGATCGAGCAATGCTGTATTGAGCGCAGGCTGTCGGTCGGCACAACGAGACCTGAGGCAGTTCAGCAGGCGATGGCGACCCAGGGCGCCTGGGTCACAATCCAGGTCGATGGACAGGGCGTCGCGCACGCTGGTGCCAAGGCGAAGGTCGTCAACGTCCTTTGTCGCTTCCCGCAAGGCGATCATTTGCGGCTGCAGTACGGCTCAAGCTATTCAGTAAAAAACGTCGCTAACGCGTTGCTTGATCTTATCATCGACGGCCAGCGCGGGGACCTCGTGCTGGCGCGATCGGAGCAGGACAACCAGTATGTTTGCAACGTGGCCCGACAAGGAGCGCTGGAGAGCCACGCGCATGACGACGAAACCGACTGCTATGTGGCGTGAGGCGCTAGGCCCGTTGCGCAATCTCCGATGGTTGCTTGGCGGAACGGCTCTCAAGGCTTTACACAGGTGGCGAGCAGTGCACTCGGTCGATCAGAAGCTGTTTCCGCTTTGCAGCTCCCGCCGGGCTTCACGAGATGGTGTCGTACCGCATCAAGGTCTGGCGCGTCGGCATCGACATCGCAAAGGTGGTACGCAGACTGTCCGAGGTTACCGACAGCGTCCCGTGATGGGCCCTGGCAATCTGCGAGGCAATGTAGAGACCTAACCCCAGGCCTTCCGCGTTGGAGCGGCTTTCGGCACGGTAAAACGGCTGAAACAATTGCTTCATCGTATCGGCGGGTATGGGGTCTCCGGCATTGGAGACGGCAAGCGAAAACTCGCCCTCTCGCGTTCTGCCCTCGATATGAACCGGCCGATCTTCCTTTCCATGCGTGATGGCATTGCCCAGCAGGTTTGAGAGGAGCTGGCCGATGCGGTTGTGATCGCAGTCAACCGGCTCGTTGATATCCAGATCTACCACGAAGGTGCGGTCCGGATTGACGACACGGATCTCTTCGATGACCTGCATCAAGACCGGGCCCAAAGCAGTATCGGGATCGATCCTGAGAGAAATTCCACCCCCCAGCCGGCTGCGCGTCAGGTCGAGAACGTTGTTGATCAGCTCATGCATGCGGGCGACGCTGCGCCGCATCTGTTCCAGAATGGTGTTTGTACGCGTGTCGCCGTCGACGCGCTGCAGCAGACGCAGACCTGCGTCGATGCCGGCCAACGGATTGCGCAGATCATGGCCAAGCACGGCGACGAACTGTTCTCGCAGTTCTGACGCCGCACGTTCATCCTTGAGGTCCTGCTCGGCTTCAAGCCTCGCCGCCACAAGTCCCCTTTCATAACGACGTCGTTCCGTCGCCGGGAAAATCGTCAGGCGGATGAACATGAGTTCACCCTGCTCATCGCGGCGTTCCCGCGCGTTGAGCAGCACCGCTAGCCTGTTGCCATCCGCCGCGAGAAGGTCGAGTGCGACTTCGCTGAAGAACCCTTGCATTCGCAACAGCGGCGCGAAATGCGTCTCATAGAAGATCGCCCCGGCAACATTCAGCAGATCGCGCAATCGCTTGCCGATCAGCGCTTGTTGCTCATACCCCGTCCATGTCGAAAAAGTGCGGTTCGATTTGAGGATACGGCCATCCGTCCCGAGCGAGACGTAGCCGCAAGGAGCGTTTTCGTAGAGATCCTCAAGGTCCTCTTCCATCACGACCCCGCGCTAGACGAACGCGCGGATGGCCGATACCACCTGCCGCGGCGCGCTCAGGTTCGGGCAATGTCCGCTCGCGTCAAGAACAACCAGGCTGCTACCCTGGATCTGCTGCTGAACATATCGACCCACAGGTTCTGCCGCGATGATGTCATCCTTGCACTGGAGGATCAGCGTCCGAACGCTCACATTCCTCAGGTCATCGCGGTTGTCCGACATGAAGGTGACGCGGGCAAACTGCTTGGCTATGTGAGGGTCGGTGCGGCAAAAGCTGTTGGTGAGTTCCTCGGCAAGTTCCGGGTTGTCCGGATTACCCATGATGGCCGGTGCCATCGCGGCCGACCAGCCCATATGATTGTCATCGAGCGAAGCCAGCAATTCCTGGATCTGCTCGGCGCTGAATCCCCCTTGATATGCCCCGTCATCGATATAGCGCGGCGACGGCCCCACCATGATCAAGGCTTCAAACATTCCCGGAGCCTTTACCGATGCCAGCGCACCGATCATCGCGCTGACGGAGTGGCCCACGAAGATCGCTCCGGCCAGGCCCAGCGCCTGCCCCAATTCGACAACGTCGTCGGCGTACCCCTCGAGGGAGGCATACTTTGCCGAATCGTAAGCACCAAGGTCGGACCTCCCGGCACCGACGTGATCGAACAGCACGGTGCGGAAATCGCCTTCGAATGCAGGAGCGACGAAGCGCCACATATTCTGGTCGCAGCCAAAACCATGGGAGAAGACCATCATGCGCGAGCCACGGCCTCGCGTTTGAACATTGTTGCGGGAAAGAACGGACATAGCCCTCCTAGAGCCCGATGCTCTAGGCAACCGGCCAGACCCCCGGTCGCTATGAACAAGGTTGACGTGACCATAATGGAACTTAATAGGCTTGTCTTGGTTAGCTTGGTGCCGAGACCCGTCCGGCATTCCACTCCTGGTGCCCCACTGGCGGCGTGGAACATATCGCCCGGTGGAAGGTGTCATGACAGGAAAAGTCTCCGTATTGCTGGTTGAAGACGAATTCCTCATTCGCATGGACATCGCGGATCAGCTTTCCGAAGAGGGCTATCGGGTTTTCGAAGCATCAAATGCCGACGACGCGGTCAGGTTGCTGGAAAAAGAGCCGTCGATTCGAATTTTATTCACGGATATAGACATGCCCGGAAGTATGGATGGGCTCAGGCTGGCGGCGGCGGTGCGCGATCGCTGGCCGCCGGTCAAGATCGTCGTGACGTCCGGGCATCGCCTGGTCGAGATCACGGACCTGCCTGAAGGCAGCGTCTTCTATCCCAAGCCTTACCATCACAAGGCCGTGGTCGCCTCCTTTCGGGAACTATTGGCTGACACCTAAAGAATGGACCGCCACGTCAGCTATGTTGGCAGTGTGTTGACGGCTTCCAGCTCCCGGGTAACGTCAGCACATGAACGATGGGCTTCCTGGGCCACGCCATCGCCCGCAAGCGCTCGCTTGTTCAATCTCGCGGCTGGCTGGCGGCGGAGGCGCCGAGGGCTGCGCCTTTGGCGGCCTCGGCTTTCTGGACGTCAATGACCCAGTGCAATTCACGGCTTTCACTCAGCACGCGCACCAGCCATCCCGTCAGGGCGTCGCGGCCAGGTTCGAGATCGACGAGGAGGTCGATGGCACAACGCAAAGCCTCCTCGCGGGCTGACGGCTGCCCTCACCGTCACGGCACTCGAAAATAAAGACGGCCCCGTCCTCGGCTGCTGCCGCCGTGACGGCGAGTTCATCAAAATCGCCGTCGCTTTGCGCATCATACTCGTTCGCAGCTAAGCCGAAGCTGACGGTTTGCGGCATCAGCGTCCGAGCCCTGGCAAGAATGGCATCGTCGGCCTCGGGATGGTCTCCCTTTGCACACTAATGCATTCGTCGCCGTCGCCGCAAAAGCGGACGCGGAAGATGTTCTCATTGCCAAATGCCGTTGGCCGATCGATCGCGGTGCGAACAATTTGAATGCTGTTTTCTCCGGCGCCCTTAAAGACTACAATTTGACAGCGCCTTCCCGGGCCCAGAGCCGGAGCTTGCGGCACGACTCGATGTAGGAGGCGATGGCCTTATCGCCATCCAGAACGATGAGGCCTTCATCCGCATCTGGTTCCACGCCTGCTTTCTGCAGCAGCGGAATGGCGCCGGCAGCGTATCCGATGAACTTGCAGTGGGCGAAAGCATCGGCCACGAAGTCGCGCGCGGCGGCTTCGCCGGCGAGGCGCTCGGCACCCTCTTCCGTCAGCAGCAGCGCGACCGCGTCGAACAGCACCGAAGGCCCGCCGTCGATCATGTGACGGCCTTCGATCCAACTGCCGTCGGACGCTTCGACGCCGCCGACCTTTGGCGAAACGATCTCCATGACGGCTCCTTCCTTCTCGATGGCGCCTTGCAGGCTTTTGAGGAGGTCTGCGTCGACGCCGGGGCTGACGAGGATGCCAACCTTGCGGCCGGCAAAGCTATCGGGACCGTTTTCAATAATACTTAGCGCCGGCGACGGCTCCAGATCCTTGCGGGTGGCGACGGCAGCGTCTGCTGGCTTCGGCATTTCCTTGAGGCCAAGTTTGTCGGCGACCGTGTCGGCGAGGCCCTCGTCGATGTTCAACAGATGCGAAACCATGCGTTCGCAGATCACCGGCGTCTCGACCTTTGAAAGCTCGAACGTCAACGCCATGGCGATATGGCGCTGCTCGGGTGGGGTCTGGCTACTGAAAAACTGCCGCGCCTGGCTGTAGTGATCGGCAAAGCTCTCGGCCCGCAATCGAACCTTTTGCCCCTCCTCGCCATCGGCAAAAGAGCGGAAGCCGCGCTGAGGCGACTCGCGCGGGCCCTGCTCGAACGAGTTTGGCTCATAGTTCACGCGGCCCACCGGGTTGCGCATCGCCATATGGCCGTCCTGCTGGAAGTGATGGAAAGGGCATTTCGGCGCATTGATCGGGATGTGCGTGAAATTCGGGCTTCCCAGCCGCTTCAGCTGGGTATCGAGATAGGAGAAGTTGCGGCCCTGCAGGAGAGGATCATTGGAAAAGTCGACGCCCGGCGGCACGTTCTGCGTCATGAACGCGACCTGTTCGGTCTCGGCAAAGAAGTTATCGGGCATGCGGTCCAGAACGAGGCGCCCAACCGGGATCGGTTCCAGGATTTCTTCCGGAATGATCTTGGTGGCGTCGAGGATGTCGAAGTCGAAGCTGTCGGCAAACGCCTGATCGAACAGCTGAACACGCAACTCCCATTCCGGAAAATTGCCGGACTGGATCGCCTGCCACAGATCCCGGCGATGGAAGTCCGGATCCGCCCCGTTGATCTTGACCGCTTCGTTCCAGACCACCGATTGCAACCCGAATTTTGGCTTCCAGTGGAATTTGACGAAAGTCGACTCCTCCTTCGCGTTCACAAATCGGAAGGTGTGAACACCAAAACCTTCCATGAAGCGGAACGATCGCGGGATCGCCCGATCAGACATGATCCACATGATCATATGCATCGACTCAGGCGTCAGCGATATGAAATCCCAGAAATTGTCGTGAGCGGATTGGGCCTGCGGAAAGGCACGGTCCGGCTCCTCCTTCACGGCATGAACGAGATCAGGGAACCGGATCGCATCCTGGATGAAGAAGACCGGGATGTTGTTACCGACGATGTCCCAGTTGCCTTCCTTTGTGTAGAGCTTGACCGCGAAGCCGCGCACGTCACGTGCAAGATCGAACGAACCTTTGGAACCGGCGACCGTCGAGAAACGAACAAAGGCTGGCGTCTTTTCGCCGGCACGCTGGAAGATGTCCGCCTTGGTGTATTTGGCGAGTGAATCGTAGGTCTCGAAGTAGCCATGCGCACCGTAGCCGCGGGCATGGACAACACGCTCGGGAATGCGTTCATGGTCAAAATGGAAGATTTTCTCCCGGAAATGGAAGTCTTCAATCAGGGAGGGGCCGCGTGCGCCGACCTTCAGCGTGTTGTGGTCGTCAGAAACCGGTCCGCCTTGCGCCGTCGTCAGCGCCGGCGCGTCACCTTCGGCAATCTGGTGGAGTTCGCCGCCTTCGCCTCTAAGAAGCTTTTGATCGTGAATGGTCGCGGCTTTACCCGATGATGTTGCACTTTTAGCCATTGTGATCCCTTTCCGGAAAAGCCGTGTCGGTACGGGACCTCAATGTCCCGAAATCCCTTTCGTTCCGGAAGATTGGTCGTGCGCTCATCCGAAAGTCCGGCGGGGCGTCGAGGACAAACTGCGGCGAAGCGCCCCGCGCGCCGGCACGAGCGGCGGCATGGCCAGGAAAGCGAGAAAATTTAAACGATAGGTGGGACTACTCGTTGCGTCTGGTGAAGGGCTACAACCAACGTCCCTCTCCAGAAACCGCCATGAAGAAGATCCTCACAGCATTTGTGCGTCTACACGCTAACATTCGGGCTTGCCACTCTGGCACCGGCCGCCGCTGCTTCGGCATTTGCACCCAGGCCGAGCGCGGCTTCCACTCAGATCCAGACCGTGCAGTTTGGTTCCGACTGGCGCCGCGGCCATCGCAGCGAAAGACGGATGGAGCGCGACGGGCGCTTCGAGCGCCGCGGCAACCGCGCGTATTACAATGGCTATCGCGGCTATCACGAAGCGCGCCGTGGCTACCGGGAGCACAATGGCGTGTGGTTTCCGGCTGCCGCTTTTATAGCCGGGGCTATCGTTGGCGGAGCGCTTGACAATCAGTCGCGCTCAAGTGGCAACGCCCATGTGCAATATTGCTCCGATCGTTACCGGTCCTATCGCGCTTCGGACAACACCTTTCAACCCAACAACGGCCCGCGCCAGCAGTGCGTCTCCCCCTGACACAACCGGACTATGAGCGAGCCTGCCAGCCGCAAGCTGGCGGGCTTGCTTCTGCCAATAGCTTGCTATGACGATGCCGGCGTGACGCGGACGGTGACGTCCATGGCGATGAAATCACCCGGCGCACCGATGTAGCCGCCGACAATCGGCATGATCTGGCGATTGTCGCGGGCGACAGCAACCGGAATAAGGCTTGCACTGCCGAGCCTGCGGTGTGTCGGGTCGAAGGCGATCCATCCGGCGCCGGGAAGATAGACCTCAACCCATGCGTGCGTCGATCCGGGGTCGTCGGCGCGTTGTTCGGGGTCCAAGAGATAGCCTGAAACCGCGCGGGCGCCAAAGCCGAGGTATCGCACCGCTTCGATGAAGAGGGCTGCGATGTCACGGCAGGAGCCACTTCCCAGCGCCAGCGTTTCAAGCGGCGTCTGCGTGCCCTCTTCATCACGAACGCGATACGCCACGGAACCCAGGATACCGGCGTTGATATCCTTTAAAAGCGAAAGGGTATCGGTTGTTGCTCCTCGAACAAACGCTTTCGCCCACTTGCCAGTCTTTCCCTCCGGATCGACATGTAGGGGACCACGGAGCATTGCCAAATCCACCATATCGTCGCCGGAATAATTGAACGGGAAGGAATGCGCCTCGGGCGCGATTCTGAACACGGGCCAGGCGGCTGCCGTCTGCTCGATTGTAAGTTCGCTCACAACAGACAGTTCACTGGAGGGTTCTCGGAAGGTGCAGGTGGCGATCAGATTGCCGAAGACGTCCTCGCTCCAGTCGAAGTCGGGCACGGGAGAGCAGACAATGGAACTGGCCAACACCCCGACTTGATGGTTACCGCGTGGCCTCAAGATCATGCGGTGCGGCAGGAACTCCACCTGCCGCGCGTAGCGATAAGTCGTATGGTGATAGACGAACAGCTTCACGCAAATCCCCGGTGCTTCTTGACCGCCCGACCGGCCAGCCAATTTCTTCCGGGAACCGGCCTCGCGGGCCCGGCTGGTTCGTGGTCGATGCGAGCCCGGTCTTGTTTTTCAGAACGCATCGTGAGGACCACGCTTCGTAGCAGCAAATGTCCAGAAAAAGGCGGCCAACACTTTTACTCAGGCGTCGTATCGCGTCCGATCGTCTCGACATCGAAACCCGCCGCTGATGCCTCGCTGGTGATTGCGTCCATGAGATCGGCATCTGAAATATCAAGACCTGGAAAAACGCGCCGTACCGCCCCTATCGCTTCGATCGAGGCGAAGGGAGTAGCTTCCTCCTGGCAAGCATTCAAGAATGCTTGAATGGCGGCGCGCACCTCGGCCGAAAGGATTGGTGTTTGGTGATTGCTGTTCATGACGGCATCCTGGTGAGGCTCCAAGCCAACGAATGCCGGTCTCGAACGTTCCCTCTTTCTAAGCCACCTTGCGTTTCGCGGATCTGCATTCGGGGGAACGGCCTTCTGCATGAAGAGTTGCTGTTCACAGAGCAAAACGCTCCCGATGGAGGTTCTTCAAATGGCGACCAGCAAATCGAAAGATTATCGCATTTCCGACAAGGAAGCGTTGCGGATTGCAGAGCAAACCGACGTATCCCCGCAGCAGGCCAAGGATTTGGCAAAAGAGCATGGCAAAGAAAAGGGCGAAGAGGAGGCCCGAAAAATCAAAGACGAAGGTTGATACTAAACAGCGGACCGGCGGCCGCAGTGGAGGTATGGCACAATCGTGCATCGCGAGGCCGCCGAATTTGGAGATGATTGGCTCGCCGCAGATTCTCGGAACAAACACAGGATCTGAAGGTTTGGTCCACAGCACATAAGTGCTTAGAAAAAGGACCTTCTCCATGAAACCACGCCTATTGGTGGCCTCACTGGCCACAGCTACAGCCATGGCTTTTTCCATGCACGCACTGGCCGCCGACAGCGCACAGGAATTTGTCAACAAGGCCGCTGCCGGCGGCATGCTCGAAGTGGAGTCGAGCAAAATCGCCGAAGGCAAGGCGTCGGACGGGAACGTCAAGGCTTTCGCCCAGAAGATGATCGCCGACCATGGCGCAGCCAACGCCAAGCTCGCGACGATTGCCGAGGCCCAGAAGCTGACAGTTCCGAAGGAACTCGATGCCAAAGGAAAGGCCGACGTCGACGCGTTGCAGAACGGTACTGATCCCGTCGACGGACCTTACGTGGAATTGCAGCGGACGGCCCATGCCGATGCGGTGGAGTTGTTCGAAAGCTACGCCAAGGACGGCGACAATGCTGATCTGAAAGCATTTGCGCAGCAGACGGTGCCGACACTGAAGATGCACCAGGAGATGATCGAGAAGATCGCGACCACGGATACGGCCGGGGGAAAAGGCCCCAGAACCACCGTTGGCGGCACGCCCGACCCCACGCCACCATTGCCGGGTGCAAACAGCTTTACCGAGGATCAGGCGAAGGGCCGCATCCAGGATGCGGGATTCTCGGATGTCTCCAAACTGACCAAAGACGACCAGGGCATCTGGCGTGGGCAAGCCACCAAGGGCGGCAAGCACGCCGACGTCGCGCTGGACTACAAGGGCAACGTCGTTGCCGGAAACAAGTAATCAACAAAACCAACGAGGAAAAACCATGAAAACCGTAACCGGCCTTTTTGATAATTACGACGACGCCTCCGACGCTGTGCGCGAACTGGAAGCCAGCGGCATCCCGGAGTCCGACATCAGCATTGTTGCCAGCAATTCCGACAACCGCCACGGCGATGAATCGAACGCAGCAGAGGGCGCGGCGGGAGGTGCCGGACTGGGTGCGGCGATCGGCGGTGCCGGCGGATTGCTCGCCGGTCTCGGCCTAGTGGCTATTCCGGGCGTCGGACCAGTTGTCGCCGCAGGATGGCTGGCTGCAACTGCGGTGGGCGCCGTTGGCGGGGCAGCGGTTGGCGGAGCCGCCGGCGGCATCGTCGGCGCGCTCACCGAGTCTGGTGTTTCGGAGGACGATGCACATGTCTACGCAGAAGGTGTGCGTCGTGGCGGAACACTGGTCACCGCAAAAGTCGAGGATGACCTCGCTCCGCAGGCCGAAAGGATCCTGAAGCAGACAAGTTCGGTCGATCTGGAAGAACGGCGAGGCGAATACCAAACCGGCGGTTGGACCGGCTTCGATGCCGATGCTCATCCTTATTCCAACGACGACATCGGCCGCGACGAAGCGCGCGACATCAACCGGGCCTGACCAAGAAGGCCTCGCCGCCGAAATGCAGCGAGGCCTTCTTCAAAGCGCGTTCAATCCATCGCACGAGGCGCGCCTACGACCCTCGCGATATACGCGGCGGTGGTCAGCTACCCCTCTAGCACCGGCGACGACGTTCTGAGGCGGATAAATCCCACACTGCTCTCTGGGCGACTACCTGTAAGTTTGACAAACGCCGCTGCGCGCCTCGCCGACACTATTCCAAATTGAGCACCGACGGCGCGAATCTCCCGCAGCCATCGGCTGTGCGGAAGTCTCGAATATCAAGCGTCAACTGACAGGCGATTCACGCCATCGGCAAAAGTAGAAAGAAAACCCTGCGCGGTGCTTAGTGAACTAAACCCAAGGGTGGATATCCGTATGCCGAAAGTCCGCCACTCGTGGCAAGTCGAACCGCACGGTCGCCTGGAAAAGCTGGATAGTGGGCTCTTGACGGTTAGCGCTGAGATTCAGATGCCGCTCGGCCATTTTCCCCGCCGCATGACAGTGGTCGGCCTGTCAGGAGGTCGAACTGCGATATGGAGTTGCATTCCCCTTGGCGAACCGCAGATGCGGGAAATCGAAGCTCTCGGAGAGCCAGCCTTTCTGATCGTGCCCGGTGCCGGCCACCGGCTCGACATCAAGCCTTGGGCAGTTCGCTATCCTGGCGCAAAGGTGGTCTGCCCGCCAGGCGCTCGAGCAGCGGTCCAGGAACTCGTCAAGGTTGATGCGACAACCGATATTTTCAACGATCATTCCGTTCGCATGGAGACGGTCCCCGGTGTGGCGGAGAAAGAGGCAGCGCTTCTGGTATTCCGGGACGGAGGAACAACCCTGATCGTCAACGATATCCTGGCCAACGTACGGCATCCTCACGGGATTGGCGCGCAAATTCTGGCACGCCTGCTGGGCTACGGTGTTTCCCGACCGAAAATGCCCTATTTTGGGAGGTGGCTGTTCGTCAAGGACGCCAAGGCAGTGGGTGAAGCCTTCCGCAAATGGTCGCTTGAGGCCAATATTGCGCGCATCATTGTAAGTCATGGCGAGATAATCACCGACAAGCCCCGCGACGTGCTCGAACGCGTCGCTCGGGATTTCAACGCATGAGGAGAACCAAGCACAGAGGAGGAGACCGGGGCCACACTTCTGCGGGGGCATCCTCGGCCCGCCGTTCAAGTGCCACAGTGCATAGGTAGAACCGACAGCATACCGCTGGCGCAGGATGTCCAAGTCTCCAGAAAATCGCCATACCAGACAGTTTGTGGACAATTGCCAACATCGCGGCGGCCATGTTCCTTCCTAAAATTCCGAAGCGGCAAGCCATGAACCCACCGCCTTCGCTGGTTGCTGCTTGGCCATTGTCGCCAGCCGCAACGCTTGGATCTTCCATTCGCATCAAAGGCATCGAGCGTGAACTGCGTGCCCGCGTTCCGGGGGCAGCGAAGAAGCATGTCAAAGCGGAAACCGGTAGCGTAACGCTGCAGATGGCCGAGGACGAAGCGGCAGCGTTCCGGGTCGCCTCGGGCAAGATCGCCCAAACCATAGCGACCATCGAGACACTGCCAGTGCTGCCGCGCGAGGCTGAGGACATTCTTTCGATTTCACCGCGCGAGCGACACAAGTGGTTGAAAGACGGACGCTTGCAAAGCATTGGCACACACCGTGAAAATGCGCGGGCGGTCCAAAGCCGTCACCTTTCACGTTTTCGATCCCAAACACATCGAGGAGGTCCTCGATCGCGATCTGCCGAACATCTGGCGCGAAGAGGATGCTGACGAAGTCGCGCGAAACAGGCGACGCGGCGCAAACAAGGCCGCGGCCACGCGGGCAGGCAAAAACACCACCGCCGAGGATTCCGGCGGAAGAGTGACCAGCGGCAGCGGCTTGGACGGATGGGACGCGTTCGATCAGGAAGGTCTGCTGCGCTGATCCCGGAATCGTTTTTGGCCGGCGGCCGACAGTGATAGCCGTTCACCTCCACAGCCCCTCAGTCTACAACCTCGTTGGCGAGGCAATGCCCTTGACTATCTGAGGTTCCTTGAGGACGCTCCTGAAAATGCAACGCGGCCAGAAGATGCGCATTTGCAGATGTGCTAATTCATCGGTGGACGGGAGAATCGTGATTGGGCATCAAAATGCCACGTGACACTGCGGGTATGGCGGAACTTATTGGCAGCTACGACTGGGCGACCAGCAGCCTGGGGCCTGGGTCAACGTGGCCGTCCTGCCTTCGCATCGCCGTCGACCTCATGCTTACCGCCACGGCCCAGATCGTCATGTTTTGGGGGCCGGATTTTGTCGCACTTTACAATGACGCATACGCGCCGACGATTGGCGACAAACACCCGCGCGCACTCGGCAGGCCTGCCAGCGAAAACTGGTCGGAGCTCTGGGATGACCTTGAGCCGCTGCTGAAGAGGGTCCTCGAGAAAGGCGAAACGGTATCGGCAAAAGATCGGCCCTTCTATATCGAGCGGCACGGTCATCCGGAGAATGTGTTTTTCGATATCTCCTACTCACCGGTTCGGGACGAAGCCGGACTGGTGCGCGGCGTGTTCTGCATCGTGAGCGAAACGACAGAACGGGTCATTGCCCAGGAAACGTCGCAGCGGTTGGCCGCGATCATCGAGTCGTCCGACGACGCCATCATGAGCATTGACCTCGCAGGAACGATAACGAGCTGGAACGCGGGCGCCGAGCGGCTCTACGGTTATACCGCCGCAGAGATTGTCGGGCAGCCCGTCACGGTTCTTCTGCCGAAGGACCGCTCGGAGGAAGAACAGACGATCCTCGCACGCATCCGCAATGGCGAGCGCGTTGATCCTTACGAGACGCGGCGCGTCCGCAAGAGCGGCACCGATATCGACGTGTCTCTCACCGTATCACCGGTTCGGGACGCTACCGGGCGGATCGTCGGAGCATCGAAGATCGCCAGAGACATCCGTGCCCGCAAGGAAGCTGAGCGCCTTCAACGCGTGCTTATGAACGAGTTAAAGCATCGGGTGAAGAATGTGCTGGCGACCGTTCAGGCAATTGCCATGAAGACCTTTCGCGGCGACGAACATGCGCTCGCGCGGGCGGCGTTCGAGGCACGGCTATTGGCTTTGTCGAAAGCACACGATCTGCTGACCGCGGAGAGCTGGAGCGGAGCGGAGCTTGCAACACTCGTTGCGGAGGTCCTGTCCCCGCATGACGGAGCCAACCTGACGATCAGCGGTCCGCAGCTGCGATTGCCGTCCGATGTGGTGCTTTCCTTCTCGCTGGCGTTGCATGAACTGGCAACGAACGCAGCCAAGTATGGCGCCCTCTCGGTTCCTTCTGGGCGCGTGGATATCCATTGGTCGATCACTGGCGAAGATCGCCCTCAGCTCACGATCGCGTGGAGGGAAACAGGCGGCCCGGTGGTCGAGCCGCCCCGCCGAAAGGGCTTCGGAACACGACTGATTGAGTTGCTGTCTGCGCAAATGAACGGCGAGGTGCGTGTGGACTATGCGCCGACAGGATTGGTATGCGAGATTACCGCGCCGTTTCAAACCGACTGGAGTGCGATCCCCTCTGGCCCGTCTGTCGGGCGCTAGTCCGGCGTCCTTCCTGGTCTCGAGTGCTAAAGCGGACGGCCGCCGGTCACAGGGATGACCGCGCCGCTCATATAGCTGCCCTGATCCGAAGCAAGAAGGACATAGGCTCCCGCCAGTTCGCCGGGATGGGCCGGGCGCCCACGCGGCGTGTTCCTCCCGAATTTCTCAATCCTGTCGGGCGGCATCGTGGACGGGATCAGCGGCGTCCAGACGGGTCCCGGGGCCACCGCATTAACCCGGATACCGCGTTCAGCGACCATCCTGGCAAGGCCGATGGTGAAGTTGACAATGGCGCCCTTGGTAGCGGCATAGGCAAGCAGGTCGGGCGAAGGATCGGCAGCCTGAATAGAGGCGGTGTTGATGATGCTGCCGCCGTCCTTCATATGCGAAAGGGCGGCCTTGCTGAGGTAGAACTGGCTGAAGATGTTGGTACGGAAGGTCAGCTGGATTTCTTCCGCCGTCAGGTCCTCTATACGATCGATCGTCGCCTGGTGGGCGGCGTTGTTGACCAATATGTCAATACGGCCAAATTCGCTCACCGCCTGCTCAACAATGCGTCGGCAGTGCGATTCTTCACCGATATCGCCCCGGGCAAGCACTGCCCTGCCCCCGGCATGTTCAACCCATCGCGCGGTCTCCTGCGCGTCGTCATCTTCGCTGAGGTAGGAAATCAAGATGTCAGCGCCCTCGCGGGCAAAGGCAATCGCCACCGCGCGGCCTATGCCGGAGTCGCCACCTGTTATGATCGCAGCGCGCCCTTTTAGCTTGTCACTCCCCTGGTAGGTATCTTCGCCATGATCGGGACGCGGCCTCATGGCTTCGGTGTGGCCGGGCATGTCCTGCTGCTGCTTCTGCAACGGCTGCTCAAGATCGCGAGTGTCGATTTTATCAGCCATCAAAAGCCTCCGCTGGTGCGCTCTTTGCCTAACCGGCAATGCGGTCGGATGTTCCGTCACCGCGCACCGATGCACGGCGAGCGGTGCTGGCTGCTGCGAAGACCTGCCTTTTGAAATGATCGGAACGGGAATTTCGTGGCGTTACTGAAGCAGATCCCGAGCCTTCCGGGCATTGCGCTGCAAGAGAGCGTTCAGCCATTCGCGCACCGAAAGCTCCGGTGGCCGATCGTCCATCTCTCGAATGGCGGCGCTCAGTGTCAGTTCGACAAGGCGATCGGCTGCATTGGGTTCGGGAAGGATCAGACGCGCCGCCAGCCTCAGTTTGGGCAACAGCGCTTCAATGTCGGTGCTTTCTTCCGTTTCACGGCAGGGCGAAGGAAAAAGCTGCTCGATGATCTGCCTGCGGTCGGCTGGTTTCACCAGGCTGGCAATGTGGCCAAGCCGAGGGGGAATGACATTCCTGTCATAGGCGCTGAAAAAGACGATCGGCACGCCGCGTTCGGCCAGACGATCGGCAATCGGAAAGACGGGCACGCCACGCAGGTTGATGTCGAGCACTGCCGCGTCGGCGCGCTCGGCTAAGGGGCGCGCCTGTTCTACCGTGGCCACAGGCCCCAGGATTTCGGCGCCCAGTTCGGCGAAGTAGCCAGCGATTTCGTTGGCAACGACGAACTCGTCTTCAACAATGAGGATGTTCGCGCCGGCAAGAGATCGCATTTCAGTCTCCTCGCGATCCCATTCGGGATTCGATCTGATGAGTTAGATTCAAAAAGACCGTTTGTCCAAGACGGAGCCCCAGAGGGCTGCGCACAGAGAACGCACTCGCAGTGCAGTTGTTCCGCATCATTGTCAAACGTGTGGAATGCTGTGGCGATCTCCCGACCCCAGTCCGGAGCGCAGGCATAGAACAGCCATGAAGTTGCCCGAGCGGTACCCCGAGGGACAGCGCGGAATGAAAAAAGGCTCAGATATTCATTTGTGATCTAATTTTAGGAACAGCTTGGGCCCTCAACCATTCTAGGTGCTGTGAACTCGTTTGGATGGGGCCGTTTCGGGTGACTGAGATTTCTTCGAATTTGAGAGACGATGCATCCATCGTGGAATTGGTGCCCGCGTTTCGCGCCTTTGCCCGAACATTTTGCCGAAACCCCAACGATGCCGACGATCTTGTTCAGGAAACGCTGGTGAAGGCGCTTAACAGCTTCGACAGTTTTGAGCCGAACACACGCCTCAAGTCCTGGATGTTCACCATCATGCGCAACACATTCTACAAACGCATCAAGGTCTATATCCGGGAGGCGCCGGGCAGCATTGATTGTGTTGCCGCTCGCCCGAGGATCGAGGCCACTCAGGAATGGTCAGTGCGAGGCAGAGAAATCCACGAGGCGATCAACCGTCTGCCGCAGCCTTACAGGGAAGTGCTGATGCTCGCGGGCGTGATGGGGGAATCGTATGAGGAGACTGCCAAGATTTGCGGATGCGCCGTCGGAACCGTCAAAAGCAGGCTCAACCGGGCTCGTCAGCACCTGCTCGAGGAACTCGGTGAAACCTCTCCCGACACGCTGATGGAGCAAAGCAAGAGGTTCTCGTCGCCACTATTCCAGGCCGACGACGTACGCCGCGGGCGGACGTCCTAACTGGGTGTCTCGCGCTGCTTGCGCAGCGACAATTGCTGCTGCAGCTCCCGCGCAAGCTTGAGCAAGCGCTCCGGCGTCTCTTCCTGTTCGATATCTTCCAGCAACTGCGCCAGCATGCTGTCCTGGCCGGGCGCGACATCCGGGGATTCGATTCATGGAGGATTGCGTTTGCTCAACCTGCCCTCCTCTTCCTTTCTCACCTTGCGGATTCTCGCGAATCTCGTGGCCAAGGTACTGACCATCTTACCAAGCAGTTGGTGGCGCTACGAATGCCTATCCCGGCAAGGTAGCGATCGAATTCTGCTCGACGACTTGACCCCTAAGTTCTCCGGAGCGGTTTCGTTCCAGACCTTCGTCAAAATGGGAAAGCCAAGTGAAGCGATCCGTTATGACATGATGGTCGCAGGCCACGTTTATCTTACGCCCAAAACAGTTGGAACCAGTCCCGCAATCTGGAGTTTTTGAACGCGCATTTCGCGCTTTTGAGAGGGAATATGGCTTCCGGCGTACTTATTGGCATCCTCATCACTTTTCTCGTCATCGTTCTGGTCCTGTACCTCGTTCAGAGGCTGCCGCTTGAGGGCGGCATACGCCAGATCATTCAGCTCGTCGTCATCGTCATCGGCATTATCTCGCTGCTGAAATATCTCGCGGTGTTTTGAGCCCCTGGCACGCTCGGGGAGCGACTACAGGCGTCGCTAGCTAACCTTCGAAGAGGCCGCGCCGCTGGTTCGGCCCTTTTCGACCACATCCTGCGCGACGTCACGCTCGGCGCCATTCGCTTTGCGTACGGGTTCGACGATGGTTTCGATGAGGGAATTCCTCGCAGGAAACCGCTCCGGCTTTCCCGCTACCCATCGTCGAGCGCAGAATCGCCTGCGGGCGTTGCGGCAGATCGTGTTCGCCGCGCGCTTCGACCCTCCAACAGATTTCAGGATGATCGGTGCTCCATCGCCGAACTTCCGAGTGACATTTTTGTTCAAAAGCAAGGCCATCTCTGAACCTTACCGATCCTGGGCGGAACACAACGTGTCGAGGCGCGTTTGGTCTCGCCATGGAGCGTTCAATATGTCCGATGTCACCGCCGTCCCCATGCTTGATCTCAAGCGTTATCTCGGCCGTTGGTATGAAATCTGTCGCCAGCCGATCAAATGGGAAGACGAGGCGGCAACCGATATCACGGCCACCTATTCGCTGAGCGACGATGGCAAGGTTCGCGTCGACAACAGGTGTTTCGACAAGGAGGGCAAGCCGGCACGGGCCCTTGGCGAAGCGACTCCGGTAGACGGCAGCAACTCGCGTCTCAAGGTGACTTTCCTGCCCAAGAGCCTGCGCTGGCTGCCGTTCACAAGCGGCGATTACTGGGTGCTCAAGCTCGATCCCGGCTATGACGTGGCGCTGGTCGGCACGCCAAACCACAAATACCTCTGGCTGCTTGCTCGCGCGCCTTCATTGCCGCAAGAAACCCGCGATGAGTACCTTGCAGAGGCGAAGCGACAGGGCTTCAAGCTCGCCGGGCTCATCATGCCGCAGCATACAGGTCGTGAAGTCACCGACGCCATGCTGGCCGACCGCTGAGGCATCGCCCATCAACCGAAACATCCACTGCACGAATCTTCGACAAGCGCCGCACCATGACCGCTGCTCGCGACACTCCGCTGATGGATCTGGTATGCGACACCAATCCGAAGAGCGGACAGCGAAGCATTGCTGTTTGTCCCCGTCACATGAAGAGGACTCCCAACGATGAAACCGATCAACACCGCCGAGAAGCTGGCTTTGTTTTCAAGTCACTGGGATCCGCATGTCGTGGCTGACTACAATGCCAACGACGTCATGGTGGTGAAATTCAAAGGTGAGTACCCGTTCCACAAGCATGACACCACGGATGACTTCTTCTTCGTCCTCGAAGGCGAGATGGTCATGGATATCGAAGGGCAACCTTCCCAGGTGATCAAGGCCGGCGAGCTGTTCGTGGTGCCGAAGGGGATCGTGCATCGGCCAAGAGCAGAACAGGAGGTCAAGGTCCTGCTCATTGAACCGAAAGGCGAACCAAACTCCGGCGACTCCGGCCGCGAACCGGCACCCAAGCCTCGGATCTGAGCCAACCAACGCCGTCAGGATCAGCAGGGCGTCTCTGAATTGTAGCAAGTTTATTCATTGATATCAATTCACTACCGTTGCTTCCTGACACATCACATCAATGGGTTGAGAGGTTGCCAAGGCGAACTCAGCAGCCTCTGCCGCTGCAACGTCGATGGGAACACCAAGCGAAAGGCCGGGTTCCCGGCCTCTCAGGAGCAGCGGCGGTGCCAGTACATCCGTGGTCACAGGTCCGCTGCTCAAACCTGACCAAGACTGAGCCCTGTTGTTCCCGGGAAGCGGTCAACAATCCGCATTGGCGCAGTGCCCGACACAGCAAGGCCACGGAGTGGCGTTGATGTGCACCGGCACCGTCGATGACCTCAGCCGGTTTTTGCGGTAGAGGACGTGTGAACTTCAGACGGGGGAAGAGTGGAATGCCTGGCTATAATTGGGAAAGACCACCGCGGATCTGGGAACGCCGATGGTTCCAGGCGGTCGCGGTGACGTGCGCCGCCGGCGCGCTTTTGTGGATTCGTATGCGCGTTTAGGCGCCTCGGTCTTACGGCTGAGACGGCTTCAGCCAAAGACGATGCCGACGGCCACTCCTCCTGGACACGGCTTGACGCATCGAGCGTCTATCCACAGAACCGCCAGCGGTTTCGAAGGCTCGACTGCGGAAATGTGCACTTTTATACAGAACAGCTAATGTTCCGATGCTAAACTGCAGCCTGCCCACGACCTGACCGCCCTACCCCGATCCATCTGATCCACAGCCAGGCCCGGCGTCTCGGGAGACGGCTTCATCTCCGCGAGTTTTTCGTATGTCCTATCCCTTCCAAGCTGGCAATCCTGCGCGAAAATTGGGGCTCGATCCCGCTGTCGCGATGGGCCTCGCGGCCGCGGTGGTTTTCTTCCTGGTCAGTGGCGCGATTGCTTTCCTCAATCTCCAGGCGCTTCGCGAAGGCAACGAACGGGTCATGCAGACCCACAGAGCCATCGTTGCGCTCGACCAGATGCTTTCGATCGTCCAGGACGTCGAAACCGGACAGCGCGGCTTCCTGCTCACCAACGATGATCGCTATCTCGAACCTTACAATTCCGCCCTGCATGCCGTTCCCATGAAGCTTGCGGAAATCGGCACGCTCTCGGGTGAGAGTCCCACGCAGGCGCCGAGAATCGCCAAACTCAAGCAGCATCTGGACTCCAAGCTCGCCGAAATGAAGGAGACAATCGAGCTTCGTCGCGCACAAGGGCTGGAGCCCGCCCTTGCAATCGTGAACTCGGGGCGCGGCAAAGCGGAAATGGATGCCATTCGCAACCAGCTCGCCGAACTGGCCAACGAAGAAACGCGAATCCGCTCGGAGCGCATTGCGCAAATGGGCAGCGCGCAAAGAACGGCCGTCGCAAGCAGTGCCCTCTCCGGCGCCCTCGGCCTGATCCTGACATTCGCCATCGGCTTCCTGGTGCGCCGCGCGACGCTGGCAAGGCGGCGCCAGGAATGGCTGCAATCGGGAGAAGTCGCGCTGGCGACCGCCATGCTGGGTGACCAATCCCTGGAACAGCTGGGCAACAGCGTGCTTGAATCCCTCGCCGGCTACACCGGCGCCGTGGCCGGTGCGTTCTTTGCCGGCGGCGGCGCACTATACCGGCGGACATCTACCTACGGCGTGCCTGACGACAGCGCGGTTCCGTCGCAGATTACACCGCGGGAAGGATTGCTCGGACAGGCCGCGGCCGAGGATCGGGCGATGCTGGTCAATGACGTCCCGCAGGGTTACCTCGCCTTCGGCTCGACGCTCGGACAGGCCCAGCCCAGACACTTCGCCATGGTACCCGCCAGCCTGGACGGCCAAGTGAACTCCGTGTTCGAACTCGGATTCCTGGATCCGATAGAGGAACGCAGCTTTGCGCTCCTGCGAGCCGCTTCCAAAGCCATCGCCATCGCGGTGCGTTCGGCAAGCTATCGCCAGCAGCTTCGTACCCTGCTGGACGAGACGCAGCGTCAGGCCGAGGAGCTGCAGACGCAAAGCGAAGAACTGCGCGTTTCCAATGAGGAGTTGGAAGAACAAGGCCGGGCGCTCAAGGAATCGCAGGCCAGGCTGGAGCAGCAGCACATCGAGCTTGAGCAGACCAATTCGCAGTTGGAGGAACAGACCCAGCAGTTGGAGAAGCAACGCGACGATCTGGAGCGGATCAACGCGACGGTCCGGACCAAGGCCCGCGAGCTGGAACAGGCAAGCCGCTACAAGTCTGACTTCCTGGCCAACATGTCGCATGAGCTGCGCACGCCGCTCAACTCCTCGCTGATCCTGGCCAAGCTGCTGGCGGACAATCCCGATGACAATCTGACCGAGGAGCAGGTCAAATATGCGCGCACGATCCAGTCGTCCGGCAATGACCTGCTGACGCTCATCAACGATATTCTCGACCTGTCGAAGATCGAGGCCGGCCATGTCGAAATCCGGCCTGAGGTGGTTGCCGTCGAGCGGCTGGCCGGCAATCTGCGCCAGCTGTTCGAGCCGGTGGCAGCGGACAAGAAGCTGGATCTGGTCATCGACATCGCTGCCGGCTGCCCTGCAGAGATCGAAACCGACCCGCAACGCCTTGAACAAGTACTGAAAAATCTCCTGTCAAACGCCTGTAAATTCACAGAAAAAGGTGAAATTCGGCTTATTGTCGACAAAACCAGTGACGGCCAGATCGCCTTCGCCGTCTCGGACACCGGCATCGGCATCAGCGCCGACCAGCAGAGCCGGGTCTTCGAGGCGTTTCACCAGGCCGACGGCACGATCAGCCGCAAGTTCGGCGGCACCGGCCTTGGCCTGTCGATCTCGCGCCAGCTCGCCAGGCTGCTGGGCGGCACGATCGACATCAAGAGTGAGGAAGGCAAAGGCAGCACCTTCACCGTGACAATCCCGGCGGTCTACGACCCGGCCAAGGTGGCGCCACGCGAGGATCAACCGAGTGCGCCGGCGACGGTGGCACCGGCCGCTTCGCAAACGCCGCGTTCCGCATCGCCTGCCGTGCTGCGGCGTGTGAAGGATGATCGCAATGCGCTGGCCGACGCAAAGCGTGTGCTGCTGGTTGTCGAGGACGACGACAAGTTCGCGGCCATCCTGCGCGACATTTCCAGGGAGATGGGCTTCCATGCCCTCGTCGCGGGAACAGCGGACGAAGCGCTCAGCCTAGCAAGGGAATTTGTGCCGAACGCCATCATTCTCGACGTCGGCCTGCCCGACCAGTCAGGGCTGTCGGTGCTCGACCGGCTGAAGCGTGACGACCAGACCCGGCATATTCCGATCCACGTCGTGTCCGGGCAAGATCATGCCGAAACCGCGTTTTCGCTCGGCGCCGTCGGCTACGAGATCAAGCCGGTCAAGCGCGAGCAGCTGGTCGAGGTGCTGCAGAAGTTCGAAGAAAGGCTGGCCAAGCGCGCGCACCGCATCCTGATCGTCGAGGATGACCCGGTCCAGCGTGAGGCGGTTGCGCAACTGCTGGCCTCCGACGAGGTCGAGACGGTGACCGCCGGCACGGCAGCGGAATGTGTCAGGCTGCTTGGCGAACAGACCTTCGACTGCATGGTGCTCGATCTTACGCTGCCCGATGCCTCAGGCTACTCGCTGCTCGAGACGCTCAGCCAGGAAGGCAATTACGCATTCCCGCCTGTCATCGTCTACACCGGCAAGGATCTGTCGGCTGACGACGAGCAGCGCCTTCGGCGCTATTCCAAGTCGATCATCATCAAGGGCGCCAAATCGCCGGAACGGCTGCTCGATGAAGTCAGCCTTTTCCTGCATCAGGTGATTTCCGAATTGCCGCGCGACCGGCAGAAGATGATCCGCAAGGCTCGCAACCGCGACGCCCTGCTTGAGGGCCGCCGCATCCTGATTGTCGAGGATGACATCCGCAACGTCTACGCGCTGACCAATGTGCTGGAACCGCGCGGCGCCGCGGTCGAGATCGCCCGCAACGGCCAGGAGGCGTTGAATGCGCTGGCCAATGCCGAGGAGCCTGGAAAGGCGATCGACCTGGTGCTGATGGACGTGATGATGCCGGTGATGGACGGGCTGACCGCGACGCGCGAAATCCGCAAGAACTCCCGCTGGAAGAAACTGCCGGTCATCGCGCTGACGGCAAAGGCAATGCCCGATGACCAGCAGCGCTGCATCGAGGCCGGCGCCAACGACTACATGGCCAAGCCGCTTGACGTTGAAAAGCTGCTGTCTCTCGTGCGCGTATGGATGCCGAAGTGAAGGAGCCCCTCGCCTACGAGAAGGTCGAGGACATCGAAATCCGGCTGCTGCTGGAGGCGCTGTTCGTTCGCTACCACTATGATTTCCGCAACTACTCGATGGCATCGATCAAGCGGCGCCTCAGGCAGGCGCGGCAGCAGATGGGCTTCGCGACCTTCTCCGCCATGCAGGAACATGTGCTGCACGAGCCGGCCATGCTGCCGCATTTCCTGCGCTATCTCACCGTGCAGGTCAGCGAGATGTTCCGCGATCCCAGCTACTTCCGCGCCATCCGCGAGAAGGTGGTGCCGCATCTGAAGACCTACCCTTCGCTCAAGGTGTGGATTGCAGGCTGCAGCGAAGGCGAGGAACTCTATTCGCTGGTCATCCTGTTTCGCGAGGAAGGCCTGGAAGAGCGCACGATCTTCTACGCCACCGACATCAACCAGGAAGCGCTGCACGCCGCCGAAGCCGGCGTCTTCGCCATCGACCGCATCCCGCTTTTTACGGAGAACCATCGCAAATCCGGCGGCAAGTCATCGCTCTCCGACTATTACCAGGCCGCCTACGGCAAGGCGTCGTTCGACCGGTCGCTGCGCCGCAACGTCGTCTTTTCGGACCACAGCCTGGTGACCGACGCGGTTTTTGCCGAAATGCACCTGATCTCGTGCCGCAATGTGCTGATCTATTTCGACCGCGACTTGCAGGACCGGGCGCTTGGGCTCTTCAAGGATTCGCTTGCCCGCAAAGGCTTCCTGGGTCTCGGCGCCAAGGAGAGCCTGCGCTTTTCGAGCCATGACGACGGTTTCGAGGATTTCGTGCGCGAGGACAAGATTTATCAAAGGCGCGGGCCATGACGCCTGCCAGCCCTGAAGCCATCGTCATCGGAGCCTCGGCGGGTGCGCTCGAAGCGCTTTCAGCCATCCTTCCGACCTTGCCGCGCGACTTCGCGCTGCCCATCCTGATCGTTGTCCACGTGCCGCCGGATCGCGATAGCCTGCTGTCTGAATTGATGCGGGCAAAATGCCGAATCCCGGTGAAAGAAGCCGAGGATAAGGAGCCGATCGTCGCCGGCACCGTCTATTTCGCGCCGCCCGACTACCATCTTCTGGTCGAGACAGGCAGAACGCTGGCGCTGTCCAGCGACGAGCCGGTGCTGTTTTCGCGCCCCTCGATCGACGTCCTTTTCGAGAGCGCCGCCGACGCCTATGGCCCCGCCCTGCTCGCAATCATCCTGACCGGCGCCAACCAGGACGGTGCCAGGGGACTGCACGCCGTGGTTTCATGCGGCGGGGCCGCACTTGTCCAAAACCCCGACGGGGCTTTCGCCTCGGCAATGCCCGAAGCGGCAATCCTTTCTGTACCCAGGGCGAGCGTCATGTCGCTTGCCGAGATCGCCGTTAATCTCCAAACCATGCAGGCCCATCCATGAGTCCAGTTCACTTTCTCCTTGTCGACGATCTCGAGGAGAACCTTCTCTCGCTCGAGGCTTTGCTGCGCCGCGATGATTTGGTGCTGCTGAAGGCGCGTTCGGGCGATGAGGCGCTCGAACTGCTGCTTCGCCATGACGTCGCGCTTGCCCTGGTTGATGTGCAGATGCCTGGCCTCAATGGTTTCGAGCTGGCCGAGCTGATGCGCGGCAATGAGCGTACCCGCCGCATTCCGATCATCTTCGTGACGGCTGGCAGCACCGATGGCCAGCGCCGGTTCCAGGGCTATGAGGCAGGCGCTGTCGACTTCATCCAGAAGCCCATCGAACCCGACATCCTGCGCAGCAAGGCGGATGTGTTCTTCGAGCTCTACCGGCAGCGCCAGCAGATCGCAGCACAGCGTGACGCGCTGCAGGCGCAGGCCGAAGCGCTCGCCGAAGCCGGCCGTCGCAAGGACGAGTTCCTGCTGACGCTGACGCATGATCTCAGCCTGCACCAGGATGCCAGGGCGCAGCAGGACGTGCTGCTGCGCGAGGTCAACCACCGCATCAAAAACCTGTTCAGCCTGACCTCCGGCCTTATTTCGTTGAGCGCACGAACCGCAAGCACGGTCGAGGACCTGTCGAATGACCTGAAGGCGCGCCTGCGCACGCTGGCTGCCGCCCATGCCCTCACTCTGCCGGACCTGACGGGTGGCCAGATGCCGGTTGGCGCCTCGGCGACCGTGGTCTCGCTGGTCAAGGCCATCCTTGCCCCCTACGAACTCGACGACGCAACGCGCATCGACGTCGACGGCGCCGACGTGCCGGTTTCAGGCAGTGCCCTGACTTCACTTGCCCTGCTGCTGCACGAACTTGCCACCAACGCCGCCAAATACGGCGCGCTGTCGACTCCCGAGGGTGCGCTCGCGGTCAAGACGACCGTGGCAGGCGATGCGCTGCAGCTTGCATGGAAGGAAGAGGCGAAACTGGCCCCCAGCCGGGACCCTGGCCGCGAAGGGTTTGGAACAGCGCTTGAGAAAGCAGTGCTGAGGGGACTGGACGGACGGATTGAGCGCGACTGGCGAGAGCAAGGCCTGTTGGTCACACTCGAAATCCCGCTGGCGAGCCTATAGCCATCGGCAGGGCCTCCAACGACAGCGGCGAGACGGCTGCCTCCAGCGAACGGCATCCTACGCGGCCAAGTGTATCAGGTGTGATCGGTGATCGCGCCCGCTCGCGGTTTGACGGTCCGAAACGGCTGCCCCAAAGGGGCTGTTGACGCCCGCTCCACCATGGCGCACGTCACCTTGTGGGTGCGGTGGGACTTTCGCTCAACCTTCCTGGCGAGTTGTGCGATAGCCCAGGCTCCCATCTGCCGGTGCGGCAGCTCCAGCGTGGTGAGTTGCGGGCGCAGGTGACGAGATAATTCGTCGTCATCATACCCGACGACCGACAGGTCGTGCGGGATGTTCATGCCGACTTCGGCTGCGGCGGTGAAACAGCCCATCGCCATCTTGTCGTTCTGGCAAAAGATCGCCGTCGGCGGCGCGTTGAGCGCCAGCAGCTTGCGCGTTGCTTCATAGCCCGAAGTCGGTGTCCAGTTTCCGCTCACGACAAGCGCATCGTCATAAGCGATCCCGGCTTCCGCCAGCGCTTGCCGGTAGCCGGCGAGACGATCTTGCGCAGCCTCCATGAAATTTTCACCGACGATGGTGGCGATGCGCCGGTGCCCTTGCGCTATGAGCGAGGCCGTTGCCTGACGACCGCCGGAAACCTCATCCGGAACCACCGAGGGAAAGACTTGCTCGCCCGTATAGCAGTTGAGCAGCACCACCGGCATGGGCAAGTCCTGGAAGACCCGATCCAGTGACACGCGGCGGGTGAAGATCGACATATAGATCAGGCCCTGGGCGCCGGCTTGGAGCAGGCAAGCCAAGGCCTTTCGCTCATGTTCCGCACGCCCTTGCGTCTGCGCGACCAAAATGGTCACGTCATCGCTCCACGAGGCCTGGCGCGCGCCCTCGATGGCGTTGACGGCCTCGGGCGTCGTGGAGAGCTGGTCGACGATGAAACCGACGCAACTTCCGCGCAGGCCTTCGAGCGCACCACGCAGGATCGGGCTTCCCCGTCCGTAGCCGAGCGAACGGGCTGATTCCAGAACCCGGTGACGCAGGTCCGGCGAAATCTTGATGTCAGTGATATTGTTCAGAACGACGGAAACGGTTGCCTGCGAACAGCCGGCTGCCTTTGCGACATCCATCATGGTGACGCGTTTCTTGGTGATCCGTTCGGTCATGACCTTCCCTTCCGCCTCCTTATAGCAGCTAATAATATTCAGGCCATTGACTAATATTTATTAGTTCCCGTAACCTCAAAGGACAGGGAGGAGCCGGCGATGAGCACACAAACCACCCCCGACTACGATATCGCGGTGCAGGCTTCACAGCTTGCTGAAGAAGGCATCATAGGGCTGAAGGGCGCCTTCACCCCGCAATGGGCTGATGCGATGCGCGAGGATATGATGACGGCCTTCTGGTCAGCCATCCAGAGGCCGGGCGGCGCGGTGGGCCGCGGTCCGCGCCGCTGGTATGTCGAGATCCACCCGCAGGACTTTCGCGGATTCGTCGATCTCGTCACCCATCCATGGGTGGTCGATGTCTGCACGAACGTTCTGGGACCCGACTATCAAATCGTCGAGATCGGGCTCGACGTGCCGTTCCAGGGCGCGAAATACCAACCCTGGCATCGTGACTTCCCCTCGCCTGTCGAGACCTATCGCGAGCGCAAGCTGACCTCGCTTGCCTTCAATCTCACCGGCGTCGATGTCGAAGAGGAGATGGGGCCATTCGAAATCGCGCCCGGTACGCATTATGATGACGGCCGCGACTGGAAACACGAGATGTTTCCTGACAAGTCCCTGTGGGGCCGGTTCCAAGAGCGTGCGGTGCGCAAGTTTCCGCAGCGCGGCGACATCTCATGCCGGTCGGCGCTCACTGTCCATCGCGGCACCGAGCATCGCTCGCCGGTTGCCCGGCCGGTCCTCGTGCTTGGCGTCGACGCTCCGGGCGCAGGCCACGCGGAACTGCATGACATGATGGTCACCCAGGATTGGCATGACGCCCTGCCCGAATTGGCGAAGAAGCATGTGGTTTGCCGAATCGTCGACGACCTGGTGCCGATTACGCAAAAGCATGACATCGAGGGACTGGTCATGGGTTCTGATCCGGCATGACTTCGATGACGACAGCGCAACGCTGTGGTCACATTCTCCTGCGATGCATCGATGGGACGCCAGAGTCTTGAACCCGATCGCCGGGCAAGCTTGTCCGCGTTTGCCACAAGCGGCGGGATGCAAATCTAGCGGTCGACATCCCGGCACACGAAAATACGCCAACCAGGACTGCCGGGGACTGAGCCAAATCCGCGCCGAAGTGGACGCCCTCGACGGACCATCCCTGCGTTTGCCAATCTCTTGCCCTTCGGACGCCCGTCAGAATTGCACGTTCAAATCGGCCCGAACGCCGTGGTCAAGCAATTTCGAGGCAACCTGGCTGTGGTAGGAGAGGCCGAGCGTTGCTTTTGGCGTGATGGCGAAGTCGAGCCCGGCTTCGATGACGGCGGCATCCTCTGCGATCGGCGCACTGGCGATCGTGAAGGCATTGCTGCCCGTGAAGGTCTGCCTCACCGTCGGCGTCAAATCGCCATAGGCGTGGCGCCATCCGATCATGCCACGTGCCGTCGCCTTGGTTGAGCCGATGTCGAAACCGGTCGAAGCACGAAGCCCGAGCGTCGTGAAGGTGCTGTCGTTGGAACCGCTTTGGACTGTCAGCGCCGATGCGCCGCCTTGCTCGGCAAAGCCGTTGGTGTGGACATTGACATAGGTGAGGTTGGCGAACGGCTCCAAGGCGACGCTGCCGGCCTTGAGGCTGTAGCCCAATTCCCCGAAAACCTGCGTGGTGCCGGCGCGGTAGGAGCCGGTCAGGCTGTCGCTGAAGCCGGGGAAAGCGACCTCACGACTGCTGTCGATTTCACTCCACGTGTAGGCGAGACCGGAGCGCAGCGAGAACGCACCAAGCTGTGTGCCGCCATAGAGTCCGAGATGGTAGTTGTCGCTTGAGGCGGATGAACGCCGATCATTGACCTTGAAAGACGAATGGCTGTAGCCGGCCATAAAGCCGAGGCGGACGTCGTCGGTGATCAGGCCATCGACACCGGTGACGAAGCCGCCGGTCGAACGCGACAGCCTGGCGGCATTGCCGTCGCCGCCGAAATGCCCCCCCGAACCGAACACCGAACCCCAGGCGCCGTAGCGCTCGGACGCAACCGAAGCCGTGGTGATTTCTTTCGCATCCTCGCCATAGCCCATCAGCGGCACGCCGCCGACGGTCTCGAAGGCCGAGCGCAGGCGCTCATTGATGGCATCGCGCGTAAAGCGGCTGTCCTCGATCAGTCCGGTCACCGTCGCGGCATGGACCTCGCCCGACAGGCTGTCGAAGGCGGCGCGCGCCTCATCGGCCGACAGCACCAGCAGCGTGTTGTAGAGCGCTAGCGACGCACCGCTCTGCTGCAGCGTATCCAGCGCACCGGCAGTCTGCTTCTGATTGTCGGTGTTGGCGGCCTTGTCGAACACCGGCCCCGTTTCCTTCACCGCAATCTTCAGGTCGACTGCATTCGCGCTTTGGGCCAGGGTCGCATCGAGAAAGGCCGAGCGCGACAGCACGGCCGGATCGAAGCTTCCGGTGATGCCACCTGCTGCCGTGAGGATCGTGTAGCTCTGACCATCCTGGTAGCTGGTCTTCGCATCGAGCGCGGTCACCCCCACCTTTGCCCCGCCAAGCGCCGCCTTGCCGCCAGCGGCGATACGGTCACTGCTGCCGTTCCCGCCGATCTCGACCTCGTAGGTCGAGCCGGCGGCCAGGGTAACATCGCCGCCGACGTTCAGCGTGCCGATCGAATTGCCCGGCGCGATCAGCCCAGCAACGGTGAGGCGACCGACCGTGCCATTGCCTTGCAATCGAGCGCCGGCGAGGACGTCCACGGTCCCGCCGAGCTTGCCGTCAACAGACAGCACCCCGGTCTCGACAAGCGTCGAACCGGCGAAGCCCGAACTGTCGCCGGTGAGCCTTAGGACACCAACGCCCTGCTTCAACAGGCGTCCAATGCCGGAAATGGCGCCGGAATAGCTGCCGTCTGACGTCTGCCCGAGAATGAAGGCCGCGCCCGGCGCAATCGAGACATTGCCTGCGAACCTGTCCGCCGATGAGGCGAGACTACCTGCCTCTAGTCGCCAGTCGAGCGATGACTTGCCCGTCAGTGTCAGGTCACCGGTACCTCGCTTGAACATCACACCGCTGGTGCCATTGAGCCCGAGGATATCGCCGGCGAAGACCCCGGCTGCGGATTGATCAAAGACCATGATCGCGGCGTTGCCGATGTTGCCGGCAATTGACGAGGCGTCGCCGACGAGCGTGCCGGCGCCAACGAGGCTGTTGCGATAACTGCCCGTACCAGCGAGCGTGAGTGTGCCGGATCCTTCCTTGACCAGATCGCCGGTTCCCGAGATGGCGCCCTGGAGACTGAGGTTGGCGCCGCCGGCGACGTCGAACACGCCAGTCCCGGCAAGCGTGATTGCGCGAGCCGTGCCAAAACTTGCCGTCGTCTTCAGCGTGCCGCCACTCAGGCTCAGCCGGCTCGCGGCCGCGCCGAGATTGTCGTCCCGCGACACCTGCAGCGTGCCACCGCGAACGGCGGTCCCGCCCGAATAGCTGTTTGTCCCTTCCAGGATCAGAGTGCCATAGTCGTCCTTGACCAGCGATGTGCTGCCAGACAACGCCGAAGCAATCGTGGCGACGGTTCCTGTTCCCGAAAGGCTGCCGTTGCCGACACGGATGATGCTGCGTCCGTCAGCGCCTTGAAGGTCTATCGCGCTGCCCTCGATGCGGTAGCCGTCAGTTGAAAACTGCATCCCGGTGGCGCTGACCGCGCCTGCCCTGTCGTCAACCGTCACGACACCCCGGGCTCCCTGGAATATCGCGAAGGTCGGCAAAGGCTTGAACCGACCGTTGATGACGCCGGTCTGCTCCGTCCAGTTGCTGTCGTCTGCCAGCCAGTCACCGGAGCCGCCGTCGACACGACCGTTGCCATGAAACGCCCGATTGCCGCCATCCCAGAAGCCCAGCGTGGCCCCGGTCGACGAAACCAGATTGATCTGGCCCGCCACCGCTGTCTGAACAGACAGGTCTCCGGCCGTCACCCCGGCCGGGATTGCGCCAATCTCGAGCCCGCGGTCGGTCAGCGTGCCGCCATAGGTCAGCAACTGATAGACCCCGGCGCCGAAGCCGCCGGCATCGGAAATGTTCAGCCTGCCGTCGAGAATGAGGTTGCCCCCGATGCTGAAAAGCGCTGCGCTGCCGGCTGTACCAAGGCTGGCATCGATCCGGGACGCCGAAGCCAGCGAAAGTCCGCCTCCGATTGTGAGAGTCTGCCCGGATCGTCCTTCGAGCGTTCCGCCATAGACCTGGACAGCTCCAGCAATATTGCCGTGGCCAGAGAGGCTGCCGCCGCCAACATCGACAAGGCCGCTGGCGATGGAACCATCCACCACCAGTGCGCCGCCATTTACCAGGAAAGCCGCTTGTGAATCGCTGTTTCCTGTCAGAAAGAGCTTTCCTGTTCTGGCTTTGGTGAAGCGATAGCTCTGCGGGAAACCGGGCCTTGCCGGATCACCGCCCGAAATGTTGCCCGCAAAGGTGACATCGTCCAGGTTTGCGACCGTCAGCCCGACGTCTCCGGCATAGGTGATATCCACCAGACCCGCGCCCGTCAGCGCGCCGATGGTCTCGCCCTTCTGGAAGGAAAGGACGGCGCCGGCGTCGACCGTCACGCGCGCGTCATCGCGGATCGCCCTGTTGGCCTGTCCGGCCCAGTTATCGACCCAAAGCCTGCCTTGCTTGACGTGGATGTCTCCATCGAAGCTGTTGTCGCCATAGAGACTGAGCGTCCCGAGCCCGGTCTTGGTGAAACCACCCGGTCCACTGACATCCCTATTGAGCGCGGCGTCTCGATACTGCTCGACATTGAAGGTGACGTCACCGTCAATGCGCACTGCTCCCAAAGTTCGCCAGGTGGATGCGGCAAAGCTCAGAGTGGTCGCATCCGACATGGTGATGGGGCCGCTGCCGAGCGCACGCTCGTTGAGGAGCCTCACGGTGCCGCCAGCGATGGTTGTTCCGCCGCTGAACGTGTTTGTCCCGGCCAGTTCAAGAGTGCCCGGACCTTCCTTGACGAGGCGGCTGTTGCCGGAAACCGCCGCGGCGATGGTTGCCGTCATTGAACGCGCTGCGGCCGAACCGTCCCCCACACTCACGACGGTCGCGCCATTTGCACTCCTTAGCGCGAGCGGTGCGCCCAGAATGCGGTATCCGTCAACCGCAAATTCCATGCCTGTGACACCGACGGCACCTTGGCCGCCGTCTATTGTCACGATCCCGGGGGAGCCCTGAAACACCGCGAAGCCTGGATTGGGGCTGAACCCGCTGATGGAAGCTCCAGACTGATCTGTCCAGTTGCTGCCCTGCCCTGCCGTCCACGTTCCGGATCCACCGTCCACCGCATTGTTTCCATGCACTGCCGGATCACCGCCATCCCAGAACAGCCTGGACTGCGCTGCCGCCGGACAGCTGCCCAGGGTCAGCGCAAGAAGCGATGCGCCAGCAAGGAGTGCGGTTGTCTTGCGTCGGCGGCAATGCGCGCGAAGCTCAAAACCTGAAGTCATCAGTCTCGCCACGCCGTGTTCCGCCCATGACCCTTCGATGGGTCACGGTTATTGCCCATCAAAATGGACGTTCACCAATCCAAACTTTGCACCATTCTGCTTTTTTGAGTTGCGCGGGCGGGTCATGGCTGGCAGCGAAAACGGGTGATGAGAAGCGAACCGAAATTCACGGAAGCCGTTGCGCATTATTGCGAAACGATGATCGAACCTTCGCCCTCCGCCTGGCCGCTCCGAAAACTGCTGAACCAGTTCGACCGCTATTACGCAGCCTACATGCTGATCTGGAACTATTACGGGTGGGTGGAGGAAGGCGCTCCATCGCCCACCCTGGCGCGTCTGAAGACCGTTTCAGGGCTAAGCCCGCGCCAGTTGACGAGTTTCGTGACGGTTCTTCGGCAGGCGGAACTGGTGGCAGCCGAACCGGAAGCCGGAAATCGCCGTCGCTCGATCCTGCGCCCGCAAGCGGAACTGATACGGGAGATCAGCCGATCCTGTGTCGCCTTCCTGACGGCCCACGACCACGTCCATGCGGGAACCCTCGCCGGGATCGCGTCAGCATCGACAGACAGGCTGGGCAGGATGATCTGGGGTTCGGCCCGCCAGGTCCTTTCCTCAGGCACCGTCATTGCGCCCTATCCGACGGTCCTTGCCATGGCCGGTTATGATGGCGGCTACCCTGTGCTGACCGCAATCATGGCCGATCATTATCGGCGCATCAAAGGCCATGGCGGGGTCGCGCTCGGCTACGCCGCATTGGCGGAGCGGTTTCAGGTTTCACGTTCCCACGTCGGCAACGTGATCGGCTGGCTTCACAAAAACGGAGCGATTGATGAGGACAGGGCAGCGCGCCCTGTCCTGGTCGACGAATTCGAGCAGTGGAGTATGTCCGAGATGCAGCACTACGCTCGTCTGGTGACGTCCCTCTTTCCATCAGGATGAGCGTGCCTTGCAGCGTCGCGCCGCGACAACGCGCTTCTGCAACCAGATGACGGGTTCGTCGCGCCAGCAGGTTTTGGGAACAGGCAATCGTCGGTCCGGTTGTCGGTTTTGAAAGGACGCAAAGGCTCGTCCGAGACAATGGTGCAGACCGCACCGATCGACGACGTGTCGCTGCTCCAGTCGAACAATGGAGCGTCCCGCAGCACGCGGCACGACAGGATGACCCGTGTGAAGGCGGATGGACACGACTGAGAAGAGACAGCTTGGCGCCGATGAGCGTCGTGAGCGGCGCAGACTGCGTCGGGAAAAGCAGCGGTCCGAGAATGTCGGACGCGCAAAGAAGATGCATCTTGCCCGATTGACGGCGGCGAATGGCGCGCCAGCCGGTTCCCCTTTGGGGCGATCGGTCCATGTCGGCTGCTCGGGGTGGTTTTATTGGAAATGGCGCGGGACATTCTATCCCACCGAGCTGCCGGCGGCAGCGTGGTTTGATCACTACGCAACTCACTTCGACACGGTCGAGATCAATGCGTCCTTCTATTCCTGGCCGACCATAACGAATGTGAAAGCCTGGCTGCGCCAGCCCGGCGACCGCAGCTTCCTCTACACCGTCAAGGTCAATGAACTGATCACGCACATCAAGAAAGGCAAAGGCACGGCGACGCTGGTGAAAGACTTCGGCTTCATCGCCGACGTCCTCGGCCCGCGCATGGGCTGCTTCCTGTTCCAATTTCCGCCCAGCTATCATTTCACCAAGGCAAGGCTGAACGGACTCCTGCGACAGCTCGAACCGGGGCGGCGCAACGTCGTGGAGTTCCGTCACGCCAGTTGGTGGAACGACAGGGTCTATGCCGCCTTTCGCGACACCGGCGCCATTTTCTGCTCCTGCAGCGGGCCCCGGCTTCCCGATACGTTGGTACGCACAGCCGACGACGTCTATGTGCGGCTGCACGGGCCGGAGCGTTGGTACCGGCACGACTATTCGCAGGCCGAACTGACAGCATGGGCCGACAGGATCCGCGACAGCGGCGCGGCCAGAGCCTGGGTCTATTTCAACAACGACTACAATGGGTTTGCACCGCAAAACGCGCTGATCATGCGGAAATTGCTGGAACAGGACCTTTAGCGGCGGCAACCGATCAGCTTTTGCGGCTTGCTGCGGCGGGCGACATTGTCCGTGCGAAGCTGCAGGGCTGCTTGGCTGCTGGTGAACTTCGGCCTCGAAGTCGCGATTGCGGCAGGCTCCAATCTTCGCCTGGCGGCCGACCAGCGCGACCATAACCTCCCCAACGGATGCTCACACCACAGCCGTCGACCGGCTGCCGGTGAGAGCCTTGGGGCGGAACGCTTTTCGACCGCCGTCCAGGCGCAACACCACTTGACGCCGAAAACCAGGATCACCACCTCATTTTCGTCGGAGCCATCCCGGACCGGCGATGTCAGGAGCCAAGCTTCTGACGCCTTCGTACCTATGTTGCTTCAAGGAGGATGTAGCTATGAGAGCAAATATGGACTTCTCCCCGTATTACCGGTCAAGCATCGGCTTTGACCGGATTTTCGATCTCCTCGAAAAAGCCAGTGCCCCGCAAAACAGCGACAACTGGCCACCCTATGACATAGCCAAGGTGAGCGATGACACCTATCGCATCGTCATTGCGGTAGCCGGCTTCAGAGACGACGAGCTGACGATCACGCATGAGCCAAACATGCTGGTGATCAACGGCGCCAAACCTGAAAACGGTGACGTGCAATACCTGCATCACGGCCTGGCGCTGAGGCCTTTCGCCCGGCGCTTCGAGCTCGCCGACCATGTCAGCGTCATTGGAGCGAGGCTGGAGAATGGACTGCTGGAGATCGATCTCAGAAAGGAAATTCCTGAGGCCATGAAACCGCGCCAGATCGTTATCGATAGCGGACCGACGAAGAAGCCGGCAAGGCGTATCGAAGGCGAAGCCGCGGCCGCCTGACTCCGGGAGGAACATCGCATCCCGGCAACCGCTGCTCTCCTGCTGACAGCAGAAGAGCAGCGGCACGAACTGGGTGTCAGTCGATCCCCTGTAAGCCGGCCAGTCCCGGCCATGCCTCCCGCCGGTTGTCATCCGCGCTCGGTTCTGGTCCACTCTCGGGGAGTGGGGCGGCGAGACTGGATTACAGGTGCTTATGAACAAGGAACCCAAGGATCAGCGCGTTCAGGTGCTGCTGTCGCAATCGGAACTCAAGGCGATTGATGACTTCAGATTCGGAAATCGTGTTCCCTCGCGCGGCGAAGCTATGCGCCTTCTTTGTCACGGCGGATTGCAACAGCCTCGAAAAAGCAGAGTGACGGCGACAGATGTCCAGTTGGTGAGTGCGAAAGGGCGCACGATCATCAGAGTGTCGGTCGGCTCCGAGACGTTCGATCTGCATCTCTCCAAGAACCTTGCAACAAAGCTCTCGGCTGACCTGCTTGTGAAATAGCCGCCGGTCGTCCGCCCGCCCCATCTGAAACAGATCCGCCCCGGGCTCGCTGGGAGCATTGCCGGTCCAGGCAGGCCGCGTTGTCTGTCTCCGCGCCATCACTCACGCAAGCGTCCTCCTCGGGAACCTGGCTGTTCAGCCGACGTTGCTGTTGTCTGCAGCAGGAGCTTTATGATGCCCGATCAACTCCACCTGTTTGCTGAAGAAAGCGAACCGCAAGGCTTTCGCCTGATACCGGATTTCATCGGCGTGCAGGAGGAACATGCACTCGTCGGACATCTTCAGAAACTGCCGCTTGCGCCCTTTCAGTTCGGAGCGTTTGAGGGGAAGCGACGCGTGGCATCGTTTGGCTGGCGTTACGACTATTCGCTGCAAAAACTCGAGCAGGCAAACGGCGCGCCGAAATGGTTGTTGCCTCTCGCGCACCGCGTCGAAGAGCATTTCCACCTGCCGCATGGCGCCATCCGGCAGTTTCTTTGCACCGAATACGATGAGGGCACGGGCATTGGCTGGCATCGTGACAAGCCGCATTTCGATGAGATTTTCGGATTGTCGCTCGCTTCGCCCTGCACGTTGCGCTTTCGCCGCAAGGTGAGGACATCATGGCAACGCCTGAACTTCGAAACGCCGCCGCGCTCGCTCTACAGGATGTCCGGCGCCTCCCGCCATCTCTGGGAACACAGCATTGCGCCGGTGCATGACCGCCGCTATTCGATCACCTTCAGGACAATGCAGTCAGCCTGACCGGACAGTTTCCTTCCTGCTGCGGATGCGGCTTTTCGGCTTTTGTTTGTCCAGATTGCCAATGAGTTTTTGATCGAGGGCCTTTGCCGGCTGGTCCTCCTTTGCTTTCTCGCACCAGGCGCGAAACTGCGCGACCTCGGCTTCCGTCAGCCGCTCGATGCCGATGAAGTCGTTTTTGGCCGCACCGGCGCGGATGAGTTCATCAAGCTTGGCCTGGACGGCTGCACCGTCGCGGTTCTGCGTGCTCTGGATCAGGAACACCATCAGAAAGGTCACGATGGTCGTGCCTGTGTTGATGATGAGTTGCCAGGTCTCGGAGAAACCGAAAAGCGGGCCGCTCACTGCCCAGATCACGACCGAGAAGGCACAAAGCACAAATGTCAGCGGCTTGCCCGTCCACCGCGAAATGGTGTCGGCAAAATGAGAGAAGACCTTTTCCATCAAACCCCGCCGGCTGTCGAATTTCTGCTGGCTTTGCAACGACAGGAAACCGATGACGTTCCAAAATTCAGGGCTGTTCGCGCGGCCTGCTGCGACCGTTGCATCTCACAGGCGCCATCAATCCTGATCCTTGCCCTTGCTGTCGCCAGACCCCGTTCGGTGCGCTTCCTGGGCGGCAGCATCCCTTATCATGCGCTCACCGGCAATCAGGACGATGGGACCAGGGCAAGCCGCGAGCACGGCGCCTGCTGTTTCGCCGAAAAACAATTCCAGACCCGGCCGTCGCGCCACCCCCATGACAACCATCGACGCGCCCTTGGACGCTTCTTTGACGATTGCACTGCCGGCACTGCCGCGCGGCTGCATCACAGTCTGGATCGTCACCCCATAGCGATCGGCCAGATCTACAATGTCTTTCAGGACCGCCTCTTCGCGCCGATGGGACAATGAGGCGGTCTCAGGCTTGGCACTGCGCGCGACATAAAGCGCTTTCACCTGCGCACGGTGCGGCCTTGCGATGACGAAGGCGAGTTCAGCGGCACTGCGGGAAATCTCGGTGCCGTTGATCGGCACGAGGATGGTTTTGTCCTGGTCCAGCAAGGGCATCGATTTGCTCTCGCCGGGACGCTTGACGACGAGGCACAGCGGGCCATCGAATGCGTTGACAAGGTCACTGAACCTCCGCGTGAACACGCCCTTGCCCGTCAGGCCTCGGGCGAGCCCGACGAACAGCATGCTGTAACCCTTGCGGGCCTCCTCGGCGACGCGGTCGGGGGACAACATGTCCTCATCGTGGACCGTCAGCGCGACTTTTTCGACCGGGCGCGCCTCCTCTTGCTTCACTGCCCCGGCGCTGGCTTTGGCGCCTTTCTTGATCTTCTGGACATCCTGTTCGTCGCGTCGGGGAGATGCCTCGCCGGAAGGCCCGGCCCGCAGCACGGTGGTCGGCATGCCGCTGCCGCCGCCGACCAGTCCGGCGAGATAGGACGCGAACCTGCCGAGCGCGCCATTGTCGGCAACCACCAGCAGTCTTTCCAACCTTGAAAGGACGCCACGCGCGTCGATCTCCTCGCGCTCGAGCCGCTCCTTTTCTTCGTCGCCGAGAGGAATGCGGCCGAGCGCCCAGCGCAGCATCGGCGGCATCGCAAGCGTCGTCACCACAGCCATGGTCACGATCATGGTGAACAGGTTCTGCGACAGGATGCTCATCGACAGCCCGATTTTCGCGACGATCACTTCCGTCGACCCGCGGGCATTCATGCCGCAGCCGATCGCGACCGCCTCGCGCCAGGACAGGTTGGCGGCTTTGCTGCCGAGGAACGCACCGCTGAACTTGCCAACGCTGGCGACCAGCACCAAGCCGGCGGTGAGCAACGCCAGGGTTGGATTGAGCAGGACCGTCAGATCCGCCGAAAGCCCCGCGACGCCGAAGAAGACCGGCATGAAGAAGGCGGTGATGATGCCGCGCAACTGGCCTTCGATATGGCTGGACAGGATCGGCGACTCGCCGACCAGGATCCCGGCCACGAAGGCGCCAAGGACGGTGTGCACACCGATCAGGTCGGTGATGATCGCCATCACCCCGGTGATGACGAGGATGACGGTGACAACCGCATATTCGCTGCGGACCACGTCATTGGCCCAGCGGATCAGGAAAAAGACGATACGACGCCCCACCGTCAGCGAAAATGCCATGAACAGGCCAACCAATATGATCGTCGTTGCCAGCGGTACGATCTCGATATGACCTTGGCTGGCGATGCCGAAGGTGATGGCAATGATGATCCAGCCGATCGTGTCTTCGATGATCGCCGAAGCCACGATCACCTGGCCGAGATTGCGACGCATGAAGTTCATCTCCCGCACCACCATCGCGACGATCTTCACCGAAGAGATCGCAAGCGCGGTTCCCAAGAACAGGCCGGCGACAACGCGCTGGTCTGGATTGGGCAGCAACGTCGGCGGCAGGAACTGTGCCAGCGCGAAGCCGCAGCCGAAGGGGACGAGAACGCCGGTCGTGGAAATCGAGATACACGCGGCCCCGACCCGCCGCACCAGCTTCAGGTCGGTTTCCATGCCGGTCAGCAACAGCAGCAGCAGGATGCCGACCTGCGACACCGCTTCGATCATGACTTTCTGTTCGGGGCCGGAAGCAAAGATGGTGTGATAAGCTGACGGCCATGCCCAGCCGAGCAGCGATGGTCCAAGCAGGATGCCGCCGATCAGCTGCCCCATCACGGCGGGCTGGCCAAAGCGCTGGAGAAGTTCTCCAAGCCCCCTGCCAACGATCAGCAGCAAGACGATCTCGGCGATGAACGCGCCTTCGGAGGCGCCGTTTGAACCAGTCGATTTGGCGGCGGTCTCCGCTGTGAGAGCAGCGCCGCCAGACAAACAGAATGCAGTGCAAAGCGGGACGATCGCGAAGAGCCACAGAGACTGTCGCGCACGTTGGTTCATAGATGTCCTTCTGGCGCCGGCTCTACCAAAAGCGCACAAATCTGGATCTTGCCATTGCCCGGCAAAGCCGAAGGCTCAAACTTGGGAGTGATCGACGACCGCCGGGCGGTCTGCCGCCTGTCGCGCTGCCTCGGCCTCCTGGACATCGATGATCCAGTGCAATTCGCCGCTTTCGCTCAGTACGCGGACAAGCCACCCCGTCAGGGCATCCTTGCCTGGCTCCAGGTCGACCAGCATGTCGACCGCGCAGCGAAGGGCTTCGGCATGCGCGGCGTCCAGGCCGGATAGCCTGACCGAAGGGAGCTGACGGCTGCCCTCGCCATCACGGCATTCAAAGATGAAGACGGCATCGTCTTCGGTTTGCGCCGCAGTTACCGACACTTCGTCGAAGTTGCCGTTGCTTTCGGCATCGTACTGGTTTTCAGCAAGACCGACACTTGCGGTTTCGATCAGCAGCGTTTTGGCCCTTGCGAGGACGGCCTCGTCAGCCTCCAGGGCGTGCCCTTGCATCTCGACGCTGATGCATTCTTCGCCGTCTCCGCAAAAGCGGACGCGGAAGATGTTACCGCCTTCCGATGTCGGACGGTACACCTCAGTTTTCACGATTTGCATGGTGTTCCTCCCCGGCCCGAACAATGGGCGATCGCCCCTCCTCCCTGCAATGCCGCTCTCGACCAATCGTTCCTGGAGATTTCGTGGCGTTGGCTTCGTACAGCTGGCAACAAGGTCCGCGAGCTGCCTATTCCCAGCTTCGTCGCCCAGCCCGTCGTAGATTTTGGGAACAGGTTCTTCCCCCATTGGGTTTTTCGCTCCAGAGAGGAGACACAACCATGTCCGACAGAACCATCCGGATCGCACCCGGTGCATCCAACACGGCCGTGCGATCCTTCCAGGAGGACGTGCCGTTGACCGCTGCGTCAATCGCCGAAGAGCCGAGTGATCCAGCGCCCAGGGGCGTCGAACTGCTGGAGCCGGGTGCGACAGACCCGGGTGACGATACCAGAAACAATCGCATCCGGGCCCGTGCCGAGCAGTTGTGGCAACAAGGTGGGCAGTTGGACGGCAAGCAGGAAGACCACTGGCTTCAGGCCGAGCAGGAGATCGATGAGGAAGTCCGCCTGGCCGCTGAGACACCGGATACACAAGGCCCGGAAAATCCCGTTGATGATGCGGAGGCGGAGCAACGCAGGCCATTGCAGGTATTTCCGCCCTTCGACGATCCGGCTTTTTCGCCGGAGCCGGCGCAACCGCCTCTGGGGCTGACGCGGTCGGAGCCTGCCAGCGCCGCAGATTTTTCATATGCATCTCATCCCGAATTCACGCAAAACGCGAGGCTTGCGCCGGCGCCGCAACGAGGGATCCTGCGTCGTTCGCTTGACGACGCCGGCTTGGCTGAAATCCAGACGACGGAACAGGGACTAGCCTCAGAAACCGAGAAACGTATCGGCGCCGGCACTGCGATCCCGGCAAGGCCCGAAGATGCCGACACACCTGCACCCGGACGGCAGCCGGAAGCAGAAGCCAAGGACTGACTGGCAAGGGTGCGACACCCGCAACCAGAGCTCGGTGGATGCGCCGTGTATCCACGGAGCAAATTGATTTGGGGCGAGATTTCCACGGCAAGCCCCCTCAGGTGAGGCGAGTGAGTAGCAGGCCGGCAAGAAGCAGGGTCAGACCGAGCCATTGGCTGGGAACAGGTTTTTCTCCGTGCAAGACGACAGCCAGGGCGACCGTCACGACGCTTTGCACGGATGAAAGCACGGTGACGACGGCCAGCTGGCCGGTCGCCAATCCAGACTGGCCAGACGCTGCTCATTTGCGGGACGGCGAAACGCCCCTGCAGCCAGAACTGAACGCCAAATCCGATGGCCGCCAGGCAGGCCAGCACGACTGCATATCGCGACCTGCCCGCATTGCTGGTGTCGCTGCGCATACCGGCCATGAGCACCCCAATCAGGATCAGCTAGGGCCGACGAGCATTATCGCGCCAGGCATTTCGCTCTCGACGATGCCTAGTGTTGTGGTGACCGCGCCAAACGTCGCCGCGATCGGCGCCGCGATCGAAACGGCGCCGATCTTGAGACTACGGTACAGCGCCAGCGTTGAGAGCAATCCCGTCGCGGCCGCGAGCACGGCGATCAGCCAGATGTGTGCCGCGACATGCGGCATACCTTGCGACGTCAGCAGAAGCCAGCTGCCGGCGCCCGACCAACTCCCTTCAATCACGCAAATCTTTCAAAATGCTTCCAATTGTGTTCTCGCCTCCTCGCCGTCAGGCGTTGTGGTTTTCGCGCCTTGATGGAATCGTTTTGTCTGAAATCACGCCGACTCCAGGCCATCACGTGCTCGGCGCGGCTTCATTCGGCGGACCGCCTCCGGCAGTTGCCGTAGGCCGGTCGCCTCTCAGTCAGTGTTGGACGTTCGAACGTACCTAAGGAGGTAAGTATGGCCGTTCTGCATCCCCCTAGCACCGGGGTGGCCTATCCGGGCGACATGGACCTGCTCAAACGCATTTTCGACGATCTCTGCCACCAGCGTGGCTTTTGCCAGGGGAGCCCCGCGGCAGAGGATTTGGCCAAGGCCGCGATGGATCTCTTCGCCCAGGGCGTCGTCGATGAGGACGAGCTGACCGAGAGTCTGACAAACTATCTCGATCGACGATAGACCTGACGGCAAGCATCCCGAAACCGCCTGCCGAGTGGACGGAAGGCACGCATGGCCGCGGACAGTGCAAAACCACCGATCTGACAGGCCGGAAATCCCGCAAACGCGATGAGGCGAGCCGTCAGCACCTCGGCGTCGAGAACGTCGCGCCATATTTTATCGTGCAGACAGGGCATTTCTCCCGACCCTCCCCTTGTCGGGAACGATCGGCGCGAACGTCACGGTCCAGCAAGGTTGCTGGTCTGCCGCGTTCACCCTCACAGGAGCTCCTGCCGACCTAAATCTGCCTTTCCCAACTGGCGTGGAGAGATGTTCACTCCCCCAGCTCGGCGATCAGGTCCGAAATACGCGCGCGCAGGCGTGGCCGCAATTGCACCAGGCCGGCGATCAGCCGGCGTCCTTCAGCGCTGGCCATGAAATGGATGCGCTCATCTGCCGGAAGCGGCGCGGTTTCAGCGCTGGCCGCGCCATGGCCAGGCAGCCCCTGGAAGAAGCGGCTGACAGGAACCTTCAGCGCACGGCTGATCTCGTAGAGCATGGAAGCGCTGACGCGGTTGCGTGCGTTTTCGTATTTCTGCAACTGTTGCGTGCTGATGCCGATGGAACGGGCAAGCGTTGCCTGCGATATATCCGACTGGATGCGCACCAGCGCGATCTGCCGCCCGACATGCTGGTCGGCGGGATGCGGTTCGCCCTGAAGAGGCGATACGGCCTCGAATGAACCTGTCGGCAAAGCCTGCTCCACCCGTTTCTCCTGCCCACAGCATTCGGCGTCTAAGCGCAGGCGCCGAGATTACACCTTATAAGGTTGAAATTCACCCTATCTGTGGCGGAAGCCGGGTGCCTGCCGATTGTGGCGGCATGGTCAGTCCACGACAGATTCGAGCCGCACGGGCTTTGCTTGGTTGGTCGCAGCAAGACCTTGCGGACGCCGCGATCGTTTCGGTGAACGCGTTGGCCCGGCTGGAGAATGGCAAGGTCGATTCACGGGTCAGCACGCTCCAGTCCATCGAAAAAGCCCTGAAAAAAGCGGGCATAGAATTCCTGTCGGTCGACAAGAAAGGCGAAGGTGTCCGGCTGCTGGACCCGGAGGCGTGATCCGCCATCGGCCTGTCGTCACAACCGCTTATCATGTTGAATTGCCCGCTCCCGTCCGAAGCACCGCCGCGCCCGCAAGCGGCGGCAGCCCGCCAATCCGGATGAGATCCGCCAGGGCCGAGCGGATCAGCGGCCACGGAAACTCATCATCGTCCTCGCTGGGTTGCCCCTCGCCCAACACCACGTCCAGCTTGGCAGCGACACCCGCGAGCGATACAGCCGGTGTTTGTGACAACCGCTTGAGCAGTTCGATCGCCTGTTCACCGGCCGTGTTCTCAGCATGCAGCGCTGCCGCGTAATCATCCACGCCCCCTGCCCCGGCCCTATGCTCCGCCTCAAGGCGCTGCTGATGCCGACAGAGCCGGTCAACCTCATCCTGTGTCGCCCGCCATTTGCCCCACACGACCGCGGCAGGATCTGCATCCACCTCCGAATTGTTGGGCGAAAACGTCAGAACGGGTTGGCCCGCAGTTGCCTTGCTGCGGGTGACGATAGACAAAGTCGTGGTATTGTCGGAATCAGCCATGATCCGAGCCCCAGACAGCTTGGGTTTGGTTAGGCAGATTCGGGCGTTGGCGCGCCCTTATCTGCCGCAGCACGTGCGATGCAATTGCACTGCACGTGCACATGTATGCACAGCCGAACGCGAAGTTCAAGCACCGAGTGGAAATGCCCAAGAAGTCGTTCACTACTCGTCTCGATCCAGCGATATTGGCGCTGGCTCAGAAACTGGCTGAAGTTGACAGGCGTTCGATCACCGCTGTGATCGAGATTGCGATACTTGAGTATGCGGAGCGTCGGGGCCTTAAGCCGCCAAAGGACAACGATCAGCGTAAGCCGTAGAGTTGTACCTCTAAGCCGCTTAGCGGCAATCAAGAGAGCAGCGCATAAAGCGTAGGAGCCCCGACATCCGCAGCTGTGATTCAGCTGGCGGGGCTTCGAAGCAAATTCGCGTCCGCGAGATCAGTTCAACAAGGCGGTCTAAGGAGCGTCAGTATGCGACGGCAAAGCCGGGACGCGGGACTGTCCGCCTCCGACGAGCGGTCAAATCTAAATCGAACCAAGTGTACGTCTGGAATGGGGCCGGTGAACGAACCCGCTCGCGCGGGAAGGCGCTTGGGATGGATGTAGAGGGCACAGGCCGGAGGTCGGGCCTCCATTGAGCGCCGCACGGCAGCGGCAGAGCATGACGGGCTTCTTCAACAAGGAGCCCGACCATGCAGCATCACCATCTCGACACAACCGTCAGCCCGCTGCGCCAGCGGCTGATCGACGACATGAACATGCGGCGTTTCTCCCGCGAGACGCAGCGCAACTATCTCCGCGACATCGGACGCCTGGCGGCATTCCTCGGGCGTTCACCTGACACGGCGACCGCCGACGATCTGCGCCGATTCCAGATCGAGCAGCAGGAGGACGGCGTTCCGGTGCCGACGATGAACAGCATCGTGTCGGCACTGCGCTTCCTCTTCATCCACACGCTAGACCGCCCGGACCTGGCGCGCAGGCTCGTCCGACTGGCGCATCGGCGCAACCTGCCCGTGGTGCTGAGCCGCGACGAGGTGGCCCGGCTGCTCAACGCCACGACGTGCCTCAAGCACCAGGCCGCATTGTCGATCGCCTATGGCGCTGGCCTGCGCGTCGCCGAGGTGTCGATGCTGAAGGTCGCCGACGTCGACAGCGAGCGCATGTTGCTGCGCGTCGAGCGTGGCAAGGGCGGGCGCTTTCGCAATGCCATCCTATCCGAGGATCTGCTCGCTCTCTTGCGGGAGTGGTGGAAGGTCGGGCGACAGCAGGGCGTGATGCATCGCGACGGCTGGCTGTTCCCCGGTCAGCACGCAATGAAGCCGATCAGCACGCGGCAGCTCTATCGCATCGTCGTCGAGGCGGCCCGGGCCGCCGACATCGCCAAACGGGTCGGGCCGCACACGCTGCGCCACAGCTTCGCGACCCACCTGCTGGAAGATGGCACCGACATTCGGATCATCCAAGTCCTGCTCGGGCATGCCAAGCTCAACAACACGGCCCTCTACGCCAAGGTCGCGACCCGCACGGTGCGCACGGTCACGAGCCCGCTCGACAAGCTTGGGCTGTTTAAGCCGAAAGAGATCTCGCCCGACGGCTGAGCCGTGCGCGCCTCGGTCGAGGTCGCCGACATCTTCCGCGCAGCAGGACCTGTCTACCGGGTCGCCCATGCCGGGCGCCTGAGCCTCGCCCAGCTCAAGGTCATGTCGGCGATCGAGAACTGCCGCACCGCGGCGCTTGGCGGTCATGTGGAAGCCTGCGAGGACTGTGGCCAGTGGCGGATCGCCTACAACTCCTGCCGCAACCGGCACTGCCCGAAGTGCCAGGGCGCGGCGGCGCGGACATGGCTTGCCGAGCGCGAGGCGGACCTCTTGCCGGTCGGCTACTTCCACGTCGTGTTCACGCTGCCCGCCGAGGTCGCCGACATCGCCTTCCAGAACAAGGCGCTGGTCTACGATCTACTGTTCAAGGCGGCGTCGGAGACGATGCTGACGATTGCCGCCGATCCGAAGCATCTCGACGCACGCATCGGTATTACAGCCGTGCTCCACACATGGGGATCGGCGATGACGCACCATCCGCACATCCACATGATCGTGCCGGGCGGCGGCATTGCGCCCGACGGAAGCCGATGGATCGCGTCCCGGCCGGCATTCCTGCTTCCGGTGCGCGTGCTCGGCAAACTCTTCCGACGGCTCTTCCTCACGCGCCTGCTCGCGCTGCGCGAGGCCGGGCGGCTCGCCTTCTTTGGATCGCTGACGCACTTGGCCGACCGCCGAGCCTTCCTGCATCACCTTGCTCCCGTCCGAACAAAGCGCTGGGTGGTCTACGCCAAGGCGCCGTTCGCCGGACCCGAGGCGGTGCTCGCCTATCTGTCGCGCTATACACACCGGGTGGCGATCTCGAACCGCCGCCTGATCGCGTTCGACGAGAGCGGCGTTACCTTCTGCTACAAGGACTACCGCCGCGACGAAGCGGATCGGCAGCAGGTCATGACGCTTGCAGCCGACGAGTTTATCCGCCGCTTCCTGCTCCATGTCCTGCCGCGCGGCTTCCATCGTATCCGGCACTATGGCTTGCTCGCCGGCTCCGCCCGCAAGGCCAGTCTCGCGCTGGCTCGAGAACTCTTGGATGTCGCCGCGCCGCCTGATGACGGCACATCAGACGTGCCGGACGACTTCCGGCCGCCATGCCGCTGCTGTGGCGGGCGCATGATCATCATCGAGACGTTCGAACGCTTTAGGCAGCCACGCGGGCCGCCCGATACAACCGCCACGAACCGGGAGACCGCTCCATGATCCGGCATGGCATGGTCGATCCTTCAGCCGCAGGCGCCCCGCCTCCGGCAACGAACCCACGCGTGTCCATGGTGATTATCGCAACCGACAGGGGCGCAACGAGCTTAGGGCGTGATCGGCTAAACCGCGCGAAAGCACAACGAAGCGGCCTCTCCGCATCCATTCCCACGCTTCCCAGCGGCGCTCGCGCCATCGCCGACATCGGCCGCAGTTCGAAAGCCCCATAGCCATCGACTGTGCCCCGCGGGTTCCTTCCTCGGGGACTTTCGTACGCCTGACGGCACCCGAAACTCTTCACGGTAGCGGACGGTCCGCGTTGAACGCCAAATGTCAAAAGAGCGGACACCCAATCCGCCATGTGTGCTTCTTGGGAATAGTTATACGTCCATCTGCAAGACAATCTATTCTTCTCCCCGAATAGAACGGCCGGAGCGCGTTGGTGCAGCGGAGTTTATCTGGCTTTCCGGGTGTATGCTGATCTGGGGACTTCAACATCCCCAACTGTGCCTGCGGCTGCGAATCCACGCGCTATATATGTATAGTACTCCCAACGATTCGGGGGGTCTAAATGCCAATTGAACGTGTTATCGTAAAAAATTACCGTGCCTTGCGCCAAGCAGATGTTCCGTTCAATGAGCATGTAAACATTGTCGTTGGTAACAACGAAGCCGGAAAATCGACGTTGCTTGAAGCGATAAACCTCGCGCTTAGATGCCAGCTAAACCGCAGAGCCGCCCAATACGAATTGCACCCGTTTCTGATAAACGTCGATGCTGTAGCTGAGTTTGTCGCCGCTCACAAAAAGGGAAAGCCCATACCGCCACCCGAGGCGATGGTGGAGGTTTATCTGAAATCCACGCCAGATGTCGCAGAACTGGTAGGCTCTATAAACAGTCAAAAATCCAACAGCGCAGGCATCTGCTTGACAATTAGGCTGGATGAAAACTGCCTAGATCAATACAAAGCCTTCGTAAGCGATACAGGGGCACTAAATAGCATCCCTATCGAGTACTACGAGGTAGTCTGGACGGCATTTTCAGGCGCCCCCCTGTCAACGCACAGCGTTCCAGTCAAATCGGCACTGATCGATCCGGGCAATTCCACAAATTCTTTCACAGCCAACAAGTATGTGCTCGAAATCGTGCGCGACTATCTTTCAAAGGCTCAAGCAGGTGAATTGGCATTGGCCTATCGCACTATGCGCGACCGCTTCCAAGAAGACCCACGCATCGAGGCAATAAACAAAGAACTTGGTACGAAGAAAGGGGTCGTTTCCAGCAAGACCTTATCGGTATCAATGGATACGACTACGCGGGCTAGCTGGGAAACCGGCGTCATGCCGCACTTGGACGACATTCCCCTAACACTGGTCGGCAAAGGGGAACAAAACTCCGTCAAAATCAAACTGGCAATTGAAGCAGCTAACGGCTGCGACATTTTCTTGATTGAAGAGCCGGAAAACCATCTCTCGCATACCAATCTGGGAAGGCTGGTCAGTCACCTTGCAGAACGATGCAAGGGGAAACAATTACTCATCAGCACGCACAGTAGTTTCGTGCTGAACAAACTCGGCATCGACCATATCCTTATGTTCAATGGTGAGACGGGTGTAACCCTCGACCATCTCAACGCGGAAACAAAGGCCTATTTCCAACGCCTACCCGGTCATGACACGCTTCGCATGATACTTGCCGAGCGCTCGATATTGGTAGAAGGGCCATCCGACGAATTGGTGGTTCAAATCGGATATCGGCAGAAACACAAGAAATTACCGCTGGAAGATGGCGTGGAAGTCATCTCAGTAGGTACGTCATTCAAGCGGTTTTTGGACATCGCCCAACTTCTCAAATTGGATGTCGACATCATAAGAGACAATGATGGTGATGCGGCGGGCAAAAAGGCGCTGTTCGTTGATTATGCAGCGGATGCCACAATCCACATCAACATAGATGACGATAACGCCGCGCCTACGCTTGAACCACAACTCATCAAATTCAACGGCTTGTCAAATATGAATTTCATGCTGGAGAAGACGTTCCCGGATACGGGTACCCTTCTCACGCACTGCACCGCAAACAAGACCGACGTTGCTCTAAAGCTCTATGAGTACAACGGCATCGTGAAAATCCCGACATACATTCAAGATGCAATCCGCTAACTCAATCATCCTTGCATCGGCGGGCTCAGGAAAAACGACCAGTTTGGTCAAAGAGGCTCATGCCGACAATGCAAGGCGAAACGCACTCATAACCTACACACTCAACGGGCGCAGTGAACTGGCCGGAAAAGCATATGAGATGTTTGGGGCCATCCCTCCTCACTTCTCAATAGGCACATGGTATTCGTTCGTCTTCGCACACTTTGTGCGCCCCTATCAGAACCATCTTTACGCCCCCCGGGTGAAGCACATCGTATTCGACAGGGTGCCCGACAACCTAAGAAAGATACCCAAAACGACAACAGCCAAATTCTATTTCACGCGCAATGCCGGTATCTGGCGAGACCGTGTGACTGATTTCGCTTGCCAAATAATCGAAAAAACCAAGGGCTTACCGATCAGCCGGATAGAAGGAATTTTCCAACGTATCTACATTGACGAGGCTCAGGACTTGTCAGGTTGGGATTTGGAACTTGTCGAACACTTATTGCGCTCAAAGGTCAAAATTTCGCTGATCGGAGATCACAGACAAGCAACCTATTCAACCAACGACAATCCCAAAAACAAGCCATATTCGGGCAAAAACATCATCAAGAAGTTTGAGGGCTGGAACGCGGCAGGTCTGGTCAAGCTCGACCACCACGCCTATTCCCATCGTTGCAATCAACTCATTTGCGACTTTGCAGATGCAATATTCCCTGATTGCCACAAAACAAAATCATTTCAGGAAACGACAACCAAGCATGACGGGCTCTTCTTCGTAAGACAATCCGATATAGCGGCTTACATGGAGGCATTTTCACCCCAGCCCTTGCGCTACAATCGCGCTCGAACAGTTCAATTCGGCAATCCCTTCAATTTCGGAGAGTCAAAGGGCCTGACATTCGATAGGACGCTCATCTATCCACATGCCCCACTGCAAAAATACTTGGACACGGGGAAACTTTCCGACGCCGGAAAGGAACTCGCCAAAATCTATGTCGCTGTGACGCGGGCAAAATACAGCGTGGGCTTCGTGGTTCCCGACAAATTCAAATCCGCACAATTGCCGTATTATCAGACGTAAGCATCGCGAGCAGACTACTCATAATGCGCTTGGCGCAAATCAAGCAGATTTCCGACCAACAGCCATAGTTGCCACCGACATATAACTATCCTCGTACGGCAGCTTCGTCATCTTTGGTTCGACATGGAAATCCGCGTACTTCTCGACAAAACGACGAATCCACGGACGGGCTGAGGAATAGTAGACCGTCGTTTCGGCCGCCTGCACAATCGCAGTATTAATCGCAACGATCTGTTGCCTCGTCGCCTCCACATGCCGGGTGCGCAGGTTGCGGAATTCCAGATCCACGATTCTTCGCTCGCCGGGATCGGGCCTAATCCGCACAGCGAGATTCGGGGCAAGTGGTACGATCCGGTTCACGATCCCGGGTCGGGCGTCCGGTTCAATTCCCAAAGGATAGTCGCTTGTGAAGAAAGGACTATCCTTGTCTTCGTTGATGATGATTTCCCACCGCGAATTTCCCCAAATCGACAAGCGCTGGAGAACACTCCGGATGCCCATCGATTGGGGATATTTGGGGTCGACCTTAAACTGCACGTGGCCGGAACTCAGAAGTTCACTTAACATTTGTCCACCGAACTCCGACGGGGAGACTGGAAGTCGCGCATTTCGCTCCAGCAAACCCGTCGCAATCTCCAGCGCGGCCCGCATCGGCACGCTGTGGATGCGCATCCCGGCAGGCGAGCAACCATCGACGTAGGCTGCGAACCCCGCGATCGCGAAGATGGAATCGACATCGAGATTTCCGGTTCGCAATCCTTCAAGCGCAGTGTTGTAGCGGGGTTCGACCTTCTTCAGGAATTCCTCGATGATACGGGGTTCCAGGAGATACGGGTTCGTACTGCCGTCTTCGATACGGCACTGACTGCGAGAATTGCAGGAGTAGGTTTTCAGGTCTGCCTTGCGGATCGCATACATCTGCCCCCGCAGTTCGGAAGCATAGAAATTCTTCAAATGAACCTGAGGAACGTAATGATCCTGCGCCATAGAGCATCGAACGTCTAGAAGTCGTCCACCACAGGCGGCAGGATACGGACCAGGTCGCCATGCACGTCCACCGCGTACAGGGCCGACAGCAGGGCTATCTGTGCGCCCACAAACCCACGAAACTCCCCAAGGGCGGTATAGAAGGCCGCTGGGTACGTCCCGTGACGCAATCGGCCATGATGCTCATCCCGGTCAAAGTACGGATCTCGACGATGGTCCATAATGTCTTCGAAGACAGAATACGGCTCATCGAGAAAGCGACGACAGGCCGCACCAATAGAACGGACATGTGCCGCGCCCGGTGCTTTATCGCTGAGAGCCCCGACCGTCCCCGTGCATTGGGCCCGGATCGTGTGGATGGACGAATTGGCGTGGTCCTCGACCTCGGCAGGCATGGGATTAAACAACCCCCGACGATCTTCCAAGAAGGCGAGGAATTTCCGGACAGCATCACGGTCCGAAGCCGGTGGGTTCCACGAGATACCGAACACCGGCGTGGATATACCGGTGATCCGCATCAACATGTCTTTCGCACGGACCAGCATCGCCATCAGTCCCACATCCGATTGGCATCAAATTCGATCTTCGCTGCCTTCAACTCCTTTACTAAGGATTGTTTCCAGCCCTCGCCCGCGTCCATGTCCGTGTAGACAATGCCGAAGAGGTCAGACGGTATCTCGACATTCCCCTTGCGCAGCAAGCAGACGCGGCCACGTCCGAGTTTTCCGGCAAAATAGCCAAGTTCAAAGATAACGTTCTGTCGGGCGCGTTGGCTCTGCGCCTCGACAGATACCGCTGATCCAACATCATCCGGCGTGAGCAACACCACAGCGAATCCAACTTCGGCAGCACTCGCCTCATATTTCTCGATGATGGTCCGGCCTTGGTTTGGCTGTTCACTGAGGATGATGACCTCCAGCTTCAATTTTTCCAGAAACCGGGCCAAGCCGTTCAAGGCTCCGCTATCGTGCCCATGGACGATGAAAATCTTGTTCGAGGATGGCAGGATGAGTTTCGGTTGGCTTTGACCAGATGTGGTGACGTAGGTCTTATAATCCCTCACGAACGGGATGATCAGTTGCCCGGTGACCCCATTTATGCCGGACATAACTTTGGTACCGGAGTCGTAGTAAGTATAGCCGAACTGCTCCATGTAGTTGGAATCTTCGGCAAATTTGTAAATCAAAAGAAGCGTCAGACCCAATGTCTCATCGGGGTCTTCCGGCCACTCGATGCTACTTCCTCCCATTCCACGGTCAGGGTCCTGTCGGGCAAGAAAGCCTTCCAGATCGAGCCCGTTGGTCAGTTTCGCATTGACGGTCGCCAAATCGTCATGGCGCAGCAGTCGAGCCAGCGTTTTCAGCGGCTTTTGAAAGGATTGATATTGGGCACTTTGAAGGTCAAGAACAGCATTATTGATCTGAGTGAAAAGGCTTACGTCGTTCATTTCTGGTCTTCACCTTCCCTAAGGCGTGCAGCAGCTGCTTTTTCGAGAATGGCTTCCCGGTAGCGCTCTTTTGCGCCTTCTATTAGCGGCGCCACAAATGGGTTCGAGGCGTACTGTCCCACCCGCGCATCAAGCATGTCTTCGACTTGACGAATTGCGTTCTCGATGCTGGCCGGATCATCTGGGGTAAAGGATACCCTCCCCAATTCGCCGTCCAATTCCCCAAATGCCTTCTGCGCATCTTCAAGTTGACGACTCAACTTGTCCAACCCCGTGATCTTCATGAGCTTTCCCTCCTGGGGACAGGAGATTACCACCCGTAAGAATGTGTGCACCTCCTATCGTCCAGTAAGACCTCACCATACCCAGATAACTGCTTCTCCTCACCAGTGAGCGCGGTAAACTGTACTTGTGCTACTCAATCCTGTGCGCTCGCGTGCTTATAGCTCGCCTTTGCGCGCCGTTCCGCCACAATCCTGACCTGGCCCCGATCCCGGTTTGGGTACCAGCGAAAATCCGACGTTGCACAAACGAACGAATGGCAGCTTTCGGTCGCGGCCTATCCGGAGCTGAATGTCCGCAATGCGGGCGCAAAGCTGCCGTTCATACCACAGAGGCAAGCATCCGGAACCGTGCTAAGGACGGGCCAAGCAATTTCGCCGGTGGTGACTGTCGAGCCCCCGAAGGCAGGCGCGCTCACACGGTGACAATTCCCGGCCGTTGACCGGCCATTTCCGCAAACAACCAATCTCGGAACGCTTTGATCTTCTTCTGGCGCAATGCCCCTTCGGGATAGACGACGTAGTACTTCCATCTCGATTTGAGAGAAATATCAAAAGGCCGCACCAGCCGCCCTGCTGCCAGATCTGCTGAGACAAGCGCGCTTCTGCCAAGAAGAACCCCCTCACCGTGCACCGCGGCTTCGACCGCATAGACGGCGGAGTCGAATTTGACGCCAGTCTCCGGCTTGATGTCATCGATCCCCGCCGCGCGGAACCACGTCTCCCAACCGAGCTGAAAATTGTCCTGGATGAGCCGGTGATGCTTCAGATCGGCTGGTGTGCGCAATGGGTGTTTGCCTTCAAGCAATGAAGGGCTGCAGACGGGTGAAACATCCTCGTCGGCCAGAAATTCCGCAATCACGCCCGGGTATTCGCCCATACCATAGCGAATGGCGATATCGATCCCGTCCCTGACGAAGTCGGCATGCGCACCCGATGTCGACAGACGCACATCGAGATCCGGGTGCGCGCTGTGGAAACGGTGCAGGCGCGGAACAAGCCAGCGTCCTGCAAAGCCGTCGGACGTGCTGACCGTGAGGACGCTTGCCGATCTCGATGCGGATGCGAGGATCGTCGCCGCACCGATACGGTCCAATGCCGGACCGATCTCGGCGACATAGGCAGCGCCCTGCGGCGTGAGACGCACCGAGCGCGTGTGCCGTTCAAACAACCGGGTGCCCAAAACCTCCTCCAGGTTGCGGATCGCACGACTGATAGCCGCGTGGGTCACGAGAAGTTCATCAGCTGCCTTTGTGAAGCTCAAGTGACGCGCTGCCGCGTCAAAAGCGGGAAGAGCCGTCAAGGGTGGCAGCTTCCGGGCCATGGCTATTTGTAACTTCTCTTTACGTATCGCGAAGAATTAGTCGTTTGTCGCCCAACGGCAAATTTCACATGCTTATCCCATGAAAGCAAGCGGTTTGCTCCTTGCGAGCTACCCAAGCAACCAGGGAAAGGCCTCTATCATGAGAAACATTTCTGCACTTACCAACCCACAGCCTACGGTATCCGCCGACCTCGCGGACGCCATTGCAGCGCTGCGCAACCGGCTGTCAGCCGCCGCCAATGACTTGGCCGTGAAACTGCAACATCGCCGGACGATGAAGCGGTTCGAGCGTTTCTCCGGCCATGGTCTCCAGGATGTCGGCTTCGAACGTGATTGGGACGGTTCGATCCAGCCGTTCAATCGCTAATCAGCCCTGGATTTCCCGACAACAGAAAGGTCAACCCCATGAAAATCTACCCGCACCTCTGGTTCAAAGGCCAAGCCGAAGAGGCCATGGAATTTTATCGGTCGGTGTTCAAGGACTCCAGGGTTCTGAGCCAAACCAGATTGCCCGATCCGGAACTGTCGGTTGTGCGTTTCGAACTGGCCGGCATGCCCGTTCAAGCCCTCAACGCCGGCTCGCATGTCACATACAACGAAGCCTTCTCCTTTCTTGTAGAGACCAGCGACCAGGCGGAAACCGACTATTACTGGAATGCACTGACGGCCGACGGCGGCCGCGAACAGCCCTGCGGATGGCTGACGGACAAGTTTGGCGTCTACTGGCAGGTCACGCCCACTCGCCTGCTCGACATGATTGCAGACAAGGACCGGGCCAGAGCCGAGCGCGCCATGCAGGCCATGTACAAGATGAAGAAGATCATCATCGCCGATCTCGAACAGGCTTTCAGGGGGGAGTGATGGACCGCGAGCTCATTGCAAATTCTAAGCGGCTGGACGACACCGCGCGCAACAACCCCGACACGCTGCGGACGCTTTATGCCGACGATTTTCTGATCCATCGGCTCGACAGCAGCGGCGAGACCATGGTGTTGGACAAGCAGGCGATCATCTCGTTCTTTGCGGGACAGCACGAGACGGACGCGGCGTCTCGTGACGGGAACACCGTTGAATATCTGCATGCCAGCAGGAGCCGCGACATCGGCATGGTGATCGGCAAGCGCACCATGCAGGTCAACGGCAAACCAGTCGAACTTATCTTCAGCCAGATTTGGCGCCACAAGAACAGCGGTTGGCAGATGATCCGCGAATCCGTCTACGCGCAATCGCATTAGATCAGGAGAGGACATTCACGGACGCACATATCGGCGTCGTTTGCGAAAGCCCGGGTGTTCGACGCCGTGCCCGCCTCCTCGCTTATGAGACGAACTAAGCCGTAAATCTCGCCTGATTTTGGGCTTTTTGAGTTCCTGCAATTGGTTATGCGAGGCGGCGAAGCCTGTCGTGGACCTCGCGATCTCTGAAGAGCTTTCGCTCCGACTTGTCTGTTCGACGGAGCTAGAGCAGATTTCCCCAAGGCCTGGGGGAACACAGTATGCTACTTCGAATTCTGGCGACTTTGTTCGCCGTCGCTATGACACTGACTGTCGCGAAAGCGGACACAACTTGGGTAGGCAGCATAAACTGCTCCTATGGGTCCGGTTCACTCAAGCTTTCCATAGATGATGCCGGCGGCGTTTCCGGCGGAATGACGAACGGTCAGATCACGTCGGGCCGACTTTCCGGCAAGAGCATCCGATTTGACTACGCCAACTCGTTCGGTAACGGCGGCACGTTCACTGGCTCTGTGAATGGGTCAGCCATGTCAGGAACCTACACGCAGCGCGCCGGGACGGCGGAGACCTGCAAGTGGCAGGTATCTCGACAGGCCAGCACACCATCCAGAGACGTCGCATCCAGCGATTATTGCGGTCTTACGCTCGGAAAAACGCTGACTTCGTGCGTCGGCTCAGGTGAAAAGTGTTCCTGCGTCACCTTTCGAAACAACTGCCCTTATCCGGTGAGTGTTTTCGCCCGTCTTTCGGGAGTGAAAGGGTCGGGGCGTATCTCGACGAACGTTAAAGGTGGGAAGACGGACAAGCTGTGCGCCACCATTAACGCCTCGCAACAGGTCGAATATCTCGGCTGGAAACCGTGGTCTGGCTATCCGAAAAAAGGCCAGCCCCGACCCAAGGGGTAAGTTCAAGCCTTCACAGCAAGGACAGGATGCCCAATGACGACGATACTGCCCAACATTACAGAAGAAGAGCTGGCTCTCCGGGCGCGACTGCTCGCTGATCCTGCATTCGCGAAAGCGCTCATGGAAAAGAGAGAACGCGAATTCCGCGCCTCTGAACCGAAGCGCGAACCCCGCATCTTGCCTGACCTCACGCAACGACAGGAAGGCTAGCGGCGTCAGCGCAGTCGCTGGCTGGAGCCGCTATTCCTTCACGACAACCACTGGCCTGCCGTCAGGTCCGATCCTGACTGCGATCTTGCCCTCAACTGGCTCCGGCGCCGGTGCGACGTTTGTTGGGGCGATGTCACCCCGACGGTCATCGGAGAGCAGTTCCTGGCCCTTCTTCGTCTTCAGGCGTTCTTGCTGATCAAACCAGAAAAGAACCATCGGAATCTCCCATCAACCAAGGACTATAGTTGAAAGGAAACGGAAGGAAAATCTGCTGGAACTCGCCGCGGCCACCCACGTTTGAAACGAGCAATGCTCACATCAAGAGGGACGCCATGAATGCAACGATGACAGCGCTACGTGACAAGCTCGCAACTGATCTGCAGACCTGCGAGGGTCTGATCTACTCCATCCGCAGCAAGACGATGGAGACATACGAAGTCGACGGACAGGGTATCCGAACCTATACGACCCAGCGCCGGCTGTCAGACCACGAGCGAATGGCAGAAAATCTCCGAGAGACAATCGCCCTGGTGGACGCTCTGGTTAAGCTGCCCATCTAGATTTCAACAGCCTCAATCCGTGACCCACCCTATTCAGCCCGCATTTCATTTTCCGTGAAAAGCCCGGTGCAGTTGCCGAACTTCCTCCGCGAGTGCGGGAACCGGGCCTTCGACCTTAACCCCCTCGACAACGCTTTCGATCGGTAGGGCCCGAACTCGAGAAGGGGTAGCGCCAAGGTCGGCCAACCAGGTGCTCAATTGCTCAGACGAACTGGCGTAGACAATACGGCCAAGGCCAACCCAGCCGTGTGCGGCAGAGCACATCGGGCAATGTTCGCCCGACGTATAGACGGTCGCAGCGGCCCGCTCATCAGGCGCCATGTTGTTGGCGGCCCAGCGCGCGATGGCAAATTCAGGGTGCTGGGTGTGATCGCCGCCCGCCACATGATTATGGTCTTCGAACAGCACTTCGCCAGCACTGGATACCAAGACCGAGCCAAATGGTTCGTCGCCGACGTCCAAGGCAGCTTTAGCCAGATCCACGCAACGGCGCAGGTGATTCAAGTCGATTTCATCCATGGGATGATCCAATTCGAAGTCGGCCCCAGTGTAAAGAGCTCGCTCGAAACCACCGCCGGGCTATCCTCCCGGCTGGCTGCTGGTTGCGGCCCGATCCGAAGCCATGTTCTGATGGGTCGGAGCGCAGAGGCTTACCCTAAACTCTTGCAGCAGGAATGAACGACCGCCTCCTCGCAGGGGCCTCCGTTCGGGTTTCCCAAGGCAAGATATCGCCGCCTTTCGTCGCTTCCCACTAAGGGTTACTGAATTGCGCCTGTTTGCCGCGGCTTTCGGAACCAGCCGTGCAGAATGGCAAAATTCATAGAAATAACGGCCGTGACTGTGGAGGAATTAGTGGATTTGTGGCTGCCCGATGACTGATGTTCGACCTGCCCAGACACGAATGATCGCGCAACCCGGATGGCCGGAGATCGCGATCGCTGTTGTTGTTTATGTTCTTGGCATTGGCTTTCTTGGCTACTGGATGCTGCTCCAACCCGACGACAAGGCCGTCTTTCGCGTCAACATTGCCGGTGCAGCGAACTTTGCGCTCGGCTTCGCCGGATTGCTCGGCGCGTATCTCCATCGTGTTCGCGACTGGGGCGCATTCGGCTTTCGTCCGACGAGGCTTAAGTGGATAGCGATCAGCACGGCGCTTGGCGTGGTGGGCTTCGGCCTGATCCTCGTTGTCGAAGCGATCTATTTCCATTTTATCTCCGAAGCGAACACACAAGCGGATTTTCAGGCTGCGGCAAACGGCGGCGTCGCTGGGATGCTGCTCTTGTTGTTCACGAGCGCAGTCTTGGGACCGATTGGCGAGGAACTGGTGTTTCGCGGGGTGGTCCAGAGCGCCCTCGAAAAGTACGGATCATGGGTCGCGGTAGTGGGCAGTTCGCTCATGTTCGCCGCTGTTCACGGGCCGAGCGTCATCTTTGTCGATGCGTTTGTGATGGGGCTCTTCTTTGGTGCGATGTTGCGCCTGTCAGGCTCCATTTGGCCAGCCGTGACCCTTCACGTGATCTATAACGGCCTCAACCTGATCTATTATTCGACGATCTAGCGACGGAGCGCTCATTTAGAGGGCTATCGGCGCGGCGCGCCCGGTTTGAATGACCGAAATGACGGCGCTAAGCTGCCGGTGCAATTGCCAAGGAGCAGCGACAGCCGCGGACCAACATCACCCACAACGGATCCAGCTTAAACCGGATTTGTCTCCGCGCGGTTCCGTGCCAGCGACGACAGGGTTCTGCGAAGATAAATACCGGAGGCCGTCGCCTTGCTCAGATGTCCGTCCTGCATGATGGTTTGCCCTCGCAGAAGGGTACGAACCGGCCATCCTCGCACCGCCAATCCTTCATAGGGCGTATAGTCCGAACCGTGTTGAAGGATATCGTTGGTGATGATCACTTCGCGATCGGGATCCCACAATGCGATATCGGCGTCAGCGCCGATCGCGATTGTCCCCTTGCGCGGGTAGAGGCCATAAAGCTTCGCGTGGTTGGTCGACGTCACCGCGACGAACTGATTGAGGTCGATCCGCCCCTTCATCACCCCTTCCGAAAAGAGGATCGGCAACCGGGTGGCAACGCCAGGAATGCCATTGGGGATCCAGCGAAAGCTCTGCTTGCCCCGTTCGTTTGATTTGCCTTCGCTGTCGTTGAACCGAAACGGGCAATGATCCGAGGAGAACAGCTCGAACACGCCCTGCTCGATACCATCCCAGCACGCCTCCTGGCTTTCCCGGTCGCGAGGTGGCGGCGAACAGACATACTTCGCCCCCTCAAGCGCGTCGCCCTCCAGATCCTGCGCCGTCAGCATCAGATATTGTGGACATGTCTCGCCCGCGATCTTCTGTCCCCGCTCCCGTGCGCGACGAATTTCCTCCATCGCCTGCCGGTTGGAAACGTGGACGATCACAATCGGCGTGTCGACGATTTCCGCAAGCGACAATGCCCGATGCGTCGCTTCGCGCTCGGCGGCGATCGGCCGGGTGGTGGCGTGATATCTGGGCTCGAGCAACCCTTCCGCTTCATGGCGGCCAATCAAGTACCGGATCGCATCTTCATTTTCGCAATGAACCATGGCCAGTGCGCCGGTCCGGCGCGCGGCATCAAGGGTCGACAGGATTTCGTCGTCGCGCAGCCGCAAACCCTCATATGTCATGAATATCTTGATGGAGGTGTAACCATCCGCCACCAGAGCCGGCAGTTCCTGCTCCAATACCGCGGCGGATGGATCGGTGATCACGAGATGAAAGGCCGTATCGACATGGCAGTGTCCTTCTGCCTTGGCATGATAGGCCTTCAGCGCGCTACGCAGGCTCTGGCCCTTCTCCTGCATGCAGAAGGCCAGTACCGTCGTATTGCCACCGATCGCCGCGGATCGCGTGCCGCTGTCGAAACCATCCGCCATGACAATGCCGGGGCCCGACGGCTGATCGAGGTGGACATGGCTGTCTATGCCGCCAGGCATGACATACAGGCCCGTCGCATCGATGATCTCGTCGGCATCCACCAGCCCGGCTGCAAGAGCTGCGACTTGGCCATCGATGATACCGACATCACTCCTGAAAATATCGCTGGCAGTCACGACGGTGCCGTGACGGATAACCGTATCGAAATGCATCTTGTTCTCCGCCTGTGCACTCAGCCGAGGCGCCGTGCTTGCGCAACGGTTCCGGTGTCGCTGGAAAGCACGCGATCCAACGCGGCGGTCAGGCGATCGACCTCTTCGAGGGTGTTGTAATGCACCATCGAGACACGAAGCATTCCATTGCGGTCGGTGACATCGAGATATTCCGCCAGCCGGCGGGAATGGAAGTCGCCGAACCGAATGGCGATGTTCTCTTCGTCAATGGCCTTGCAGATTTCGGCCGCATCCTGGCCATCGAAGCGGAAGGAGATGGTCGGAACGCGTTTGCTGTCGCGATTGACTGCCTGCCCGATGATCTCGCAATCATTGCGCTGGCGCAGATACGCCAGCAGCCGCTCCGCCAGAGCATCTTCCTGTCGCATGATCGCCTCGAACGCCGCCTCGATCTTTTGCCGTGTCGAACCTGTTGCGCCGGCGCGGATGCCAAGCTCGCAAAGATAGTCGACGATCCCGCAGGTCGCATAGGCGAGTTCGTAGTTCGGATTGCCGGGCTCCAGTTTGCCGGGAACTTTGTCCTTGCCATAGAAGTAGTGATAGAGCGTATCGAGCTCCAGCAGGAGGTCATACTTCCCATACATCAGCGCATAGTGCGGCCCGTAGGTCTTGTAGAGACTGAAGACATAATAGTCCGCATCGAATGCCTGCACGTCCACCGCTCGATGCGGTGCGTAAGCCACGGCATCGACACACAATTTCGCATTTCGAGCATGCACGAAGTCGGCAATCTCACGAACCGGATTGATCGCGCCAAGGATGTTTGAGGCGTGAGAGACGCAGACGAGTTTCGTGCGCTCGCTCATCAGCGGCTCGAGGTCGTTGAGGTCCAGCGCCAGGGTCTTCCTGTCGAGGGGCCAGAACTTCACGATCACCCCGGTCGCTTGTAACCTGTCCCACGGGCCGATGTTCGACTCGTGGTCGCTGACGGTGACGACGATTTCGTCGCCCGGTTCGAGCTGGCTTGCCATGGCGCGAGCCAGATTCTGCAGCAAAGCGGTCGTCGAGCTCCCGAATACGATCTCCTCTGGCCGGCTGGCGTTGACCAGATGCATGGCGGCAGTGCGCGCCTCATAAAGCGCTTTCGCTGCCTCCTGGGATACTGCGTAGGAACCGCCGATCTGAACATTCTTCTCGATCAGGAACGTGTTGATGCGATCGAGCGCCCCCTGGAGGATCTGTGATCCCCCTGCATTGTCGAAGAAGGTCCAGCCCCGTGCGAGACCTGGAAACTGGGCGCGTGCGAAATCGATGTCCAACGGCTTGGTGATGGCCATTTGTATCATCCCTTGGAAATGGTTCTAATGGTTGAGGACCGCGCGCAGAAAACCGCGTGTTCGTTCTTCGCGAGGGGTGTCGAATACTTCGGAGGGCGTTCCTGCTTCGACGATGCGACCGCCATCCATGAAGATGACGCGATCGGCGACCTGACGCGCAAAACCCATCTCATGGGTGACGACGACCATGGTAACGCCAGTGCCGGCCAGTGTGCGCATCACGTCAAGCACTTCGCCGACCATTTCCGGATCGAGAGCCGAGGTCGGCTCATCGAAGAGCAGCGCCTTTGGCTGCATGGCCAGCGCGCGCGCAATGGCTACGCGTTGCTGCTGCCCGCCCGAGAGCTGCGAGGGATATTTGTCAGCCTGCTCGGCGATACCGACGCGAGCAAGCAGTTCCCGCGCCTTGCGCTCGGCGTCTGCCAGCGCAGTCCCCCGCACCCGCATCGGCGCCAGCATGACGTTGCGCAGCACCGTCATGTGCGGAAACAGATTGAACGACTGGAACACCATGCCGACTTCGGCCCGCACCTTGGCAAGGGCCGTTCCCTGCCCGACCCGGATGCCGTCCACGGTGATGTTGCATCGGGAATCGAAAGTCTCCAGATGGTTGATGCAGCGGATCAATGTGGATTTCCCGGAGCCGGAGGGCCCGATGACGCAAACCACCTCGCCTTCGGCGATATCGAGATCGATGCCATGGAGAACGGTGAACTGGCCGAAGGCTTTCGTCAGCCCGCGAATGGAAATGAGAGCAGCCATCAGCGTCTTCCCCGGCTGAAACGTTTTTCGAACCTGGCAACCATGCTGACCAGCGGCCAGAGCAGCAGGACGTAGATGGCGGCCGCACCGATCAGCGGTGTCGGGTTCGCGGCAAGCGATTGCGCCTGGGTGGCCTGCTTCAACAGGTCAGGCATCGCAACGACCGACGCGAGCGCGGTATCCTTCAACACGTTGATGCAATTGTTGGTCAGCGGCGGAATGACGACACGGATTGCCTGCGGCAGGATGACGTCGATCATCGTGTGTTTGTTCGAGAGGCCCAAAGCCGCCGATGCTTCGAACTGCCCTCGCGGTATCGCTTCGATGCCCGCGCGGAAGATTTCGGCCGTGTAGGCGGCTGAAACAAGCGTGAGTGCCGTCACCGCCGACGACAGGGGAGAGAGCTTTATGCCGACAAAGGGCAGCGCGTAATAGACGACGATCAGGAGAACCAGCAGCGGGATCGATCGGAAAAAATCGACATAAATCCGGATCAGAGGCTTGAAGATGGCGGGCGCGTAGAGACGGGCAACGGCCAGGAAGAGACCTCCGGCCAGCCCCAAAAGAATGCTGGTAATGCCGATCTGAAGCGTAACGACGAGCCCACGCAAAAGTTGCGGCAGGCTTTCGAGCAGCACTTTGAAGTTGAAGAATGTATCAATAAGATTCATGCCGCGACGGCTCCCATGGGAGACCGGCAAAGCCCGAGGCTTCGCCGGTCGGAGGCTTCACCGGTTTGCTGGTTACTTGGCAGCCGGCATGTCAAAGACGGCAACAGTGGAGGTCGCTTCCTCGGCTTTTGCGCCAAACCAGGTTTCGTGCAGTTTTGCGACGAAACCTTCCTTTTTCAGGGTTGTAATCACGGCGTTCACTTCCGCGGCGAGCGGATCACCCTTCCTGAACATCATCGAGTATTTTTCGCCGGTCGGAATACGTTCGACGACCTTCAGATCGGGCTTGTCCTTGACGTAGTAGAGGAGTGCGGGAATGTCGCTGACATAGCCGTCGATGCGCCCGGCGACGAGATCGAGCATTGCCGGGGAAAGGCCCTCGAAACGGCGGATTTCACCAAACTTGTAGTCGGCCTTGTGCTTGTCGGCCCACATGTCTCCGGTCGATCCCGTATCAACGCCGATCACCTTGCTCTCCATTCCCTTGAGCCCGGCTATGCCCGACGATGCCGTCACGGTGAGTGACTGGTCGCTGTCATAGTAGGGCTGCGCGAATGCGACCGACTCCAGTCGTTTGTCGGTGATGGTAATCGAGGAGATGCCAATGTTGATGCGCCCTGACTGAACGGCTGAAAACAGGCCGTTGAACGGTGTGTTGACGAACTCGACCGACTTGCCGAGCCGCTTGCCGATCTCATTGACGAGATCGATCTCGAATCCAGCGACTTTGCCGTCCGCGTCCTGGAATTCCCAAGGGACGTTGCCGATGTTGGCTCCCACCGTGAGGTCGGCAGCGTGCGCGGCCACAACGCCGACGACGGCGCAAGTTGCGGAAAGCAGTATCGTTTTGAGTTTTGATGCCAGTGTCATGGGCTCCCCTTGCCTTTTGATTTGGAAGTCTTTTACATGGTCTAACTGGTCAGACCAGTTAGACCACAAAAACACGGCTCTTTCCGCTTTGCAAGGCCACCGGTCGAAAATAGATTTGAACACCCCGCTCGCACGGGGTTGAAGAAGAGGGTGAGAATGCTGAACAAGACGCTTCTTCCGCAGTCAGTGGCTCGGGAAATCCAGGCCATGATCACAAGCGGGACACTGAAGCCGGGCGACAAGATTCCGTCGCAACGCGAGTTCTCACAAAACTTCGGCATCAGCCGCGCTTCACTGCGAGAAGCACTGCTGACGCTCGAAACGCTCGGCCTTTTGAAGACGGAACCTGGCCGGGGAACATTCGTTGCCAGCCCACCGCAAGGTCAGACGGGCCATATGGCGCCCTGGCGTTATTCGGAGAGCTTTTCCGTCTTCGATGTGTTCCAGACCCGCATCATGCTCGAAGGGGAAATCGCACGACTGGCTGCCGGACGCTTGACCCAACTGCAGCTCGAACAGATGGAAGCCGCCACCCGCACGATGGAAGAAGGCTGGGCCCGGCAGGACCGGCTGGCGAACGTCGAGGCCGACCTCGAATTCCACGCCACCATCGTCTCGGCCTGCTCCAACGCAGTGCTGCGCACGCTCTATGAGACGATGCGCGACCAGTTAGCCGAAACACAGCGCCAGCCGATTCCCATCACCGATCCGGAACGCATGAAGAACTCCATTGCCGAGCACCGGCGCATCATCAAGGCGCTGACAACAGCCGATAGCGCGGGTGCAAAGCATGAGATGGAATCGCACATCCGTAACACCGCGCAATGTGCGGGGCTCACGCCGTGAATTCTGTAGGAGGCGAGTTGTTTGGCCGCCTCATTGCACAGACAGCGCCGGTTCGTGCAAAGCGGCTGCTTTCGGGATTCGGATTCGATCGGCCGCGCATCCGCAATGCGGGCGCATAGCGGCCGCCACTCTCCGGCGAGGCCTTGCAATGGGGGGCACACCGCCACGCGATTGGACAAGCTTCGTCCAAGAGCGCGACAGCATCAGAACCTGAGCTTCAAGCAAGGGGGAATACGAGCCTCCTGCCCCTGATCGAAGGAAAACATCACGTCTTCCCGCTGCTCTGCCATCTAAGGCCTTCTGCCGACCGAACGAGCGCCAATCCCGCCTCGTATCAAGCCTGACCTAGCAGCCTGATCTCGATGTGCCAGCAAGTCGGGTGGCTTGATCCGGTGGAACCCAGGTCAGTCCTGGATTGGTTTCGATAAAACCATCTGCGGCATTTCGGAAAAGCGTAACATCTTTAGTGTGATGGTCTTGTTCGGCTTGCCCCCTGATGATCATCAGAAAAATCAATGCCGTCTTCTCATCGACGATTGATTGTCGTTGTGGTGGTTTATTGGACGCTGGGAACCGTATTGTCGTGCGTTGCCGAAGTGAGCGGTTCGACTGCGCTCGCGAGAGCTAAGCACGGCCTGGTGATCTTCCCGCAGGCGGAGCCTTCGCTGCAGGCTTAGGTAACAAGCCCTCCCTCTGCGCGCGCTTTTTTGCCAGCTTATGCGCCCGTCTCACGGCCTCGGCTCGCAATCTGACACGTTTCTCAGAGGGCTTCTCATAAGCTCTGCGGGCTTTCATTTCGCGAAAGAGTCCTTCGCGCTGCATTTTTTTCTTCAGGACCCGCAGCGCCTGGTCGATATTGTTGTCCCGTACGAGAACCTGCATTGCATCTCCTTGCTTGCCCGCCAGAGACGAGCTTGCGGCCCATCGGCGAACGGGCCGTATCTACTGCGGCGGGGCGCCGGGTCAGCTCTGTGCCTTCCGGGGTATTGTCGCGGCTGCCGCAAACCGAGCTTGGTTTCCGAGCGGTTTATCAACTTTTGACGCCGCTTTTGCCTGTTTCGTTTTCCGGTTTTCGTGCTTGCTGCGTTTGTCCCTTGTCCATGGTCGAACGTCCTTTCGGGGCGACAAGGACAACCTGTCGTGGCGATCCCTCACCGAGATCGCAGGGAGATAAATGAAGGTGGTGACACACCGCCATGCGATACTAGCAACCCCTTTGATCGGCTCTTCGTCATGGTCGGCGAGGTATTCGCCCCGGGGCTGCAAGTCGCGAAAACCGGGCAGCGAAACGCCGAATGAAGCGAACGATCGCCGGCGCGGTGCGGTTATCCAGACCAACCTTCCTTTCAGACATGGTCCGTCGTGAACGCCGAAACCTCACACCTGTAAAATCTGCTCAGCGCCTGCCCTGACAGCTTCCTAATAGAAATGAGCGGCCTCACGCGATCCGAATAACAAATCGGATATCGAAAATCGAAAGAAAAATTTGGCTTCCGATACCACTTCATAGATGATGAAACCGAATTAAAGAAAATTAATTATGCGCTTCGATTGCTCGCCAAACAAGACAGATACCTTTTTATTTTTTCTTTGATCGAATATCATTCATCAAATTGGTTGGTATATCTTTCCTCGATTTGCCTCAAATATCAGATACAACCCATGCTGGCTGGCCTTGCAGCGTCGCTACGTGAGGGGGGATTTTATCCCTTCCCAGCCGGTTCTGGATCGACCAATCGAACCATTGAAGAATGTCGGCAATGAATGCCAGGCAGGACATCGCCGATATGAAGCCGGACCGGGTATGCAAAAGCTGCCGCATTAGCCGCGATAGCAAATCCTCTTCTCAACGAGACGTCCATGGGCGGAGCGCGGTGTCCTTGTCTCGATCTGTGGCAAAACTGACATGACACTGTTCGAGGTCGATGAGGCAGCACCCCGCATCCGTGAGGAGGTAGCCCCTCACGCCGACATCACCGTCGGTGCTATCTTCGATCCTGAGTTGGAAGGGAAAATTCGGGGTATCCGTCGTCGCCACGGGCGCTTGGCAGAAAGTACAGACGATCGAACACAAGCAGAAATTCGCTAAAGGAAACCAGATGCCATCCGAGCCCCGCGCACCGCGCCTCGCTGTCCTCATTGATGCCGACAATGCATCGGCAAAAATCGCTGACGGGCTGTTTGAGGAGATCGCCAAGATCGGCGAAGCCAGCGTACGCCGTATCTACGGCGATTTTTCCAGTTCCCGTTCGAGAGCATGGGCCGAGGTGCTGTCAAAACACGCTATCATTCCGCAACAGCAGTTCGCCTACACCACCGGCAAGAATGCCTCCGACATCACGCTTGTCATAGACGCCATGGATCTGCTTCACAGTGGACGCTTCGACGGCTTCTGCCTCGTCTCTTCCGACAGCGATTTCACGCGACTTGCGGCTCGCATTCGCGAGCAGGGAATAGACGTGTTCGGATTTGGTGAGCAAAAGACGCCCGAGAGCTTCCGCCAAGCCTGCCGGCGTTTTGTCTACACGGAAAACCTGTTGTCAGTTGCTTCAGCAAACGGGCCGGAAACTGCCCCGGCCACGAAGCCCTTGCAACAGCCATCCGCAGCAGTGCCGATCATCCGTAAGGTGATCGAGCAGATGGAAAACGAGGACGGCTGGGTTCCGCTTGGGACGGTGGGAACGCGACTTGCCAATCTCGCTTCCGATTTCGATCCACGGACTTTCGGATTTCGGAAACTGAGCGACCTTGTCCGCAAGACCAATGCATTTGAGATCGATCACCCCGAGGAAGGCATGCTGCGCATAAGGATAAAGCCGGAGGCGGCCGCAAAAAAACTCCGTCGCAAAACGGGATGACAGTGCCTGGCGTCCCCCGCACCAGCATGAAACCTCTTGCCACGGATCGTGGTCGCCAGGAGCGCGCATGAGCAATGTGATCAACCTGCACGGCGAAAAGCGCTGGAAGGCCATCATCGAGTATCGTACCAATGACGGAGCAGAAGCGGTCGAACACTATTTCGAGGAAATCTCGGATCTACACCTCATCATCGAACACGGTCCCGATTGGAATTTCCTGATCCGCTGCACGGTGACACTGAACCGGCCGGATGACGGTGCGGAGCAAAACAGCGCGCATATGGCGCGGCGAGAGCAGCGACCTTGACATCGGCTCGCATCACTCGACGCGCGCTCGCCTTTCTGAACAGACGTCAGCCGGCTACGTCAGCTGCGCAGCGAGGGTAAATCGGCTTCCATCGCCTCTTCGAGATTTGCCTCGCTTTCACCAGCCCAGACACGTATGGTGTCCTCTCTTGTTTTTTCGGCAGAGCCCGCGGAGAACAATCTGCCCTTCTGCCAGGTGGCACATAGTGCTAGAGCGGCGATGACTCCACTGGCCTGGCCTGCCCGACTGCCGCATTTTCCGGCGCCAGGATCGTCTGTGAGCGAGACGCCAGGCCTCTGGCGCGCGCCTTGCCACCGGCACCGCGTCTTATGACAAAATAGCGCGTAACTGAACAGGCTGCATCCCACGATTGCGCCGCTAGCTGATTGTCCGCTATCCGACTTCGTGATTAGCCGCATTCGGCTTCCAGCGGGTGTACTCTGTCTATCGGGAACTTTGCGAGCGAGGTTGAAGATTTTGCCGCTAAGAGGCTCGGCCCAAAAACTCCGCCAACTCAAACGAGCCGATTGTCCTTGGCCTTCCGGCGGGCGCGGCGATCTGTGCTGTCGCTGTCTGCCTTCCGGTGAAGTTCGGCAGCTGCCTTGCGGATCTGCTCAAAACGATTGTCTCCGACCGGCAGGGCTATCGGCTGCGGATCTGTCTTCTTCACAAACGTGATCATGTCTGACGCTCCTGCCTGCGGCGAGTGGCCTGCCCGAGCGTTCTAAGCGGTGTACTATATATTATGCGCCAAGCGCAGTGGCGCAGCCCAGGGCTCCAAGCCTGTCGGGCGTAGTTTGTCCCGGCATTGTCGCCCAGCCGCCAGCTTCGATGAACTGCCTTTTCTTGTAGCTATCGGTAACAGCCTTGAACTCGACAAGTTTGGCCGAGGCGTCCGGCGCCGCCTTGAACCTTTCGACGCATATGGCGGACGCCAGTTCGCCACGCGCCGTGTCACTGGCGCTTACGGCAATCTTTTGCGATGTGCCGCCGGTGACCCAGCCGCCCCAGCTGAACCCGACCACAATCGTTGCGATGATCGCGGCGATGCATGCCCAAACCAGTGCGGTCTTTGAGGGCTGGTAGTCTTCCCAACGACGGGAGAGAGATTGTTTGGTCGTGCTCTGCGAGGCCATGGAGATCTTCCTTCCAGGTTGTGATGAGGATTGCTTTGTCCGGCCGCGCCGGCCGAACGGTTCAGACACTGTGCGCCCTGAGCACGATCGTGAAACAGGCGGTCACGTCGGCATTGACGCCTGTCAGCGAGGTCAGCACCGTCCTGGCACGCAGCAGCGCGCCGCCGCCGGGCACGATGCCTTCCTCGACAGCCGCGCGGGTGGCGTTGAGCGCATCGTCGATGCGGTCCTTCTTCTCCTTGTCGTAGTCCGAGGTGGTCTCCTCGATCTGCGCCTTGATCTGTTTAATGCGCGCCGCAATCCCTACCTTGGCACCGGAGTCATTGATCACCCTCGTCGTATCCATCTCGATCAGCACGTGCTTGGCGCGGCCGAGCATATCGAGCGTGACGTTTTCCAGCTTGATGCCGAGATCTTCGAAGACATCGAGAGGAACGAGCTTACCGCTCTCTTCGCGCAGGCCCGCACCAATGGCGATCACTTCGCCTTCCTGCGGCTTTTCCTTCGCCGTCTCGGGAATGGTGATCCCGCCTTTGGATTGGAGGTCGCCTTCCGCACGTCGTACGACGACGCGGTCATGCAGGGGCCGGAATTTCATGTGGTTCTTTCTGAGGCCGACGCATAGGGCGACCACCTCAGATACGTAGCGCCTTTGGCACTTCAATGATAGGAGTGCCAGATGTATTTCTTCGAAAAAGCGGCACCGGGAGAATTTACTTCACCCGCCTCGGCGTAATTATTGTTGTTTTCAATACGTATTCCTGCCTTTTTTAGAGGATTTTTATTTTATCAAAATCCATTATTCATCCTTGTGGAAATAATAGCGCTTTGCTTATTGCTTATTTCGTATGTAAATCCCATATACAAATCTCGTTGATTTGGCCGACTTGGCTTCTTGCGGTGTCAGAGACCCGCCATTCACAACCGAATTTTCGATAGCGAATGCATCAAGCGCCGAACCGGCGTGCATACCGCCCTGTACGAACGCTGGAATGAACCCGCCGCTGACCGTGGATGTCCCGGCAGCACGGAATTCCATTCCGGTTTGGATAGGAAGAATGCAGGAGGCGCCCTGGCGCGCTTCTGCGGAGAGATCGACCATGACAACGCGCACCACACAAACGATCGTTCGGTTCCCAGCCCCCTTCATGCTGCTCGGCTTCGATGCCGCACAACCTGCCGGCGACTATCGCGTGGACCAGGATGAAGAACTGCTGGAGGTATCCTCCCGCCTCGCGTGGAAACGTGTAGGCGCCTTTGTTCACCTGCCCGCCATCGGCGTTGATGGCCAGACACATCAGATGGCGCCGATCGATCCTACCGATCTCGACGCTGTCCTCGAAAAGGATCGCTAAAAATCATGATATTGACCAATCCAATCCGGCATACGACCCGCCCCCCCCGCCAGGAGGCTCCTGCTCATCTCTTCGCGATTGGACAGGCTGTCCGGCTCAAGAGCGGTTTCGCGAGACCAACTCTGCCCGCTGATACCTACCGCATCACCGGCACACTGCCGGCGCGGGGAGTTTCGCCGCAATACCGCATACGCAACGATGACGAACGCCATGAGCGAGTGACAACGCAGGACAACCTCGAGCCGGTCGACAGGTTGCAATCCGGGAATGGCGCAACTCTCATCGAAAGGACGTTCAGACATGGCTAAAGGCCAGAAAAGAGGCAATCGCGAGACAAGAAAGCCAAAGCAGGAAAAGGTCCCACCAAAGCCTGAAAACACGTTTGGCAACCAGATAAAGGTCGCTGCAAATGCCAACGCGTCGCAAGGCAAAGGTAAGCGCTGAAGAAGACGTCCTGGCGATCACTGACTTATCCGGCAACACGCCATTTTCCGGCATCGCCGATGCCGAGATGACCGAAGAAAGGCAAAGATCATGACCCGATACGTAGATGAAACCGGGCGGGGACGGCACGATCGCGTGATCGGCGTCCTGGACAACGAAGCCAGCGCGTCCGTCCGCTCACACGGCGACGAACAATATGGCCGCCGCATCGAAGCCGACCGGTCCTGGACCATCTATCATGTCTTCACCGGCATTCCAGCCAGCCAGGAAGGGCTGGAGATGATCGGCCTTAGTCGCTCGGTCGCAACAGACGGCATGCTTTCCCTGAATTGTCGAAATGAGCGGCGACGCAAAGAGTACATGAACGGCCTTTTGCGCGTCTCAGTGCTGTTGCAAACAGCCAGAGCAAATTGAACGATGGCCCTCGAATTCCCGAATCCAAGTCGCAGCTTCGATGAGGTGCGCAGCGCCATTCGCTTTATCGGGCACGATGGCATGTTCGAAGTGCCGTTCTTCATCGAAGTCGCAGCGCTTGCCAGATCCTCAGCCGGATTGCGCAACAGGGAGCTATCTGAGGAGATGTATCTTTCGACTTTCGATTTGACGCGCAGGTCGATTGAAGATGTCGCCCGCGAAGCTTACTCCCACCGCCGCCAAACCTCCTACACGCTCACGGCTGCCGATTTCCGCTAAGGACATCTCGCCCACGCCCTCCGAGAGCTGATCCTTCGAAGCACCCAAGGCAATATCGCCATTGCATATATGCCTGTCTGTCGCCTTACGAAACGACAGGATTCCAAGTCTGCCATATCCACGGACACTCAAGGAAGCTTGCGCCTGGTCGGCGAGCGGCAAGAAGGGTGTCCATCGTGAGCGGGACGAAGAAGTGCCTGGACACTGCCGAAAGCGGAATCCTAGAAAACCGACAAGGAAGAGCATCTTATACCGAGGACCGCGGCCTGACGCGGTCGTACAGCATTTGGAGAAACGCAATGTCAGATCCTTACAACGTCGCGCCCGGCTCCTCGCGATAGAGACGACGCTGCGCGTGCTTGTTGAGCAGTTGAGCGTAGTCGAACCCGGGATTCGGGATCGTGTACGAGGCAAGCTTGAAGATTATCTCTGTGGGCTGGAACAGGCCTCTGAAGTGGAACGCGATTTCATCCAGCACGCGCGTGAGTTCACGGAGTCGATGCTGAAAACACGGGGAAGCTAGTACCGCCAACGTCCACCATATTGGTCTATCTTCGGCCCTGCTCGCCGTGGTCGTCTCCAGAGCATCCTTCCGATAGCCGTTTTGGGCCGGTCGTTGCCGGACCACGCGTAACGACCCCCTCCAAGCCGGAACAGATTATCGCTACATCGCGCAAGGAGAGCCTCTGCCAACGATAAAACAGCTCGCTTATCTCCACCAATACGAGTAGCGAGCCGTAAGAGCCAGTGGCCTGCTGGCGCTTAGGCTGATGCTATCCCAATACCCGTGCGTCGGCTGCCAAGATCAGTGGGATCGCGCAGCAAGAAATTTCCCAAGGCCCACGCGGATTTCCACGTCGCCAAATTTCCCTTGAGCGAATAGCCCCAGAGTAGCAGCAATCACCTCCTCGGCAGTTAGGCCGCCGGAACGAACGCGCTCATCAATTTGGAAGTCTCGGAAGATGCTGCCGAGCAGCTTGACATCATCGGAATAGGAAAGCCCGCGAATAGAAGAGGAACTGCTCATTGGCTCCCTCCCTTCATGTTGGGGCGGAAGCATCGAATTTGCTCACAGCCGACGATGCCCTGGTCAGTTATCGCCGATGGTGCCACTATGCGCCTGTTCTTTCAGGGCGTCTTCCTGAAAATGAAAAAGCCTGCCACAGGCGAGCAGCCAAACTTTTCCGATCATTCGATGCCCAACATTGCATCGACATCGGTCGATCCAGGCGTCGCCTTGGCCGCCGCCACGTAGCGTGAACGTTCGGGTTTCAGGATCAACAGTCGCTTTCAAGCCTGCCGTCTACGCAGGCAGAGCCGGGTCACCAACCGTCAACCGGACTGATATTTTCCCTCTACGCCTCGCGCGCGGCGGGCGGCTGGGCTTTACCTCCCGGTGATGGATTTACACCAGCCCGCCGCTTTCATTGCCCGGAAAAACAAAAAGGCTACACAGCCAACGCTGAGCGGGCGTCCGCCATTGGCCGGCTTGCTATCTGCCGCAGCGACTGAGCGGAGGGCACACCACGCTTCCCAAACCTGGCTTCCTCACGACTTTCACGACGTCATTAGATACTGACTGCTTTGAAACGCCCGGCTTGGACGGCACCCCTGCCACCGCCATGCTCGTGACCAGGAACGTTGCTGAGATTGCCACCAGAATTTTCTTCATCGATACCTCCATCGCCGCGCTTTGTGTACGCAGGACGGTTATGCTCCCGAGGCAAGGGTATGGGCATACGGCATTTGCCGTAGATCGACATTGGGAATGCGGTGTTTGGTTGGTTTTCCCTAACGCCAAAAGCTCGCCCCAGCGAAGCTAAACGGGCGTGTCGCGCAATCAATTTGGCAATGATCGCCTGAGTAGAAACTCCCGTAAGCTCTCTTGAATTTCGAACAAATTCATCGTCGCCTTGGCGAGGTCTTCAGCCGTGATGCAACCAAGGGGGATACGGTTCTCCGCGCACAGATCGTCATAGCTTTCCTTGAGAAGTCTCAGGTCGTCGGGATAGGCAATTCCGCTGGTGGCGCGATCGTCGCTCGCAGCTGGTGACGCCCTGATCAACATACCGCTGATGCAGGGTATCGTATTCCGATATGCCGGCCTGAACGTGCGAAGAGGGAGGCGAAAGGGGCCATCGTGGAGCCGTCGCGTCCGCAAAGGCTTCCGTCCAACGGCGTAATACGAGGCTGGGAGCATCGTCAAAAAGGATGACGAAGTCATCATCCTGACCTGATGTACACTGCGCCTAGCGCTGAAATTCCTGGCAGCGTCTAGGTCGGCGTACCGTGTCCCTCCTCGGTGCGTCGGCCGCTTTCATTTCACGCAAATGCAAAACGCAGCCGAACTAAACGTCGATGGAACCTTCCACCATCGCTGCACGTTCATTTCACCTCCAACCTGTGATGATTTGCGCCGCTGCTGGAATGATCTCCCGGGCGGCGCTTTTTTATCATCCACCGGTCTGACCTGTTTTTGGAACGCCAATAGCTGTCTCCATCAGCGATCCGGGCAGGTCTGGCGTCCTGTCAACGCATACCGGGCCGTCTCCAGCATTCCCCACCCTGCAGCCAAGCGTGCAATCCTCAATTGCGCAGCGGCTTTTGACTCAAGAACTGGCGCAGTCTCTCCCGGATTTCGTTCTCATCGACGACACCGCGCGAGAACAAATTCATGGTCGCTGAAGCCAAATCTTCGGCCTTCTCGTCGCCAGGCATGAGTCGATATTCAGCGCATAGCTCGTCATAAATTTCTCGAAGGCGCCGTAGATCGCGGGGAGAAGCAATTCCCTTCGAAGAGAAATCGGGCATGACCAACCTCCGAGAAGCTCGGGTGGGACGCGCGGCGATGTCGCGGGTCGGTGGCGATGGTCGCACTCTATCCGAGCTTCGGTGGTTTTCCAGCCTAAAGCGCTTGGGCCAGCCTGAACCCAGCATCCTCGCCCCGACAAGCCGGAGCGGCGGTTCCTGATATATGGATGCCAAAGCGTGTAAGTAGCTATGCGCTCGATAGGCCTCCCTCCAAAGCTGCAGCTTTGGAAGAACTTTGACGCGTGGCCGATAAAGAACGCCCCCGCACCGGGGCGGCAGCGGCAAAGGTTCCAAGATAGGCCCCCATCACCAGCCTCAGCGCGAGGTTGGACCTCCGCGTTTGGCATCCAATTCTCGATAGAGAGTGCCAGCGGCACCGGCTTGGTATGGTCATGGCCGGCTAGCGGGGCACAGGCGACATCGCAGACATACAATTAGAGCCAGCCCCCGATGAACCCGGCCGAGCGGAGTCCGCCGGCAACGTAAGGACATCTCCGCAACAGGCGCCAGATGAGCTCCGAGCGGTGGTTCTCGAACATCATCACGATCGGACCTTCATTGATCCCGACTTTATCTCTCGACACCCAGCCATCTCCCTGAGTGGTGCGAAACGTCGGATTGAAGCTCGCGCTCACTCCGGAAGCCGCAGGGTCAGCCTCTTCGATCGCGTGGAAATGCCGGATTGTCGGCAAGACGATCTCGGCAGCGAAAGGCAGCGACGCGAAAGCTGCCCATGGAGAAACGGTCCCATCGTCGGGGCCGAACGGCACGCCGCGGGCGCGGTATGCAAAGAAGCTCCGCCTTGTCCCATCGATCGCCTGGTGTTGCCTTCCTGGACCGTCGCTGGCGGTCAACCCCCAGGCGTTCTGATCATAGCCGACGAAGCCGCGCGGATTGCGGATGGCATATTCGCGCTGGACGAAGGTCGCACGCCGGCTGTTTTCGAAATAATCGAGCCCTCTCTCATGCATGAATGTGTCGCGAATTCCACGAAAGTCGATCCACAGATGGGAAAACTGATGGATGAAAAGCGGGCCCGCATAGACGAATTCATGGCCATAGATGCTCTTCCAGCGATAACCCGTCAGCCAAGCCGAATAGCTTTCCGGCCGGATCCCGTAGGTGGGCGATCCGAGCGCCAGCACATAGAGGATGAGCGCCTCATCATAGCCTAGCCATCGATAGGGCAGAAAGCCCCTGCCCGGCTTCCAGCCGTGGCAGATCAAGGCGCCGCCGTTAAGTGCCCAGCGCCAGTCGACCCTGCGGTACAGCCCATCGGCAAGGGTGCGAATTTCCTCCTCGTCCTCGCCATCCCGATCGAAATAAAGGCCTGAAACCAGAACGCCTGCCATCAGCAGCGCGGTATCGATGGTGGAGAGCTCCGAATTCCAGGCGCGCTGCCCGGTTTTCATATCGAGGAAATGGTAGAAAAAGCCCCGGTGACCGCTCGCGTCCCTCCCCGGCCCCTGGCGACTGTTCCAGAGAAATCGCAGTGTCGTCAGCGTTCGTCTGCACGCCTCCTCGCGATTGATCCAGCCGCGCTCCGCAGCAACGGCATAGGCCGCCAGTCCCATGCCGGTGGCGGCAATGCTTGCTGGAGATCCAGGCCGATCCCTATCGGCCACCAATCCGGTCACCGGATCTGCCTGCAGCAGGAAATAGTCAAGCGCATGCCGCTGGAATTTATCCAGCACGTCGTCATCGGAGACTGTGGCTGAAACGGTGTCCATGAAGGGGATCTAGTAACGTAAAGAACGGTGAAAAGCGGTCTCAATCGGGCGCAGACCAGCGGCGGCTTCACTCGAAACCGTTGGCAACAACGCCGTCGACAGTTCTATCGAAATGCCGCTGGCGAGGTTATCGCCTATCGGCTTCCGCACAAGCCGTACCGGGAACGCGCCCTTTGAAGCCGCCAGGAAACTCGGCCACTTCGCCACGACCCCGCCGCGCAATTCTCGAACTCGCTATCCCGGAACTTGCTCACTGTGCGGTGAAGAAGGTCAACAGCACCTTGCCCTTCTCGCCCAGGAGACAGACGAAGCGATCAGGCGCTCCGGTTTTGCCGCTCCGCGCAATATAAGCTTCGCCGAGGATGACGGTTTTAACCGGCACATCTTCCACTTTGGTGTCAGCCTTGCTGACCGCGACGCTCTCCATATCGATCACCAGATCAGTGATATCCTTGGACTTCTCTTGCAAGGCCAACAAGCCGGTCGATTTGCAGGCGGTGACAGCAGGCTCGTCGAGCGTTTGCGCCTGGGCGTTTCCCGCCAGCAGCGCAAAGACAATCGGTACTGCAGCCAATATCTCGATCCGCATTTCGTTCTCCAAGGAAAAGCCCGCGTCGCCGCGGGCTCGTTGACGGGTGGGTGTTTTAAGATCAGGCCTTGTCGACGAGGTTCTTCACGGCGTCTTTGACCTTACCCTTGGCGACCTGCGCCTTACCCTTGGTCTCCTGGACTTTGCCCTTGGCCTGTTCCTCGTGGTTGCCCACGGCCTTGCCGATAGCCTGGCGCGCCTTCCCGGCGACCTCGTTGGCTTTGCCTTTGACCTTGTCCGATGTGCTTCCCATACCCAGGCTCCGTGTTGATTCAGGCTCTCACTGAGCAAGGAAATCGGCTCACAAACAATTGGTTCCACTTTTTCAAAGGCCGACACCTGCCAGGGAGGCCGGCAAACCAATCGTTGCCTTCAGGCTGCCTGCTCTCGACCGACCGAAAATCAGATAGCCACCATGGAGTTCAGCGAGTTGGCGCGTGATGGAAAGGCCAAATCCATTGAACTGGCATGTGAAATCCGCAATCCCTAGTTCCCCGGAAGCTGCAACGCTTATAAGCGTAGCGGGAGATACAATGCCATTTCGCTTCGTTCACACCGCTGACATCCACCTCGACTCGCCGCTGCGCTCACTCGCCTTGCGCAACGCCGATCTGGCCGAGCTTGTCGGCGATGCCAGCCGCCAGGCTTTCGTCAGCACAATCGACCTCTGCCTTGCCGAGCAGGTGGATGCGCTGGTGATCGCCGGCGATCTCTACGATGGGGACCAGACGTCGATGAAGACGGCGCGCTTCCTGGCGGCCCAGATGGCCCGGCTGAACGAGGCGAACATCCGGGTATACAAGATCCGCGGCAATCACGACGCGCTGTCGCGCATTTCGAAGCAGTTGGTGTTTCCCGAACGGGTCACCATCTTTGGCGGACGCGCGCAATCGGTGCTGCAGACCGCCGGCGGGCTCGACATTGCCTTTCATGGGTTGAGTTTTGCCAATCCCAAGGCGCCGGACAGCCTGCTGCCCAAATATCCAGCTCCACAAGACGGCGCGGTCAATGTCGGCATCATGCATACGAGCCTGGCCGGAGCCCCCGGCCACGACGTCTACGCGCCGTGCAGCGTGGCTCAATTGCACGGCCATGGTTTCGACTACTGGGCGCTCGGCCATATCCACGCGCGCTCCGTTCATCGTGGCGCCAGCACGGCGGTTATGCCGGGCATACCGCAAGGCCGCGACATCAACGAGGCCGGCGAGAAATCCGTCACTTTGGTGACAATTCGCGACGACCGCGCGATCGAGATCGAGGAGCGGTTGACCAGTGTCGCTCAGTTCGAACGGCTGAGCGTGGATCTATCGGGCGTGGTGGATTGGGCAGAGGCCGTTGCGCACATCCGCGCCGAGCTCGAACAGAAGCGCGGATCGGTGCGTTCGCGCCATGCGGTGATACGCCTCGAACTGACTGGAGCGACGCCCTTGTCCTGGTCCCTGATCCGGGACAAGGACCTGCTGCTGGCCGAAGCCGAACAGGCAGCGGAGCAGATCGGGGCTACCTGGATAGAAAAGCTGCAGTTCGATGTCGCGCTTCCTATCCCTGAGGGCCAAGCCGGCACTGCCGACCCGATCCTCGAGCTCGCCGCTTCCATGCGCGCCGAAATCACTTCGGAAGGTTTTCGTGCGGAGGCACGTTCCCTGATCCAAAAACTGGCCGCCGATCTTCCCGCCGAAAGCCGCGACTTCGCCGGAAAGGACGAAGTCGGGCTGGAACGTTTCCTGGATCGGGCGCTGCTGAGCGGGAGCGGTCAGGTTACGGCGCGCCTCAGGGGCGGTGGTTCATCATGAGGCTTCGGCGCCTTGATCTCCTCCGCTACGGCAAGTTCACCGACAAGACGATCGACTTCGGCCCCCGGCCCGGGACCGGTTCTGATCTTCATATCGTGTTCGGACTGAACGAAGCCGGTAAATCAACCGCACTTTCGGGCTATCTCGACCTTTTGTTCGGCATCGAGGAGCGCAGCCGCTACAACTTCCTGCATGAATACGGCGCAATGCGTGTGGGAGCAGTGCTTGAACTCGGCGGCACCGAGTACGGGTTCACGCGCACGAAACAACGCAACAACTCGCTTCTGGACGCCAGCCAGCAACCGGTCAGCGAGGTTGCGATCACGGCGCATCTGGCTGGACTGTCGCGTGAGGCCTATACGACGATGTTCTCGCTCGATGACGCAACGCTGGAGGCGGGCGGCGAGTCCATTCTGGAATCGCGGGGCGATCTCGGCAAGCTGCTCTTCACCGCCAGCGCCGGTCTCGGTCAGGCAAGCGACGTCCTCGACAAGCTCGAAGCCGAAGCCGACGGCATCTATCGCAAGCAGGCGCAAGGAACCGAGCTGGCACTGCTGAAGAAGCGACTTGCCGAGCTGAAGTCACAAAAGGAAACCATCGACACTCTCGCCTCGACCTATGAGACGCTGGAAGCCGACCGCATCGACGCGACCCAGCTCCATGACGGCATCGTGCATGACCGGGCGGTGGTTGTAGCCCGGCTCGATGTCATCGACCGCTACAGTCGCGCGCGCCCGATGCTGGCAGACAGACAACGCAAGCTCACACGCCTGATTGCGCTTCCGGATCTCCCCTCGCCCGTCCGCACCTGGACAGCCAGCATAACGGACCTGATCAAGGACGATGCGAGCCTCAGGACAAGGCGTGCGGCGCAGGCGGAGGAGCATGAGCGACTGACGGCAAGACTTGATGCGATTGGCGTCGACGATGTCGTCCTGGACATGTCCGAACGCATCCGCGCGCTGGCCGAGAGCAAGGTGCGCCATGCTTCGGCTGGCTTCGATCTGCCCAGCCGCAGGACGGAACTGCAGATCATCGACAATTCCGTGGCGGACCGTCTCGCAGCGCTTGGCCGATCGTCGGAACCGGACCCGAGCGCGCTGCTTTTGCCAGCCGCCACCGTCGGCGTGTTGCGCGGCATGCTGGAGCAGCGGTCAGGCATCGCAACCGCGGCTCGTTCAGCCCGCGATGAGGTTGCCGGGGCTCGTGAAGCCCTTGAGGGCGCAAGGCAGCGCGTCAGCGAGGAGCGAGCCGTGCCGCCCTCTGCCCAGGCAAGGGTCGGTGCAGCGTTGTCGAAGGCACGCGGCAGCACGCATCAGGCCGATGTCCGCGCAGCCAGGGAACTGGTGGATGCGGAAACGATCCACTGGCAAGCCGCACTTGCCCGTCTGGCGCCATGGTCCGGCGATGCCGCGGCACTCGCCGGCATGACAGTTCCCTTTGCACAGCAGATTGTCGACTGGAAGAGGCAGGCCTCGCAGCTCGCCAACGTCCGCGCTGTCGTTGTTGAACGGCTTGCCGAGCACGAGGCCAACCATGCATCGCTGACGGCACGGCTCGATGCCTTGCGCGCTTCGATCGATTTTGCGGACGACACCGAGGCGGCCGCAATCAGGCGCGCCCGCGACGAGGCCTGGACCACGCACCGGGCGACGCTGAGTGCAGAAACGGCCGATGTTTTCGCCGGAGTTCTGGCACAAGACGACCGGGTGAGCGCAGGCAGGCTTGCAAACGCGTCCGATCTCGCCGACTTGCGTTCCACGACGCGGGCGGTGGCAGAGGCTGAGGCCGGGCTGTTGACCCTGCGCCGTCAACGCGAACAGCTCGACAACGATGCGACCACCGTTTTGACGACGATCCGCGCGCTCGCAGACGACCTGCTTGGCGGGGTGACCGATCTTTCACTGATGCAGCTAATCGAACGGATCGAACATCTGCTTTCGGCGCGCGACGAAGCACTGGCAGCCTGGGACCAGATCAAGATTGCGACCGGTAAACTGGAGCGCGTCACCCAGGCCGGCGAACAACTGGATCGGGAATTGGCCGGGGCGTTGAACAGCGTCGGCCTGACACCGCTCAACACGCTCGAAGCAAACATGGCCATTTCCGAGCAGTTCCTGGATCGGCAACGCAGGCTCGACGCGGAACATGCCGAAGCGCTTAAAACGGTCGCTGCGCGGGAAGACGAGCTTGCCAGGCGGCAACTCAAGCTGGCCTCGGCCGAGCGTCGGGAAGAGGAGTGGCTTGCCGACATCACCGATGCCTTGCAAGGAACCTGGCTCGCGAACGGACTATCCGCTTCCGCGGTCGGCGCAGTGCTTGATCAGCTGTCGGAGCTGTCGAAGAACCTCCAGGAACGCGATGCGCTGCAACTGCGGATCGACAAGATGGAGGCCGACCGAACGCGCTTCCTGGCCGAGGTTATCGCTGTAGCCGCAGACGCAAAGCAGCCGGCAAGGGACGATGCCGAACAGCTTGCCATCGACCTCGCCGATCGCCTGGCACATGCCGAACAGGCCCGGGACGCTAGGGCCAGCCTCGTCGCCGATCTGACACGCATTCAGGATCTTAGCGCGAAACTTGACCTGGAAATCCTGGAGCATGATCGCCTGAAGAACGACGTGCTGGCTGCATTCGATGTCGCCAGCCTGACGCAGGCGCTCGAGCGCGACGAACAGTTACGCGAGCGCAATGACCTGCGCAGCACCGTGGCTGAAATCGAAGAGCGGATCGCGGCGGAGCTCTCCGCCGAAACCTTCGAGCAGGCGCAGCGCTTGTTGGAAGCCGTCGATTTCGACGCGCTGCTCGTCGAAAAGGCCGAAAGCGAGCAACGGCTTCTTCAGCTTGATGAGGCTCGCCAGCAGCAGCTGATCCGGCAGACGCGGGCGATGGACAAGCTGAGCGAGATCGGTGGTGACAGTGCTGTCGCGCGCCTAGACGCGCAGCGTCGCACGACGCTGCTGGAAATCGAAGACAAGGCCGTGCGTTATGTCGAGCTCAAGCTCGGCATCATGGCGGCGGGACACGCCTTGCGCAGCTATCGGGAACGCCACCGCTCCGGAATGATGGTGCGGGCATCGGAGGCGTTTTCGCTGATGACGCGGGGCCAGTATTCAGGCTTGACGACACAGCCCGCTAAGAGCGGGGATGTCCTGATCGCGATGCAGCGGGATGGGCAGTCCAAGCTTGCCAATGCTTTGTCGAAGGGAGCGCGTTTCCAGTTGTATCTAGCCCTCAGGCTCGCCGGCTATTACGAATTCGCCCAGCTTCGTCCCTCGGTCCCCTTCATTGCCGACGACATCATGGAAACATTCGACCATGTCCGCTCGGAGGAGGTGTTCAGGCTGTTTGGGGATATGGCGAAGGTAGGCCAGGTCATCTACCTCACCCACCACCAACATCTATGCGATATCGCCAAGAAGGTGGTGCCTGGAGCGACGGTGCATGAGCTCTGAGGATTTGGCTGGGACTTTTTTCCGGTCGCGTGCCGGTTAGCACGCGAGCCGCTCGCTTATCTTGCACATCTGTCTCGGTCACCAGTTAAGGCGGATTCCGACTGTGCCGGCGGTTGCGGGTCTGGCGGCTGCGGCTTCTGTCCAGCGACCAGCGGTGGCTGCCCTGCCCGTAGAAGCTCACTTCGAGCGCGGTGTCGCCGAAGCGGGACTCGATAGCGGGTGATGCCGGGCCGAAGATCGCCTTGTGAGGGCAATAACGCGAGTTCTGTCAATATCCGGTGAATAGTTCCGACAGCGGTTTTCGTGTCACCTTGAGACAGAACTCTTATCAGGACGTTCGTTCAACTTTCCCGATATTTTCTGACATGGAAACAGGCCTCGTGTCGCCGGCCAATGAGGCGAGCCGTGGCGAGTTACGCGACAACCTATAAACCGGTCGGGCCCTCAAGCAGTACGAGTTGCGCACCCAAATGTATCAGCCATGAATACCTGACACGGTTCGCCGATGCCCGCGCAAGGATATGCCGTCAACCACGTCAACGAGATGGCATTCACCTCCGGCGTCATGCCTTCCCGCGCCGGGGGCAAAAGTAGCATTCGCTGGCTGAAGAGTTCAGCAATCGAAGCGCACACGCCCTCTCGACCAAAGCAAAAGACACTTGAAAGCACGCCCACATTTGGCCATCTCATCGGCCGTCTACCCTATTCACTTGCAGCAGGTAATCTTCCATGACGACAGATGTGAAAGAAGCCGAGACCCTATCCTTCGAAGCCGATGTTTCACGCCTTCTCCATATGATGGTGCATTCGGTCTATTCCGACCGGAGCGTGTTCCTGCGCGAACTGATTTCCAATGCTGCCGATGCCTGCGAGAGACTGCGATACGAGGCTATCGCCAGGCCGGAGCTGCTCGGCGGCGATGCCAAGCCGGCCATCACCATTTCCGCGGTTCCCGACCAAAAACGTCTGACCGTCGAGGACAATGGCATCGGCATGAGCCGCGACGAACTGGTCGAGGCGCTCGGGACGATAGCGCGCTCCGGCACCCGTGCCTTCATGGAGCGTATCGAGGCTGCGAAATCTGGAGAAGGTGCGGAACTGATCGGTCAGTTCGGCGTAGGCTTCTATTCGGCCTTCATGGTTGCTGACAAGGTGGACGTCATCACGCGCAAGGCAGGAACTGACGCGGCCTGGCGCTGGTCTTCCGACGGCAAGGGCTCATATGAAATCGCGCCGGCCCCGATTGCGGATGCGCCCAGGCGCGGGACCCGTGTCGTTCTTCACCTGATGGAGGACGCCACCAGCTACACGCAACCCTATCAACTCGAAGGATTGATCAAGGAACAATCCGGCCATGTGCCGGTGCCGGTCGTGCTGGTCGAGAAGCCGGGAGCCGACCGACGAGAGATCGCGGACGGCACGGCCTTGTGGGTAAAGCCGAAGAGCGACATCAAGCCTGAAGACTATACCGATTTCTATCGCGGCGTTTCCGGCCTGTATGACGAACCGGCCGAGACCATTCACTTCAAGGCCGAAGGACGGCACGAGTATAACACGCTGGCCTTCATTCCGGGCTCGCGCCCCTTCGACCTGTTCGATCAGGATCGCAAGGGTCGCATGAAGCTCTATGTGCGGCGGGTCTTCATCACCGACGATGCGGATCTGGTGCCACGCTATCTGCGCTTCGTGCGCGGTCTCGTCGATTCCGCCGATCTGCCGCTGAACCTCTCACGGGAGATGATCCAGGATAGCCCGCTTCTGGCGGCAGTCCGCAAGGGCGTAACCAACCGCATCCTCGGTGACCTCGCAAAACTGTCCGACACGGACGCCGAGCGCTATTTGAAAATATGGGAGAACTTCGGTGTCGTCCTCAAGGAGGGTCTGTATGAGGATTGGGAACGCCGCGAACCGTTGCTGAAACTGGCTCGCTTCCACTCGACCACATCAGGCGAAGCATGGCGCAGCCTCGCCGACTATATCGCGGACATGAAGGGCGGACAGACCGCGATCTACTTCATGACCGGCGACGACAAGGTCCGGCTCGAAGCCTCGCCGCAACTTGAGGGGTTCAAGGCACGTGGCGTCGAGGTCCTTCTGTTGACGGACCCGGTCGACAATTTCTGGGTGACGATGGCGCCGGAGTTCGACGGCAAACCGTTCAAGTCGGTAACGCAGGGTGGCGCTGATCTGTCCGAGATTGCGCTGCCAGACGATGCTGCAAAACCCGATGCCGAAACCACCCCGGAGATTGCAACCTTCATCGCGTTCGTGAAATCGACCCTCGGCGAAGAGCTTTCAGATGTGAAAAGCTCCGATCGCCTGACCGAAAGCCCTGTCTGTCTGGTGGCTCCGGAAGGTGGACCGGATCGCCAGATCGAGCGACTGCTGAGTGCCGCTGGACGGCTCGATAAAGCCATGAAGCCGGTGCTTGAAATCAATCCTCGACACGAGCGCATTCTGGCGCTGGCGAAGCTGAGCGACGAGGACCTGCCGTTCCGGCAGGATATGGTTCATCTGCTTTATGATGAAGCGCGCATTCTCGACGGCGACAAGCCGAAAGACGCCAAGGTCTTCTCGCAGCGTATATCCACGCTCATCGAGCGAAGCTTGGCAATGACGACGCCATCCCCCGCTACGAGCCGCCCTGATGCATGAAACCATGTCAGCATGAGGTTGCTCCCCTATTGGCGGACCGAAAATTGACCGCTTGGCATCCCCACGTGTCGACCAGAAGAAGAGGCTGGTGTGGTGACAAAGTTTTCGGGCTCAATTACCGCCAGCGCCCGAGCTGCTTGCTGGCGAAGGGGACGCGCTTCAACGGTCCAGCCCTGTGTGATGGCCGCGTCTCGCGGTGCGGAACGTTACCGGCTCGAACAGGCCATCACCGCCCCCTGTGCAACAGATTTGCTGCTGGCGATTTTCGGCCCAGGTAGATCGCGATGCTTTCCCGGATTTCGCTTTCGTCGGAGACGCCTTGGGAAAAAAGGCTCATTGTCGCTCTGGCCAAATCCTGGGCAGCCGGGCTGCCATGACAAAATCCACGCTCATTGCAGAGGTTGTCATAGATGCGGTGCAGCGCATCCATATCGCTGGGAAAGGCAATCCCGCTGATTGCCGAGCGTAGGACGGTCATATGTATCTCCGTTTGATATGATCGAACATTTTGACTGCGGGCATCTCTTGTTCGCCCGAACCCAAAAAGTCAGTTTTCGACCCGGAGTTCCAAAATTCTTAACGCTCTTCAAAGCAAAAGCCCGCCCCGCCGAAGCCGAGCGGGCGTTACCTGAGACGCGCCGTCAAATTGAGCGCTGCGGGCGCTTATCGGTACTATGTGGCAACAAGAAGTGCCCGCGGCGGAACCGTGCTCGCAGGACGGGCAAACGTTTCTGCTGATGGCTAGTGTCGAGCCTGCCGAAGGCGCTCGCGCTCACACGGTGAGAATTCGCGGTGGTTTTGGCCAGGCGCAGCGCAAAGGGCCAGGAGCAATTGCGATCTATTATGACGCGACGGGTGGTAGGCTCAATCTGAACCATGGCCAGACATGCGAAACGCCCTAGATTGGGCTATTTTGTCGAAGGAGCGGCAGATGAAACTCACCAGCCTTTGGGATTTAGAGAAAAGTTTCTGGCTGGGCGGTGTCGAGGTCTACGAAGCGCACCTGGCTGACGAGACCTTGATGATCTTCCCGGAGATAGGAATTTTGGGCCGAGACGCCATTCTGGAGAGCATAAGGAAAGCTCCACGCTGGCATGAGGTAGAAATGAGCGAGAAACACTTGGCCGAGGCGGGAGACACCGCCGCTTTGGCCTACGCGGTAGTCGCATCGGTCCCCGCCCGTGCACCTTATCATGCCCTATGCGGTTCGACCTATGTTCGGTCCGGGAATAGCTGGCGTTTGCTTTCGCACCAACAAATGCCGCTTACCAACGAATAGATCTGGGAAGTAGCGGACCGCCGTACTCTTAGAACCCCGTATGGCCGATGCCACCGCAAAGTGAGGTGAATACCTAGCCGTGCGTTGCGCTAAGCCGCCTGGCCTTCACTCGGTATTTGGAACGCATCTCAACCCCACCCATTCATTCCTCGGGACATCGAGGAGATGGATATGGCACTTGACGAGAGCGATCCCAAATACGGCGATCTGGCAAAGGCCTACGCAAAACTCATCTTCGCGAAGAAACGATTGAAGGACGCCGAAACGCTGAAGCGAAACGACCGCAAGCGGCGAACGGCGTACGAATACCACCGTCGAGCTAAAGTCGAATACGGCAAAGCGCGAAGCGGTGGTTGATTTCGTACCGTGAAGGGCTGGTCGGCTTCGACAACTCCCGGCGGGCCAGAGCCAGAGGCGGCCGTGTTCTGTTGACCGGATTGGCCGGCCACCTATCGCTGCCCAACGGAAAAGTGCCCCTCCGGTTGAAGGGACTTGCGAACGGTGGCGATCACTTCAACCCGCCGCCAGGTATCGACGAAGGAACGGCCCAGTCACCGAATTCCTGGCCGCCAGCATGTCCTGCGGTGTACCTTCGAATATAAGCTTGCCGCCGCGTTTCCCGGCGCCAGGACCCATTTCGATGATCCAGTCCGCCCTGGCTATGACCTCGACATTGTGCTCGACGACGATGAGTGATTTTCCTTGCTCAATAAGCGCATCGAACAGAGCCAGCAATCGGGCTACATCCGTCATGTGAAGGCCAGACGTCGGCTCATCGAGAAGGTAGATCCTGCTTTCGCTGCCGAGTTCCTCGGCCAGCCGCAGCCTTTGACGCTCCCCCCCTGAAAGGGAGTTGAGTTGCTGCCCGAGTGGCATGTAGCTGAGACCCACCTGCTTCATCCGTTCAAGCGGCGCGGCAATGGTTTTTTCCTGCATGAATAATTCTTCGGCGGCCACTACGGAGAGACCTGCGATCCGATCGATCGAGTGGCCCTGCCATGATACCGCGCGAGCCTCATCGGAGTATCCGGTGCCGTCGCAGGCTTCGCATTCCGCTTCGGTGGCGTCCATGAAGGCGAGGTCCGTTCTGATAACACCCAGCCCTCTACATATGGGGCATGCTCCGGCGGAATTGCTGCTGAACAGACTTGCCGGCTTGCCGCTGGCCTTTGCAAACAGATTTCTGATGTGATCGTGTATGCCTAGATAGCTAGCCGGCGTTGAGCGGCGCGAACCTCCAAGCGCGCTTTGGTCGATGCAGACGATCTCCGGATAGCGGCGCGCCAGGACCGATCGCGTCAACGTGCTTTTGCCCGATCCGGCCACGCCGGCGACGACCGTCATCACCCCTAAGGGAAAGTCGACATCGACATGGTGCAGATTGTGTCGCGTTGCGCCCCTGATTTCGAGCGCACCCCGCGCTTGCCGTGGCGCTTCCTTCAGTTTCCTCTCGGCAGAAAAAGCCTTGGCCGTTTTGGTCGATGCCTTGCGCAGCTGCGCCAGGTCACCCTGGAAGACAATCTTACCCCCTGCCTGTCCCGCGTCAGGACCAACATCAATGATGTGATCGGCGACTGCAATCACGTCAGGGTCATGCTCCACGACGAGCACACTGTTACCCTTGTCGCGCAGCCGGGCGAGTAACTCGGTGACCTGGTGCACATCGCGCGGGTGCAGGCCGGTGCTGGGTTCATCGAAGATGTAGGCGATGTCGGAGAGGCTGCTGCCAAGATGGCGCACCATTTTCACGCGCTGGGATTCTCCACCCGAAAGCGATGGGGTTTCGCGGCTTAATGTCAGATAGTCGAGCCCGAGGCTAATCATCGCGTTGAGGCGATCGATCAATGTGGCGACGACAATTGCTGTCTCCGGTGCGCTGACAGCACTGAGGAAACGGATCAGATCGTCAATTTCCATTGCCGAGCAATCCGCGATGCTTTTGCCTGCAATCTTGCAGTTGAGGACTTCAGGTTTAAGGCGGCCGCCAGCGCAGCTCGGGCACGGTTCGCTCGTCACCACCCGGGCCAGCGCGTCGCGCTCACCTTCGTTCATCCGATCCCGGTCCTTGGTCAGGTAGTTGCGGCGAAAGCGGGTGAGCACACCTTCATACGCCGTGCTCTGATACCAGCCCGGCAAAGGATCGGTGACGGGGATATCGTCTTCTACCGTCAGGCGTCGCCATTCCGATGCCGAATAATTGGACAAGGGCTTGTCGTTGTCGAAGAAGTTGGTGAACGCGTAGCGTTTCCATCGCGCGGAGCCTGCATGCCAGCCCGGGAAACGGAACGGACCTTGATTCATCGACTTGGAGCGATCGAGCAACGCTTCCGCATCAATATTGTCCACGCGTCCCAGGCCTTCGCAGGTCGGACACATGCCTTCGAGATTGTTGAAGGAGAACACACTCGCTTCGCCGACAAATGGCTTGCCTATGCGAGAAAACAGCAAACGCAGAAGCGCGTAGATGTCGGTGGCCGTGCCGACGGTTGATCGCGAATTGCCGCCGAGGCGCTTCTGGTCGACCAGGATGGAAACCGGCAGGTTTGCAAGCGCATCGACATCAGGGACGCCGTAGTGGGGCAAGCGGTGTCTGATGAAGGTGCTGTAGGTCTCATTCAGCTGCCGCTGCGATTCCGCTGCGACCGTATCGAAAACAAGCGACGATTTGCCGGAGCCGGAAACGCCGGTGAAGACGACGATTTCAAGTTTGGGGATTGAGACATCCACGTTCTTCAGATTGTTCGTGCGCGCACCCCTGATCTCCATAGGTTGCGGCCCTACAGCTTGACGCTTGGTCATTGCATGTCACTCGAGCGGTCATTTGGCTTCATCAGCCGAAATGACCGGGAACGCGTGGCGGTTCCCGAATTGCGCAAGCTGTCGACAAGCGTTGCGGTGGTGTTGACAGATCGATGTGCTCGATCACGGACGCATCACCGAGGAAGGCGAGCCAGACGCCGCCGCAGACAGCCGCGCGAACTTCTCTGGCTTTTGTTCGCAAAAAGTGGCCGATGGTGGAGGCCACCGGCAGTCCATCGCCGGAGTAAGCACGTATTGTCAGACGCTACCCCCGAGCCGGCGGCTGCGACGACTTGCGGACCGTTGTCGGCAAACCCACTTTGATAGCTCAATCGCTTGCGACACTGTTGCAGCTTCAGGGGCCTACGCGATCGTGCACACGACGGTAACTGACCTCATCCGTATTGCCGCCCCTGCCCAACGCGTCTGGGACACGCTGTTGGATCGTGGACAGGCGCGGATCTGGCGCGGCGCCGATTTCGAGACCGACTGGAAACAGGGATCGACAATCAAAATCTCGTCGAGGATCGGATCCAAGCACTATCGCGACCGGGGAACAGTCATCCTGGTCAAGCGGCCTTCAATCTTGATCTATGATTTCTTGCCGAAAGTATCGGGCCTGCCGGATGTCGCCGAGAGCTACTCGCGCGTGACGTTTCAACTCACTGAGGTGAAATTGGGTACATCCCTGCAGGTCGGACATACTGTTCCGCCATCTCCGGTGCGGCGTGGCAATGGATTTGAAATAGGCCCGGACTCGGGAGAAAAGCACGTCCGCTTTTACTGGCGCAGCACCCTGCCCCTGCTGCGCGATCTCGTCGAAGGTCGAGACACGGTCGCGCTGAAACTGGCGACTGCAGCGGCGGCCGATAATGTTTAGCGCGCTGACACTGCGTGGTTGAGGGGTCGCTTGGAAGCGTAATCCCGAGCGCTTCTTCGCTGTTGACGTTGATTTGCAGAAACTCAGCGAGAAATGTTGTAGGTGAGCGGAAGCCAGGAGACTTGCATCGCCTCGACTGGCTCACTATCTGGCGCTACGCGTCCGACGTTGGTCGCGCGCATCTCAGGCAACGGCCTGCTCAGCTTCGGCTGGGCGGGCCTTCTTTGCGAGACGGCGTGAGATGACGCTCTTGGCCAGTGCACGATCGCTTATTGAAGCGGGCAAGCATGCTCGATGTCGGCTTGCAATATTGGGCTCAGGTCGGCGGCGATTGGAGCGGCACATATTCGGTCCCGGACCACGAAACGTGGGGCACTTTCTGCGGGAAGCAGCAGGGGTGTCATCCCGGGTATGCCATCTCATACCGGCAGGCGGTCGACGATCTCTTGGGGATTGCCGACGATATAAAGGTGCTGCGCCGCCTCTGCCAACCGGCAAACTCTGGCCCCCATGGTAGCCCAGCCGCAACGCGCTACGAAAGCCAATTGGCCGCGTTTGCTACCAATGACACGAGAGATTTTGATCCAACTGCGCCTTCACCGCGTAGATATCAGAACCGATCATATCGGCCTGCCTGCGGTGGGAAATTCAAACAGATGAAAGCAGTCGCATGGACGCAAGGGTAAGTTACCAAGCATCACCGGCTTGGCTCAGGGCCTCGATTGCCGTGCTCCCGGTGATTTCGGCATCCCTGCTCGGGCAATGGGCTACCTATCCGAACATCGCCTCGTGGTATGCGGGGCTGGTCAAGCCCTCCTTCAACCCACCGAACTGGCTTTTTGCACCCGTCTGGACCACGCTTTACATCTTGATGGCGTACGCAGTCTGGCGTGTGCTCAAGCGCCACGGCGGGGCTCAAGAGCGCCGTGTGGCGTTGGCGTCTTTTTTCCTCCAACTGGCGCTCAATGCACTCTGGTCCTGGTTGTTCTTCGGGCTCCATAGCCCCTTTGCGGGGTTGCTCAATATTGTCCCGCAGCTGCTGATCATTCTTGTCACGATCGCGATGTTCCGGCGGATTGATCTCCTCGCTGCGTGGTGCCTGGTACCCCTGGCAGCCTGGGTGGGGTTTGCCGTTTTGCTGAATGTCGAGATCTGGCGTTTGAACGGTTAGGAGGCCACCAACTCGGATGGCAAGCAAAACGGGGTTTGACGACGACAACGATCGTCCTGCAATCGTCTGGTTCCGCGATGATCTTCGCTTAGGCGACAATCCGGCACTAACGGCAGCCGCAACCGGCGACCGCGAGATCATCTGTATATTCGTCCACGACGAAGAGTCGGACGCCATTCGCCCGCTCGGTGGCGCTGCCCGATGGTGGTTGCATGGGGCGTTGCAAGAACTGGCCGACGATCTTCAGCGCCTAGGCGGTCAACTTTGGATCTATAGAGGCCCTGCGGCAGTGGTGGTGCCGCAGGTCGCCAACGCAAACAACGCAGCCGCAGTGTATTGGAACCGCAGGTATGGACTTGGCGAACGGCACGCCGATGAAACAGTCAAGAGCGCCCTCAAGGCTCAGCGGATTGAAGCGAGAAGCTTTAACGGTCACCTGCTTTATGAGCCATGGTCGATCAGGACTGGGTCGGATGGACCGTTTCGAGTGTTCTCAGCATTCTGGCGGACCGCTCATGAAGTGGGGGCACCCGAGCGGCCTCTCGGTGTTCCCGCGCAATTGCGGCTAACTCGCAGGCGTTGCGCTAGCGGACCAGAGGCCTTGGATCTTGCCAGGCTTGCACTTGAGCCCGGCTCACCTGACTGGGCGAAAGGGTTGCGTGCGAATTGGCGGCGCGGAGAAGCGGCGGCTCAGGCGGCGCTACAGGGATTCCTGCAAGAACACCTGACCGACTATGCAGATATCAGGGATTTCCCCGATCGTGCTGCGACATCCAAACTCTCGCCCTATCTCCGCTTCGGAAACATATCAGCGCGCGAGGTCTGGCACGCAGCGACGGCAGCGGCGAGCGCGAGTAACAGTTCCAACATCCATCGCAGTCTCGAGAAATTCCAGTCCGAACTCGGCTGGCGCGAATTTTCCTATCACCTCCTCTATCACAACCCGCAGATGCCGAAGCAGAATCTGCGGCCCAAGTTCGACCAGATGGCGTGGCGGGCGGATCGGAAAGCCCTCCGCGCTTGGCAAAACGGCAGAACAGGCTACCCCCTAGTCGATGCGGGCATGCGCGAACTATGGAGCACCGGCTGGATGCACAACCGCGTGCGCATGGTGGTGGCGTCTTTCCTGGTCAAGCATCTCCTTCTCGACTGGCGTCAAGGGGAGTCCTGGTTCTGGGACACGCTCGTGGACGCCGATCCGGCCAACAACGCTGCAAGCTGGCAATGGGTCGCCGGCTCTGGCGCAGACGCCGCACCGTTCTTTCGCGTTTTCAATCCAATTCTGCAGGGTGAAAAATTTGACCCGGGCGGAGAATATGTGAGGCGGTGGGTGCCCGAACTCGCCAGTTTGTCTGCATCCGACATCCATCGCCCCTGGCAGGCATCGAAAATTGGCAAGACGTATCCGGAAAAGATTGTAGAACAAGACGGCGCCCGTCAGCGGGCACTCGACGCGTTCAAGGCCCTCGACTGATCAGGGAAAGGCCACCGCGTGTTCAGCGCTGATTGCGACCCGCGTTTGGTGCCTGGGTTCGCTCGCAAGATTTCGTCGACTCATTCCTGACTTTTGATTCCGCGCCGCGCCCCAGAGTGACTGGGTGGCCGGGCGGCGAAGGGCGCGGGTGCAGGCGCATGCCTTTCAGCCAGATTCGCAGCGCCTCCCAGTGGATTCCCACCACAACTTTCAGTGTCAGCAGAGGATAGAAAATGAGCGTGCGCGCCAAAGCAACATCGCTGAGAGCCACACGGGTGCCTGCTAGCCTTGCGACAAGGAGGATCCCGGCTTCGTCGCTGGCAGTGATTGAAACTGCAACGTCCTTTCCCGGCGGAATGACGGAAAAGGTATAGACCATGTCTGTGCTCATGAACGGCGATACGTAAAAGGATTTATGGCTTTCCTGGAGGATTGGCTCCTTGACGTCCGCGGCCACCGGGATGAGGTAGTTGTGTCGTTGTCCAAAGGTGTTGTTGACCTCGTATAGGATCGCGCTGAGCGATCCGTCGCGCCTGTGGCAGAAATAGATGCTCAGCGGATTAAAGGCGTAACCGAGAATCCGCGGCATTGTCAGCAGCTTGATCGCGCCACCATGCTCAATGCCCGCATTTCGTAGCTGTTGTTCAATCGCGTTCCGGGGGGATTCCGCCGCTGCCTCGCCATGGTCACGATCATGGAAGCTGAAGAGGTTAAGTCGGTTATGCGAGAACAAACGTAGCCTTTTCGCCAAGATATCGATCTCGTCGAGATCCAAAAGCAGGTAGAAGATGCGATAACGCAGATTGTGCACCTTTGGACGCAGCCGACGATGCATCAACGACCCGGCATAGAGACCCGAGCGGAACGCATCCATCAGGCAGCCTCCGCCACCGACGGGTCCGTCCCTTCCCCAGGGAGATGAATGCGCCCGGATTCATCTTTGACCGTCCAGGGCCGCCGCACGCCACCCAACGCTTCGGCGACCGCGAGGCCGGCCTGCAGCCCATCCTCATGGAAGCCAGCCCCGAAATAGGCACCGCAAAACCAGGTGTTGCGGCTGCCCTGCAATGACCAAAGCTGCTTTTGCGCCTCGATCGCACCGGCGTCGAAACGGGGATGGCTATAGCTCATACGTTTCAGAATGGCGCCGTCGTCGATTTCCCTGTGAGGATTTAGCGTGACGAACAGGGGACGATCGCTTTCGATCCGCTGCAGGCGATTCATCCAATATGTGACCGCAAGTCTCCGGCCATCTTCTCCGTCACGCGTCATATAGTTCCAGCTGGACCAGATCCGGCGCCTTTTCGGCATCAGGCGCGCGTCAGAGTGAAGGACAGTGTCGTTGACGATGTAGTCGAAAGCGCCAAGCAGGCGCCTTTCCTCGCTATCTGGATCGGCAAGCATAGATAGGGCCTGGTCGGCGTGCGCCGCGATCACGACATGATCGAAATGTCGCCGCTGACCATCCGGCCCGATGATCTCAACACCGTCACCGGTGCGGATAACGGCGTTGACGGGGTGGTTTTGAACAACCTGCTGAATGCCGTTCCGCAGACGCTCGACGTAGCATCGGCTTCCGCCGGCGACCGTCCGCCATATCGGTCGCCCAACGAGCTTCAAAAGACCATGCGTCTCGCAGAACCGGATGAACGAGGCTGCAGGATAAGCCCCGATCTTCGCAGCCGGGGTGGACCAGATCGCGGCCGCCAGCGGATAAAGATGGTCATTCCTGAAACTGTCGCCGTAGCCGGCGGCATCGAGATATTCATCGAGCGTCATCATCCCCAGGGCGGCAACATTGCGCGGCGCCTCGCGATAAAAGCGCACCAGATCGCGCAGCATCGTCCAAAACCGTGGGCTGATAGCGTTGCGGCCTTGGGCGAACAGGCCTAGCACCCCTGCCCCGGAATATTCGAGACGGCCCTCGTCGAGGGAAACCGCAAAGGACATGTCAGACCGCGTTGTGGCTACGCCGATGTGCCCAAGAAGTGCAGTCAGGTTGGGATAAGTCTCTGCGTTGAACACGATGAAACCGGTGTCGACATCCACTCCGGCCGCCTCCACCGTGTGGCTATGACCGCCCAGTCTGTTGTCGGCCTCGTAAAGAACAATGCGATGCCGCTTCGCGAGCAGCCAAGCGGCTGATAGCCCTGCAATGCCACTGCCTATCACGGCGATATCGAGGCTGCGATCAGGAGGCAGCCTGCGGCCGGGATGCCCTTTCCAGGCGGCAACCGTTACCTTTTCTGTCAAAACATCTTCCCTCCGCTTGCCAAACTGCGAGTATTTACGAAGCTGTATGGGCGCTAGATCACTTCATCAGTGATCCGATCGTCGAGCACGCGCGTATGAAGGCCAAATGGATGCAGCGAGCTTACATTTCGATGTCGGGAATACAGAGGTGCTCCGGGCCGCTGGCAGGCTTGTTGCCTTGAACGAGACCAGGCAGAAACAGGCGCTCATATCCGCTGAAGCGCTGGTCGGCCTGATCGATGCGGTTGCACGCAAACAGGACCGCAGAGCCTTCGCCCAGTTGTTTGGCTACTTTGCGCCACGGGTCAAAAGCTTCCTCATGCGATCGGGCCTTGCCGATTCCACAGCGGAGGAAGTGGCCCAGGAGGTGATGATCGCTGTATGGCGCAAGGCGTCTTACTTCGACCCTGCCAAAGCGGGTCCATCGACCTGGGTGTTTACGATCGCGCGCAATCAGCGGATCGACTGCCTGCGCCGAACCCGATCGCGAACAACCGACCGCCTCCCGGACCCAAGCGAAGAGCCTGACCTGCCGCCGTCTGGAGAAGACATTGCGCTCGCCGCGGAGCGCGAAGATGGGGTTCTCCAGGCTCTAGCAACCTTGCCGAGCGACCAAGAAACGATCGTGCGGCTTTCCTTCTTTGCCGAGAAGCCGCATGCCCAGATCGCCAAAGAACTCGGCATCCCGCTCGGCACCGTAAAATCTCGTATACGGTTGGCACTGAACCGCCTGAGGGCTCTGTTGGACAACCAGCCATGACGATCAACCACCACCCGAGCGACGAAACGCTGCTGCGCCTTGCGGCCGGGACATTGAGCGCAGGACCGGCGCTGGTGGTCGCTGTTCACCTTGAAGGCTGTTTCGTTTGCCGCAGCAGATTGGCCAAGTTCGAGGCTGTCGGTGGCGCGTTGCTGGACGACATGCCTCCGGCCAGTCTCGCCGCCGACCTGTTTGGCCGCACCATGGAACGTATTGAACTTGACCGGCCCCAAAAGCAGAGAAACCAAGTTCCCAGCAAGCATGCTCAGCTGGGATTGGAGCTTCCACGCGCGATGCGCGACTGCGAAGTCGGTCCCTGGAAATGGCTGGGACCCGGATTCAAATGGAGCAAGGTTAAGATTGCCGCGAGTCAGGACGCCAAAGTGATGCTGCTTAAAGGGCGCGCAGGCTTGCATCTGCCTGCTCACGGCCATACGGGCCTGGAATTTATGCAGATCCTGTCCGGGTCGCTCTCTGACAATCGGGGGCGGTATCTGGCAGGCGATCTCGATGAAGCGGACAGCGATGTCGACCACAGCCCCGTCGTCGGGCGAGAAGCAGACTGCATCTGCCTGGCAGCGCTTGAGGGCGATACCCGCCTGCATGGGTTGCTTGGACGTCTTTTGCGCCCGATTGTGGGTTTTTGATCGATGATACGCGGCGCAAGCGACCGATACAGCGCAATTCGAAACAATGAACGCGGTATGCTGCGGCGGCGGCGAGCAGCTTCTGCGCCCGGCCCGTTTGCTCGGCTAGACATCGGCCTCATGCTCAAGAATTGCTCCCCTGCCCTAGGCGCACTTCGATGATGACCGCAGCGATTATTGTTGTGACGCTTGCAGCGTGCCTGTCGGCCACCATGGCGGCGGGATGGCTGGTGGCGCTTTGGACTGGCCGTTCAGGTTGGATCGATGCAATCTGGTCCTTCGCTACAGGCGCGGCGGCGGCAGGCGCAGCCCTGGTTCCATTCTCCGGAAGCGAGATTTCGGCGCGCCAGACGCTCGTCGCGGCGCTCGCCTTGGCCTGGTCGCTTCGGCTTGGCCTCCATATTTGCGCACGCACGATGTCGGATGGCGACGACCCACGTTATCAACACCTGCGCGAAGAGTGGGGCGTTTCCTTCAAATGTCGGCTTTTCTGGTTCCTGCAGATCCAAGCGTTGGCATCGCTGGTGCTTGCGATCGCGATCCTGGTCGCTGCGCACAATCCCGCGCCCGGCTTGGGTGTTTCCGATTGGCTCGGCCTGGCCCTGCTCACGCTGGCGGTCGCGGGTGAGGCGATAGCGGATCGACAACTCTCCGCATTTCGGTCCGACCCGGCAAACCAACGTGCAATTTGCGACATTGGATTGTGGGGCATTATGCGCCACCCCAACTATTTCTTTGAATGGCTCGGCTGGTCGGCCTACGCCGTCATCGCGATCGATCTGTCAGGCGACTACCCGTTGGGATGGGTTACGCTAACGGCGCCGTTGCTGATGTACTGGCTGCTCGTTCATGTATCGGGCATTCCTCCGCTGGAAGCACACATGTTGCGTTCGCGCGGCGCGGCATTCTCTGACTATCAAGCCCGCGTCAACGCCTTCTGGCCAGGTCCGCATCACCGCTCCCGCGCCAAGCCAGCGGGATTGGTACGATGAACCTGCTTTCGTCGGTGATCCGCGCCGTCGAGCGCTCCCCGCTCCCAGACCCACTCGTGCGGATGGGCATCGGCTTACTGGTCGCGCGCACCGCTCGGATGCTCGCTGCAACGCGAGACAGCGCCGAGAGCGACTTCGCCCGGGCGATGAGCTCATATCCGATCGCGCAGCACCCCGACACGGCCAACAAGCAGCACTATGAGCTGCCGCCGCAATTCTTTGCCCTCACGCTGGGACCACAACGCAAATACTCGTGCTGCCTGTATCCGACAGGAAAAGAGACACTGGAGCAGGCCGAGTGCCTCGCACTCGAAGAGATTGTCGCCCATGCCGACCTCTTCGACGGTCAATCGATTCTTGAGCTGGGCTGTGGCTGGGGTTCGTTAACCCTCTTCCTGGCACAAAAATTTCCGCGCTCGATCATCACCGCGGTTTCGAACTCAAACCCTCAGCGTCTTTACATCGAAGCCGAGGCGGCCGCACGGGGGTTGACCAACGTTCGTCTCATGACCGCCGACATGAACGAATTTGCAGCAAACGGCCTCCACGACAGGATTGTCTCGATCGAGATGTTTGAGCATATGTCGAACTGGCAGGCATTGCTCGCACGCGCCAGGTCGTGGCTCGAGCCCAATAATGGCCGGTTGTTCATTCACGTCTTCAGCAACATTCACAGCCCTTACCGATTTGATCACAACAACCCGGCCGACTGGATCTCCCAACACTTCTTCACCGGCGGCATCATGCCAAGCCATGGCCTGATGCGGCATTTTGCGGATTGTTTCGTCATCGAACGGGACTGGTGGCGGAGCGGGCTTCATTATCAAAGAACCGCCCTGGATTGGCTAGCGCGCTTCGATACCAATGGTCAGCCAATCCTTCGTATCCTTGAGGATGTCTACGGCACCGAAGCCGCGCTTTGGCGACAGCGCTGGCGCCTCTTCTATCTCGCGACGGCAGGACTGTTCGGCCACGCTGGCGGGCGGCAATGGGGCGTAAGCCACTATCTCCTTCGACCGACCTGACAGCCTCAATCTTGAAGCTACTCGTCGCATCACGCTTCATTTCCCCTTCTATCCATGCAGCGATCGCTGGTGAACTGGGTGTCGGATTGTTCCCGCCGGCTTGACCACGAGATCAAAAAACCGTTTTGGCAGCCCGCGCAATCAGGAAGCCCGCGGTTGCGGCAAAAGCTGTCAGCACTGTTCCCCAGCAAAGATCGGCCAAGGTTACGATCACCGGCCAGTTCTTAAGCGTGGCTTGGTTGGTCAAATCATAGGTGGCGTAGGCGAAGAGCCCGAGCAAAGCGCCATAGGATGCGGCTGTTGTCCATCGGTCGCTTGCAAAGGAAGGAGCGATTGCAAAGGTGACGATGCCGGCGATGTAGATCAGATAAAACAACGCTGCCGGAGCCAACCTGAAATCGTCGAGAAGCATCTCGCCAATCCGTGGACGATACAGCCGTTCTGCTGAAACGGCCAGCCATACGGCGTCGATTGGCAAAAACACCAGACCGGTTGCAATATAGGCAATGACGTAAATCTTCAACGGCGAGTGCCCCTTCGACTTCCTCATACGACTTCTACGCAACAGCGGATACCGTAGATCACCCAAGGGAAAGTCGGAAGCACGGTGCAGGAGAGCGAAAGGTACGCAAGTCCGGAGCCTGTCGCGATCTGACGCCAGATTCCCGCAGATGCGCGGAGCGTCATCTTTCGGAACCCGTCGTTGCGGGTAACGTTTGACGACGCACATTGTGGTTTGCTGCGAGAGGATAGAGATGGATGTGGCGCTCAAAACGCTCAAGGGCAAGCTCGAGCAAGAACTCAGGAGCTGTCAGGATCTCATAGAACTGCTGCGGAGTGGCAGCATGCACGCCTACGAAATCAACGCTCAATCTCTCCGCACTTATACGACCCAAAGGCGGCTTAGCGACCTTGAGCGCTTGGCCGGAACCCTGACAGAGGCAATTACCCACATCGACGGCTTCGGCTGAAAGCAATGTCGCCTGAGTTTTGGCGCTTGCCGGAAGACGCAATTGATGTTCGGCAAAGTGGCACGAAACCCGTCCTGACGTTCATCGCAAAGACCGTTCCGAAGCACGTGGCTTCGACGGCCCTCGGCCTTGGGCGGTTCCCGATCGACGCGCCGCTCCGATCCAACCTGCGAACTGTGCGGCGAAGCTATGGGCGCGAAGCGCAAATGTTCAAAAAGCGGGCTCAAACCCGCAGAGCGGTATGGCGGGCTGCGGCTAGTGGATTGCGATAACTCCGTCGACCGCGCGCCATTCTGATGGGCGGATCAGGCGTTGGTGGGCGATACGTACCGAATGAAGCGGACCTTCCAGCTCACGTTCCCAATAGCCGAGAAACTGCTTCAATTCAGGGAAGTGCGGCGCAAGGTCGTATTCCTGCCAGACGTAGAGCTGCAGCAGGCTGGGGTGATCGGGCAAGCGGTAGTGAATCTCGGCCGTGGTTAGGCCGTATCCTTCCATCTGCCGACGGAATTGCTTGCTCACGGTGGCAACCATATCTCGTCCTCCTTACTGCGAACCCATCCAGAGCGGCGTTCGTTGCCGGCCGCCTGGCCTTGGCGAAGGTCTCGATATTTTGACGTAAGCCCGGACGAATTCAAGATCGAATAGCGAATTTTGCTGTTGCTTTTCAGCGCTCTAGTAAAATGTACCGGTCTTACAAAAAATTTTTGCATCACCTCTTGAAACTCGGAATTCGCAAAATTAGCTCCACTTGCGCGTGACGCCCTTTTGGGGTTGCGCGCCCCCGCTCCGGTCCGCCCGGTCCGGAGTGGAGGAACCTCTCACAATCTGTTTGTCCTGAAGGAGAACGATATGACGTTCCGTCCATTGCACGACCGTGTTCTGGTCCGCCGCATTGAAGCCGATGAAAAGACGGCTGGCGGCATCATCATTCCCGATACCGCCAAGGAGAAGCCGCAGGAAGGCGAAGTCGTCGCCGTGGGGCCCGGCGCGCGCGACGAAAGCGGGAAACTGGTGGCACTCGACCTGAAGGTCGGTGACCGCATCCTGTTCGGCAAATGGTCCGGCACTGAAATCAAGCTCAACGGCGAAGACCTCATCATCATGAAGGAAAGCGACGTGATGGGCGTGATCGAGGCGACCGCGACGCTGAAGAAAGCGGCGTGAGTACGGTCTCTGAAAAAGTCAAAGAAAACTGCCTATTGAAGGAGTGATCCCATGGCTGCCAAGGAAGTCAAATTCAATTCCGACGCACGCGAGCGTATGCTGCGCGGTGTCGATATCCTCGCCAACGCCGTCAAGGTGACTCTCGGTCCGAAAGGCCGCAACGTCGTCATCGACAAGTCATTCGGGGCGCCGCGCATCACCAAGGACGGCGTAACCGTCGCCAAGGAAATCGAACTTGAGGACAAGTTCGAAAACATGGGCGCCCAGATGGTGCGCGAAGTTGCTTCGAAAACCAATGACCTTGCAGGTGACGGCACCACAACAGCGACGGTGCTCGCCCAGGCCATCGTTCGTGAAGGCGCCAAGGCAGTCGCTTCGGGCATGAATCCGATGGATTTGAAGCGCGGCATCGACAAGGCCGTCGAAGCAGTCGTCTCGGAGCTTAAGGCTAACGCCCGCAAGATCACCAGGAATGACGAGATTGCCCAGGTCGGCACGATTTCGGCCAATGGCGACGCCGAAATCGGACGCTATCTGGCCGAGGCAATGGAGAAGGTCGGCAATGAAGGCGTCATCACCGTCGAAGAAGCCAAGACAGCCGAGACGGAGCTGGACGTGGTTGAAGGCATGCAGTTCGACCGCGGCTATCTGAGCCCGTACTTCGTCACCAACCAGGACAAGATGCGTGTCGAACTGGAAGAGCCCTATGTGCTGATCCATGAAAAGAAGCTCGGCAACCTGCAGGCGCTGCTGCCGGTTCTGGAAGCGGTGGTTCAATCCGGCAAGCCGCTGCTCATCATCGCCGAGGACGTGGAAGGCGAGGCCTTGGCGACGCTGGTCGTCAACAAGCTGCGGGGTGGCCTCAAGGTCGCGGCGGTGAAGGCGCCGGGCTTTGGCGACCGCCGCAAGGCCATGCTGGAAGACATAGCTATTCTCACCGGTGGTACCGCAATCAGCGAGGACCTCGGCATCAAGCTCGAAAACGTTACGCTGCAGATGCTCGGTCGCGCCAAGAAGGTGGTGATCGAAAAGGAGAACACCACGATCGTTGACGGCGCCGGCCGGAAGGAAGAGATCCAAGGGCGTGCCACCCAGATCAAGGCCCAGATCGAGGAAACAACCTCCGACTATGACCGCGAGAAGTTGCAGGAACGGCTCGCCAAGCTGGCTGGCGGTGTTGCGGTGATCCGTGTCGGCGGGGCAACCGAGGTTGAAGTCAAGGAGAAGAAGGATCGCGTCGACGATGCCCTGCATGCCACTCGCGCGGCGGTTGAGGAAGGTATCCTGCCAGGAGGCGGTGTCGCACTGCTGAGGTCGGTCCAGACCCTCGGCACGCTGACCGCCGACAATGCCGACCAGAAATACGGCATCGAGATCGTGCGACGCGCTATCGAGGCTCCTGTTCGCCAGATCGCCGAAAATGCCGGCGCCGAAGGTTCGATCATCGTCGGCAAGCTGCGGGAGAAGACGGACTTCGCCTATGGCTGGAACGCCCAGACGGGCGAATATGGCGACCTCTACAGTCAGGGCGTCATAGACCCAGCCAAAGTGGTGCGCACCGCCCTGCAGGACGCGGCGTCCGTCGCCGGCCTGCTGGTAACCACGGAGGCCATGGTTGCGGAAAAGCCCAAGAAGGAAGCCGCCCCCGCCCTGCCCGCCGGCGCCGGGATGGACTTCTGAGCAGGCAGACACGTGCCTGCCTCCGTTCCCGCGGAGGCAGGCATCTTTAAGATAAGGTGATCGCCATGAACGCTATAACCGGTTCGCCATTGGTTTCGGCGCCGACCCACGAGGCAAGTGAATTCCTCAATTATGAGCTGGAGTGCCGCGCTGTTTTGAAGCCGCTGCTGGCCAATTTGCTGGACAAGGCGGAAGCCGCGGGTTGGATGCGCCGCACCGCGGCCTCGACGCTCATGTTTCTTGCAGCGCAGCATGTTTCGGAGGCGTCGAAACGAATACAGGCTGACAAATCCCAGGGCAAATAGGCGCCGCAAGGACGCCAGCAATCCTGATAAGACCCGCTCGGCCCGCCGGGCGGGTTTTTTTGCCGCCAGCGTCTTCCGCGTGGCATCGCTTTCGGTCGGGGATGGAACCGTCCGCGCTGCTCGCCACGCAGACGGTGCGTTTGCGCCGCATCTGATGGTGGCCGGAGAGTGGGACGCTTAACTCACCTAGCCCTATTTTCCTTCCCCTTGCCAGTGCCCCACAAGGCGCGCTGGATCAGATTGCGCTTTCGCTTTCGCGGAATGAGGTCGATGTCGCTGACCAGTTTCGCGCCGCCCTTGCGCCGCTCCAACGTTATCTTGCGGCTGTGATAGGTTTCAAGCTCGGCGCGGTGCGCGACGCTGATAATGGTGACCTTCGGCAGCTGACTGATCATCGTCGCCATCATCTTGTCCTGGCTCTTCTCGTCCAGCGCTGCCGTCGCCTCGTCCATGACGACAATGTCCGGCCGATGCAGGAACAGTCGTGCGAAGGCCAACCGCTGCCTTTCGCCGCCCGATAGCGTCTGGTCCCAGGGCGCGTCTTCCTCGATCCTGTCCTTCAGGTGGCTGAGTGCAACCTTGTCGAGCGCGCTCCTGATCTCGTCTGCCGAAAAGTCATCGGCCGCACCAGGATAGGCAACGGCGCGACGGAGTGTCCCGGTCGGGACATAGGGGCGCTGAGGCAGCATGAACAGCTGTTTGTCCGGATGGAAATTAACGCTGCCGCTGCCCCACGGCCAAAGCCCGGCTACGGCGCGCACCAGTGTCGACTTGCCCGAACCGGAATCGCCGGAGACCAGAACCCGCTCGCCGGCTTCAATCGCGACCCTGGTCTCCTTAACCACCGCGGTGCCATCGTCGAGAGACACAGACAGACGGTTGAGGCTGACCATGACATCTCCTTTCGTCGCCCCGTGCTCGATGCGCCCCAGCCCATCGCTTTGCTCGGCGCGCTCCAGTGCGTCGAGCGACATCATCAGCGACGCACCGCGACGCGCCGATGCGTTCCAGTCCGCCAGGCGTGGATAGTTATCGACCAGCCAGCCGAACGCGCCTTGCACGATGGCGAACGCCGAAGCCGCCTGCATCACCTGCCCTAATGTCATTGACCCATCGAGGAATTTCGGTGCGCACAGCAGGATCGGCACGACAGGAGCAAACAGGCTGGAGCCTTGCGACACCATCGTGGTGCGCATGTGTTGCCCTGTCAGGCGTGCCCAGCGGGAAAGGACGCCGGCGAAAGTCTGGTCGATACCGCTGCGTTCCTCCTCCTCGCCACCGAGCAGGGCAATGCTCTCGCCATTCTCGCGCACGCGCGTCAGCACGTAGCGAAACTCGGCCTCCGCCTGGTTCTTGGCTTCCGACAGCTGCACGAAATTGCGACCGATGACGAACATCGACGTCGATGTGATGGACGCGTAGATCAGCGCCGTGATGACAAGGAAGCCGGGAATGGTGACGGTTGAACTGCCAATGGACACGGTCAGTGGGCCGCCGATCGTCCACAGCACCACAATGAATGTCGAAGCCGACAGGAAGGCGTTGATCACGCCGGAAAGAAAATCGACCGGCGCTTCCGTGGCGATGCGCAGATCTTCCGTCAGGCGGGCTTCCGGGTTTTGGTGATCGCCGCCGACAAGGTTCAGCTGGTAGTAGCGGCCATTGCTTAGCCAACGGGCAATCACCGCTGTCGTCAACCATGACCGCCAGCGCCGCTGGATCGTCATGCGCATATAGACCTGAGCGACGACAATGCTGCCGCTTACCGCCACCAACGGCAGGAAAACCGCACTCAGAAAGTAGACGCTCGCGGCATTCCGCTTCTCGATGGCGTCGAAGATCAAGCGGTTCCACACGTTGATGCCATACTGGAAACCGACATTGGTGCAGATCAGCACCAGCAGCCCGATGGTAAGTGGCCAGGCGAGCTTGTCACCGCGTCGGCTCCAGTAGCCACGCGCACTGATCCAGAACCGCGTGAAGAGATACTTTTTGCGGGCTTGTTCTGCCTCTTCCGCATCCAACGTCGGATCGGGCTCGGCGGCCTCGGGCGGCGGCGGGACATCCTCGCCGACAGATTCCGGCTCGCCCTCGACGATTAGGCCTTCATCCGCTGTCGTCGTCTCATTTGCAACGGAATGGTTTTTCGATTGCTTTTGCCGCTTGGTCTTCGAAGATGTCGGTCTCTTCGACGACTGGCCTCGGGAACCTGTCGCCTTTTGTGGTCGCCCGTGCGACACGCCCAAGACGTCAGCTTCCTCGGAAGAAGGCGCAACTGCTTTCGGCATCTCAAACCTTGCTTAAGATCCAGGATATTTCAGCGATGGTCGGAGTTCACAACGTCGTAGCAACCTGCGTGACGGCTAAGACGTCGTTCTGGACGTTTATGATTATCCGCCGATTGGCATCGGGTGCCGGGATCCGGCTGACATCCCGCGACGGTTGATCGCGAGGTTCGGCATCCGGTGGTTTTCTGGTCACACAGTTGGGCTTCGATGTGCTGGCCATCAGACCCTCCTTCGCGCTCCAGTCAACCCAATCGCGTAAGGAAGGTTCCTAAAATTCTGGAGCAGCGTGCGCTGAGGCAGCGGCGATACCGATATCGCCGCTGCAACGCGTGTTTTTCGGTCAGGCAGGCAACCATTCTCCGGGACCGGCCACCGGCGGTATCGCGTCTTCTTCCACCAGAATGTTCTTCTTCTTGGCGAATTGGATCACGACGCGGCGCGCCGTCTCTGCATCGACGTCGCCGGTCAATGCGGCTTTGCAGGCGCGGATAGCCGCCTTTTGCTCAGGACTATTACCGCACCAATCGGTCACGAACTGATATGCGTCCACAACGGAGTTCAGCTGGCGCGGGAAGCCAAGCCCGACCCACACCCGCAGGGGATTCTTGAAGGGTTGGGAAAGCATCGTTTCATCCCTCCGTAACGCTCAGTCGGTCACGTCGCCGGTCCGATACGTCGACCTGGCCCTCCAGGGTATCGCCGCAGAACTGCCAGCGAAGGCTGGGGTGGCTGTTTGCTTCGCAGTCTGGCAACTCGCGCTTTGCCGGTGCACGGCCCGGACGAACAGCGGATTTTCGAACGTTTTCTCGCCCATAGAAACCTCCACTTCCTTGAACGATTTCAGATGCTTGCGGATAATCACTGCCGAATTTTGCAGCGACCACGAAAAATATGTGAAGGCCGATTTTCGGTGTCAAGACCATACGACGCGGTCGGACAAGAGTGATGATCGTGACGCGACATTCGACGATCGATCAACAAAGAAGCCGTCCGGCCACAACTTCCTCAACAAGAGGTCGCCACTCGGTCGTCCACGCTGATTTGTTTGCCAGAAGGCAGTGCGTACCGCTATCGCTGATAGCCTCTTCTTCTCCGAGTTTCGAAAAGATCGCGCGACGGTCCAGGTTGCGATTGGTTTCCGCCACTTGGGTCGTGTCGATCTAAGGCCCGAAAACCGGCATCCGAACATGCGCTGAGGGGCGGTAAGTCACCTGATTTTCAAGCCCCTCATAGACGAGGCCGCGATCGAGAAGGTGGCTCAAGGCAGTCTCGGTGATCGTTGTCGCCAACAAGGCACTCGGGCAAGCGTGGACGCCGACGCCGAACTCCAGAGACCTCCTATTGTCGCGAAATAACTCGAAGCGATCAGGGTGAGGATTCAACGCTGGGTCACGACTGGCGGCGGCCAAGATGACGATGATCATGTCGTTCGCACGCATCGCTTGCCCGGCAACGATGCCGTCGTTGGCCACGAAGCGAAGGGTGCTATGGGTGATCGGATCGAAGCGCAGAACCTCTTGAACAAATTCCCCGAGCAATGATCGATCGCGGCGAACGGCGGCCGCCGCCTCAGCATGGCGCGCAAGCGCGACAAGACTTGAGCCGATCAGCGCGGAGGTACCGGCAAAACCTTGTGCCATCAGCCCAATGCCGTTGGCAATCACCATGTCAGCATCCAATCGGCCTGATAAGCTTGCTTGGCGTGACAGCATAGCAAGCAGCGAACCATCATCATCAGGCAGGGCTGCCAACATGGTGCCAAACAGACCGAGAAGCCGGGGCGAACTGTCGGCCCCGGCTTCCAAGATAGCGGGGGTCAATTGGGGAACGCCGGTAACCGCAGCAGTTGCTGCCGCCCCATAGTCACCCATCCAGCCTGCGACGTCCGAAAAGCTGGCGGGCGGAACTCCAAGCAGGGTCATGATGACCTGCGACGGCAAGGCCGTCGCGAACTGATTCAGCCCCTCAAGGTCTTCCTCTGGCCTGAGGATTGCCGTCAGTTCCTTCGCCAGATGATTGGTGAGATCCGCTACGCGTCGTTGGCTCACACTTTCGAGTACGGCCGCCACCGTGCTTTTCAGCGGGCAATGGATTTTTCCGTCGTTCATCCGCACGAGGCGGCTGAAAATCTCGGCCACGGGCGTTCCGAGCAAGGGCTCGGGCACCCGGTTGGCCATCGGTCTGGTTAGGCAAAGCGGACTGGTCAGCACGGCGTTGGCTGCCGCTGCGCTGACAGCGATCCACGGACCCGTCACGCCCTCTCGATAAATCGGATCTCCGGACACCAGACGTGAATAGAAGGGATAAGGATCGCCATGGGCTGGTGCTGCTCTCACGTGAGCGGGTTCGCTGGGAGTTCCATCGTCCAGCTGTTTCATCGCCTCGGATCTCCTCACAAGACCGATTGATCAACCAAGGGCTGAACCGCGCATCCCGCAGCTTTCAGTCCACGCGCCAGATCTTGTTTAAGATCCTCAATGTCTTCGAGACCTATCTGCAGCCGGATCAACGCGCCGTCGAACGCTCTATCCGCGACGCTCCGATCCGCGAGATCCACCTGCATGGCAAGGCTGCCATAACTGCCCCATGAATACCCCAGGCCGAATATCCTGAGTGCATCGAGAAATGCATGCGCCTGCGATGCGCTTGCCAGGACAATCGAGAATACCCCGCTCGCACCCGAGAAATCCCGTTTCCAGATGGCATGGTCGGGATGGCTAGAAAGAGCCGGATGGAGAACCCGCGCAATGCCAGGCTGATGTTCAAGCCATGAGGCGATCTCGATTGCGCTTTTCTGATGATGGGCCAGGCGCACGCCCATTGTCCGCAGGCCACGCAGTACCTGATAGCTATCATCGGGTGCGGCAGGAATGCCCAGCGCCAGGAACATCTCCCACAGCCGCGGCCAGGTCGCGGCGTTCGCCGAGACCATGCCAAGCAGCAGGTCGGCATGGCCGCCGGGATATTTCGTCGCTGCATGCACTGAAATATCGACACCGTGGTCGAGCGGCGTGAACAACAGCGGTGTCGCCCAGGTATTGTCCATCATGACAATGGCGTTGGCGGCATGAGCGGCACTGGAAATAGCCGGGATATCCTGCACTTCGAACGTGTTGGAGGCTGGCGACTCGGTGAAGACCACCCGGGTGTTGGACCGCAGCAGCCGTTTGATGCCGGCACCGATACGCGGCTCGTAGTATTCCACCACGATGCCCATGCGCCGCAGGACAAGGTCGGCGAACTGGCGGGTCGGCGCATAGACGCAATCCGTGATCAGCACGTGGTCGCCTGCCGCAAGAAAAGCCATCATCGGCAAAGCGACAGCCGCCTGGCCCGACGGCACCAGGACAGTGCCCACCGATCCCTCCAGCGTGTCGACTGCACGGCAAAGCGCATTGCTGGTCGGCGTTCCGTGGGTCGCATAGATGTATGGTTGGTCCCGTGTCGCCATCGTTCGGGCGTTCGGGAAAAGCACCGTCGATGCATGAACCACAGGTGGATTGACGAAACCGAAGTAACCATGCGGCTCATAGCCGATATGCGCCAGCTTCGTGTTCATGCCAGTTTTGGCGAAGCTCTCTCCATCAGCCATCATCCGGCCTCTCCGCAGTCATGCAGTTGGAATTGCAAACACCACCCTCAGCGCAACGGCGGCGCATATTGCAGACCGCCATTGACCCACAGCGCGTTGATGCCGCGCGCGATCTTCAACGGGCTGCCGGCTCCGAGATCGCGCTCGAAAACCTCGCCGTAATTGCCGACGTGGCTGACAATGCGGGCAACCCAGTCGCGGTCGAGACCAAGATCAGCGCCCAACTGGCTGCCTGCCTCCTGACCAAGCACCCGTTTGACTTCGGGACTGCCGTTGACTTTCATGTCGCCGACATTGGCCTGGGTAATGCCCAGCTCCTCGGCGGTCACCATCGCGTAGTGCGCCCAGTTCACGACATCGAACCATTTGTCGTCGCCCTGGCGGACTGCCGATCCGAGTGGTTCCTTGGAAATGACCTCGGGAAGGACGATGTGCTCGGCTGGATTGGCGAGCGTCAGGCGCACGCTGTACAGCGCCGACTGGTCAATGGTGACGACGTCGCAGCGACCGGCATCGTATGCGGACCTGATTTCCTCGAGTTTTTCAAAGACCACTGGATTGTACTCCATGCCATTGGCCTTGAAGTAGTCAGCAACGTTCAGTTCACTGGTTGTGCCTGTTTGGACACAGACCGAAGCGCCAGTCAGTTGTCGGGCAGATTTTACTGCGGGCAACTTCCTGGAGTTGATCATGAAACCCTGGCCGTCATAATAATTGACGGCGCGGAAGTTGAGGCCGAGAGCAGTATCCCGACCCAGCGACCAGGTGGTGTTGTATTGGAGGATGTCGACTTCACCTGACTGGATGGCCGTGAACCGCTCCTTGGCCGACAAGGGGGCGAATTTTACCGCCTTGGGATCATCGAAGATCGCGGCCGCGACGGCGCGGCAAAGATCGACGTCGAGACCTGACCACTCGCCCTTCTCATCCGGAGCAGAAAACCCGGGGACGCCCGTGCTGACCCCGCACTTGACGAAACCGGCGGCCTTGACGTTCTCGAGTGTGCCCGCGACCACCGGCATCGCAAATGCAGTCAGCGGTATGGTGAGCAGCAGCTTCAGCAGTTTCATCATTCCCTCCCCTTTCGTGGAACCCATGCGCACGTCATTGGTCCGGCGTTGCAGCTCCCCAGCCGTGACGTATCGGAATTGTCTTGTGTGAATCGATCGCCCGTGCAGACCAAGCCGCTCTGGCTACCCGATCTGGCAGCGAGCGGTCATCTGGAGAAGAGAGCGTTCAGTTCCTGCTGGCCGATCTGATCGGCGGCAAACTTGATGGTGCCTTCGTCGCACAATTCGCGGACGCTGCGGCGAACAAGACCCAGTGCCGATCGCGCGATGCTACCTCCGAGGCTCACGCGTTTCACGCCAATGTCGAGCAAAACAGGTACGCTCAAAGGGACGGTGCCCCAGCCGATGACGATGTTGACCGGCCCGGCGATTTCACGGACCAGGGTCTTGATGGTGTCGAGGTCATTGGGCCCACAAGGATAGACGCAGTCGGCGCCTGCCTCCAGATAGAGGTTAGCCCGCCTTATGGCCGTGCCCAGCGGATCAGCCATGCCGACAAGGAATGCGTCGATCTTGGCGTTCAGGACAAAGTCACCGCCGCTCGCCTCGATCGTGGCTTTTGCTGCCCTGATGCGTTCAACTGAAAGCACCTCTTCATAGAGGCCTTCGGCGCGCGGATTGTTATCCTCGATATTGCCGCCGGCCAGGCCCACTGCCATTGCAAGGCCGATGGTTTCGGCAACCGACGGGGGTTCGGCGCCATAGCCGTCTTCCAGGTCGCCATTGACCGGCAGGGGAATGGCATCGACGATTTGCCGAAGCCGCTGGAACATTTCTTCGCGGGTCAGCACCGAGGCGGCATCCCGAATGTCGAAGTCGGGTTTGCCAAGCGAGAAGGCAATGCCGGCGCTGGTGGTTCCGATCGCGGAGACGCCACCATCTGCCAGGACGACCGCACTTCCGGCATCCCAGGCGTTTGGCATGACGAAACCGCGCTCCGCCGCGTGAAGGTCCTTGAACGTTTTCACCTTTTCGATCTGGACGGCCATCATCGGATTTCCTCTGCAATTGGCGAGCGAGGACAGTCCTATTTGGCGCAAGGGCATTCGTCCAATTTCTAATATTTGTCAGCCCCATAGATATCATTTATAGCGAACGCATGGATGGCGAAGCACTGAACACGTTTCTGATGGTCTACCGGCAGCGTGGCTTCTCCAATGCAGCTCGCGCTTTGAACCGCACGCAGCCGGCCATCTCGCACCGGATCAGCCTGCTTGAGCAGGAGCTCGGCATGTCGCTCTTCGAGCGCACCTCTAACGGCATTGCGCTCAGCCAAGCAGGACGCGTACTGCTGCCTTATGCCGAACGCGCGCTTGCGGCTCTCCAGGATGCCGAGACCGCCGTAAGAGCCCTCAAGACGGAAGATGCCGGACCCTTGTCGCTAGCGGTGGTTGGCACCCTTGCAAGCACAAGCCTCACCCGCATATTGAAGCGTTTCGCCGCCGATTATCCGTCCGTGGACCTGGCGTTGCAAACGACCCGAAGCACGGAAGTGAGTGATCTGGTGCGGCGCGGAGAAGCCACCATCGGCATTCGCTACGACCGCGACCGTTCGCCTGACCTGCATTACGAACGCCTTGGCCTGGAAAAGATGGCGGTCGCCTGCTCCACGGACCATGATCTGGCTGGCCGTTCGATCAAGTCGCTCGCTGAACTCGTCAGCGAGCATTGGCTAGCCTTTCCGGAAATCCCGGGGCAACGCGAGATTTGGGCGTCGCACGTGTTCAGCGTCTTTCAGACATTTGGTCTCGGCGAAATCGAATGGACCCCTGTCGACAGTCTGACCGCGCAGAAGCGGCTCGTCGAGGCAGGATTTGGACTCGCATTGATGACGGAAAGCGCGGTCGCCGAGGAGCGGGCGGCGGGCACGCTCGCCACGATCGATGTAAGGGATTTGACGCTCACCATCCCGATCTTTCTGGTTACGCGCCGTGACGGATTCCTGAGCGTCGCAGCCAACAGGCTGCGCGATTCCTTCAAGTCCGATTACCTCGGCCACTATGAAGCTTCTGCTGTTTGACGAGGAACCTGACAGCTGGAAGAGCCTTTTCTACTTTTTCAAAAGCCCTGCCCGACCGGTAAAGGTTGGCATCTGCGATTGGGCAAGTTACGTTTCCGTCACCGGTTCGGCTTTTGACGGTATCGAGGTCGCTGAACGCGAACGTCGGATGCTTCTCTGCCTTTTTGGCTTATCATGAATCGGCTTTTCGTCTGACAGCGCTGCCACCACGCAGTCCACGAGACTGAACGCAATGAAGTCGGCCTCCAGTCGTTCGGCAAGCTCCTTCTCATCGAAAGGCCGCTCACTCTCGGGCGACGTCCACAGCACGAGACCGATGCGGGCATGCGGCGCCATTCGGCGTAGACGACGCACCGCGAACCTGGAGTACTTAAGGGACTCGGGGCTCAAAAAGCCGATCACGATACAATCGCGCCCCTCCACCGGGAGGCTGCGCATCCTGGCTGCAACGAGGTCGCGGTGGCCCACCGCCTCGGAAACGGCCCCTTCGACGGAAATGACCTGCGCCAAGACAAGGGCTGCGGCATCGTCCAGGTCGCCATGCCCACCAATGCAGAGAACCGATTTTCCAGAACCATCGGGAAGTTCGACATCGAACCGTCCTTCTTCCTTCTCGTCAACCGCGCTGCCGGCTTTGCTGTCTTTGCCGTTTTCCTGGTGGTCTTGTTCGTGCTCCTCTTCTTCCGCGGCAATCGCTTTGAGGTTGGCCACGACTTCGCGTGCATTTTCGGCGAGCTCGGCCGCCTGGGCCTTCGTCAGGGCCCCGCGAGCCCTATCCTGTTCGCCGAGCAACAGCGCCGGGATACTGACGGTACCGTGATATTCAATCAGGTATTTCTCTTCGAGCATTTCTTCCGCATTGTCGGTGGCCTCATCAAGATCATCCGCCAGCAGGCGCTGATAGAGGCGTTCGTGTGGATCGAGAACTGGCTCATCGCCAAGCAGGATCTGAAGGAACTCGAACTGAGGCACGTGTCGACCCAGCACAACCAGGCACACTGTCAGCGGCGTCGAAAGCACCAGTCCTATCGGCCCCCAGAGCCATGCCCAGAACACCGCTGCAACGATGATCGCAAGGGGCGATAGCCCGGTGCGTGAACCATAAAGCCATGGCTCGATGACATTGTTGCTTATGAGCTCCAGCAAGATGAACAAGCCTGCGGTCCAGACGAGCAGCGACCAGCTGGGAGCCACCGCGAACGCCAGGAACAGCGGGATCGCCGCTGCAATAACTGGCCCGATATAGGGCACGAAGCGGAAAACGATGGCGAGCATGCCCCATAACAAGGCGTTGGGAATGCCGAGAAGCCACAGGCCTGCCGCCAAGGGCACACCAAAAGTGATGTTCACTACCAGCTGCATCAACAGATATCTGCCAACACGGCTGCCCGCGTCCTGCAAGGCTTGTGTGGTTCGGTGAAGATCGCTGTAGCCAACAAGGCGAATGAAGCGGTCACGCAGCTCCTCGCGCTCGAGCAGCATGAAGATCACGATGACGATCACGAGGCCTGTCGTCGCCAACGGTCCGATCAAGGGCTCAATAATGTTCTGCAGCGTCTCGATGGGTCGCTGGGGAGAAAATATCTGGACCAGGACCGGACGCTGCTCACCCGGGAGATGCGCGCTTGTTGTGGGTGGCGAGGAAGCTGATTCATTGATCTCGGTGTTGACGCGCTCGAACACACGTCCGAGGCGGCTGACGATGCCGTCTTCCGACCCGGTCTCTTTCAAGACGCGGATCTTCTCAACGATGTTGAATTGATATTTCGGAATGTCCTGCGCGACCTGGCTGACCTGCGCGGCGACGATGAGACTGAAGACCGATATGACCGCGAAGGCGAACGCAACCGCTCCTATCACCGCCGCCAGCCGCGGCAGCTTCATTTTCCGGAGGAAGGATACGATCGGAGCAAGTGCGAATGTCAGCAGCACCGCGATTGCGAGAGGAAGCAGCAGCTCCTTTGCTACATAGAGAACCACGATCGCGGCAATCATCGTAGCGACGGTCACCAACCGGGCGGTCATGAGCGACGAGGAGATCATGAGCCATTCCTAACACAAATGCGCAGCTGGCCGCTGCCACGTAAGGGAGTAGCTCGATAGCGAGCGCTCGACTGCCTCAGAAACACTCTCGACCGGCGCAGGTTCACTCAAATGCACGTCCTTCCTCCGAAGGATGAATTCTTTGAACGAAGTACCGGATCGTCCGTTCTAGGCAGACCCATAATCTTGGTGTTGCTCACAACCGAGGAAGCTGCATGACGCCTTTCGCAAAACCCGTTTACATTTTTGTCGGCCTTGGATTTCCCCGCGATGTGGAATCCGTCGAGGAGGCCTTCGAAATTCTCAACGAATGGGTCGGCTCGCGAAGCCCTACGCATGAGCAGGCGCTTGCTGCGGTTCGCGCGGCTCTCGACGACGGCAGCGTCTCCGTGGCACGTTTGGCCTTTGAGGCTTTCGCCCGGAAAACGGGCATCCTCGCCCCAGAAGCGCTGGAGCTGGCCGCAGCAAGGGCCGCCGATGAATGGCTGGCTGCCTGAAACCCGTGTGGGCGGTCGGGAGCATCCGGCCGCCTGCTCCCGCACCGCCTTCGACTGACAAAAATGACAAGCCGCTAAGGGTCATATTCCGGAACGGGCCGATGTGACGCGGATTATCCGGCGCCTGCATAAGGACCCGGACATTGTTCAGGCGGCGGAAGATGCGGACCTAGCTGTCCAACACTTTGTCATCGATCCAGCTTCCATGCACGCCCGCCGGTATCCAGCCGGGGATCGAGATGATCGCGGTGGGGGTCGCCTGGATATCGGAAGCATCCAGGATGTAAAGCGCGCCGCGTTTCGTCGCGAGGTCTCCGACATAGCTGAACAGCCAGCCGTGATCCTCCTCAGTCCCATCATCAGCAGGGACGAACCACGGCTCCTCCGGCATCTGTCTTTCGGGAAACTCCCGCAAGGTAACCGCTCCGGTGCGGCCGTCATATTTGACGAGGGCGTTGCGTTTCAAGGCCCCGTTCGGAAACGCGGCGGCATAGGTGTATCGGTTCCGCCGGCCGAGGAAAGTCTGGTTGATGGTCGGAAAATCCGCGGAGATGTCGCTGCGGATTTCCGCAGTCGCCTTGCCTGCGGCAGGATCGATATGCCATCGCGCGAATTTGTCGCCTTCGACAATGTAGTGCCCGTGGCCCGACGCACTGGTCAGCCACTGGCTGAATTTCGTCCACGCGCTTTCCTCATAATAGGTGGCTTCCAGGCGAAGAGTGCCGTCCGGCTCTTCCCAGGCGTTGCTGATGTGGAAGTAGAAATTCGGATCCACCGCTATCCACTTCACGGGCCCTTTCGAACGATCGCGCGCCATCACGCCGATCTTGGCTTGATAGCTGTTGTCCCACTTATACGGAAAAACCAGCTTGCTCCTGGGATCGAAGACGACGCTTGGGTCCAGAAAGATGACGTAGTTCTCGGTGATCGCGAAGTCGTGCATGATCGATGGGCCCGCTCCAGGGACAACTTCCACATCGGTCAGTTCGCCTTGCGGCGATACCCGGAAATACGTCAGGTGCGGTTCCTGCGGGCCATAGGAGATGAACAGCATCTCGCCGGTTCGCGGATCGATCTTTGGATGCGCCGTCATCGGTGCCTTCAACTTGCCACCGAAGTCGAACACGCCGAGCGTTTGCAATTCCGGACCGACGAGGAAAGGCAGATTCACTTCCTGCAGCGCGAAAATCCGGCCGGCATGCGCGTAGACACTCGTCGCAGCTGCACTGGCCGTCAAATCCACGCTACCATCGCTGCGAAACGTCCTCGCGCCCGACAAGGCCGGGGTGCGCACAAAGCGGTTTCGGTACCATTCGGCGCGACCGTCCTTGATGCGCACGCCATGCAACATGCCATTGCCCTCGAACCAGTAAGGCGGCTGGTGGCCGGTGGCGGGATTATGTCCGTTGCGAATGTAGCGACCGCTCAGCGCTGGCGGGATCGCGCCTTGTACCGCCAGCCTGTCTGCCGTCAACTCGACCTGGGTGGGTTCATAGTGACCGCTCAGAAAGACCTTCGTCTCTGCTGCCTGCTGGGCGCGCGCCATCGGCGACCGAAGGAAATATGCCGGCGCCGTGGCCGCCGTCAGCGTGATGAAACCGGATTTCAGCAAGGTTCTGCGATCCATTTTCCTCGATCTCCATGGGTGATGGCCAGAAGGTTAGGTCGAGGGATATGATCGATCCAATCGATAGTTTGTATGCGGGATATCCATCGGATGAATTTGCGTTCCGTCGACCTCAACCTCCTCGTCGTCCTGGATGCCGTTCTCGATGAGGCCCATGTTTCGCGCGCAGCGCGGCGTATCGGCCTGTCGCAGCCAGCAGCTTCGGCTGCGCTGGAGCGCTGCCGCCATCTTTTCAGCGATCGCCTGCTTGAACGGGTTCAAGGAACGATGCGACCGACACCCAGGGGTGAAAGCCTGCGCCGACCCGTCAAGGACGTCCTTGCATCGGTCGCGGCCATCGTCGCCCCGCCTGCCGTTGATTTGTTGACGGTGCGACAAACCGTTTCGCTGCTCATGGCGGACGTACTCGTCAGCCTGCTGATGCCTGAGCTGCTTGCCGATCTCCGGGAACGGTCTCCCGGAATCGATCTGGTGATCCTGCCTTGGCAGGCGGCCGCCAACGCAACGGTCGCGCTCACACAGGGCGACTGTGATATTGCAGTATCTGTTCTGCCGAAGGCGGAGACAGCGATCCGACGCGAGCTTCTGTTTGAAGACAGCTACCGTATCCTGATGCGTCGCGATCATCCCGCTGCATCGTGCTTCAACCTGGATGCCTGGCTCGCCTACCCGCATGTCATCGTGAGCCGGCAGGGTCTTGCCGCTACGAAACTCGACGAACAATTGGAGCGGATGGAGCGTCAGCGCCGTATCGGCCTGGTGGTGCCGAGCTTTTCAGCCGTGCCGCCATTGCTGTTGCGCTCCGATCTGATCGCCATGTTGCCAACGAGATGCCTGCCGAAACAACAGGCAAAATCTTTCGCGAGATTCGATCTTCCCATCGCGGTGGATGGCTTCGCAATTCACCTTGCCTGGCACGCGCGTAGCGATTCAGACCCGGTCATCCGCCATGTCGCTTCCGCGATACAAACGATCCTTGCCTAGCCCGCCGGGCACGCAACAGCTTCGACTTTCGGTGGTTTATGGAGAAAGTTGCCAGCGCAGGTGAAGACAGGCGTATCGGCCGGAACCAACGCGCTCGGACACAGTTAGCCAAGACCAGCTGAAACGAACACCGCACTTCAACCTGACAAAATGCTCTCGCGATCGGGCGATCATCGGCGATTTAAGAGACAAAACACGAGCGGGCGAACGGGGCTGATGGACACGCCCCCATACCCATGCCGTGGAAAAGCTTTGCAGGGTCCTGGCGGGCCGTGGCCGTTCGAAAAGACAAACCAGGCTAAGGTGGGCGGCGCATGACTGCATTCTTTGAGGGCTTCGAACTGCGCGTCGTTGAGACACGGGCTGGGCCAATCCGCCTCAGGATTGGAGGACGTGGGCCGACACTGCTTCTGCTGCACGGGCACCCTCGGACGCACACGACATGGTGGCGCGTCGCGCCGCTGCTGGCGGAACGCTTCACCGTTCTATGCCCTGACCTGCCGGGCTTTGGATCAAGCTATCAACCGGAGACGCTGGAACAGTCGTCAGGCCGCGCCAAGGCGGCCGCGCTGGAAGAATGCATGCGCAACCTAGGCTTCGACGCCTTCGCGGTCGCCGGACATGACCGGGGCTCCTATCGCGCGTTTCGCCTCGCCATGGACTTCCCCGAAAAGGTCACCAAACTCGCGGTGCTCGATGGCGTGCCGATCTATGAAGCTCTAGACCGAGCCGACTGGCAATTCGCCAAGAGCTGGTGGCACTGGTTCTTCTTCGCCCAGAGCGAAAAAGCCGAAGCCGCCGTCACGGGCAACCCCGACCTCTGGTATCCCTGCGATCCCCTGAAAATGGGCGCCGAAAACGCCAGCGACTTCCTGAGGGCCACGCGCGATCCCGCTGTGGTGCGGGGCATGCTCGCCGACTACAAGGCCGGCCTGGAATATGACTATTTCCACGACTGCGCCGACCTGCAAGCCAGTCGCAGGCTGGCTTGTCCGCTTGGCGTGTTCTGGTCCGTCCATGACGACATGGAAAGGCTCTATGGCGATCCAACGCGACTATGGCGGGCATGGACAGCCAGCGGAATCGACGCCTTTCCCATCAACAGCGGACATCACATGGCGGAGGACGCTCCGGTCGAACTTGCCGAAAAACTTCTGCAGTTTTTCTCATCGCCATGAGCACCGGACGCTGGCGCAGACGTCCAGCCAAGCCTGGAATCCGGTGAAGCAAGGCTAATGGGTTTCGCCGGCCAAAAAAGGCCTCGCGCCCGCATCGATCGCAGCCAGCGCTGCGTTCGAACGAGCCACAGTTGGCTGGTCTGATTTTGACGATCCAGCGAACAGATCGCTGTTGCCGAACACCAGCGTGCTGACAGCATTTGGTCGCCGCGGAATCGGCTTGCGGCAAGAGAGTGTCAGCGCGCGTTTCATCCTGACCTGATCAAGTCGAGATCCCATGATAGGGAATACATGCCAAGCGAAGTGAACCGATCCCGCGCAGGTGCATTAACAAAAGGGCACCGAAGGAGACCGCGATGAGGTTTCACGAACAGAACGCGCTCAAACAAGACAAGGTCGGCAACAATCTGCTCGGCGCCCTCCAGGCCAAAGACTGGAACATTCTGAAACCGATACTGGAGGCCGGGACTGCGCAGGCCGGGACCGTCCTGCACGAGCCCGGGCAAACCCTGGCGCACGCCTATTTCCCATGCGAGACGAGCCTGGTCTCGTATCTGGTGATCCTCGACGATGGTCAAGGCATCGAAACCGCGTTGATCGGGCGCGAGGGTGCTGTCGGCGGCATCGTCAGCCAGGGAGATCTGCCGACCTTTGCCCGCGCGGAGGTGCAGTTGGGCGGGATTTTTTTGCGCGTCCGCCTGGACGATCTCGAAGGCGCCAAATCCCGTTCGATGACACTGCGTAACATGTTCACCCGCTATGCCGACTGCCTGCTGGCACAGTTGCTCCAGTCTGTCGCCTGCAACGCCACGCATACGATCGAGCAGCGGACTGCCGGCTGGCTAATCGCCGCATATGAGCGGACCGGCTCGCTCAACGTGACGCTGACACAGGAACAACTTGCCAGCATGCTGGGTGTCGGCCGGAGTTATCTCAGCCGTGTGTTTCGGGACCTGAAACAGGCTGGCGCGATCGAAACGCATCGTGGCCGCACGACCATCCACGACATCGACCGGCTGCGCGCGCTCGCCTGCGAGTGCAACGCTGCCGTCAATCATCATTTCGATGAAGTTCTGCAGGGCGTGTATCCCAAAGCCGGCAGCTGAATCGTCACTCCTGCAGCCGCGCGACAAATCAAAAAAGCGCCGCCTGAGGCAACTGCCACATGCGGCGCAGAACGAGGGGGAAGCCTCTAGGCAGACCAGGGTCAACGGCTTTCACCGGCATTGGTTCAAAAAAGCCGCTCGCGGCCGTCATGTGATTTCGACATAAAAAACTCGCCCGGACGGGCGAGTTTTCTCTTGGAAGGGTCGAGGCAGACTTACTTGCTGCCGCCTTTCTTGCCTGCTTCGGAAGCGCGGTCGCGGTCGTCGGCGAAATTGCCGCCACTGCCGCCCTTCTTGTCGTTGCCGCCGCTGCTGGCCTTCTGCTGGTTCTGCGTGTTCTTGTGGCTCTGCTCGCCGGCCTTCACATGCTGCTCGTGGGATCCACCTTGATTGGCCATAGCTTGTTTCCTTCGGAGTTGGAGTGACGAGGCTCCTCTTGAGACCTCACCCGCCTAACCGGGGCAGGCGCGCGACGTTCCTGAAATAGCGCTGTAACAAACATCACAATGTCCGAGCGGGGACGGCGGGGGTACTGCGGGCCGGCATTCAAGCACCCGTCTCGCTGTCTGAGCTGGCGACCGGCTTCGATTCAGGCGAGCCGCGATGGCGCAGCCAGATTGAGAGCACCACCAGCACGGCCGTCGACAGGAATTCAGACTGCCAGTTCTGGAAGGACTCGAACCAGAATTCGGCTTCGCCGAGATAGGCGAGCGCCGAGTGCGCTGGCGTTCCATGCAAGCGGGCGTCTTCGTTGGCGGCGGCAAGGCTGCCATGCCAATGCGCCAGGAAGGAGAGGACGAACAGGCCAGCCAGCGCCAGTCCGAGCGAGCGGCCATAGAACCATCTGGCGGTGCGGCTTGGCCAAGGCGGCAGTTTGTCATCCGGCCGCTCGGGGTCATCGGGGTCGCGCGATTCCGCCGAGCCGCGCTGGAACAGCATCGCGGTGAACACCACATAGGCGGCCATCTGCAGGAACTCGCTTTCCCAGTTCTCGAACAGCGCCGAAACAAACTGGCCGCTGCGCAGATATGCCGCCAGGCCGACGCCTTGCGCGGAGTGCTCGGCGAGTTCGCTGTTATAGCTTCCCAATCCCGCCACGATCATGCCGATCAGGCTGATCAGGAAGCAGACCATCAGCACGATGGTCAGCCCATTGTCGCGAAGAAGCTTTTTCATGGGGTCACTCCCGGATCGGCCAATTGGCAAGGATCTCTTCGGTTGAAGCCAGTTCGACCTGCTCACTGAAGCGGCTGGCATAGAACCGCATCATCGCGTCGTGCGTTTCATCGGCCGAACCGCAGACCGCATCGGCCGCGATGATGGTGCGAAATCCGCGATCGATCGCGCCCAAGACCGTGGCCAGCACGCAGACATCTGTTTCAGCGCCGCTGATCACCAGCGTGGTGGTTGGCCGCCGCCACAGATGCCCGTCGAGGCGACCCTGGATCCAGGGTGAATAGACGGTTTTGTCGATGATCACGGCGGGTGGCGAATATCGGGCAAGATCCGGTGCGAGCTCGACCATTGCCGGATCGATCTGTTCCAGCGTCACGCTGCGCCACTTTTCGTAGTAGCGGCGCCACATGCCGACCGCATCCGAGGAACGCTTTGGCGGCAGGAAACGCGTGAAGATTGTTGCAGCGGCATGGGCGGCGACAAGCTGTTCTATCCTTGGCAGGGTTTTCTCGAACCACGGCACCTGCCACGGCGCACCGCTGGCGAACAGCATCTGCATGTCGACGCAGACATGCAGAGCGTTGGCGGCGACGGGACCATGCCTCAGCGCGGTCGCCATGATCCGCGGCGTCAGCCGGGATGGCCGCGCAGGCGCGGATGGCTGTGGCTGCGCCCATCGGAATGGCGGGTCTTTTCGTTGACGTCGTCGCGGTCCTCGACGAGGCCATACGGCCTTTTCGGTTCGTCCGCAGGATCACCGGTATGAATCGGGTCCGGTCGCAGCGACTTGCCGGGCTTTGGCACGCGCGCGCCGCTTTCAAAGGCGTTTGGGTGGGACATCGGTTCGCTCCGTCGGGCTGGCGGCCTGCCTGATGATCGCGACGGCCTCCTGCTTGGTCAGGCCGAAGCGCGGCGCGAGGTATGAGGCCTCGATCGCGGTTTCAATGCGTCGCATCCTGGAACGCGACTGAGCGCCGCGCTTTTTCAGTTGGGTCATAATGGCAAGACAAGCCCCGTCGCCGGGGCCTGTCTCCTTGCGATGCTTTAAGCGGCTTTTTGCAGCGCGCGCTCATTGGCGCCGCTTTCGGCCAGCTGGGCGAGCGTCGCGTCGGTCTCGCTTTCCTCGTCCAGCGTGGCTTGCAGCAGCTTTGCGGCGTCCGGCATTCCAAGCTGCTCGGCCCAGGCGCAGAGCGTGCGGTAGCGGGCAATCTCATAGTGCTCGACCGCCTGGGCCGCCGCGACAAGGCCAGCGTCGATGGCGGGCGTGCCCTTGTACTCTTCCATGATCTCCGAGCCTTCCTCGATGATGCCGTCGATCGCCGGGCAGGTCTTGCCGCGTGCCGGCTTGTCCAACAGGGCAAACACCTGCTCCAGACGCTCGACCTGACCTTCGGTTTGCTCGCGATGCGTCTCGAAAGCCTGTGACACGGCTTCGTCCGATGCGCTCTTGGCCATCTTGGGCAGCGCCTTCAGGATTTTCTTTTCCGCGTAGAGAATGTCTTTCAGGCCGTCCAGGAACAGGTCCTGGAGGCCTTCGGTTGAACGGGCCATTGTGATCTTCCTCCGGTTTTGCCGAGGCCTCATCGCCTCCTGCCCCGAACCATCGACAACTGGCTTTGTTCCAAAAAAACCGCGGCCTGCGGCGATCGCCTTGCTGCGCGGCGCTCCCGAAGCGGGTAGAGCAGCCGCGCGCTGCGTGCAGCCCTGCAAAAGGCCCTACGCGCTTCGACCGCACTCTTCAAACCATCAAGGGCATCGCGGCAGGCCCGTATGGCCGATTTCCAGGCGCGGTCGCGCATGGGCCACTGGTCGCCCATGCATTCCAGAGCTTCGAAACAGCTGGCGACCTTGCGCTCTCCGCTGTCACGGAAATCAAGAATGACCGGCTCGGAAAACCAGACGTCGTTCATCGCCCTGCTCTGCCGCTCGCGTGATCGCGACCGTCAAATGGTAGCTGCCCTGGTGATTTCAAGCGGCACGACCGTTCTTTCGAGCAGCATCAGCGTCCCGCATCAATGGAACGAAGCGCCCGGCGAGCGGTTACCTGCGCACAATCAGGGAGCTGGCGATGCAACGTCATGGAGGCTGCCTTTGCGGGCAAATCCGATACAGCGTCAGCACGGAACCGCGCGTGCATTATTGCCATTGCGCGATGTGCCGGCGCGCGACAGGCAGCGCCTATGCCGTCTTGTGCTGGGTCGACCGGACGGCCGTTTCCTGGGCGGGCGCGGCCCCGGCCATGCGCCGCTCGTCGCCGCTGGCGAGCCGCAGCTTTTGTGACGAATGCGGCACGCCGATCGCGTTGCTCTATGACGGCTCCGCCGAGATCGCCCTCCACGGCGGCACCTTCGATGATCCAAACACGTTTCGTCCAACCTACAACTATGGCGGTAACCGCCGCCTCGACTGGGTCTGCGACGGCATGGATCTGCCGGATTACCCCATCACCGAACGGTGGTGACCGTGGCCCTCGTCGGTACCGCGAAGTCGATACCACGAACCTGCGCCTCAACCTTTGCTGCCGGTGCGCGAGCGAAGAGCCGGCAAGCGACCGGACCGTTTGATCGGGCGCTGCCGCGACGTGCGAAACAGGACGACAAATCAATTACATAGGTCGGTCCGGCACGGTGCGGCAAACCCCGGCACGGTGCGAAGCGCGCCGAAATCTCGTTTAGAAACAACCGCCAGCCCGACGTGCACCGTGCGGGCTTTTATCTTGCCATCATTCGGTTGGTCGAACAGCAACACCCTGCCGGCATTGCACAGTCGCGGCCTGTCGTGGGAGTTCGCGGTCTGGGGAACCGGCGGCGGCCTCGCGCTTCCCCTACCCTGTCGTCGCGCAACCGGCGTCTTTCTGATGAATATTCGTCGATGCGCGCGCCATGAACGTCGCGAAGCTGTCTTGCCGCAAGATGCGTCGGGGGATCGCTGCCTGGTCGCGACGAAGCAACGTGGTTGTATGTTTCAGCAGCAGGGAAGCGCGCTGAGAGGGAGAATGGCGGCGACCCGTATGCGCCTCGGTCAGGCGGTCCAGCCCGCGCGCAATGCAGTCTTCAAGGAGATTTCAGCGCGACGATACCGGCGTATGTATGGCCGAAGCCGCGCGGGTCCGACGCTGTCTTGCAGCCGGCGCGCTGCAGGCTCGCGACCGTTCGAGACGCGCCCGCTGTGACCTCGGCAATCAGCCCGGTCATGTCGCAGGTTCATCATGGCATGCGACAGTGCGGGGGCGGCAGTTGCACGGCTGACGACATACAAGGCGCTGTAACACTGGGGATGGCAAGCGTGGAAGCAAACGAAACGCTCGTTTCGTTGTCCCTCGGTCGGTCCGGATCGGAGCGACACCGCGCCTGCGACGGCCGCGCTGTCTTGCTTGCAGGCCTGCGCGGAATGCCGATGCTTCGCTTCGTGAAAAGGAAGGCCCCGCGCCGGGCGCGGGGCCTACCGGTTTTTCGATCAATCGGCCGGGTTCCAGATGATGGCGAAGGTTTCGTCATCGTCATGGCCGGCGGCGCGGCCGAGATTGGCGTAGAGTTTGCGCGGTCCGAATTCCGGCGCTGCGATCGACAGGCTGACATAATCCTTGCCGGAGGTTTCGCCGGTCCGGACCCAGGCGGCGCCGACTTCGACGCCCTGCGCCAGCACCCGGAAGTCGGGATGGTTGTCGGCATTCTTGCCCTGATTGGGAACGATGTCGATGTCGGTGCGCAGGCTGAGGGTCTTGAGCTGCCCCTTGTAGGCGCCGTTGTCCTGCTTGGTGACGTATCCGATCGCGGTCATTTGAAAGTCTCCTTTGGTGTTCGCCGGGGACCATTCCCCTGCGATGGCGCACCGTGATGGGCGCGTCCGGACGGCGCGAACCCGGCAGGGCGGGAGCGCCAGCGCAGGACCCGAGCAGGCGGCTTTTTTGCAGCGAAGCGGCGCGAGGAGACCGCCACAGGCGGTCGGGGAAAAAAGGCGGCGGTCGAGGGTTTCGGGCCGGCCGGATCCGCCCATAGGTCGTTCAGCCAGCCGCAGGGGAATGGTCTTTGGCGACGCGCTTGGAGACGCGTTGGCAGCGCGTTCGCGTGCAGCGGGCAGGAAAACGGCAACACCCACGCAGCGTGCGACCCTAGCCTATCACCGGCACGCCAGTGTTCCTCCAGGATGAGCGCTTTCCGCACAAGACAGATGCGGATGTGGAAGCCGGATCGGCAGTGCGCAACCTGACCCGGAGAGGCCCCGGCCATCGGCATCGGCAAACGAAGCCGTCGATATGCTCAGGAAAAACAAGCCAAGCGGCGGCAATCGCTGCGCCGCCGCTCAGCTTTTTGACGATCACTGTGAGACCACCAGCGTCTCGACAAGCACGCGTTGATCGGCGGTGCGGAAACCGCCGCGATCGGTGTAGCTTTCCACCGGGAATCTCAGCCAGCGCGGCAACCAGTTCTGTGCCTTCTGCCTGCCGTTTTCGCCGGTAATCAGATCGCGGATGATCGCCTTCTGCGTCTTCAGCTTCTCGGCGACATTGCCCTCGGCAACCTGTTTGCCGCCAAGCTCGGCCAGCATGGCGTTGGCGACGTCCCTGTCGCGCAACAGGTCGAGGAAGGCGTCGTCCGCCCGCCAGCCAGCTACCATTTCGACTTTGAGGTGCGTGCCGAGAAGCTCGATCATGGCGCTGCCAGCCGCCAGTGTTTCCGCCATGACGACAGTCAGTACGCGCGCGACCTCTTCGTCGGACAACGCAAGCAACCGGATGAAAACGGTGGCGAGTGTGGCGTCATCGCCAAAGCCGCCAGCGACAGTGGTGTCGTCATCCGCCCGGCCAAGCAACACCAGAACCTCCGCCAGCTTGCCGGCATAGGCGGCCTGCGCCGTGCTTTCGGCGACACTTGTCGCGATCGCCTGATTGGCGGCGCGCTGCGGCTCCAGACGCACCTGCCACAGGCTTGAGCCGGCAATCGCATGCGCCACCATGAGCCGCAGCGTCACAGCCGGGCGGTCGAGAATGGCTGCCCTGACTGCCGCGTGACGGTGCAGATCGACATAGTTTTGCATCGGCCCGGTAAGTTCGGGGCGAGACGTCTTCGGCGAAACCGTTTCCTGCTCGCCATCCTCTTCGCCGGAACGGGCGCGGCGTGCCTCCTTGCGCGTCAGCCAACCCTCATGGAATTCCACCTCGCCGCGCTGAGAGACGGTGACGATCACCTTGCCGCCCTTCTTCATCGGTGTCTTTTCATGATCGTAGCTGTGGAAGTACTGGCCGGTTTCCAGCACCAGCACGTCGCGCCAGCCAGCTTCGAGATAGGCATCGCGTCTGGCGGCGACTGCGTCATTCTGCTTTTGCCAGAACAGGTCCGCATCGGCGAAGTAGCTGTCTTCGCCGAACAGGTCGGACACGATCTGGCCGCCATAATCCTCGATGGCGAACAGCGCCACCTTGGTCGAGATCGACTGGCCGCCGAACAGCCATTGCTTCAACTGCCTTCCATGCGGCGCATACTGATCGGGATCGCAGAACAGGGCCAACCAGTCCTTCTGCTGTGCCTTCGACGCCATGGTCAGATGACGTACCGTGTCGGCATCGATATCTTCCCGCCGATAGGCGTCACGAATTTTGGGAAGCAGGTTCCCAAGCGCAAGAACGCGCTTCACCTGCAACTCGGTGATGCCGAATGTCGCGGCGATGCTGGCAAGCTCGCGCCCCTGCGCGATCAGACGCGTGAACGCCTCCCATTGCGTAACTTCGTCGGGATCAAGACGCGCGATGTTCTCGATCAGCGAAGCCTCCAGAGCGTCTGCATCGTCGCCATCCTCCATGATGGCGCATGGCAGGTCTTCAATCTCCCCGCGCTCGTCGGCAACGGTTTTTGCCGCAAAGTACCGTCGCCGCCCGGCGACGATCTCAAAATCGTCCGGCGAGCCGTTCGGCCGCACCAGCAGCGGCACCAGCACGCCGCGCGCCCTGACGGAGGGCAGAATGTCGGAGACATCCGGGGGACGTTTGGAATGCCGCATGTTGACAGTCGAGATGCTCAGTCTGGCAATGGGAACATGAGCGAGTTGCATGGTCCTTTCTCCTTTGGTTCTGGTTGGAAATGCCCCCCGCGAGGCCGCAGGCCGAGCGGCGGGCCCGGTTTGCGCCTAGCGGCGCTTGTCATCCGCCGCGTCTGGCGGAAGCTCGAATTGAGAAAGTGCGAGTGTCGCAGCAGCGTGTTGCAACAGCCGCTCGGCCTCGGTGATATGCCCGGCGATGCGCGCGGCCTCGGCATAGACCGAAAGCGGATAACGTGGCGCAAAGTGATGATCGCGCTCGATGCCGAGGCCGAGCGGCCCCTTGACGGATTGCAATTCGGCAAGGCTGACGCTGCCGAGTTCGGGAAAGCCGAAACCCAGATCGCAAAGTCCGAACAGCGTATCGCCATCGGCGTCAAGTTCGGTCAGCAGCCACGTCGCCGCCCCGACCGGATTGAACAGTTTGACGACCGGGACATGGTTGGTTCCGGTCGCGACCGCGCCGTTCGCGAGCAGCCTTGCGCGCAGGTCGTCCGTTATCAGGATCACGGGAACACTCCTTCTAAGATCAGCTTGGGATGAGCACGCGGGTCATGCGGCGATGCTGGTTCGCGCTTCGTCATGCGCGCCAGCATCGAAAGCGAGCAGGAAATCAGCGGCTTTCGAGGCGAGGCTGGCAGCGCGGAAGATCGCGCGGTTGTCCTCGCGCAGCACCGCCAGCCACGAGCCGATGTAATCGGCGTGGCGCACGGTCGGCGCGATACGCAGCGCCGAGCAGACGAATGCCGCCGCCATTTCGGCGCGTTATCTGAACAGTCAAGCTGTCTCAGCGGACTTTCATCAGCCGAAACCAGCCGATCTGGCGGCGTTGCGCGGTTTTAGAACGGGTGAGACACTCGGGAGTATCTGGAGGGCTGCTCTTCGCATTGCGGTTCGT